>NZ_OZ243890.1:0-1260000 GCF_965213555.1 Acuticoccus sp. | reverse complement strand
GGCGAGGGTGAGGACCGGGTCGACGCGGTCCGCGGCGCGACGTTCACCGTCGAGGAGGGGCACTCCTTCGGGCTCGTCGGCGAGTCGGGCTCGGGCAAGTCCACCGTGCTGCGCGCGATCACCGGCCTCGCACCCACGTGGTCGGGCACGCTCGAGGTGAACGGACGGCGGCTCGGCCCGCGCCGCGACCGCGCGTTCTACGCCACCGTGCAGATGGTCTTCCAGGATCCCTACGCCTCGCTCCACCCGCGCCACTCGGTGGACACCGTGCTGACGGAGACGCTGCACCTGCACGGCGTCCGCGACACCAACCGCCGCATTCCGGAACTCCTGGAGCAGGTCGGGCTGGGGCCGTCCTTCCGCTTCCGCTACCCGCACCAGCTCTCCGGCGGGCAGCGCCAACGCGTGGCGATCGCCCGCGCGCTGGCGCCCGAGCCGTCGATCCTGCTCCTCGACGAGCCGACCTCCGCGCTCGACGTGTCGGTGCAGGCGGAGATCCTGAACCTTCTTTCGGACCTGCGCGCCGAGCGCGGGCTCACCTACCTCATGGTCAGCCACGACCTCGCCGTGGTCGGGCACATGTGCAGCCGCATCGCGGTGATGAGCGAGGGGCGCATCGTGGAGGTCATGTCGGTGGAGGACATGCGTGCCATGCGTCCACGGCACGACTACACGCGCCGGCTCCTCGCTGCCTCGCTCGGGTACAAGCGCGCCGATCCTGAGGACCTGCGAACCGACCCCTGAGGACATGGGCGTCGGCGACGGCCGGACGGGCATGGACGATGGAGCTACGCGATGGTGCTACGCGATGGCGCAGCCCTCTCCTTGCGGCACACCGGGCATCCAAGTCAGTCGGGTAAAGGCCCGTCGCGCGGCAAGCATCCCTTGGGCGGCAAGCCATCCCCCGCGCGACAAGTGCGTTGGCTGAGCCACGCGGGGCAGGGGCGGTTCTACCGCGACGCCCGGTGACGGGCTGTTCGATGCGGCTCGACGTACAAGTATTCGGTAGGCTGCAGGAGGAGGCGGCGTCGCATGCCACGGTTTAGCCTTTTTCAGGACTTTCCTTAGCCTTATCCAAGGGCGCTGGCCGATCTTGCCCTCGGTCCATCGGATCAACTTTCGTTACGGAGTTGATAAAGCTGTCATTCTTTAGGAACCAATCCGGCGAAACTCGCACAAGAGGCGGCGGCGAACCGTAGCGCCGTCACAATTTTGTGTTGTGTGAACCTGAACTACGAAACTTTTAGTCAATGCTAGGTAACGCAGGGTTCGTGTGTTGACAAAATAAACTTCAAATGCTGTTGACGACGACCTTCAATCCAACGTAAAACGCCGCACGGTTAACAAGTTTGCCACAAGTCTGCCCAAGGTTTTGCAAGGCTGTGGGCGGGCTTCCGGACAAACCGCTGGGGTTCTGCGTTGGCGATGGATCTACAACTGACGGTCGATTGTGATTCCGAGCGCGGGCTTCGGTTGCCGCGTGCGAATTGCAGCGTGGAGTTGCTTGACGGGTGCGACGCAGGCGGCGACGTAGCCTATCGCGTGCGCGACATCGTCGTTGCAACGCTGATGCTTGTTTTCGCGCTGCCGATCCTCGTCGTCGCCATGCTGGCCATCAAGGCCGAGACCGGGGGACCCTGCTTCTTCTTCCAGCAGCGCGGCGGTCGGTTCCGTCGCCCGTTCCAGTGCATCAAGCTGCGCACCATGGTCGTCATGGAGAACGGCGGCGAGGTGCAGCAGGCCACCCGGCGCGACGCGCGGGTCACCCGGGTCGGCGCGCTCTTGCGGCGGACCTGCATCGACGAGCTGCCGCAGCTCATCAACGTCCTCAGGGGCGAGATGTCACTCGTCGGCCCTCGGCCGCACGCGGTGCTGCACGATCAGCAGTTCGCGCAGCTATGCCCGGATTACGACCTGCGCTTCGCGGTGAAGCCTGGCATGACCGGGCTGGCGCAGACCATGGGCTTCCGCGGTGAGGTGAGCTCGGTCAACAACATCGCGCGGCGCACCGCGCTCGACCTCGAGTACGTGGCTCGGCGCAGCCTCGCCCTCGACGTCAAGCTGATGCTCCTGACCCCGTTGCGTCTTGTCGTGCGCCCCACGGCGACCGAGGCGCGGCCAGCCCGCCTCGAGCGCGTCCCGGCTACGTCGTCGGTCGCGCGCGCCGAGCGTGAGGCCCTGGCGTAGGCCTGCGAACCGACCGACGCGACAACCTTCGAGGAACGAGGACCGATGGCGAAGCGTGTTCGAGTACTGGCGGTGGCGTCCGGCGGGGGGCATTGGGTGCAGCTCTTCCGCATGCGCAAGTCCTGGACGGGCTGCGCGGTGACCTACGCCACGACGACCCCCGACTTCCGCGACGAGGTGATCGCCGACGCGCGCGAGCGGGGCGAGGCGGAGCCCCAGTACCGGGTCGTCGTCGAGGCCAACCGCTGGCAGAAGCTGCGCCTCCTGCGCTCGCTGCTGCAGATCGCCCTCGTCGTCGTCCGCGCGCGGCCCGACGTCGTCGTCTCGACCGGAGCGGCACCCGGGTACTTCGCGCTGCGCATCGCCCGTCTTCTGGGCATCAGGACCATCTGGGTCGACAGCATCGCCAACGCGAGCGAGCTGTCCCTCTCGGGTCAGCGCATCGGCCGCCATGCGGACGTCTGGTTGACCCAGTGGGAGGACCTCGCCCGCGCGAACGGCCCGCAATACTGGGGAGCGGTGGTATGATCTTTCTCACCCTTGGCACGCATCAGCCGTTCGACCGCTTGGTCGAGGCCGTCGACGAGTGGGCCGCGGCCAACCCCGCCGCCGCGGTGTTCGGGCAGATCCCCGAGCCCGGTCAGGACGGCTACCGTCCCCGTCACTTCGAGTGGGCGGCCCACCTCGGTCCGCACGAGTACCGCCGGCGCTTCCGGGAGGCGCCGTTCGCGGTGGCGCACGCCGGGATGGGGTCCATCATCACCGCGCTCAGCGTATCGACGCCGCTGGTGATCTTCCCACGCCGCGCCGCCCTGCTGGAGCAGCGCAACGACCACCAGCTCGCCACCGTCGAGCGGTTCAGCGACAAGCCGGGCATCACCGCGGCCTTCGAGGCCGCGGACCTTCACGAGGTGATGACGCGCCTTTCCATTCGCGCGGCGAGCGCGGCGGAGCCGACGATCAGCCCGTTCGCCGACGCGCGCCTCACCGACGCGCTGCACGGCGCCATCGTCGGCCCGCGGTCGCGACGCCGCGACGCGGGGGTGGCGCGCGGGTGGTCGCTGCCGCGCCTTGCCGGGCGCGAGGCGTCACCGGCGTCGGGCCGCTGAGCCACTCGCCGCCGAAGGCACCCTCGGAGCTGACCGCCCCGGCGGGCGCGTGGGGGTGGCGAAGTCGGGGAGGCGACAGCTTGAGGCGTTAGGTCGGCACGGAGGACACCGTCAGTCCGGCGAGGGGTACCATGGCACGAACGTCGTCGATCAGTGTGGTCATCCCACACCTCAACCAGGAGGATGACCTCCGGCGGTGCCTCGCCGCGCTCCACGCGCAGCGCGGCGAGGTGGACCTTGCCGACCTCATCGTCGTCGACAACGGGTCGACCCGTTTGCCCGAGGCGGTGTGCGCCGAGGTCCCGGGGGTGACCCTCCTCGCCGAGCCTGCGCCGGGACCCGGCCTCGCGCGCAACCTCGGCGTCGCCCACGCCACGGGCACCATCCTCGCCTTCATCGACGCCGACTGCATCCCAGGCGGCGGCTGGCTCGCGGCCGTGGCGCGGGCGTTCGAGGACCCGGACACGCAGGTCGTCGGTGGGGACGTGCGGATCGCGACGTCCGCGGCGGTGTCGCGCCAGGTTGCCGCCTACGAGCAGGTCTTCGCCTACCGCATGGACAAGTACATTGCCAAGCAGGGCTTCACCGGGACCGGGAACCTCGCGGTGCGTCGCGAAGTGTTCGACCGGGTGGGGCCGTTCTGCGGCATCGGTCGGGCGGAGGATCGCGATTGGGGCCGTCGCGCCACCGCGCTCGGGCACGCCATTCGCTATCGCGCGGACATGGTGGTCTTCCACCCCCCTCGGCCGACGTTCGCCGAGCTCGCCCGCAAGTGGGACCGTCAGATCCACCACGACTACGCTGACGTCGTCGCCCGTCGCAGCGGCCGGCTTGCCTGGTCGGCGCGTGCCGCGGCCGTGGCGGCCTCGCCGCTCGTGTCCGCAGGGGAGGTCGCTTTGACCCCCCGCCTCGCCTCACCGCTGGACCGCGTGCGCGCGATCGCCTGCCTGGTGCGCATCCGACTCTACCGCGCCCGGCGGATGCTTGGAATGCTGGGCTCCGTCGACCTTTCACTCGCTCCCCGTTGGAACCGCGAGGCTGGCCGGTCCTAGCCCGGCAGCTCGCGCAAAAGGTGTATTGATGGCCAACCCTACCGCTCGCTCGGACGACTTCTCCTCCGCCGCGCTCGGCTCGCAGTGGTCGTTCTCCGGCAAGTCCGGCTCGTCCTACGCGATGGGGACGCGCGGTGAGGACGGCGTCCTTAGGCTGATCAGCCCGGACGGGCACTACGACCTATGGCAGTCGAAGAAGGGCGTGCCGCGGGCGATGCAGGCCATCGACGACGGCGACTTCACGCTGACGACCAAGTTCCTGTCAACGCCCACCCAGGGCTTCGAGATGCAGGGCATCATGGTGTCCTCGCCGGACGGCGGCTGGGTTCGCGCCGACACCTACTCGGACGGCAACAAGCTCTACCTCTTCGCAGCGACGACGGTGGACGGCTCGACGTCCGTCAAGCTCAACGTCGCGCTCCCGACGACGGTCGTGCCCTACGTCCGCCTGACGCGCTCGGGCGACGACTTCACCGCGTCCTACTCGACGGACGGCAGCACCTGGGTCGCCGGCGGCAGCTTCCGCCATGCGATGACGGTGTCGGAGGTGGGCGTTTTCGCTGGCAACATCGCAGGCTCGGATGGCTTCACCGCCGAGGTCGATTGGTTCGAGGTGGCGGGCGACCCGATCGTCGATGAGGACGGCTCGGTGGGCGCGCCGCCGCCGGACCGCGACCCCGACGCGGCGGACGATGCCCTCACCGTCGCCGGGGACGCCGCGAACTCGATCGCGCTCGCCGACCTCACCGCCAACGACAGCGATCCCGACGGCGACGGGCTGACCCTCGTGCGCATCAGCCAGCCGGCGAACGGCGTCCTCACCGACGCCGGGGACGGGACGCTGCGCTACGTGCCGGCGAACGGCTACAGCGGCCCGGACAGCTTCACCTACACGGTGACCGACGGCGAGGCGGAGACGACCGCTACCGTGCGCCTCACCGTCGAGGCGCCGGACGGGCCGACGGGACCCACGGAGCCGACCGAGCCGACCGGGCCGACGACGGGCTCGGACGACTTCGCCGCCGCGGCGCTGTCCTCCGACTGGTCGTTCGCGGGCGCGGCCGGCGCGTCCCACCGCATCGCCACGGTGGGCTCCGACCGCGTCCTCGAGCTCGTCACGCCCGACGGCAACTACGACATGTGGCAGAGGAGCACCGACGCCGCCCGCGTGCTGCGCGCCATCGACGACGGCGACTTCACGTTGTCGGCCCGCTTCATCTCGACGCCCAACGAGCGCTTCGAGATGCAGGGCCTCCTGGTGATGGACGACAGCGGCGGCTGGGTGCGCGCCGACGTCTACTCCGACGGCTCCAAGCTCTACGTGTTCGCCGCGGTGACCCAGGGCGGCGCCTCCTCGATCAAGCTCAACAAGGTCATCACCGCGGCGTCGGCGGAGCACCTGCGGCTCGCCCGGGCGGGCGACGACTGGACGGTGTCGACGTCGGCCGACGGCACGAACTGGACGAGCGTCGCCACCTTCCGCCACGCGACGTCCGTCGCCGAGGCCGGCGTCTTCGGCGGCAACCTCGGCAAGTCCACCGGCTTCATCGCTCAGGTCGACTGGTTCGAGTTGGGCTCCGACCCCATCGTCGATGAGGACGCCGGTGCGCCCCCACCGCCTCCGCCCGGCAACACGCCGCCGACGGCACGGGACGACGAGCTCGCCACCGAGCCCGGCCAAGCCCTCATCATCGACGTCGCGGCGGACCTGTTCGCCAACGACGCCGACGCGGACGGCGACGCGCTGCAGCTCGCCTCGTTCAGCCAGCCCCGGTCCGGCACGCTGACCGACCTCGGCGGCGGGCGGCTGCGCTACGAGCCGGCCGCCGGCTACAACGGCACCGACACCTTCACCTACCGCGTCAGCGACGGCACGGCCACGGCGGAGGCGACGGCCACGGTCACTGTGGGCTCGCGCGAGTGGCGGGACGGATTGTTCTCCGACGACTTCGCCGGAGCCGCGCTCGGCGGGGGCTGGCGCTACGAGGGCATCGTCGGAAGCGCGGCGACCCGCACGGACACGCCCGAAGGCTACCTCGAGATCGCCTCGCCCGAGGGCGTCGCGGTGGACGCCTACGGCGCGCTCACCACGCCGCGCCTCCTCCAGGACGTCGCGGACGAGGACTTCGAGATCGCCATCCGGTTCCTCAACGAGCCGACGACCCCGTTCCAGGAGCACGGCCTCCTCATCATCGAGGACTCCAGCCGGTGGATAAGGTTCGATGTCGCCTACACCGACATCGGGCTGCGCCTCATCGTGGGCACCGTCGACGATGGCCGTCGCAAGCTCGAGCTGTTCAAGTCCATCAAGCCGGGCGAGATCGAGTACCTCAAGGTCCTGCGCGAGGGCGACGTCCTCACCTTCCAGACCTCCGGCGACGGCGTCACCTGGACCTCCCAGAAGACGTTGACCACCGACATCACGCCCACCTCGGTGGGCCCGTTCGCCGGCAGCAACGTCTATCAGGGCAACGTCGCGGGCTTCGTCTCCAAGATCGACTGGTTCGAGACCGCGTCCGACCCCATCGACGGCGAGGATGCCACCGTGGCGCCGCGCTACGAGCTCGTGTCCGGTCGCTCCATCACCATCGCGGTGGACGAGCTCTACAGCGACCCCGAGGGTGATCCCGTCACGCTCGTGTCGGTTGGCGACCCGGCGCAGGGCACGGTCGTCGACAACGGCGACGGGACGCTGACCTACACCAGCGCCGACGGCTACGTCGGCCCCGACAGCTTCCGCTTCACCGTGACCGACGGCAACGGGACTGCGAGCGGCACCGTGCAGCTCACCGTCAACGAGCCGTTCGGGTTCGTCTCCGACGACTTCACCGGAACGGTCGAGGGCACCGACTGGTTCTTCGCCGGTCCCGTGGGCTCGGCGACGGAGGGTCGCGTCGACGGCGAGGGCATCCTCACCCTCTCGGTCCCCTCGGGGACCCACGACGTGTGGCGCAGCAACGACGCGCCGCGCTACCTGCAGGCGGTCAACGACACCGACTTCGCCATCGAGGCGAAGTTCAACTCGATGCCGTCGGCGCGCACCCAGATGCAGGGCATCCTCGTCCAGGAGGACGCCGACACGTGGCTGCGCTTCGATGCGCACTGGAACGGCTCGTCGCTCCAGGTCTTCTCCGGCATCACCGACGACGGCGCGCCGCGCATGGTGGCGATGCAGCGCGCGGCGAGCGCGCCCAACTACATGCGCGTCACCCGCGAGGACGACGCGTTCACGCTGCAGTACTCGAGCGACGGGTCCAAGTGGACGACGCTCACGAGCGTGACCGAGCCCATGACGGTGACGGCGGTCGGCGTCTTCGCAGCGACCGCGCACAACGCCCCGGCGTACTCGGCCAAGGTGGACTACGTGAAGGTCGTGGGCGAGCCCTTCGTCGACGACCCTGCGTTCGAGGGTCCGCCGGTCGCGCGCGACGACACCCTGCTCACCAACGTCGACCAGGCCCTCATCATCGACGTCGAGCGGGACCTCCTCGCCAACGACACCGACGAGGACGGTGATGCGCTGAGCCTCGTCTCGTTCACCGCGCCGAGCTCGGGCCGGCTGACCGACAACGGCGATGGCACGCTGACGTACACGCCGCCGTCGGGGTTCGACGGCGACGCGACCTTCACCTACACGGTGAGCGACGGCAACACGACGGACAAGGCCACCGTCACCGTCGAGGTCGGCGAGATCATCGACGTGTGGTACGGCGACACGCAGACCTTCGGCGTCCCTGGCGAGTCGCAGGACTGGATCAACGTCCTCGGCAACGTCGTCACCGATGGGCTCGTGTCGCTGTCCTACAGCCTCAACGGCGGCGCGGACCGTGCCCTGTCCGTCGGCCCGGACACGCGGCGCCTGCACGACAACGGCGACTTCAACATCGACATCGCCTACGCCGAGCTCGACCGGACGAGCCGCGACGACGTCGTCACCATCAAGGCGGACTACGGCGACGGCGTCGCCACCCGCGACGTGACGATCGACTACGAGGACGGCCGCGCGTACCCGCGGAACATCGACATCGACTGGTCCAACGTGAGCGACCTGCAAACCGTCGTCCAGATCGTGGACGGCACGTGGGAGAAGTCCGGCGGAGGCGTGCGTCCGGTGGACCTTGGCTACGACCGCGTGCTGACGCTCGGCGACGAGGCATGGGACAACTACGAGCTGCGCACCACCGTCACCATGCACGACGTGACCAACGAGGATCCGCGCGGCCGCGACGGCGGTGGCTGGGCGTTCGGCATGCTGTGGAACGGCCACACCGACGAGCCGGTCTCAGGCACGCAGCCGAAGTCCGGCTGGGAGCCAGGCGCGACGTTCTTCTCGACCGGCAACAATTTCAAGTTGACGTCGTTCCACGACTTCGACACCAAGCTGGACAACACCTACTTCCCGTTCGCCGCCGGCAAGACCTACGAGTTCGTCGTGCGCGTGGAGCAGGTCGGGCTCTACGACCGAAAGTACAGCCTCAAGGCATGGGAGGTCGGTACCACGGAGCCGAACGGGTGGACGCTCGAGGGGGTCGAGAGGTTCGCCATCGACGAGGCGCCGGCCACCGGAGGCATCTATCTCAACGCGCACTACTTCGACGTCACGTTCAACGACCTCACCGTGCGCGAGATCGCAGGCGACGACATCGTGGTCGGCGGGGCCAGGGGCGACCGCCTGGTCAGCGACGCACGGCCGGCGGTCGGCGAGGTGGACGTGTTTCGAGGCAAGGGTGGCGCCGACACGTTCGTTCTCGGCGATGCGGCGGGGGACTACTACGACGACGGCGACGGCGCGCTCCTCGGCGAGGACGACTTCGCCTTCGTGTGGGACTTCGAGCCCGGCGTCGACCGCGTGGAGCTCGCCGGCAGCGAGGACGACTACGTCATCGCCGACGCCCCCTCGTCGATCGCCGGCGGCGACGGGTCGGCGATCTACCGCGACGTGCCTGGCGAGCAGTCGCGCGAGCTGCTCGCCGTGTTCGCCGGCGCCAGCGAGGACGACCTCAGGGCAAGCCTCGTCTTCATGGACGACCTCACGGTCTGAGCGCGTCGACCAACACGACTTCCGAACGTGGCAGCGTGCGCGGAGCAGTCGATCGCTCCCTGCGCGTCGTGCCGTCGCCGGGGCAACCCGAGCCATCTTCGGCTCGCACGGGATGCTTCGTTTTCATGGTGCAGAGTGTTTTCCGGCTCGGGTGACGCCCCTCTGCCGGGACCGCTCCAACGGGCGGAGATGATGCGTTGAGCGCGCGCTCGTGGTCCATCGGTCCAGCGGCTTTGGCGCGCGCCACGCGTGCCATGACCGGCCGCGCGTCGAGCACGGTGCCGACGCCTGCACCGGCGCCGGTTCCATCACCCTCGACCCCACCCCTCACCCAGGCGGCGCCGGTGGCTGACGTTCCGGTGGGGCGCGGCCCGTTCTCCACCGTCGAGCACAAGCACGTCGCCGTGGACGGCGGCCTGATGGCGCTCAACGCCGGCAGCAAGGTCGCCGCACGGCTGCTCAACGTCACCATCATCATCTGGTCGTTCCAGTACCTCCTGGAGCGCATCCCGCCGGCGGAGCTGTCGGTCTACCCAGTGATCATGGCGCTCGTCGTCATCCCACCCTTCTTCTTCTCGTTCCTGACCGGCGGCCTCAACCGCAACGCGGTGGAGGCCTACGCGCGGAGCGACTTCGAGCATGTGACGCGCATCACCTCCTCGATCTTTCCCTTCGTGTTCGCGCTGGCGCTGACGTTCGTCCTCCTCGGCACGCTGTTCGCGTTCCACGTCGAGAGCTTCCTCAACGTGGCGCCGGGGATGGTCGCCGAGGCGCGATGGATGACGGTGCTCCTCGCGATCTCCTTCAGCCTGCAGTCCTCGCGCTGCCGTTCACCGCGGGCTACCTCATCAAGCAGCGCTTCGTGGAGCTCAGCCTGCTGGAGCTCGGCAAGGCGGTGCTGAAGCTCGCCGTGCTCTACGCGCTGCTCGTCGGCGTCGCACCCTCGGTGGTGTTCGTCGTCGTCGCCGCTGTGGTGTCCGACCTTGCCTTCACGCTGGCGACGACCATCCGCTCGCGCGCCTTCGTGCCCGAGCTCACTCTGCGGATGGCGCTGTTCGACAGATCGACCGCCTTAGGGCTGGCGACGTTCGGGTTCTGGACGACGGTGGGTCGGGCGGCGATGATCTTCTACTCGACGGCCGGCACGGTGATCCTCAACCTCGTCGGCTCGCCGGTCGACGTCATCAACTACTTCCTCGGCATCACGCTCTTCCAGCAGCTCCAGAACATCCTCCTCGTCGCGCGCCAACCCATGCAGCCGGCGCTGATCGCGATGCACGCCCTCGACGATCAGGAACGCCTGGCGGACGCGGTGTGCCGCACGGGGCGATACGAGCTGTGGCTCGCGCTCCTTCCGGTCGGTGCGCTGGCGCTGTTCGCCCACGACATCGTGAGGATCGTATTCAGCAGCGACTACGACGGGGCCGGGCCAGTCATCATATTGTTCATGGCGACGTTCCCCTTCGCCCAGCCGACGGGTATCATGTACACGCTGGCCATCGCTCGGGGGAAGGTACGCGACATCAACCTCGCGGTGCTGGCCTGCAGCACGATCGGCCTACTGATTGCCTATATATTTCATCAAACGATCGGCTTGGACGCGGTGACCATGGCGGCCTGCCTTGTCATCACGATCATCGTGCCACAGCTCGTCTACTTTTGGCCTGAGCATCTCAGGTTGTCGGGCGTCGCTCCGCGAACGTTCTTGATCGATGTTGTCGCGTATGGTTTGACTCCTGCGGCGGTGAGCATGGGCGCGATGATCTACATGAAGTCGTTCCTACACGAGCCCGGCATTGTTGGTGTGGGAACGGTGGTGGCGGTGGGCGGCGCATTATATTGCGCAGTGATGGCAGCGCTCGCGCGTCGGACGGGGGACTGGCAGATCGTCGCCGCTCAGCTGGCTCGCATCCGGCGCATGTCGCGCGGAGCGGCGTCGCGACGCGCGACGGTCGCGCAGAAGCAGGCGCTGTCGGTGCGGAGCGGCGCGTGATGGCGATCCCCGTCGTTGGCCTCGCCATGCCGGTGCGCAACGGCGAGCCGTTCCTAGAGCGCTCGATCTCGGCGATCCTCGGTCAGACCCATCAGGACTTCGTCCTCCACATCTCGGACAACTGCTCGGACGACCGCACGGCGGAGATCTGCCAGGACTTCGCGGCCGGCGACAAGCGGATCAGCTATCACCGGCAACCGACGAACATCGGCGCCGCGGGCAACTTCAACTTTCTCGCCAAGCGGAACGTCGCACCGTACTTCAAGTGGTGCGCCGGCGACGACTACCTCGAGCTGACCTACCTGGAGCGCGTTCTAGCGCAGCTGACGGGGCAGCCCGAGGTCGTGCTCGCCCACTCGCACACGCGGGTGGTCAACGAAGCCGGCGCGACGCTGGAGGTGTTCGTGCCGGACTTCTACACGCTGGGAATGTCCCGCCTCGAGCGGGTTCAGAACGTGCTCTACCGCGGCTTCCGGTGCTACGAGGTGTTCGGTCTCATCCGGGCCAGCGCCCTTGCCCGCACCAACCTCATCGGCAACCACTACGCCGGCGACAACTCGTTGATGCTCGAGCTCGCGATGCTGGGGGACTTTGCGATCGTGCCCGAGCCGCTGTTCAACCTCATGCGCCATCCCAAGCAATCGGTGATCCGCGTGCGCAACAGCCAGGACTACAATCACTGGTTCCGGGGCCGAAAGAAGACCTTGCAGTTCCCCGACTGGGCGTACCTCAACGCCTGTTGGAACGCGCACCGCGTCACCGCGCTTCCGCTGGGCGAGAGGTGGCGGTACTACGCGGAGATGGCGAGCTACAGCCGCTCGCGCTCCCGCGCCCTCGTATCGAACCTGCGCGTTGCCGCCGAGACGGTGGTGTTCGGTCAGTCCGACCCCATGCGGCGACGCCTCTTCTCGTTCGGACGGCCGTCCACCAAAACGTGATGCCGGCATCCGTTGCGAGCGTGCCACGCGGGGGTGCATGATGAAGTCCAGCGCGACGTCGCCGTCCCCGGTGCAGTGTGCCACCGTCGGTGTCGTCATCCCCACCTACAACCGTGCCCACCCAGTGTCCGGCGCCATCGAAAGCGTCCTTGCACAGACGGTGCCGGCGGCCGAGGTCGTCGTCGTCGACGACGGCTCCACGGACGGCACGGAGGGGATGGTGCGCGCGCGGTTCGGCGACGCCGTGCGGGTCCACCGGCAGCCCAACCGGGGCGTCGCAGCGGCACGCAACGCGGGGATCGCGCTCGTTCGCCAACCGCTGGTGGCGTTCCTCGACTCCGACGACGTGTGGGCCGCTGACAAGCTGGAGCGCCAGGTGCCCGTCATGAGGGACCCGTCGGTCGTCGCATCGCTGACCGACTGGCGCTGGTCCGGCAGCAAGGCCGGTCGCCTTGCCGCCGCAGGCGCGGTGCGATCCGACGTCCTGCGGCTCGACGACCCCATGGACCGCTTGGCCCAGCGGCGCGGTCAGGACAACCTCCTCGTCCAGACCGCGATCGTGCGTCGGGACGCGCTCCTCGCCGTGGGCGGCTTCGACGCGACGATGCGCATCACCGAGGACGTCGACCTCCTCGTCAAGCTCGCCGACCACGGCGCGTTGGCGATCCTCGGTGCCGTGCTCCTCGAGCGCCCGGACGACCGCTCCCCCTCCGCGTTGACGCAGACGAACGCGCCGGAGTGGCACATGGAGAACCTCGACAACCTCATGGCAACGTTCCGGCGCAGCCTTTCGCAGGAGCGCACCCGCCGCGACCCTCGTCGTCGCCGCCGCATCGAGGCCCGCGTCGCGCACCTCATGACGGATCGGTCCGTCTGGGCGACGGTGACCGGCGGCGACGGCCGCCGATGGCTGAGGAGCTCGCTCGGCGTCCGGCCGACGCTGCGCGCTGCGGCGCTCCTCGCCCTGTCGGCCGTGGCCCCGTCCGTGCTCGACGCGCGCGCGGCGCGGCTGCTTCGACGCAGGAGCGGCGCTGCGGCGGCCGCCGGCACCGCCATCACGGCTCGGTCGCAATGACGGTGCACGACGCCATCACGAGCGCGCAGCCAGCAGCCAGGGCGGACCTTGCGATCGAGCGCGCGACGGACGCCGCCCCGCTGACGGGCGGGCGCGCGCCGCGCATCCTCGTTGCCATCGCCAACTACGGGACCGGCAACCTTGCCCACGTGCAGCGGCTCATCGACACCTACCGCGCCTTCACGATGCCCGTCACCATCGTCGTCCTGTCGAACGTGCCCAAGGACTTCGGCCCCGATGTCGAGGTCCGCGTCGGGCTGCCCAGCGCGAACCCGTGGTCGCTGCCGTTTTCCCACCGCCCGCTGTTCGTCGAGCGGCAGGACGACTACGACCTCTTCATCTACAGCGAGGACGACACCGAGGTCCTCGAGGCGCATGTGCGCACCTTCCTCGACGCCACGGCGGTGCTACCACCCCACCTCGTCGCGGGCTTCCTACGCTACGAGGTGGCTCCGGACGGGCGCGCGTTCTACTCCACGATGCACGCCGCCTACCACTGGGACCCGACCTCAATCACGAAGGTCGGCGACGCGGTGTACGCGCACTACACCAACGATCACGCCGCCTGCTACATGCTCACGCGCGATCAGCTGCGCCGTTGCATCCAGTCTGGCGGCTATACGACGACGCCCCACGAGGGCCGCTACGACATGCTGGTCTCGGCGGCGACCGACCCCTACACGCGCTGCGGCCTGCGCAAGGTGATCGGCATCTGCGACATCGACGCATTCTGCCTCCACCACCTCGCCGACAAGTACCTCGGGCGCATCGGCATCGAGCGGGAGGAGGTCGACGCACAGGTCGCTCGCCTGTTGCAGCTCGCCGTCGGGGCGGACGTCACCCCAGGTTGGATCGAGCCGCGGACCACGTTCGACACCATACGGTTCGACAAGAACTACTCCGAGCCGGTGCGCGAGGAGCTTCTCGCGCTTGCGCCCGCGCCGCCGTCGAGCATCCTCTCCGTCGGCTGTGAGCGCGGCCTCAACGAGGCCCGCCTCGTCGCCGCCGGGCACGCGGTATCGGCGATCCCCCTCGATCCGGTCATCGCGACGGCCGCCGAGCGCCGCGGCGTGCGCATGCTGCCGGCCGACCTCGACGCCGCGCTCCGGGAGGCTGCGGCGAGTGACGGCTACCACGCCGTCCTCGTGAACAACGTGCTGTCCTACCTCGCCGACCCCGTGGGCCTCCTATACCGGCTACGGCCGCTGGTGCGGCAGGAAGGCAGCATCATCGTGTCGTTCGACAACGCGGGCTCCGTCGGGTTCGTGCGCCGCTTCCTACGGGTTGCCAAACGTGGCGACTTGGGGCGGGTCCGCCGCGGGTACGATGCCACGCGCTACCACTTCGTCAGCCCCTCGCGCGCTCGGCGCTGGCTCCGCAACGCCGGCTTCACGCCCGACGAAGCGCGCCTTGGGGTCCCCGCTCATCATCGCCGCCTCGTCCGGTTCTCGGCGGGCCTCGCCGAGCCCTGGCTCGCGCAAGGGGTGGCCATCCGTGGCAAACCGGCGGGCGGCTGAGGGAGGAGCTGCCCGACACGAGCCGTGGCGCCGCGAAGGCCTGGCCCGGGCAAGCTCGATGATGTTGGCTGGCGCTGTCGATCGAGGTAGATTCCAATGACGCTCCTCCCTGCGGACGGCTCGCCCCTCAGGGTCGGCCTCCTGTGGCACTCGCTCAACTCGGCGAACTACGGCGTCGGCGCGCTGACGATCGCGCACATCGCTCTGATCGACGCGGTCGGCGAGGAGCTCGGCGTCGAGGTGGACTACGAGGTCGTGGGCTGGGATGATCCGCTGCCAGCCTACGTCCAGCATCCGCGGCTCCGGCTGCGTCCGTTCACCAAGCGCTCGCTCGTCGCCGTGCGGGACGGGCTCTACGCGATGGCGCGTGGCTACGATGTGGTGTTCGACATCGGCGCCGGCGACAGCTTCACGGACCTTTACGGCGCCAAGCGCTTCGCCTTCCAGACGCTCTCGAAGGCCGCGGTCCTTGCCGCGGGGACGCCGCTCGTCCTCGCACCGCAGACGGTGGGGCCGTTCGATCGGCGTTGGTCGCGCGCGGCTGCTCGCAGGGTCATGCGGCGCTGCCACGCCGTCGTGACCCGTGACGACCTGTCCACGTCGTTCGTGCGCGAGCTCGACCCCGCGGTGCGGCTGATCGAGGCGACGGACGTCGCGTTCATGCTCCCCTGGCGCGCCGAGCCGCGCCCCGCCGGCCTTCCCAAGGTCGGGATCAACGTGTCGGGCCTGCTGTTCAACCACGGCGCGGGCGACAGCGGCTTCGGCCTCACCGTGGACTACCCGGCGCTCGTGCGCGCGCTCATCAGCCGCTTCGCCGCGCGCGGGGACTGCACGGTGCACCTGTTCAGCCACGTCGTCGTGCCGAAGTCGCTCGGCGCAGCGGTGGAGGACGATCACCGGGTCTGTGAGGCGCTGGGCTCGGAGTTCCCGGGCGTGGTGGTCGAGCCCGTCCACGGCTCGCCCGAAGCAGCCAAGTCGGCCATCGCAGGGATGGACTTCTTCTGCGGATCGCGCATGCACGCCTGCATCGCCGCCTTCTCCGCGGGCGTCCCGACGATCCCCATCGCCTACAGCCGAAAGTTCCTCGGCGTGTTCGGGACCGTCGGGTACCCCCACGTGGCGGACTGCAGGTGTGAGTCCGCGGACGCGATCGTCGAGCGGGTCGAGCGCGGCTTCACCAACCGCGACGGCCTCCGAGCGGAGGTCGTCAAGGCGCAGGAGGCGGCGCGAGCCCGCCTCGACGTCTACCGGGACGTCGTGCGCGCCGTCATGGGCGACGCGCTGGCTCGACGCGCCGCCGCGGCTGGCCGGACCGCCTAGGTCATGCACTTATGGTGCCGGAGCCTAGAGGATCGCCGATGACCACCATGCCCTTCGTCCCGCTCGGGCGCAGCGGCCTCGCCGTGTCGCGCCTGTGCCTCGGCGCCATGATGTTCGGCGGCCGGACCGACGAGGCGGACAGCGCCCGCATCACCGATCGGGCCCTCGAGGCGGGGGTGAACTTCATCGACACCGCGGATGCGTACAACGGGGGACGCTCGGAGGAGATCCTTGGGCGGATCCTCAAGGGTCGGCGCGACCGTGTCGTCCTCGCGAGCAAGCTCGGGAACCCCATCGGCGACGATCATAACCACCGCGGCCTGTCGCCGGCCTGGATGCTGCGCCAGGTCCCGCGGATCCTGGATCGCCTCGGGACCGACCGGCTCGACGTCCTCTACCTCCACAAGGAGGACCCCTCGACGCCCTTGGAGGAGACGGCACGCGGCCTCGCGATGCTCGTCCGCCAGGGCATGGTGCTCCACGTCGGCGTCTCGAACCACAAGGCTTGGCGGGTGGCGCAGCTCGTGCGGCACTGCGAGGAGGCCGGCATCGGCCGCCCCGTCGTCTGCCAGCCGCTCTACCACGCGCTCAACCGGACCATCGAGGTCGAGCTTCTCCCCGCGTGCGCGGACATGGGGCTCGCCGTCTTCCCTTACAGCCCCATCGCGCGCGGCGTGCTCACCGGCAAGTACGCGCCGGGGTCGGAGGCACCTGCTGGCAGCCGCGCCGGCAGCCGCGACAAGCGCATCATGGAGACGGAGTTCCAGCCCGAGACGCTCGCCGCGGCTGCCCGGCTCGCCGAGCACGCCGCTGCTCGTGGCTCGGACCTCGGCGCCCTCGCACTCGCGTTCGTGCTTGCGAACGAGCGCGTCGCGGGCACCGTCGTCGGACCGCGAACGATGGAGCAGCTCGAAGCCTACCTCGCCGCCCTTGCCGTCGAGTGGACCGCGGAGGACGAGGCGGCGTTCGCCGCCGTGGTGCCGCCCGGCTCGACGGCGGTTCGCCACTTCGTCGACCCGGCCTATCCGGTCGAGGGTCGGGCGGTACGATGACGCTGCGCTCCTGCGCGATCCGTTCGTCCCACCGGCGGCGGCAAGATGCTCAGCGCAGGAGCTGAACGACGCCCACCGAAACGGACGGCACGTAGGTGACGAGGAGGAGGGAGGCGATGGCGACGACGTAGAGCGGGCCCATGGACCGTGCGATCGTGAGGACGCCGACGCCCGAGATGCGGGAGGCCACGTAGAGCGTCGCGCCGACCGGCGGCGTGAAGAGCCCCACGGCGACGTTGCAAGTCATGATGACGCCAAGGTGCACCGGGTCGATGCCGTAGGCCATCGCGGTGGGCAGGAAGAGCGGGGCGGTCAACAGGATCGCCGGAACCGGATCGAGGACGAGCCCCAGGACGAGCAGCGTGACGTTCACGAACAGGAGGAACGTCCACGGGCTGGTGGAGACCGCCTGGACGGCGGCGACGAGGACCTGCGGCATCTGCTCGAGGGTGATCAGCCAGCCGAGCACCGTCGTCGCCCCGATGACGACCATGACGACGGCGCTCGTCACGAAGGCATCGATGATGAGGCGCGGCAGGTCGGCGAGGCGAAAGTCGCGGTAGACGACCACGGTGACGAAGAGGCCGTAGACGACCGCGAGCGAGGCTGCCTCCGTCGGCGTCACGAACCCGGAAAAGATCCCGCCGAGGATGAGGACCGGCATGAGGAGCGCGGGCAGCGAGGCGACGAAGGCGCGGCCGAGCTCGGTGGGCGACGTGCGCTCGCCGCCGGGATCGGCCCCCGAAGTCTTCCCGACGTAGTAGCACACGGCCATGAAGAAGAGCCCGAAGATCAGGCCCGGCACGATCCCGGCGATGAAGAGGTCCGCCACCGAGACCCCGCCGACGAAGCCGTAGATCAGCATGGGGATCGAGGGCGGGATGATGATGCCGATGGTCCCGGCCGCGGCGACGAGGCCCCCCGCGAAGGCCGGCGTGTAGCCGTGCTTCTTCATCGCTGGGATCATGACCGATCCGATCGCCGCCGAGTCGGCGATCGCCGAGCCCGAGATGCCGCCGAACAGCATCGACGCGCCGACGACCACCATGCCGAGGCCGCCCGGCAGGAAGCCGAGTGCCGCACGCGCGAACGCGATGATGCGCAGCCCCACCCCGCCGCGGCTCATGAGTTCGCCAGCCACGATGAAGAGCGGGACGGCGATGAAGTGGTTCGGCTCGACCCCGCCGATGAAGTTGAGGAACAGCGCCTGGAGCGGATGGCCGAGGTCGAACACGAGGATCGGCAGGACCGCCGTCATCAGGATGGCCCAGACGAGCGGGACGCCCAAGAACACGCTGACGAGGAAGACGACCGTGACGAAGAGGAGGATCATCCGACCCCTTCCCGGGTCTCCTCGTCCGCCGGGGTGAGGTCGCTTGCCGCCGCGCCGCGTGAGGTTGCGTCGATGATGGCGTTGGCGAGGTGGAATACGAGGCAGAGCGCCATGCCGACCGGCATGGAGAGGTAGCCGAGGCCGATGGGGTAGTAGAGCACCGTGCTCCGTTGCGCCCACGTCGCCAGGGCGATGTCGGCACCGTAGACGGTGAGCGCGAGGAGGAGCGCCGCAACCGCGACGTCGATGAGGAGCGCGAGGGGCCGCTGCAGAGCGGCAGGAACGAGCGCGGCCACGATCTCCGTCACCCGCATGTGGGCGCCGCGCGCCATCGCGCACGCCGCTCCGATGAAGGTCGCCCACAGCAGCATGAACCCGATCACCTCGAGCGACCAGGCGAGGTCGAAGCCCGCGAAGCCCCTCAGCGCCGCGTTGGCGAAGGTGAGGACGCAGATGCCGAGCCCGAGCACCGCAAGCACGACATCAAGAATCGTGCTGAGGGCGCGAAGCACGCGCGGGTAAGCGAGCCTGTGGTCCATCCGACCTTCGCGACGTGTGGGGGAGGACGCGGCAGCGGCGCACCCTCCGATGACGCCCGTTGCCGACCGCCCGACGGGCCCCGCGAGGAGGAGGCCCGGACGCCGTCAGCGCGGTGGCATCAGTTCGATGGCATCGCGTCGCGGATGGCTTGGACGTCCGCGAGGACCTTGTCGACGTCCTCGCCGTAGGCCTCCCGCGCCTTGGCGTAGACCTCCTCCGCAGCCTCGCGGAACGGCTCGACGTCGGGTGTTGCCACCGTCGCGCCCTTCGACGCCATCTCCTCGAGCTGGCGGTCGACCGCGGCGCGAACGGTTTCGCGGCTGAACTGCGCCGCCTCCTCCGCCGCGCGCTGGATGGCGTCCCGATCCTCCTCGGAAAGCTCCTGCCAAGTGGACTCGGCGATCGCCAGCGGGAGCGGGCTGTAGATGTGCCGCGTCAGCGTGATGTGGGGCGCCACCTCATAGAAGCGCAGCGAGTAGATCGTGTCGACCGGGTTCTCCTGGCCCCAGACCGTGCCCTGCTGGATGCCGAGGTAGACTTCCGGGATCGGCAGGATGACGGTCTGGAAGCCGAGCGCCTCCATGGTCCAGCGGATCATGTCGTTGGGGTAGACGCGGATCTTGTGGCCCTCGGCCTCCGCCGGGCTGGCAAGCTCGCCCTTCGTGGTGAAGGAGCGGAAGCCGGCCTCCCACGTCGCGAGGATGCGCATCCCCTTCTCGGGAAGCTTGGCGAACTCGCCCTGAAGCCACTCGGAGTTGTCGTAGAACTCCCAGCCCTGCTCGTAGGTGTCGACGAGGTACGGCATCGTCGTGATGTTAAGCGTCGGCAGGTGCGTGGCGTAGGTGCCCGTCGCGGTGACCGTGAAGTCGAGCCCGCCGAGCTGGAGCTGCTCGACCGCCTTCGGGTCGTTGGCGAGCTGGCCCGCCGGGTAGATGCGGACGGTGTGGCGGCCGTCGGTGTACTCCTCCACCTTCTGCGCGAACAGCTCAGCCGCGGCCTGCCGCGAGCCGCCGGGGTTGTCCGTGTGGCTGAACCGCAGCACGTCCGCCGTGGCCGGCGTCACGAAACCGGCGACCGCCAGCAGCGCGACGGGCGCAATCCTTCTCAACAACACCATCCGTCCCTCCATGCCACGGTGCCGCCCCTGCGCAGGGCAGCCTTGTTCGCCGTTCCCGCTTGTCTCCCGCACGGCAGGAGGCAAGCGCTGGCGACGTTGCGCCGGCACAGCGTCTGTGCCGGCGCAACGTTATGAGGGGCGGGCGGATGTTGTCCAGACCACGACGGCGTGCCCCCTGCCCTCCGCCACCGCGATGGGGTTGCTGGGACCCTCGGCCCCGCAGCCACCGCGGCGCGTGCCCCCGGGCCTGTCCGATGGTGCTGGAAATTTGCACTTGCGCAGTGCTGCACGGCGAATACGCTTCGCGGGTCGTTGCACAAATTTGTGAGAGGAGCCGAGGTGACGAAGATCCACTCGATCTTTATGTCGGTCCTGTGCTTGTCGTCCGGGTACTGGCTGGCCGCTCCGGCGGCGGCGCAGGGCGAGGACCCGTCCACGCTGCGTGCCACGATGCACGCCGACGTCAGGGTGCTCGATCCGCACTGGACCACGCAGACCATCGCCGGCATCCACGGGATGCTGATCTACGACACGTTGTTCGGCGTCGACGCGGACGGGGTGCCGCAGCCCCAGATGGTCGATGATTACGTCGTGAGCGACGACGGCCTCGTCCACACGTTCACCCTGCGCGACGGCTTGCGCTTCCACGATGGGTCGGACGTGACCACCGCCGACGTCATCGCCTCGCTCCAGCGCTGGGGCGCGGCGGACCAGGCTGGCCGCGCCATGTTCGCCTTCGTGGACAGCCTCGAGGCGCAGGACGACAAGACGTTCACCATGACGCTATCGGAGCCGTACGGCCTCGTCCCCGACACGCTCGGCAAGGCCGGCACGATGGTCCCGATCATCATGCGCGAGGAGGACGCCGCGACGCCGGGCGACCAGCAAGTCACCGAGGCGATCGGCTCGGGTCCCTTCAAGATGGTGAAGGAGGAGTGGGTCCCCGGCAGCGTCACCGTCTACGCGAAGAACGAGGACTACGTCCCGCGCGACGAGCCGCCGTCCGGGCTGGCCGGGGGCAAGGAGCCCAAGGTCGACCGCATCGAGCTCGTCTGGATCGAGGATTCGCAGACCAAGATGCAGGCGCTCACCGCCGGCGAGATCGACCTCCTGGAGCAGCCGGCCGTCGACTTCGTGCCGATCCTCGAAGCGACGCCCGACGTCGAGGTGATCCGCACCGGCGTCGTCGACAGCACGTGGGGGACGATCCGCATCAACCACCTGCATCCGCCGTTCGACAACCCTGAGATGCGTCGCGCGCTCTACCACCTCGTCAACCAGGAGGACTTCCTGCGCACGGTGGTCGGCGATCCGCAGTATTATCGGACCTGCTACAGCTACATCACCTGCGGCACCACCTACGAGGACACGACGAACGCTGAGACGATCTCGGACTACGATCCGAAGAAGGCGTACGAGATGATGAAGGCGGCCGGCTACAACGACGAGCCGATCACCGTGCTCGCCGCGACCGACCACCACACCATCACCCCCGCCGCCCAGGTGCTGCTCAACGCCATGCGCGAGGCCGGGCTCAACGTGAACGCCGTCTCCATCGACTGGGGGTCGGTGGTCGCGCGGCGGTCGAACCGCGAGAAGCCGGAGGACGGGGGCTGGAACATCTTCGTCACCACCTCGTCGGGCACCACGGCGCTCAACCCGGCGCTCAACACCTGGCTCGGGGCGAGCTGCGAGACCGCGAACGTCGGCTGGCCATGCGACGAGGAGCTCGAGTCCCTGCGCCAGGACTTCGCGTTCGCGCAGACCGAGGAGGAGCGCAAGGAGGTGGCGAAGTCCATCCAGCAGCGCGCGACCGAGGTCGTCCCCTACATCAGCTTCGGGCAGTGGACGCAGCCGCTGGCGTACCGCTCTGACCAGATCGACGGCATCGTCCCCGTCACGGGCCTGACCGTGTTGTGGAACATCGAGAAGGTGGACGACTGAGCCGGGCTCGTCGGGCCCGCGCCGTGACGCGCGGGTCCGGCAACCATCGCTCGCGGAACGTCCGGACGCCGTCGAAGCGTGGTGACGTTCCTGCGTCGCGCGGTGCTGCGGGCGCACCGACGGTGTCGAGGGGCCACGCATGACCGCCTACATCCTGCGACGACTGCTCAGCACCATCCCGGTGATGTCGGTCGTCGCGATCTTCGTGTTCATGCTCCTGCGCCTCGCGCCCGGCGATCCTGCGGCGCTCATCGCGGGCGACGACGCGACGCTCGCCGACATCGAGGCGATCCGCGGCCGGCTCGGCCTCGACCTGCCGATCTGGGAGCAGTTCGTGCTGTGGATCGGCGACGTCCTGTCGGGCGACCTCGGCGTGTCGATCTTCTCCAACCTGCCGGTGACGACGCTCATCGCCCAGCGCCTCGAGCCGACCTTGATGCTGATGACCGCGACGCTCCTCGTCGCGATCACCTTCGCGATCCCCATGGGGGTGATCGCGGCCTGGAAGGCCCGCACGATCGTGGACCGGGTCGTCATGGTGTTCTCGGTGTTCGGCTTCGCCGTGCCCGTGTTCCTCGCCGGCTACATGCTCATGTACGTCTTCTCCATCGAGCTGCGCTGGCTTCCCGTGCAAGGCTACAAGCCGCTGTCCGACGGGCTGTGGCCGAGCGTCAGAAGCCTCATCCTGCCCGCGGTCGCGCTCGGGATGACCTACATCGCGTTGCTCGCTCGCATCACGCGCGCCTCCATGCTGGAGGTGCTGTCGCAGGACTACATCCGCACCGCGAACGCCAAGGGGCTCGCCACCTCGCGCGTCCTCCTGCTCCACGCCCTGAAGAACGCCTCGATCCCCATCGTCACCGTGATCGGGATCGGGATCACGCTGCTCATCTCGGGCGTCGTCATCACCGAGACCGTGTTCAACATCCCAGGGCTCGGGCGGCTCACGGTGGATGCCGTCCTGAAGCGGGACTACCCCATCGTCCAGGGCCTCATCCTGGTGTTCGCGGCGACCAACGTCATGATCAACCTCCTGATCGACCTCTCCTATGCCTTCCTCGACCCCCGCATCCGCCACTGAGGCGCCCATGAGCCGTTCGCGAACCACCCCCGGCGGCACCGTCCGCCTCCTTGGCGAGGGCTGAGCCCGTGCGCATCTTCTCCGCCACGATCGGGACCGAGACGAACACGTTCTCGCCGCTGCCCACCAGCCTGCGCGCCTTCAAGGAGGGGGTCTGGCTGCGGCCGGGCGAGCACCCCGCGGACGCGCCGCGCATGTGCACGGCGCCGCTGTTCGTGGCGCGACGCCGCGCCGAGGCCGACGGGTTCACCTTGGTGGAGGGGAGCTGCTTCGCGGCGAGCCCGGCCGGGACCGTCAACCAGGCGGACTACGAGGCGATGCGCGACGAGGTGCTCGGCCAGCTGCGCGACGCGATGCCCGTCGACGCCGTCCTCCTCGGCCTTCACGGCGCGATGGTCGCGACCGGCGAGGACGACGTGGAGGGCGACATCGTCGAGCGGGCGCGCGAGATCGTCGGGCCGGACCGCGTCATCGGCGTCGAGCTCGACCCGCACTGCCACATGACGACGAAGCGCGTCGCGGCGGCCGACATCATCGTCTGCTACAAGGAGTTCCCGCACACCGACGTGGTCGAGCGCGCCGAGGAGCTTCTCGACCTCGTCCTGCGCACGGTGCGCGGCGAGGTCCGGCCGGTGATGTCGCTGTACGACTGCCGGCAGATCTCGAGCTACCCGACGCAGCTCCCGGTGATGCGGGCCTTCGTCGACAAGATGAAGGGCCTCGAGGGGAGGGACGGCATCCTCTCGGTGTCGGCGGTGCACTGCTTCCCCTACGCGGACGTGCCCGAGCTGTCAGGCCGCATCCTCGTCGTCGCGGACGGCGACAAGGCGAAGGCGGACAGCCTCGCGACCAGCCTCGGCGAGGAGTTCGTCGCCATGCGCGGGCGGACGATGCCGCAGTTCCTCAGCGTCGCCGACGCCATCCGCGAGGCGATGGCGAGCCCGAAGGGGCCCGTGGTCCTCGCCGAGCCCGCCGACAACGCCGGCGGCGGCGCGCCCAGCGACAACACCACGATCCTGCGCGCGCTCATCGAGGCGGACGCGGTCGCCGCCGTCGGGCCGATCTGGGACCCGATTGCCGTCGACCTGTGCTTCGACGCGGGGGAGGGGACGCGCTTCCCCCTGCGCTTCGGCGGCAAGATCGGGCCGCGCTCCGGCGTCCCCGTGGACGCGACGGTGGAGGTCACCGGCCTCAAGCGCGACTGCTGGCAGACCTTCGGTCCGACGAAGGTGCCGCTCGGCGACTGCGCCGCCGTGCGCATCGGCAACGTGAGCGCCGTCCTCATCGAGAGCCGCACGCAGGGCTTCCATCCTGAGCTCTTCTTGAACGTCGGCATCGACCCGATGGCGCAGCAGATCCTCGTCGTGAAGTCGACGAACCACTTCTCGGCAGCGTTCGCCCCCATCGCCGAGCGGATCATCTACGTGGAGACGGACGCGCCGCTCAGCCGGGACTACACGAAGGTCCCCTACACGAGGGTCGCCCGCCCGATCTGGCCGCTCGACGAGGCGACGACGCCAGGACTGATCCTGTGACCTTGCTGCGCCGCACGGGCTGCGAGCGATGAGCACGGTCGCAGCTGGCATCGAGGCGGTCCCTCCGCGGCGCAGGAGCCCGGCCTGGACCGCGGTCCGACGCAACCCGACCATCGCGGTCGGCGCCTCCATCCTCGGCGTCCTCGTCCTGATGGCGGTCTTCGCGCCGCTCATCGCGGGCGACCCGCTCGCCATGTCCCCCATCGACCGCCTGCGCCCGCCGTCCGCCGAGGTCTGGTTCGGCACCGACCAGTACGGGCGCGACGTCTACTCGCGCACGATCTATGGCGCGCGAGTCTCGCTCACCGTCGGCATCGTCGTCGCCCTCGCGGCCACCGCGATCGGCCTCGTCGTCGGCCTCGTCTGTGGCTACTTCCGTCCGGTGGACGCGGTCGTCATGCGGGTGATGGACGGCATCATGGCGATCCCGTCGATCCTGCTCGCCATCGCGCTCATCACGCTGACCCAGCCGGGCCTCAGGATCGTCATGGTCGCCATCGTGATCCCCGAGGTGCCGCGCATCGTGCGACTGGTCCGGTCCGTGGTGCTGTCGATCCGCGAGCAGCCCTACGTGGAGAGCGCCATCGCCGGCGGCACGAAGGGGCCGAGGCTCCTGTTCCGCCACATCCTGCCCAACACGATGGCGCCGATCATCGTGCAGGCGAGCTACGTGTGCGCGTCGGCGATGCTCGTGGAGGCCTCGCTCAGCTTCCTCGGCGCCGGCGTGCCGCCGGAGATCCCAAGCTGGGGCAACATCATCTCCCAGGGCCGCTCCTTCTTCCAGATCGCGCCGTGGAGCATCCTGATCCCAGGCGCCTTCCTCACCGTCACCATCCTCGCGGTGAACCTCCTCGGCGACGGGCTGCGCGACCGGCTCGACCCGCGTCTCGCGAGGCGGCTTTGAGCGTCCTGTCCGTCCGCGACCTCAGGACGTATTTCTTCACGCTCGACGGCGTGGTGCGCGCGGTGGACGGCCTCTCCTTCGACGTCGGCGTCGGCGAGACGCTCGCCGTGGTGGGCGAGTCGGGCTGCGGCAAGTCCGTGACGGCGCTGTCGGTGCTGCGGCTCATCCAGGCCGAGACGGGACGGATCGTGGCGGGGTCGATCCGCTTCGCCGGCCGCGAGCTGACGACCCTCAGCGAGGAGGAGATGCGTCAGATCCGCGGCAACGAGATCTCGATGATCTTTCAGGAGCCGATGACGAGCCTCAACCCCGTGCTCACCATCGGCACCCAGATCGCCGAGAACGTGATGCGTCACAGGGGCGGCTCGCGCGCCGACGCGATGGGGCGCGCGCGGGACATGCTGGAGCTCGTGGGCATCGCCGATCCCGAGCGTCGGTTGAGGGAATATCCGCACCAACTTTCCGGCGGAATGCGCCAACGAGTGATGATCGCCATCGCGCTGTCGTGCGACCCGAAGGTCCTCATCGCCGACGAGCCGACGACGGCGCTCGACGTGACGATCCAGGCGCAGATCCTCGACCTCATGCTCGAGCTCAAGACGAAGATCGACGCTGCCATCGTGATGATCACGCACGACCTCGGCGTCGTCGCCGAGACCGCGCAGCGCGTCGTCGTCATGTATGCCGGCAGGAAGGTGGAGGAGGCGCCGGTCGAAGAGCTGTTCGAGAACCCGTCGCACCCCTACACGCGAGGGTTGATGAACGCGATCCCTCGGCTGGACCTCGATGCCGAGGCGTCCAACCGGCGCGTGCGGCTCGAGGAGATCCCGGGCATGGTGCCGGTCCTCATCGAGCCGATCCAGGGCTGTCCGTTCGCGCCGCGCTGCACCTTCGCGGTCGAGCGCTGCCGCCACGAGCATCCACCGTTCTTCGAGCCCGCCCCAGGCCACCTCTCGGCCTGCTGGGAGGTCGACCGGGTGAGGGCGGCGTGAGCGATGCCGCGGCCTTGGAGGCCCGATCGCCGGCCGGCAGCGTGACCGGCCGAACGGACGTGCCCCGACTCGAGGTGGACGGCCTCGTCAAGCACTTCCCGATCCTGGGCGGCGTCCTGCGCCGCGAGGTGGGGGCGGTGCGCGCGGTGGACGGCGTGTCGTTCGCGATCGGGCGCGGCGAGACGCTCGGCGTCGTCGGCGAGTCGGGGTGCGGCAAGTCCACCGTCGGCAAGACGGTCCTCAAGCTCATCGAGCCCACCGCGGGCACCATCCGCCTCGCGGGCGTCGACGTGACGTCCCTGTCGCGCGGCGCGATGTGGCCGCACCGGCGTCGCATCCAGACGATCTTCCAGGACCCCTACTCCTCGATGAACCCGCGCCTCACCGCGGGGTCCATCGTGGGTGAGCCGTTGTCGAACTTCGGCATCGCGTCGGGTTCGGAGCGAACGGACAGGGTCGCGGCGCTGTTCCGGCGGGTCGGCCTCAGGCCGGAGACCATGACGCGCTTCACGCATGAGTTCTCCGGCGGGCAGCGCCAGCGGCTCGGCATCGCGAAGGCGCTCAGCGTCAACCCCGACGTGATCGTCGCCGACGAGCCGGTCTCGGCGCTCGACGTGTCGGTGCAGGCGCAGGTCCTGAACCTCCTCATCGACCTGCAGGACGAGCACCAGCTCGCGTACCTCTTCATCAGCCACGACCTTGCCGTGATGCGGCACATCAGCCACCGCATCGCGGTGATGTACCTCGGCCGCATCGTCGAGATCACCGACAAGGCGCGACTGTTCGCTACGCCGCTCCACCCCTATACGGAGGCGCTGCTCGCCGCCGCGCCGGTCCCCGATCCCAGGCGCAAGCGCGAACGGCTGGTCATTCAGGGCGACGTCCCGAGCCCCGCCAAGCCGCCGCCGGGCTGCCACTTCCACACGCGCTGCCCGTTCGCCATCCCGGAGTGCCGCACCATCGACCCGCCGCTCCTGGAGGTCGCCGCCGGCCACCACGTCGCCTGCATCCGCCGCCCCGTCGGCGCAGACCCCGTCCCGCTGGAGAGAACGCGATGAGCGAGACCCGCGAAGACCTCGCCCCGGCTTCCGCAGGGACGTCCCTGCCGGAGCTCTCGGCCGTCGAGCTGCGCCGGCTGATCGGGGCGAGGGAGGTCTCTCCGGTCGAGCTGCTGGAGGCCTGCATCGAGCGCATCGAGGCGCTCAATCCTGCGGTGAACGCCATCGCCGCGAAGGGGTACCGCCGCGCCCGAGAGGAGGCTCGGGCCGCCGAGGCGGCCGTCCTCGCCGGCGATCCGCTGGGACCGCTGCACGGGCTTCCCCTGGGGATCAAGGACCTCGAGGCGACCGAGGGGCTCCTCACGACCCACGGTTCGCCGATCCACAAGGGCAACGTGCCTGCGGCGGACTCCGCCATGGTCGCGCTCGTCCGCCGCGCCGGCGGCATCGTGACCGCGAAGACCAACGTGCCGGAGTTCGGCGCCGGGGCGAACTCGCGCAACCCGGTGTGGGGCGCAACCGGCAACCCGTTCGATCCGAGTTTGAACGCCGGTGGCTCGTCCGGCGGGTCCGCGGCAGCGCTCGCGACCGACATGCTGCCCGTCTGCACCGGCTCGGACACCGGCGGCTCCTTGCGGACGCCCGCGGCGCTGTGCGGCATCGTCGGGTTCCGACCCTCGCCGGGCCTCGTGCCCATGGCCGAGCGAGGGCTCGGCTGGACGCCGATCTCGGTCGTCGGGCCCATGGGCCGCGACGTCGCCGACACGCGCCTGCTGTTCGCCTGCCAGGTCGGGTTCGACGCCCGCGATCCCCTCTCCCATGACGTCGACGTGGCCCGCTTGGCGGCGGCACGGCCGGTCGACCTCGGCACCCTCAGGGTGGCGTGGACCACCGACTTCGGCCAGTGCCCCGTGGACGGGCCGATCCGCGACCTTATGCGCGAGAACGTCGGCCGGATGCGCCACCTGTTCGCCTCCTGCGACGAGCTCGACTTCGACTTCGGCAGGGCGGACGACGTCTTCGACGCGATCCGCGCACTCAACTTCGTCGCCAAGCACAAGGCGACCTACGATGAGGACCCGGGCCTCCTCGGCCCCAACGTGCGCACGAACTACGAGATGGGGGCGAAGATGTCCCTCGCTGACGCCGCATGGGCGCACGCCGAGCAGACGGCGCTGTTCCGCCGCTTCCAGGCGCTGTTCCGCGACGTCGACCTCATCCTCAGCCCGACGACGCCCGTCTCGCCGTTCCCGTGGACGCAGCTCTACCTCGAGGAGCTCAACGGCGCGCCGCTGCGCAACTACTACCACTGGCTGAACCTTTGCTACTTCATCACCTTGACGACGAACCCCGCCATCGTCCTGCCCTGCGGGACGGACACCAAGGGACTGCCGTTCGGGCTGCAGGTGGTCGGCGCCTTCCGCGGCGATGCCGCGCTGCTCGACGCCGCCGCCGCGCTCGAAGCGGCGTTCGGCAGCATCGACGGCCTTCGCCGGCCACGGCCGGACCTGTCGCGGCTGCGCGCGGCGCGGCCCGACCTCACGTCCATCGTGACCGATCCGCCCCGACCAGAGCTTGCCCTCAACTGACGCACCGGAACGGCATCGAACAGGGAGCGACGCCATGGCCTACGACCTCGTCCTGACGGGAGGGCGCGTCATCGACCCCTCCCAGGGCCTCGACGCAGTGACGAACGTCGCCTTCGAGGGCGGCCGCGTCGCCGCGGTGGGACGCGACGCCGACACGGCCGGCGCCGCCGACGTCCGCGACGTCTCGGGGCACATCGTGACCCCGGGGCTCATCGACCTGCACACCCACGTCTACTGGGGCGGCACCTCCCTCGGCATCGACGCCGAGGCGTTCTGCCGGACGAGCGGCGTGACGACGGCGGTCGACACCGGCAGCGCCGGTCCCGGCAACTTCATGGGCTTCCGCCGCCACGTCATCGAGCGGTCCGAGGTCCGCATCCTCGCCTACCTCCACGTCTCCTACGCCGGGATCTACGCGTTCGGTCGCAACGTCATGGTCGGCGAGAGCGAGGAGATGCGCATGATGGCGCCCCTCGACGCGGTGGAGGTCGCCGAGGCGAACCGCGACCTCATCGTCGGCATCAAGGTCCGCGTCGGTCGGCACGCCTCCGGCACCTCCGGGATCGCGCCGCTCGACGCCGCCCTGCAGGTGGCCGACGCCGTCGGACTGCCGCTGATGGCGCACATCGACCACCCGCCGCCGAGCTACGACGAGGTCGTGGAGCGGCTGCGCCCGGGCGACGTCCTCACCCACTGCTTCCGCCCGTTCCCCAACACGCCGCTCGACGGCCGCGGCAGGATTAAGGACTGCGTGCTGAGGGCGCGCGAGCGAGGCGTCGTCTTCGACATCGGGCATGGGAAGGGCTCCTTCGCCTACGCCACCGCCCGCGGCATGCTGGAGCAGGGCTTCGAGCCGGACGTGATCTCCTCCGACGTCCACACCCTATGCATCGACGGCCCCGCCTTCGACCAGGTGACGACGCTGTCGAAGTTCCTCTGCCTCGGGATGCCCCTCGACCGGGTGATCGCCGCCTCAACCGTCAATGCGGCGAAGGCGTTGCAGCGCGAGGAGCTCGGCTCCCTCAAGCCCGGCAGCGTCGGCGACGCCACCATCCTCAGCGTCGAGGACGGCGCGTTCGACTACGTGGACGTGAAGGGCGTCCACATGACCGGCGACAAGCGCATCGTGTCCGAGGGCGTCGTCCTCGCAGGGCGCTGGTGGCACCCGCAGGAGGCCGGCGCCTTCCGCGCGAAGGACGCCGCGGCATGACGGCCCTGCCGACGCCCGCCGACCTCGCCGGCCTCGAGGTCGGCTACGACGTGCCCGCGCTTCCGGGGATGGACGAGGCCGAGATCCAGACCCCGTGCCTCGTGCTCGACCTCGACGCGCTGGAGCGCAACATCCGCAAGATGGGCGACTACGCCCGCGCCCACGGGATGCTCCACCGCGTGCACGGCAAGATGCACAAGTCGGTGGACGTCGCCAAGCTGCAGCAGCGGCTCGGCGGCGCGGTGGGCGTGTGCTGCCAGAAGGTGTCGGAGGCGGAGGCCTTCGTCCGCGGTGGGATCGACGACGTCCTCATCTCCAACCAGGTCCGCGACCCGGGCAAGATCGACCGCCTGGCGCGGCTGCCGCGATCGGGGGCGCGCATCCTCGTCTGCGTCGACGACGTTACGAACGTCGCCGAGCTCTCGCAGGCCGCCGTGCGGCACGGCACCCAGCTCGAGTGCCTGATCGAGGTCGACTGCGGCGCCGGCCGCTGCGGTGTGACCGGAGCGGACGCGGTCCTCGCCATCGCAAGGGCCATCGACGCCGCCCCGGGCCTCGTGTTCACCGGCCTCCAAGCCTACCAGGGTGCGATGCAGCACCTCGAGGCGTACGAGGCACGGCGCGAGAAGCTCGATGCCGCGGTCGCCATCGTCAAGGAGGCGGTGACCGCCCTGGAGTCCGCGGGGTTGGCGCCCGAGCTCGTCACCGGCGGCGGGACGGGGTCGTACCGCTTCGAGAGCGCGTCGGGCGTCTACAACGAGCTGCAGTGCGGCTCCTACGCCTTCATGGATGCCGACTACGGCCGCATCCTCGACGAGCACGGCGTCCGGATCGACCGTAGCGAGTGGGAGAACGCGCTGTTCATCCTCACCAGCATCATGAGCCACGTGAAGCCGGACGTCGCCGTCTGCGATGCCGGGCTGAAGGCGCAGTCGGTGGACAGCGGACTACCGGTGATCCACGGGCGCGATGACGTCACCTACGTGAAGTGCTCGGACGAACACGGCGTGATCGCCGATCCGCAGGGGCTGCTGAAGGTGAACGACAAGCTGCGTCTCGTTCCCGGACATTGCGACCCGACCTGCAACGTCCACGACTGGTACGTCGGCGTGCGCAACGGCAAGGTCGAGGCGCTGTGGCCCGTGTCGGCCCGCGGCAAGGCGTACTGACTGCCGGACCCCCAAGGGGCAAGCCGGCTCGGCAGTCCTTGCCCGGTCCCACGACACCCACGAAGGTTCGATCGCCGACGTGCTAGGTCTGTTGCGGTCGAGCAGCGGGGTTCAATGCTGTGACCTCCGCCTTCGGAGGGTTAGCGGTGCCCTGCTTGCGTCGCCTTCCCATAGAGCGCTGCGTTAGAGCGGTTTGGGGTTAGGTGGAACCACCTAACCCCAAGAAGACCGCTCATAATCAAGGAGCTAGAGCAGGAGCTGCCGGTAATCGTGTTTCGATGCCAGCCGAGGGTTGGTCGCGTGCGTATGGTCTCGCACCGCCTGTTCAGCAATGGCAGGGTCGGTTTCCGCCGGGACACCCATGGCCGAAAAGCCTGCTGGCACGCCGAGGTCGTGGGCAAGCGCGCGCCTGTAGGCGGCTGGATCAGCAGCATCATCCCCGCACAGGATCCCCGCGAGCTGCTCCCATTTGTTGCCGATTGCGTCCCGATTGAAGCGGAGCACGTGCGGCAGCAGCACTGCGATGAGCGTGCCGTGGTGAAGGTTCGGCTCTTCGAGGGCGCCGAGCGGGTGCGAGAGGGCGTGGACGGCGCCCAGCCCCTTCTGGAAGGCTAGGCCGCCGCACAGCGCCGCCCACATCCTATCGGTGCGCGCAGCGAGGTCGTCCGGTCGGGCGCCGACTTTGCGTTTGCTCCCAAGCGCATTCTCGAGGCCAGCGACGGCAATGCCTTCAGCGGGCAGGTTGGACCGGTTGGAGCAGAAGGTCTCAACGCAGTGGGCAATCGTGTCGAACCCCGTCCCGACCGTGAGCGGCCGTGGGAGGCTCACCGTCAGTTCCGGATCGCAAAGCGCAATGTCAGGAACTAGTGCTGCCGCGCCGACGCCAACCTTTCGGCCGTCGTCGAGCCTTATGAGCTCGCCTCGGCTTACCTCGCTGCCCGTACCGGCGGTCGTCGGGACCTTGATGAAAGACTAGCCATTGATGCACGACAGTGCTGCAATCGTCGTCAAGGTATGAACCGTCAGGCCAGATCACCTTACGAACTGCTTGATGAAGTCCGCACCGAGCCCGACCTTGCGAAAGTGCGCGTCGCATTGGGTGATTTTCGCGTGGACATCCTGCATGCCAGTCGGGTTGCCGTCGTCATCGATCGAGATGAGAGCCGTCGCGTTGTGGAAGAAGGTGATCATCTCATCCGCCTCGTCCGTCATCGCGAGAGAGTGGATCTCGCCCGGCGGCTCGAAGACGAAGTGTCCTTCACGCGCGATCCAGTCATGCTCAAGATTGGGGACCTATATACGTCTGTGACCCAAACCGCTTGACTTGGGTCACGCTTCCGCCTAAACGAGATCCAACAGCGAGAAGGCGTGGATCCGGTGCAGAAGCAGTTCAACACCCTCATTCAGATGATGACGGCGTTTCCGGACGAGCAGTCCGCCGTCGATCACTTCACCGCCATCCGCTGGAAAGGCGGCGCGTTCTGCCCCCATTGCGGATCTACGCGGGTCTATCACTTCGCTGATCGCCGGAACCACAAGTGCGGCGACTGCCGCAAGCGCTTCTCCATCAAGGTAGGGACGATCTTCGAGGACTCCAAGATCCCGCTGCGGACATGGATGCTCGCGATCTGGATGATCACTTCGCACAAGAAGGGCATCGCCAGCACCCAACTGGCCAAGGATCTAGGCGTGACCCAAAAGACGGCGTGGTTCATGACCCAGCGCCTCCGCCACGCCCTCCGCACCAAGTCCTTCAACCGCCCGCTGGATGGTCAGGTCGAAGTCGACGAAACCTTCGTGGGCGGCAAAGAAGCCAACAAGCACGAGGCGAAGCGCCTCCATCGCGGTCGCGGCGGGGTCGGCAAAGCCGTCGTGATGGGCATGATCGAGCGTGGCGGCGAACTGCGGGCTGGCGTAGTGGAAAACACCAAGTCGCATACGCTGCAAGGCCTTGTCCGCTCGCACGTCGCGCCCGGATCCAACGTTTACACCGACGAAGCCGCCGCTTATCGCGGCCTCCAAGGCACCTACAGCCACCACACCGTGAACCACGGCGCGGGCCAGTATGTGCAGCACTTCCACAATCACACGAACTCGATTGAGAGCGTCTGGGCTTTGCTCAATCGCCAGATCATCGGGATCCACCATTGGGTGTCGCCGAAGCACCTGGACCGCTACGTCGGCGAGATGACTTGGCGCTTCAACGCCCGCTCTATGGGCGAAGGCGAGCGCTTCAACGCCCTCATCGAACAGGCCGCTGGCCGCCTCACCTACAAGGAACTGATCGCGTGACCGACCCGAAGAAAGAGCGACCGCTGGCCATCGACATTCCGTTCGATGACGCCTTGGAGCGGTTCATCAACACCGACCCCAAGGAGATTGAAGACGTAACCGACGACGAACAGACCCCGGAAGGGGAGATCGAACTGCCGAAGGCCACCCACCAGGGTCAAATGGCCATTGGGGATCTGCTGCTGGATTGCTACGTACTGGAGGATGGCCGGCGCGTCTTTCACAAGCGCGGCATGGCCCGCGCCCTCGGACTCAAGTCGGAGGGCGGCAACGCCTTTATGAAGACGATGCAGGGCAAGGGGCTTGGATCCGGCCTCCCCGCCAAACTGCAAGAAAATATCAATAACCCTATCAATTTCAAGCCGCTGACACAGGATCTTGCCCACGGCTACGAGGCCGACGTGCTGGCGGAGGTGGCGAAAGCCATCGCCAATGCCGACCGGGATGGGAAACTGAGCAAACAGCAACACCGGCTGGCGGTTCAGGCGCAGATCCTGCTGAGCGCCTTTGCGAAGATCGGCGTCGTTGCCCTCATCGACGAGGCGACCGGCTACCAGCAGATCCGCGACCCGAAGGCCCTCCGGATCCTCGTTCAGCAATATATCGAGGACGAGAAGCGCGAGTGGGAGAAGCAGTTCCCGGACTCCTACTACGACGATTTGAACCGGATCTACGGCAGCAAGAGCCTGACCCAGCGGAGCAACGGCGTTGTCGTCCAGAACCGGCCCCAGCACTTCGGTAACTTCACCCGCACCTACGTCTACCATCCGCTGGAAAACGGGGCGGTTCTGGAGGAACTCGACCGCATCAACCCGAAGATCAACAGCAAGGGCAGCCGCCGCGCGCGCTTCCACCAGCATCTGACGGAAGGCTACGGGATCGAGAAGCTGAAACGGCAGGTGCAGGAAGTGCAAACTTTGATGGCAGTATCCGACACGGTCACCCAGTTCAAGAAGCTGTTCCAGAAGCGCTTCCCGCAGAAGGGCGATCAGGGCGATTTGCTGGGCGAGTGAGACCTCAAGCCGGGTCCGTTAGCGCGGATTCGGCTTTCGCTTGGGTCACACAGCTATATAGGCCCCCTTGCGATGGGGGCGGACGCCACCGTCATCGACACGCGCTTCGTGGTCGCCGAGGAGATCTGGGGGCACCGGGCTTGCAAGGAGCGCGTCGTCGCCGGCGACGGCGCCGACAGCCGCGTCGTAATGCAGACCTTCCGCGGTCATCACAGGGTGCTCGACAACGAGGCGGCGCGAGCCGTCGCGGCCCTCGAGGCGGACCGGGTCGAAGAGTTCGAACGCTATCGCGAGCACGTCGGCGGCGACAAGGTGCGCGAGGCCTACGCAACCGGCAACACAGAGATCGGCATGATCGACTATGGCCAGGCCGCCGTGTTCGCCGACCGCATCGAGCCGGTCGATGCGATCGTCGACCGGCTCGTCGACGACGCCGTGGCAGCGTTTGCCAGGCTCGACCGGCTTGCTGCGATCCCCACGGCGGTTGCGAGCTGAACTATGGGGACAAGCCCATGAATGGCACTCAGAGCGCCATCGTAGTCGAGCGGTGGACCGACACGGTGGCATCGGAAGAGAACTTCGTCGAGGCGCAGGTGCCGGTGCGGACCCCCGAGCCCGGGGAGTTCCTCGTTCGCGTCGCCTATCTTTCGATGGACCCGTCGATGCGCAGCTACGTCCACACCGTGGCGAGCTTTTGGCCGCAGGTGCCGCCAGGCGACGTCATGGCAGGACCCGGACTCGGCCAGGTGGTCGAGTCACGCGCGGTCGGGTTTTTGCCAGGCGAGTACGTCTACGGTCCTCTGGGATGGCGCGAGTACGCGACGATCCCAGCGACGTCGGTTCAGTTCCGCCCCGACCCCGCGGTCGCCCCCTTGCGAGCTTTCATGGGCGTGCTCGGCACGACGGGCGTGACGGCTTGGTGCGGGATCGAGCACATCGCTGACGCCGGGGCAGGAGAGACGGTCCTGGTGACGACGGCGGCCGGTGCGGTGGGCAGCGTCGCGGTCCGCCTTGCAAAGCTGCGCGGTGCACGGGTCGTCGGTGTCACGGGAACGGATGAGAAGGCCGCCTACCTGATGGAGGAGCTCGGCGCGGATGCTGCCATCAACTACCGCGCCGGTGATCTCGGTGGCGCCCTCGCCGAGGCGGCGCCAGGTGGGATCGATGTCTTTTTCGACAACGTCGGCGGCGCTCAGCTCGACGCTGGCCTCAGGGCGATGAACCGGCACGGGCGAATCGTGGTTTGTGGCACGATTTCACAGCCCAACGTTGTGACGCCGTCGGACGGGCCGCGGGTCGAACGCGCTATCCTCGTCAAGCAGCTCCGCCTTCAGGGGCTGTTGGTCAGCAACTACCTGCATCTTCACGACCGCGCACGCCGCGCGCTGGCGCACCGGCTCACCGCCGGCGAACTCCCCGTCCGCGACGATGTCCTTGACGGGCTTTCAATGGCGCCGCGCGGCCTTGCCCGCGTCCTAACCGGCGAGAACGTCGGCAAGCAGTCCGTGCGTGTTTGGGACCCAGCGAACGGTCCTTGATGTGACACCGCTGCCCGCGCGACTGCGTCCAGCAGACGGAACATTTTCCGAGGCGCTATTGTCGATCCCACCTACAGATGATTTGCTGCGCGACCGCCTGACCCAGCGTCGTCACCCGTTCATCATGGCGGTTCTTACTTCTTCATTGCTTGCGCCGACGGTGCCAGCGGCTAACGTCCGCACGAGAAGCCATTTTTTCCAGGCGCCGGATGCGGACCAAATAAATCGGGTGCCAGCTGTGATGCCGCAAGATCGGCGCGAGGACGTACATGCCCAGATCGCTTTCAGATCGTGCTGAAGACCAAAAATATTGTGATTTGAAGTTTTCGTAAGCGGCCGCCTCAAGGCGCTCGATCTGAGCCTCGGTCAGCCGGAAGTGGTGCACGGTCGTTCGCCGCATCCCATGGGGTGCAACGGCACCTTGCCAACGGCGTCTCGACCCGAGACATTCGGGATCGTCCGGCGGTCGTCGCCGCCGACGGCGTCCTCCCCGCTCACGGACGGACGCGCGACGGAGGATCCGATGCCGCGCCTGTTCACCGCCCTCACCCTACCCGACGACGTGCGGCAGTGGCTGACCGGCCTGCGCGGCGGGCTACGCAACGCGCGCTTCGTGGATCCCGAGAACTACCACGTGACGCTGCGCTTCATCGGCGACGTCGACGAGCGCACCGCCGACGAGGCGGCCGACGCGCTGTCGCGCATCCGCCGCGCTCCGCTGGAGGTCCGCCTGTCCGGCCTCGGCTCGTTCGGCAACAAGAGGCAGCCGCACGCGGTGTGGGTGCGCGTCGAGCCGACGCCGGAGCTCGTCGAGCTGCAGGCCGAGCAGGAGCGCATCCTGCAGCGGATGGGCCTGCCGGCGGACACGCGCCGCTTCACCCCGCACGTGACCGTCGCGCGCTGCCGCGGCGCCTCCTCGCGCGAGGTGGCGGACTGGCTGAGCCTGCGCGGGGGCTTCGCCGCACCGCCCTTCGTCGCCGACGCGTTCGCGCTCCTGTCCTCGCGCGCGTCCGTGGGCGGCGGCCCCTACCTCACCGAGGACGTCTATCCGCTCTCCCTCGCACGGGCGGCCTGACCGCGGTCAACCGCGCTCCGAGAGGCCGAGCACCGTTAGGCTCTGCGCGATGTGCGGTGGCACCGGCGCCGCGACGTCGAGCGTGCCTCCTGAAGGGTGCGGCACGCGGATGCGGCGGGCATGCAAGTGCAACCGGTTCTGCAGCCCGCCGGGCAGCGCCCAGTTCTCGACGTTGAAGTACTTGGGGTCGCCGATGATCGGGGTCCCCACGTGCGCGCAGTGGACGCGCAGCTGATGGGTGCGACCCGTCACCGGCGACAGCGCGAGGAGCGAAAGCTGGCCGGCGCGGTCGAGCGTCTCGTAGTGCGTCACCGCGCGCTGTGCCTCCTTGGTGCGGCCCGGAGGCACGGTCATGCGCTCGTTGTCGGCCGGGTCGCGCGCCAGCCAGGTGGCGATGCGTCCCTCCGCGGGCGTCGGATGACCGCGGACCAGCGCCAGGTAGTCCTTGCGCGCGTCGCGGCCGCGGAACGCCTCGGCGAGGGCCGCCGCCGCCGACCGGGTCAGCGCGACGACGAGGACGCCGGTCGTCTCGCGGTCGAGCCTGTGGACGAGGCGCGGCTTGCGACCCTTGCGATCGCGCCAGGCCTCCAGCATCCCGTCGACGTGACGTGTGACGCCCGAGCCGCCCTGGACCGCGAGCCCGTAGGGCTTGTCGAGGACGACGACGTCGTCGTCCCTGTGCAGCAGCATGCGCTCCAGCGATGCGGCGTCGCCGTCGAGGGCGCGTGGCATCGGCGCGCCACCCTCGACGAGGGGTGGCAGTCGCACGCGCTGGCCGGCCTCGAGCCGGGTCTCCAGCTTGGCGCGCGCCCCGTCGATGCGTACCTGACCCGTGCGTACGACCTTCGACAGCGCGCCGAACGGGACGTTCGGGAAGGCACGGCGCAGCCACCGGTCGAGCCGCATGCCGGCGTCGTCCGCGTCCACCGCCACGTGGTCGACCTGCGGAGGCATCACGCCGCCCGGCCCAGCGCGAGCCCAGCGGCGGCCGCGGCGATGCAGGTGATCGCGCTGCCGGCACCGTAGAGCGTCGCCGCGGCCACCCGTCCCGCCTCCAGAAGGCGCACCGTTTCGAGGGAGAAGGTGGAGAAGGTCGTGAAGCCGCCGAGGCCTCCGGTCACGAGCAGCGCGGCGAGAGGTGGGCTCGGCACCCGTGCGGCTGCGACGCCGATGGCGAGCGAGCCCGCGACGTTGATCGCGAAGGTCGCCACGGGAAGCGTCGTCCCTGCGACTGCGCCCACGAGGGCGCCGACCCAGAACCGGGCAAGCGCTCCGGCCGCGCCGCCGACGGCGACGAGGAGGCTCGCCCACACCGGGCTCACGACGACGACTGCGCCGACCGCACTCCACCGGCGGAAGGTGAAGCGGTGCCCCGCTCCCAGCGCTCGACGTCGGCATCGTAGTCCCTGTCGAGGGTGCCCATCAGGCGGTCCCAGACCGAGAAGAAGTTCGCGTAGTTCGTGGAGAAGCTCGAGTGGTGCTGGTCGTGGAACAGCGTCGTCACCATCGGCGAGGGGATGCGCGTCCACCGCGAGGCGGTGAGCTCGAAGCCGCAGTGGCCGATCATGCCGTTGACGTGGTCGTAGGCACGGTGGCCGATCAGCACGATGGGTGGGATCGGCAGGAGGAGCGGTGCCCAGAGGTAGTAGCTCTGCATGACGAAGGCGTCGACGAGGCTGTCGGAGTAGTTCGACCACACCGTCGGGGCCACCGAGCGATGGTGCAGCACGTGGTGCTTGTAGAGCGGGCCCCAATGCATCAGCCGGTGCGCCCAGTAGAACCAGGCGTCGAAGGCGACGATGGACACCGCCGCCATCAAGAGGATCGACCACCAGGACGGCGCGAGGGGCGCGAACAGCGTCCAACCCTTCGCCTGAGCGAAGAGCCCTGCGGCGAGGCAGAAGCACGTCGCGGTAAGCGACCAGGCGGACTGGCGGATCTCCCGCCACTTGCGCTTCTCGCCGAAGCGCCGTGCCTGGATCCGCCGCGCCGGCGAGCGGTGGACGACGGCCTGCAGCGCCGTGCCAAAGCCGAGGTAGCCGGCGAACGTCACGGCGTAGACGATGGCCCACAGCGCCAAGAACTCGGCGATCATCGGTCCTCCCCCTCGCCGGCCGTAGTCGCAGCGCGGTGGGCGCGCCGCCGTTCGTCGGCCACCGCGAGGCGGGCCCTCACGGCGGCCTCCTCGCCCCTGTCGGTGGGCGCGTAGAAGCGCTGCGGCTCGATGCCGTCGGGGAAGTAGGCCTGGCCCGAGACGGCTCCGGGCACGTCGTGGTCGTACACGTAGCCCTCGCCGTAACCCTCCTCGCGCATGAACCTCGTCGGTGCGTTCATGATGATCTTCGGCGGCGGCAGGGACGGCGTCTCCCTCACGAAGCGGCGCGCCGCCTTGAACGCCGCGTACAGCGCGTTCGACTTGGGCGCCAGCGCGAGGTACACGGCGGCCTCCGCCAGCGCCAGCTCCCCCTCCGGCGAGCCGAGAAAGTCGTAGGTGTCCCGCGCCGCGATGGCGAGGGTCAGGGCGTTGGGGTCTGCAAGGCCGATGTCCTCGGCGGCCATCCGCACCAGGCGGCGCGCGAGGTAGAGCGGGTCCTCGCCGCCGGCCAGCATGCGCATGAGGTAGTATAGCGCAGCGTCGGGGTCGGAGCCGCGCACCGACTTATGCAGCGCGGAGATGAGGTTGTAGTGGCCGTCGCGATCCTTGTCGTAGGCTGGCGCCCGGCGCTGCAGGACCTCCTGCACGGCCTCGGCGTCCAGCGTCTCGCCGGGCCGGACCACGCGCCAGACCTCCTCGGCCAGGGTGAGGATCGCGCGCCCGTCGCCGTCGGCCATGCGCAGGAGGCTCGCCCGTGCCTCGTCGGTGACGGGCAGCGGGCCTCGCTCGGACTCCGCGCGCGACAGGAGCGTCTCCAGCGCGCCCTCGTTGAGGGGGTGGAAGATGAGGACCTGGCCGCGCGACAGAAGCGCGGCGTTCAACTCGAAGGAGGGGTTCTCCGTCGTGGCGCCGACGAGCGTGATGGTGCCGTCCTCCATGACGGGGAGGAAGGCGTCCTGCTGCGCCCTGTTGAACCTGTGGATCTCGTCCACGAAGAGGAGCGTGCCGCGGCCGACGGTGCGGTCGCGACGCGCGCGCTCGAACACCTTCTTGAGCTCCGCCACCCCCGTGAAGATCGCCGACAGCTGCACGAACTCCAGCGCCACGTGCTGGGCGAGCAGGCGCGCCAGCGTGGTCTTCCCCGTGCCGGGCGGCCCCCACAGGATGAGCGAACCGATGTGGCCCGAGCGGACGATGCGCGTGAGCCGACCCTCGGGACCAAACAGGTGCGGCTGGCCGACGATGTCCTCGAGGCGCTCAGGACGCAGCGCATCAGCGAGCGGACGCGGCGTGGCGGCATCGAGGCCAGCAGAGGTGAACAGATCGGCTGACAATGCTACGCCCTACGAGATCCTGAAGCGCCGGAGGTCGTGAAGGCGCTGTAGCACGGCAAGACCCCAGAGGTCCTGAGGCGCCCGCGCAGCCGCGACACGGTGTGCGCCACGACGTCCCGCAGTCTAGCACAGCATACGCGACGAAAGCCGGGACGTGCCCCAGCAGATTGAACAAGCCTGGGCATGAGGGACTAGGGTCGGGACCTATAAGCACCATTCGCGAACGCGGAATCGATGCGAGCGGCCGATGCGGGGTGTCGGGTGCCCTGGGGCGAAACGTCCGCACGGGGGGCCGGACGCGACGAGGGTGGGCAACGAAAAAGGGCGCGGCAAGCCGCGCCCTTCGTGTAACCCATGCATCGTCAAGGGTGGCGCGGAGGTCCGCGCCTCTTGGTCGCCTGATCCTCAGTCGAGCTACTCGCGGTTGCCGAACAGCGAGAGCAGCATCATGAACATGTTGATGAAGTTCAGGTACAGCGACAGGGCGCCCATGATCGCCTTGCGGCCGGCGACCGTGCCGTCGTCGAGCGCGTAGTAGCTCTCCTTAATGCGCTGCGTGTCGTAGGCGGTGAGGCCGGCGAACACCAGGACACCGATCACCGACACAGCGAACTGCAGCGCCGAGGAGGCGATGAACAGGTTGACCAGCGAAGCGATGATGATGCCGATGAGGCCCATGACGAGGAACGAGCCCCAGCCGGACAGGTCCTTCTTCGTGGTGTAACCCCACAGCGACAGGCCGCCGAACGCCGCCGCCGTGATGAAGAAGATCCGGACGATCGACTCAGACGTGTAGACCAGGAAGATCGACGACAGCGACACGCCCATCACCGCCGCAAAGCCCCAGAAGACGAGCTGCGTCGTCGACAGGCTCATGCGCTGCACGCCGAACGACAACGCAAGCACGAAGCCAAGGGGGGCAAGCATCACGATCCAGCGGATCGGACCGCCGTAGATCGCTGCGCCGAAGGCGGTGAGCGCGGTGCCGTTGCCAAGCTGGGCGACGGCGTCAGCCGGCGTCTGGGCGACTGCGAGGTAGAGCGTGCCAAGCGCCGCGAGGCCAGTCACCACAAGACCAAGCGTCATGTAGTTGTAGACCGACAGCATGTAGCGGCGCAGGCCTTGGTCAAGCGAAGCGTCGTACCGCGCGGTTCCGGCGACGGGCCGAGCGGTCGGATTTTGGTTCCAGGTTGCCATGGGGTCCCCTACGGTTGACAAAGTGGATCCGGCCGAGGCGGGAAGTGCCGCGTCCAATCACTCGGCAATATGGTCACCGGTCGCCGCGATCACAAGGCATGAGCGGTTGGATCACGCTACGGCGATCACGACCGGCCCCACCCGCGGACGAGCGTCTTCACTGCTCGCCAACGCCCGGCAAACCTGCATGTTGAGGTCGAAAAGCTTCGTCACATGCACCGCCTAAATCGCTGGGATCGCGAGCGCGTGCGGGGGATCCGCCGGGCTCGAGGCCGGGCGGACCTTCGCCCGGCCTCGTCACTTCAGACCGTGCCGCTCCCGAGCCGCACGCCCTGCGACCTTCAGCTCGCCGGATAGCTCGCAGTGTCGACGCCGGCGCGCGGCTCGGCACCGCCACCGGCGGCGAGCCCGCGCAGCACGTAGTGCAGGATGCCGCCGTTGTTGTAGTACGCGAGCTCGTCGGCGGTATCGATGCGGGCGAGGAGCTCGATGGTCTTCTCCGAGCCGTCCTCGTAGCGGATCGTCGCCTCCAGCGTCTGCCGCGGCTTAAGCTCAGCGAGGCCGCGGATCGTCACCTGCTCGCTGCCCGTGATGCCGAGCCCGTCCCACGTGTCGCCCCCCGTGAAGACCGCCGGCAGCACGCCCATGCCCACGAGGTTGGAGCGATGGATGCGCTCGAACGACTCGGCGATCACCACGCGCACGCCGAGGAGCCGCGTGCCCTTGGCCGCCCAGTCGCGGGAGGAGCCCGTGCCGTACTCCTTGCCGGCGAACACCACGAGGTCGACGCCCTCCTCCTGGTAGCGCATGGCCGCGTCGTAGATCGGCATCTCGTCGCCGGACGGCTGATGGTAGGTCACGCCGCCCTCGACCCCGCGCACCATCTGGTTCTTGATGCGGATGTTGGCGAACGTGCCGCGCATCATGATCTCGTGGTTGCCGCGCCGCGCACCGTAGGAGTTGAACTCCTTCACCCCGACCTGGTGCTCCGAGAGATAGGCGCCTGCCGGCGAGGACGGTTTGATGGAGCCGGCCGGCGAGATGTGGTCGGTGGTGATCGAGTCCTGGAAGAGGGCAAGGACGCGCGCGTCGACGATGTCCTCGACCGGATCGGGGTCCATCGTCATGCCCTCGAAATAGGGCGGGTTGCGCACGTAGGTCGACGACAGCGGCCAGTCGTAGGTGAGGCCGCCGGACGTCGCCACCGTCTGCCAGTGCTCGTCCCCCTTGAAGACGTCGCCGTAGCGTCTGTCGTACATGTCCCGCGTGATGGCGGTGCGCACGACCTCCGCGACCTCCTTGGAGGACGGCCAGATGTCGCGCAGGAACACGTCGTTCCCGTCGGCGTCCTGGCCGAGCGGCTCGGTGGTGATGTCCTTCGTCATGGTGCCGAGGAGCGCGTAGGCGACGACGAGGGGCGGCGAGGCGAGGTAGTTCGCCCGCACGTCCGGGTTCACCCGGCCCTCGAAGTTGCGGTTGCCCGACAGCACCGACACGGCGACGAGGTCTTCGTCGTTGATGACCTTGGAGATCTTCTCCGGCAGCGGGCCGGAGTTGCCGATGCAGGTGGTGCAGCCGTAGCCGACGAGCTGGTAGCCGAGCGCGTCGAGGTCCTCCGACAGGCCGGTCTTGGCGAGGTAGTCGGTGACGACCTGGCTGCCTGGTGCGAGCGAGGTCTTCACCCACGGCTTGACCTGGAGGCCCTTGGCGCGGGCGTTGCGGGCAAGGAGCCCGGCCGCGATCAGCACCGACGGGTTCGACGTGTTGGTGCACGAGGTGATCGCCGCGATGACGACGTCACCGTCCGAGAGACGGTACTCCTCGCCCTCGACCTCGTGACCGGGGATCGGGGACTGATCGCGCTGCGCCCCCTCGGCCATGAAGCGATCGTCGCCCTGTGAGGTGTTGGCCGGGTCGGCGCGCGGCTCCTTCGGCATCGAGCCGCCCTTGATGCCCTGCACGGCGGTCTTGAACGCCTCGGCAGCGTCGGTGAGCGCCACGCGGTCCTGCGGGCGCTTCGGCCCGGCGAGGGAGGGGACCACCGTCGACAGGTCGAGCTCCAGGGTGTCGGTGAACACCGGATCCTTGATGTCGTCGGTACGGAACATGCCCTGCCGCTCGGCGTAGGCGCGCACCAGCGCGATGCGGTGGTCGTCGCGCCCGGTGGAGGTGAGGTAGCGCAGGGTGTCCTCGTCGACCGGGAAGAAGCCGCAGGTCGCGCCGTACTCCGGCGCCATGTTGGCGATGGTCGCCTCGTCCTCCAGCGACAGCGCGGACAGTCCCGCGCCGTAGAACTCGACGAACTTGCCCACCACGCCCTTCTTGCGCAGCATCTGGGTCACGGTGAGGACGAGGTCGGTCGCCGTGGTCCCCTCCGGCAAGGTGCCGGTCATCTTGAAGCCGACGACCTCGGGGATCAGCATGGAGATCGGCTGGCCGAGCATCGCCGCCTCAGCCTCGATGCCGCCGACGCCCCAGCCGAGCACGGCCAGCGCGTTCACCATCGTCGTGTGGCTGTCGGTCCCGACCAGCGTGTCGGGGAACGCGTAGGTCGTGCCGTCCTCCTCGCGCGTCCACACCGTCTGGGCGAGGTACTCGAGGTTGACCTGGTGGCAGATGCCGGTGCCGGGCGGGACGACGCGGAAGTTGTCGAACGCGGACTGGCCCCAGCGCAGGAACTGATAGCGCTCGCCGTTCCGCTGGTACTCGAGCTCGACGTTCTGCTGGAAGGCGAGCGGCGTGCCGAAGTGATCGACCATCACCGAGTGGTCGATCACGAGGTCGACGGGGACCAGCGGGTTGATCCGCTTGGGGTCGGCCCCCAGCGTCTCGGACGCGTCGCGCATGGCGGCAAGGTCGACGACCGCCGGCACGCCGGTGAAGTCCTGCATCAGGACGCGGGCCGGCCGATAGGCGATCTCACGATCCGAGGTGCGGTCCTTCAGCCACGTCGCAACGGCGCGGATGTCATCGGCGGTGACCGTGTTGCCGTCCTCGTAGCGCAGCAGGTTCTCCAGCAGCACCTTGAGGCTCATGGGTAGGCGGGAGACGCCCTCCAGCCCGTTGCGCTCGGCGGCCTTCAGGTCGAAGATCGTGTAGGTCTGCCCGTCCACCGTGAGGTCGGCGCGGGAGTTGAAGCTGTCGAGCGAGCGGGTCACGGCGGGGCCCCTTCTTTGGAACTTGTTGAATTTGCCGCTATCAACGCTCAATCGAGCCGGCGATCAAGCGCGGGCAGCATCCCTGGAAGATAGGGCCGCGTGCTGACGCTTGAAGCGGTGCGCCTTGCCGTGGACCGTGGAGGCCGACGGGTCGTCGACGCGCTGTCCTTCCGCGTGGCACCCGGCGAGGCGTTGGCGGTGGTCGGACCGAACGGTGCGGGCAAGTCGACGCTGCTGCGTGCCGTCGCAGGGCTGTGCCCCCTCGCGGGCGGTCGGTTGAGCCTTGCTCCCTGGGACGGACCGCGGGGGAGCGCCGTCCACCTCGTGGGCCATCAGAACGCGCTCAAGCTGGCGCTCAGCGCGTTCGACAACCTCGCCTTCGTCGTGCGCACGCTCGGCGCGGCGGACCCTCGCCCGGACGCGCGCGAGCTCGCCGTCGAGGCGGTCGTGGAGGACGCCCTCGACCGGCTCGGCCTCCTGGCGCTCGCGGAGACGCCGGCGGCGCTCCTCTCCCAGGGCCAGCGCCGCCGCCTCGCCCTCGCCCGCCTCGCCGCCGTGCCGCGGCCGGTGTGGCTCCTCGACGAGCCCACCGCCGGGCTGGATGCCGCAGCCCGCAGGGCGTTCTGCGCGATGATGTCGGCGCACCTTGCCGAGGGTGGGACCATCCTCGCTGCGACCCACGAGCCGCTGGAGGTGCCGGCCAGCGAGCTCGCCCTCCTGCCCCAGCACGCCTCGTTCGAGGCCGCGTGAGCCTGGCGGCGATCTACGCGAGGGACGTGCGGCTCGCCTGGAGCGTCGGCGGCGGCGGCCCGGCCGGGGTGATCTTCTACCTCGCCGTCGTCGCCGTGGCCCCCTTCGCGGTCGGCCCGGACCTTGCCGCTCCTCGCGCGCATCGGGCCGGCGATCCTGTGGATCGCGGTCCTCCTCGCGCTGCTCCTCGGGCTGGAACGGCTGTTCCAGGCCGACCACGAGGACGGCACGCTCGACCAGCTGCGCCTCGCCGACGTGCCGTTGGAGCTCGTCGTCCTTGCGAAGGCGGCGGCGCACTGGACCGCCGCGGCGCTGCCGCTGCTCCTCGCCACACCGCTCGCCGGCGTCCTGCTCAACCTGTCGCCGGCCGTCCTCGCGGTGACGGTCGCGAGCCTCCTCGCCGGCACGCCGGCCTTGGCGCTCGTCGGCACGGTGGGCGCGGCGCTCGCCGTCTCGCTGCGCCGGGCCGGCGTCCTCATCGCGGTGCTCGTCCTGCCGCTGTCGATCCCCGTCCTCGTCTTCGGCGTCGGCGCGGTGGAGGCGGCGTCCGCGGGGCGGCCGGTGGGGCCCTCCCTCGCGCTCCTCGGCGCGGTGACACTGGTCGCTGCCGTGGGCGCCCCGTTCGCCGCCGCCGCCGCCCTGCGCGAGGCGGACTGAGCGTGGCGGCACATCGCCCCGGCCGCGCCAGCCGGGACTCCCACCCGCGTCGCGGAGCGACTATCCTGGCCGCAGGAGGCCCGATGTCCACCATCCTCGACACCCGCGCGGGAGCCCGCCCGTCGATCGCCAACCCCGGCCGCTTCGCCGGCATCGCCGACCGTGCGGTCCCCATCCTCGGCGCGATGACGCTCGCGACCTTCGCCGTGGGGCTTTACCTCGCGCTGTGGGCCTCGCCGGAGGACTACCAGCAGGGCTCGACGGTGCGCATCATGTACGTGCACGTGCCCGCCGCATGGCTCGCGCTGTTCGCCTACCTCGTGATGACCTCGGCCGCGCTCGGCACCCTCGTTTGGCGCCACCCCCTCGCGGACGTGGCGGCGAAGGCCGCGGCCCCGCTCGGCGCGGCGTTCACCTTCGCCGCGCTCGCCTCGGGCTCGGTGTGGGGCAAGCCCATGTGGGGCGCGTGGTGGGTCTGGGACTCGCGCCTCACCTCGATGCTGATCCTCCTGTTCATCTACCTCGGCCTCATCGCCCTGTGGCGCGCCGTGGACGAGCCGGCCCGCGCCGCGCGCATCACCGCGATCGCGACGCTGATCGGCTTCGTGAACATCCCCATCATCAAGTTCTCCGTCGACTGGTGGAACACGCTCCATCAGGGGGCGAGCGTGCTGCGCCTCGACGGGCCGAGCATCCACTCCTCCATGCTCGTCCCGCTCCTCGTCATGGCGAGCGCGTTCATGCTCCTGTTCGCGACGCTGCACCTTGCCGCGATGCGCACCGACCTCATGCGCCGGCGGGCGCGCTCGCTGCGCCTGCGCGCGGCGGAGGCGGCGGCCTGATGGACCCCTACCTGCCCTACGTCGTCGGCGCGTACGCGCTCGTCTTCGGGGCGGTCACCGGCCTCGTCCTCTGGGTCGTGGCCGACCGCGCAGGGGCTCGACGCGCGCTGCGTCGCGCCGAGGGGGCCGCGACACGGGCCCGGGACCGTCGTGCGCGCTAGTCGCCTCGTCCTCGTCCTGCCGCTCGTCCTGTTCGCCGGGCTGTCGGGCGTGTTCGCCTGGCGCGTCGTCGACGGGGAGGACCGTGCGGCGATCCCCTCTGCGCTCCTCGGCCGGCCCGCGCCGGAGACGGTGTTCCCGCCGCTCCTCGACGACGCTCCGGGGGTCGACCCCGCCGACTTCCTAGGGCGCGTCACCCTGGTCAACGTGTTCGCCTCCTGGTGCGCGCCGTGCCGTGTGGAGCACCCGCAACTGATGGCGCTCTCGGGGACGCCCGGACTCACCCTCGCGGGCGTCAACTACAAGGACGGCGTGGTTGCCGCGCGGGACTTCCTCGAGGAGCTCGGCGACCCTTACGACGCCATCGGCGTCGATCCCGACGGGCGCCGCGCCATCGAGTGGGGCCTCACCGGGGTGCCTGAAACCTACCTTGTCGGACCCGACGGCGTCGTCGTCGCCAAGCACGTCGGCGTGCTGTCCGAGGCCGTCATGGAGGGCGACTTCGGCACGGCGCTCGGCCGCCTCCTCGACGACGCGCCCGCAGCCGGATCGTGACGCCAGCCTTCTCGCGCCGCGTGCCGGACGGCGACACCGTGGCGCGCCAGGTGTGCGACACCTGCGGCTTCGTCGCCTACGACAACCCGAAGATCGTCGTCGGCGCCGTCGTGCGCTGCGGCTCGCGCGTCCTCATGTGCCGGCGCGACATCGAGCCGGCGCGGGGGCGGTGGACGCTGCCGGCGGGCTACCTCGAGCATGGCGAGACGCCGCCCGAGGGCGCGGCGCGGGAGGCCCTTGAGGAGGCCTGCGCCACCATCCGCATCGGCGCCCTCCTCGCGGTCTACACCGTCCGCAGGCTCGGCCAGGTGCAGCTCATCTACCGCGCAACCCTCGCCGACGCCCGCTTCGCGCCCGGCGTGGAGAGCCAGGCGGTGGCGCTGTTCGAGCCCGACGAGATCCCGCACGACGAGATCGCCTTCCCCACGGTGCGCTGGGCGCTCGCCCACGAGCGCCTCGACGGTGGCCCGTTCGCCAACCCTGACGACGGCGAGCCGCCCCCACCTTAGGCCGTCGCTGGTAGATCGTCCGGGAGCGTTCCGACCGCTCGAGCGTTGATGGTGTCACCGCCGCGTGATTGGCCAGCTGCCGCCGGCCCCCATACACCCGGCAACGACGACGCGCGCCCAACGATCGCGTCGCCCATGAGGCACCCAGCAGCAGCGTCGCAGAACGGCGAGGCTGGACCGGAACGAGGAGCATGTCATGGCGCGTGTCAGGTGCGTTGTCGCGGCGATCCCGCTCGCCATCACCGCCTCGGTCGGCGCGCTCGCCGAACCGGCGATCGCACCGGACGAGTCCGCCCCGCGCGCGGTGTTGGAGCTGTTCACCAGCCAGGGCTGCTCTTCCTGCCCGGCGGCGGACGCCATCGTCGGCGAGCTGACGCAGCGCGACGACGTCCTCGCGGCTACGATGCCGGTGAAGCTGTGGGACTACCTCGGCTGGGCCGACACGCTTGCGACGGACCACCTCACGAAGCGGCAGATCGCCTACTCGGTGGCGCGCGGCGACGGGGACGTCTACACCCCGCAGATCGTGGTCAACGGCGTGACAGCGGTCGTGGGCAGCGACGAGGACGCCGTCGTGGCGGCCATCGAGGAGGCTTCGCTACCGCTCCCCATCGAGCTGTCGGTGGAGGACGGCATCCTCGCGGTCGCGGTGGGGGACGCCGACGTTTCGGCGCGTGCTGCGACGCTGTGGTTCATGGTGCTCGACGAGGAGGTGCGTGTGCCGGTGAGCTCCGGCGAGAACCGCGGCCGGCAGCTCACCTACCACAACGTCGTGCGCCACATGCGGCCGATCGGGATGTGGAAGGGCAAGCCCCTGCGCTTCGACCTGCCGCTGTCGGACCTCGAGTGGGCGGCGTCCGCGGGCTGCGCCGTCGTCGCTCAGGTCGAGACGTTCAAGGGGCCGGGGCGCATCATCGGGGCGGCCGAGCTTCCGCAGCTGTTCCCCGCCCGCACGGTCGAGGTGCGCTGACGCAGCGCCGCGCCAGCTCAGGCCGTGGACCGGCCGCCGAGCGCCGCGGCGGTGATGCCGAGGAGCGCGCCATAAAGGACGTGGAGCGCGAGGAGCACCACGGCGATGGCCGGCGCGGCGTCCTGGAAGAAGATCTCGCGGCCAGCGAGGGGGGCGAACATCACCATCATGGCGAGCCACGCGATGAGCCCGAAGGACACGCCCTCCCAAAGCCCGCGTCCCGGCAGGATCGGCCGCAGGAGCGCGAACGCGACACCGTAGAGCCCCGCGCCGATCACGGCGTGGGTAACCCACACGGCGCGCTCGGTGGTCGGCAGCCCGAGGCGCTCGTTGAACGCGGTGAGGTCGGCTAGGAGCGGGATCACTGGCATCCCCTCCACGCGGCTCGAGGCGACGAGGAGCGCGGAAACGACCGCGGTTGCCACGATCCCAGCGCAAATCGCTCGTATCATGCGCGTCCCCGCTTGCTTGAGGTCGTGGTAAACGAACCTATGTCATCGCGCAACGTTGATGCCTGGCGCGCGCCGCCGTTGCGCGTGCCACCCGCTCCACCTGTCCCACCGCTCCGAGCCAGACGCACCGTTCGCTGCCGCGGCGGTCCGTGCTGCCCAAACTCGTTGGATCGTCCGTGACGAACAGCTGCCTCGTCGCCAAGCTCGGGAAGTTCGCTTCGCTCAGCGAAGGCGACTCGGCCATGCTCGAGGCGCTGGAACGGGACGAGCGCGAGTATCGCAAGGATCAGCTCATCCAGCGGCGAGGCAACCCGATCGACGAGATGTTCGTGGTCAAGTCCGGCTGGCTGACCTCGTTCTCAGTGCTGGACGATGGGCGCCGGCAGCTCCTGCGGCTGTTCTTCTCCGGCGACATCGTCGACCTGTCGAACGTCGCCCTCACCGTGTCGCAGCACGACATCAAGGCATTGACCCCCGCCGTCCTGTGCCCGTTCCCGAAGTCGGGCCTCGAGCCGCTGTTCCACAGCTCGCCGCGGCTGACGGCGCTCCTGTTCTCGATGACGGTGCGCGAGAACGCCACGTTGCTGGGTCGCATCCGCGCCATCGGCCGGTTCAACGCCTACGAGCGGCTATGCTACCTCATCCTCGAGCTCGGCAGCCGGCTCCGCTTGGCCGCGGGCCACCAGTACGCGCCCGACGGCTTTCGCATCCCGCTCACCCAAAGCGACATCGCCGACCTTCTGGGCCTCACCAACGTCTACGTGTCGAAGACGATGTCGAGGATCGAGAAGGACGGCCTCATCGAGCGTCACGGCAACCGCATCATCATCTGCGAGCCCAAGCGGATGCAGAACATCTGCGAGTTCGAGGACAGCGAGCAGATCGACACCTCGTGGTTCCCGCTGCGCTGAGCGGATCCTTGAAGGACGTCGAAGGTCGCGCATGGTGAAGGTCGTGTTCGCGAGCCACGGGTCCCTCGGCGACCTCGTCCCGTTCCTCGAGATCGGGAAGGTGCTGCTCGCCCGGGGCCACCACGTCACGGTCGCAACCCATGCCGCCCACGCGTCGCACGTCGCCTCGGCCGGCCTCACGCACCGTCCGATGCGGCCGGACCGGCCGAGGGACGCTGCCTTCCACGCTCGCTTCATGCATCCGCGACACGGTGCGCCGTTCGTCTACCGGTCCTTCTTAGGTCCGGCCATCGCCGACAGCGACGCCGACCTCATGGACGCGGTACGCGGGGCCGACGTCCTGGTCAGCGTGACGCTGGCGCTCGCCGCGCCCATCGTCGCGGCGCGGACGGGGTTACCCTGGCGCTCGGCGGCGTTCCAGCCGTCCATGCTGTTCAGCGCCGTCGATCCGCCGAAGCTGCCGATGCTGCCCTTCCTCCCCGGCCGCGTCCGCTTCAACGAGCAGCTGTTGGGCTACGCCCGCAAGGGCACCGAGGGTTGGGTCACCGCCCTACGCAAGTATCGCCGCGAGGTTGGGCTCGGCGAGTACCCGGACCATCCGGTGTTCCACGGCCAGCACGCGCCGGGCGGCATCCTGGCGCTCTACTCGCCGCTGTTCGGCGCCGTCCCGTCCGATGCGCCGCCTGGCACGGTGCAGACCGGACAGGTTCTGCAGTCCGGCGGACCGGAGCTCGAGCGGCGTGTCGCGACCTTCCTGGCGGATGGGCCCTCGCCCCTCGTCTTCACGCTCGGCTCGGCGTCGTCCCATGCGGCACAGCGCTTCTTCGTCCATGCAGCGCGGATCGCGCGGCGGCTCGGCGCACGGGCGCTGATGCTCGTCGGACGCGAGGAGAACGGCGCGGGCATCCCGGCCGACCCCAGCATCATGGTCGCCACAGCCGCGCCCTACGAGCGCGTGTTCCCTCGCGCCAGCCTTGTCGTCCACCAGGGTGGCATCGGCACCATCGCGCTGTGCCTTGCCGCGGGAGTGCCCATGGTCGCGGTCCCCTTCGCCCACGATCAGCCGGACAACGCCGCCCGGGCCGCGCGGCTCGGCGCCGCCCGCGTGGTGCCGCGCTGGCGCTTCGCTGCCTCGGCCCGCGTCATCGAGGCGGCGCGGAGCGATGCAACGCTGCGGGCCGCCGCACGGGACGCGCGCAACGCGCTCCTCGCCGAGCGCGGCGTGGAGCGCGCTGCCGACGCCATCATCGCCGCGGCCGGCTGAGCCGCGCCGAGCGTCAGTGGGCGGCCGCGCTCTGGGGCAGCGCCCGCAGCGCGCCGAGGATCGGCACCGGCGGCTTGCCGATCAGCACCCGCGCCTGCTGCGCGCGCGACATGCGCCCGGCGTAGAACCGCTCGATGAGCGGCTGGGGCAGGCGGTGGAAGCGCTCCAGCACCCCGTGCCGCTCGTCCGGCCGCCCGGCGAGGAAGAGCAGGCGGTTGAGCAGGCGGTCGAACCCGGAGCGGGCGAAGTGCTGCGCCGCGAGCGTCCGCACCGTCGCGCGCACGCGGTCGGTGGAGAGCGGCCCGGCGAGCGTTGCGAGGGCCACCGCGGTCTGCACCGCGTGGGGCAAGGAGTAGCTCGTTACCGGATGGAAGAGGGCCGCGCGCACCCCGATGGGCGCGGCCCCCCCGTCCGGGGCTGCATGGGACCAGATCGCGCTGAAGTCGCCGCCGAGGAGGAGCGGCAGCACGCCGGTCTCCTCGCGCACGTCCCCGATGATGGTCCATCCACGGGACGCAGCGTACAGGTCGATGCGAGCGCGCAGCGTCGCCCTGTCGAGGCCACGGTCCTCGGCGTAGTACGTGTCCTCGATGAGGAGCGTGTCGGCCGAGTAGGGCAGGAGGTAGACGAAGCGGTAGCCGTCGAGCTGCTCCACCGTGGCATCCATGATGGTCGGCCGCGTCAGCCCGTGCGGCGCGGCGAGCCGGACCTCGCGACCGAGGAACTTCTGCCAGCGCAGCACCGCCCCGACGAGCTCGCTCGGACCGCGCGCGTCGATTACCGCGTCCGCCTCCAGCCGGGTGCCGTCGCCGAGCGTCGCGCTGCGATCGTCGAGCGCCGCCACGGGGCACGAAAACCGCACCTTGCCACCGAGCCGAGCGCGGGCGACGTCATCGAGGCGCGCGGAGGTCACCGTGCGGTAGGGCGTCGGTAAACGCCGCTTCAGGCCGCGGAACACGACGTCGTACCCGTCCCAGGAGTGCGCCACGAACGGCGCGATCAGCCGTGCGCCGACCGTGTCGACGTCGGTCGCGTAGAAGCTCCAGGTGTGGTCGCCGCCCAGCGTCGGCCCGGCCTCCAGCAGGGTGACGTCGACGTCGGGCCGCTCCGCGAACGCGAGCGCGGTGAGGACGCCCGACAAGCCGCCCCCTGCGATGATCAGTCTTTGCGCCATGGCCTCACTTCCGCTGCCATCCGCTTTATATGGGGCGTTCGGGGACGACGGAGATGGCCATGACGACAGACCGCCACGGGGCGCGTCAACGCGACACGATCATCGGCGTCGGGCTGGCCGTCGCCATCGTCGTGGCGTGGCTCGCGACCCACGTGGCAGCGATCTTCGTCATCAACTGGGGCGACGCGCCATGGTGGGGTGCGCCAGCCATGGTGATGCTGCAGACGTGGCTGTTCACCGGGCTGTTCATCGTGGCGCACGACTGCATGCATGGCTCGCTCGCGCCGGGCCTTCCGGGGGTCAACCGTGCGTTCGGCCGCCTCGCGCTGCTCCTTTACGCCGCGTTCTCCTACGATCGGCTCCTGCCGGAGCACCATCGCCATCACCGCCGCCCCGGCACGGCGGACGATCCCGACTTCCACCCGGAGCGCCCGAGCTCGTTCGTGCCGTGGTTCGTCCGCTTCTTCCTGCACTATTATGGCTGGCGCGAGTTTGCTGCGATGGCGTTGGCGACGTCGCTTTACGTGCTGGCGTTCCGGCCAGAGATGCCGCTGTTCCTGGCGTTCTACGCGCTGCCTGCGGTGCTGTCCGCGGTGCAGCTGTTCTACTTCGGCACCTTTCGCCCCCACCGTGTGGACGAGGACGGCTTCGCGGACCGGCACAACTCGCGCACGGACGACTTCCCCGTCACGCTCAGCCTGCTCACCTGCTTCCACTTCGGCTACCATCACGAGCATCACCTGACCCCGACGACCCCCTGGTGGCGGCTGCCGTCGGCGCACCGTGCGCTGGCTGCCGAGCGCGTTGGTCGAGCGAAGGTTTGATGGCATGATCTACGCGCTCAACACCCTCATCGTCGTGGCGACCGTCCTTGCCATGGAGGGGGTTGCCTACGCGGTCCACCGCTACGTCATGCACGGGGCGCTGGGCTGGGGCTGGCACCGCTCCCACCACGAGGAGACCGAGGGCGTCTTCGAGCGCAACGACCTCTACGCCGTGGTGTTCACCGTGCTGTCCGGCGCGCTCATCACCTTCGGCATCGCCGGCGTCTGGCCGCTGCGCCAGGTCGGCATCGGGCTGATGGTGTATGGGCTGCTCTACTTCATCGTCCACGACGGGCTCGTCCACCAGCGGTGGCCGTTCCGCTACGTGCCCAAGCGGGGCTACGTGAAGCGGCTGGTCCAGGCGCACAAGATGCACCACGCGGTGGAGGGCCGGAAGGGCTGCGTCTCGTTCGGCTTCCTCTACGCGCCGCCGATCCACCATCTCAAGGCGCGGCTGAAGGCGAGCGCCGCGCTGGCGGCGCGGCAGGTGCGCCGGCGCACCGGCACGGACGCCGAGCCGCACCCGCGCTAGCGCGGTTTGGGGTTAGGTGGAACCACCTAACCCCAAGAAGACCGCTCTTAATCAAGGAGCTAAAGCATCTTATCTGGGTCTGAGGAGACCCAGGATGCTCTAGGGCCGGGGCGGGCGCGTCCACAGGCCGTCGCGGCTCGCAGCGGCGGCGGGCGTGCGGCCGACGGCGGCGGTGAGCGCGCTCGCAGCGAGCATCGAGATCTTCGCCGCGCTGCCGGTGCCGACGCGCTGGCCGAGGCGAGCCGGGCCGCCGCGGCGTCGGCGCACGCCGATGGACCGGTAGATCGACCGCGCCGAGGCGATCGCCCACGCGGTGCGGAACGACAGGCGGTCGATGCCGACGCCGGCCGAGGCGTAGTACCGGTCCGCCGAGCGCACCAGGCCGTCGGCGACACGCCACACCGCGGCGGCGTTTGCCGGATCGCCGACGGCGTCGGCGCTCGCGGACACACCCCCCGCCGCGAGGGCGTCCGACGGCAGGTAGACGCGTCCGGTCCGCGCGTCGGCGACGACGTCCCGCGCGATGTTCGTCATCTGGAAGGCGAGGCCGAGGTCGGACGCGCGGTCGAGGGTGTCGGCATCGTCGGCGGCGACGCCGAGCACGAGGGCCATCATCACCCCGACCGAGCCCGCGACGCCGTAGCAGTAGGCGGCGAGCTCGGCCTCGGTGGCGTAGGCGCGCATCTCGACGTCCATGGCGAAGCCGTCCAGGTGGTCGTGGGCGAGGCCGGACGAGATGCCGTGCCGCGCCGCCACGGCGCCGAAGCCGTCGAACACCGGGTCCGTGGCGCGCCCGGCGAGGGCGTCGTCGGTGGCTCGGCGCAACCCGTCGAGCCGCTCCGCCGGATCCGGCACCCGGCGCTCGCCGTGCCCCATCACCTGCCCGTCGATGAGGTCGTCGGCGGTGCGGCACCAGGCGTAAAGCCGGGCGACGTCGTCGCGCACCTCGCCCGGCAGCAGGCGCGAGGCCGCCGCGAAGCTCTTCGAGCCGCGCGCGATGATCTCGCGCGCGTACGCAGCGTGCGACACCTACTCCGCCGCGGCGGCCTGGGCGGCGAAGTCGCCGAGCACGATGGACGCCGTCGCCTTCGCCGAGCCGACGACGCCGGGGACGCCGGCGCCCGGGTGCGTGCCCGCGCCGACGAAGTAGAGGTTGCGGATCACGTCGTCGCGGTTGTGGCAGCGGAAGTACGCCGACTGCGTCAGGATCGGCTCCAGCGAGAACGCCGAGCCCATGTGCGCGTTGAGCTCGCTTGCGAAGTCCGCCGGCGTGAAGATGCGGCTCGTCACCAGCGTCTCCCGGAGCCGCGGGATCGCCTGCTCTTCGAGGTAGGTGAGGATCGTGTCGCGGTAGCGTGGCCCCTCCACCGACCAGTCGATGGCGGCCCTGCCGAGGTGCGGCACCGGCGCCAGCACGTAGTACGCGCTCTGCCCAGGCGGCGACATGTCCGGGTCCGTGCGGTCCGGCGCGTGGAGGTAGAGCGAGAAGTCCGTCGGCAGGACCGGGCCTTTGAAGATCTCGCCGATCAGCTCGCGGTAGCGACGACCGAACAGGATCGTGTGGTGCTCGAGGTCGTTGGGTCGTTCCCGGTCGAGCCCGAAGTAGATCACGAACAGCGAGTTGGAGAACCGCTTGCGCGCGAGCCGGCGCGCCTCGGAGCGGCCGCGGGCGGTGTCGCCGAGCAGCGCCTTGTACGTGTGCACGATGTCGGCGTTGGAAGCGACGAGGTCGGCGGCGATCTCCTCGCCGGACGCGAGGCGCACGCCGGTCGCACGGTCGCCCGTCGTCGTGATCCTCGCGACCGGCGCGGACAGGCGCACGGTGCCGCCGAGGTCCTGGAACAGCCGAACGAGCCCTTGGATCAGCGCGCCCGTGCCGCCCTTGGCGAACCACACGCCCCACTTGCGCTCCAGCGCATGGATCAGCCCGTAGATCGCGCTGGTGGAGAATGGGTTGCCGCCGACGAGGAGGGTATGGAAGGAGAACGCCTGCCTGAGGTGCTCGTGCTCCACATACTGGGACACCTTGGCGTAGAGCGTGCGGTAGCTCTCCAGCCGCACGAGCTGCGGCGCAACGCGCAGCATGGAGCGGAAGTCGAGGAACGGCGCGGCGCCGAGCTTGACGTAGCCCTCCTCGAACAGCGCCTTGGAGTAGGCGAGGAAGCGGCGGTAGCCGTCGACGTCCGGAGGGTGGATCGCCGCCATCTGACGGTCGAGCTCCTCCTGGTCGTTGACGTAATCGAACCGGTCGCCGTTCTCCCACCTTAGCTGGTAGAACGGCGCGACCGGCATGAGCGTTACGTAATCGTCCAGCGTTCGCCCCGACAGGGCGAACAGCTCTTCAAGGCACGTCGGGTCGGTGATGACGGTGGGCCCGGCATCGAAGGTGAAGCCGTCCTGCTCGTAGACGTAGGCGCGGCCGCCTGGCCTGTCGCGAGCCTCGACGAGCGTGGTGGCGAACCCTGCTGATTGCAGGCGGATCGCGAGCGCCAGCCCCCCAAACCCCGATCCGACGACGATGGCGCTCGGCATGGCGGCTCCCGTGTTGCCCATCGGACATAGCTGCGCGGCGGCCGCGCGCCAATGGCGACGTGTCGCCTCGCCGGCTGAGAAGCAGGATCGGCGGGCCCAGCGCTTGGAGCGGTTTGGGTGAGGTCGAGCCCGCCGCCGGCGGCGACGCCAGGATGCCGCCTGCGGATGCGCTGACCCCGGACGGCGCAAGTGAAAAGGCCGCGGCATGCGCTGCGGCCTTTTTTGCCGTTCGCGGTGGGCCTCGCGGGGACGAGGCTCGGCGGTCGGGCCGTCAGTTCGACCGCTGGGTGCCCATGCCCTGGGACTGCTGGCCCGGCTGCCCCATCGGGACGCCCGACGAGTTCACCACCATCATCACCTCCTCGTCGTCCGCGGTGCGGGCCATCACGAGGTAGGCGGCGTCGACGATGGTCACGCCCTTGAGGCCCGCGTCGGTCAGCGTCTTGACGACCTTCTGCTGGGACATCGCCATCTGCTCACGCGACATGGCGCCGGTGCGCTCCTGCCCGGAGGCCTGCTGACCCATGGACGGCTGGTTCGTGGCGGACCTGTCCATGCCCGAGCCGGCGGCCTGCTGCGCCGACCCCTGCGCGTCCGGCCGTGCGGCGGCGTCCTGACCGGCCGCGCGATCCGTGCCACCCGTCGCCTGGGGCGTCGCGCTCGTGGACTGATCCTGCTGCGTCTGAGCCAGCGCAGGCGTTGCCGCCATGATGGCTGCGAACATGGTGGCGCTGAGTAGCTTGTTCATCCATCCCTCCATGGTGCTCGACGAGACTTAGCTCACGGGCACCGATCATACGAACGCAAGCGTTCCTGCGTTGGCAAATCAACGGGGCACGGTGGGTCGCCGTTGCATGAAATTTAGGGAAGATATGCCGCGCTTCTGGTTCCAATACTTGGACGAAGCAATGTTGCGCTTGTCAGGCGGACTCGCGCAGCTCCTGGGCAACCTCCAGTGAGACAGACACGAGTTGGCTGACGCCTCGCTCGACCATGGTGACGCCGTACAGGCGGTGCATCCGCGCCATGGTGATCGGATTGTGGGTAATGATGAGGAAGCGCGTGTCGGTCGCGCGGTCCATCTCGGCGAGGAGGTTGCAGAACCGCTCGACGTTGGCGTCGTCGAGCGGCGCGTCGATCTCGTCGAGCACGCAGATGGGCGACGGGTTGGTCAGGAACACCGCGAAGATGAGCGCGGTGGCGGTCAGCGTCTGCTCGCCGCCGGACAACAGCGACAGCACCTGGGGCGTCTTGCCCGGGGGACGAGCGACGATGTCGAGCCCGGCGTCGAGCGGGTCGTCGGCCTCGGTGAGCACGAGGCGTGCCTCGCCGCCGCCGAAGAGGTGCGTGAAGAGGCGGCGGAACTCCTGGTCGACGGCATCGAACGAGGCGGTCAGGCGGCCTCGCGCCTCGCGGTCGAGCTCGCGGATGCCCTCGCGCAGGGTTTCGATGGCGCGGGAGAGGTCGTCCCGCTCGGCGAGCATGGCACCCTGCCGCGCCTCGATGTCACCGAGCTCGTCCTGCGCACAAAGGTTGATGCCGCCAAGCTTGGTGCGCTCGGCCTTGAGGCGATCCAGCCGCGCCTCCGCAGCGGCACGGTCGGGTGCTGGGGCCGCGGGGTCGAGCTGGGCGACGCGCGCCGCCTCGTGAGGGGCGACCTCCAGCGCCTCGGTGAGCGCGGCCTCGACCTCCGCAAGCCGTGTGCGCGTGCCGGCGAGCCGCTCGTCGGCGCGACCCGCGGTCTCCCGCGCCGCGGCGAGGCCGTCGAGCGCCTCGCGTGCCGCCGAGACCGCGTCCCGCTCGGCGCCCTCCGCGACGGCGAGTGCGTCCCGTGCGGCGCGCTCGGCGGATTGCGCCTCCTCGGACGAGGTCGTCAGGCGGCGTCGCTCCAGGAGCGTCTCGGACGGGCTAGCAGCAAGGCGGTCGCGTTCGGCGCCAACCTCCGCGAGCCTCGCGGCGAGCTCCGTCCCATGCGCCATCGCACGCTCGAGGCGCGAGCGCCATGCAGTAACCTCCTCGGCGAGGCGCTCGCGCCGCCTCGATCGACCGTAAGCGCGGCGCTCCTCGTCATCCACGGCCTGGGCGGCGCGCACCGCCTCGCCGCGGCACCGTTGCGTCGCCTCGCGCGCCCGGTCGCGCCTCGCCACCTCGGCCTCGCCGGTGGCAGCGGCGGTCGCCGCCGCCTCGGCCGCCGCTAGCGCCTCGCGCGCCAGCTCGTCCTGGCGCGCCGCCGCTGTGCGCTCGGCGGCGAGCCGGACTGCCTCGTGCTCCGCCGCCTCGGCGGCACGGTCGGCTTCCGCGACGTGGCGCGCCGCGCGGCCGTGGGTTTCGCGCGCCATCGCCAGCGTCCGCCGGACGGACGCGAGCGCCTCGCGGGTCTTCTTCAGGTCGGCGCGGGCGCCCACCTCCGCCGCCATCGATGCGGAAAGCGCCTTCTCGGCGGCTGCGACCTCGGCGCAGGCGGCGGCGCGCCGCGGCGCGAGCTCCTCGAGCTCGTGCGACAGCGCGACGAGGCGGTTCCTGTGGGCGAGCCGTTGGGCGGCCGCGCTCGGCGCGCCTGCCTCGCGCGCGAACCCATCCCAGCGCCACAGCGCGCCGTCGCGGCTCACCACGCGCTGGCCCGGGGCGAGGCGGCCTCCGCCGGGTCCGACCCCGATCTGTCGGATGCGCCGGGCGAGCGCGACAGGCGCGTCGACGTAGCGCCCAATGGGCTCGACGCCGTCCGGCAGTGGAGGATCGTCGTCGGCGGATGCGGCGATCGGCGTCCACCGCACCGGACCCTCGTGCGCTGCGGGCGCCTCGAGGTCCTCGCCGAGCGCCGCGGCGAAGGCGGCCTCGTAGCCCGGCACCACGGTGCAGGCATCGAGAACCGAGGTCGTTCCCTGGGAGACTGTTGCGATGAGGCGGCGCAGCCCGTCCGCCTCGGTCTCGCAGGCTGCGACCTCGCGCTCCACACCGTCGCGCGCGGCGACGGCCTGGGCGAGCGTCCCACGTGCTTCAACGACGTCGGCCTCCGCCTCGGCAAGCATTTCCGTGGCACGACCCTCGGCAGCCCGCGCGGCGTCCTCGGCGCCTCCAGCGGCGAGCTGCGCTGCGTCCGCCTCGGCGAGGCTGGTCCGCGCCGCGTCCCTGCGGCGGACGGCGTCGCTGGAGGACACCGTTGCAAGCGCCTCCTCCAGCCGACGCAGCTCGTGCGCTGCGCGGCGCGCCTCGGCCCTGGCGCGGTCGACCTCCGCGCCGGCCGCGCGGTGCGCAGCGATGACGCTCGCCGCGTGCTCGGTCGCCTCGGCCATGGCCCGGTCGGCCGCCGTCGCTGCGGCCGCGGCCTCGCGAGCGGCGTGTTGAAGCGCAGCCAGCCGCTCGCCGTCGCCGGCGCTCGCTGCGACGATGCTTCGCTCCTCCTCGGCGAGCTTGCCGAGGGCGGCCTCGGCGTCGGACCGCGCGACCTCCTGCCGTGCCACGTCCGCGGCCAGCGCCTCGCCCTGGCGCGTTGCGGCGGCACAGGCCTCCGCGGCGGCGCGCTCGCTCGCGTCGAGCGTGGCGAGGGCGGCCGCGACGCGCTGCCGGCGTGCGGCTGCATCCGCCGCGGCATCGCGCAGGGGAGGGAGAGCGTGTCGTGCCGCCGCCTCGTCCGTCGCGGCGCGAACCTGCCGTTCCGCCGCAGCCGCCAGGGCGGTCTTGGCGGCGGTCGTCGCAGCTTCCGCGGCACCGAGCCCAGTGCGAGCCTCCACCCAGCGCAGGTGATGCACGGTCGCCTCGAGCCTCCGCACGTCGGCCGACAGCGTCCTGTAGCGCTCCGCCTGACGCGCCTGCCGGCGCAGGGCCTCCACCTGCCGCGCGACCTCACCGGCGACGTCCTCGACCCGCGACAGGTTCTGCTCGGCCGCGCTGAGCCGCAGCGTCGCCTCGTGCTTGCGCGCCTTGAGGCCCGAGATCCCGGCTGCCTCCTCCAGCACGTTGCGCCGCTCGGTGGGCTTGGCAGCGATGAGCTCGGCGACCTGCCCCTGCCGCACCATGGACGGCGAGCGTGAGCCCGTCGCCGCGTCCGCGAACAGGAGCTGCACGTCGCGCGCGCGCACCGCGCGGCCGTTGACCCGGTAGTCCGAGCCGACGCCGCGGCCGATGCGACGGGTGACCTCGAGCGCGTCCGCGTCGTTCATCTGCGCCGGCGCCGTGCGGTCGGTGTTGCCGAGGTAGAGCGTCACCTCGGCGGTGTCGCGGCTCGGGCGACGCCCCGAGCCAGCGAAGATCACGTCGTCCATGGAGGCGCCGCGCACGGACTTGTAGGACGCCTCGCCCATCACCCAGCGCAGCGCTTCCACGAGGTTCGACTTGCCGCAGCCGTTGGGGCCGACGACGCCGGTCAGGCCCGGCTCGATCACGACGTCCGTCGGGTCGACGAACGACTTGAAGCCGATGAGACGCAGCTTGTCGAACTCCATCGCACCTCGCGCCGCGGCCGAGGGTGCCGCGCGGCCGAGCTTCGGCGCTGTGCCTTAATGGAGCCTTGACGGCGTCATCGCGACGGGCGGGGTCAGGAGCCGAGCTTGGGGTCGATGGCCTCGCGCAGGGAGCCGATGGTGCGGGGCCCCTCGAGCTCCTCCCCGTCGACGAAGATCGTCGGCGTCGCGGACACGCCGAGCTCGTTGTAGCCGTGGTCCTTGACCGCGTTGATGCCGTCGAGCAGCGCCTGGTCGGTAAGGCACGCCTCGAACGCCTCGCTCGTAAAGCCGGCCTGCTTGGCGAGGTCGCGGATCTTGGGCAGCGGATCGTCGCGCACGGCCCACTGTGCCTGCGTCTCGAAGAACAGGTCGACCACGTCGTAGTACCGGTCGCCGGAGCAGCGTGCGAGCATCGACACGGCCGCAGCGAGCGGGTCGAACGGGAACTCGCGCAGCACGAACTTCACCTTCCCGGCGTCGATGTACTCCGACTTCAGCTCCTGGAAGGCACCGGTGTGGAAGGTCGCGCAGTGCGGGCAAGTCATCGACGCATACTCGATGACGGTGACGGGCGCATCTTCCTCGCCGAGGACGACATCGGGCAAGGGCTCTGCCGCTCCCTGCGCGTGCGCGGAGGCGGCGAAGGGCAGCGCGAATGCGACGAGCGTCGCGGCGAACGTGCGGCGGGTCAGCATCAGGGAACCCCTCTCGGAACTAAGGCCTGATTATGGCTGCTTTCGTCGCCCCGGGGAACCACTTGCCTCGATCCTGGCGCCAAGCCGCGACAATGCTGCCTTCACGGCTGGGTGATCGATCCCGTCGAGCCGGGCGGCGACCGCCGCGACCCGCGCTGCGTCCGGCGGCGCTGGCGGGACGGGAACCGGGGCGAGCATGGGAGGAGGCCGGCAGGCTCGCCCGCGAGCTTGGGTCAGGCGAAGCCGTGCGATGGCGGGCCAGCCGATGAGGAGGTTGGCTCGTTCAACGACCTGTGGCGCCACATGCTGCAGGGCGAGCGCGGCGGCGGCGTCGGCCCGCACCACGAGGGTGGCTCCGGTGTCCTCCCGGCCCGCGGTCGGCCACACGATCCGCTCGATCGCCGCGGACCTCGCGAACTGCGCGCCGAACACGTCCGCCGGGTCGAGGAGCAGCGCCGCGTCGGCGATGCCCCTTCGCCGGCAGGCCGGCGTGACGATGGGGCCGATGAGCTCGGCGAGGGGGCGGGCGACGGCGCGACGGTAAGGCTTCATGGCCCTTGATGGCGGATGCGCTCGGCTGGGACAACGGGGGCAGCGATGCGCGCTGGGATGCGGGGATCGTGGGGGCCGCGACCAGCCTCCACTTGCACCGTTCGGTGCGGCGGCTACCACCCGGCGATGGACACACTCGGCCCGGACGCGGGACGCACGCTTCTCGCCTGGTACGACCGGCACAAGAGGCGCCTTCCTTGGCGCGTCGAGAAGGGCGCGCCCGACGCCTATCGCGTCTGGCTGTCGGAGGTGATGCTGCAGCAGACCACTGTCGCCGCCGTCATTCCATACTACGAACGCTTCCTCGAGCGCTGGCCCGCCGTCGACGCGCTCGCCGCGGCGGACGACGGCGAGGTCATGGCCGCGTGGGCTGGGCTTGGGTACTACGCCCGCGCACGCAACCTCCTCGCCTGCGCCCGCACGGTGGCGCGCGACGGCGCCTTCCCCCGGACCCGCGAAGGGTTGCGCGCGCTGCCGGGCGTCGGCGCCTACACCGCGGCGGCGGTCGCCGCCATCGCGTTCGGTGAAGCGGTCCCGGTGGTCGACGGCAACGTGGAGCGCGTAACAGCGCGCCTCGTACGGCTGTCACGTCCGCCGAAGGCCGTGCCCCGCGAGGTGGAGGCCCGCGTCGCCGCGATGCTGCCCGCGGAGCGTCCGGGTGACTTCGCCCAGGCGATGATGGACCTCGGAGCGACGATCTGCACCCCGCGCGGCCCGGCCTGCGCGCTGTGTCCGCTGCGGCCAGCATGCGCGGCGGCCGCGACCGGCGACCCCCTCGACTTTCCGAAGAAGGCGGCGCGACGGCCCCGTGCCGCATGGCGCGGCGCGGCATTCGTGCCGGTGCGACCGGACGGCGCCATCCTGGTGCGCCGCCGTCCGTCCGCCGGCCTCCTCGGTGGCATGAACGAGCCGTTCGGCACGCCCTGGGCGGAGGGCGAACCTTCGCTTACCGCCCCGTTCGTGGCCGAATGGCGCGGCGCCGGAGCGATCGACCACGGCTTCACGCACGCGACCCTGACGCTCGAGGTGTACGTCGCCACGGTGGACGCCGACGCGCCGACGCCCGAGGGGGGCACCTGGCTCACCCCGCAGGCCGCCGGACTGCCGACGCTCATGCGCAAGGTGGTGACGCGCGCGCTCGCCGTGGCGCAAGGTTGAGCCTACCTTCGGCCACCCGCCGCCGCTAGGTCGGCAGCGTCGAGGCACAACGCAGGGAAAGGTCCACCATGCAGCTCACGTGGTACGGTCACGCGACGTTCCGGCTCGAGGTCGCGGGGACGCGGCTCCTCATCGACCCCTTCCTGACCGGCAACCCGTCCTGGAACGGTGGCTGGGAGGAGGTCGCCGAGGGCGTCACCCATATCCTGATCACCCACGGCCACGGCGACCACATCGGCGACACGCCGGCGATCGCCCAGGCGAGCGGCGCGACCGTGACTGCGGCCTACGAAATCTGCGGTTGGCTCGGCGCGCAGGGCGTCGAGAAGACCAACCCGGTCAACCACGGCGGCACGGTGGCCCTCGGCCCGGTCCGTGCCTCGTTCGTCAACGCGCTCCATTCGTCATCCATGAGCGGCGACCAGGGTCCGATCTACCTCGGCAACCCGCTGGGCGTGATCATCGAGGCGGACGGTGAGAAGACGGTCTACGCGATGGGCGACACCGGCATCTTCGGCGACATGGCGCTGTACAACGAGATCTGGTCGCCCAAGGTCGGCCTGGTGCCGATCGGCGATCGCTTCACCATGGGCGCCAAGCTCGCGGCGATGGCGTGCAAGCGCTACTTCGACTTCGACACCGTCGTGCCATGCCACTACGGCACGTTCGAGTTCCTCGACCCGGACGCCGAGGCGTTCCGGCGCGAGATGGGGGAGGCGGCCAACATCGTCACCGTGCCAGGGATCGGCGAGGCGATCACCGTCTGAGCGGTTTCGCGCCGTAGAGGGCGCGGGTTCAGGCGAGCTCGCGGCGCATGGCCTCGCGGAGCGCGTCGAGGGGGACGAGCCGGCGGCCCTGTCGCACGTTCCAGTAGGTCCAGCCGTTGCAGGCGGGCAGGGCCTGCACGGCGGCACCCACCTTGTGGATGGATCCCTCGTGGTCGCCGGACCGGATCGAGCCGTCCACCCGCACCCGCGCGCGAGGCCCTTCGCGGCCACCGACGAGCTCGGCGCCCACCTTCACCCGGCCCGCCTCCACGAGGAGGCCGAACGGGACGCGGCGGGGCCGCTCGCCGGCGCCGAGCTGCGCCAGCTCGGAGTGGGGCTGCACCGCTGCGATGCGCGCCTTCGCGAGGGCGGCGTAGGTGGCATCGCGCTCGATCCCCACGTAGCGTCGGCCGAAGCGCCGCGCGACCGCGGCGGTGGTGCCGGTGCCGAGGAACGGATCGAGGACGACGTCGCCCGGCCGCGTCGACGCGAGCAGCGCGCGGGCGACCAACGCCTCGGGCTTTTGCGTCGGATGCGCCTTGGCTCCGTCCGGTCCGCGCAGCCGCTCGGGCCCGCCGCACAGCGCCAACGTCCAGTCCGAGCGATGTTGGACGTCGTCGTTGAACGCCTTCATCGAGTGATAGTTGAACGTGTAGTCCGTCCGTCGCGCATCGGCGACCGCCCAGATCAACGTCTCGTGGGCGTTGGTGAAGCGCCGGCCGCGAAAGTTCGGCATCGGGTTGGTCTTCACCCAGACCACGTCGTTGAGGATCCAGAACCCCGTGTCCTGGAGTGCCGCACCGACGCGGTGGATGCTGTGGTAGGTGCCCATCACCCAGAGCGTGCCGTTCGGCCGCAACGCCCGTCGCACGGGGCCGAGCCAGGCGCGCGTGAAGGCGTCGAAGTCGGCGAAGCCCGTGAACTTGTCCCAGTCGTCGTCGACGCCGGCCACGCGCGACTGGTTGGGGCGGCGGAGGGCCCCGTCGAGCTGGAGGTTGTACGGCGGATCGACGAACGCGCAGTCGATGGAGCCCGGCGCGAGGCGCGGCAGAACCTCCAGCGCGTCGCCGACGATGACGGTGTCGATGTCGGGCGGCCGGGACGCCGCGGGCGCCCCGGCCGATGGATCGCTCATTGCGACGCAGTACCCTCACGCAAATCGCCCCCGACATATGGGGACGCACGGTGAAGACGGCGTTAACCGGGTCGTCGCATATCAGCTAGCCACACGGAGCCCGGACCTGGAGGGCCGTCACGCTGCAACCCTCGAGGGTGCCGCGAGGTCGGCGAGGAGGCCGGAGGCGACGGCGAGGCGCGAGATGCTCGCCCGCCCGCCTCCGACGATGTCGGCGACGGCGCGCTGCGTCTGGGCGACCACCGCCCCATGGGAGGCGAGCCACGCGTCGACCCGCTCGGTGCCCGACCCCTCACGCACACTCATGAGGACGTCGATGGCAAGGTTGCGGTGGGCGTCCGCCAGCACGCGCCGCGCCCGGTCCAGCGCCAGCCCGTCGTAGTAGTCCTCCGCTTCGATGCTGCGCGCCGTCTCGTCGAGCTGCATGATGCGGAAGCGGTCGTTGAGCGCGAACCACACGGCGCCGGCGTCCGCGAGGTCGACCCGGCAGGCGTCCGCGACGACGGTCACGTCGAGCCCGGCGACGGCGAGCGGCAGGCGGGCAAACTCCTGGGCCAGTGCGTCGGGCACTCCGTCGCCCGCGAGCAGGGCGGCGTGCTGGCGCAGCTCGTCCGCATCGTCCTCAGGAAGCACGGTCTGGTAGAGCCCGCGCAGCGCGTCGATGCCGGCACGGAACCGGGCGATGACGTCCTCGAGCCCGGTCGCGAAGCTCTCGTTGCGCACGAACCAGACCGCGGCATCGACGAGCAGCGAGCGCACGTTGGCGTAGAGCCTCAGCTGCACGTCGCCGGGCAGCACGTTGTCGAGCTTGTCGATCTCCCCGTTGAGGGCGATGAGGCCGAACGCGTCGCGCGCGGCGGCGAACGCGCGGGCGATCAGCGGCACCGGCGCGCCCGTCTGGTCCCCGACGCGGACGACGAAGGTCGGCCCGCCCCGGTTGATCATCGAGTTGGCGAGCATCGTCGAGATGACCTCGCGGCGCAGCTTATGGCCGCGCACCTCATCGGCGAAGCGCTCGGTCATCTGTGTGGGGAAGTAGCGCAAGACCTCGCGCGACAGGTAGTCGTCGTCGGGGACGTCGGACTGCAGGATGTCGTCGAACAGCGTGATCTTGGCGTAGGCGAGGAGCACGCCGATCTCGGGCCGGGTCAGCCCCTCGCCGCGGTGGACGCGGTCGTCGAGCGCGGCGTTGGACGGCAGCCCTTCGATCTCGCGGTCGAGGCCGCGCGGCTCCAAGACCTCCATCAGCCGGCGCTGGTAGCCGGCGTTTTGCACGTTCTGCATCTTGGACAACGAGATCGCGAGCGTCTGCAGGTAGTTGTTGCGCAGGACGAGCGCGGCCACCTCGTCGGTCATCTCGGCGAGCAGCGCATTGCGCTCCTCGCGCGTCAGCTTCTCCTTCCGCATGGCGTCGGCGAGGGCGATCTTGATGTTGACCTCGATGTCCGAGGTGTTGACGCCCGCCGAGTTGTCGATGGCGTCGGAGTTGATGCGGCCACCCGCCAGCGCGTAGGCGATGCGTCCGGCGTGACTGACGCCGAGGTTGGCGCCCTCGCCGACGACCTCAGCACGCACCTCGTGCGCCGAGATGCGGATCGCGTCGTTGGCGCGGTCGCCGATGTCGAGGTTCGACTCGTGCGGCGCGCGCACGTAGGTGCCGATCCCGCCGAACCAAAGGAGATCCACCGGCGCCTGCAGGATCGCGCGCATCACGTCTGCGGGCGTCAGCGAGCCGCGCCCGATGTCGAGGGCGAGCCTTGCCTCCGGCGACAGCTCGATGGACTTGGCCGAGCGCGAGTAGACGCCGCCCCCCGCCGACAGCGCCGAGCGGTCGTAGTCCTGCCAGGACGAGCGCGGCAGCCCGAACAGCCGCTCGCGCTCGGCGTAGCTCCTCTCGGGGTCCGGGTCCGGGTCGATGAAGATGTCGCGGTGATCGAACGCGGCGACGAGGCGGGTGACGCGCGACAGGAGCATTCCGTTGCCGAACACGTCACCCGACATGTCGCCGACCCCGACCGCGGTGAACGGCTTCGTCTGGATGTCGTGGTCGAGTTCGCGGAAGTGGCGCTTGACCGCCTCCCAGGCCCCCTTGGCGGTGATGCCCATGACCTTGTGGTCGTATCCCGCCGAGCCGCCGGAGGCGAACGCGTCGTCGAGCCAGAAGCCGTGCGCCTGGCTGATCGCGTTGGCCATGTCGGAGAACGTCGCCGTGCCCTTGTCCGCGGCGACCACGAGGTAGGCGTCGTCCCCGTCGTGGCGGACCACGCGCTCCGGTGGCACCACCTCGTCGCCGTCGAGGTCGTCGGTGATGTCGAGCATGGTGTCGACGAACACCTTGTAGGCCTCGCGGCCCTCCTCGAGGAAGGCGTCGCGGTTGGCCCGGTCCGGCAGCTTCTTGGGGAAGAAGCCGCCCTTGGCGCCCACCGGCACGATCACCGCGTTCTTGGTCTGCTGCGCCTTGACGAGGCCGAGCACCTCGGTCCGGAAGTCCTGCGGCCGGTCCGACCACCTCAGACCGCCGCGGGCGACGGCGCCGAAGCGCAGGTGCACGCCCTCCACGCGCGGGGAGTAGACCCAGATCTCACGGAACGGCGCTGGGCGCGGCAGTCCCACGATCTTGCGGGGATCGAACTTGAAGGCGAACGTGCGCGCCGGCTCGCCGTCGTCCTCGCGCTGGAAGACGTTGGTGCGCACCGCTGCCTCGACGAGGTTCTGGAAGCGGTGGACGATCGTGTCGTCGGCAAGGCTCGTGATGTCGTTGCAGAGCTCTTCGATGCCGTTGGCGATCCGGTTGGCGGCGGCCTCGCGATCCTCTCCGTCCCAGTCCGGATCGAACCGCGCCCGGAAGAGCTCCACGATCGCGCTGGCGAGCTCGGGATAGGCGTTCAACGTGTCGGCCATGAGGTCCTGGCCGTAGGCGATGCCGGCCTGCCGCAGGTAGCGCGAGAGCGCGCGCAGCACGGCGATGTCCCGCCACCCCATGCCGGCGTTCAGCAGCAGCGCGTTGTAGCCGTCGCTCTCCGCCATGCCCTCCCACACCGCGATGAACATGGCCTGCAGCTTCTCGGCGTGGGCCGCGACGTCGATCGCCTCGCCCGAGGCGACGGCGAGCGTCATGTCGTGGATGTAGATGCCGCCCTCGGAATGCGGCACGGTCACGCGGAACGTGCGCTCGTTGACGACGATGAAGCCCATGTTCTCGAGGATTGGGACGCGGGCCGACAACAGGATCGGTGCGTCCTTGTGGTAGATCTTCAGCGAGCAGCGGTCCGGCCCCTCCACCGCGTCGCGCCGGAAGAACAGGATCGCGGTCGGGGTCTCCTCGCCGATGCGCTCCAGGATCGTGATGTCGCGCACCGCGCGCTCGGCCGTGTAGGTCGCCCTGTAGGAGTCGGAGAACGAGGGCGACCAGTCGGCGATCTTGAAGCGGTCGAGGCTGAGCTTGGGCGCTGCCACCGCAGCGCGCAGGAGCTCGTCCGACCATGTGCGGATCAGCGCTGAGATGCGATCCTCGAGCTCGCGCGGGTCGGGCCGCGGCGTCTCGCGCTCGCGCCGGCCGATGATGAGGTGGAGGCGGGTGAGGACGCCCTCGGGCATCGACACGTAGCGCGCCGACACGTGTCCGTCGTAGGCCTCCGCCATCATCGCCTCGATGGCCTCGCGCACCGCGGTGGTGAAGCGGTCGCGCGGCACGAAGATCAGCGCGGAGACGAACCGGTCGAACGGGTCGATGCGCGACAGGACCCGCACGCGCGGTCGCTCCGAGAGCTGCAGGATGGCGAGCGCGAAGCGGGCCAGCAGCCCCTCGTCGATCTGGAACAGCTCGTCGCGCGGGTAGGTCTCGAGGACGTTGACGACCGCGTTGCCCGAGTGGCTGAGCGGGTCGAAGCCGAGCGCCCTGACCACGTTGTTCGCCTTGCGCCGCAGCATCGGGATGGCGAACACCGAGCCGGTGTAGGCGGCCGACGTGAACAGCCCGACGATGCGCAGCTCACCCTTGAGGGAGCCGTCCTCGAACCGCTTGACGCCGATGTAGTCGAGGTGGGTCCGCCGGTGGACCCTGCTCTGCACGTTCGCCTTGGCGATGATGATGGGGTCGGCACGCTTGAGGAACTCGCGCACCTCCGGCGTCATGGTGACGAGCTCCGTGCCGCGGCGCAGCACCTTGAGCTCAGGGTCGCGCAGGATGCCGAGCCCGTCGTCCTCACCGACGAGCTCGCCCTCGTCCGGCGAACCGTCGAGCGTGTACTGACGCATCCCGGTCAGGATGAAGTCGGACCGCTCCACGGTCTCGAGGAACGCGATCGCCTCTTCCAGAACGTCCGTGTCCACCGGCGGCGGCTCGTGGCGGTAGCGCTCGATCGCCTCGCGCAGGAGCGCGCGCATCTTCGGCCAGTCCGCGACGGCGGCGTCGACGTCCGCCAGCACCCGGGTCAACGCCTCGGCGAGGGCCTCCCGCTCGCCCGCGTCGTCGAGCGGCTCGATGTGGACGTGGACGAAGCTCTCGTGGGCATGACCGTCGCCGGCCTGCGCCTCGCCGTGGAAGGCGACGAGGCTGCCGTCCCGGTCGCGCTCCAGCGCGAAGATCGGATGGACCACGAGGTGGAGCTCGAGGTCCTGCGCGTGGAGCTCGTTCTTCAGCGAGCCGAACAGGAACGGCTTGTCGGCGTTGATCGCCTCCACCACGGAGATCGCACGGTGCGTCCCGGCCTCCACCACGGACAGCTCCTCCGGCGACATCACGGTGACGCCCGGCGCATCAAGCGGGCGCTTCTGCAACGCGTCCCAACCCTTTTGCGCGATGCGCATGAGGTCCTCCACGCTGTAGCGCGAGAGATCCTCCGCGGCAGCGTGGCGGAACAGGAGCTCGGCGAAGGTCGCGAAGGCGACGTCCCCGTTCTGCCCGCGCACGCTCTCGGCGAGGTCGTTCAGCTTGCCGTCCTTGGTCTCCTGATCGTCCTCAAGCATGCGTCGTCCTCCCCGAGCGGGACTGTGACCACCGCCCGATCCATGTAAAGTCCGTTCATGCAAGTTGTGCCGAGCTCTGCAAGTCGGCGCTCGAGGATACCCTCGCTAAACTTGGAGCGCTCCTGGCGAAGGGCAGGGACGCTGCGCGCGCAGACGCCTGTTTGCGGATCGATGCTGCGCTTGAGCGTGCGATCAGGCGGCGTGTCGCCGCGCGTCGGGCATCGACGCCTCCGACACGATGGGATCCATGCCGGACTGCGCGAGGCGGAGGCAGTCTTCGGCGATGCACACCGCGACGGTCGGGTCGTCGCCGCGACGCAGCGCCGCGATGCCGCATGCGATGCGTATACCCTCCCGGCCCTCCGCTGCGAAGGACCGCTCGAGGGTGTCGCGAACGGCCTCCGCGACCCTGTCGGCTCGGTGTGGCGGGGACACTTCGAGTAGGAGGGCGAGCGTGCACAGCCCCGTGGCGTACGTGGGCCCGACCCTCTCGAGCGCGTCGCGAATGGCGCGATGCGTGCGCGGCAGCTGGCTGACCTCGGTGAATTGACGGGCGTGCAGCGAAACGATCAGGACGGCGGGTGGCGCGCGTCCGGCCCGGCCGCGCATCCACAGCCGTCGAGCATCGCGCATCAGCATCGGCCGCTCGCCGACGAACGGTCCGTCGACCGCGCTGCCCTTCAGCGCGCTCGTCGCCGGCGCCGAACCGTCCCACGCCCGGGGCGGGGTCGATCCTCGCTCGTCCTTGCTCGCTGCAGGGGACGCCTCCTTGGGTGTACGCCGGCTCGGCTCGGTCGGCGAGGTGGTGCGCCCGCCTGGGTCCGTGCCAACGCCTCGGACTGCGCCGAGCGCGACATGGGTCTCGTCCGGACGCGCCTCGACCTCGGCGGACGCCGCCACGGGGCCGACGAGCTCCAGCCGCAGCAGGGGTACCCGGCTGGTCGATGATGGCGGGTTCGGACGGGTATGGGGCACAGGCTCCACTCGGGCTGTCGCGCCAAGGAAGGCATGACGCAGCCCGAACGTCCGTCCTGCCGGTTAACGTCCCGTCGACGCCGGTCCGTCGATCACTCGACGGGCTCGGGCGCCTCGGAGCGATCGGACGCCTTGCGTGGCTCAACCGCGCGCGTCAGGAAGGCCGGCACGTAGGGCGTGTCCTTGAAGGCGACGCGCAAGTCCTCCGGCTCACGGCTGCGCCCGCGTCCACGCTCGCCCTGGGGCTCGCCACCCCGCCCGCCCTCGGATGCGCGAGGCCGCTCGCCTCGGCGCTCGCCCTCGGACCGTTCGGCGCTCGCCTTGGCGCGATGCTCGGCGCTTGTGCGGTCCGGCTCGCGTCGGCGCTGCTCGCGGCGGCCTCGGCGATCGCTGCCACGGCTCTCTGCGGGAGCGTCCTCCGACGGCCCCTTCGAGGGAGCCGCGGCACGCTCCGGCTCATCGAGCCACGTCACGTCATGCTTCAGCATGGCCTCAATGGCTGCCACGAGCTTGCGGTCCTCGGGCGTTGCGATGGTGAAGGCGCTGCCCGAGCGTCCGGCCCGCCCGGTGCGGCCGATGCGGTGGACGTAGTCCTCCGCGTTGTGCGGGACGTCGTAGTTGAAGATGTGACTGACCTTAGGGATGTCGAGCCCGCGGGCGGCGACGTCCGAGGCGACGAGAAGCGTCAGCTTGTTCGTCTTGAAGGCGTCCAGCGTCGCCATGCGGGTGCGCTGGTCGAGGTCGCCGTGCAGCGCACCGGCCGAGAAACCATGCCGCTCCAGCGAGCGGAAGAGCGTGCCGATGTCGCGCTTGCGGTTGCAGAAGATGATGCCGTTGGTGAGCTCGTCCGCCGCGTGCAGCAGACGGCGCAGCGTCTCGCGCTTCTCCTTAGGCAACGCGCCGGACTTCACGAAGCGCTGGGTCACGGTCTCGGCCGCCGAGGACGGCGGGGAGACCGCCACCCGCACGGGGTCGGTGAGGAAGCGGTCGACGAGGCTGACGATCTCCTTCGGCATCGTGGCCGAGAAGAACAACGTCTGGCGTCGCGTCGGCAGCAGCTTGCAGATGCGCTCGATGTCCGGGATGAAGCCCATGTCGAGCATGCGGTCCGCCTCGTCGACGACGAGGATCTCGATCTGCTGCAAGAGGAGCTTGCCGCGCTCGATGTGGTCGAGCAGGCGACCCGGCGTCGCGATGACGACGTCGGCGCCACGATCGATCTTGCGGTTCTGGTCGCCGAAGGACACGCCGCCGATGAGCAGCGCGACTGTCAGCTTGTGGTTGACGCCGTACTTCTCGAAGCTCTCCTCCACCTGGGCGGCGAGCTCGCGGGTCGGCTCGAGGATGAGCGTGCGCGGCATGCGCGCCCTGGCCCGTCCCTTCTCGAGGAGGGACAGCATCGGCAAAACGAACGAGGCGGTCTTGCCCGTCCCGGTCTGCGCGAGGCCGAGCACGTCCTTCTTCTGCAACGCGTGCGGGATCGCCTCCGCCTGGATGGGCGTCGGCTTGGTGTACCCGGCAGCCTCGACGGCGGAAAGCACCTTCGGGCTGAGGCCGAGTTCGTTGAACATCGGGTCAGAAATGGTTTGGTTGTCTCTTGCTTGGCGGCGCGGCGACAATGGGCGCGCGGCGGTCATTCGGCTCGGCCGATCCAACACTGTAGCTAAACAATGAACCGCAGATGTCAATGATCGGAGCGGCACCGCTGAGGCGTGGTGGAAGGCCTCCGCCACCGGTGTTACGACACGACGACGTTGCGATCATGGTGCCATGAACTTCCATCAGCGCAGTCTCTATCCGTCCGCCCGCTCGACGAACTTCGGCCGCGCCGCGGTGGCGGCGTCCGAACCGCTCGCCGCCCAGGCTGGCATCGCCGCGCTGCGGCGCGGGGGCAACGCCGTCGACGCGGCGCTCGCCACCGCCGCCGTGCTCACGGTGACCGAACCGGTGTCGAACGGCCTCGGGTCGGACGCGTTCGCGCTCGTCTGGGACGGGACCGCGCTGCACGGGCTCAACGCCAGCGGGCGCTCGCCGCAGGGCTGGACGGCGAAGCGCTTCTCCGGCCGCACCACGATGCCCCACGAGGGTTGGGACACCGTCACCGTGCCCGGCGCGGTCTCGGCCTGGCGCGCGCTGTCGGACCGGTTCGGGCGGCTGCCGTTCGCCGACCTCCTCGAGGACGCCATCCGCATCGCTCGGGACGGCTACGGAGTCGGGCCCGTTACCGCGGCCTCGTGGGCGAACCAGACCGAGCGGCTGTCGGGGCAGCCGGGCTTCGCGCCGACCTTCATGCCGCGCGGGCACGCGCCGGCGGCCGGGGAGGTGTTCGCCATGCCCGCGGCCGCCGAGGCGCTGGAGCTCATCGCACGGTCCAAGGGCGAGGAGTTCTACACCGGGGCGATCGCGAGGGAGATCGCCGCCCGTGCGCAGGCGGAGGGGGGCGCGATGACCGAGGCGGACCTCGCCGCCCACACCGCCGACTGGGTGGAGCCGCTGGCGATGTCCGCCCACGGGGTGGAAACCCACGAGATCGGTCCGAACGGACAGGGCATCGCCGCGCTCATCGCGCTCGGCATCCTCGACCGGCTCGATCTGCCCGACGATCCGGACGGCGTCGAGGCCATGCACCTCATGATCGAGGCGGTGAAGCTCGCGTTCGCAGACCTTCACGCCCACGTCGCCGATCCAGCGCACATGCAGGTGACGCCGGCCCAGATGCTGGACCCCGCCTACCTCGACGCCCGCACCAAGCTGATCGACCCCGACCGAGCCGGCGAGCCGGAGACCGGGCTGCCGCTCGCCGGCGGTACCGTGATCCTCACGACCGCGGACGCGGACGGGATGATGGTCTCCTTCATCCAGTCCAACTACATGGGCTTCGGCTCCGGCGTCGTCGTCGAGCGCTACGGCATCAGCCTGCAGAACCGCGGCGCCGGGTTCGTCGTCGACCCGGCGAGCCCCAACGTCGTCGGTCCCGGCAAGCGGCCGTTCCACACCATCATCCCGGGGTTCGTTACCCGGGGAGGCGCGCCGTTCATGGCGTTCGGTGTGATGGGTGGGCCGATCCAGCCGCAGGGTCACGCCCAGCTCATTACCCGGATCGCGCGCTATGGGCAGGGGCTGCAGTCGGCCATCGACGCGCCGCGCTTCCGCTTCCTCGCCGGGCGTCGCGTCGCCGTGGAGCGGCACATGCGGCCTGAGACGGTGGAGGGCCTCGTGGCGCGCGGGCACGAGGTCGTGCACGAAGCGCCCAACACGGCGTTCGCGTTCGGCGGGGCCCAGGCCATCGCCCGCTGGGGCGACGTCTACGCGGCCGGCTCGGATCCCCGCAAGGACGGGCACGCGGTCGTCATCTGAGCGCGTGCCCTTGTGGCGTGCGAGCCGTCAGTCCTTGCGGACCTCGTTCCTTCGCGCCTCCTCGATGTCCTCGCGCGGCGTCGGCCGGCCGCCGGCCTCCGCGTCCGCACCGAGGGGAGCGGCCGAGGGGTCGTTGTGGGCGTTCTTGTCGCCCGTCTTACCGGCATCGATCTCCGCGCGCAGCTGGTCGGTGGTGTGGGCGTCCTCGACGTCCTTCGGGTCGTGCTTGGCCTGCGTCCCGGACCTGTCTCCGCTCGACATGAGCTACCTCCATCGTTGCGACGGCGAACGACGCTCCACGCCTCCCGTTCCGCGGGAGGCCAGTTGGTCGCATGGGTCGCACGCGAGGCTCAGGCCGCCGCGGCGAGGCGCGACGGCAGCACCGCGCGGCGGTGCCGCACGACGTCCTCCACGGCGTCGACGAAGCCGTCGAGCTCGGCCTCGCCCAGCGCCACGGACAGCGCGATGAAGCCGCGCCGCGCCACGTAGTAGCCACGCTCGAGGAGGTCGAGGAAGACGAGCTCCTTCGCGCCGTCGTCGGCGGTGGCAAGGTCCGCGGGGGAGTTCACCGGGCTGGCCGTCGCGTGGATCGTCATCAGCGAGCCGATCCCGGTGAGGCTCATGCCGACGTGGTGCTGTTCGAAGACCGCGTTCATCCTCCCGCGGAGCGCCTCGCCGCGGGCGTGCAAAGCCTCCGCGACGTCCGGCGTGAACGCCTCGGCGAGGGCGGCGATGCCGGCGCGCATGGAGAGGACGTTGTTGTTGAAGGTCCCGGCGTGGGGGATCGCGCCTTCGGCGGTCGGGTCGTAGATCGCCATGATGTCCGCCCGTCCGCCGAAGGCGCCGAACGACATCCCGCCGCCGACCCACTTGCCGAGCGTCATGAGGTCCGCCGTCACGCCGGCGAGGGCTCCGCCGCCGTGCCGGCCGAAGCGCGACGTCATGACCTCGTCGAGGATGAGGAGCGCGCCCGCACTCGTCGTCGCCTCGCGAAGCGACGCGAGGAACCCCGGCGCAGCGGGGATGCAGCCGCCGGACCCCATCATGGGCTCGACGAGCACGCAGGCGAGGTCGTCGGCGTGCTCCTCGACGAGCCGGCAGGCCGTGGCGGCGTCGTTGTAGGGCGCGAGGACGAACGGGAAGGGTGCGTTGATGGGGATGCCGCCGCCGCCGAAGTACAACAGCCCGCCGTGGTAGCCGCCGTTGATCACCATGACCTTGCTGCGCCCGGTGACGTGGCGGGCCGTCGACACCGCCATCAGGTTCGCCTCGGTGCCGGAGTTGGTGAAGCGAAGCTGCTCCATCGTGGGGAAGCGTGCGGTGACAAGGGCGGCGAGCTCGGCCTCGGCGACGGTGTGGGCGCCGAGGTTGAGCCCGTCGGCGATCGCCTCCTCCAGCGCCCGCCGGATCACGGGATGGGAGTGGCCGAAGACGCCGGCGGTGTACTCACCGAGGAGGTTGACGAGGCGATGCCCGTCCACGTCGAACAGGTATGGCCCCTCGCCGCGCTCGACCCGCATCGGGAACGGCCCGTGGTAGAGCACCGAGCGCGTGTTGCCGCCGGGCAGGTGCGCGCAGGCTGCCTCGTGCACCGCCTGCGTCCGCGGCCGTGACGCTGCGTAGGTCTGGCGCGCCTCGACGAGCGCCTCGTTCAGCGGGATGTTTCGCATGATCGTCTTGCCTCGCCTTCGGTTCGCCGTCGCCCCAGTGTGCGGGGGATCGCCCGACGAGGGAAGCATGCAGCGCTCGGTTGCCGTCCTGCATCCGGCACCGCTGGCTTTATGAAGCGGGCCGCGACGCCTATGCTTGGGCTGAGGCGTCGCCGGCCGAGCGTTGCCGGGACCGTCGGACAGCAGCTTGAGGGGGCAACGTTGAGCGGGACGCGCGGCATGGCCGGACTGGGCAAGGCGGCCGCTGCGCGACCGGGGCTTGGCAGGGCGGTGCGGCAGCCAGCGCGCTCGTCCGCGGATGTCGAGCTGGCCGCTTGATCACGCGGCTCCTCATCGCCAACCGCGGCGAGATCGCCGTGCGGATTGCCCGCACGGCCGCGGAGGTGGGGATCGGCACCGTCGCCGTGCACTCCGCCGACGACGCATCGAGCCCCCACGTGCGCCGCGCGGACGCGGCGGTCGCGCTTCCGGCCGAGGGTCCGGCGGCCTACCTCGACCTCGATGCGCTCGTGCGGGCGGCGCAGCAGGCGGGCTGCGACGCCGTCCATCCCGGCTACGGCTTCCTGTCGGAGAGCGCGGCGTTCGCCCGGGCCTGCGAGGCCGCCGGGCTCGTCTTCGTCGGCCCTCGGCCATCCTCGCTCGCCCTGTTCGGCGACAAGGTGGCGGCGAAGGCGCGAGCGGAGGCGCTCGGCGTGCCGGTCGTCCCGGGCACGGTCGGTGCGACGAGCCTCGAGGATGCCGACACCTTCCTGCGCGACCTCGGCGACGGCGAGGCGGCGATGGTCAAGGCGGTCGCCGGCGGCGGGGGGCGCGGCATGCGCGTCGTGCGCGGCGCCTCGGAGCTCGAGGCCGCCTGGTCGCGCTGCGCCGCCGAGGCGGACGCCGCCTTTGGCGACCCGTCCCTCACGGTGGAGCGCTTCCTGCCCGACGCGCGGCACGTGGAGGTGCAGGTGCTCGGCGACGGCACCGGTGCCGTCGTCCACCTCGGCGAGCGCGAGTGCACGTTGCAGCGCCGGCACCAGAAGCTGATCGAGGTCGCACCGAGCCCGTCGATCGGCCCTGCGCTGCGCGACCGGCTCACCGGCTGGGCCTGCGCCATGGCCGCGAGCGACACCTATCGCAGCCTCGGCACGTTCGAGTTCCTCCTCGCGCCCGAGCCGGCCTTCATCGAGGCGAACCCGCGCATCCAGGTGGAGCACACGGTGACCGAGGAGGTGTTCGGGCTCGACCTCGTGCGGCTGCAGCTCGTGATCGCCACGGGTGCCAGCCTCGCCGACCTCGGACTGTCCCAGGACAGGATCGGCAGGCTGCGCGGCACCGCGCTGCAGGCCCGCGTCGCCATGGAGCGGATGGACGCGTCGGGGGAGGCGCGCTCGGCGGTCCGCCCGATCACCCGCTACGAGGCGCCGTCCGGTCCCGGCGTGCGCGTCGACGGCTACGCGGGTGCCGGCACCGATCCGTCGCCGCGCTTCGACAGCCTCCTCGCCAAGGTCGTCGTGCGCAGCGAGGACGGCTACGCCGCCGCCGTCGCCAAGGCCGAGCGGGCGCTCGGCGAGTTCGTCGTCGAGGGTCCGGGGACCAACATCGCTTGGCTGCGAGCGCTCCTCGCGCGACCCGAGGTCGGCGCCAACGCGATCACCACGGGCTTCGTCGAGGCCCATGCCGCCGAGCTCGCCATGGCCGCCGAGGCGCTGGCCCCCTTGCCCGAGGCCGAGCGGCGCGAGGCCGCATCCATCGACGCCGGGCCCGGCGATGCCGGCACCGTCCGCGCGCCGATGCAGGCGACGCTGGTCACCGTGGACGTTGCCGTCGGCGACGTGGTGGGCGCCGGTCGTCAAGTCGCCGTGCTGGAGGCGATGAAGATGCAGCACGTGGTGTCAGCGCCGACGGCGGGCACCGTTCTTGCCGTCCTCGCCCGCGTGGGAGAGGCGCTGCGCGAAGGGAGCGCCGATCCTGACGCTGGAGCCCGCCGAGCACGCCGAGGCGGAGGCGGACGCCACTGAGGAGGCCGACCTCGAGGCCATCCGTCCGGACCTTGCGGAGGTGTTCGCCCGCGCCGCGGTCGGGCTCGACGAGGGCCGCCCCGAGGCGGTGGCGCGGCGCCACGCGAGGGGCCAACGCACGGCGCGGGAGAACCTTGCCGACCTCATCGACCCGGGCAGCTTCGTGGAGTACGGCGCGTTCGCCGTCGCGGCGCAGCGGGCGCGGCGGACGATGGACGACCTCGTCGCCAACACCTCCGGCGACGGCATCGTGACCGGGACGGGGACGGTGAACGCCGCGCTGTTCGGGCCTGAGCGAGCGCAGTGCGCGCTCGCGCTCTACGACTACATGGTGCTCGCCGGCACCCAGGGGCAGCGCAACCACCGCAAGACGGACCGCATCTTCGGCCTCGCCGGCGACCTGTCGCTCCCCGTCATCCTGTTCGCCGAGGGTGGCGGCGGGCGTCCTGGCGAGACGGAGCGGGTGTCCATCGCGGGGCTCGACAACCCGACCTTCGGCCGGTTCGCGGCGCTGTCCGGGAAGGTCCCGCTGGTCGGCGTCGTCTCTGGGCGGTGCTTCGCGGGCAACGCGGCGCTCGCGGCTGCTGCGACGTCATCATCGCGGACGAGGGCGCAAGCATCGGCATGGCCGGGCCCGCCATGATCGAGGGCGGCGGGCTCGGTGCGTACGCCGCGGAGGAGGTCGGGCCGACGGCGGTCCAGTCGCCCAACGGCGTCGTCGACGTGCGCGTGGCGGACGAGCGGGAGGCGTGCCGGGCGGCCAGACAGTACCTCGGCTACTTCCAAGGCCGCCTCGCCACCTGGAGCGAGCCGGACCAGCGCATCCTGCGGCAGGCGATCCCGGAGAACCGGCTGCGCAGCCACGAGGTGCGCACCGTCATCGCGGCGCTGGCGGACGAGGGCTCGGTGCTGGAGCTGCGCCGTGAGTTCGGCATCGGCATGGTGACGGCGCTGGTGCGGATCGAGGGGCGCCCGTTCGGCCTCATCGCCAACAACTCGCGGCACCTCGGCGGGGCCATCGACGCCCCCGCGGCGGACAAGGCGGCGCGCTTCATGCAGCTATGCGACGCGTTCGGCCTGCCCCTCGTCTCGCTGGTCGACACGCCGGGCTTCATGGTGGGTCCCGAGGCGGAGCGCACCGGCCTGGTGCGGCACGTGTGCCGCATGTTCGTCACCGGCGCGGCGCTCACGGTGCCGATGTTCGGCGTCGTGCTGCGCAAGGGGTACGGGCTCGGCGCCATGGCCATGCTGGGCGGCAGCTTCCACAGGGCGGCGTTCACCGTGAGCTGGCCGACGGGCGAGTTCGGCGGCATGGGCCTCGAGGGCGCAGTGCGGCTCGGCTACCGCCGCGAGCTCGACGCGGAGGCCGACCCCGCCGCGCGCGAGGGGCTCTACGAGCGCCTTCTGGGTGAGCTCTACGCCAAGGGCAAGGCGGTGAGCTACGCCTCTGGCCTCGAGATCGACGCGGTGATCGACCCGGTGGAGACCCGCCGGATGATCGTGGCCGGCGCGCGTGCAGCGGGCGAGCCTCGTCGGGGCGAGCGTCGAGGGTTCATCGACACCTGGTGAGCTCGCGCCCGTCGGACCGTTGTTGCATCGGTCGAACTAAGGCACCGTGTGCTGATGCATCAACCGCACGCGACCATGGCTCTGTAGCATCAGAGGTCGCATTCGATAAGGATCTCAAGGCTGTGGTACGCCCGGTGGGACTCGAACCCACGACCTGCCGATTAAAAGTCGGATGCTCTACCAGCTGAGCTACAGGCGCCTACCCGAGGGGCGTAGCCCGGACGGCCGGCAAGCTCAACCGCCCCGCTCGCCGTCGGCGCCCGGGTCCCAACGGGACCACGACACGGACAGGGTCCAGCTCGGAGCGGGGACACTCCCGGGGCCCTGTCAGTCGCGGACGATGGACGCTTCACCAAGCGCAAGGCCGAGCGGGAGGCATACCGGAGGGGCGCGGCTCATCTCGAGCGGGGTCGTGATCGACGACATCATCTGTGTCTCGGGTCCGCCGCGTTCGACGAACTTGCCTCGACGGCTCGGCGGATGGCCCCGATGATCATCGTCGCCGCGCATAACGTCGATGCCGTGACCACGATCGTCGGCCCTGTCGGCGTGTCGAAGTGGAAGGACCCCCAGAGGCCACCGAGCGCGGCGATGGCTCCGAAGAGTGCGGCGAGGACGGCCATGGCTTCAGGCGTGCGCGAGAGGGGGCGGGCGGCGGCGGCAGGGATGATCAGCATCGAGGCGATGAGGATCGCGCCGACCACCTTGATGGCGACGGCCACCGTGATGGCGAGCGCCAAGGTCAGCACGAGCTGTTCGCGTCCGGCATCGATGCCGCTCGCCCCGGCAAGGTCTGGATTGAGGGTGGACGTGAGAAGCGCCGACCAGCGCCACGCAAGAAGGCCGACGACGAGCGCCGCGCCGCCATAGATCACAGCCAAGTCGGTGCGCTTCACCGCCAGGATGTCGCCGAAGAGGTAGGCGACGAGGTCCATCCTGACGCCGACGAGGAACGAGACGGCGACGAGCCCCGCGGCGAGCGCGGTGTGGGCAAGAACACCCAGCATCGTGTCCATTGCGACGCCCCGGCCGGAAAGCCCCGAGACCGTCGCGGCCATCAGGAGCGACACCGCGACGACGCCCACGAACAGCGAGATGTTGAGCGCGAGCGCGAGCGCCACGCCGAGGATGGCGGCGTGGGCCGTGGCGTCGCCGAAGTAGGCCATGCGGCGCCACACCACGAAGCAGCCGAGGGGCCCTGCGGCAAGCGCGACGCCGACGCCGGCCAGCGCAGCCCGCGTCAGGAAGTCGTCGAGCATCACGAACAGTCTTCGTGCGGACCGTGGAGGTGATGGGCGTGGTCGTGGTGGCGGTAGAGCGCGAGCGCGCCCTCGGTGCCTTCGCCGAAGAGGCTGCGATAGGCGGGCGCGCTCGCGACATGCTCCGGCGCGCCCTCGCAACAGACGCTGCCGGAGGCGAGGCAGACCACGCGGTCGGACGCGGCCATCACCACGTGAAGGTCATGGCTGACCATCAGGACGGCGCAGCCGGTTTCCCCGCGCACGGCATCGATCAGCTTGTAGAATGCGGCAGCCCCCGTCTGATCGAGCCCCTGGGTGGGCTCGTCGAGCATCAGAATGTCCGGTCGGGCGACCAGCGCCCTTGCCAACAGCGCGCGCTGAAACTCTCCCCCCGACAGCGCGGCCATGGGCCGGCGCTCGAAGCCCGGCAACCCGACGCGCGACAGCACAGCCTCCCGGTCGGCACGGCGCGCTCGATGCGGCAGGTTGAGGAACCGGCAGACGCTCATGGGCATGGTAGGGTCGAGCGCCAGACGTTGCGGCAGATAGCCGACGACGAGACCGTCCCTGCGCGTGACCGTACCGCGGCGGGGGACGAGCATCCCGAGGAGCGTTCGCAAAAGCGTCGACTTGCCGGAGCCGTTGGGGCCGATGACGGTGACGATCTCGTTCTGCTCGATCGCGATCTCAACGCCCTGGAGCACGGTTCGCGCGCCGAGCGTCACCGAAAGCTCAGTGCCGCGCAGGAGCGTCACGCGTCGGTCCTGGAGCATTGCGCGCACACACCTTCCGCTTCGAGCACGGTGTTCTCGATGATGAAGCCCGCCTCGCGGGCAGCACGCCCGAACGCGCCCTTCTTCGGCTCGACGCAGATTTCGTCCACCTGCCCGCACCCGCGGCAAATCAGGAACGCCGCGCCGTGGCTCTCCAGGGGGTGGCGACACGCCAGAAACGTCTTCGTGTCCCGGAGCTTGTGGACGAACCCCTGCTCGATGAGAAAGTCGAGCGCGCGGTAGGCCACGGGCGGCTGCGCAGCGAAGCCGAGGGCGGTGAGACGATGCAAGACATCGTAGGCACCGAGCGGCCGCTCAGCCTCCAACAAGATCTTGAGCGTGTGCCGACGGCGCAGCGTCAGGCGCTGGCCGCGGGCAGCGCACAGCCGCTCGGCCGCTTCGAGCGCGCGCTCGGTTGATGGGGCTGGTTCCGTTCGACGATACATTATAACGTCACAATATGCCGTCGTCGGCGCTCGTTCAAGCGAAGGTGCGAACCATGAAGCCCCATCTCCTTGCCACTGCCCTCGTGTCAGCGGTGGCAGCGCCCGCTCTTGCAGCCCCGCAGGTCGCGGTGGACATCTTGCCCGTCCACTCCCTGGTGTCGCGCGTGATGGAGGGCGTTGGCGAGCCGACCCTCGTCGTCCCGCCCGGCGCCTCGCCGCACGGATACGCCATGCGGCCATCGGAAGCCGCCGCCATGCAGGACGCCGACATTGTGTTCTGGATCGGCGAGGAGCTGAGCCCCGCCTTCGCCCGCACCATCGGCTCTTTGGCGGGTGATGCTCAGACCGTCGCGCTTCTGGAGCTGCCGAACACCATTCGCCTGGAGTCCCGCGGGGGCGCGACCTTCGAAGCCGATGACCACGGCGACGGACTTGGCCCTGGGGACGACGCGGCCGACGCCGACGACGATCACGAAGACGCTGCCGCGCACGACGATCATGGCCACGATGACGCGCACGCCCACCACGGCGTGGATCCCCATGCTTGGCTCGATCCGGAGAATGCAAAGATCTGGGTGGACGCCATCGCAGCCGCGCTGTCGCAGGTCGACCCGGACAACGCGTCCACCTACTACGGCAACGCCGCCTCGGCGAAGGGGGAACTCGACACGCTGATCGCAGAGGTGTCGGAGACGGTCGAGCCGGTGCGCGGCCAGAGCTTCGTGGTCTTCCACGACGCCTACCACTACTTCGAAGCGCGCTTCGACGTCGAGGCGACCGGTGCCATCTCGCTCGGCGATGCGGCGCAGCCGAGCCCGGCACGGATCGCCGAGGTCAAGGCGATCATCGCAGACACCGATGCCGCCTGCGTCTTCTCGGAGCCCCAGTTCGAACCGCGCCTCGTCGACGCCGTCATCGAAGGCACCGATGCGAGCAAAGGCGCCCTCGACCCGTTGGGGGCGGACATCCGCCCGGGTCCGGACTTTTATCCGACGCTGATCAGGACCATCGCGGACAACCTCGCCGGCTGCCTTCGCCCGGCAAGCTGACGCAGGCGGGCCGAGTGGCGGCGCGGGCAGTGTGCCCCTCCGCCGTCGCCGCCGCGGCGCACTGCCGGCCTTCGCGCTGCGCGACCGCACGGTGGCGCGGCGCGTCAGGACGCCTGGTCGACGGGGGAACGGAACAGGAGCGCGGCCTCGATGCGGGTGCGCACGTGCAGCTTCGACAGGATCCGGCGCACGTGCATCTTGGCGGTGTTCTCGGAGATGCTGAGGCTGCGGGCGATCTGCTTGTTCGACTGCGCATTGCAGATCTGGTTCAGCACCTGCTGCTCGCGAGCGGTCAGCAGCACGGCGATGTTTGCCGCAGCGCCATCGAAGGCAGGGTCACTCGCTGGTGCGCTGTGGTGTCGAGGGCCGTGCGGTCGGACGCCGTCGAGCAGCGAGGTCGTGTAGTACGTCCCGCCGGCGAGCAGCAGCTGAAGGGCGGGGATGACGATCTCGATGGGCGTCGTCGTCGAGCAGATGACGCCCTTGATGCCCGCTCGCAGCGTCCAAGCGAAGTCGGTCTCGTCGGTCTCGCAGATGAGGGCAACCGGGGTGTCGGGGACGGCGTCGACGACCTTGCGCAGCGCCTCGGACTGCTGCTCGATCCCGGCCGTCCCGGCAACTCCCACGACGACGAGCCGTACGTTGCGGCCGTCGGCGTTGTCGACCTCGTCGTGGCCGGCGAACTCCAGCACGTCGAACTGGTCGAACTGCGCCTCGAGGACGCTTCGCATCAAGGACCGGAGCAACGCTCCGCGTTCGATCACGACGAGGACGGGCCGTTCGAACAGCGCCCGCTGATCCACCTCTCTCGACATGCGAAACTCCGGCTACAGGCTTGCCATGCCTGCGCTTGTGATAGCTTTAGCCACCCTGCTTGAGGATGTCGGCGAGCGATTGCGGGTTCCGGTCGGCGGTGTCCTCGGTCTTTTCCTCCATGCTGTGTTTTGCCAACTCCGAGTGACCGTCATCGTTGCGGCTTTTTCTGGGTAAGCGGCACGTTCGCTACCCGTCTGCCGTGTGCATCTTCGATTTCGATGCTCCAGGTTGTCCACTCGCGAAGGACATCTGGCTCGCGGCGCAGGATGTCTCCGACAACCTCCGCCGCCGTCTGTCCGGCCGCGGCATCGCTCGGCAACTCAACGCCATCGCGATCGCGATGGGCGCTGTGCTGCGAGACAAGGTGAAAGAAGTATTTCGGCACGGGGCCCACCACTACAACCCGGGGTTGATGTAAGGGTTGATGATCACAGATTGTACCTCGCCGGAGCCTGCGTGCCGACCGGCCTTGCGGGGCAGCCCATCAGGATGCTGGCGGAGGGTGGCCGCGTGCCGATGGCTCCGATCGGGGGTGTCGGGCTCGCCCCGCCGCGCGGCGGACGGGTCCGATGGGACGCCCCTCGCTGGGGTGTCTACGCTCGTGTCCCCATGCCGACGTGCACCGGAAGTGATGACGTCACATCCGGCGGGGCGACCCCGACGGCGTGGCCGCGTGCAGGGGGCTGCCCCCATCCTGGCAATATCGGGCCCGAGGATTCGCCGTCAGCTTGCAGGGGCAGCGTCGGGGTCGGCGAGCGATGCCGGCGGCTGCGTGGCACCGAAAGGAAGGACTGACGATGAACACGAACTTCTCATACATTCCCCAGGGGAACGTGAATCACAGCGACCACGACTCCCCGGCCGCCGCCATGGCGAGCGGAGGCGGGGACCAGGTCGTGGGCGGCCTGATCGCGGCGAACCTGCTCAACCCGCAAACCGCGACCGCGGCCGGCGTGAACCTGTCGCCGGTGACCCAGGCCAACGTCGGGTCGGACATCGACGCGCTCTTCGATGCGGACGCCGAGCTGTTGAGCCCATCCGACATCATGGCCTGAACGGCCCGTTCAGCTACCCGCAGCGGCATGCCCGCCGTTGAGGGTGCAACCCTAAGGAGCGGACCATGAATGCCATCCAGACGCTGATGGAACAGGCCAACTGGAACGTCAGCGACAACGACGCGTCGGCTGGCTCGCAGGCCGATTCCGGCGGCAACGACGTGGCGGCCGGGCTGATCGCGGTCAACGCCGCGAACCTTGCCACGGCAACGTCCACTGCCGTGAACGCATCGCCGATCACCCAGATCAACCTGGGCCTCGACCTCGACTCGATCATCGATAGCGACGCGGACGTCCTCTGACCTGCAGGCCGGGAGCAGATCCCGGCCTGACCTCGACCGCGAGGGGCTTGGCGATCCAATGCCAGGGGCCCTCCGGTCGAGCGAGGCCTCCGTCGCGTCGCGCGCCGCGGCGTCCCTCGAAAACGTGCGCCGACCCATGGACCAGGAACCCGACCCGTGCCCGCCATGCTGACCCAAGACAGGTTCGACCGGCGACGGTGCCCCACCGAGCTGCAACGGGCGCTCAGCGCCTGCCGCGGCACGTTCGGCCTCGTCTTCGCCTACAGCTGCGGCTACAACCTGCTTCTGCTCGCACCGCCGCTCTTCCTCCTGCAGATCTACGATCGAGTGCTGCCGAGCCGCAGCGTCGACACGCTCGTCATGCTGACGGGCATCATCGCCGCGGCGGTGCTCGTCGACGCCGCTTTGGACTCGCTGCGGCGCGGGATCATGGCCCGCCTCGGACTGTGGCTCGAGGATCGCCTGCGCCCCTCGGCGCTCAGCGCGACCTTCGCCTACGCCGAGCGAAGGGACCGCAACGTCGCCGCCGAGACCTACCGCGACCTGACGGCGCTGCGTCAGTTCATCGGGTCGCCGGGATGCCTGTCCCTGTTCGACCTGCCCTGGGCGATCGTCTTCGTCGGCCTCCTCTTCCTCGTCGATCCGCTGCTCGGCGGCATCGCGGCGACCGGCGTCCTGGTGATGGTCGCCAGCGCGCTCGGCGGTGAGCTCCTGACCAGGGATGCGATCAACCGTGCCCAAGTCGCCGAGGCGCGGGTCCAGCAACGATTGAGTGCCGCGGTGGGCAACCTGCAGGCGATCCGCGCCATGGGCATGCTCGACGGCGTCGCGCGATCCATCGGCGGCCACCAGTTGGCGGCGCGCGCCGCGCAGGGGTCGGCGCTACGGCGCGGCGAGGCGTTCCAGGCGCTCTCGCGGGCAACGCGCTCCCTCGCTCAGGTCCTCATCATGGGCGCTGCCGCGTGGCTGGTTTTGAGGGACCACCTCAACCCCGGCATCATCTTCGTCGCCTCGCTCCTCTTGGGGCGTGGTCTCGGGCCGATCGAGGGGGCGATCGTCGGCTGGAAGGCGCTCGGCTCGGTGCGGCTCGCCCACGACCGGCTGACGGAGGTCCTGTCGACGGGCGGCCGGACCGCCGAGCCTCAGGTCCCTCCGACCGGCGTCCCGCGGGGCGAGCTGCGCGTGCGCAACATGACCTACGTGCCGCAGGGCACGACAAGCCTGGTGCTGCAGGGGGTGTCGCTGACGCTCAGTCCGGGCGAGTGCCTGTGCATCGTCGGGCCTACCGGGTCGGGGAAGACCACGTTGGGGCGCGTCATCGCCGGGACGCTGGCGCCCACCGTGGGCCGCGTGCAGCTCGACGACATCGACGTCGGCACCTGGGTCGGCGGCAGCGGCGCCCGTCACCTCGGCTACCTGCCGCCCGAGCCTGAACTGTTCGAGGGCACGATCGCGGAGAACATCGCCCGCCTCGGACCCATCGACATGGCGGCCGTCACGGCGGCGGCCAAGCTCGTCGGCGTACATGCGGCCATCATGCAGCTCGCCGCAGGGTACGACACGGAGCTCAGCACGATCACCGCGCTCCCCGGGGGGCACCGGCAACGGATCGCGCTGGCGCGTGCCTTCTTCGGCCGCCCCCAGCTCGTCGTGCTCGACGAGCCCTACCTGCACCTCGACGACTGCGGCGAGCGGGCGCTCCTCCATGCGGTGGCCGTGGCGAAGGCCGGCGGCACCGTCGTCGTCCTCATCGCGCACCGCGTCGCGTGCCTCACCGTCGCCGACAAGGTGGCGGTGCTGCAAGGGGGCACGCTCGCTCGGTTCGGGCCGACGCAGGAGATCTACGAGAAGCGTGTCACGGCCGCGGAGGCTTCGCCGCCGACGCTCGATCAAGGTCGGAGTGCGGTTATGGCGGACGCGGCCCCAACCCGCCCGCAGGGCAGCGCGTCGCCCGTGTCACCGGAGGGACGCCCATGAGCATGATGGGGATCGCTCGCTCGCCGGGCGACGACGGAGCGGCACCAGCGGGAGCCCCCGCATCGCCCGCGGCTCGGCTGCGCGGCCTCACGCGGCTCGGCAACATCATGGTCCTCGTCTTCATCGTCGGCCTTGGGGGCTGGGCCGCTTTCGCCCCGCTCGAGAGCGCTGCCATCGCCGCCGGCGTGATCGAGGCCGAGACCAAGCGCAAGAGCGTGCAGCACTACGAAGGCGGCATCGTCCGCGACATCCTCGTTCGCGACGGCGACGTGGTGCAGGCCGGGCAGACGCTCATCCGGCTGGACGACACGAAGGTGCGGACCAAGGCCGACCTCCTCCAGGCGCAGCTCTGGAACACCCGTGCGCGGGAGGCCCGGCTGAACGCCGAGCTCGGCGGCGGAGCCACGTTGGTCTTCCCGGACCGATTGGCCGCTGCTGCCGGCGTGGACCGCTCCGTCGCGGCCCTGCTCGCCGGACAAAGGGCCGTCTTCGACACGGGACGTGCGGTCGCGGAGGCGGAGGACGAGATCACCGCGGAGCGGATCGCCCAGCTCGTCCAGGAGATCGTCGGGCTCGAGGCGCAAAGGGGCGCGGCCGAGGACAGGCTCGCGCTCGCGCAGCGCGAGATCGCGGACGTCGAGCGCCTGGTCGATCGCGGCCTCGCCCCCCGCCCACGGCTCCTCGCGTTGCAGCGGGAGGAGGTCGAAGTCGTCGGCCGCCGCGCCGAGGCCTTGGCGCGGATCGCACGGACCCGTCAGGCGATTGCCGAGGCCAAGGCCGACCTCCTGAAGCTGCAGCGCGACCGTCAGAAGGAGACGACCCAGGCGCTCGTCGACGCGCAGAACAGGGCGCTGCAACTCGCCGAGATGCTGGAGGTGGCGCGGGACGAGCTCGCCCGACTCGAGGTGAGGGCACCGGAGGACGGCGTCGTGACGGACCTCCGCGTTCGCACGCCGGGCGGCACCATCAGCCCCGGCGCACCGCTGCTGGACGTCACACCGCGCGATGACCGTCCCGTCGTGCGGGCGCGCCTCCGACCCGAGGACATCGACGTGGTCAGGCATGGGCTTCCGGCCGAGGTGCACCTCGTGGCCTACAACCATCGTCGGGCGCGGCCGCTCCACGGCATCGTCACGCACCTGTCGGCCGACGGCCTCACCGATCCTCGCACCGGCGAGATGTACTACGCGATGACGGTCGCCATCCGTGACGACCTTGCCGGACGCGGCGACATCGAGGTCCTGCTCGGCATGCCAGTGCAGATCTTCGTCAAGACGGGCGAGACGACCGTCGCGCTCTACGCGTTCGCTCCGCTCCTCGACTCGCTCAACCGCGCGTTCCGGGAGGACTGAATTGCAAACGTCCGTAAGCGGCGGCGGCGACCGCCCATCCTGCGACCAACGAGGACCTTCCTGATGAGCCTCTGGGACCGGCTGCAAGGCAGACCGCACGACGGGACAGGTCCAGGCCAACTCCCGACGAGCGCGACCGATCGGGACGGCGGCGCCCGCCAGGGCGCGGCCGGGAACGGCGCGTCGTGGCCGGCCCCGAACGGGACCTCGGGCGCCTCGACCGACGCGGCAACCGCTGACCCCTCACCGCCGCCCGTCTCGGCCGACGCCGATGCGGCGCGCGCCAAACCAGTCTTCGATGAGCCTGCCGGGGAGGCAGCGCCGCCGGTCGGGAACCAGACGCTGCCGTCGGCCGGCGTGCGAGTTGAGGTCGCGTCGAAGCCACATGCGGGCAAGGGGCTGCCGTCCGCGCCCGAGCGCGCGGCCTCGAGCCCCGAGGTTGGCACGACGACGGGACCGCCGACCGATGCGGACGCGGATAGCAAGGCTCCGGCGATCCCGCCGACCCCGCACGGCGCAGCATTCGGACCAGCCGCACGCTTATCCGATCCCCCTCCCATCGTGCCGGAAGTTGCTGCGTGGGCTGGGATCGCCGACGCGGACCAAGGCCAACTCAACGCCGCGATCGTGGACAACGACAGCGTCGCCGTCGCGCTCGCGATCACCATCATCGACGAGATCACCAACAGCGTGGTCGTCGTCGGCGGCAACACGGCGCATGCGACGGCGCTCAACGTCGCCCCCACCGAGCAGACCAACAACGTTACGGCAACAGGCGACGCGGAGGGTGCCGGCGTCCAGACCAACATCAGCGTGAGCGACAACGACGCCAGCGCGAAGGCCATCGCTGCGACCTTCATCAACGTGGCCCACGACAGCGTCATCGTGTTCGCCGACAACGTGGCCTCGGCCGGGGCGGTCAACCTGTCCCCCGTGGTCCAGTCGAACACCTTCGTTGCCGCACTCGATGACGCGAGCGGCGGCGGCTTGGGCGACCTCTACGACGCGCAAGCTCCGACCGTGCCCGACGTGCCCCCTGCCATCGCCGCGCTGCTCGGCCTGGGCGTCGCCGGTCCCCAAGGTGTCAGCGACACCCCCGTCGTCGTCCCCCTCGAGCTCAGCCAAGCCCTCAGCGATTGGCTGGGTGATGACGGAGCGGAGCTGCCGCTCGCCGGCTAATGCGGATCGTGCCCCAGCGACAACCCGCGGGCGCGGCTTGGGAGCTGCTCGAGCGCGTCTTGCTGGGTGGCCGCGCTTGGTGGTGCGTCGCAGTCGGGTCTACTCTTGCGTCCCGGCCCTGCCGACCCAGCGAGTGGAGGACGCGATGTTCCACGAACCCAACGAGACGGCCGCGGGGTGGCTGTCGTCGTTCAACGCGGCGCTCGCCAAGGGCGACCCGGCTGGGCTGGCGCGGCTGTTCGAGGCGGACGGGTGCTGGCGGAACCTCAGTGGGATCTCGTGGCCGCTCGTGACGTTCTGCGGCGCGGAGACGATCGCCCGCGAACTTCTCGTGCGGGCGCGCGAGGCGGCCGCCGGTGACCTCGCCATCGACGAGGCGAAGCTCGCGCCGCGGGCGAACACCGTCGCCGGCCGGACGGTCGTGGAGTTCGCGGTGCGCTTCGAGAGCCGGCAGGGGCCGGGCGAGGGCATCGCGCGCCTGGTCGCCGGCGACGCGCCGAGGGCGTGGACGCTGTCCACCGGGCTCGACATGGACCGCAGGCTCCGCCGGGCGGAGGACGCCGCACCGCAGTCCCACCAGCGCGACTTCACCGAGGTGGACTGGCCGCGGGCGCGCCGTCGCGCGGCGCAGTTCGAGGATCGCGAGCCCGACGTCCTCGTCGTCGGCGGTGGCCACGCGGGCATCACGGTGGCCGCCGAGGTGCAGCGCCTGGGCTTCGAGGCGCTCGTCGTCGACCGCGAGCGGCGCATCGGCGACAACTGGCGGCTGCGCTACAGCGGGCTGAAGCTGCACAACAAGACGCCCGTCAACCACATGCGCTACATGCCGTTCCCGGCGACGTTCCCGCAGTACATCGCGAAGGACAAGGTCGCGAACTGGCTCGAGGCTTACGTGGACAGCCTCGACATCGCGTTCTGGACCGAGACGAGCTTCGAGGGGGCGACCTACGACGACGCCGCCGACGGGTGGACCGCGCGGCTGCGGCGCGCCGACGGCACGGCCCGCACGTTGCAGCCCAGGCACATCGTCATGGCGACGAGCGTCTCTGGGACGCCGAACATCCCACGGATCCCCACGATCGAGGAGTTCGACGGTCCGGTGCTCCACTCCAGCGCGTTCGCCGCCGGACGGGACTGGAGTGGCAGGAACGTCGTGGTGATGGGCACCGGCACCAGCTCCCACGACATCGCCCAGGAACTCCACGCCAACGGCGCGACCGTGACGATGGTGCAGCGCAGCCCCACGCTCGTGGTCAACGTCGAGCCCGCGCAGCGCTACGACGGGATCTACTGGGGCGACGGGCCGGACATCAGCGTGCGCGATCTCCTCAACGTGTCCGTCCCGTTCCCCGTCGTGCGTCCGATCCACAAGCGCATCACGGACGAGGTGCGCGCACTGGACGCCGACCTCTTGGGACGCTTGGAGAAGGTCGGCTTCAAGCTCGACTTCGGCGAGGACGGCACCGGCTGGCCACTGAAGTTCCGCCAGCGCGGCGGCGGGTACTACTTCAACGTCGGCTGCTCCGACCTCATCGCCGACGGTGGGATCGCCCTCGTCCAGGCGAGCGACGTCGAGACCTTCGAGAGCCACGGCCTGCGGCTGTCCGACGGCCGCGCCGTGCCGGCCGACCTCGTGGTGCTTGCCACCGGCTACAAGGGGCCGGCCCACCTCCTCGGCGAGCTCTTCGGCGAGGAGGTCGCCCGCAGGGTGGGTCCGGTGTGGGGGATCGACCCGGTGAGCCAGGAGCTCGCCAACATGTGGACGCGCACGCCCCAGCCGGGGTTGTGGTTCACCGGAGGATCGTTCTCCCAGGCGCGGATCTACTCGCGCTACATCGCGCTGCAGATCGAGGCGATCGAGGCCGGCGCCCTTGCCAAGGCGCAGGAGCGCGCGCTCGAGCCCGCCTGACAACCCGACAGGACCGCTTCATGGACACACCAACGACCGACGGCGCCTCGCCGCTGTTCTCCCCCCTTGCCATCCGCGGGGTAACGCTCGCCAACCGCGTCGTCGTCTCGCCCATGTGCACCTACAGCGCGCGGGACGGCGTGCCGGACGACTTCCACCTTGTGCACTACGGCAAGTTCGCCATGGGCGGAGCGGGCCTCGTGTTCGTCGAGGCGACGGCGGTCTCGCCCGAGGGGCGCATCACCAACGGCTGCCTCGGGCTGTGGAACGAGGCGCAGGCCGAGGGGCACCGACGCGTCGTCCGCTCGCTGAAGGCCTACGGTGCCGTGCCTGCGCTTCAGCTTGCCCACGCTGGCCGCAAGGCGAGCGCCCAGCGTGCGTTCGAGGGCAACGGTCCGCTCACCGCCGACAACCTCGCACGGGGCGACCAGTCCTGGGAGCCGCTCGGGCCGTCCGAGCATCCATTCGCCGACGGGTGGCTCGCGCCGAGGAAGCTCGACCGCGCCGGGATGGACGTCCTGCGCGACGCGTTCGTGGCCGCCGCGCGGCGGGCGCTCGCGGTGGGCTACGAGGTCATCGAGCTCCACATGGCGCACGGCTACCTGTTGCAGAGCTTCCTCTCCCCGCTCGCCAACCGCCGGACGGACGAGTACGGTGGCAGCCTCGAGAACCGCATGCGCTTTCCGCTCGAGGTCGCCGAAGCCGTACGCGCGGCGATCCCTGATGGGGTTCCCCTCTTCGCCCGGGTCTCGTCGACGGACTGGATCGAGGGCGGCTGGGAGGTCGACGACACCATCGTGCTCGCCGGCGCGCTCGGGGCAGCCGGCGTCGACGTGGTCGACTGCTCCTCCGGCGGCAACAGCCTGGCGGGCGCCACCAACTCCAGCATCGCCCGCGCGCCCGGCTACCAGGTGCCGTTCGCCCGGCGCGTGCGGCGCGACGCCGGCGTCATGACCCAGGCCGTCGGGCTCATCCGCTCGCCGCAGATGGCCGAGGCGCTGGTCGAGGAGGGCGCGGCGGACCTCGTCGCGTTGGGTCGCCAGATGCTCTACGATCCGTTCTGGCCACACCACGCCGCGGAGGAGCTCGGCGTGACGGACAAATTCGAGAACTGGCCGGTGCCCTACGGTTGGTGGCTGGAGAAGTGGGCGCGGGGCCTCCGGTCCATGGATGAGACTCCGCGGTCGGCGCGGTTCGATCCCGCCGCTTGGTCCGCCGACGCCGACACCGCCCACGGGGTCGGCGCGCGGTGAGACGCGCGTCGTCCCCTGCCCGCGCCGGCTGCCCAGTTCGGTGACGTCCACCAACCGGCTCGGCGCGCTCCTCGCGCCGAGGTCCGTCGCCCTGGTCGGCGCCTCGGCCACCGCCGGAAAGCTGACCGCCCGGCCGCTCACCTTCCTGCGCAGGCACGGGTTCGCGGGGGCGATCCATCCGGTCAACCCTGGCCGGTCGACCGTCATGGGCCTGCCGGCCCATGCGAGCGTCGAGGGGATCGGCGAGCCGGTCGAACACGCGACCATCCTCGTCGGGACCGAGCACGTCGCCGCCGCGCTGGAGGACTGTGCGCGCGCCGGCGTGGTGGTGGCCTCAGTGCTCGCCGACGGGTTCGCCGAGGCGGGCCCGGACGGTGCGGCGCTGCAGGAGCGCCTGGTCGCCATCGCGCGCGAGGCGGGCCTTCTCCTCATCGGGCCGAACTCCACGGGCGTGGTTGGCACGCGTGCCGGCTTCGCGTGCACCACGAACGCCGCGTTCGGCGCCGACCGCCTCCTCCAGGGTCGCCTCGCGGTGCTGTCCCAGAGCGGCAGCGTGATCGGCACGCTCCTGTCCCGGGGCCAAGCGCGCGGCATCGGCTTCTCGGCGTTCGTCTCGGTGGGCAACGAGGCGGCGGCGGGGATCGGCCACCTCGGCCGGCTCCTGGTGGAGGATGTCGACACGGACGGCATCCTTCTTTTCATGGAGACGATCCGCGACCCCGACGCGCTGGAGGGCCTCGCCGCACGGGCGCGCGAGGCCGGCAAGCCCGTCGCCGCCTACATGATCGGCCGGTCGGACGAGGGGCAGGCACTCTCGGTCTCCCACACCGGCGCGCTGACGGGCTCGTCGGAGGCGGCCTCCGCGTTCCTGCGGGCGATCGGCATCCGCGAGGTCGAGGCGTTCGAGACGCTGATCGAGGCGCCTCGGGTGCTCGCGGCGGCACGCCTCCCCGAGGGCCGGCCGCGGGCCGTCACGGTCGTCTCGACCACGGGCGGCGGCGGCGCCATGGTGATCGACCAGATCGCCGCGCGGGGCATCGCCATCGGGTCCGCCGGTGCAGCGGCACGGTCCGCCTTGTCGGCCGAGGGCATCCCGCTCGGCCACGGCAAGCTCATCGACGTGACGCTCGCCGGCGCGAACTACGCGGCGATGCGGTCCGTGGTGTCGACGCTCATGGCGGACCCCGCGACCGGCCTCCTCCTCGTCGCCATCGGCTCCTCGGCGCAGTTCGACCCGGAGCTCGCGGTGCGCCCCATCGTGGACGCCGTCGCCGAGCGCCGGCATGGGGACGCTCCGGTGATGGCCTTCCCCCTGCCGCACGCGCCCGAGAGCCTCGCCATGCTGGAGGCGGGCGGGGTGCCTAGCTTCGCCACGGTCGAGACGTGCGCGGAGACCGTGGCGCTGTTCCTACGCCCTCCGCGATCTTCGGCACGCGCGGGAGCCGCGCTGCCGGACACGGCGGCCGCGCTGCTCGCCACCGCCGAGCCCGGCACGATGGACGAGGTCGCGGCGGGCGCCGTGTTCGAGGCGCTCGGCGTGCCGCGACCGGCCCACGTCGTCCTACCGGCCGACGGCGCCCTTCCGAGGGCGCTGCCGTTCCCGTTCCCGGTCGTCGCGAAGCTCGTCTCGGCCGACCTGCCGCACAAGACCGAGGCGGGGGCGATCGCGGTCGGCATCGCGGATGATGCCGCGCTCATCCAGGCGATCGCGCAGATGCGGGAGACGGCGGAGCGGCACCGGCCTGGCATGCGCCTGTCGGGCATCCTCGTTCAGGAGATGTGCTCGGGCGTCGGCGAAGCGCTGGTGGGGCTGACGCGGGACCCCCTCGTCGGCCCCGTCGTGACGGTCGGCATGGGCGGGATCGCGACGGAGATCTATCGTGACACCGCGGTCCGCCCGGCGCCGGTCACGGTCGAGACCGCACGCGCGATGCTGGACGAGGTCGCCGGCTTCGCCTTGCTGCGTGGCTTCCGCGGTAGGCCGGAGGGCGACCTCGACGCACTGGCCGAGGCCGTCGCCGCCATCTCCCAGCTCGCCGCCTCGCCCTTCGTCGCCGAGGCGGAGGTGAACCCGCTCCTGGTGCGGCGGCATGGCGAGGGCGTCGTGCTCCTCGACGCGCTCATCAGGCGTGTCTGACCATCAGATGCCGAGGTAGGCCTCGCGGACGCGGTCGTCGTCGGCGAGCTCGCGCGCCGGACCCTCCAGCACCACCTCGCCGGACTGGATGACGTAGGCGCGCGAGGCGGTCTGCAGCGCCAACGCTACGTTCTGCTCCACGAGGAGGATCGAGACGCCCGACGCGTGGATCTCGCGCAGCCGCCCGTGCATCTCCTCGACGATCTGGGGCGCGAGGCCGAGGCTCGGCTCGTCGAGCACGAGGAGGCGCGGCCTCAGCATCAGGCCACGGCCCACCGCGAGCATCTGCTGCTCGCCCCCCGACAGCGTGCCCGCCGTCTGCCGGCGACGCTCCTTCAGGCGCGGGAACAGGCCGAAGATCTCCTCGACCCTTTCGCCGACCGCGTCGGACGACCGCACGTGGGAGCCGACGACGAGGTTCTCCTCCACCGTCATCTCGCGGAACACGTGGCGCCCCTCGGGGACGTGGGCGATCCCGCGCTCGACGATCCTGTGCGGCGCGAGGCGCGTCAGGTCCTCGCCCTCGAAGGCGATGCGGCCCTCGACCCGCGGCACGAGGCCGGAGATCGCCCGCAGCAGCGTGCTCTTGCCCGCCGTGTTGGCGCCGATGACCGCGACGAACTCGCCCTGTGCCATGGCAAGGTCGATGCCGTGCAGCACCCAGCTTGTGCCGTAGGACGCGCGCAGGCCCTCGACCTCGAGCAGCGGCGTCGTCATGGAGCGGGCTCGGCGACCGCGCCCGGCCCGTGGAGCGCGCGGCGGAACTCCGAGCCGAGGTAGGCGTCGATGACGGTCTCGTTGCGGGAGACCTCCGCGGGCGTCCCCTCGGCGATGAGCTGGCCGAAGTTCAGCACCAGGATGCGCTCGCACAGCGCCATCACCGCCTTCATGTGATGCTCGACGACGATGAAGGTGAGGCCTTCGCGCTCCCTGAGGTCGCGAACGAGGGCGATGACCCCCTCCATCTCCATGGGCGTCAGCGCCGCCATCACCTCGTCGAGGAGGAGGATCTTGGGCTCCGTCGCGAGCGCACGGGCGACCTCCACGCGGGCGCGCTCGGGGAAGGAGAGGTCGCCCGCCGGCCGGTGCGCGACTGCGTCGAGGCCCACGCGGTCCAGCGCAGCGTGCGCCGCGCGGCGGGCCTCGGCGAGCGGGTGGCGCAGCAGCGCGCCGGTGACGACGTTGTCGAGCACGCTGGAGTCCATGAAGAGCGCGACGTTCTGGAACGTCTTCGTCATCCCCCGCGCGGCGATGGCGTGGGGCTTGCGGCCGACCACGGAGCGCCCCTCCAGCTCCACCGTGCCGCGGGTCGGTTTGGTAAGCCCGACGAGGAGGTTGAACAGCGTCGTCTTGCCGGCGCCGTTCGGCCCGATGAGCCCGACGATCTCGCGCGACTGCACCGTGAGCGTCACGTCGCTGACGGCGACGAGCCCGCCGAACGTCCGTGTGAGGCCCTGGGTCGCGAGCAGCGCCTCGCTCACGCCGGCGCCGTCCGTCCGCCGCCGCGTGCCGCGCGCACCGCCTGCCGGCCGAGCGCGATCAGCCCGCGCGGGTTGATGAGGATGATGACGATGAGGACGACGCCGTAGGCGAACGCGGACAGCCCCGCGGCCTCGCCGCCGAACCACGTGTTGGCGAGCTCCTCCAGCGGAATGATGAACGCCGCGCCCACCAGCGGGCCGAACACGGTGGCGACGCCTCCCAGGATCGCGATCAGCGCGATGCGGACCGAGATCGAGGCGACGCCGAACACGGTGTCCGGATCGAAGAAGAACTGGAACTGCGCGTAGAACGTCCCCATCGCTGCGGTGATCGCTGCGGAGATCAGGATCGCGATCAGCTTCGCCCTGTAGGTGTCGACGCCGACGACCTCAGCCGCCTCCTCGTTCTCCTTCACCGCGCGTAGCCGGTAGCCGAGCGCGGAGACCTTGACCCACCAGAACAGCGCTGTGACGAGGACGAAGGCGACGAGGAACAGGTAGTAGTACGGCAGGAAGTCGCTGAACTGCATCATCCACAGGCTCCCCTCCGGGCGGAACGGGACTGAGATGCCGACCGGGCCCTCGGTGAGGCTCGCCCAGGAGTTGGCGAGGACGCGCATGGCCTCGCCCGCAGCGAGCGTCGCCAGCGCAAAGTAGTGCCCTCGCAGGCGGAACGTCGGGATCGACAGGAGGAGCGCGAAGGTTGCCGCGAGAACCATCCCGACGACCATGCCGATCCATGGCGACAGGTCGAACGAGCGCTGCAGGATGGTCGACGCGTAGGCGCCGATGCCGAAGAACGCCGCGTGCCCGAGCGAGATGCGGTTGGCGAGCCCGCCGAGGAAGTTCCAGGCGACGCCCATCGTCGCGAACAGGAGGACGAGGCACATGACGCGCACCTCGTAGCTCTGCGGCGACAGGCCGAGGGGCGCGGCGACGAGGAGCGCAAGGCCCGCCGCGAGGAGCGCCCACTGGAGCGGGGACGGGCGAGCGTGCTCCATTCAGCTCCTCCGCCGCGCGACGATGCCCTCGGGGCGGAACGCGAGCACCAGGATGAAGACGACGAACAGGACGAGGTTCTGCAGCTGGATGGGCAGCACCAGCGTCGACAGCGATTGGATGATGCCCACAAGGAGCCCGCCGACGACCGCACCCGCGACGCTGCCGAGGCCGCCGAGCACGACCGCGGTGAACATGAGCACCACGAACTGCGTGCCGATGGTGGGCGAGGCGGAGATGTAGGGGAGCACCACCGCGCCGCCGAAGGCCGTGGCCCCGACGCCGAGGCCGAAGGCGATCTGGTGCATGCGGTCCGTGTCGATCCCCATCAGCTTGGCGGCCATGAGGTCCTGCGCGGTGGCGCGCATCGCTCGCCCGGTGCGCGTGTGGCGCATGAAGACCCACACCGCGGTGCCGAGGAGGAGCGCCATCGCGAAGGCGAGGAGCTTGTCGACGCCGACGAGGATGCGCGGCGTGGCATCGACGATCTCCGCCGCCGGTGCGGCCGACCACACGAGGAGCGCGTCCGTCTGGTAGGGCGTCACCACCGAGCGGTAGTCCGCGCCGAACAGGAGCAGCGCGCCGTTCTCCATCGCGAACAGCAGGCCGACCGTGAGGAAGATCTGCGCCACCTCCGGCGCGCCGAGGATCGGCCGGATGAGGACCCGCTGAAGCCCCATCCCCACCACGAAGACCAGCGCCAGCGCGACGAACGCGCCGATCATCGGGTCGAGCCCGAGGTACGCCCAGGCGAAGTAGGCGACGAACATGCCGACCATCAGGAACTCGGCGTGGGCGAAGTTCACGATGCCCATGACGCCGAACACCAGGCTGAGGCCGACCGACAGCACCGCGTAGACGCCGCCGATCATCACGCCGTCGAGGAGCGCCTGGAGGATCGGCGCCACGGTCTCGCTCACCGGCGAGGTCCCGCGAGCGCCGTCAGGATGAGGGCGTCCAGATGACCTCGCCCTTGGCGTACGCCTCTGGGTACACCGTGACGAGCTCGCCCTCCTGCCACTGCACCATCAGCGGCTCGGCGTAGGGGTTGCGCCCCATCTCGTCGAACTCGACGACGCCGCCGGACATGACGGACGGCCACCCCTCCGCGAAGACGCCGCTCGCGATGGCCTCCCGCACCGCCTGCGGTTCGGCCGAGCCAGCCTCCTCCAGCGCCTGCTTCAAGACGCCCATGCAGGCGGCGTGCTCCAGCGCCTCGTGGACCATGAAGTAGCCGTAGCGCTCGCGGAAGCGTTCGGTGAGCTCAGGCGCCTGGTCGTAGTTCGCCGGGGTGATGGACAGGACGCCGTCCGAGAGCTCGCCGAGCCCGTCGCGGAAGTCGGGGATCACGTAGCCCGCCGCGCCGCCGATGGCGGGGATCGTCAGCCCCTGCTGGCGCATGGTGCGCACGATGAGCAAGCTGTCGTTGAGGTAGGAGACCGGGAAGACCACCTGCGCACCGGACGCGCGGAGCTGGTTGATGAGCGGCGCGACGTCGGTGATGCCGAGGGGGTAGGCCTCGTCCATCACCACCTCGACGCCGGCGTCCTGCGCCGCCTGGCGCAGCCCCGCGGACTGGGAGGTGCCGTAGGCGGTGTCCTCGTACATGATGGCGATGCGCGTGAGGGCCTCGCCGTTCAGCTTGGCGAGGGCGACGGTGTAGTCGAAGGTCGCGCGGCCGATCTTGGAGCCGACGGGCACGATCTGGAAGATGTTCTGGAAGCCGCGGTCGGTGATGACGTCGGAGAACGACATCGTCAGCATGGGGATGCCGCGCCGCTCGGTGACCTCGGAGATCGCGAGCGTCAGCGAGGAGGCGAAGGCGCCGAGCACCGCGACGACCTCGTTCTGCGAGATGAGGCGCTGCGCCGTCGTCGCCGCCTGCGTCGGGTTCGACGTGGCGTCGGCGACGACGAGGTTGACGGACGCGCCGCCCAGCGCCTCGATCCCGCCCGCCTCGTTGATCTCGTCGGCGACGAGCTCGATCCCGTTGCGGCTGTTGATGCCGAACTGTGCGTTCGCCCCGGACAGCGGCAGGATGACGCCGACATTCACTGCGGACTGCGCCCGGGCGAGGCGGGAGACGAACGGCGCGGCGAGCACCGCGCCGGTCCCGGCCAGCGCGGTGCGCCGGGTGATCAACGCGCGCCGCGTCCCGCGTGGAACTCCAGTGAGCTTCGTCATGACCGTCCTCCCGCAACCTGTCGGCCGGCTGTCGCCGACGTCTTCGCTCCAGTGTCGGCGGGCGCCACCACGCCGTCAAGCGATTGACAGATCGTCCGACGATCCAACAAGCTGACGCGTTGCGCCGTGCGCGGTGCAGTTCGAGGGACGTGCGCGGTGCAATGACGGCGAACGCGGACGACGACGCTGTAAGGGACGGCCCGGACCTGCGCCTCAAGCGCGAGGTCAGCCTCCTGCGCGAACAGCTCACGGCGGCGTTGCGGACCGCGATCCTGCAGGGCGACCACGCGCCCGGCCAGAAGCTTTCCGAGCGCGTGCTGTGCGAGCGCTACGACGTCAGCCGCAGCCTGCTGCGCGAGACGCTGCAGCAGCTCGCTGCCGAGGCCTTGGTGGAGCTCGTCCCCCACCGCGGGCCGCACGTCGCCACCATCACCGAGCGGGACGCGAGGGACATCTACGCCGTGCGCCGCGTGCTCGAGGGCCTCGTCGCGGCCGCGTTCGCCCAGCACGCCGATGAGGCCGACCGCGCCCGGCTCGCCCGCGTCGCCGACGACATCGCCGCGCTGGGCGAGGGCGACAGCCCCTCGCGGCTGCTGCAGGCGAAGAACGCGTTCTACGCCGTCCTCGTGGAGGGGGCCGGCAACCGGGTCGCGGCGCAGCTCCTCACCCAGCTCAACAACCGCATCACGCTGCTGCGCCGGCTCTCGCTGTCGCGCAGCGGCCGGCTTGCCGAGACCAAGGCGGAGATCACCGCCATCGTCGAGGCGCTCGTGAGGCGCGACGGGGACGAGGCGCGGCGGCTCACCGAACGCCACGTGGACCGCGCCGCGGCGTCCGCCGCGCTTGCGATGGCAGGCGAGCCGGCGCGGTCGGACGCCAGCTAAACCGGAGGGATGCATGATCGACGAGACCAAGGACGAGACCTACGAGCGGGGCATGGCGATCCGCCGGGCGACGCTGGGCGATGCCTACGTCGACCGCGCGATGGCGAACGTCGACGACTTCACCGAGGACCTGCAGAAGATCGTCACCACCTACTGCTGGGGCGAGCTCTGGGGCCGCGAGGGGCTCGACCGGCGCACGCGCTCCATCATCAACCTCGCCATGCTGTCCGCGCTCGGGCGCAACCACGAGCTCGGAGCCCACGTGCGCGGCGCGATCAACAACGGGCTGACCCGCGACGAGATCAAGGAGGTGCTGCTGCAGGTCGGCGTCTACTGTGGCGTGCCGGCGATGATCGACAGCTTCCGCACCGCGCGGCAGGTCCTCGATGACATCGACCGCGAGTAGCGCCGAGCCCGTCGGCCCGGTCGTCGCCTTCGTCGGCCTCGGCGCCATGGGCGCACCGATGGTTCGCCGGCTCGCTGGCAGCGGCGCGCGGCTCAAACTCCACGACATCCGCGCCGAGGTGGCCGAAGGCCTCGCCGAGGAGGTCGGCGCCACCACCGCGCGCTCCGCGGCGGAGGCCGGCGACGGAGCGCAGGTCGCCGTCACCATGGTGGCCGACCACACCGTCGTGCGGCAGGTCGTGATGGGCGAGGGCGGGCTCGCCGAGACGCTCGCACCGGGGAGCCTCGTCGTCGACATGAGCTCGTCCTACCCGATCGCGACCCGCGCGCTGGGAGAGGAGCTCGGCGCACGGCAGATCGCGCTCGTGGACGCTCCGGTGTCGGGCGGCGTCAAGCGGGCCGTCGCCGGCAGCCTCGCGATCATGCTCGGCGGCGACGACGCGGCGGCGCTGGACCGCGCCCAGCCGCTGCTGTCGGCGATGGGCACGGTCTACCGCACCGGCCCGCTCGGCTCGGGCCACGCGCTGAAGGCGCTCAACAACTTCGTGTCCTCCGCGGGCCTCGCCGCGGCGTGCGAGGCGGTCCTCGTCGGCCGGCGCTTCGGCCTCGACCCCGCGGTGGTCGTCGACGTGCTCAACGCCTCGACCGGCCGCAACAACGCGACCGAGAACAAGCTGGCGCAGTTCATCCTGAACGAGGACTTCGGCTCCGGCTTCGCCATGGCGCTGATGGCCAAGGATGTCGGCTTCGCCGACCAGCTCGCCGGCGAGCTCGGCTGCGAGGCACCGACCCTGTCGGCGATGCGCGCGCTGTGGCGGGACGCCTCGACGAGCCTCGGCACGGGCGCCGACCACACCGAGATCATCCGCCACCTCGCCGCGCGCGGGGGCGGTGCGTGACCGCGTTGGCCGCGCGCGAGGCGCCCACCGTTGCGGCGTGGCTGGCACGCGCTGCGAGCGACCCGGTGCTCGCGGCCTGCGCGCGCGGGCTCGACGCTGTGTTGGTCGTCGAGGTCGGTGACGGGATGGCCGCGCTGCGCCTGTCGGAGGCTCCGGCCCTGGTCGCGACCGTGCCGCCGGGTACGCCGGCGATCGCCGTGCGCGGCCCAGCTGCGGCGTTCGAGGCGATCCTGTCCACCATGCCTCCGCCTGGCTCGCAGTCCTACGGCGCGGTACGCCGGCTGAACGGGGACGTCGCCGTCGACGCGGACCCGCTCCTCGAGGCGCAGGCGCTCGCCGCGCTGGAGCGCATCTTCGAGCTCGCCCGCGACCCGGTCCCCGAGCCGCCGTCCGCGTTCACGCGCGACGACGACTCAATCGTTGGCCGCTCCGCCGCGATGGCCGCGATGGTCGACGGACGCCCGACCCGCGCCCGCATCGCGTGGCTGGAGGCCGGGAGGGGCGCACCGCTCGTCCTCCTCCATACCGCGGGGGCGGACGCGCGGCAGTACCGCCACCAGCTCGCCGACCGCGCCTTGCAGTCGCGCTACCGCATGGTCGCCTTCGACCTGCCGTGGCACGGCAGTTCCAGCGGGACGGACGGCTCGGAGGCCCCCGAGCCCTACATCCTCGCCGAGGCGGAGTACCTCGCCTGGTGCGTCGCCGTGCTCGAGGCGCTCGACGCCCCGGCCACCGTGGTCGGCTGCTCCATGGGCGCGGCCATGGCGCTGACCCTGGCGGCGCGCCGGCCGGACCTCGTGTCCGGCGTCGTCGCACTGGAGGCGCCCCTGCGCGCGCCCGGCCGTCGCAGCCCGCTCCTGTCGCATGCGTGCGTCGCCGGCGCGCGGCACAACCCGTCCTACGTCCGCGCGCTGCTGTCCCCCACCGCGCCGCAGGTGCGCCGCGACGAGGCGTGCGCGATCTACGCCCAGGCGCGCCCCGGCATCTACGAGGGCGACCTCGCCTACTACAGCGATGAGTACGACGGCGCGGCCGTCGCGGACGGCGTCGCGCGGTGCGGCCGGCCCGTTGCGCTCTTGACCGGCGCCTACGACTACTCCGCTTCACCCGAGAGCACGCGCGCGCTGGTCGAGGCGATCGGCGCGGAGCGCGTCCACTTCCGCGTCATGGACAACCTCGGCCACTTCCCGATGATCGAGGACCCCGACCGCTTCCGCCCCCACTTCATGGAGGCGCTGCGTCACGTCAGCCCGGAGGCCCCATGAGCGACGACGTCTACGAGGTGTTCGCGGTCCGCTACGCCCGCGTCGACCGCCCGCGCACCCAGAACTTCCTGGGCGGCGACCCGCATGACGCGCCGATGCCGCTCAACTACTACGTCTGGGTGGTGCGCAACGCGGCGCGCACCGTCGTCGTCGACACCGGCTACGGTCCGAAGTCGGCCGAGCGGCGGGGCCGACCCCTCGAACTCGAGGTGCCGGACGCGCTGGCCCGCCTCGGCGTCGACGCCACGGCGGTCGAGGACGTCATCATCACCCACCTGCACTACGACCATGCGGGCAACATCGAGCGCTTCCCGCGCGCGCGCTTCCACATCCAGGACCAGGAGATGGCCTACGCCACCGGCCGCTCCATGACCCACGCCCTCCTGCGCATGCCCTTCGACGTGCAGCACGTCACCGCCATGGTGGAGCGGCTCTACGAGGGCCGCGTCGTCTTCCGCGACCCCGTCGACGAGGTGGCCCCCGGCATCACCGTCCACCACATCGGCGGTCACTCCATGGGGCTCCAGGTGGTCCGCGTGATGACGGCGCGCGGCCCGGTGGTCCTCGCCTCGGACGCCACCCACTTCTACGAGCACTTCGAGACGGACCGCGCCTTCGTCATCGTGCAGGACGTCACCGCGCTGCTCGAGGGCTACCGCACGCTGCGCCGGCTCGCCGGCAGCGACCGGCGCGTGGTGCCGGGCCACGACCCCCTGGTGATGGACCGCTACCCGGCGCCGGACGACTGCCTGCGCGGGATCGCCGTGCGCCTCGACGTCGACCCCACCGGCTGACCTTCCCTCAGGCTGCGCGCGGTGGTGTCGGGCGTAGCCCCGTGCGCACGATCGCGACTACGGTGACGACCGTCAGCGTCCAGAAGAACCAGGTGATCGGCCCGCGGAACAGGATCTCCGGCGAGGAGCCGGACATCAGCATCGCCTGACGGAAGTTGTCCTCGAGCAGCGGGCCGAGGATGAAGGCGACCAGGAACGGCGCCGGTGGCACGTCGAAGCGCAGCATCAGGAAGCCGAGCCAACCCATGACGAACATCACGCCGACGTCGAACACGGAGTTGTTCACCGCGAAGCAGCCGTAGACGCAAAGGACGAGGACGAGCGGGAACAGGATCCCTCGCGGGATGTGCGCAACGAAGCGGAAGCCGCGGATCGCCACCGAGCCGATGAGTAAGAGCGCGAGGGACGACACGATGAGGCCGACGAACAGGCCGTAGACGATGTCGACGTTCATCACGAACATCATCGGCCCAGGCTGCAGGCCGTGGATCATGAACGCGCCGATGATGATCGCGGTGATCACGTCGCCTGGGATGCCGAGGGCGAGGAGGGGGATGAGGGTCGCGCCGGCGACGCCGTTGTTGCCAGCCTCCGCCGCGGCGACGCCCTCGATCTCGCCACGGCCGAAGTTCTCGCGGTTGGGCGAGGTGCGCCGCGCCTCGGAGTAGGCGAGGAACGCCGACGGGGCCGCGCCGATCCCCGGGATCGAGCCGAGGATCGCGCCGATCAGGCTGCCGCGCATGATCGACTTGAAGCACCGCCGGTAGTCGGCGAACGTCACGCGGTTGTTCGCTACCGGGCTCACGCGGCCGTCCTGCGAGCGCGGGTCCCAGACCATCGCCAGGATTTCGGGGATCGCAAACAGCCCGATCAGCACGGCGATGAAGTTGAGCCCGCCCATGAGGTTCGGGTCGTTGAAGTTGAACCGGTTCGTCCCGTAGACGAGGTCGAGCCCGACGGTCGCGAGCAGCAGCCCGAGGATCGCCGAGAACGCACCCTTGAGCAGGCTGTCCCCCGACACGCCGGCGATGATCGTCAGCGAGAACAGGATGAGCGTGAAGAACTCGGGCGGCCCGAAGGACAGCGCGAAGGAGGCGAGCCACCCGGCGAACAGGATCAGCGCGAGGTTCGACACGAGGTCGGCCGTGCAGGAGGCGTAGAGCGCCATGGTGAGCGCGCGGCCCGCCTCGCCCCTCTCAGCCATCGGATGTCCGTCGAGCACCGTCGCGCTCGAGGCGGGCGTCCCGGGCGTCTTGATGAGGATCGCCGGGATGGAGCCGCCGAAGATGCCACCCTTGTAGACCCCGAGCAGCAAGAGGATGCCCGTGATGGGCTCCATGGCGAAGGTGAACGGCAGGGCGAGCGCCACCGCCATCGTTGCAGAAAGGCCGGGGATCGCGCCGGCGACGGTTCCGACTGCGACGCCGATAACGAGCGCGAGGATCGCCTCGAAGTTCGCGACGACGGACAGCCCCGTGGCGAGGTTGTCGAGGAAGGTCACGGCAGGCGCACCAGCTCGCCCTGGGGGATCGCGACGCCGGCCACGTGGGCGAAGAAGGCGTAAAGTGCCAACGGGATCGCGACGGCGCCGATCGCGGCGGCAACCCTATGCCTGGTCCTGACGAGCGCCGCCACCAAGATGAAGGCGGCCATCGACGTCCATACGAGGCCGAGCCAAGGCATCAGCGCGACGTAGAGCGTCATGAGCACGGCCGCCGCGGCGAGGCGCGCGACGCCCCCGCCACGTGGGCCGTCGCCCGTCGAAACCTCGCCCGCCGGGACGCCCCGCGAGGCCGCGACGAGCGCGAGGCCGCACACCGCAAGGAGGCCGGCGAGGATCATCGGCCAGAACAGCGGCGACAGGACGAGGTGGCGCACGTTGCTCGGGGTGGTGATCCCGTAGGGGATGCCCACGAGGAACAGGAACGCCGCCAGTCCGATCGCCGCAAGGCCGACGGCGAGGTAGGAGGAGCGCGTCAACCGGCCCTCCGACCGCGCCGGTGGACGGGCGCGCAGCCGCTCCGCCCCCGCATGCGCCGCTCGGGCGGCACGCTCGGCGCGCCCATCACCCCTCGATGCGCATCCCGAGCTCGTCAACGATCGAGCGGAACTTCTCGTACTGCTCGGTGATGAACGCCTCGCTCTCCTGCGGATCCATCAGGCGGATGATGGAGCCCTGCTCCTCCATCGCGGACTTGAACTCCGGGTCTTCGGTGGCCGTCGCCAGCCACTCGCCCCACTGCTGCGCGATGTCGTCCGGCAGCCCGGCGGGGCCTGCGACGCCGGTCCAGCCGACGAGCTGCTCGAGGTCGGGGTGCCCGAGCGAGGCGGCGGTCGGCGCGTCGAAGCCCTCGACCGGCTCGGCCGTCGTCACCATCAACGGACGCAGCTGCTCGTTGGCGACGAAGCTCGAGAGGGCCGAGCTGTTGGTGCAGAGGAACGTCGCGGTGCCCGCGAGCACGGCGGTCGCCGCCTCGCCGCCGCCCTTCAGCGGGATGTGCGTCACGACGTCGAGCACGTTCTCCACGCCGAACTCGTGCATCACGTAGGCGCCGGCGAGGTGCAGGCCGGAGCCGACGCCGGAGGACGAGAAGCTGACGCCGCCCTTCTCCGCCGCGGCGACCAAATCGTCCATGGTCTCGATGTCGGAGTCGGCGCTGACCGCGCAGGCGAACGGGTTGATCTCGTAGACCCCGACGAAGCGGAAGTCGTCGAGCGTGTAGGGCAGCGTCGCCTTCATCGCCGGGCTCACCGAGTGCGAGCCGACGCGCGCGAACAGCATGGTGTAGCCGTCGGGCTTGGCGTTCTGCACGGCGACCGAGCCGGTCGCGCCGCCCGCGCCGGTGCGGTTCGTCATGACGAGCGGGCTGCCGACGACCTCCCCGAGCGGCTCCGCCAACGTGCGCGCGGAGATGTCCGTCGCCCCGCCCGGGCCGTAGGGGATCACCATGTTGATCGGCCGGTTCGGATAGTCCTGCGCGCCCGCAGCGGTGAACCCGCATGCAAGGACCAGGAGCGTTGCCGCAGACCGGGTTGCGGCCCTGCCCAACGTTCCCGATCCTTCGCTCGTCCCGCCGCCAGTTCGATCGCTCGCCATGAAGCACTCCCCAGTTGATGCGTCGTCGCCGTGCCGTTCGGCATCTCGTTTGTTGCGAGCCTAATGCGAACGCTTTGCGCAGGAAAGCAAGAACGGCTTACAACATCCGCAACCGTTCCCGTCCGGCGCCCCACGATGACGATCCGCAACCTCAGGACCCTGATCGCGGCGGCCGAGCACGGCACGTTCACCGCGGCCGCGGAGGCGCTGGGCCTCACCCATGCCGCGGTCAGCCAGCAGATGAAGGCGCTGGAGGAGGAGCTGGATGTTCCGCTGTTCGACAGGACGCGACGCTCCCCGGTCCTCACGCCGGCCGGCCACGCCGTGCTCGTCCGCGCCCGCGAGATCGTCGCCGCCTACGAGAACCTCGCGCCGTCGGTCCTCGGCGACGGCCACCTGCGCGGCGAGCTCACCCTCGGCGCGGTGCCGACGACGCTCGCCGGCCTCGTGCCCTCCGCCTTGGCGCGGCTGCGAGCGGACCACGGCGATCTGCGCGTGCGCGTCGTCCCCGGGCTCACCACGGCGCTCGTCGCGGAGGTCGAGCGCAGCGCCGTCGATGCGGCGATCGTCACGCGCCCGCCGCTGATGCCGCGCCGACACGACTGGCTTGCTGTGGCACGCGAGCCGATGGAGCTCCTCGCCTCACCGGACGTGGCGAGCGACGACCCGATCGTCCTCCTGTCCAGCCGCCCCTACATCCGCTTCACGCGGCAGGCCGTGGTGGGCGCGCTCATCGAGGGCTGGCTGCAGGACATCGGCGTCGAGGTCGTCGAGGCCATGGAGCTCGACAACCTCGAGGTCATCCAGAGCATGGTGTACGCCGGGCTCGGCGTGTCCATCGTGCCGCGCCAGTGCGTCCCCTCGCCGAGCGCGCTGCCCCTGAAGCGGCTGGCGCTGATGCCGCCACCGCCGAGCCGCGAGCTCGGCCTCCTGTGGCGCTCCGACAGCGTCAAGGCGCCGGCGTTGACGCTCCTCGGCGACACGCTGCGGCGGACCGCCGAGGAGGGCGTGTTCGGCGCACCGCCGGCGACGCGACGGCGCGTGGCATGAGCGCGGAGGTGGCGGCGTTCCTCGTCGCCGGCGCGGCGGCGGGCGGGCTGATTAACGGGCTCGCCGGGTTTGGCACCTCGCTGTTCGCCCTCGGCTGGTGGCTGCAGGTGATGCCCCCGGTGCAGGCGGTGGCGATCGCGCTCGCCGTCTCCGCCGCGACGGGGCTCCAGGGCGTCGCGGTGGTGCGCCGGTCCATCGAGTGGCGACGGCTTGCGCTGTTCCTGGTTCCCGCGCTGTTCGGCATCCCCATCGGCGCGACGCTCCTGAAGGACCTCGACCCGACGCCGTTGAAGATCGCGATCGGCGCCTTCCTCCTCATCTACGGCGCGTTCTTCACCGTGCGCCGCAACCTGCCCAAGCTCACCCGTCCCTATCCCGCGGTGGATGCCACGCTTGGCTTCGTCAGTGGCATCCTGGGCGCGGTGGCCGGCCTATCGGGCGCGCTGCCGACCATGTGGCTCGCCATGCGCGACTGGACGAAGGGGCGCACCCGCGGCGTGCTGCAGCCGTTCAACGTCATCGTGCTCGGCATCTCGGCCGTCCTCCTCGCGGTCGCCGGCGCCTACGACCGCGGGACGCTGATCCTCCTCGCCGTCGCCCTCGCGGTCTCGATGCTGGCCGCCCAGTGCGGCATCGCGCTGTTCCAGCGGCTGTCCGACACCGCCTTCCGGCGGCTCATCATCGCGCTGATGTTCGCCTCCGGCGCGACCATCCTCGTGCGGGAGGTGCTGTGAGCGTCCCCATCACGCGCCTCGACGCGTTCGCCTATCGCGCGCCGACGCCGCGACCGCTCGCGACCTCGTTCGGCGTCATGCGCGACCGTCCCGCCGTCTTCGTCCGCCTGGAGGCCTCCGACGGCGCGTTCGGCTGGGGCGAGGTGTTCGCCAACTGGCCGGCGGCGGGCGCCGAGCACCGCGTGCGCCTCGCCGCCGAGGACATCGCAGACCTTGTCCTCGGTGCGACGCCCGAGGCGCCGAGCGAGTTGTTCCATGCGCTGACCCGGCAGACGCACATCCGCGCGCTGCAGTGCGGCGAGTGGGGACCCTTCCGGCAGGTGATCGCCGGGCTCGACGTGGCGGCGCACGACCTCTTCGCCCGGCGCGCCGGCGTGCCACTCGCGCGCATGCTCGATCGCGGCGCCGTGGACCGCGTGCCGGCCTACGCGAGCGGCATCGCCATCACCGATGCCGTCGAGGCGATCCCGACGGCACGTGCGGCGGGCTACGGCGCGTTCAAGGTCAAGGTCGGGTTCGCGACGGACCGGGACGTCCCGTTGTTGGCAGATGCCCTGTCGGCTCTGGGGCCGGACGAGGTGCTGTTCGCCGACGCCAACCAGGCGTGGGACGTCGCGTCCGCGCTGGACTTCCTCGAGCGGACCCGCGGTCTACCGCTCGGCTGGCTCGAGGAGCCCATCGCGGCGGACGCGCCGCCGGCGGACTGGGGCCGCGTCGCAGGAGCCACCGCCATACCCCTCGCGGCGGGTGAGAACCTTGCCGGCTTTGAGACGTTCGAGGGCGCCATCGCCTCCGCCTGCCTCGACGTCATCCAGCCGGACGTCGCCAAGTGGGGTGGCATCACCGGCTGCATCGAGGTCGGGCGGCAGGCCGTGGCGGCCGGGCTAAGCTACTGCCCGCACTTCCTCGGCGGTGGCCTCGGGCTTCTCGCCTCGGCCCACCTCCTAGCGGCCGTGCGCGGCGGCGGCATCCTGGAGGTCGACGCCAACCCCAACCCGCTGCGCGACGCCTTCGCGCCCGTCGCCGGCGGCCTCGTCGGCGGCGCGATGGCGATCGGCGACGCGCCAGGGCTCGGCGTCGAGGCGCTGCCCGAGGCGATCGCGCCGCACCTCACGCTCCACGCCACGCGCACGATCTAGACGCCGAGGGCGACGATCATCACGAGGCCGAGCGCTGCAAGGATCACCGTGATCGCGACGAGGAGGCCGACCGCGCGGCCGCCGACCTCGGCGAGGGTCTTCAGCGAGGTCTTCATGCCGAGCGCCGCGATCGCGGTGATGAGGCACCAGCGCGACAGCTCCAGCACCGGCTCGGCGACGGCCGCCGGCACGAGGTTCGCCGAGCCGACCACCACGAGCGCCACGAAGCCGACGACGAAGAGCGGGATCGGCGGACCGCCGCCCGCGCTGCGGCCGCGCGTTGCGAAGGCGAGGGAGACCCCGATGACGACCGGGGCGAGCAGCGCCACGCGGAACAGCTTGACGATGGTCGCGGTGTCCCCGGCCTCCTGCGAGACGGAATAGCCCGCACCCACCACCTGGGCGACGTCGTGGATCGTGGCGCCCATGAAGACGCCGGCGGCGCGGTCCGACAGCCCGATGAATCCGGCGAGGATGGGGTAGACGATCATCGCGACGGTCGACAGCGTGGTGACCCCGATGACCGCGAAGATGGTGTCTCGCTCCTTGTCCTTGTCCTGGGGCAGCGCGGCGGAGATCGCGAGGGCGGCCGACGCGCCGCAGATCGCCGTCGCGCCGCCGGTGAGGACGCCGAAGCGCGTGCCCCGGCCGAGCGCCCGCGACAGGAGTATCGCCGCGCCGATGGTCGTCGCGACGCCGATGAGGACGATGGCGACGACGGGGAGCCCGAGCGAGACGACCTGCTGCACCGTGATGCCGAGCCCGAGGAGCGCGACGCCGAGCCGCAGCACCGTGCGCGAGGCGAAGGCGATGCCGGCGGCGCAACGGCTTCCCGGCTCCGACAGGAACGAGAAGGCCATGCCGATGAGGAGCGCCATCAGCATCACCGGCGCACCGTAGTGCTCGGAGATGAAGCGCGAGGCGAGCGCGACGGTCAGCGCGATGCCGAGCCCTGGCAGGACGGCCTGGGCACCGCGGGTCAGGCGCAGCGCACCGCCGCTCGCGTTTGGAGCCTCAGCCAACGGCTCAGCGCACCGCGCAGGTCAGCCGATCACCTCGTCGGTGCGGTCGTCCGTCTCGCCGAAGCGCTTCAGGACGGGGGGCTTCGTCCCCTCGTAGACCTTGGCGAGGCCGCCCGCGATCTTCGCGTTCTCGCGCTCGAACAGGCAGTTGCCCGCAAGGTCAGAGGCGACGATGAACGGCCCCATGTTGTTGCACTTCAGCACCCACATCGCCTGGGCGAAGCCGAGCTCCTCGTGCCAGTGCACCGCCTCGACGTTGTCGACGCCGCGGCCGAGCAGCGCGCCGGTGCCGTAGCCCACCGTCGTCAGGTAGATCGCGCCATGGGGCACGAAGTGCTCGCGGTACGTGGCCCCGCTCATGCCACCCTTGCCGACGATGAGCTTGGCGCCGGACTTCTCGAGCCAGTCGCCGATCCACTTCACGAAGCGGAACGAGGCGGTGGCCGTCACGGCGCCCATGGTGAACGAGCCGTCGTTGTTGATGGTGGCGGCGGGCGAGCAGTGGAAGTTCGCCGCCGACTCGCGTGGCAGCTCCATGGGCAGGTTCGCCCGGTCCTCGAGCGCGCGCTTGTAGACGCCCTCGCGCGCCGTGTACATCAGCCCGTCGAGGTAGACGATGTCGCCGAGCCTCAGCTCTGCCAGCGCCTCGGCGGTCGGCGTCGTGCTCAGGCGGACCTTGCGAGGGGCAGCGTCTGCCATTCGACCGTCTCCCGTCGTTGATAGGGCGTGAACCACTCGGGGTCCGTGCGGTGCTCGACGCGCCCGTCCGACCACACCCGCGCGCAGGCGCGCCGCGAGGACAGGCAGAAGGCGTGCACCGACATCTGCATGCCGCCGGTGTGGCAGTAGCCGACCTCGATGTGACAGTCGACGACCATCGACTTGCCGACAAATCCCATGGCGCCCATGCCGATCGAGTTGCCGAGCTCTTTGAACTCCTCCTCCAGCGCGGCGATCCGCGGGTCGGGGTTCTTGTCGCCGACCACGCGCAGGCACGCGGCGCGCTTGCCGAGCACCATGCAGGTGTCCTTGGAGCCGCCGAGCCCGATGCCGATGATCGCCGGCTGGCAGGCGAGCCCGCGCTTGCCGAACGCCACCAGCGAGTCGAGGTAGAACCGCTTGATCCCTTCGATGCCGTCGGAGGGGAACAGCATGCGGTAGTCGGTGCCGAACAGCCCGCCCTTGTGCACCGTGGTGAGGTCGACCCACTCGCCGACGGGCTCGGGCTCGAAGCCGTACTCGATCTCCGGCGCGCCGATGCCGACGTTGTTGTTGTGGTCCGTGCGCCAGAGCGGGTGCACGCGGTTCGGTCGCAGCGGCACGCCCCGGGTGGCGTCGGCGGTGGCGCGGCGCAGCGCCTCCTCCAGCGCGACGGGACCGCCCTCGACGCGCGCGTCGTTGCTCAGCTTGACGAACCAGCGGGGGCAGCCAGTGTCGCCGCACATGGCGCGCCGGTCCTCCTTCGCCGCCTCGTAGTTCTGCAGCATCGCCTGGAGCACGAAGGAGGAAAGGTCCCCGTCCTCCGCGTCCGCCGCGCGCTTCAGCCCGTCGAGGTAGTCGTCGGGGATCTCGATGGCGGCCTTCGCCATCAGCGCCTCGGCGGTCGCCTGGATCGGTCCGATGGGGATCATGGCCGTGCCTCCGGGTTGGCTGCAGATCAAACGACGATGGAGAGGCGGACCACCAAGCCAAGTGTGGTGACACCCAGACCGATCAGGAAGCCGAACAGCAGCCGGTGGAACTTCAACCTTCCCGTGATCTCCACGAGACGGCGTTCGATCGCGTGAAGCCTGTTGCCGTGATCGGCGACGTCAGTGGCGGCCTCGCGTGCCTTCTCCTCGTCGGCGCCGGCCTGGCGCAACGCGTCGTAAAGGCTCCCCATCATCAACGTCGTCATGGCAGGTCCCTTCCGGCGATGCATGCCGACAGCATCAAGCACTGCCCTGTCCTCAAGATATGTCGTCGCTCCGCCCGTTCTACTCCGCCGCCACGAGGGTCGCCGGCTCGTCCGCCGGCAGGATCGTCGCGCCGGGCCGCACGATGGTGAACCGGACGGGCTCCTGTGTCACCTCGAGCCTGTCCCCGACCTGGCGGGCCACCGTGTAGGTGGACGCGGCGAGGTCGCCAGCCTCCGGGAAGTCCTCGCGGTAGTGCGCGCCGCGCGAGTTCCTCCGGGCGAGCGCCGCCTCGGCGATGACGGACGAGACGTCGACGAGGGAGCGCATGTTGAGCCAGTCGTGCCAGGTGAGGTTGAAGGCGAGAACGTCGTCCGCCACGCCGACGTCCATCAGCGCTGCGCCGAGCGCCTCCACCTCGCCAAGGCCGCGTTCGAGCCGCGCCGCCGTGCGCATGACGCCGACGTTGTCCCACATGACGTTCTGCAAGCGCGTGCGCAACGGATGGACGTGGCCGGCCGGGCGCGTCAGGGGATGGCAGGCGCGCTCGACCTCGGCGGCGAGCACCGACTCGTCCGGCTCGCGGTGGGCGCGCGCGCTGGCGACGTCCGCCGCCATCACCTCCCCGGCGACGCCGCCGAACACGGTGGAGTTCGCGACGCCGTTGCCGCCGAGCCGGTTGGAGCCGTGCGCGCCGCCCGCGTCCTCGCCGGCGACGTAGAGCCCCTCCATCGCGGTGCGCGTGTCCGCGTCCACCACCACGCCGCCCATGAAGTAGTGCGCGGTGGGCACCACCTCGACCTTGCCGCCGGCGAGGTCGAAGCCGCAGTCGGCGCAGCGCTTGACCATGCCCTTGAAGCGGCGTGCCACGTTCTCCGGCCCCAGGTGTGCCATGGAGATGTAGACGCCGCCGTTGGGGGAAGAGTTGTTCTTGCGCATCTCTGCGTAGATGCCGCGGCTCACGACGTCGCGCGTCGCCCGCTCGCCGCGCTCGTGGTAGTCGAACATGAAGCGCTGGCCGGCCGCGTTGAGCAGCTGCCCGCCGGCGCCGCGCAGGCCCTCCTCGAGCACGGTGCCGGTCATCTTGGAATGCTCGCCGGCGAGCAGCCCCGTCGGGTGGAACTGCACCATCTCCATGTCGCGCAGCGGCAGCCCCGCGCGCAGGGCCATGGCGAGCCCATCCATGGACTTGTCGCCCGACGGGGTGTGGTAACGGTACATGGTCGGCCCACCGCCGGTCGCCATCAGCACCGCGTGGGCGCGCACGAGGCGGAAGACGCCGCGGCGGATGTCGATGAAGAGGACGCCGGCGAGCGCCCCGTCCTTCGCCGGGATCAGCCCGACGGCCCGGTGCTCCTGGAGCCTCGCGACGGGGCGGGCAAGCACCTGCTCCATCAGGCGGTTGATGATCTCGATGCCGGTGAGGTCGCCCTTGTGCACCGTGCGGTCGGCGGTCTGCCCGGCGAACGCCTTGTGGTGCAGCGAGCCGTCCGCCTCGCGGTCGAAGTAGCAGCCGATCTCGTTCTCGAGCTCGCGCACCCTGACGACCGCCTGCTCGCACAGGCGCCAGGCCATGTCCTGGTTGGGCAGCCACTTGCCGCCCTCGATGGTGTCCATGAAGTGCCGCTCGACGCTGTCGCCGCGGCCGAGGGCGACGTTGTAGCCGCCCTGCACCATGCGCGTGCAGCCCGACTTGCCGAGGAGGCCCTTGGAGGCGATCGTGATGCGCATCCCCTCGGGCGCCGATTGCTGGGCGTGCAGGGCAGCGAAGAGCCCCGCGCCACCGGTGCCCAGGATCAGGATGTCCGTGTCGTGCCGCTCGATCTCGACCATCACACCGCCTGCAGGAAGAACGTGCCGGAGACCAGGACCGACGCGCCCACGGCCGCCGCGGCCAGCGTCTTCTGCCGCGCCGTCCAGGGCAACAGCTCGAGCGCGAGGAGGCGCAGCCCGCCGAAGAGGTGCACCGCCAGCAGGAAGACGAGGCCGAACTCGGCGACCTTCACGGCGGTGAGGTCGGTCCAGGCGAGGAAGCCGTCGAGCGCCGCCGTGTCGGTCAGCGCGAGCGCCAGCACCGCGAAGTGGAACGGCAGGAACAGCGCGAGGAGGAGGCCGGAGACGCGGTGGAGGATGAACGCGAACCACAGGGGGTGGGAGCGGTGCGGACGGATCATGCCGCGGCGCCCGGCAGCGTGACGGCCGCGACCGAGACGAGCCCCATGGCGAGGAGGAGGCCGCCAAGGGTCCACATCAGCGCTGCAAGAGCCGGCCCGCGCAGCCCAACCGTTTCGAAGGCGACGACGCGCACGCCGATGGCGGCATGCACCGACACGGCCACCACGAAGAGGGCGTAGAACAGCGCCCAGGAAAAGCTGCCCTGCGTCCGCCCGAGGATCTCCGCCGCCGACAGCCCGCCCTGGATCGCGTAGATCATCACCGCAATGTGGCCGACGACGAACGGCGCCATCGCGAGCGCGGAGAGGCGCTGCAGCATGTAAAGCCGCAGGGTCAGCATCAGCGCCTCCCGAACAGCGAGCGCGCCATCGTGGCGCGCTTCAGGCCGGCGATGGCGTTGGTCGGGTTGAGCTCAGCCGGGCAGTACCTGGCGCACGAGCCCATGGAATGGCAGTTGTGGCAGCCGCCGGTGCCCGACACCGCGTCGAGGATCGCGCCGCGCGCGTCGTCCCGCGCGTCGTTGTACAGCGTCCATGCCCGATTGAGCGCCGCCGGCCCGAGGTAGTCCGGGTTGGCGCCCACCACGTCACACGCGGAGTAGCAGACGGCGCAGTTGATGCATTCGATGCCGGCGTCCGCCGCCTCGCGCTCGGCGCTGTCCGGCCGGATCGGCTCGATGGCGTCCTCGCGCGATCTCGTCGGGTGGAACACCCCCTCGGCGGCGACCCACTTGTCGAAGAACGGGTCGAGGTCGACGACGAGGTCCTTGATGACGGGGAGGTTACGCAGCGGCCCCACCGTCATGCGCCCGCCGCGCACGACCTTGCCGACGTGGGTGCGGCAGGTCCACCGCGGCTCGCCGTTCACCGTCATCGCGCACGAGCCGCACACGCCGACGCGGCAGGCGTAGCGGTACGTCAGCGTCGGGTCGGTGTTCTGCTGGATCCACGCCACGACGTCGAGGACGGTCTGGCTCTCCTCGCGCGGCACCTCGAACGCCTCCGTCCGCGCGGTGCCGCCGACGCCCCGCGCCACCTCGACCGTGATGGTACTCTCGCTCACGCGGCCTCCTTGGGAAGGTGCTACACTATCTGTCAGCAACGCTGCCGGGAAGGGCCAAGTCCTATCCCTTCGTGTAAGCTGACCTTACGACGCTCGCCGGTTGGTGCTGCGCGCCGTTGGGGCGTATGGTCCGGCCAGCGCCCGAAACTGGGGCGTTCGAGGCCCCCATGACGCGCGACAACGCCTACTTCCTGCTGCTCAACCTCGGTCACTTCCTCGACCACTACCTGACGCTGGTGTTCGCCACCGTCGCCGCGCTCGTCCTCTGGCGCGAGTGGGACGTCGGCTACGACGCGCTGCTGCTCTACGCGACGCCCGGCTTCTTCGCGTTCGGCGTGTTCGCGCTCCCCGCCGGCTGGCTCGCCGACAAGTGGAGCCGGGACGGGATGATGGTGATCTTCTTCGTCGGCATCGGGCTCGCCTCGATCGCCACGAGCTTCGCAGCGACGCCGCTCCAGATGGCGGTGGGGCTGTTCGCCGTCGGCGTGTTCGCGGCGATCTACCACCCGGTCGGGCTCGCCATCCTGGTCTCGCGCTGGAAGAACGTCGGCATGCGAATCGCAATGAACGGCGTCTGGGGCAACCTCGGCGTGGCGAGCGCTGCGCTCGTCACCGGCTGGCTCATCGACTCCAGCGGCTGGCGCGCCGCCTTCGTCTTGCCGGGCGTCGTCTCGGTCGCAGCGGGGATCGCCTACCTCGCCCTGCGCCGCGAGGCGATCGGGGAGGACCGCCGGCCGAAGGCGCCGGCGCCGGCGCCGGCGGTCGGCGCGGTGCACCGCGGCCTCGTCGTGCGCGTGACGGCGGTCGCCTTCCTCACCACAGCGGTCGGCTCGCTGATCTTCCAATCGACGAGCTTCGCGCTGCCGAAGATCTTCGACGAGCGCATGGGCGGGCTCGCCGAGTGGATCGCCGGGTCCACTGCGCTTCCGGGCGAGACGGCGAGCGTCATCGGCTCGCTGGTGTTCATCGTGTTCGCCGTCGCCTCGGTGGCGCAGCTCATCGTCGGTGCGACGCTCGACCGCTACGGGCCGCGCGCCATCTACATGACCGTGGCGTGCCTTTCACTCGTGTGCTTCGCGGCGATGCCGGGGCTGACGGACCTCGCCGCGCTCGCCGTCGCGCTCGGCTTCATGCTCGGCACGTTCGGGCAGGTGCCCATCAACGACTTCATGATCGGCAAGGTCGCGCACGGGCCGGCGCGGGCGCGCATCTACGGCGCGCGCTACGTGGTGGGCTTCTCCGTGTTCGCGGCGGCGTTGCCGTTCGTCTCGTTCGTCTACGACACCTGGGGCTTCGACCGGCTGTTCGTCATCCTCGCGGTGTCGGCCGCGGTGATCCTCGCCGCCGTCGCCACGCTGCCGGGACGCCTTCCGGCGCCCGCCCCGCTCCCCGCGCCCGCCGAGTAGGGCTCAGGCGAAGGCCGCGTAGTCGACGGGCTGGCCCTTGTCGAGCGAACGCGTCACCGCCGGCAGCTTGTACTTCAGCCCCGTCGCGCAGTTCCACAGGACGCACGTGTCGTCCGCCGACACGATCCCGTCCGCGAGGGCGCGCTTGTAGGCGACCGCGGTGGCCGCGCCCTCGGGGCAGAGCAGGAAACCCTCGTCGGCGGCGATCCTGTCGCGCATCGCCATGATGTCCTCGTCCGCGACGGCCATCGCGACGCCGCCCGACTCGCGCACCGCGCGGATGATGAGGAAGTCGCCCACCGCGACCGGCACGCGGATGCCCGCCGCCACCGTGCGCGCGTCCGGCCACACCGGGGCGTGCTCCTCGCCCGCCGCCCACGCCTTGACGATGGGCGCGCAGCCCTCGGCCTGCACCGCGATCATCTTCGGCATCGGCCCTTCGATCCAGCCCATCTCGGCGAGCTCGGCGAACGCCTTCCACATGCCGATGAGGCCGGTGCCGCCGCCGGTCGGGTAGAAGATCGCGTCCGGCAGGCGCCAGCCGAGCTGCTCGGCGAGCTCCAGCCCCATCGTCTTCTTGCCCTCGATCCGATACGGCTCCTTGAGGGTCGAGATGTCGAACCAGCCGACCGGACCCTTGCCCTCGCCGACGATCCGCCCGCAGTCGTTGATCAGGCCGTTGACCAGGATCGTCTCGGCCCCCTGCGCCGCGATCTCGCGCACGTTGATGTCCGGCGTGTCGTCCGGGCAGAACACCGTGGTGCGAATGCCGGCTCGGCTCGCGTAGGCGGCGAGCGCGGCGCCCGCGTTGCCGTTCGTCGGGATCGCAAGGTGGGTGAGGCCGAACGCCTTCGCCATCGACACCGCGAGGCACAGGCCGCGCGCCTTGAACGAGCCGGTCGGCAGCCGCCCCTCGTCCTTGACGAGCACGCGGCCCGGCCGCGCCCCCAGCGCCGCGGCGGAGCGATCCAGCGCCACGATGGGCGTCATCACCTCACCCAGCGACACGCGGTCAGCGGGGTCGGCCACCGGCAGCATCGGCGCGTAGCGCCAGAGGCCGGGCGCGTCCGAGGCAGCGAGCGCCTCCTTCGACCAGTGCGACGCGATGGCCGCGAGGTCGTAGCGCACCAGAAGCGGCCGCCCGGCGTCGGACAGGCCGTGCGGGCGGCCAGCCTCGTAGCGCTGCCCGGTGAGGGAGCACTCGAGGTGCGTGACGAAGGTCTTGGTCATCGAGGGCTCGCGAGGGGTCAGGTGAGGTCGAAGCCGTGGGCGCGCACGAAGGCGCCGAAGCCCGCGCGCTCGGGGACGGAGTACTGCCGCGCCTTGTCCTCCGACCAGCTGTAGCCGGCGCGGTCCGGGTAGCGCTCGGCGAGGCGGTGGGTCGTGTAGGGCTGCGCCGCCTCGCGGCGCGCGTCGTAGGCGGCGATGGCGGCCTCGGTGCCCGCCTCGTCGAAGCGGTCCTCGTGGACCGTGACGGCGGTGGGGAGGCGCATCGCGACCGTCGCCTCGCCCGCCGGCCAGCCGACCCCGAGGCCGGCGACGGGGAAGACGTGCCGCGGAAGCTCCAGGAGCCTCGCGACCTCGGCCGCCTCGTTGCGGATCGCGCTGATCGGGCAGGCGCCGAGCCCGACCGCCTCCGCGGCGGTGACGAACGCAGCGAGCGCGATGCCGGCGTCCACGGCGGCGTTGAAGAACGCGTCGAGGTGGTCGTTGGCGAACGGCAGGCCGCGCATCGCATGCACCTGCCGCTGGCGCCGGTTGTTGCCGCAGAACACAAGAAGGACGGGCGCGCGCGCCACCCACCCCTGCCCGGCGACGAGGCCGTCGAGCGCGCGGCGCAGCTCGGGCTCGCGGACGATCACCACGTCGCGCTGCTGCAGGTCGCTCTTGGTGGGCGCGGCGAACGCGACCGCGCACAGGAGGCGCAGGAGCTCCGCGTCCACCGGGCGGTCCGCGAACTTGCGGTGCGAGCCGCGCGCGGCCATGGCCGCGAGCCGGTCGAGGCCCTGGGTCGAGGGATCGACCGCGAAGGTCTCGCCGTAGCGCAGCGCGAGCGCCTCGGTCAGCACGGTCTGCGTCGCTCGTGGCGCCCGGTCGTCGGTCCATGCCGTCACAAGCGACACGACGGCTTGCCGCGTCAAGCGCTCACATCGCGGCGCCCCTGGGCAGGCCGACGACGGCGCGGATCTCCTCCACCGCCTCCGGGTTGGCGAGGGAGGAGAGGTCGCCGGCGTCCCGTCCGGTGGCGACGCTTCGCACGACGCGGCGCATGACCTTGCCGCTGCGCGTGCGCGGCAGGTCGGCGACCACGAACACCTCCTTCGGGGCGAACGGGCGGCCGAGGTCCCGGACCACGGCAGCGATGATGGCCTCGCGCAAGCCCGCGCCGTCCGCCCCCGCCGCAAGCACGACGAACACCACGAGCGCCTCGCCCTTCGCCGCGTCGTCGACGCCGATGGCGGCGGCCTCTTCGACCTCGGCGAGGCTCGTCGCGACCTCCTCCACCTCCGAGGGGCCGACGCGCTTGCCGGCGATCATCAAGGTGTCGTCGGAGCGGCCGAGCAGGAACACCGTGCCGTCGTCCTCGCGCAGGGCAAGGTCGCCGTGCACCCAGACATCCGGGATCGCCTCCCAGTACGTGGCGAGGTAGCGCTCGTTGTCCTGCCAGAACCCCTGCGTCATGCCGACGAAGGGGTCGAGGACGGCGAGCTCGCCCGGCACGCCGCGCACCGGCCGCCCCGCTGCGTCGACGACGTCCGCGCGGATGCCGGGGACGACGGCGGAGAAGCCGCTCGCCCGGATCGGCTTGACGACCACGTTGGCAAGGATGCCCCCCGAGGCCTCGGTGCCGCCGCTGTAGTTGATGAGCGGCGCCCGCCCGCCGCCGAAGCTCTGCTGAAACCACGCGAACGGCTCGGGCGCGATCGTCTCCCCTGAGACGAGGAGGAGGCGGGTGGACGAGGTGTCGCCCGCCATGGCGCCGTCTCGTTCGCCATCATCGCGCGCACCAGGGTGGGGGACGCGCCGAGGTGGGTCACGCCGTGCGCGGCCACGAGGCGGGACAGGCGCGACCAGTCTGGCACGTCCGGCGCGCCGTCGTAGGCGACGAGCGTCGCGCCCGTCACGAGGCTCGCGACGATGGTGATGGGCCCCGCCACCCAGCCGACGTCGGCGGGCCACAGGAACACGTCGCCGGCGTCAAGGTCGAAGACGAGGTGCGCATCGTTCAGCACCTTGAGCGGGAAGCCGCCGTGGGTGTGCACCGTGCCCTTCGGGCGTCCCGTCGTGCCGGAGGTGTAGACCACCATGAATGGGTCGCTTGGCGCCATGCGCTCGGCCGGTCCCGCGGCATCGGGGTCGCCGAGCACGTCCTCCCACGCGGCGAACCCGTCCGGCGCGGCGCCGTCCGCACCGACCACGACGACGAGCTCCAGCCTCGGCAACCGCGAAAGCGCGGCGCGGACCGTTGCGATCGTATCGACGAACCGCCCGCGCCGCACGAACCCGGAGGTGGTGACGAGGGCCTTCGCGCCGCATGCTCCGAGCCGCGCCGCGATGGCGTCGGCGCCGAAGCCGGAGAACAGCGGGACGACGATCGCTCCGAGGTGGCTCACCGCGAGGAGCGTCACCATGGCCTCCGCGCCGTTCTCGATGAGGAGGCCCACGCGGTCGCCGCGCACGATGCCGCGCTCCCTCAGCCCCGTCGCGAGGGCCCGTGCCCGCTGGCGCAGCTCCGCGTAGCTGAGGCGGCCGGCGGACCCGCCTTCGCGCTCGGCGACGACGGCGGGCGCATCACGGCGTGCCGGATCGTCCGCCCAGCGCAGCGCCGTGTCGACCCAGTTCAGCTCACCGCCCTCGAAGAAGCGCGGGAACGGCCGCCCGTCGGACAGGTCCGCGTAGGACGTCCACGGCCTCGACCAGACGAAGTTGCACCGGTCGAGTAGCGCTCGCCAGTAGGCCTCCGGCTCGCGCACGGAGGCCTCGTGGAGCGCGTCGAAGCCCTGCGCGCCGAGCCGCTGCGCGAGCGCCGTGAGGTTGGCGCTCGCGACGTCCTCCTCGGTGGGCGTCCACACGATGTCGCTCGTCATCGGCTCCTCCCCGTGCCGCGAGGCTAGCGGCGGACCCTCGGCGTGGCCAGCACCACTCGAACGCGCGGGCCAGCCGGCCTAGGGTCCAGCCCACATCGCGAACCGGAGAGCCGTCATGACGAGCCGCTACTCGGCGTACACCAGGCTGAAGATCGACCACCCCGCCGAGCGCGTGCTGTCGATCACCTTCGACGAGCCGGCCTCGCTGAACTCCATCGACGAGGCGACCCACACCGAGCTCACCAACGTGTGGCGCACCATCGACGCCGACCCCGGCGTCGCCGCCGTCGTGGTCACGGGGGCCGGCAAGGCGTTCTCCGCCGGCGGCGACTTCAAGCTCGTCGAGGCGCTGACCAACGACCCAGCGATGCGGATGAAGACGTGGCGCGAGGCGAAGGATCTCGTCTACAACATCGTGAACTGCTCCAAGCCCATCGTGTCGGCGATCAACGGACCGGCGGTGGGCGCCGGCCTCGTGGTGGGGCTCCTCGCCGACATCTCCATCGCCGGGCGCTCCGCCAAGATCGTCGACGGCCACACGCGGCTCGGAGTCGCGGCGGGCGACGCGGCGGTCATCATCTGGCCGCTCCTGTGCGGCATGGCGAAGGCGAAGTACTACCTCCTCACCTGCAAGCCGGTGAGCGGCGAGGAGGCCGAGCGCATCGGCCTCGTCTCCCTGTGCGTGGACGACGACGCGCTGTGGGAGACCGCGCTCGGCACCGCGAGCGACCTCGCCATGGGCGCGCAGAGCGCGATCCGGTGGACCAAGTACGCGCTCAACAACTGGCTGAGGAGCGCGGGTCCGGCGTTCGACGCCTCCACCGCGCTCGAGATGCTGGGGTTCGCCGGCGAGGAGGCGCGAGAGGGCCTCGCCGCGCACCGCGAGAAGCGCCGTCCGAACTTCCCCGCCGACTGCCCGGTCTGAGGGGTCAGGCGGCGCCCGACTTGTGCGCCTCGTAGCGGGCGCGCGTCTCCTCGTTCATCGGGTAGAGGCCGGGCAGTGGGACACCGCGGCCGACCTCCTCCATGATCCAGGCCTCCATGCGCTCCTGCTCGGGCGCCTCGGCGAGGACTTCGGCGAGGAGCGCGGCGGGGATGACCACCGCGCCGTCGTCGTCCGCCACGATGGTGTCGCCGGGGAACACCGCGACGCCGCCGCAGCCGATGGGCTCCTCCCAGCCCACGAAGTCGAGCCCGGCGACCGACGGCGGCGCCGCGACGCCGGCCGACCAGACCGGCAGGCCCGTGGACAGGACGCCGGCGCCGTCCCGGACGACGCCGTCGGTGACGAGGCCGGCGACGCCCCGCGCCGCCATGCGGGCGCACAGGATGTCGCCGCCGACCCCGGCGTTCGTGACGCCGCGCGCGTCGACGACGACGACCACCCCCTCGGGCATCGTCTCGATGGCGGCGCGCGTCGACCGCGGCGAGGACCACGAGGCCGGCGTCGCAAGGTCCTCGCGCGCCGGCACGAAGCGCAGCGTGAAGGCGGTGCCGACGACGCGGCGCTGCTCGGTCCGGATCGGCCGCGTGCCGCGCATCCACACGTTGCGCAGCCCCCTCTTCAGGAGGATCGTGGTGATCGTCGCGGTGGACACGCCTTCGAGCGTGCGGCGGGCGTCGTCGGTCATTCGGGTCGGCTCCTCGGGCCAGGTCGGTGCGTTCCTTGCCGCTCGCCTATAGCAAAGCGCTCGGCGAACGCGACGCGTGATCCCTTGCGAGGGGCCCACCCGTGTGGTCAGGCTTGGCGCAAAGACGCAACGAAGGAGGATATGATGACGCGCACCGCATTGGCGCTCGCAGGCGCCGCAGCCCTCACCCTCGCCGCCCCGGCGCTCGCGCAGGACGAGGGCGCGACGCTCGGCATCATGCTGGGCTTCACCGGGCCGCTCGAGAGCCTGTCGCCGGCGATCGCGGCCGGCGCGGAGCTCGCCGTGGAGGAGGTCAACCAGTCCGGCAACTTCATGGGCGGCGCGACGGTGACGACGGTGCGCGGCGACGACACCTGCATCGACGCGGGCGCGGCGACCGCGGCGGCCGAGCGGCTTGTGACGTCCGACGGCGTCGACGGCATCATGGGCGCCATGTGCTCGGGCGTGACCGGCGCGGTGCTGTCCAACGTCGCGCTGCCGAACGGCGTCGTCATGATCTCGCCGTCGGCGACCTCGCCGGCGCTCTCCACGGTGGAGGACGACGGGCTGTTCTTCCGCACCGCGCCGTCCGACTCGCGGCAGGGCGAGATCATCGCCGACATCCTGACCGAGAAGGGCGTGTCTGAGGCGGCCCTTACCTTCACCAACAACGACTACGGCAAGGGGCTGTCGGACTCCATCGCCGCGGCGTTCGAGGCGGCGGGCGGGACGATCACGATCAACGCACCCCACGAGGACGGCAAGGGCGACTACTCCGCCGAGGTCGCCGCCCTCGCCGCGGCGGGCGGCGAGATCCTGATCGTCGCCGGCTACCTCGACCAGGGCGGCCGCGGCATCATCCAGGCCTCCCTCGACTCCGGCGCGTTCGAGACCTTCTTCCTGCCGGACGGCATGGTGGGCGAGGCGCTCGTCGAGGCGATCGGCGATCCGCTCGACGGCTCCTACGGCGTGCTGCCCGGCTCCGACTCGGAGGGTGCGCAGGTCTTCACCTCGCTTGCCGAGGAGGCCGGCAACGAGACCGGCGTCTACGCCCCCGAGGCCTACGACGCGGCCGCGCTGATGCTCCTCGCCATGCAGAAGGCGGGGTCCACGAACCCGTCCGAGTACAAGGTCGCCGTTTCCGAGGTCGCCAACGCGCCGGGCGAGGAAATCCTCCCAGGCGAGCTCGGCCGAGCACTCGAGATCATCGCGGATGGCGGCGACGTCGACTACGTGGGCGCCACCGCGGTGGAGCTCGTCGAGGGCGGCGAGAGCGCCGGCTCCTTCCGCGAGATCGAGATCAGCGACGGCAGCATCGAGACGGTGCAGTATCGTTGATCGACGCGACCTCGCCGGACGCCCCCGCGTCCGGCGGCCATGCTAAGTGCGCCGGCGGCCCGATGGTCGCCGTCCGCTCGCTCAGCAAGTGGTTCGGCGGCATCCACGCGGTCGACGACGTGTCGCTCGACATCGCGCGTGGCACGATCACCGGGCTGATCGGACCGAACGGGGCCGGCAAGTCCACCCTGTTCAACGTCATTGCGGGGCTCTACGCGCCGACGTCGGGCAGCGTCCTCCTCGACGGGGAGGACGTGACCGGCCTCGCGCCCCACGAGCTCTTCGAGCGCGGCCTCCTGCGCACCTTCCAGCTCGCCCGCGAGTTCGCCTCGCTGCCGGTGCGCGAGAACCTCATGATGGTGCCGCATGGGCAGCCCGGCGAGAACCTCGTCGACGCCTGGTTCCGCTCCGGCCGCGTCGCTGCCCGCGAGGCGGAGCTGCGCGCCAAGGCGGACGAGGTGCTCGACTTCCTCACGCTCTCGCACCTTGCCGACGAGCGGGCACAGAACCTCTCCGGCGGCCAGAAGAAGCTCCTCGAGCTCGGCCGCACCATGATGGTGGACGCGAAGGTCGTCTTCCTCGATGAGGTCGGCGCCGGGGTGAACCGCACGCTCCTCGCCACCATCGCCGACGCGATCCGCCGACTGCATGCCGAGCGCGGCTACACCTTCTGCGTCATCGAGCACGACATGGACTTCATCGCGCGGCTCTGCGACCCGGTCATCGTGATGGCCGAGGGCGCCGTCCTCGCCGAGGGTCGTGCGGAGGAGATCATGGCGAACGACGCCGTCATCGAGGCCTACCTCGGCACCGGCTCGCGCCACGCCAAGCTGGACGCCGAGGCCGCTCGATGAGCCTCCTCACTGCCACGGACATGCGCGGCGGCTACGGGGCGGAGGACATCCTCAAGGGCTGCACGGTGGAGGCGGACCGCGGCGAGATCGCCGTCATCGTCGGGCCCAACGGAGCCGGCAAGTCCACCGCCATGAAGGCGGTCTTCGGCATGCTGCGCCTGCGCGAGGGCGCCATCGTGCTGGACGGGGCGGACCTCACGGGCCTGCGGCCCACCGAGCGGGTCGCCCGCGGCATGAGCTTCGTGCCCCAGGTGAACAACGTGTTCCCCTCGCTCACCGTGGAGGAGAACCTCGAGATGGGGGCGTACCTGCGCCGCGAGGGCGTGCGGGAGACGATGGACGAGGTCTATGCGCTGTTCCCCGTGCTCGCCGCCAAGCGGCGCCAGCCGGCGGGCGAGCTGTCGGGCGGCCAGCGCCAGCAGGTCGCAGTCGGCCGCGCGCTGATGACGAAGCCGACGGTCCTCATGCTCGACGAGCCGACGGCCGGCGTCTCGCCCATCGTCATGGACGAGCTCTTCGACCGCATCATCGAGATCGCCCGCACCGGCATCGCCGTCCTGATGGTGGAGCAGAACGCCAAGCAGGCGCTGGAGATCGCGACGCGCGGCTACGTCCTCCAGCACGGGCGCAACGCCTACACCGACACCGGCGCGGCGCTGCTCGCCAACGCGGACGTGCGCCGCTCCTTCCTCGGCGGCTGAGGCGTGGAGGACGCGCTCAACGCCGTCGTGCTGCTCGCGAACTTCGCGCTCGTGCCGGGGATCGCCTACGGCTCGCAGCTCGCGCTCGGTGCGCTCGGCGTCACCCTCGTCTTCGCGGTGCTGCGCTTCTCCAACTTCGCGCACGGCGAGACGATGTCGTTCGGCGCCATGGTGACGATCTTCGGCACCTGGGGGCTCCAGTCCGCCGGCGTGACGCTGGGCCCGCTGCCCGTGGCGCTCCTCGCGCTGCCGCTTGGCATCGCCGTCACGGTCGGGCTCGTCCTCGCCACCGACCGCGTCGTCTACCGCTACTATCGCGAGCGGCGGTCGGTGCAGGTGATCTTCATCATCGCCTCCATCGGCGTGATGTTCGTCACCGCCGGGCTCATCCGCTTCCTCATCGGTCCGGACGACCAGATCTTCACCGACGGCGCGCGGTTCGTCGTCTCCGTGCGCGAGTTCCGCGAGTGGACCGGGCTGCGCGAGGGGCTCGCCCTCAAGACGACGCAGGTGGTGACGCTCGTCGCCGCCATGGCCTGCGTCGTTGCCCTGTTCCTCTTCCTGCAGCGCACGCGCACCGGCAAGGCGATGCGCGCCTACGCCGACAACGAGGACCTTGCGACGCTGTCCGGCATCGACGCCGGGCGCGTCGTCCTCATCGCGTGGACGCTGTCGGCGACGCTCGCCGTCATCGCCGGCACGCTCTACGGGCTCGACAAGAGCTACAAGCCCTTCGTGTTCCAGGAGCTGCTCCTGCCGATCTTCGCGGCGGCCATCGTCGGCGGGCTCGGCAGCCCGGTCGGCGCCATCGTCGGCGGCTACCTCATCGCCTTCGCGGAGGTGTTGTTCACCTACCCCTACACCCGCGTCCTCGGCTACCTCCTGCCGGAGGCGTGGCAGCCCGACGGCCTCGTCCAGCTCATCGGCACGGAGTACAAGTTCGCCGTCGCCTTCGTCATCCTCGTCATCACCTTGATCCTGCGCCCGACCGGGCTGTTCAACCGTCGGTCCGCATGAGCGCCCGCGCGGTCCTCCCGTTCGCCGCCTTCTTCGCGCTCATCGCTTTGACCGGGGCGCTGCAGAGCTGGTCCGTGGCGCTGACGATCCTCAACCTGTGCCTCGTGTCGGCCGTCATGGCGCTCGGCGTGAACGTCCAGTGGGGCTACGCCGGGCTGGTGAACTTCGGCGTCATGGGCTTCGCCGCGCTCGGTGGGCTCGCGGTCGTCCTGGTGTCGGCCGAGCCCGTCGCGGCAGCCTGGCGTGCCGGAGGCATGGGCGTCCTCCTCGCGGTCATCCTCGTGGCGGGGACGGCGACGGTGGCGGTCCTCGGTCGGCGCTTGGTGCGCGGGTCGGTGGCACGCGCAGCGCTCACGCTCGCGGTCGTGGCGGCCGGCATCTACGGCACGAGCGTCGTCCTCGGACCGTCGACCGCGGCGATCGAGGGGGTCAACCCCGCCATCGCCGGCTTCCTCGGCGGGCTCGGGCTGCCGGTCCTCCTCGCTTGGGCGGTCGGGGGGCTGCTCGCCGCGGGCGCGGCCTACGTCATCGGGCGCATCGCCCTCGGCCTGCGCGCGGACTACCTCGCCATCGCGACGCTCGGCGTGTCGGAGATCATCATCGCCGTCCTCATGAACGAGGACTGGCTGGCGCGCGGGGTGAAGAACGTCGTCGGGCTCCCCCGGCCGGTGCCCTACGAGCTGGAGCTGAGGACCGCGGCCTGGTTCCAGGACCTGTCCGACCGCCTCGGCGTCGGCCCGGTCGAGCTCTCCTCGATCCTCGTCAAGGGGGCCTACATCGCGCTCTTCGTGGTGGCGCTCGCCGCGATCCTGTGGCTCGCCGAGCGTGCCCTCGCCGCGCCGTGGGGCCGCACCATGCGCGCCGTGCGCGACGACGAGGTCGCCGCCGAGGCCATGGGCAAGGACGTGCGCCGGCTGCACATGCTGGTGTTCGTGGTGGGGTCCGGCCTCATCGGGCTGGCGGGCGCCATGCTGACCACCCTCGACGGGCAGTTCACCCCGTCCTCCTACAACCCGCTGCGCTTCACGTTCCTCATCTGGGTGATGGTGATCGTCGGCGGCGCCGGCAACAACTGGGGCGCCACCGTCGGCGCCTTCATCGTCTGGTTCGCCTGGGTCCAGGCCGAGCCGGTGGGGACCTTCCTCATCGACCGCGCGACGGTCGCGCTCGGGCCGGACTCGGCAGTCCGCGAGCACCTCCTCGAGAACGCGTCGCAGATGCGCTACGTCGTGATGGGCGCGACCCTCCTCCTCGTGCTGCGCTTCGCGCCGCGCGGCATCATCCCTGAGACCGACCGCACCGCGCGCTGACGCCGATGCGCCCCCGCCTCGGACCCTGACTTTACGCGCTCGAGACCAATGTCTGCCACCACGCGACGGCGGCCGCCCTACCGCTCGTAGGTGTAGCCCCGCGCCACCTTCTCGGCGAGCTCCTCGGCCGCACGGGTGGAGGCCGAGCCGGACCACAGGTCGAGCGTGGAGGCGACGGTCACGCCCGCGGCTGCGAGGTCCGCGGTCTTCTGCGGGTTGCCGGTGATCACCTGAACCGAGGCGATGTCGAGCGCCCTGATGAGCGCGCCGGCGATGAGGAACGAGCGCTCGTCCACGTCGAACCCCATGGCAAGGTTCGCCTCGTCGGACGTGTGTCGGTGCGTCACGTGCCGGCCTCCCACGAAGCCGTACTGCAGCGCGAGGCAGTCGAGCTTGGCGCGCATGCCGATCCCACGGCCCTCCTGCCGCAAGTAGACGAAGAGCCCCTCGCGGCGCGCGTCCATCTCCTCCATGGACAGCCGCATCTGATCGCCGCAGTCGCACATGGACGAGCCGAACGCGTCCCCCAGCAGGCACTCGGAGTGGATGCGCGTGAGCACGGAGTTGCCCCCGGACAGCTCGGCATGGACCGCCGCACCGAGGTCGTCCACGCGCGGCCAGTCCCGCCGCCCCGCCACCAGCGCGAGGTGCGGCATGTCCCCCATGGGTCGCCCTGCGGGCTCGAACGCCAGGCACACCCAGATGCGCCCGCGGATCTCCACCGGCGTCGACGCCACGAGCGAGAGCCCCTTCGCTGCAAACTTCTCGCTCAGGACCATCGCCACCTCCCACGCTCGCTGCCGCCCACGACCCCCGTCCGCGACGCGAAACAAGGACGAAACGAACCCTTCCGCCCGTTGCCGAGCGGCGCACGCTTTTAACGCATCGCTTGACTTCAGCCAGCATCGGGCGGCACCGATCTGCAAGGCTCGGGGAGCACCTCTGGCAGCGAGGCGGCGATGGCGACCAGCGACGAACACGCTGTGCCGGGGCAGAGCTACCCCTCCGTCGCGAAGGCGTTCCATTGGGTGAGCGCCGTCGCGGTCGCCTTCATGCTGACGACGGGGCTCGTCATGACCTGGCGCGGGCACGATCTGGGCATCTGGGACGAGCTCACCAACGGCCTCTACACGAGCCACAAGACGGTGGGCTTCGTGCTCCTGTGGCTGATCGTCCTGCGCCTCGCCAATCGCCTCGTGTTCGGAGCCCCGCCCCCCGAGCCGACGCTGACCGCCGCGCACCGCCGGATCGCCGCCGCGAACCACGGCGCGCTCTACGCGCTCCTCGTTGCGATGCCGCTGGCCGGCTGGCTCGCCGTGTCGCTCTTCCCTGCCCTCGACCTGTTCGCCGGCCTCTCGCTGCCCGCGCTGACGGCGCCGGACCGGGACGCCTACGAAACGGTCGCGTGGGCGCATGGGCTCGGGGCAAGGCTTCTGATGGCGCTTGTGGCACTGCATGTCGCTGCTGCGCTTTACCATCGGTTCGTCCGACGAGACGGCGTCCTCGCGCGCATGTGGCCGGGGCGCCCCTGACTGACGCCGAGGCACCGTCGACGCTTCGGGCCCTGCGGGCGGCGCGCGCCGCGGGCGGGGCGCTCGTCGTCGCCCAGCTCGGCCAGTCCCTCGACGGGCGCATCGCGACCGCCTCCGGCCACTCGCACTACGTCAACGGGCCGGCGGCACTCGACCTCCTCCACCGCCTGCGCGCGAGCGTCGACGCGGTCGTCGTCGGCGCGGGAACGGCACGTGCCGACGACCCGCGGCTCACGGTGCGCCGCGCCAGCGGACCGGACCCGGCGCGGGTGCTCATCGATCGGCGGCGCACCGCTGGCGGGCGGCTCCGGCTCCTCCATCGGGACGGCGTGAGGCGCATCGTGTTCGGCCCACCGCACCCCGACGACCCGGCGGGCGTGGAGCACGTGCCGGCCGACGGCCCGCTGCCGCCCGCGGCGATCCTCGATGCGCTCGCCGAACGCGGGTTCCGGCGCGTCCTCGTGGAGGGCGGCTCCTCGACGGTGAGCGGCTTTCTCGCAGCCGACGCGCTCGACCGGCTCTGCCTCCTCGTCGCGCCGCTGCTGATCGGCTCGGGGACGCTTGGCATCGCGCTGCCACCCATCCTCCGGATGGAGGAGGCGATGCGGCCCACCGTCGAGGTTCGCCCGTTGCCCGGCGGGGACGTGCTGTTCGACTGCAACTTCAGGACGGCTCAGAACGTCGCGTGGTGATCGCGGTGGCCGACGAGGAGCGTGCGAGCCGCACGGTGCGCCTCACGCCACTCCTCGGTGTCGTTCGCGCCCGCCTCGCGGGCGGCGTGCGCCCATCCATCGAGCATCGCGTCCATGAGCGCGCCGTCCATGGGCCGCGAGAGGCGCCACGGCGTGTCGCGCACGGTGACCGTTGCCCCAACGCGCTCCATCGCCTCGGTGAGCGCCCGCGCTCCGTCCGGACCCAGCGCGGGACCGAACGACTTCGCGCCCCGCTGGTGGGTGTTGAACGCCTCGACCATCGCGCCGTCCCTCGGGTGCGGCGGATGGATGGCGAGGCGACCGTCGTAGGTCAGCATGGCGAGGAGCGGGACGCGATCTTCACCGAGCCGCTCGGCCAAGCGGGCGACGAACTCGGCCGACGCGAGGTCGAAGAGCGCCGAGGCGGTGACGAGGTGCGGACGGGAGCCTCGATCCCACAGGGGATCCGTGGCGAGGTCGGCGACGCGGACGGTCGGCTCCGGTCGAGCCCGTCGACGTGCCTCGGCGAGCAGGGCCGCGTCGGCGTCGAGGAGCGTCCACGCGGCGGGCGGAAGGGCAGGCGCGAGGGCGCGCAGGGTCGCGCCGGTCCCCGCGCCGAGGTCGAGGACGCGCCGCGGCGCGGTCATCCTTGCGAGGTCCCTTGCGGCGCGGACGATGAGGTCGCGCGCACGGGAGCGCTCGTCCGCCGCGACCCTGAGTTCGAGCCAAGCCGACGAGAACGTCATGACGCGCGCCGCCGAGGGGGACGGCACGGCTGCGATGGTTGTGGCAAACCTCGGTCGACGAGGCACGTCCGCGACCGCACTGGCTCGCCCTTTTCCGCAACTCCACAACGGCGGCCAACTCTACCACGCCGTTGCGCCATGATGGGCGGTCCAGGCTCGACCGACGGGCGGCCACCGTCTAACCGTCGACGGTGAACGGCCTCGTGCGACCCTCCGCCATGGGACGTCGGCTGCCGGGGGAGGCCGGTCGACGGGAGCGGATGGGCGTCGCGCTGCTGGCGCTCGGCCAGACGCTCGCCTGGGCCTCGCTGTACTACAGCTTCGCCGCGCTGCTCGTGGCGTGGGAGGAGACGCTCGGTTGGGGCAAGCCGCAGCTTACGCTGGCCCTCACCGTCGCCGTCCTCGCCTCCGCCCTCGCGGCGCCCCTCGCCGGCCGGCTGATCGACGCCGGGGCCGGTCCCTGGCTGCTCGGCGGGGGGGCCGCGTTCGGCGCGCTCGGCCTCGTCGGCGTCGCGAGCGCCACGACGCCCACCGGCTTCGTCGCGGCGTGGGCCTGCGTCGGGCTGTGCCACGCCGGCTGCCTTTACGAGCCGTGCTTCGCCACGGTGACACGGGCGCTGGGTCCGCGCGCACGCTGGGCGATCACGCGCATCACGCTCGTCGCGGGCTTCGCGTCGGCGCTCGCGTTCCCGTTCGGAGCCTGGAGCGCATCGGTGATGGGCTGGCGCGGCGCGGTCGTCGCGTTCGCGCTCGTCGCCGGCATCCTCGCCGCGCCCGCGCTGTTCCTCGGTGCGAGGATCATCACCCGGATCGACGGGAACATGAGCGACTCGTTAGGAGGGCTCGTCCCCCCATCACCCTTTCCGTTGGCGCGGCGGAGCTTCGTGCTGCTCGGCGCCGCGTTCACCTTCATGGCGCTGAACCACGGCATCCTCATCAACCACCTCATCCCGCTCCTGTCCGAGCGCGGCATCTCCCTGCCGCTCGCGGTGGCCGCCGCCTCCACGGTCGGCCCGATGCAGGTGGCGGGACGGCTCATCCTGCTGCGCTACGAGGCGCGGGCACCCGCGCTCATCGTGTGCCGCGTCGCGTTCGGCGGCGTCGCGCTCGCGGCGCTGCTCCTCCTCGCGTCCGGCGGCTCAGCCACGCTCGCCTTCGCCGTCGCCGCGATGCAGGGCGCGGCCTACGGGACGACGAGCATCTTGAAGCCCGTCGTCACCGCGCAGGTGCTTGGCACCGCACGGTACGGCGTGGTCGCGGGCTGGCTTGCGGTGCCGTACCTCGCCGGCTTCGCGCTGGCGCCGTCCCTGGGGGCGCTCGTCTGGCAAGCCGCCGGCAGCTTCGCGATGGTGCTCTTCGCCGCAGCCCTCGCCGTCGCCGGGCTCGCAGCCGTCGCGGCGTTGAAGAACCGATCCGGCCCGCCGTGAGCGACCGATGGAGTGAACCCAACCGGTCCGTTACGTCCAGTAAAGCAGCCGTGCGGCCGGCAGGTGCCGCGCCGTCGCCTCTGTGAACCATCCCTTCATCTCGTCCATCAGCGTCTTGGGGTAGACGTACTTCACGCCGCCGAACTTGTTGCGCTTCTGCGCGCGGACGGCGGGGTCCATCTCCAGCGACGTCGCCGGGTACCAGCCGAGCAGGACCTCGCGGCTGCCGGGCGTGAAGCGGTGCGTGATCAGCTCGACGGTGAGGTCCGCCCCGTCCGGCAACGCCTCCGCAGCCCCCGAGAGCAGCGCGTCGTAGGCCTCGCGCCAGTCGTCGACCGGCATGATCGGCGCGATGGTGAGGCCGACGGGGTAGCCCGCCGCGGCGAGCCGACCCATGGCGGCGAGCCGGTCGGCGAGGCGCGCGGTGCCGCCCTCGAAGCGGCGCGTGATGACCTCGGCGTTCACCGAGAAGCGGACCCGCGTGCGGCCGCCATGCTCAAGGTCCAGCAGGCCATCCACCGCGTCGTACTTGGTGGTGAAGCGCAGGCCCGCGGACCCGTCCGCGCCGAGCTGGCCGAAGTGCACGATGGCGTCCGACAACGCGCCGGTGAGGTGCTCGATGCCGAGCGGATCGGTGTAGCAGGAGGCCTCGAACGTCGTCCCCTCGGCGGACCGCTCGGCCGAGCGCGAGGTGATCGTCCCCGCGCCGACGTGGGATGGCACGGCGGCGAAGATCTCCGGAAGGTTCGCGTAGGCGCGCGTCACCGGCGGGCCCGACAGCGAGCCTGCGAGGTAGCAGTACTGGCAGTGCGCCGGGCAGCCGACGGCGAGGTCGATGCGGAAGTCCGCCGACGGCGGGATGGGCTGAAACCTCAGCGCGGAGGCGGGCGCGTTGACGATGGCGAGCGTCGACTTGGCGCGCCGGTAGGTGTCGGCCTCGCTGTCGCCCTTGAGTCCGGTGACGCGGTTGCCCTTGAGCCGCACCACCTCGCAGCCCATGGCCTCGCCGGCCTGCGTCGCCCGTTCGGCCACCGCGCTGTCCGCCGCGTCCCGCGTGATGAGGATGCGCTTGGGTCGCCACAGCCGTTGCGGTCGTCGCGGCAGCGCGGCGAGGTCGTCGGGGGACTTGCGCGGGGCAAGCGTGCGGGTCGGCGCGATGTGCGGAGCGGCGGACATGGGGGGCAAACGCCCAGCCCCTTAAGGCGTTGCTGCGCCAGTTGTTCGCGGGCAAGGCGCCGCGAAGGACTGGTAGGCGCCGGCGTCAGCTGGGGCAGCGCGCGGCGTGGCGGGCGGACTTGGAGAAGATCCATTCCGGCTTCACCGAGAAGCTGGGTGTGAGGTTCGACACCGCCGTCCACCCGTCCATCGTGCCATCGTCGTCGTGGTCCACCTCGACGACGGAGCCGCGCTGCTCGCCGATCCTGACGGCGTTGGCGAAGTCCACGGTAGCAGGATGCCGCACCGTGCGCCCGCCGCGGCATTGGTTCCCCGCGGAGATGAGGTCCCGCGCGCCGGACGTCGCGGTCCGCCGGATGCGCGCGTCCCCGTCGCACGCGAAGCGCCGCGCGTCGTAGATTGCGCGCGTGCGGCCGGCGGCGAGGCGCGTCACCCCCCGACGTCCCCAGAAGCCCAGCGCGTCGTTCGCGAAGCGCGGGTTCTTGACGTTGACGTCGAGCGGCAGCCCGGGCCGGCAGGAGCCGGGCGTCCCGCCGAACCACTCGAGGTTCACTCCGCTCTGGAAGAGCTGCCAGCGGCCCGAGTTGTGGAAGGCGGTGCTGCCCGGGTAGGCGCGGGAGGCGGATAGCCACGTGTGCTCGATGAGGCCGGCTTCGAGGAGCACGTCGAGCGCGTCGCCGTTGCCGTAGGCGCCGAGCGCGTAGCCCGCCCCTCGCACGATGCGGCGCACCTCGCGGAAGTATGCGAGCATCGCCGCCCGGGTGGCCCCGTCCGAGCGCTGGAACGCGATGTCGACGCCGAAGTAGATCGCCGAGCGCCGCGGCTGTCCCAGCGCCTTCGCTTGGGTCACCGCCGCCACGGCGTCGAGCTCGCCCTCGGCGGTGGGGCTGCGCTCGCGGGTCGTCGGCCGGCATGCCGCGTCCGGCAGCGGCTTCCCATCACGGTCCTTGCCGACGAACTTCAGCTTGGAGTCGTTGTTGTATTGGTAGATCGACAGGATCGCCATGCCAGCGTCGAGGATGCGGCGGACCTCGCTCGACGGGTCGGACGACGGACCCTGGTCGATGAGGCGCTTCGACGGCAGCCCGCGTTCGGGCTGAGGGCAGCGCGCGAGGTAGCGGCCCACCACCTCGACCCCGCGCTGGCGGAGCCCGTCGATGTAGGGGCGGGTGTCCCAAGCCGAATCGATGATCGCGGCGCGGCTGTCCTGCGCTGCGGCCCCATGCGCCATGCCGAGCGCGAGGCCGATGGCGATTGCGAGGCGCTTCATGCGGAGTCTCCCGGATGGCGCGGACGTTCGCAGCGCCCAAGATGACGGTCAAGGTTGCAGCGCCGGCGATCCCCGTTGCGCTGTCCCGACGTCCGCCCCACCGCGGTGCGACCGAATTTCCGTCCGATGGGGCGGTCCATCCGGGGCTTGCACCGTCGCCGCCGTCGTCCCACGATGCCCCGCAGCCCGACGGCTGGCCGGAGCGACGATGGCGCTGACCTTCTACTACGACTTCACCTCGAGCTACTCCTACCTTGCCGTGATGCGGATGGAGGACGCCGCCGCAGAGGCCGGCGTCGAGGTCGTCTGGCGGCCCTTCCTCCTGGGCCCGATCTTCGCCGACGCGGGGCTCGGCGCGACGCCGAACCTCAGGAGTCCGGCGAAGGCGGACTTCATGTGGCACGACATCGCAAGGCGCGCCATGCACCGAGGGATGCCGTTCACCAAGCCCGCGGTGTTCCCCCAGCGCAGCGTCGCCGCGGGCCGTGCAGCGCTCGCCCTCGGCGACGCCGAGCGGCCGGCCTTCTCGCGCGCGGTGTACCGCTGCGTGTTCGTGGAGGGGCGGGATCAGGCCGAGCCCGACGTGCTCGCCGACGCCGCACGGGAGGCGGGCCTCGACCCGGACCGGATCGCCGCGGGCGCGCAGGACCCGGCGGCGAAGGCGGCGCTGTTCGCGGCAGTGGACGAGGCGAAGGAACACGGCCTCTTCGGCGCCCCATCCTTCGTCACGACGGGTGGCGAGCGCTTCTGGGGCGACGCGCAGCTCGAGGACGCGCTGTCGTGGGAGGCGTCCGGCCGGCTGGCCGGCACCTGAGCCAAAACGGTCTGACCGCCTAGTCGATGAAGCCGCGGGCTCGGAGCTCGGCGACGAGGCGCTCGGCGTGCTCCTCCGCCTCGCCCAACGTGGTGTCGATGACGACCTCGGCGTGCTCGGGCGGCTCGTACGGGGAATCGACGCCCGTGAAGTTCTTCAGCCGGCCGGCGTCCGCCTTCGCGTAGAGCCCCTTGGGGTCGCGACGGCGGCACTCCTCGATGGGCGTGTCGATGTGGACTTCGAGGAACTCGCCGTCCTCCACGAGCTCGCGCGCCATGCGCCGCTCCGAGCGGAACGGCGAGATGAACGAGACGAGCACGATCATCCCCGCATCGACGAACAGCTTCGCCGCCTCCGCGACACGGCGGATGTTCTCGACGCGGTCGGCATCGGTGAAGCCGAGGTCGCGGTTGAGCCCGTGACGCACGTTGTCACCGTCGAGGATGTAGGTGTGCCGGCCGGCGGCCACGAGGCGCCGCTCCACGAGGTTGGCGATGGTGGACTTGCCGGAGCCCGACAGGCCGGTGAACCACAGGATCGCCGGCTTCTGCCCCTTCATCGACGCGCGCGAGGCCTTGGTGACGTCGAGGGCCTGCCAGTGGATGTTGGTGGCACGCCGCAGCGCGAAGGCGATCATGCCCGCGCCCACCGTGGCGTTCGACAGGCGGTCGATGAGGATGAACGCGCCGGTGGCTCGGTTCGTCTCGTAGGCGTCGAACGCCACCTCCGCCGACAGGGACACGTTGCAGAAGCCCACCTCGTTGAGGCCGAGCTCCTTGGCGGCGAGGTGGTCGAACGTGTTGACGTCGGTGCGGTGCTTGATCTCCGTCACCTGCGCCGTGACTGTGCGCGTGCCGATCTTCAGGAGGTAGGGGCGTCCCGGGAACAGCGGCTCTTCCGCCATCCAGACGATGTTCGCCGCGAACTGGTCCGCGACCTCGGGACGGTGCGCAGGCGGCACGAGGACGTCGCCGCGCGAGACATCGACCTCGCGGTCGAGGACGATCGTCACCGCCTCGTCGGCGATGGCGTCCTGCACGTCGCCGTCCATGGTCACGATGCGGGCGACCCGCGCGTCCCGGCCCGAGGAGGCGACGACGACCGGGTCGCCACGCCGCACCCGCCCGGAAGCGACGGTGCCGGAGAAGCCGCGGAAGTCGAGGTTCGGCCGGTTGACCCACTGGACCGGCATGCGGAACGGCCGCTCGGCTCGGTCGGAGACGACCTCGACGGCCTCGAGGTGCGTCATCAGCGAAGGCCCATCGTACCAGGGGGTACGCTCGGAGCACGTGACGACGTTGTCGCCGTAGCGCGCGGAGATCGGGATCGCGACGAGGCCGTCGAAGGCGAACGGCGCGGCGAAGCGCTCGAACTCGTCGCGGATCTCGTCGAAGCGCGCCTGCGAGAACTCGACGAGGTCGATCTTGTTTACCGCGAGCGCCACGTGGCGGATGCCCAAGAGCGACACCAGGTAGGCGTGGCGGCGCGTCTGCACCTGTAGCCCGGCGCGCGCGTCCACCAGGAGCACGGCGAGGTCCGCCGTGGACGCGCCGGTCGCCATGTTGCGCGTGTACTGCTCGTGGCCCGGCGTATCGGCGACGATGAACTTGCGCTTCTCCGTCGCGAAGAAGCGGTAGGCGACGTCGATGGTGATGCCCTGCTGGCGCTCCGCCTCGAGCCCGTCGACGAGGAGCGCGAGGTCGATGTCCTCACCCGTGGTGCCATGTCGCTTGGAGTCGCGCTCCACCGCGGCGAGCTGGTCCTCGAAGATGAGCTTCGACTCGTAGAGCAGCCGGCCGATCAGCGTTGACTTGCCGTCGTCGACGCTGCCGCAGGTGATGAAGCGCAGGAACGACTTTCGCTCCTGGGCAGCCAGGTAGTCGAGGAAGGCATCCGGGCGGGCTTCGGCCAGCGACATCTAAAAGTACCCCTCGCGCTTCTTCTTCTCCATCGAGGCCGCCTCGTCGTGGTCGATGACGCGGCCCTGGCGCTCCGACGTGCGCGCGATCAGCATTTCCGCCACGATGTCCGGCAGCGTCGCCGCCCGGCTCTCCACCGCGCCGGTGAGCGGATAGCAGCCGAGGGTGCGGAAGCGCACCATGCGCTCGGCGACCACGTCGCCCGGGGCAAGGGGCATGCGCTCGTCGTCCACCATGATGAGCGCGCCGTCCCGCTCCACCACGGGCCGCATGGCGGCGAAGTAGAGCGGCACGATCTCGATCCCCTCCATCATGATGTACTGCCAGATGTCGAGCTCGGTCCAGTTGGACAGCGGGAAGACGCGGATGGACTCTCCCTTGGCGACGCGTCCGTTGTAGAGCTGCCAGAGTTCCGGCCGCTGGGTCTTGGGGTCCCAGCCGTGATTGGCGGTGCGGAACGAGAACACGCGCTCCTTCGCCCGCGACTTCTCCTCGTCCCGCCGCGCGCCGCCGAACGCAGCGTCGAAGCCGTGCCGGGTGAGAGCCTGCTTCAGCGCCTCGGTCTTCATCACCGTCGTGTGGTACGAGGAGCCGTGGGTGAACGGGCCGACGCCCGCCGCCACGCCCTCCGCGTTGATGTGTACGATGAGCTCGAGGCCGAGCTCGGCCGCCTTGCGGTCGCGGAAGGCGATCATCTCGCGGAACTTCCACGTGGTGTCCACGTGGAGCAGCGGGAACGGCAGCGGCGACGGGTGGAACGCCTTCAGCGCCAGGTGGAGCATGACCGCCGAGTCCTTGCCCACCGAGTAGAGCATGACGGGGTGGCGGAACTCGGCCGCAACCTCGCGCATGATGAAGATCGCCTCGTCCTCCAGGCGCTTGAGGTGCGAGCCGCGGTCGACCGCCATGACGTTCCTCGTCCGTAGGGTAAGGGGCCGGGGGGCCTCAGGAGGCCTTGGCGAGCGCGAAGGGGTCGAACGCGCCGGCGGCCACGAAGTGCGGGTTGGCGTATGCCCCTGATGGGTGATCCACCTTCCCATAAGTTAAACGCGCACCATCCATCGTGCGAACCTCACCGCCGGCGGCGGCGAGCACCGCGTGGCCGGCCGCCGTGTCCCACTCCATCGTCCGGCCCATGCGGGGGTAAAGGTCGGCGGTGCCGTCCGCCACGCGGCAGAACTTCAGCGAGGAGCCGAACGAGAGGAAGTCGTGGACATCGAAGCGCTCGACGAACGTTCGCGTCTCCTCCGTGAGGTGGGACTTCGACGCCACGACCCTCAGCGGACCTTGCGGCGTACGGACCTCGATCCGACGCTCGCCGACGATCGCGCCGCCCTCCACCCGCGCGTGATGCGCGCCGTTGCCCTCGGTCCAGTACAGCTCGCCAAGCGCCGGACACAGCACCACCCCGCCGGAGGGCCGTCCCCCGACGATCCGGGCGATGTTGACGGTGAACTCACCGCTGCCGGAGACGAACTCCTTGGTGCCGTCGAGGGGATCGATCAGCCAGAACTCGTCCGCGGGGTCGATGCCGCCGTCGCCGCCGGTGGCGAAGGCCTCCTCCGCCACGATGCGCGTGACGCCGAGCTTGCGGAGGCCGTCGAGGATGATTGCTTCCGCCGCCTCGTCCGCAGCCGTCACCGGCGAGCCGTCCGCCTTCGCGCGCGCCTCCTGACCGCGGGGGTCGTAGTGCCGCAGGATCGCCTCGCCGGCGGTGAGCGCCACGGCGACGACGTCGCGCGCGGACGGCCCGCCGTCGCCGAACGGGCTGGCTTGGCGCGCCGCGCGGCTGCCGGACGCCGTGTCCCTTGGAGCAGACGTCCGATGCGTAGCGTTCGCGGGGACTGCTCCGGGCGCAGTCCCCGCAACCCGCGGGGTGGATGGTTCGGGTTCACGACGGCCGCCGACCAACGGGCGGACCCAGAAGTCGTAGGCGAGCATCGCCACGGTCACCCCGATGACGATGAGGAGGTCGGTCTCGGGCACGAACGAGCCGATGATGCCGACGAACGCCACGAAGCCGGCCAGGCCGACCACCGACAGGACCCAATCGAGCGCGCTCACACCGTTCCCCCCTGACCTCGAAGGGTCTTAGCGTCCGCGTTCGCCCGCGTCATCCCATGAGGCCGCGCCGCACGAGGTTGAGGCCAGCGAGGACGAGGACCGCCGCGGTCAGCTGGCGGAAGCGGGCTTGATCGAGCCGGTCCGACAGCATGAACCCGAGCGCGATGCCGAGGAGGGCCGGTGCCACGAGGAGGGCGGACAACGGCGCCGTCGCCGCGTTGAGCACGCCCGAGCCGAGGTGCCCGAGGGCGAGGAAGACGGCGCCGAACAGGTAGACGATGCCCTGGACGCGCATCTGCTCGGCCTTCTGCGTGCCGAGGGAGGTGAGGTAGATGACGGTCGGCGCGCCCCACATCCCGGAGATGCCGCCGACGAAGCCTGCGAGGCCGCCGAGGCCGAGCTGTGCGACGCGCCGCCGGCGCGCGGGCACGACCAGCCGAACGCCCGTGAGCTGCAGTGCCGCGAAGAGGACCACCGGCACGCCGATCATGAGGTAGAGCGTGCGTGCCGGGATCACGTTGACGAGCGGCGCGGCCGCGAGGATGGCGATGACGACGATGACGATGTAGCCGACATGGGCACGCGCCGCGGCGAGGGCGGAGGCGAAGCCCTCGCGCAGGGACTGCGCGACGTTCGACACGAGCGTCGGCAGGATGAGGGCGGCGAGGGCCACCTCCAGCGGCAGGATGGCCCCGAGGCCGGACATCATCACGGTGGGCATGGCGAACCCCACGGCGCCCTTCACGAACCCGCCGGCCACGGCGATGGCGACGACGGCGGTCCACAGCAGGGGGTCGAGCGATGGCACGCACCAGTGTGGCATGCCGCGCTCGGGTTCGCATCGCGGAGCAAGCGCGGCGTCCGAGATCGACGGTAAGCGTCACCGCTTGATGGGGGCCGGAGCAGGTGGTGAACTTCGGGCGTTCGGACGGCTCAAGCGACGCCGGAGGGGCCATATGAGGATCATCGTCGACGACCTGTCGGGGCCGCAGATCGCCGGGTTGCTCATGGCGCACGCGCAGCTCATGGAGGCGATCACGCCGCGCGAGCGGTTCTGCCACTACCTTCCGCTCGACGGGCTGCGCCGACCGGACGTTACGGTGTGGAGCGCGTGGGACGACGACACCCTCGTCGGTTGCGGCGCGCTGAGGGCGCTCGGCGACGGCCACGGTGAGATCAAATCGATGCACACGCTGAAGGCGCGTCGCGGTGGCGGCGTCGGGACCGCGATCCTCGCCACGATCCTCGCCGAGGCGCGCGGGCGCGGGTACCGGCGGGTCAGCCTCGAGACCGGCGACTGGGACGAGTTCCGTGCCGTCCGCGCGTTCTACGAGCGCCACGGGTTCGTGCGCGGCGAAGCGTTCGGCGACTACGTCGGCACCCCGGCGAGCGCGTACTACACCATGGAGCTGGCGCCCGAGGCGGCGTGAAGAGGCACCGAGCGTCCGGCCCGATCAGCGCCTCAACGTCCGCCGAGGCGCCTCTCGAGCCACGCCGCGGTGCGCACCAGGCGCGCGTCCTCGCGCGGGCGTCCGACCACCTGCAAGCCGAGGGGCAGGCCCGTCGACCCGGTCCCCATGGGCAGGGTGATTGCAGGCGTTCCGAGCATCGTCCACAGGGCGTTGAACGCCGCCGATCCCGTGGTCTCGCGCCCCGGCGCCTCGCCGGGGGCAGCGGCGGTGAGGATCGCGTCGTAGCGGTCGAACACGCGCTCGATGCCGGCGATCAGCGCGGTGCGCCAGTCCACCGCCGCGAGGTAGTCGACCGCGCTCGTCGCGCGTCCCTCCTCGACCCCCTCGCGCATCGCGGCCCCCACTGCCCCGCCGTCGACGTAGCGCGCGAGGTTGCGCGCGAAGCCCACCGTCATCAGCCGGCGGTGGGACGGCGGGGCGTTGAGGAACACCTCCGGCAGGTCGACGTCGTCCGCACCGTCCTCCAGCGCCTCGCGCACCTCCGCGAGGAGGCCGCCCATGTCCTCCGACGCGTGCTCCCACGTCGGACCCCTCACGACGGCGAAGCGCGGCGTGACCGGCGGCTGCGCGCGCGCCGCTGCGGGTAGGTCCGGCACCGGCTCCACGCGGGTGCGCGGGTCGCGCGGGTCGTGGCCCATGAGCGCGCCGGCGAGGAGCGCCGCGTCCGCCAAGGTCGCGGCGAACACTCCGGCGGTGTCGAGGTGCTCGGAGTGCGCGAGCACGCCCGTCATGGAGATCGCCCCGTGGCTCGGCTTGTAGCCGACGACGCCGCAGAACGAGGCGGGACGGATGACCGAGCCGCCCGTCTGCGTGCCGATGGCGAGGGGCACCATGCCATCGGCGACCGCCACGGCGGAGCCCGACGAGGAACCGCCCGGGGTGCGGTCCGCGTTGTGCGGGTTCATCGTCGCCGCGGGGGTCTGGAAGGCGAGCTCGGTCGTCGCCGTCTTGCCGATGACGACGGCACCCGCCGCACGCAGCCTGGCGACGAGCGTCGCATCCTCGCGCGGCCGCCGCCCCACGTCCTGCGCCGTGCCGTTCTCCGTGGGGTAGTCGCGCGTGTCGATGACGTCCTTGACCCCAACGGGCAGCCCGTGAAGCGCGCCGAGCGGTCGCCCCGCCTTGCGGTGGCGGTCGAGCGCGTCGGCCATGGCGCGCGCGTGGTCGGGGTCGACGTGGGCGAACGCCCTCATCGTCGGCTCGCGCTCGGCGATGCGCGCGAGGCAGGCGTCGACGACCTCGCGCGCCGAGATCGCTCCAGCGGCGAGGCGCTCGGCGAGCACAGCAGCGGTGACGGGGGCCGGTGCGTCCGCCATCGTCAGCCGTAGACCAGGTTCGGGAGCCAGTAGACGATCTGGGGGAAGACGTAGACGATTGCCATGGTGATGAACACCATCGCGAGGAACGGCATGCAGCCGGCGAAGATTTCAGCCAGCCGCACCTGTGGGGGCGCGACCCCCTTCAAGTAATACGCGCTCATCGCCATCGGTGGAGTGAGGAACGACGTTTGAAGGTTGAGGGCGACGAGGATGCCGAAGAACAGCGGGTCGATGTCGAACACCGCGAGCAGCGGCAGGAAGATCGGAACGAAGATGATGATGATCTCCGACCACTCGAGCGGCCAGCCGAGCAGGAAGATGATGATCTGCGCGAGGATCAGGAAGGTCAGCGGCGACAGGTCGAGGGAGGTGACGAACTCGGCGACGAGGTGCTCGCCACCGAGGTAGGAGAAGATCGAGGCGAACGACCAAGAGCCGACGAACAGCCAGCACACCATCGCCGAGGTGCGCACGGTGAGGTAGACGCTCTCGCGCAGCCGCTCCCAGGTGAGCGCGCGGTAGATGAGCGCAAGGACGATCCCTCCGAGGGCGCCCACCGCCGCAGCCTCCGAGGGCGTCGCGAGGCCGAAGAGGATGGCGCCGAGCACCGAGAAGATGAGGATCGCGAGCGGCAGGAAGGATGTCACCATCATGACGACGACCCGCGCCACACCGATGCCCTCCACCTCCTCCTCGCGCAGCTTGGGCGCCACCGAGGGCTGCACCACCGCGCGGCCGATGACGTAGAGCACGTACATGCCGGCGAGCAGGAGCCCAGGCAGCAGCGCGCCGGCGTAAAGCCGCACGATGGAGACGTTGGAGGTCGCCGCGTAGACGATCAGCATGATCGACGGCGGGATCAGGATGCCGAGCGTGCCGCCGGCGCAGATGACGCCGGACGCGAAGCTCGTGTTGTAGCGCGCGTTCAGCATCGCCGGGAAGGCGAGGAGGCCCATGAGGGTGACGACGGCGCCGACGATGCCGGTGGCCGTGGCGAACAGCGCGCAGGTGATGAGGGCGGCCACCGCCATGGAGCCCGGGATGCGGCGCGCCGCGATCTGCAGGGTGGAGAACAGCCGGTCGACGATGTTCGCGCGCTCGACGATGTAGCCCATGAACAGGAACAGCGGCACGGCGGTGAGGACGTCGTTCGACATCACGCCGTAGGTCTGGTTCACCAGGAGATCGAAGACGCGATTGTTGAGGAAGCCCTGGAACCACTCGCCGACGGTCTCGAACAGCCCAGCGCCCTCGGCGAGCCCATCGTAGGTGCGCCACTGACGGTCGGCATCGAAGTAGGCGTAGTACCCGAAGCCCACCGCCATCGCGACCAGGGTGAAGGCGATGGGGAAGCCAAGCATGATGATGACGATGAACGAGCCGAGCATGAACACGGCGACCTGAGGATCGGTCAACGGCGTCGCTCCTCGGTGTGGTCGGCACGCGGGGCGACGACGTCCACCGCCTCCGATCCGTGGGCGAGTACCTCGCGGTCGTGCTGGTGGATCAGCTGCTTCTCGAGCTCCTCGACGTCGCCTTCGCGCACCGGCCACGCCCCGTCGCGAAGGCACAGGACGCAGCGGAAGACCTGCGCGATGCCCTGGATCAGGAGGAGGACGCCGGCGGCGACGATGATCGTCTTGAACTGGAAGATCGGCACGCCGGCCGGGCTCATGACGCTCACCTCCTGGTAGGAGATGGAGCGTGCGGCGTACTTCCAACCGGCGAAGATCAGCGCGAGCACGCCGGGGAAGAAGAAGATGAAGTAGAGCACCAGCTCCACGCCCGCCTGCACACGGGGGCGCCACAGCCGGTAGAACACGTCCGCGCGCACGTGCCCGTCGCGCGATAGCGTGTAGGCGCCTGCCATCATGAAGAGCGCGCCGTACATCATGTAGGAGATGTCGAACGCCCAGGACGTCGGCGCGCGGAAGACGTAGCGGACGACGACCTCGTAGGTCACCCCGAAGGTCATCAGGATGATGCACCAGGCGAACGCTCGGCCCACCCAGGCGGACACCTTATCGGCAAAGCGGACGTAGGCTTCCATCGGGCGTCCCAGGCGGGTATCGGACGAAAACGCCGGCCCGAGGGCCGGCGCGCTGCTGAGGGCGAGGCCAGCTGGCCTCAGAAGCCGAGCTTGCCCGGGAAGTAGTGCTCGTAGGCGAGCTTGTAGTCCGCCTGGTTGAGCAGGTTGTAGTAGCCGCAACGCTCCGACCACTCCTTCTGGGACTGGACGACCCGGTCGAAGTACTCGTCTTGCGTCAGGTCCTCGAGGACAGTGTCCCAGCTCGCGAGCTGCCGCTCCATGACGGACGTCGGCGTGCGGTAGACGTTGACCCCATCCTCGTCGCGCAGCCGCGCGAGGTCCGCGGAGTACCGATCCATCGCGAGGCCGTAGTTCGACGTGTTCACCGCCTCCGCGGCGTACTCCAGGATCGCCTTGAAGTCGTCCGGCATGTCGTCGAACATCGACTTGTTGAAGATGATCTCGAAGAACTCGGCCGCCTGATGGTAGGAGCCCATCATGTAGTGCTTCGAGACGTCCTGCGCGCCGAAGTCCCGGTCCGAACTCGGGTTGTTGAACTCGAACGCGTCGATGACGCCGCGCTCCAGCGCCGGGACGATCTCGCCCCCGGGAAGCTGCGCCACCGACAGGCCGACGCCCTGCATGACGTCGGAGGCGAGGCCGACGGTGCGGTACTTCAGGCCCTGCATCTGGTCGATGGAGGTGATTTCTTGGTTGAACCAGCCGAGTGGCTGGGTCGGCATCGGGAAGGCGAAGAAGCCGACGATGTCGAGGCCAAGGATGTCCTCGACGAGCTCGCGGTAGAGCTCCTTGCCGCCGCCGTTGTGGATCCAGGCGAGCATCTGCGCGGCGTCGGTGCCGAACACCGGGCCGGTGCCAAACAGCGAGGCGGCCTTGTTCTTGCCGTACCAGTACGCCGTCACGTGGTGGCCGGCGTCGAGCACGCCGTCCGCCACCGCGTCCTGCAGCTGGAACGCCTGGACGACCGCGCCGGCGGGCAAGAGGTCGATGGTGAGGCGGCCACCTGACATCGCGGACACACGGTCGGCGTACTGCTGGGCGAACTCCTGCCAGATGTTCGCCGCGGGCCACGCGGTCTGCATCTTGATGGTCATCGTCGATTGCGCCCGGACCACGCTCGGTGCGGCGAGCGCGGATGCACCGGCGACGGCCGCGCCGCCTCCCGTCAGGAACCTGCGGCGAGTCGTTTGCGTCATCTGGCGTATCCTCCCTGGCGGCTCTGCGGCCCGCTACCGGCGTCCATCGCACGGCAAAGAAGTCGAGTGCAAGGGTCGCCGATGTTAAAGCGACCCTTCAGAACGTGCAAGATGTTGCATCATCCGGCGGGTTCGGCGACTTGGCCAAGCCTCCGCCCAACCTTGCCCGAGCGCGGTGTCGACAGCGGCTCGTCGGGTCGACGCGCTTGCGATTCGACGGCGGATTGGGCACATCAACCTCGGCCCCCAGCGCGAGCGTCACGAAGGTGCTGATGAGATCTGTCGAGGATCGCGCTGCTGCCCCGAGCGTCCCCCTCGCGGCCGACGACGCGGTCGGGACGCCGTTCGCGCGCGAGTACGACGAGCTCACCAAGCTGGCTGCGGGCGTGTGCGACGCGCCCATGGCGCTCGTCAGCCTGATCGATGCCGATCGTCAGTGGTGCAAGTCGGGGTACGGGCTGAGCCGGCGGAAGACCGCGCTCGACGAGTGGGTTTGCGCCCACGCCATCGCGAGCGCCGCCATCGGCGAGGCCGCAGGGCTCGAGGGCGCGGCGGAGGGCGCCGGGCTCGGCGTCGCCAGCGTCATCGCGTCGGATGCGCCGTCGTCCGCCGCCGCCGCGGTCGACCTCGTGGAGATCCCCGACACGCGGCTCGACCCGCGCTCGCGCGACAACCCGCTCGTCACCGGCGAGCCTGGCATCATGTTCTACGCCGGCGCGGTGCTGCGCTCGCCCGACGGGGTCGCCTTCGGGACGCTGTGCGTGCTGGACACCAAGCCCCGCACCCTGACGGTGCTCCAGCGAGACTTGCTGGCGATCCTGGCGCGCCAGGCGGTCAAGGAGCTGGAGCTACGTGTCGCCATGCGCCGCCAGGAGATCCTCCATCGCGAGGTGGATCACCGGGTGAAGAACTCGCTGCAGGCGGTCGCCTCGTTCGTGCGCCTGCAGGCCACGCGGGCAGAGGCGGAGCCGACCCGCGAGGCGCTCGAGGCGGTCGGCCGGCGCGTGTCGTCCGTCGCGCTCCTCCATCAGGAGCTCTACTCGGTGGGGGTCGAGCACGAGATCCCCCTCGACCGCTACATGGCGAAGGTCGGAGCGCTGTTTGCCGCCTCCGCGCCGGAGGGCGTCCACGTGGTGGTGGCGTTCGACCCCGTGGCGGTGACGTCCGAGCAGGCGACGGCCCTTGCCGCCATCGCCAACGAGTTCGTCACCAACGCCTTCAAGCACGCCTTCCCCGACGGCCGCGCCGGTGAGGTCACGCTTCACGGCGTCATGGATCCCGACGGTTCGGTCAGGGTCACCATGGCGGACGACGGCGTCGGCTTCGCGCACCTTGCCCCACCCGAGCGGCGGGGCATCGGGCTGCGCATCGTCGAGGCGTCGGCCGTGCAGATGGGCGCGACGCTCGAGATGCGCGGCGACGGCCCGGGCACGCAGCTTACCCTCACCTTCCAGGCGCGTCGTCCAGCAGTTCCGACGCCGCTCGGCCTGCCCAGCGCGCGTGCGGCCCGCTAGAGCGGTTTGGGGTTAGGTGGAACCACCTAACCCCAAGTAGACCGCTCTTACATAAGGAGCTAGAGGCATCTTATCTGGTTATCTGGGGTCTGAGGAGACCCGGGATGCTCTAGACGCAGCGGCCGCCGTCCACCTCGAGGTTGACGCCGGTGATGAGCGAGGCCTCGTCCGAGGCGAGGTAGACGGCGGCGGCGGCAATGTCGGCCGGCGTCGACATGCGGCCGAGCGGGATCGTCGCGATGAACCGCGCGCGGTTCTCCGGCGTGTCCGGCACGCCCATGAAGGTCTCGAGGAGCGCGGTCTCGCCGATCACCGGGGCGATGCCGCATACCCGGATCTTGTCGGACGCGAGCTCCACCGCGAGCGTCTTCGTGGCAAGGTTCACCGCCCCCTTCGAGGCGTTGTACCAGGACAGCCCGGGGCGCGGGCGCACGCCCGCCGTCGAGCCGACGTTGATCATCACGCCTCGCCCGATGGCGCGCCAATGCGGGACGAACGTGCGCACCGCGTGGAACACCGACTTGACGTTGACCGCGAACACCTTGTCGAACGCCGCCTCGTCGATCTCCATGACGGGTCGGTTGGCGTGCGACCAGCCGGCGTTATTGACGACGATGTCCACCTCGCCGAACGCCTCGATGGCCTGACGGCCGGCCTCGTCCATGCTGGCCGCATCGGACACGTCCGCAGTGAGCGCGATCGCCGCCTCGCCGATGCCGGACGCGACCTCGCGTGCTCCGGCCTCGTTGAGGTCGAGGACCGCGACGCGCGCCCCCTCTGCGGCAAAACGCTGGGCGATGCCGCGGCCGAAGCCCGAGGCGGCTCCGGTCACGATGGCCGTCTTTCCTGCGAGGCGTTGGCTGTCGGGCATAAGTCCTCCTGTTTTTCCAATCAGGCTAGCAGTTGTGCCGCAGCGTCCGCCAGTTTGAAGGCAAGGAGCGGAACGCCGCCGCGCTGCTCATCGGCCATGGGGGGCGGGCAACGGAGGGACGATGATGTCGACGATGAGCCGAGCCGCGCCTTCGGTGACGGTGCACGCAACCGCGACGAGCGCGGACCCGCGGTGGGACGCCGTGCTCGCGCGCGACGGCGACGCGGACGGCGCGTTCGTCTTCGCCGTGACGACCACCGGGATCTACTGCCGTCCGAGCTGCCCCGCGCGCCGTCCGAGGCCGCAGAACGTGCGCTACTTCGCCCTCGCGCGGGAGGCGGAGGCCGCGGGCTACCGCGCATGCCTGAGGTGCCGGCCCACCGAGCCCTCGGCCGCACAGCGCCACGCGCTCGCGGTGGAGGCGGCCTGCCGTATGCTCCAAAAGGGGGACATGACGCTCGCCGAACTCGCCGCGGCCGCCGGCATGAGCGCGCACCACTTCCACCGCCTCTTCAGGGCGCATACCGGGCTGACGCCGAAGGCCTACGCCCAGGCGGTGCGCACCCGTCGCAGCGTCGCGGCGCTCGGCGAGGGCGGCACGGTGGCGGACGCGGCGTTCGCAGCCGGCTATGGCAGCCTGTCGCGGTTCTACGCCGAGGCCGCCGCGCGGCTCGGGATGAGCCCGTCCGTGGTCGCCACGGGAGGGATCGGCGAGCTCATCCTCACGGCGCAGCGCCGCGCGCCCCTCGGCGTCGTCACCGCCGCGTTCTCCGCGCGTGGGGTCTGCGCCGTGGTGCTGTCGGAGGGTGCGCAGGAGGGTGTCGGCGAGGTCCTCGCCCGCCTGCCCCTCGCCACGGTCCTCGACGGAGGGCCGGCGATGGCGGCCGCGCTCGACGCGGTCGTCGGCGCGGTCGAGGAGCCGCGCCGCGCCGAGGAGCTGCCGCTCGACATCCGCGGCACGGCGTTCGAGGAGCGCGTGTGGGGCGAGCTGAGGCGGATCCCTGCCGGCACGACGCGCAGCTACCGGGAGGTCGCCGAGGCGATCGGGGCGCCCACCGCCCACCGTGCGGTGGCGCGAGCATGCGGCGCGAACCGCATCGCCGTCCTCGTCCCGTGTCACCGGGTGGTGCGCGCCGACGGCGGGCTCGGCGGCTACCGATGGGGACTTGAGCGAAAACGCGCGCTCCTCGCGAGGGAGGCGGAGGGTGGATGACCGCGTGGACGCCCTCGATTGGGAGCGCATCGCCGCCGAGGTGGAGGCGCACGGGGTAGGTCGCACGGGCGCGCTGCTCACGCGGGAGGAGTGCGCGGCGCTCGCCACGAGCTACGACGGCGAGGGGTTCCGCAGCCGCATCGTCATGGCGCGCCACGGCTTCGGCTCGGGCGAGTACAAGTACTTCGCCGATCCGCTTCCCGCGGTCGTCGCGGGGTTGAGGCAGGCGGTCTATCCCCACGCAGCGCGCATCGCGAACGGCTGGGCCGAGCGGCTGGGCGCCGAGCCCTACCCGGACGCCATGGTCGGGATGCGCGAGCGCTGCCGCGCCGCGGGGCAGGACAAGCCGACGCCGCTCCTCCTCAAGTACGGCCCGGGCGACTACAACTGCCTGCACCAGGACCTTTACGGCGCCGTCGCGTTCCCGCTGCAGCTCGTGGTCCTGCTCACGGATCCCAGCGAGTTCGAGGGCGGCGAGCTCGTCCTGACGGAGCAGCGCCCGCGTATGCAGTCCCGCGCCGAGGTGGTGACGCTCGCCCGCGGCGAGGGCGCGCTGTTCGCGACCTCAGAGCGGCCCCGCCGCGGCACGAAGGGTGAGTATCGCGTGAGGATGCGCCACGGCGTGAGCCGCCTGCGCGCCGGGCACCGCATGACGCTCGGCGTGATCTTCCACGACGCCGCCTGACAGGGCCGCACGCCGGCGGATCAGGCCTTGCTGACGACGTGGGTGTCGGCGAAGCCGCGCTGCTGTCCCTCGCTGGCCTCGGCCTGATGCTGCGCCTTCCAGGTCTCGTAGGGCATGCCGTAGACCCGCTCGCGCGCCTCCTCCTTGTCGACGGCGAGGCCGCGCGCGTCCGCCTCCTCGGCGTACCAGCGCGACAGGCAGTTCCGGCAGAACCCTGCGAGGTTCATCAGGTCGATGTTCTGCACGTCCGTGCGCTCGCCAAGGTGCGCGACGAGGCGGCGGAAGGCGGCCGCCTCGAGCTCGGTGCGCTGCGCGTCGGTAAGGCGGTCGATCGTTCCAAGGGACATGAGAGGCTCTCCGTGGCTATTGGGCATACCTAGGGAGCACGCCGTGCCATGGGAAAGGGGACGCCGGCTCGGCGGCGCCCCCATCGACTGCTCAGAGGCCGTAGCAGTTGGCGTAGTACGTCACCGTCGCCGGCCAGTCGGAGAACACGCCGACGACGCCGACGTCCTGGGCGAGGACGTGCAGGACGTTCAGGGAGTCCGCGTCCGTGTCGATGGCGTCGGCGACGGACTGGAAGTACCAGCCACCACCGCCCTTCAGCGGACCGGAGCGCTCCAGCGTCCAGGTGATGATGTTGAGCCCGGCCGCCCTCGCCTTCTCGGCGTAGGTGGACGGCACCATCTCACCCGCCTCGTCCAACGTGAGGAGCACCCACAGCGGCGGAGCGATGTAGTTGACGCCCATCTCCTTCAGCTCGGCCATCGAGTGCTCCCAGGTCGATGGGTCCATGGGGTCCCATCCCTCGATGTCGTAGCTGTCGTCGAGGTAGACCGCCTGGGCGCCGAACTCTGGCTCGTTCTCGATCCAGTAGATGACGTCGTCGAGCTCGAAGGACTGGGCGTAGACCTCCGAAGGGTCGACGCCGGCCGCCTTGTACTCGTCGATGAGCTTCTGCGCGTAGTCCTCCTGGCTGAAGCCATCGAAGGGCATCTCGACGGCGGGCGCCTTCAGCTCGGGGGTGAACTGCGCGCCGAGGCCGCTGAACAGCTCGATGGACTCGGCGTGGGTCATCGTCTCCGCGCCGTCGACGTAGAGGTCGGTGCGGAAGTCCGCGGTGCCGCCGAGGTACTCCTCAGCGGTGGTCGCCATGTCGTTCGACGCATCCATCTTGGGCTCGAGCGTCTCGAACTCGGCGAGCGTGATGTCCGACGTGCGGCACTCGGCGGACGCCTCGGCGTCACCGGACGCGGGGCTGAACGGTGCGGTGCACTTCTCGGCCAGCTCGGTGGTGACGATGTTCGTCGTGGTGTGGAGGTCGTCCTGCGCGTGGCGGCAGACGAGCTCCTTGTCCGCGGTGAACGTGACGTCGCACTCGAGGATGCCGGCGCCCTGCCGCGCGGCGGCGACGTTCGACTCCACCGTGTGCTCGGGGAACTGCAGCGGCGCGCCGCGGTGGCCGATGGAGAAGGTCGTGCGGGTGGGCGTCTGCCCCTTGCACGACAGGAGCTTGTCGCGCAGCTCGCCCTCGCCGAGCTTCTCGATCAGGTAGAACGGCCGCTCGCCGTAGCTGATCGGCGTTCCGCGGTCGATCTGCGCCGCAGCGAGGGTGGGCATTGCGGCCAGCGCAACGCCAAGCAAATGGCGGTTCATCGGGCTCCTCGTCGGATCGTCGTGACAGGGACGCCCGTCATGGGGCGCCGGTGTGACGGTCCGCCGACGGTCCCGTGAACCTTACGTGACGGCGCGTGCCGAGGCAGGCGACCGCGCGACGGCGATGACCTGCCGGATCCGGGCGACCGCGGGACCCAGGCCCGTCATGATCGCCTCGCCGACGAGGAAGTGACCGATGTTGAGCTCGACGACGTTGGCGATGGCCGCCACCGGGCCAGCGGTGTCGAAGTCGAGCCCGTGCCCGGCATGGCACTCGAGCCCTGCCGCCTCCGCCGCGCGCGCCGCCTCGACGAGGCGGGCGAGTTCGGCCTCCCGTTCGGACGCCGGCGCGTCGCAGTAGCGCCCGGTGTGGAGCTCGACCACCGCCGCACCGACGGCGCGCGCGGCCTCCACCTGCGCCGGCTCGGGGTCGATGAAGAGCGACACGCGGATGCCGGCACCTGCGAGCCGAGCCACCGCGTCGGAGAGCCCAGCGGTACGCGCGACGTCGAGCCCTCCCTCGGTGGTGACCTCGGCGCGGCGCTCGGGGACGAGGCAGGCGGCGTGCGGGCGGACCTTGCACGCGAACGCCACCATCTCGTCCGTCACCGCCATCTCGAAGTTGAGCGGCAGGGGGACCTCGGCCTTGAGGCGTCGCACGTCCTCGTCGCGGATGTGCCGCCGGTCCTCGCGCAGGTGCGCGGTGATGCCGTCCGCACCGGCGTCCGCCGCGACGAGCGCGCCGCGCACCGGGTCGGGGTGAACGCCGCCGCGCGCGTTCCGCACCGTCGCGATGTGGTCGATGTTGACGCCGAGTCGGGGGATCATCGGCGGGCTCCTTCAGGCGGAAAGGGCTGGGGCGAGCGCGGCGGCGCGACGGTTGGCGGCGAGCCGGTCCGCCATGCGGATCGCGGCGATCAGGCTGTCAGGCCGGGCGAGCCCGCGGCCGGCGAGGCCGAGCGCCGTGCCGTGGTCGGGCGAGGTGCGCACGAAGGGCAGGCCGAGCGTGACGTTGACGCCCTCGTCGAACGCCAGCGTCTTCAGCGGGATCAACGCCTGGTCGTGATACATGCACAGGGCGACGTCGTAGGCGCGCCGCGCCTCTGGGTGGAACATCGTGTCCGCGCTGAACGGCCCGGCGACGTCGAGCCCCTCGGCCGCGAGCCGGGCGAGGGCAGGGGCGATGACCTCCACCTCCTCGCGGCCCATCGTGCCGGCCTCGCCCGCGTGGGGGTTCAGCCCAGCGACGGCCATGCGTGGGCGGTGGACCGCGAACAGGGTGCGCATGTCGGACGCGACGATGCGGGCGGTCTCCTCGATGAGGGCCCGGGTGAGGAGCCTCGGCACGTCGGCGAGGGCCACGTGGATGGTGACCGGGACGACGCGCAGCTCGGGGGCGGCGAGGAGCATCACGGTGCGCGGCACGCCAGCGAGCTCGGCGAGGTACTCGGTGTGGCCGGGATGCGCGAAGCCCGCGGCCGTCAGGGTCGCCTTGTGGATCGGGTTGGTGACGATGCCGGCCGCCTCGCCGGTGGCTGCGAGCCGCACCGCCGTGCGGATCGACGCGAGCACGGCGGCGGCGTTGGCCGGGTCCGTCGCGCCCGGACGCGCGCGCACCCGCTGCCCCAGGGGCAGCACGGGGAGCGCCTCGCCGAACACGCCAGCCGCCTCCTCGACCCCCGCGACGGTCACCACCGCCGCACCGCCGTCCGCCAGCGCGGCGACCCGCTCGGGATCGTCGATGAGGACGAACGCGGGGCCGGTGGCGCGGAGGGCGTGCCAGGCTCCCAGCGCGACCTCACCGCCGATGCCGGCCGGCTCGCCCATGGTGAGCGCCAGCATCAGACGAGGACGCCCGCGACCACCTCGTCGTCGGTGATGTCGCGCCAGACGAAGCCCGCCGCGTCCATGCGCGCCGTCAGGAGGTCGAAGTTCGCCCGCGCCGACGTCTCGACGCCGAGCAGGATGGAGCCGAAGTTGCGCGCCGACTTCTTGAGGTACTCGAAGCGGGCGATGTCGTCGTCCGGACCCAGGAGGTCGAGGAACTCGCGCAGGGCCCCCGGACGCTGCGGCAGGCGCAGGATGAAGTACTTCTTGGTGCCGGCCGCGCGCATCGCCCGCTCCTTCACCTCGGGCAGCCGCTCGAAGTCGAAGTTGCCCCCCGAGGTGACGCACACCACGGTGCGCCCGGCGAGCCGCTCGGGCGGCAGCGAGCGCAGGGCATCGATCTGAAGGGCGCCGGCGGGCTCCAGCACGATGCCCTCGATGTTGAGCATCTCGAGGATGGTCTCGCACAGGCGGTCCTCGGGAACGAGGACGACCTGGGCCGGGTGCCGTCCGGCGAGGGCGGCGAAGGTGTGCTCGCCCATGCACGCCACCGCAGCGCCGTCGACGAAGGTGTCGACGGCGTCGAGCGTCAGGCGCCGGCCGGCGACGAGGCTCCGCTGGAAGGAGGGCGCCCCGGCCGGCTCGACGAAGACGACCTCGGTGGTCGGCGCGATCGCCTCGAACACCTGGACGACGCCGGCGGCGAGCCCGCCGCCGCCCACCGGCAGCACCAGGACGTCAGGCGGATGGCTCATCTCGTCGAGGATCTCGAGGCCGACGCTCGCCTGCCCCTCGATGATGTCGGGGTGGTCGAAGGGCGGCACGAAGGTAGCGCCCTCCGCCTCGGCGAACGCCTGCGCGGCGACGTTCGCTTGATCGAAGGTGTCGCCGACGAGGCGGACGGCGATGTGCGCTCCGCCGAACGCCTCGGTCTTGTGGATCTTCTGCTTGGGCGTCGTCGTCGGCATGAAGACGGTGCCCGACACGCCGTGGTGGGCGACGACGGTGGCGAACCCCTGGGCGTGGTTGCCTGCCGAGGCGCAGACGAAGCGCTGCGCGCCCGGCCGCTCCGCGAGGGCGCGGTGGAAGAAGTTCGCCGCCCCGCGCAGCTTGTAGGAGCGCACCGGCGTCAGGTCCTCGCGCTTCAGCCACACCTCGGCACCGTGCCGCTCCGACAGGTACGCGTTGCGCATGAGGGGGGTCGGCGCGAGGAGCGGCCGGATGTCCCGCGCGGCCACCCTCGCGCGGGCCACGAAGTCGGATGGGGCCGCATCGGTGGGGGCAAGGGCGGTACGCATGGGGGGCTGTGTAGCGCACGTGCGCCGCCGCCGACAACGCGGCCCTCATGCGCATGATCGAGCGTTGCGCCAACGCGCACGGCGGCAACGACGGGATCGTCGGCGCTGCGGCATATGCGTCGTTGCGCCGGGACTTTGGTTGGATCCCTGCAACGAACACCGCGCCGGTGCTCTTCCCCACCGCTTGGCGGCCGGCCCGGACGCGGCAGCACCCTTATGCCGTGTTCCGGCCGTCTGCGGGGCGTTCAACGCGAAGGAGGACCGCCGTGTTCTACGTGGACTACAAGCTACAGTATCCGGTCAACGTCGAGACGCCGAACCCTGTGTTCGCCCGCGCGCTGCAGCAGGCGATCGGCGGCATCGAGGGCGAGGTCCGTGTCGCGATGCAGTACATGTTCCAGGGCATGGGACTGCGCGCGGCCCCGAAGTACAAGGAGATGCTGCTCAACACCGCCGCCGAGGAGCTCGGCCACATCGAGATGCTGGCAACCGCGGTCGCCAAGAACCTCGAGGGCGCTCCGCTCAAGGTGCAGGAGGCGATGTCGGCCGACCCGGTCGCAGGCTCGGTGCTCAACGGCATGAACTTCCGGCAGATCCTGTCCACCGGGCTCGCCGCGCTGCCGGTCGACGCGGACGGCGTGCCGTTCAGCATGAGCCACGTCTACGCGAGCGGCAACATCGCCGGCGACATGTACGCCAACGTCACGGCGGAGGCGACGGGCCGCACGCTCGCGACGCGGCTCTACAACATGACGAGCGATCCCGGCATGAAGGACATGCTCGCCTACCTCATCGCTCGCGACACGATGCACCAGAACCAGTGGCTCGCGGTGCTCGCGGACCTTGAGACCACGGAGCCGCAGCTCCCGGTGCCGAACAGCTTCCCGCAGGAGGAGGAGAACCAGGACTACAACTACGTGTACCTTGGCTTCACCGCCGACGGCGCCGAGCCGCCACGCGGGCGCTGGTCGGAGGGCCAGTCCATCGACGGCCGCGGCACCTTCTCCCAACGGCCCATGGAGCCCCAGGGCCCGGTCCCCGCCATGGGGCCGCCGGCGCCTGAGACCTACCCGCAGGAGGCGCAGCTGAACACGCCGGCCGGGGAGGGCACCCGGTGACGGACCGGCGCACCTTCCTCGCCGGTGCGGGCGCCGGCGTCCTCGGCCTCGCCGCTGCGGCGCCCGTCGCGCAAGCGGCGGCCGGTCGCGAGGCGCCGGGCTGGCTCGGGCTGACGACGACGCACGTCGCCGGCACGCACGGGAAGGGCGAGGCGCTGGCCCGCCTGTCCCCCGGCGATCCGCTGACGCTGATGCGCGAGCCTCGAAACGCCTACGATCCGCGGACGGTCGCGGTGGGGACGGCGGCGGGCGAGCGGCTCGGCACCGTCCCGCGGGCGGAGGCCAAGCCGCTCGCGAGCTTGATGGATGCCGGCGTCCCGGTGCGCGCCGAGGTCCGCGCCGTGCGCCGCGACGGTGTCCGCCCCGACGTGACCTTCGAGGTCGCCGTCGCGCTCGCTCCGCACGGAGCGTGACGGGACGCGCCGCCGCGGGGACCCGTGGCGGCGCGTCCGACCCTGCGAGGTTGCGTTGAGAGGGACGCAGCGCGTGTGCGAGGATGCCGTCCGCTGCGACGTTCAACTGATGCCGAGCCATGGATGTGACGAGGTGCCCTGAGCCCGTGCCGGCCCCCGATCCGGGTCGCCCCACGTCGAGGTTTCGGCGCAGGTGATCTACGTCGACGCCGACGCATGCCCGGTGAAGGCGGAGGTCGTGCGGGTGGCGGGGCGCTACGGAGTCGCCGTCGCGATGGTCTCGAACGGCGGCATCCGGCCGAGCCGCGAGCCGTTCGTCGAGACCGTGGTCGTCCCCGAGGGGGCGGACGCGGCGGACCGCTGGATCGCCGAGCGCATCGGCCCCGGCGACGTGTGCGTCACCGGCGACGTGCCCCTCGCGGCGCGCTGCATCGAGGCCGGCGCCGTCGCAGTGCGGCACAACGGCGACGCGTTCACCGCCCAGTCCATCGGCACGCAGCTCGCCATGCGCGACCTGATGGCCGACATCCGTGCCGCGAACCCGCTCGCCGCCGGGGGCGGAGCCAAACCGTTCGGTCCGCGCGACCGCTCGCGCTTCCTGCAGACGCTCGACCGGATGGTGCGTGCCGCCGCGCGCGATTGAGCGGCGGCGCGTGCCGTCCCCGCGGCCGGCATGCTAGCCTCCTTCCAAGCGACCGAGGGAGGGCACTCATGTTCCTTTATTCCAAGCTGATGGAGAGGCGGGGTGCGCCCGTGCGCGTCGCCCTCATCGGCGCCGGCAAGTTCGGCTCGATGTTCCTCAGTCAGGTGCCGTCGACGCCGAACCTTAAGGTCACCGTCATCGCCGACCTCAGGGTCGACGCCGCGCGCGCCGCCTGCCGCTCCGTCGGCTGGCCGGCAGACCGCGTCGCCGCGACGGACTTCATCGACGATGGGTCGGCTGCCATCGCCCGGGACGACGTCGACGTGGTGGTGGAGGCGACGGGCCACCCGCGCGCCGGCGTGCGCCACGCGCGAGAGGCGTTCCGCCACGGCAAGCACATCGTCATGGTGAACGTCGAGGCGGACGTCCTCGCCGGCGTCGCGCTCGCCCGGGAGGCTGCCTCCGCGGGCGTCGTCTACACCATGGCCTACGGCGACCAGCCCGCGCTCGTCGCCGAGTTGGTCGAGTGGGCACGCTGCTGTGGGTTCAACGTCACCGCCGCCGGCAAGGGCACCAAGTACGCGCCACACTACCACGGCTCGACGCCCGACACCGTGTGGACGCAGTTCGGCATCACGCCCGATGAGGCGCGGGCCGCCGGCATGAACCCCAAGATGTTCAACTCGTTCGTCGACGGCACCAAGTCCGGCATCGAGATGGCGGCCATCGCCAACGCGTGCGAGCTCGCGGTGCCGTCCGACGGGCTCGGCTTCTTCCCCTGCGGCGCCCACGACCTCGCGACGGTGCTGCGGCCGAGGGAGCTCGGCGGCCGGCTCGAGCGCGCCGGCGTCACCGAGGTGGTGTCCTGCCTCGAGCCCGACGGGCGCTGGGTGCATGGCCACATCCGCAACGGCGTCTACGTGGTGATGGAGGCGCCGAACGACTACGCGGCGGCCTGCTTCGCCCAGTACAGGCTCGATCCGGACCCCACCGGGCGCTACGCCGCCCTGTATCGTCCGTTCCACCTGATCGGCCTCGAGCTCAACATGTCGATCCTGCTCGCGGCGCTGGAGGGCAAGGCGACGGGCACGCCGCGGGTGTTCGCCGGCGACGCCGTGGCGTGCGCCAAGAAGGACCTCGCCGCGGGGGAGACGCTCGACGGGGAGGGCGGGTACTGCGTCTGGGGCAAGCTGATCCCCGCAGCGCGCTCGCTGGCGGAGGGGGCGCTGCCCATCGGCCTTGCCCAGGACGTGACGCTGCGCGGACCCGTCCGCGCCGGTGAGGTGGTGACGTGGGCGGACGTCGACTTCGCCGCGGACGACGAACTCGTCGCGTACCGCCGCGCCATGGAGGACGCCGAGCGGCCGAAGCTCGCCGAGCGTGGGGAGCTCGCGGCATGAGGCGGCGCGCGACGGGGGTCGCCCTTGCCGTGCTCGCCACGGTGTCCTTCGCTGGTCCGGCACCGGCGCAGGAGACCATGTCGGCCGAGGCGCTGGCGCAGTACATCACCGGCAACCGCTACACCGGCGTCAATCCCGAGACGGGCGCGCCGGTCGGCACCGTGACCTACGGGGCGGACGGCTCGTCGACCCTGACGCTCGCGGGGGGCGAACCGCAGGAGGGCAGCTGGCGGCTCGACGGCGATGCCTACTGCACGCGCTACGCAGCGTTCCGCGACAACACGGAGAACTGCTTCCGCCTCGAACCGGCCGAGGACGGACGCGCGCAGGCGTACTACACGGATGGCCGGCGAGCGCTTCTCCTCGTCCCTGCGCCCTGAGGGGCACGGCCCTGGGCGGTGGCGTCAGCCCATCGTGGCGTTGAACGCGCCGCCGTCCAAGAGGACGTTCTGGCCGACCATGAAGCCGACGTGCTCCGAGCACAGGAACGCCGCGACTTGGCCGAACTCCTCCGCGGTGCCGAAGCGGCCACGCGGGTTGCTCGCCTGCGCCCGGGTCCTCGCCTCGTCCACGGTGATGCCCTCGCCCTTGGCCGTCGCCTCCATCAGCCCCTTGATGCGGTCCGTGTCGTGCTGGCCGGGCAGGATGTTGTTCATGATGACGCCGTGGCTCGCCACCTGCCGCGCGGTGCCGGCGACGAAGCCGGTCAGGCCCGCACGCGCGGCGTTCGACAGCCCGAGCCTTCCGATGGGCGACTTCACCGAGCCCGAGGTGATGGAGACGACGCGGCCCCAGCCGCGCTCGATCATCCCCGGCAGCACGGCCGTGGCGAGCAGGATCGGCGTCAGCATGTTTGCGTCCACCGCCGCCTGCCACTCGGCGCGGCCCCAGTCCGACCACATCCCCGGAGGAGGGCCGCCGGCGTTGTTGATGAGGATGTCGGGCTGCGGCTCGGCCTCGAGCAGCGCGGCGCGACCCTCGTCGGTGGTAACGTCCACGGCGATGGCCTGGACGCGAACGTTGTGGCGATCGCGGATCTCGTCCGCGGTGCGCTCCAGGACGTCCTTCGTCCGCGCGTTCAAGGTGAGGTCGACGCCCGCGGCCGCAAGGGCCTCCGCGGTGCCGCGCCCCAGCCCCTTCGACGATGCGCACACGATGGCCCGCCGCCCCCTGATGCCTAGATCCATCCCGCTCCCCGCGCGCCATGTTTCCGGTCGGATGGCACGGCATGAGGCACCCTGACAAGGCAGCCGACGTTTCCCCGCGCGCGTGGGCAGGTTGCCGACCAGGCGGCGGCGGCCCGCAGACCGCGTGCGCCCGCAAAACACCGCCGTGTTGCTGGCGCTTCGTCCCCCGGAAAAGGCTTGGCAAGGGGTCGACGATGTGCATTCGTTGGATCGCGGTCGGTTAATCATCCACGGGTGAGCGTCGCCCGCGTGACGATCGTCTCGCCGCCAACCTCGTGTCGGGGGGCGGGCTGAGGGGAAGGTCGCCCGGATGGTGGGGTGCGACGCCTCCGGCGCCGCGTCGCTCGTGGCCTCGAGGAGGGGCCGATGTGACTCGGTATGGAAGATGAGCCGCGAGCGGTTCTCTGCCGGCGGTGATGGCAGAACGCAACCTCAGGCAGGATCGGTTCGTTGGTAGGCAGGGAGCGTGTGCCCTTGGCACGAGCCCCGTGCCGCCTCGGGTTCGACGTCCGGTGCGGGAACCGGGCGTTGAGGGCATTGGGAGACAGGAGGCCTTAGATGGCGACAGGCACAGTGAAGTGGTTCAACGGAGCCAAGGGGTACGGGTTCATACAGCCTGATGATGGTGGGGCGGACGTCTTCGTCCACATCTCGGCGGTCGAGCGGGCAGGGATGACCTCGCTGACGGAGGGTCAGCGGGTGTCCTTCGATCTCTACCAGGACCCCAAGCGGGGCCGCACGTCCGCCGAGCAGCTCAAGGTGATCTAGCGCGCTCGCATAAGCGTCTCGGACGCCGACCGCGCCGGCGGCGGCCCGTCCGACCGGTCGCCGAGCGAGGCGGCCGGTCCGTCCGTCGGACGGATTCCTTCACGACTCGACGGTACGCCTAGCGCCGACGCCTCAAGAGTGCGGTATTGGGGCGTTGCAACCCGGCGCCGCGTGTGGTTGCCAAGCATCGCGAGGCGGCACGGCTCGCCAGGGAACCAAGCTGCCAGCAGATGACCCCAGCTGCCGATGATCGCGGAGGATGGAGCCTGCCTGCGGGTGGAGCCCCCTCCGATCCATGACGAGTTCCCCCCGCGTCCTCGTCATCTACAACACCTCGAACTCCAACCGACCGATGGGCGACCCGTCGGTGTGGTACCGCTGCTGGGGCCTCTCCGAGCTCCTCGAGGAGGGCGGAGCGCGCCCCCACCTCCTGGGGCAGCAGCAGCTCGACGATGAGTTCGTCGCCGCGTTCGACTACGCGGCCTACGACCTCTACGTCTTCTTCCGTCCCGCGATGACGCCGGCGCTCGCGAACTTCCTCCTGGAATGCGACCGCCATCGACGGAACGTCGCTGCGTCCTACGACGACCTCACCTTCGTGGTCGCGAGTTGGATGATGTCGTCGACGTTGAAGTCAGGGCAGCAGCGCTTCCGCGCCGTCGAGGTCTATCGTGCTGCAGCCAACGCATTCGACTACTTCGACCGGTTCGTGGTCTCGTCGCCTCAGCTTGGCCAGCGCATCCGTTGCATCAAGCCGCACGCCTCCGTCGCGCTGGTCGAGAACGCGTTGCCGCGGAGCTACGCCGCGTACGCCGACATGGTCGGACGGTCCGAGCGCGTGCGCGACCGCGTCGGCTACTTCGGCGGTGGCAAGAGCCACGGCGCCGACCTTGCCCTGGTCGCAGAAAGCCTCAGGACCCTCTGTGCTGAGACCGGGGCGAGGCTGCTGTGCCCCGACTACCTGACCGACTTCCTTCCCGCCGGGCACGGCATCGCGGTGGAGCGCTTCGAGCGCGCGAACATGGTTGGGCTGGTGGCGCTCCACGGTCGCTGTCGCATCGCGATCGCGCCCCTCGTCGTCGACGATAACGCGGCCTGCAAGTCGTCCCTGAAGTTCGTCGAGGCCATCGCCGCGCACGTCCCCTTGGTTGCGACCCCGCTCAGCGCCTTCGAGCCGTACCGGTCGCTCGCGACGCTCGTCGAGGTGCAGCAGGACGCCGACTGGGCGGACGCGCTGCGGGAGGCCTGGGACCTTGCCGCGGATCGCGAGCTTGTTGCGAGGGAGCGCAGCCAAGCCCTCGCCATCCTCGACGGCGGCAGGGCGGCGGGCCGCGCCGCCGTCCTTGCGTGGATCGACCCATGACCGGCACGCTGTTCTTCGCGGACCCCTTCCCGATCCGCAACGACGTGCGCCACTTCGAGGCCGTGGCGGCGCAGCGCTGGGCGGCGATGGTGGAGAGCTTCGCCGAGGTCAGCCCCGGCGACTACCGGTTGTTCTGCAACCAAGCCACCTACCATCAGATCCTGGCGCAGCGTCCCGTGGTGACACCCTTCGTCCTTACGACGACGCCATCGGAGGAAGATCGGTTGAGGGCGTCCGCGCCGCCGTGGAACGAGGCGGGCATCGCCTTGTGGCTCGACATCCTCGCAGGCGGTGGAGGACGGCCGGAGGCACAGCTTTACGGCGAGATCCTCGCTCGGCTCCGGTCGCTCTACGACTTCACCACGCTGGTCATGTGGGGCGGCAACGGGACGGTCAGCGCGTTCTGTCGCGAGAACGCCATCCTTCCCGTCTACATGGAGCTCGCGCCGTTCCGTCCGCCGTTCCCAAGCGCATACTACCTCGACCCCCGCGGCGTGAACGGGGCTCACAGCGCCGCCGCGGTCGGCGTCGCTCAGATGCAGGACGGGGACCTTCTGCCGGTGGAGATCGTCATCGACGCGGTCAACCCGTCGCCGTTGCGCGAGCCGAGCTTGTACGACGGCAAGTGGGACGCGTTCGTGGTCCCCGGGGCCAGCCGACGCGGCACTGATCGGCGGGTCCTCGTCCCGCTGCAGATCCGCGACGACGCGAACATCCTCTTGAACTCACCGTTCAAGTCGATGGCGGAGTTCGTCAGACACTGCCTCGCCGAGCTTCCGAGTGAGGACACCGTCGTGTTCAAGCCCCATCCCGGCGCATTCCACCGCGGAGGGATCGTGCTGTCCGACCACGTCGCAGCCAGGCGCGAGGTCGACGCACGGCCCAACGCGTTCTGGGACGACGCCAAGGTGCCGCCCTCCGACTACCTTGCCTACCTGCGCAGCTTCGACGCCGTGGTCACCATCAACAGCAGCGTAGGTTTTGAGGCGAGCCTCGTCGGCGTGCCGTCGGTGGCGCTCGGCAACGCGCTCTACCGACCGAAGGACGCGATCTCGTCCATCGCAGAGCTTGAGGCGGCCCTGGCCAACGATCCCCGCGAGCTCATGGCAAGGCAGGGGACCATCGCCGCCTACCTGTTCAAGACGGTGTTCCTGAATGCGCTCGGCCTGCAGCGGGAGCCTGGGCCGTTCGAGGCGCGGCTCGACGTGATCCGCCGCATCGGCGATCCGGACGACTGCGTGAACTACCTCGACACGGTCGCTCGAGACATCCCCTATCAGACATGGCGCGTGCCTCGATGACGTCATTCGAGAAGTTCCCGATCCGGCTCGACCTCCTCCCGAGCGTTCCCGCGAACGCTGTGGTGAACGAGCTTCAGCGGACGATCCGGTTCGTCATCGACACGGAGTTCAACCTCGTGCGGGACCGAGTCCGAGGCCACGTCGAAGCGGTGGTCGTGGACGGCGGCAGGTGTCGCATCGTCGGCTGGGCGGCGGACGAGGCGTACAAGCTGCCGCCACCCTACGTTTTCGCCCTCGGCCGCAGGGGCGCCGTGCTCGGCGCCACGAACGTCTTCACCCCACGCCCCGACGTGGCCCAGGCCCTCGGTGCCAGCGTCGACGAGTTCGGCTTCCAGCTCGAGGTGCGCCTCGAGGGCGACCCGACGCACTCGACGCTATCGCTGTGGGCGCTTCTGCAGGGGCTCGACGTCGGCCACTTCACGACGATCGACCCGACGGAGCGACGCGGCTAGAGCATCCTAGGTCTTCTGAGAACCAGATGAGGTGTTCTAGCTCGTCGATTGCGAGCGGTCTTCTTCGGGTTGGGTGGTTCCGGCCAACCCCAAAACCACCCTTGCCAGCGGCCGGACCGCCGTTGCGCCCACGGTCCGCCCGCGCGGCTTGTGACGGTGGACGGACAGGAGCGCTACCAGGAGGGCGTTGGCCGGTCCATGATGGTGCGGCCGAACAGGCTGGCAGCAAGGTCGACCATGAGGTGCGCCGTGCGGCCCCGCTCGTCGAGGAAGGGGTTGAGCTCGACGAGGTCGAGGGAGGCGACGAGGCCGCTCTCGCTGAGGATCTCCATGGCGAGGTGCGCCTCGCGCACCGTGGCGCCGCCGGGCACGGTGGTGCCCACTGCCGGCGCGAGGTCGGGATCGAGGAAGTCGACGTCCAGCGAAACGTGGATCGGTGCGTCGTCGGCCTTGGCGCGTGTCACCGCACGACGCACGAGGTCGCCCATGCCGAACTCGTCGACGTCGCGCATGTCGTGCACGGTCACGCCGTGCGTCGCGAGGAGGCGACGCTCGTCCGGGTCGACGGAGCGGATGCCGATCATCGTGATGCGCGAGGCCTCGAGGGGGCGGATCGGCTCGCCGTAGATGAGGTCGGCGCCGGCGAGCCCGCAGGCGACCGCGACCGGAATGCCGTGCAGGTTGCCGCTCACCGTCGTCTCGAGCGTGTTGAAGTCGGGGTGCGCGTCGAGCCACACGACGTGTGCCGCGGGTCGCGCGTCCGACACGGCGGCGAGGGAGCCCGCTGCGACGGAGTGGTCGCCGCCTAGGAGGATGGGCACGCGCCCCGCCTCGAAGGCGGCGCCCATGGCGCGACGGATGGCGCGCACCCAGCCGGCGGTCTCGGAAAGCGAATGCGCGGGGGCATGCGGCGCGTCGTCGATCGCGATGGCATCTGGGGCCAGGTCGCGGTCCTCCGCCACCGTGTGACCGAGCTCGGCGAGCGCCTCGGCGAGCCCGGCGGTCCTGAGCGCCGCCGGGCCCATGAGGCACCCGCGGCGGTACGTGCCCGACTGGGTCGGAGCGCCGAGCACGGACACGGTCGCCATGGGCCTACGCGGCGAGCGTGTCGGCCTGCTGATTGAGGTGCTTCTCGGCGAGCTTGGACAGCGCCTTGTCCGCGGCGATGTCGCGATCGGCGTTGTCCTTCATCAGCTTGGCGGCGTCCTCGTGGCCGAGCTGCCTCGCCCAGGCGGCGAGCGTGCCGTAGCGCGTGATCTCGTAGTGCTTCATGGCTTGGGCGGCGGCGATCATCGCGGCGTCGCGCACGGCGCCGTCCTGCGCCTCCTCCATGAGGTCCTTGGACTCTTCGATGATGCCGTCCATCGCCTCGCAGCGCACGCCTCGCGCCGACTTGTCGATTAGCTCGAAGGCCTTCTCGATGTTCTCGATCTGCGCCTCGGTGTCGTCGGCCTGCTCGGTGAACAACGTCTTGAGGTCGTCGTTCTCGGCCCGTCGGGACATCCTGCGGACGGTCTTCATGCCCTGCTTCTCGGCGTACAGGACGTCGCGCAGGAAGTGGATGTAGAGGTCGGTCAGCGACTTCATCGCCATGGTTCCATGCTCCTGGTGAACATCCGTCTTGCAGCGGCAACGCGAGCTTTCGGGGCTGGTTCCAGATCGCGGGGCTCACTCGAGGTCGATGACGTGGGCGAACGAGCCTGCCACGGTGCCGACGCGGGTGCCCATGGGGCCGAGGGGAGCGCCGTCGGTGTCGGCGGCGGTGAACAACGACGGTCCTTCCCGCTCCGCGGTCGCATAGTGGAACTCGTGGCCGCGGAGCCGCGGCGGGAGGAGGTCGCCGTCGTGGGTGAGGCGACGGTAACCGAGGGTGCGTCGCGGCACCGCGAAGCTCGTGCGCACGGGCAGCAGGCCGGCCATGGCGTGCGCCGCGCCTTGTGCGTCCACGAGGGCCTCGCCGAGCGCCATGTAGCCACCGCACTCGCCGAGGACCCGGGCGCCGCGCGCGGCGGCGCCGACGAGCCCCTCCTTCCAACGCGCGTTCGTGGCGAGCCGTCCGGCGTGAAGCTCGGGGTAGCCACCGGGCAGGACGACGGCGTCCGCCGCCGCGTCCGGCGCCTCGTCGGCAAGTGGCGAGAAGGGGTGCAGCGTGGCGCCCGCGGCGCGCCAGCCGTCGAGGACGTGGGCGTAGGCGAAGGCGAAGGCGTCGTCACAGGCGAGCGCGATGCGGCTGCCGGGCGGCGGCAGGGGTGCGCAGGGGGCGCCGATGGAGGTCGGGCGATGGAGCGCGGCGATCGCATCGAGGTCCACGTGGGCCTCGAGCACGGTTGCGATCCCCGCGAGGCGCTCGGCGAGGTCGGCGTGCTCGCGCGCCTGGGTCAGCCCGAGGTGGCGCGAGGGCAGCGCGAGCCGCTCGTCGCGCGGCACCGCGCCGAGGCAAGGGACCGGGCCGCGCGCGAGCGCCGCGCGCAGCATGGCCTCGTGCCGCGGACTGCCGACGCGGTTCAGCACGACGCCGGCGAGGGGCACGGTCGGATCGAAGCTCGCGAACCCGTGCACCAGCGCCGCCACCGAGTGGCTCTGGCGGGCGGCGTCGACGACCAGGATCACCGGCAGTCCCAGCGTGCGCGCGACGTCGGCCGACGAGCCGGCCCCGCTGGACGGGCCGTCGAACAGCCCCATGACGCCCTCGACGACGAGCCCGTCCCGCGATCCGAGCGCCGCCACGAGGCCCGGCCGCATGGCCCACGGGTCGAGGTTCATCGCGGGGCGCCCCGCGGCGGCGGCGAGGAAGGCGGTGTCGATGTAGTCCGGCCCGACCTTGGCGGGGGCGACGTCGTGACCGCGCGCGACGAGGGCGGCGATCAGCCCAGCCGTGATCACCGTCTTGCCAGACCCCGACTGCGGCGCGGTGAGGAGGATGCCGAGGCTCACACGGGGCGGCTCACCACTCGTCGAGCCGGCGCCATCGTCGCCATTGCTTTTCTCCGACGGCACAGTCCGCCGTCGGCTCCGGCGTTCCGAACTGGGCCGGTACGATCCGCGGCGTGGCGGCCGCGATCTCGAGGATGATCTTGCGCCGGATCGCCTCCTCGAACTGTGCCGGGTCGGTGACGGTGATCATGAACGCCCCGAACCCGCCGATGACGCAGTCCTTGTAGTACTGGTCGAGGTTCTCGATGGAGAAGAAGCCGCCGGGGTTCGCATCCTTGATCATGATCGGCAGGCCGTTGACCGTGATGCCCTGCGCGACGACGGCGTCGCGGGCGTTCGTCACCGGTGAGCCCATGTTGTTCGGCCCGTCGCCGGAGACGTCGATGACCCGCCGCATGCCATCGATGCCGTTGTCGAAGAGCAGTGCACCGTGGGCCAACGCGCCGGAGATCGACGTGCGGCGCATCCGGCCGATCGCGGCGGCATCCAGCATGTCGGCGAACGTGTTGGCGCTCGCCGGCCCGTCGACGATGGTCCACGGCACGACGGTGCGCTGGAGGTCGACGCCGGCCCACTCCACGTAGGTCACGGCGATGCGCTGCCAGTCCCCGCGGCCGATGGTGGCGACCACCTCGGGGTCGCGCATCGCTGCGACGTAGCCCTCGCGCTGCAGGCGCTGCTCGTCGATGTCCATGGACCAGGAGACGTCCACCGCGAGGACGAGCTCCACATCGACGACCGGCGGCGCGGCGCTGGCGGGCGCCGCGGGGAGGGCGAGGGCGAGGGCGAGGGCGAGGCGAAGGCACGCATGGTCGCAGCCTTTTTGGGGGCGGGCATGTGGGACGCGAGGTCGCCCGCGGCGCCGGCAAGCCCTAACGTGGCGCACGGTCGGACCGCGGTCAACGCGACCGCGCGGAGGGACGGGGCGATCGTTCACGGCGGGCAGTCGAGGGAGGACGCGCACGAGCCGGACCGTCCGCTGCGCAGCGGCTGGACGACGGGAGCGTGCGCCACGGCGGCGGCGAAGTCCGCCTTCGCCGCGCTCGTCGGCGGCGCGTTCCTCGACCCCGTCGAGGTCACGCTGCCGCGCGGGGGCACCGCGGCGTTCGCCCTCGCCCACGAGGCGATGGGCCAGGACGAGGCGACCGCCGGCGTCGTCAAGGACGCCGGCGACGACCCGGACGTGACGCACGGTGCGCTGATCCTCGCCAGCGTCCGGCTTGGCGGGGCTGGCGTCACGTTCGCCGCCGGCCCCGGCGTCGGCACGGTGACGCGGCCGGGGCTGCCCGTCGGCGTCGGTGAGCCCGCGATCAACCCCGTGCCGCGCGCGATGATCGCAGCCGCGATCGGCGAGGTCGCCGCGCGCCACGGGGTGCTCGCGGACGCCATGGTGACCCTGTCGATCCCGGGCGGCGAGGCGCTCGCGCAAAGGACCTGGAACCCGCGGCTCGGCATCGTCGGCGGCCTGTCGGTGCTGGGGACGACCGGGATCGTCACGCCCTACTCGTGCGCGGCCTGGATCCACTCGATCCATCGCGGGATCGACGTGGCCCGCGCCGCCGGACTGCCGCACGTGGCGGCGTCGACGGGCTCGACGTCCGAGCGCGCGGCGCAACAGGCGCTCGGCCTGCCCGACCATGCGATGCTCGACATGGGGGACTTCGCCGGCGGGCTCCTCAAGTACCTCGCGCGTCATCCGCTGCCGCGGCTCACCATCGCCGGCGGCTTCGCCAAGCTGTCCAAGCTCGCCTCGGGCGCGATGGACCTGCACTCGTCGCGCTCGACCGTGGACACGGCCCGCCTCGCGGCCTGGGCCATCGAGGCGGGCGCGACGCCCGCGGCGGTGGCCGCCATCGCCGACGCTCCCACCGCGATGGCGGCGCTCGCCGCGGCGCAGGATGCCCACGTCGACCTCGCCGCCGCGGTCGGCAGGCGCGCGGCCGCCGCCGCACGGGAACGGTTGGGTCGGGCGCCCGTTCAAGTCGATGTGATGGTGGTGGACCGATCGGGGCGGATCGTCGCGCGTGGCTAGCATCCTGCTCCTCGGCGGGACCGAGGAGGCACGGCGCCTCGCGCAGATGCTGCACACCCGGGGCGCCGACTTCCTCACCTCCCTCGCCTCGTCCATCGGCGAGGACTATCCAGGTCCCCAGCGCCGCGGCGGCTTCGGTGGCGAGGAGGCGATGGCGCAGTTCCTCCAGGAGGAGGGCGTCAAGGTCGTCGCCGACGCGACGCACCCGTTCGCTGCGATCATCAGCCCGACCGCCAAGCGCGCCGCCCGCAAGGCGCGCGTGCGCTACCTGCGCCTCGAACGGCGGCCGTGGCGGCGCTCGACCGCCGACCGATGGATCGACGTGCGATCGCTCGAGGAGGCGGCCGACTCGCTCGACAACGGCTCCACCGTGTTCCTCACCGTCGGCACCGGAGGGCTCCAGCCCTTCCTGCTGCGCCGGGACCTGCACCTCGTGGTGCGCACCATCGCCGAGCCCAGCCTCGGGACGAGGCGGGACGTGGTGGTGCTGCGCGACCGTGGGCCCTTCACCGTGGACGGCGAGCGTGCGCTCTTCGAGCGCCATCGCTTCGATGCGATGGTGACGAAGAACTCCGGCGGCGACGCGACGGCGGCAAAGCTCGTGGCAGCCCGCGAGCGGCGCACCTTGGTCTACATGGTCAAGCGACCGCGGGGACAGCCGTGGGCCAACGCGCGCACCGCGGACGACATGATGCGCCGCCTGCGCCGATACCTCTAGAGCGGTTTGGGGTTCGGTGGAACCACTCAACCCCAAGAAGACCGCTCTTACTCAAGGAGCTAGAGCATCTTGTCTGGGTCTGACGAGACCCAGGATGCTCTAGCGGCTCGCGTCACGCTCGGCGGCGCGGCGACCTTTGGTGACGGAAGAGGTGCCGATGCGCCGGGTCGTAGAGCGCCGAGTCGGCGAACCCCTCCGCGGCGAGAACACGGCCGACGAGGATCAGCGCCGTGCGTGTGACCTTCGCCTCGCGCACGACGCTGGCGAGGGTGGCGAGGGTCGCCCGAAGCACCATCTCATCCGGCCACGACGCGCGCACCACGACGGCGACCGGGCAGTCCGCGCCGTAGTGCGGCGTCAACGCCTCAGCGACGTGGCGCACGTTGCGCACCGACAGGTGGATGGCGAGCGTGGCGCCCGACGCGCCGAGCGTCGCGAGGTCCTCGCCGTTGGGCATCGCCGACGACTTCATCGCCGTGCGCGTCAGGATCACGGTCTGCGAGACCTCGGGGAGCGTGAGCTCCGCGCGCAGCGTCGCTGCGGCGGCGGCGAAGGCCGGGACGCCCGGCGTCACGTCGTAGTCGATGCCGAGCGCGTCGAGCCGGCGCATCTGCTCGCCGATGGCGCCGTAGAGCGACGGGTCGCCGGAATGGACCCGCGCCACGTCCTCGTCACGCCGGTGGGCGGCCTCCATCTCGGCGACGATCTCGTTCAGGGTCATCGCAGCCGTGTCGAGGACGCGCGCCCCCGCAGGAGCCTCGGCCACGACCGCCTCGGGCACCAGGGACCCGGCGTAGAGGCACACCGGGCATGCGCGGATGTGGTTGAGCCCGCGCACGGTGATGAGGTCCGGCGCGCCGGGACCGGCGCCGACGAAGTGGATCACGTCGCGTAGCCCCGCGGGGTGTAGACCAGCGGAAGGCCGTCGCCGCGAACGAACGCGCGCGTCGTCGAGGCGCCGACGAGGACGATGGACAGCATGGTGACGGACGCGGGGTCGAGCGCGGCGAGCGTCGTCACGGTGGTCGCCTCCTCCGGCCGGCCGAGGCTCGCGGCGACGACGACGGGAGTGTCCGGCCGCCGTGCCTTGGCGAGGATCGCGACGGCGCGGTCGAGCTGCGTCGTTCGACGCTGCGAGCGCGGGTTGTAGAGCGCCAGCGCGAGGTCGGCGTCCGCGGCGGCGGTAAGGCGCCGCTCGATCACCGGCCAGGGGGTGAGGAGGTCGGACAGCGAGATCGCCGCGAAGTCGTGGCCGAGGGGCGCGCCGACGCGCGCTGCCGCGGCCTGGGCGGCCGTGATGCCAGGCACGACGACGAGCTCGACGCGGCGGGCTGCGTCGCTGAGGTCGCCGCGTTCCAGGAGCTCCACGGCGAGTGTCGCCATGGCGAAGACGCCGGGGTCGCCGGACGAGATTAGGGCGATCGACTGCCCCTCTCCGGCGCGCTCCAGGGCGAAGCGGGCGCGTGCGGCCTCGTCGCCGAGCGCGAAGTCGTGCCGGGTCTGAGTTGCGCGCAGGTCCTCGACCAGGTCGAGGTAGAGCGTGTAGCCGACGAAGGCGTCGGCCGACGCGAGGGCGGCGAGGCACTCCGCGGTCCGCCACAGCCGCGTGCCGGGTCCGACGCCGACGACGATGAGCTTGCCGCGGGCGCGCCCGACGTCGCCGATGGGCTCGGGGGCCTCCGCCAGCGCGGTGGTGACGGCGCCGTGGACGGTCTTCGGCGCGAGGAGGCGGCCGTCGGGGCCGACCGCCGCCAGCGCCGCCGCCTCGGCGACGCCGGCGACGCCGACGGCGGCGCGCACCACCTCGGAGGGCGTTGCGAGCCGCGGCTCCTGGCTCGCCAGCGCCTCGCGGGCGAAGACCCGCAGCGGCACGTCGAGGTCTTGCGCCACGCCGGCGAGCGCCGGCTCGTCCGCCTTGAGGTCGAGGCTCGCGACGACCGCTACCGCGCGCGGGTCGAGGTCCGCGGCGGCGATCGCCCGGCGCGCGGCGGCGACGGCGGCGTCGGGGTCGGCCCCGCGCTCGGCTCCCATGCCGAGCGCGATCCGGCGGGCGACGTAGGTCGGCACGCACGATGCGTCGGCGGCCGGCCGGATCGTCTGGCGCACGACGGCCTCGCCGCGGGGCAGGCTGGCAAGGAACGGCACGTCCGTGGCGACGCCGTCGCCCGCCGCGACGCGCGCAACCAGCGCCTTGAACGGCGCAGGGTCGGCGACGCGCCAGCCGTGCGGCGGGTCGTCGAGGGCAAGACCAAGCGTGAGGTCGCCCTGGGTCGTCACCGCCGGGGCGACGCCGAACGCCTCGCCGAGCACGGTCGCGATCCGCCCGCCGCCGCGATGGCTGTTGAGCAGCGGCACCACCGCGCTTCCATCCTCGGCGACGGCGACGACCGAGGGCTCGGCTCGCTTGTCGGCGAGGAGCGGGGCCACCGCGCGCACCAGGATCCCCGTGGCGCACACGCCCACGATGGCGACGCCGGCGCGGAACAGTCCCTGCAAGTGGTGGACGGCGTCGGCGAACACGGCGTCCACCGCCTCCGCCGGCACGCGAGAGGCAAGTCCCTCTAGGGTCACCGCCCGACCGGCGGCGGCGAGCGCGCTCCGGCACGCCTCGCCGACGGCGAGCCCGGACGGGCCGAGCACGATGACGGCGATCCGCCCGTCCGGCTCGGTCCGCGCGAGCGGCGCGGCGGCGGGTAGGAGGATGGTGGAGAAGTACGGCTTCGGCCCCGGCGCCGCGGCGGTCAGCGCCACGACCTCCTCATCCGCCCCCGTCGCGCGCACCACGAGGGTGCCGTCGCGGCCGGCAGCCCGCACCATCGCGGCAACCTCGTCGAAGCGGCGACCCACCTTGTAGAGCACCAGCGCCCCCGGCCGAGCGAGGGCAGCCCGCAGCTCGCGGGCGTCGGCGGTCGCGGGCATCACCGTCACCGGCGCGTCGCCGCGCGCAAGGCTCGTCCCCGCCGCCGCGGCGCAGGCGGTGAGCGCGGCGACGCCGGGGACGACCGTCACCGGCGCGCGTCCCGCGAGCCGCGACAGCAGCGAGGCGGCGCTGCCGTACAGCATCGGGTCGCCCTCGCACAGCACCGCGACGGAGCGGCCGGCGGCGAGGTGCACGGCGATGGCTTCGGCGGCGTCGTCGTAGGCAGGCGCAGCGTCCTCCCCCATGGGGACGGCGAACGGCAGTCGCTCGCCCGTCACGTGCGCCTCGGCGATGCCGGCCGCGAGGCTGCCTGTCGCCGTCTGCGGGTAGGCGACGACGTCTGCTGCGGCGATGAGCCGTGCGGCCTTGAGGGTCAGGAGCTCGGGATCGCCCGGGCCGACGCCGACGATGGCGAGCGTCGCCGCGCTCATGGCTTGACCGCGCGCCACTGGAGGACCGGCATCGCGGGTCTCAGCGCAGCGAGCCCGCCGACGGGCGCAGAATGGGACAGCGCGATCCGCGTGAGGGCGCCGCCGTGCTCGGCGTGGCGGGCGAGCGTCGCCGCCTCGCCGCCGAGGGTGACGGCGTTGGACACGAACGTGCCGCCGCTCGGCAGGGCATCCCACAGCGCAGCGAAGAGCGAGCTCGAGCCGACGGCGCCACCCATGAACACGTGGCTCGGCGTGCTCGCAGCGGCGAGGGCTTCGAGGGCGTCCCCCTCCAGGACATCCGCCCGCGTGCCCGTCGCGCCGAGGTTGGCATGGATCGAGGCGACGCGGCCGGGATCGCGCTCGAACAGCGTCGCGCTGCCCCCCGCCCTGCACCAGTCGATGGCGACCGCGCCGCTGCCCGCGCCGACGTCCCACAGGTGCCCCGGGGGGGCCAGCGCGGCGATGGTGAGGAGGCGGACCTCGTCGCGGGTGACGCAGCCGTCGTGGGTGAGGTCGGCCGCGCGCACCGGCGGGCGGGCCGCGCTCCGGCACTCCACCGCGAGCACGTTGAGCGCGTGCGCTTCGCCGGCGAGGGTCGCGGCGGCGGCGTGCCGCACCCGCGCCTCCGGCCCGCCGAGCGCCTCGGCGACGGCGACGGGGCTCTCACCCCACCCCGCCCGCGTCAGCGCCGCGGCGATCTGCGACGGCGCCGCGCCGTCCCGGGTCAGCGCGAGGATGCGCCGGCCCTGCGCGACGTGGGCGAGGATCGCCTCGCACGGCGCGGTGTGCAGCGAGACCGTGCGAACGTCTGCGAGCGGCCAGCACAGCGCCGCCGCGGCGAGCGAGAACGCGGAGGGCGCCGGGAACACCGCCATCTCGTGCGCCGGGACGTCGGCGAGGAGCGTCGCTGCGATGCCGTGATGAAGCGGGTCGCCGCTCGCGATGACCGTGGTGGGCGACCCGCGGCGCGCGAGGAGCTGTGCGACGCCGCACGCGAGGGGCCGTGGCCATGGCCTTGCCCTCGAGCCGTCGACGCCAGCCGCGTCGAGCAGGCGTTGTGGACCGAACACGGCGTCCGCCGCGAGCACGCCTCGCGGTGCGCCCGGCGCGAGCGTGCCGGAGGGCAGCGCACCGACCACGGTCAGCCACGGCGTAGCGGGCACCTAGGAGGTCGCTGCGGAGGCGTCGGCGGCGAGCACGGCTCCGTTCAGCGCGGCGCCGGCGATGGCCGAGCCGCCGCGCCGCCCGGTCAGCGTCGCGTGCGGGAACGACGGCGCCAGCGCCACGAGCGCCGCCTTGGACTCCACCGCGCCGACGAAGCCCACCGGGAAGGCGTAGAGCGCCGCAGGGCGGACGCCGTCGCGCAGGAGCTCCAGCAGCGCGAACAGGGCCGTGGGCGCGTTGCCGATCACCACCACCGCGCCGGCGATGTCGGCCGCGGCGCGGCGGATGCCCGTCGCGGCGCGCGTCGTCCCGCCTTCGGCGGCTGCAGCGGCGGTCCCAGGCTCGTTGAGCCGGCACACGACGCGGTCGGGCGACACCGCCCGGGCGGCGATGGCGTGGCGCGTCATCTCGGTGTCGACGACGACCGGACATCCGCCCTCGAGCGCCGCACGCGTCGCCGCCGTGAGGTCGCCGCGCATAACAAGGTCCGCGAGCACCGCCACGTCGCCGGCCGCATGGGCGATGCGCTCGGCGATCCCCACGCCCGAGCCGAAGCGCGACAGGTCCGCCTCGGCGCGGATGATCGCGAAGGAGCGCGCGGTGATCGCGTCGGGGTCCCTCTCGTAGGCGTATCGTCCGCTCGCGACGACGCTCACCGGCCCCGCGGGGTGGCCCTCGTGCGGGTAGTGATGATGGTCGTGCGCGCCGTGGTGATGGTGGTGGTGCGGCCGCAGCACGCGGCACGCGCCGGTGCAGAACGCCTCGCACAGCGTGCAGGCGGCGACGGACGATCCGGGTGCCGCCGCGCCCTGTCCCTCCACGTGGTGGTGGTGGCTCGCCTGCGGCGCGCCGACCTCCGCCTCGAACCCCAGCACCTGCGTGCGGTACTTGCATAGGCTGCAGTTCATCACCGCCTGCCCGTCGAGGATCTCACGCACGCGCTCGGCGAAGGTGTCGACGACGGCCGGGTGATCGCCGAGGTAGGCCGCCTTGACGAAGGCGATGCCCGGATGGCGCGCGGCCACCGCGTCGGTGAAGCCGTAGATGCGGTCGATGAGGACGCCGCTGAACAGGAAGTAGGGGAAGACGATCACGCGCGCGAAGCCGAGCTTGGCGACCTTCTCGAGGCATGGCTCGACGAGGGGGAAGGTCACGCCCGAGTAGGCGATCTCGCACCAGCCGAAGCCGAACCCCTCCCAGAGGAGCCGCGCAACCTTCGCGACGTTGGCGTTGGCGTCGGGGTCGGACGCGCCGCGGCCGACGACGACGAGGCAGGTGTCGGACGCCGGAGCCGGCCCGTGCGCCGCGTCGAGCGCCCCGAGCGCGTCGCGCACGCGGTCGCCGGCGGCGCGCAGCATCTTGGCATCGACGCCGAGCTCGCGGCCGTAGTCCACGCGCACGCCATGCTCGGCCGCGTAGGCGTTGAGCACGGAGGGGATGTCGTTCTTGGCGTGCGCGGCGGCGAACAGCATCCCAGGCACCGCGAGGATGCGCGTCGCCCCACGCTCGCGTAGCGCGTCCAGCCCGTCACGCAGCACGGGGTTGGCGAACTCGAGGTAGCCGTGCTCCACCGGCCACTCGGGCAGCCGCTCCGCGAGCGCCGCCGCGAGGGTGGCGAACTCCTCGACCGCCGCCCTCGAGCGCGACCCGTGGCCGCAAACGAGGACGCCGATGGCGTCGTTCACCGCCCCTTAAGGCGCATGAAGCCGATGATCGCGAGGCCGCAGAGGACGGCGACGGCGGCCATCGCGGCGACCTCGCCGTAGTGCGTATGGCCAGCGACCTCCTCCATGTGCCCCGGGTGGGCGGCCGCGAGGGTCGCGACGAGGCTCGACGGCGCGGCGAGGACGGTTGTCAGGACGGGTCGCATGATGTCACTCCGATGCTGCGGACGGAGCGCGACCCGAGGACGGGAACCCGTCCACGATCCGGCAGCCACGGGGTCGGCCCCCGGCTTGGGTCGGCCTCACCGCGATCGCTTACAGTTCCGTCGTGGGAACGCTGCGTCGCGATCCGAGCTATCAGCCGGACCATGGGCTGGCAAGCCGGAAGCATCGCGTCCCGTGCGCCCGCCAGCCGAAGCCGTCAGCCGACGCGACGGTCGAGCGCCTCGGGTCGCTATGGCGGCGGTCCGCTCTACGTCGACGATGGTGCGATCCTGCACCGTCCCAACAACCGATGATGGGAGAACGATGAGGTACGCAACGACGGTCGCTGCAGCGATCACCCTCGGTGCACTGGCCTCGCCGGCTGCGGCGAGCGAGCCGCGGATCGCCGACATCAGCGGCGCCTGGTCAGGCACCGGCTTCGTCCAGCGCGACGCCGAGGCGCGCCCGATGAAGGTGCGCTGCGCGATCAACGGGGACCAGGACGGCGACGACCTCGGCTTCGAGGGCGAATGCCGCGCCATGCTCGTCCTCAAGCGCGCCATCGGCGCCAGCATCGTGCGCGAGGGACCACGCTACAGCGGCACCTACACGGGTTCCAACGCCGGCGTCGCCGCGCTAGAGGGGGCGCGGGCCGAGGACGGCTCCATCGTCCTCCACATGACGTTCGAGCGGGAGATCAACGGCGACGACGTCGCGCTGATGACGATCACGCCGAGCGATGGCCGGACGTTCACGATCACCACGGTGGATCGGATGGAGGACGGGGTCGACGTCACCACGTCGCAGATCACCTTCGAGCGCGACGCGGACGTGTCGGCCCGCGACGACGAAGCGCCCGCCGCCGGTGCGACGGTAGGCGGCGACGCTGAGGCCGCCGCCCCGCCTCGCTAGTCGCGCCTCAGAAGCCGTCGGCGAGGAGCGCGGCGATGAGCGCGAGGCCGACGGCGACGCCGATCCATCGCCCGATGCCGCGACGCCCCGCGGGGACGACGGCCCCCGGAGGCACCGTGCTGGGGCGCTCGAGGGCGGGAACGTCGGCCTCGTCGGCGCCGAGCGGCTCGGGGCGGCGATGCTCCGGCGCGGCGTCGGGCCGGACCGGACCCCGGCGAGGCTCGATCGGCGGTTCCTCGCGGCGGCCCTCGCCGGCTCGTGCCGCGTCCGCGAGGGCGACCACCGCGCGGGCGGGCTCCTTCGTCGCGGAGCCCTGCACCGACGGAGGCGGCGCCGGGGCCGTCGCCATCGACGCCTCGAGGCGCGAGAAGAACTCCGTCGCCAGCGTCCGTGCCAGGGCGTCGCGACGCTTCACGTCGAGGGCGGCGAGCTCTCCGGCAAGCTCGGCCGTCACGTGGTAGGCGAGGTTGGTTGCGCCGGCGTCGATGGCGGCGAGGGCGACGTGGGCGTTGCCGGTGGCGCTCCCGGCGGAACCCGCGTCGACCTGCATGCGCAGGGAGTATCCCGCCGACCCATCCTCGTTGTACACCTCGACCGTGGCGTCGAGCGCGAGGCGCTGGGGACCGACCTTCAACGCTGCAAGGATGCGGGACCGATGGGCGTCCACCTTGGCGAGGGATCGGAGCCCGGGCAGCGCGCGACGCAGCACCGTCGCGTCGTGAAGGGCGGCATGGACCTGCGCCTGCGGGGCCTTCACCACCTTCTCTCCGGACAGCTCCACAGCCCTCGCTCGCTCCGCACCCCGCCGCCTCGTCGGTGACCACACTAGGCAACGGACCCAACGCTTCACAAGCGGCGTGCCCGATCTGCGCGGGTACGACGTTCGAGGCCGGACCCAAGGGGCGCGCCTCGCCGGCGGGGCTGGCGCCGCGCTGCCGGGGGTGCGGCTCGCTGGAACGTCACCGGGCCATGCGTCTTGCGCTCGTCGCGGTCGTCGCCGAACTCGGAGGGGCTCGCGCGCTGCAGTTCAGCCCCGACCCCGCGCTGCCGCGGGAGGGGCTCGCGGGCTTCGAGCTGTCGACGTTCGGCGGCGAGAACCACCTCGACATGGAGCGCGTCGACCGGCCGAACGGGGCCTACGACCTCGTCATGGCGAGCCACGTCCTTGAGCACGTGGAGGACGACCTTGCCGCCCTCCGTGAGCTCGACCGCCTATCCGCCCCGTGCGGCGTCGTCGTGCTTGCGGTGCCCGACCTCCTGCGCGTCGGCGCGACGACAGAGTACGGCAGGGCGCGGGCCGACAAGCACGGACACTGGCGCGTCTACGGGCCGGACATCGTGACACGCTGGCGCGCGGCTGCCCCGCTGTGGCGCGGGCTCGGCGTGGTGGCGCGCGACCCGGTGACCGGCGAGGCGGACCGCCTCACGCTTCTGTCCCGCTCCTCCGCCCGCCTCGAAGGGCTTGCCGTGCGCCTCAGCACCGCGGGGTTTGCCCCCTTCGACGCGTTCGCACCGCCGCGCTTGCTTTAACCCCGCGGCGCCTCGGCGGCGTCGAACTGCGGGATCGCACGGTCGGAGGACGGGGACGGCTCGATCTCCTGCCAGTTCGCCTCCGAAAGGGTGAGGTTGCCGTCGATGTCCTCCTCCCAGAAGCCCACGACGTTCTCGGTGATGTTGAGGTAGAGCTTGCCATCGACGATGCGCCACAGGTCCGGGTTGCCGGGCACCTTGCCGCCCTTGGCGACGCCGTAGGCGCAGTGCCCGTCGTACTGCGGCGCGTAGCGGTTCGGGTCGGCCTCGAAGCGGGCGAGGTTCTCGGCGCTGGCGAAGGCGAACGTTGCGCCGTTGTGCTCGGCGGTGAACTCCTTGGTGCCGGGGATGGCGGCGGGCTGCGCCGTGCCCACCGGCGCCTGCACGAGGTCGAAGTAGGCGACGACGTCGTGGCCCGCGTTGGCGAAGCCCGACTCGTTGACGTACTGCTCGCCGGCGGACGCGGCGGTCGAGGCAAGCGCCGCGGCGGCGGCGATGACGATGCGGTTCATGGGTCCTCCGAGGGGTTGGCTGCGGCCCTGCGCCGGTTGCTCGCGACGCTGTTCGAGCGCGCCGTCGAAACATAGGCTGGCGTGCGACGCATTGACCGGCGCTCGCGTCGAACCAACGAACATGTGATGGGTGGCCGCTCGGCTGAGGGGCTCATCGCCTCGTTCGAGCGCAGGTTCGCTGGCGCCACCACGCCGCCGCCACATATCGGGGGATGTTCGGCGTCGAAGCGCGAAGGAGGGGGCCGTGTTGCAGGCCATCAGCGACTGGATAGGGCGGCTGTCCCATGCCGGCGAGGGCGAGGACGGTTACTCCGTGGCCGATCCGCGACTGTCGGTGGCAGCGATCCTCGTCCACATCATCGCCGTCGACGGGGTGGTGACGGGCGACGAGAAGCGTCGGCTGCGCGAGGTCCTCGGCGCGCACTACGCGCTTTCGCCCAGCGAGACCGAGGCGCTCGTCGCCGAGGCGACGCAACGCGACGACGACGCGGTCGACCTCTACGGGTTCACGTCGGTGCTGAAGCGCGAGCTCGACGACGCGGGCCGGCAGGAGGTCGTCGCGCTGATGTGGGAGATCGTTTACGCGGACGGCGTGGTCTCCGAGTTCGAGGACAACGTCGTGTGGCGCGTGGCCGAGCTCATCGGCGTGTCGACCCGCGATCGCGTGACCATCCGCAAGCGCATCGAGGATCGGCGTGCGGCGCGTGGCGAGGGCGCGAGCGAATGAGCCGCGGGCAGGTGGGGTCGTCGCAAGGCCTTCGCGAGCCTTGCATCGACCCATGGTGGTCGCTGGCCGTCGGCCCTCCGATTTGGTAACATCAGGGCCATGGTCCACTCTCCCTCGAGCCCGACGCCCGTCGGCGCGCGCGAGCGCCCGATCCTGATCGTGCTGCACCAGGCGCACTCCACGCCGGGCCGCGTCGGTCAGTTCCTCACCGCCCGGGGTTACCCGCTCGACATCCGCCGCCCCGCGCTGGGCGACACGCTGCCGCAGACCACCGCCGAACATGCCGGCGTCGTCATCTTCGGCGGCCCGATGAGCGCGAACGATGTGGACGCCTTCATCCGGCGCGAGATCGACTTCATCGACGTTCCCCTGCGGGAGGGCACGCCCTTCCTCGGCATCTGCCTCGGCGCGCAGATGCTCGCCAAGGCGATCGGCGGCACCGTGGGCGGGCACCCCGACGGTCAGGTGGAGATCGGCTACTACGACCTGATGCCGACCTCCTCCGGCGAGCAGCTGATGACTTGGCCGAAGAAGGTCTACCAGTGGCACCGTGAGGGCTTCCGCCTGCCGCCCGGCACCGACCTCCTCGCCAAGGGCGAGCACTACGAGGAGCAGGCGTTCCGCGTGAGCGACGCGGCGTACGGCGTCCAGTTCCATCCCGAGATCACGCTCGCCATGCTGCACCGCTGGACGACGCGCGCCCACGAGCGCATGCAGCTGCCCGGCGCGCGCAAGCGGCGGGACCACTTTGCCGGCCGCGCCATCTACGACGGTGCTGTGCGCGACTGGCTGGACCGCTTCCTCGACCTGTGGACCGGCGCCTCGGCCGAGCCGCCGGCGCTTGCCGCCAGCGCCTGAGGCGGTCGCGCCGCTGGGTTTCGCGGGCTCGGATGACGTGCGCCGGCGCGTTGGTTGGGAGCGATGCGATCGACCTTGGGGCAGTCCAGCTCGACGAGGCAGCCGTTGACGTCGCGCACGCAGGCCACCGTCTGTCCCGACGGCTTCACGGCCGGCTCAGCAACTGCCGAGGCGCCCGCGCGCCGCGCGGGCGTGGCACTAGCGTCATTGGTCACCGAGGCGACCTTAAAGCCTGCCACGGTCTGCGTGCTTCGCTTCGGCCGGATGGCAACGCCGTTGGCCTCGGCCATGGCCTAGCCCGCGGAGGCGAGCGTCGTCTCCCCGGTCACGAGCTCCGCATAAAGCCCCACTTTCGTGGACCAATTGAGCCGAAGCGCCAAGCGCGGCCTCATGGTGCACCACGGTCGCGGCGATGTGGACGTTGGCGCACGCGAACCGCACATCGGCACCCTTCCGAAGGAGACGCGACGCTCCACCGGCTCCCCCGGGACCTCAAGGATCCAGAGTGCTTGATGCAACGTCGGCATTCGTCGGGATCGAAGCCTACGTGAGGTTGTCGATGGCGGGCCGCAGATCCTGCCCGCGGTGGGCGCGGTGGTTCCGAAGCATTACCTTGAGCCTTGGGCGAACGCCGTCTGGATCGGGTCGGAAGTCGGGTGAGTAGAGCGGAAGGGACATGACGGTGCCGCCGGCCGCACCGATCGGCGGACCTCGGCGACCTAGTGGGCAGCGAGGTTGTCGATGACGACGACGCAGCTCGCCGCAGGCGCTGGGGCGAGGAACTTTTCAGTATGGCGACGAAGGCCGGCCCTGCCATCGGCCCGGACAGGACAGTGGCGCGACGAGGCGGTCTCGTAAGCCCGCAGCGAGGGCGTCCGTGCGCCGGTGACCGTGCGGCACGGCGCCGACCACGCGTGCGCCACGCTGCACCCAGCCATAATGCCGTGCCTTCTGGGTGTTGGCGCTGATCTCATCGGTGAAGAGTAAGGCTTCTGTGGCGAGGGAGCGTTGCCGCAGCTGCCAGCGCTCGCGTTCTTGCGCCTCGTCGGAGCCGACGCTGCTCGGCGGCGCGCAGGCCTCCTTTCGGGGTGAGGTCGAGCCGGCGCACCGTGTACCACACCGCATGGAGCAAGACGTTGAGCCAAGCGCCTGCCGAGGGTACCGCCGCAGGTCAAAGGGGGTCGCGTCGTGGTTGCCGGTCATGGAGGCCGTGAACGTCGGCGCGAGCTTGCGTGGCGGCTTGCTGCGTCGTTGAGGCCATGGGATCGCCGGTCTGTCGGTGCCGCATCGACGTTTGTAGATGCGCGCGACGCTGACCTCGAACCGCTTGGCGCCCATCTCCGCCGGGTCCCCCCCTGCGTCGAAGGCTGCATTCCCGCGGGCGCGGCGATCCTTGCTGTAAGCTCGGTTGCTCGTCCAATGCGCCCTACGAAGTGGTATCCCAGTGCCGACAGGGAAAGCGCGCTAGGAGCAGTTTCGGCTTGCGGAGGATCGAGCAAATCGGATCCTGGAGTTGGCGGCATCGGGTTCGGGGGGCCGACGATGGCGCTGCTGTGAGACGATCCGAGGATCTTCCTCGGCACGGCTGTCGATGCCGGAGCGTCGGCCCGCCAGGTGCCAGCGCGCTTCGATGTCGGCCCGTCGAGGATCGCCAAACCCGTGCAGTGCGTCCGGGCGACGGGGAGCGTCGTGCCGGAGCGATCGGCGGGGACCGCAAGCTGCTTCTCGCGCGCACGAGGCGACCATCGGAGGGCTGGTGGCCCGCAACGGTAGCATCATGCTTACCGAGCTCAGAGGAAGCCATCATCGCACGCGGCGGACCGGCGGTGTCGTTGTGGGCGGTCTGGTCGATGCTGCAGCGGCTCGGCTGAGACATAAAAGTCGCTGAGGGCGGCCGAGCAGGAGCGCTCCGACGTCGCGAAGGCTCGTCGGCGCTGGCGAGGCTTCCAGGGCTTCCAGCGCTTCCGGGACCCGGACCGCCTCGTCTTCCTCGACGAGACTGGAGCGTCCACCATGGTCCGCCGGACCGGCCGGCCACCGAAGTCCGAGCGGGCCGTCGATCACACGCCTAGAGCACTGGGAAACTACGACGTTCGTCGCCGGCCTTCGGGCGTCGGGGATCGTCGCGCCGCTCGTCCTCGCCGGGCCGATGACGGGCCGAAAGTTCCTCGCCTACGCCGAGCCGTTCCTCGCGCCGGCGCCCTCGCCGGGCGACGTCGTGGCGACGGACAACCTTGCCACCCGCAAGGCGCAAGGTCGCCGGCGTGCGCGATCGCGGCGGACGGCACCAGTGTCCTGTACCTGCCGCCTTACCGCCCCGACCTCGATCCGATCGAGGTCGTTTATGCCGAACTGAAGGCCCTCCTGCGCAAGCCGCAACAGCCCGATCGTGGGATCGCCGACACCTTGGGCGAGCGGGCTGAGCCTACGGGTCGCACCTCGCCTAGAGCGTGTCTCTGTCGGTGTGACTCGTTGGGAGGACTCCCTGAGCGGCGCGAACATGGTTCGCGATGCTGCCTTCGTCATCGGGTCGTCCAAGCCATTGAAGATGGTCTGTCCTGTCGTCAGGCGGCAGCGCGGTTCGATGCCGGCGGCTCGAGTGCGATCCGCTGGCATCGTGCATGGTGCCGGAACGGGTCATTCGCACCCAAGCGGCTGGTCCCACCGCAGTCGAGCCCATCGCGAGGCGATCTTCGCCGTTCTCGATGCCGAGGCCGACATCACGTTGCGTGAGTTGAGGGCCGAGCTCGCCCGGCGCGGCCGGTCGGTGTCGGCGGCGGCGCTGGGGCGCTGGGGCGCTGGGGCGCTGGGGCGCCTGGGGCGCTTCCTCCATCGGCACCGGATGACGCGCAAAAAAAGACCGGCCACGCTGCGCAACAGGATCGACCCGACATCCTGAGGCGCCGACAGGCCTGGTTCGACGCCCAGCTCGACATCGATCCGGAGCGGCTGATCTTCATCGACGAGACCTCGACGAGCACGAAGATGGCCCTGACCCATGGCCGGGCGCCGCGGGGCGAGAGGCTGGGCATGGCGCTTCCTCATGGTCATTGGAAGACGACGACCCTGGTGGCTGGGCCTTCGCTGAAGGGCATTGTGGCCCCGATGGTTCTGCCCGCGCCATCAATGGCGTCTGGTTCGAGGCCCATGTGGAACAGGTGCTGGTGCCGGTTCTGACGCCGGGCGACATCGTCGTCATGGACAAACTGGGCAGCCACAAAAGCTGCAGGGTCCGCGACCTGATCGAGGCCGCGGGGGCCAAGCTGCGCTTCCTTCCGCCCTACGGTCCCGGCTTCAGCCCGGCGAGAACGCCTTCTCGCAAATCAAAGCGAACCTCAGGCGAGCCGCAGAGCGCACCGTCCCCGGCCTCTGGGATCGGATCGGCGAGGTCATCGACCACGTGACCCCGCACCATGCGCGAAACTACCTCAACGCCGCCGGATATGCGCCAAACTGAGAGAGGCAGGCTCTAACGGGCGTCGCTCCCGTTGGAAACGCTGCTTCGAGCAACGCTCTGTCCGAGCCATCGGATCGTCAGACGATCGAGCAGACTGACATCATCTCCTGTTGCGCAGTAAAGTCGAGCTTGCCTTGATGATGAAGTCTTGCGTCGCGTCTCGTGGACAATGAGCGGCCGATCGACGGCGCGATGGCGGGCAACTGTGTTCCGACCGTCGTCACGCTGGCCGATGTGAAGCCGCCGCTGTGACGAAGCCCCTTCGAATGCGTCGCGGGCTGGCGAGGTTGTGGATGACGACCACATCACCGGGCGTGAGCGCAGGCACCAGGAAGGTCTCAATGTAGGCTTGGAACGGGCACCCGATGATGACCCGGTCGAGCACCATCGGCGCCGCGATCTCCTTTGACGCTAGCCCCGCAACCAGCGTCGTCGTCTTCCAGCGGCCATGCGGCAGCGCCATGCGCGACCGCTCGCCCCGCTGGCAGCGGCCATGGGTGCGCGCCATCCTCCTGGACGCCCCCGTCTCGTCGATGAAGATCAGCCGCTCCGGCTAAGGTTCGCCCTGGCGGTCGAACCATGCGCCCCGCTCAGCGTGACGTCGCCGGTCTTAACGAGGATCGCCAGGATCCGCTCGGCGTGGGCCTCGGTGACAGGGGACCAAGGGTCGCCGCCTTGCCGCTTGGCTCGGCACGAGCCGGTGAGGCGCCATCCCTCATGCCAGCGGATGGCCGTGGACGGCGCAACGTCGCCGGATTGGGGGCAGTCTTCGTGGGGTTGGGTGGTTCCAACTAACCCCAAACCGCTCGACGCGAGACCGCTCCGATCGGTGACGCGTCCTCTTAGGGCACCGCGATGGGTTGGCACAGGGTACCAGCGCGCGATCGAGCCCGAGGCGACGGCAATGCTCCCGGCCGCCGCGGCACTGCCCGTCCGCCTGTCGCCTTGCCGCAGCATCGCGCTGAGCTGCACCACCGCTCTCACGAGGCCGACCACCCGCTCCGCCGACCGACCGCACCCGCGTCGGCCGTCCATCCTCGGCAGCCAGCTAGCGCCAGCGATGCTCTTCGAACCAGCGCAGCTCGAGCCAGCGGCCAGCGCTGCGTCCGGCGATCAGCCAGTAGACGAAGCCGCCGACGGCGCCGCCTGCCACCGACAGCTGAACCGCCGCGCCATCGAGGGGCGGCGCCGCCTCGCCCGACATCGACGCCGCGATGGGAAGCGCGCGGACGAGGCCGACGACGCACCCCGCGACGAGGTAGGGCACGAGGCCGCGCACCTTGAGCCCTTCGGCCAGAGCTGCGGCGACCAGCGCGGGCCAGAACGCCGACGTCAGCGCCCGAAGCGTCGTCGTGGCGAGGTAGATCGCGATCTCCACGAGCTGAGGCCAGGTCGCCTCGCCGAGCTCCGCCGGGTCGATGCCGAGGATCGCGACGACGGCGAACGTCGCCGCCGCAAGGCATGCCGCCGGGTACGCGATGGAGATCATGATGAGTTGGGCGAGGGAGGCCCAGACCGCGTTCACGGCGCCGTCGCCCGCCTCTCACGGGCCGACAGCTTCTGCGACGTCGAGCGCAGCTGCCCACACGCAGCCAGGATGTCCTGGCCCCGTGGCGTTCGTACCGGCGAGGCGTAGCCGGCGCGGTTGACGACGTCGGCGAACACCTCGATCGTCTCCCAAGCCGAACACTCGTACGGCGCCCCCGGCCACGGGTTGAACGGGATGAGGTTGATCTTGGCCGGGATGCCGCGGATGAGCTCCACCAGCGCGCGCGCGTCGGCAGGACCGTCGTTGATCCCCTTCAACATCACGTACTCGAAGGTGATGCGCCGCGCGTTGGACAGGCCCGGGTAGGCGCGGCAGGCGTCCATCAGCGCACTGATCGGGTACTTGCGGTTGAGCGGAACGAGGACGTCGCGGAGCTCGTCGCGCACCGCATGCAGCGAGATGGCGAGGAGCACGCCCATCTCCGCTCCGACGCGGGGGATGAGCGGCACGACGCCCGAGGTGGACAGGGTGATGCGCCGCCTCGAGAGCGACAGGCCATCACCGTCCGCCACCACGGCCATCGCCGCCTTCACGTTGTCGAAGTTGTAGAGCGGCTCGCCCATCCCCATGAGGACGACGTTGGTGACCATGCGACCTGCGGTGGGTCCGCCGGCCGAGCGCTCGGCGCCGTTGAAGTCCCCCAGCCGGCGGCGCGCGAACACCACCTGCTCGACGATCTCGCCGGCCGTGAGGTTCCGCACCATGCGCTGGGTGCCGGTGTGGCAGAACGTGCAGTTCAGCGTGCAGCCCACCTGGGACGACACGCACAGCGTGCCACGGCCCTCCTCGGGGATGTAGACCGTCTCGACCTCCACCGGGCGGCCGGCGCCGCGGTCCGGGAAGCGCAGCAGCCACTTGCGCGTGCCGTCGCGGGAGACCTCCTCGGCCACCATGGTGGCGGAACCCACGGGCAGGCGCTCGAACAGCGCATCACGCACCGGGGCCGACACGTTCGCCATCGCCGAGACGTCGGTGACCCCGCGCACGTAGAGCCAGTGCCAGATCTGGGCGACGCGCATCGCGACCTGCCGCTCCGACACACCCATCGCCGCAAGGTAGCCGGCGAGCTCCTCGCGACTGGCGCCGATGAGCTGAGGCTCGCGCTCCGCCGACGCCGCGCGGACCAGCGGCGCAACGGCCGCGGTCGGAGCACGCCGGTTGAGGAGGGCGAGGTTGGCCACGTCAGGCGTCGCAGCCCGACGCGATGCGGTTCGATCCGGCCGTCACGCCGGAGAGCGAGAAGGTGTAGCTCGTCTCCGTCCCCCGGGCGGAGGTGCCGCGCACGGTCATCCGGCTGCCGGCGCGCATCGCCACCAGGAGCTGCGCCTCGTCCGCCGGCGACTCGACCCAGGCACCGTCGTCCTTGGTGAACAGCTGGAACTCCTGACCATCGATGTCGACGACGACGTTGGAGTCCGGGGCGAACGGGTAGCCGACGAGGACGCTCGCCTCGTGCGTGACTTCCTCGGCCGGCCGTGTGGTGAGGAAGAAGAACACGTCACCATGGTTGCGGTCCGGCGGGGCGAGCGTCTTGGGCTTCGACAGGAGGTAGCAGGTGACGTTCCCGTCCTGCCCCTCGTAGCGGTACGCCTCCCAGTCGCTGAACTGTTCGAGCAGCGTCGGGGTCTGGGCGAGGGCAGACAGAGGCGACAGGAACAGAATGAGTGCTGCGATGAATCGCATGGTCAAGCGTCTTTCTAGCTTACGTCCGTCGAGGCACGGTCACTGAAATCAGGTGTCGCGCTCCAGGGTCAAGTCCACGCTCTGTGACGGGTCGTCCATGATCGCAGAACGCTTGACCGTTCCCGGCGGGACACGGCGCCGCAACGGTTATCGCCTGGGGTTTAAGGCAGGCTGAACGGCGCGAACTATCCTGCCACCCCAGCCGGTGCAGGTTCTAGGACGGCCGCCGTGGCGTCCCACTTCTGCCGGATAACCTCCGCGAGCTTGCCGGCGAGTTCCGCCTTCGGTCCGCCGGCGACGTACATGGCGATCTTCGTGGTCGGCAGTACGGGCAGCGCACCGGCGTGCTCGACGGCCACGAGGTGCGGCGGCGTCGCGTCGGCGATCCCCGCGTGGACCGCGAAGTCGGCGGAGACGATCGCCTCCACCGTGCGGATCGACATCGACTCGACGGCCATCGTCCACCCGATGCCGGCGTCGTCCAGCGCACGCTGCACCCAAGGCCTGAAGATGCAGCCGTTCTCGAAGGCCAGCGGCAGGGGGCGCTGGCGCCAGGCCTGCCCCCCGGGCGCGCCGATCCACACCAGCGGGCCGGACTGAAGGACGAGCGCGTCGCGGTCGGGCGTGACCTCGGTGGTCAGGATCACGTCCGCCTCGCCGCGCGCGAACAGCGCCTTCAGCTCGTGCGTGTAGGAGGACTGGAGCTGGACGTTCACCCGCGGGTAGGCCCGAGCAAAGTGACGCAGCACCTCGGGGATGTAAGGGTACACGACGTCATGCGGCGCGCCGAGCACGAGGTTCCCCTCGTAGCTGCGCTCGGTCAGACGAGCCCAGACCTCGTCGTTCAGATCGAGCATCCGCCGCGCGTAGGAGAGCAGCTGCTCCCCAGCCGCCGTCGGCGTCATCGCTCGGCGGGAGCGCTCGAGCAGCGGATGGCCAAGCCCCTCCTCGAGGCGCTTCAGCTGCATGGAAACAGCCGACTGCGTGAGGTTCAGCCGGGACGCCGCGCGGGTCACGCCGCCGTGCTCGACGATCGCGACAAAGCTGCGGAGGGAAGACAAGTCGAGGACACGGCTCACGATCAATTCCCGTGATTTTCACCATCAGAACGTTTCGTTTTGATTATGCTCGGACACACCGCAAATCAAGGGGGCGGACGATGCCGGTGAACAGGAGGGGAGCCATGGAACACGTTCTTGCACGCACAACGGTCCCATCGTCGATCGGGTGGAGGCGTGCGCTGTCCACCGTGCAGGTGTGGCTTGCCGTGTGGTCGGAGCGCCGCTCACTCGAGCGGCTCGACCCTCGCCTGCTCGACGACATCGGGCTGACGCCCGACGACGCTCGCCGTGAGTGCGCCCGGCGCCCGTGGGACACGCCCGCGGCGCGCTCACGGGACTGACCGCTTCAGTCCGCGAGGGCTTCGTCCGCGCGCTCGCGGTGCCGGTCGGTGATGTGGGCGGCGACGAGCGTGATGGCGCCGAGCAACACGGTCACGTCGTCGCCGAAGCCGATGGCAAGGATGAAGTCCGGCACGGCGTCGAGCGGCGTCACGAAGTAGAGCAGGGCGCCGAGGAGCGTGGCGCGCACCCTGAGCGGCACAGCGGGGTCGAGCGCGCAGTAGTACGCGGCGGCGAGCTCGCGCGAGAACGGGATGTGCCGCGCCGCCTTCCTCAGCGTGGGCCAGAACCGGCTGCGGACCTTCGCCTCGTCCTCGGACGTCGGCTCGGGACCCAGGATCTCGCCCGTGCGCACGTTGTCCTGCCCACTCATCGTGCTGCTCCCTCTGCCGCCTCGTCGATGGACCTTGCGAGCGCCACGTCGCGGTCGGTGAGGCCGCCAGCGTCGTGGGTGGTGAGGCGGATGGTGACGCGGTTGTAGACGTTCGACCAGTCCGGGTGGTGATCCATGCGTTCGGCGGCGAGCGCGACGCGCGTCATGAACGCGAACGCCGCGCCGAAGTCAGCAAACCGCAGCGAGCGCTGGATGGCGCGGCCATCCTCGACGAGCGTCCAGCCCGTCAGCTTGGCGAGCCGCGCCCGGGCGACGTCGGTGGTGAGCGTCTCGATCATCGCGATCGACGCGGTCCGGCGCCACAAGGCCGGCCGCAGCGTGCCTCAGGTCCCCGCACCGTACCGCTCGGCGACGTAGCGCTCGACGACGGCCTTGAACTCGCCGGCGATGTTCGCGCCGCGCAGGGTCATCGCCTTCTCGCCGTCGATGAACACCGGTGCCGACGGCTGCTCGCCGGTGCCTGGCAGGGAGATGCCGATGTCGGCATGCTTGGATTCACCCGGCCCGTTCACGATGCAGCCCATGACGGCGACCTTCATCGCCTCCACGCCCGGGTAGCTCGCCTTCCACGCCGGCATCCTGTCGCCGATGTGGCCCTGGATCTCCTTGGCGAGCTCCTGGAACACCGTCGAGGTCGTCCGCCCGCAGCCGGGGCAGGCGGAGACGACGGGAAGGAACGCGCGGAAGCCCATGGTCTGCAGGAGCTCCTGCGCGACCTTCACCTCGAGTGTGCGATCGCCGCCGGGCTCCGGCGTCAGCGAGATGCGGATCGTGTCGCCGATCCCCTCCTGCAGGAGGATGCCGAGCGCGGCGGCGGACGCCACGATGCCCTTCGAGCCCATCCCCGCCTCGGTGAGGCCGAGGTGGAGCGCGAAGTCGCAGCGCGCCGACAGGTCGCGATAGACCGCGATGAGCTCCTGCACGTCCGACACCTTGGCGGAGATGAGGATGCGGTCGGCGGGCAGGCCGAGCTCCACCGCGCGCTCCGCCGAGGAGATCCCCGAGCGCACCATCGCCTCGCGGGTGACGGCGGCGGCGGTGATCGGCGCGTCGGAGCGGGCGTTCTCGTCCATCAAGTGGGTGAGGAGCTCCTCGTCGAGGGAGCCCCAGTTGACGCCGATGCGCACCGGCTTGTCGTAGCGGCACGCCATCTCGATGATCGCGGCGAACTGCGTGTCGCGCTTCTGGCGAAAGCCGACGTTGCCGGGGTTGATCCGGTACTTGGCGAGCGCCTCGGCGCACGCCGGATGGTCGGCGAGGAGCTTGTGGCCGATGTAGTGGAAGTCGCCGACGAGGGGCACGGTGACGCCGCGCGCGGCGAGGGCGTCGCGCACCTTCGGAACGGCCGCCGCCGAGGCATCGCGGTCCACCGTGATGCGCACGAGCTCGGAGCCCGCGGCGGCGAGCGCTGCGACCTGCTCCACGGTGGCGGCGACGTCGGCGGTGTCGGTGTTCGTCATGGACTGGACGACGATGGGCGCGCCACCCCCCACCGTCACGCCGCCGACGTCCACCGGGACCGTGCGCCGCCGAGGCTGCGGCCCGCTCGTCGTGATGCGTGCTGGCGCGTTCATCGCGATCCCCGTCCCTGGTGCAGCCTGCCGCATATACCGGCGCCCTGCCTTGCGGACAACGCCGTGCGCGCTTGTGCGCTGCAGCAAAGCCGTCCATTCAGGCGTCGTCGCGGCTGGGACCAACGCCGGAGGGAGCCTCGTCATGCAGGGGAAGTGCGCCGTCATCACCGGGTCCACCTCCGGGATCGGCCTCGCTTACGCCAAGGCCCTCGCGGCCGAGGGCGTGAACCTGATGATCAACGGGTTCGGCGAGCCGGACGCCATCGAGGCGGAGCGCTCCGCGCTCGAGGCGCGGGGCGTGCGCGCGCTCTACTCGCCCGCCGACATGACGAAGCCCGCCGAGATCGCGGACATGATCGCGACGGCCAGGCGTGAGCTCGGTGCGGTGGACGTCCTCATCAACAACGCCGGCATCCAGCACGTGGCCCCGGTCGAGGAGTTCCCGGACGAGGCGTGGGACGCGGTGATCGCGATCAACCTCACCAGCGCCTTCCACGCGGTGAAGCATGCCGTCCCTCTCATGCGCGAGGCCGGCTGGGGCCGCATCATCAACACCGCGTCCGCCCACGCGTTGGTCGCCTCGCCCGGCAAGGTCGCCTACGTCGCTGCCAAGCACGGCATCGCCGGCCTCACCAAGACCGTCGCGCTGGAGACCGCCGAAGACAACGTCACGGTGAACGCGATCTGCCCGGGCTACGTGTGGACGCCCCTCGTAGAGAAGCAGATCCCGGACACCGCACGCACCCGGGGCATCACCGAGGACGAGGTGAAGCGCGACGTCCTCCTCGCCGCGCAGCCGACCAAGAAGTTCGTCACCGTGGAGGAGGTCGCCTCCCTGGCGCTCTACCTGTGCAGCGACCGCGCGGCCTCGATCACGGGCGCGGTGATCTCCATGGACGGGGGATGGACCGCCTGACGGCCCCGCGATGGAGACGCTCCTCGCTGCTGCAGCCCTCGCGCTGGCCGGAGCCGTCGCGGTCGGCTTCCTCGGCGACCTTCACCCGGCGTTCGACAGCGTGGCGCACTTCCGCGCCCACCTCGCCGCGCTCGCGCTGCTCGCCGCGCTTCCGCTGCTCCTCACCCCACGCACCCGGCTTGCCGGAACGATGGCGGCGGCGGTCGCGCTCCTGGGAGCGTGGACGGTGATGCCCTACGTCCTTCCCCTTCAGGGCACGCCGCTCGCTGCGGAGCGCACGCTGTCGCTGCTGCAGATGAACGTGCTCGCGCGCTCCGAGAAGACGGCGGCGATGCGCACCGTGCTGGCCCACGACCCCGACTTCGTAACGCTGCAGGAGGTGATCGACCGCGACCTCCCGCCCGAGGTGATCGAGCGCTACCCCCACCGCGTCGTGTGCATCACGACCGGCGGGATGGGGCTCCTGTCGAGGCACCCCTTCGCCGGCGAGCCAAGCTGTGTGGAGGGGATCGGCTTCGTCCTCGCTCGCGTGCGGGTCGAGGGGCGCACGCTCACCGTTGCCTCGCAGCACCTGCGGTGGCCATGGCCGTTCGCCCAGCACCGCGACATCGACGCGCTCGCTCCGACGCTCCGAGCCATCGAGGCCCCGGCGATCATCGCGGGCGACTTCAACGCCGCGCCGTGGAGCGCCAGCGTCCGCCGCTACGCGACGCTCGCCGGCCTCAACGTGACGCCCGGGATCGGCGGCACGTGGCCAGGCGCCTACGGCGGCGACGCCACGCCTAGGCTCGGTGTGGCCATCGACCACGTGTTGACGGCGGGCGTCACCGTGACGGACGCGCGGACCCTCGCACCGACGGCGTCCGATCACCTGCCCGTCCTCGTGCGGTTTCAGCCACAACGCGATCGAGCGGGAGACGCGCAATGAACCGCAAGACGATCAACCTCGCGCTCCAGGGCGGTGGCGCGCACGGGGCCTTCACGTGGGGGGTCATCACCGCGCTCCTTTCGAGCGACCGCGTCTCGATCCGCGGCATCACCGGCACGTCCGCCGGGGCGATGAACGCGGCGGTGCTCGCCTCGGGCTACATGGCCGGCGGCGAGGCCGGCGCCATCGAGCGGCTCGAGGCGTTTTGGCGCGACGTGTCGGACGCCGCACGCTACTCCCCGTTCCAGCGCACGTTGCTCGACCGCGCGTTCGGCAACTGGAGCCTCGACGCCTCGCCCACCTACCTCGCCTACGACCTCGCCTCGCGCTTCATCTCGCCGGCGTTCTCCAACCCCCTCGACATCAACCCCCTGCGGCCCATCGTCGAGGCCTACGTGGACTTCGAGGCGATCGGGCGATGCGAGGACATCTGCGTGTTCGTCGCGGCCACGAACGTGTGGACCGGCAAGGCACGCATCTTCGGCGCCGGCGAGCTCACCGTGGATGCGATCCTCGCCTCGGCGTGCGTGCCCGAGCTCTTCTCCCCGGTCTTCATCGACGGCGTGCCCTACTGGGACGGCGGCTTCATGGGCAACCCGCCGCTCTATCCGCTGTTCTACAACACCGACGTGCCCGACACCGTGATCGTCCAGATCAACCCCATCGAGCGCCGGCGGACGCCGGTGACGGCGCGCGAGATCGTCAACCGGGTCAACGAGATCACGTTCAACTCCTCGCTCCTCAAGGAGCTGCGCGCGGTGCGCTTCGTCACCCGGCTGATCGAGGACGGCAAGCTCGACCGGGACGAGTACATGCGCGTCAGGATGCACAGGATCGCCAGCGACGAGCTCTTGCCGCTGTCCGCCTCCTCCAAGCTGAACGGCGAGTGGGCGTTCCTGCGCCACCTCCACGGGATCGGCGAGCGGGCCGCGACCCTGTGGCTCGACGCGCACTACGACGACATCGGAGAGCGCGACACCATCGACCTCGGCTCCGAGATCGCCTGACAGGGCGCGCACGCTTCGGTTGGGGCTTGGGCGCAGGCCAAGCGGCGGGTTAGTGTGATCGCCTCCAGCACGGGATGGTCGGCCCATGAGCGGTGAGCACACGCCCGCGTACCTCAGCGTCCTTGCCTTCCTCGGCGCGGCGGTCCTGTTCGTGCCGATCTTCAAGCGCCTCGGGCTAGGCGGGGTGCTCGGCTACCTGTTCGCAGGCATGCTGCTCGGCCCCTCGCTCATCGGCGTCGTGCGTCGTCCCGAGGCGATCCTCGAGTTCTCCGAGCTTGGTGTCGTCTTCCTCCTGTTCCTCATCGGGCTCGAGCTGAAGCCCCAGCGCCTGTGGTCCATGCGGCGCGACATCTTCGGCCTCGGCGCGCTGCAGATCGTGGTGTGCGCGGCGCTCATCGCCACCTACCCGCTGTTCGTCATCGGCGCCAACTGGCAGACCTCGCTCGTCGCGGGCTTCGGCCTCGCGCTGTCGTCCACCGCGCTCGTCATGCAGATCATCGACGAGCGTGGTGCCATGCGCATGGCCTACGGGCAGAAGTCCTTCGCGATCCTCCTGATGCAGGACATCGCCATCGTCCCGCTGCTCCTCGTCGTCGCGCTGCTCGCTCCCGGACAGGCCATGGAGGGGGAGGAGGTCGCGGTCAGCGTCGTGTCGGCGTTGACCGCGCTCGGCGGCATCATCCTCGTCGGGCACTACCTGTTGTCGCCGATGTTCCGCGTGCTGTCCCGGTTCGGAGGCACGGAGATCATGACGGCGGCCGCGCTCCTCGTGGTGCTCGCCGCCGCGACCGCCATGATGTCGGTGGGGCTCTCCATGGCCATGGGCGCGTTCCTCGCCGGCGTCCTCCTCGCCGAGAGCAACTACCGGCACGAGCTCGAGGCCGACATCGAGCCGTTCCGCGGGCTCCTCCTCGGCCTGTTCTTCATCTCCGTCGGGATGAGCATCGAACTCGAGGTCGTCATCAACAATTGGCGCACCATCCTCGGCGGCCTGGCTGTGATGGTGATCTTCAAGGCGCTCGTCGTTTACACGCTGCTGCGCCTGTTCGGCAGCGATCACTTCACGGCCACGAAGGCAGGGCTCCTCCTGTCGCAGGGTGGCGAGTTCGGCTTCGTGCTCTACACCGCGGCCGAGCGGGGCGGCATGATCTCCCCCGACGATGCGAGCCTCCTCATCGCGCTCGTCACCCTCTCGATGGTCACGACGCCGTTCCTCATCCGCTTCCTGCCACGGCTCCTCGTCCGGCCGCGGCCCAAGCCCACCCTCGACGAGGACTACTCGGATGCCGACGGCGACGTCCTCGTCATCGGCTTCGGCCGCTTCGGGCAGCTCGCGTCGCAGATGCTGCTCGCCGGGGGCTACCGCCTGATCATCCTCGACAACGACGCCGAGCGCGTCACCGAGGCGCGACGCTTCGGCAGTCGCGTTTACTACGGCGAGGGCACGCGGCTCGACGTCCTGCGCTCGGTGGGCGCGGACCGCTGCCGCCTGATCGCGGTGTGCACATCGCCGGGGGAGCGCGTCACCGAGATCGTCGACCTGGTGAGGAGCCAGTTCCCTGAGGCGAAGGTGTTCGCGCGAGCGTTCGACCGGCGGCACGCCCTCATCCTGTTCGACCGCGGCGTGGACTACCAGCGGCGCGAGATGCTGGATTCCGCCATCCGCTTCGGGCGCGACGCGCTGGTGGCCCTCGGGGTGGAGCCGAGCCGGGCGTCCGAGACCGAGGAAACGGTCCGCCGGCAGGACAGCGAGCGGCTCGAGTTCCAACGCCTGGAGGGGCTCGTCGAGGGGCACCGCAAGTGGGAACAGGTGACGCCCGAGCCGTTCACCCGGCGCTCGGACGACGAGGACCGCAGGGCCGAGCCCTCGACGCGCGAGGCCGCGGAGTAGGCGGCGGCGTTGGTCGGGCCCCGGCTTGGGGTCGCTGGGCCGGAGGCCGGTGGCACCGTCACACCAGGTGGCACCGCGGAGGCATCCCACCGGCCGAGCCGGCGCACCGGGCGGTCCGCGACGTCGTGGTGTCGGCGCGGTTCTTGGAGCATCGTGGGGCTTCTCGGGCCCAGACATGAAGCCTTCGCTCGCTTTGTTGAGCCCGGTCTTCTTGGGGTTGGGCGGTTCCCCTGAACCCCAAACTGCGCGAGCGGCTTGCCGGACACGTGCGGTTCGTGGGCGCGCTGCGGATCGCGAGTGGCGCAGCAGTGCGGGCGATGCGAGCGGAGCGGTTGCACGACGGCCGGTCCGGCCGTGTCGTGTCGTGCCGTGCCGTGCCGTGCCGTGACTTGGATCAAGGCGCCGTCACCGCCGGTCCGGCGAGGCGTCGGAGGGTGTCGGCGGCCGCCATCATCCTGAAGGCGGTGTCGACCTCGGCGAGGCCGAGGACCCCTGCCTTGGCGAAGCCTGCCTGCGCCTCGATCCGGCCGAACACCTCCTCGAACCGTTTGCGACGGCGCCGGCTCGCCGCATCGCTCGCATGGGCGCACAGCGTCCTGCCGTCGAGGACGGTGCGGCGGACCCGGCCCCGCTTGCCGACCGCGCCGTTGATCGCGTCACCTTGCCTCGTCTGAACGTGCCGACGAACGCCGCCACGTCGCACGCGTGGTCCGCGCCGAGGGTGGTGCGGCGCCGCTGATGGTGATGGCGGTCGAAGAGCGTGAGCGTCGCCTCCGCCCCTCCGGGCCCGTCGTGCGGGCCGCCGGCGCGCCCACCGCCAGGCCGAGCTGGTTCCTTATGGGGACATGGCCCACGAAGGCGAGCCGACCCTCGCGGGCGTCGCCCTTGCGGTGGAGCCGGGCGTCGGGGTCGGTGGCGGACGCATGGGTCACGTCGGAGCGCGTCCCGCCGCGCAAGTCCGCCCCGGATCGTGGGAGACGGTGGTCGGATGCCGGACGCGTCGTCGAGCCCGAGCCCGAGCCCGAGCCCGAGCCCGACGATGCAGCGGAACAAGAGGGGCGAAGTCGACCGGCTCCACGGGCTGGCGCTGCGAGCGCACCGAGCCGCGTCGCCCGGAGCCGCATCTCCGGCGGGATCGACGCGCGGCCCATTGGCGAAGGGAGCGCCGCGACCCTTGGATCGAGCTTGTCCGGCGCCGCATCGCAAGGCGCGCGGATCCCGCGCGGAGGGCGGTCCTGCGGCCCCCGCCCCTCGAGCCGCACGGACGAGACCATCCCTCCGACCCGTCCCGCGACCCGCGCGCTGCCGATCACCCCCGCTCTCCCCCGACGAGGGGATCGCAATCCGGCGGCGGTCTCCGCGGACGTCTTCAGCAGCGTGCTAGGGTAGCCCGTCGTCGCGCCCGGCACACGATGCGAGGCGCCGAGGCATCCCACGGTGCGGCAGTTTGAACCCGGAGCGCCTCCCAAGTCCCGTCGCGCTGGAGCTTGCGGCAGATGGTGCGGACGGTCGACCGTGGCGGGAGGTTCTCGCGAGCAACGGTCGGCTTGCTCCAACATGGCGGCACACCGCGTGCGATCGAAGAAGGTCCCTCCGATCTACGGTCCGTCGACGCCTTAGCGGCACTCGTAGTGCAGCCGGGCCGTCGCCGTGACCTCGCTCATCAGCGGCTCGCCGGCGTAGCGGCAGCCGAGAAGCTCGAGGCCCTGCGCGTTGCCTGCCTCGAGCGGTGCCACCGACGTGCCGGACGGACACGCCGCTTCGGCGGCAATCGTCAGCTCGTCCAGCAGCACTGACAGTGCCGTATTGCACGAGCCTCTTGCAAGGTTGACCGTCTTGTCGATGGTCTCGGCCGTCGCTGCCCCAGCCACTAGGACGGCGGCGAGGAAGACCGTAGTAGTCGACGTCGTTCGGATCATGGTGCCCCCGTGTGGTCGGCTCTGGGTGTCGTTTCCAAGAAGGGTGTTCAGCCTGAACCAAGGTGTTTGGTCGGCAAGGGCCGAGTGAGGTCGCGCGGTGTCGGACGTGGCCGGGAACGGCTGCATGGCCCGGGTCCGCCTGCCGACGAGGTGGAGCCGTTGGCATGGGCCCACTCGCGGAGCGACGTCCGGATGAAGCGTTCGGCCTTGCCGTTGGTGCGCGGCGTGTAGGGCCGCGTGCGGATTGGCTTGAACCTCGATGGGCGGAACCGTCGTCGGTCATGCCGCGCTCCACCGCGACGCGTGAGGAAGACCAACGAGCGCGTGAGGAAGGCGATGGGCACGAGCCGAGCTCCTGTCTCGCAGCATCCGCTCGCCCTCCGCCCGGTGCCGGGCCAGCTGCTTGTAGGCGGCGCGGGCCGAGATGCCGGCCGCTTCGGCCGCTTCGGCAACGCGCCAGCCGCCCTGGCGCACGGGGCGCACGGAAGGGACCCGACCATGATGGGTCATGCGGGCATCCTCGTCCACGTTCATCCGCGTCTCTCGGTCGGGACTCGTGTGCGTGGCAACCGCGGCCCCGCATCCTGGGCCGGATGAACAACCTATGTAGGTGCCACCCCCCGGTCCTCCAACGCACTCGGCACGGCCCGGTTCGACGACGGCGCGCGAAGGCCGCAGCCGTGTCGATGGCGGGCACCGCAGGGGCGCAGGCCAGCCGGCTCGAACGGCGCTCGACGACGGCCGGTTCGGTCCGCGTGCGCCGCCCCGCCTGACGAGGTGGCGAGCGTCGCCGCCACCCATCGCTCCGAAGGCGCTGATCCCCATCGCGTGGGGATGCCGGCGCGGACGTTGCCGGAGCGGTGCCTCAGCCCAGGCGGAGGCGCGAGGGTCTTGGGACACGACCCTTCGGCCGATGCTGCGACCATCAACGCGTCGCGGGCGAGGTGCACGATCCATGGGTTGAGGGCTGCTCCGCCATGCGCTTGCTCGACCGCTCGAGCTGCTGGCGTGGGACGCTGGGTGCCGCGGCGGAGTCCGCGTCGCACGCTGGATCGACGGACGAGGCGAGGGTTTGGCAGCCGCGGCCCCCGTCTGACTAGCGCCGCCACGTGCGAAGCCTCGGTACCCCGGTCGCACGAGGGCCTTGACGAACGATGTGGATCTCGGTCATGCGAGCATGAAGGTCGAAGGGTCCGAGGATGGGGATCGTGGCGCTCCCGTGGAGAACCCGGCCGATAGCGCATCCTTCCATTCCGGCGAGAAGAGTGCACCATCAAAACCCGGGATCAAACAACCCTAGAGCCTGCCTCTCTCAGTTTGGCGCATATCCGGCGGCGTTGAGGTAGTTTCGCGCATGGTGCGGGGTCACGTGGTCGATGACCTCGCCGATCCGATCCCATAGGCCGGGGACGGTGCGCTCTGCGGCTCGCCTGAGGTTCGCTTTGATTTGCGAGAAGGCGTTCTCGACCGGGTTGAAGCCGGGACCGTAGGGCGGAAGGAAGCGCAGCTTGGCCCCCGCGGCCTCGATCAGGTCGCGGACCCTGCAGCTTTTGTGGCTGCCCAGTTGTCCATGACGACGATGTCGCCAGGCGTCATGACGGGCACCAGCACCTGTTCCACATGGGCCTCGAACCAGACGCCATTGATGGCGCGGTCCAGAACCATCGGGGCCACGATGCCCTTCAGCGAAGGCCCAGCCACTAGGGTCGTCGTCTTCCAATGACCATGAGGAAGCGCCATGCCCAGCCGCTCGCCCCGCGGCGCCCGGCCATGGGTCAGGGCCATCTTCGTGCTCGTCGAGGTCTCGTCGATGAAGATCAGCCGCTCCGGATCGATGTCGAGCTGGGCGTCGAACCAGGCCTGTCGGCGCCTCAGGATGTCGGGTCGATCCTGTTGCGCTGCGTGGCCGGTCTTTTTTTGCGCGTCATCCGGTGCCGATGGAGGAAGCGCCCCAGGCGCCCCAGCGCCGCCGCCGACACCGACCGGCCGCGCCGGGCGAGCTCGGCCCTCAACTCACGCAACGTGATGTCGGCCTCGGCATCGAGAACGGCGAAGATCGCCTCGCGATGGGCTCGACTGCGGTGGGACCAGCCGCTTGGGTGCGAATGACCCGTTCCGCACCATGCACGATGCCAGCGGATCGCACTCGAGCCGCCGGCATCGAACCGCGCTGCTGCCTGGCGACAGGACAGACCATCTTCAATGGCTTGGACGACCCGATGACGAAGGCAGCATCGCGAACCATATTCGCGCCGCTCAGGGAATCCTCCCAACGAGTTACACCGACAGAGACACGCTCTAGACGAACCGGCTTCATTGCGCATCCATGACCTTGGCCCAACCAGCTTCCCTCAGGGTGGCCCTCGGTCTTCCGGCGGTCGCTCGCAGCAAACCAGGCTCGACGAGGTTGCTGACGAGGCGGTGGACGACGGCTTAGAGCGGTCTGGGGTTGGGTAAAACCACCCGACCCAAGAAGACCGCTCTCATTCAATGAACTGGAGCTTTGCGGCTTTGAGAAGACCCTGGATGCTCTGGCGACGGCCGAGAGCAGCACCGCTGATTGCCGATGAGGCGACAGACGTTGGGCGGCAGGCCCTCGAAGGTTAGCACCGCTGATCGAGGTCACCCGCGCGACCGGCGGCGGCTGCCGTCGGCCGAGAACAGTGACGCTGGCCGCCGAAGTTGCCGACGAGGCCTTGGATCCCCACCGCAGGACTGGAGGCTAGGCGGACGTGACAGGAGCCGCTGCCGCCTTGGACCGGTACGAGCCAAGCCTCCCGGCGCCGCCACGGAGCCGCTCGGTCGCCGGCGACAGCGGCACGAGGAGCCTTGGGGCAAGGCCCGGCCGGTCCCGGAAGGGCGGACCTCGATCGGCCTGACCAGGGACACGGGCGCGTTGTCATCCCTAGAGCGGTCTGCGAGCGGTCCCGAAGGTGCGGAGGGCCTTGTGGGCGGCGAACCGTTCCCTCCTTCGATGGTCGGTGGACGACGCGCGATGGGCATGAGCCACGGCGTTCCGGGATAGTGCGAGGCCAGCGGAGCCGCCCGGTGCCCGGCCGACGCCGAGGCGGCGGAGAGCCGGGTCCGTCAGCCTCCGCGGAGGGGGGAGCCTCGGCCCCGCGCCGCATCCGCGCGGAGGCCGTCAGGTCTCGCGCCAGGCCCGGCGGATCTGCTCGGTGAGCGGGCGCACGAGGTAGGCGACGACGGTCTGCCCACCCGTGGAGATGTAGACCTCCGCAGGCATGCCGGGGAGCAGCGCCAATCCCTCGGGCAGGCGGTCGATCTCGCTCTCGTCCAGCGCCACGCGCACCACGTAGTAGGTCAGGCCGGCGCGCTCGTCTCGGCTCGCCTCGGCGGACACGAAGGTGACGTTGCCGTGGAGCTGCGGCGCCGTCTTCTGGTCGAACGCGGAGAGCACGACCGACGCCTGCTGCCCGATGGCCACCTGGTCCACGTCCGTGGGTGCGATGCGGGCCTCGATGACGAGCTGGTCGGCCATCGGGACGACCTGCATGATGGTCTCCGCCGGCTGGACGACGCCGCCCACCGTGTGGACCGCGAGCTCGAACACCGTGCCGTCCGCCGGCGAGCGGATGTCCATCCGCTTCAACTGGAAGTCGGCCGCGGCGCGACGCTCCTTAAGGTTGGCGAGCTCGGGCTCGATCTCGGTGACCTCGGCGAACGTCTTCTCCAGCCGGTCGGTGGTGAGCTGGAGCACCTCGAGCTCGGTCTCGTTGATGCGCCCGCGCGCCATGGCGATCTGCGAGGACAGCTCGCCGCGCTCGCCCTCGAGGCGCGTGCGGTTGCGCCGCAGGTTGACGATCTTGTCGCGCGTGGTGCGGCCGCGGTCGAACAGCCCAGTGAGGACCTCGAGCTCCTCGTCGATGAGGGCGATCTCCTCCTCCTTGGCGAGGCGCTGGGCGGTGAGGCCCTCGATCTGCTGCTCGAGCTGCTTGGTGCGCTCCTTCAGCCGGTCCACCTGGCCAGCGATGGTCGCCTTGCGCGCCTCGAACACCTTGCGCTCCGACCCCAGGGCCCGCATCACGAGCGGGTCGTCCAGCCGATCCTGGAGCTCTGGCGGCGGGGCGATCGCGTCGGCGTCGTCGCGCTCGGCCTGCAGGCGGGCGAGGCGGGCCTCGAGCGCCACGATCTGCCCGTCGAGCAGCGCCCGGTTGGCGGCGACGAGCGTCTCGTCGAGCCGCAGCAGGAGGTCGCCTGCGGACACGGCCTGCCCGTCCTCGACCATGATCTCGCCGACGATGCCGCCGTCGGGGTGCTGCACCTGCTTGACGTTGGAGGCGACGACGACGGTGCCGCTCGCGATCACCGCGGACGACAGCTTGGCCGTCGCCGCCCACCCGCCGAAGCCGAACACGAGGGCGCAGCACGCGATGGTGCCGGCCATGACGTAGGTGCGGATGGAGGCGGAGAACCGGCGCGGCTCGGGCGGCGGAAGGGAGGGCTGGGCCATGGCGGGTCCTCAGGCGTTCTTCGGCGTCGTCTGCTGCGCGGCGCCGGGGTTCGTGGCGCCCGCGGAAGCCGCGGTGACAGCATTCGGGGGAGCGTTCTGCGCGGGGATCTGCGGGGTGGGGCGGATGGTATCCACCTTCTCGCGGCGCATGACCTTCTTCAAGACCTCGTCGCGGTCGCCGAAGTCGGCCATGCGACCGTTCTCGATGAGGCACAGCTTGTCGGTCGCCGACAACGCTGACGGGCGATGCGCCACGACGACGATGATCGCGCCGCGCTGCTTGGACAGGTTGATCGCACGATTGAGCGCCGAGTCGCCGTAGCCGTCGAGGTTGGAGTTCGGCTCATCGAGGACGATGAGGAACGGCTCGTCGTAGAGCGCGCGGGCGAGGGCCACGCGCTGGCGCTGGCCGGCCGACAGGGTCGCGCCCTGGTCGCCGATCGCGGTGGAGTAGCCGTCCTTGAAGGTCAGGATGAGGTCGTGGCAGCCGGCGATCTTCGCGGCCGCGATGACCTTCTCGTCCGTGGCGTCCGGGCGGAAGCGGGCGATGTTGGCGGCGATCGTCCCCTCGAAGAGCTCGACGTCCTGCGGCAGGTAGCCCACGTGCCGACCGAGGGTCTCGGGCCGCCACTGGGGCAGCGGCGCGCCGTCGAGCATGACCGCACCGCGCACGGCAGGCCACACACCCACCATCGCGCGCGCCAGCGTCGACTTGCCTGAGCCGGACTGGCCGATGATGCCGAGGGCGGTCCCCGCCTTCACCTGGAAGCGCACGTCGATGAGCGTGGGCGTGCGTGTTCCCGGCGGCACGACGGTGAGGCTGTCCACCACGAGCTCGCGCTCGGGGGCCGGAAGGTCGACGGGCTCGACCTCATCGGGCCGCTCGAACAGGCGTCCCAGTCGACGGTAGGCCTGCTGCGCGGACAGCATCTGGCGCCAGTTCTGCACCGCCATCTCTACGGGCTGCAGCCCGCGGGCCATGATGATGGAGGCCGCGATCATCGCGCCGGGGGAGATCACCTCGCCGATGGCAAGGTAGGCGCCGAGCGCCAGCACCGCCGACTGCAGAAACAGTCGGAACACCTTGGACAGCACAGAGGACAGGCCGACGATGTCGGCCGCCTTGGCGTTGGCCGACAGGAACTTCTCGTTGACGCTGTCCCACAAGCCGCCGACGGCGGGCAGCATGCCCATCCCGTGCAGCACCTCCGCGTTGCGCTGGCCGGAGGCCACCACCGCGTTGCGTTGCGCCGAGAACTCGCCGCTCGTCTTCATCGCGGGACGGGCGACGCGGTCGGTCGCGTACGCGATGACGAAGAGGACCAGCGCTCCGCCGATGGCAAGGTAGCCGAGCCAGGGATGGATCGCGTAGACGATCACGATGTAGATCGGCATCCAGGGCATGTCGAAGATCGCCGTGATGCCCGGCGTCGAGAAGAACTGGCGCAGCTGATCGACGTCACGCACCGGCTCGGACTTCGTGGCGAGCGGGCCGGCCTTCACGGGGGCGGACACCTGGGACAGGAAGGCTGAGCGCCCTACTGCCTCGTCGAACCTGTGGCCGACGCGGGTCAGCACGCGGTAGCGCACGAGATCGATGATGCCCATGAAGACGTAGAGGCCGACCACGAGCCCGGTCAGCGCCACCAGCGTCGGCACGGAGCGGCTCGTGAGCACACGGTCGTAGATCTGCAGCATGAACAGCGGGCCGGTCAGCATCAAGATGTTGACCACGCAGCTGAAGGCGGCGACCGAGGCGAAGGTGCGACGGGTCGACGCAATCGCGTCCGCAAAGATGTTCGACGTCATCGGGCGGGCGGCCCCTCGCAGGTTGGATCGCCGTCGGCGGTCAGCCGGACCATGAGCTTGCGGCGCACGACCGCCATCGGCCATGCACGCACCGGGCGATGCTGTAACACCGACCGTCGCTCAGGGCGACTGCCTTGCTTCTGCCGTCGCCTTCCACTCACCCAGCCAATCGCTCCCGCCTGCGATCAGAAATAGCTCATCGCCTCTTCTACTACTAAAAGTTGGGTGAGTCCCAGGGCTGGCGAGGCAGAAAGTGGGTTAACGCTTGTCCGAAGCTGGCCGACTTGCCAAGCCGACGCTAACATCGGCGGACGAAAGAGGTGCCGGGCGTGAAGGGTGTGACGATGCCGGCGGATGCCGCAGCGCCGGACGGCGACCGGACCCGCGTCGCAGGGTTCGTCCGAGCCGCGAGCCGCATTTGCGAGGCGATCCGGACGCACGCTGCAGCGAGCGCATCCGCGACGCGTGCCCTGACCCCACGTCGTCTTCGGGCCGCGGTGTCGCGCGCTGGGTCGCTGCGTGACGTCGCCACAGTGTTCGGTCCGTCCGCAACTGGGGCGCAGGAGCCCCATCCGGCCTCGATCGCTGGGACTGAACCGGGAGAGGGCAGGGCGGCTTCGGCTCCGTCGAGCCGATGGGCATCCCCTGCGCACCACGGTGTTGGGTCAGCGAGTTTGTTCGCGCGCGACATGCTCGATCGGGTTGGGCTCGGGGACGAACTGCAGGCGGTGGCGATGTCGCCCTGCACGGATCATAGGATCGGCATGTGGCAGCTGCGCCCCTGCGACGGCTCCCTGGTCTGGTCCGACGAGGCGTTCCGCATCCACGGCCTGCGCCCGCAGCGGGCTCTGACCCTGGACGGCGCCATGGCGCTCTACCCAGCGCCGGCCGAGGCGAGCCTTCGCAGCGCCTTGAGCGGAGCCGTCGAAGGGCGGAGCGGGATCGACGTCACGGTCGTCCGCGCGCGACGAGGGGGGGACGGCCAACGGGTCCGATGGACCGGAGGGGTCGGCGCCGGGGCGGATGGCGGGCGCGTCCTGTTCGGCATCGTGGAGGACGTGACGGAGGACCACGCCGTCCGCGCCAGGCTGTGGGCCGCTGCGAACACCGACCACCTGACGGGGCTCCCCAACCGCGCGCTGTGGGAGGCCCGCCTCGCCGAGGCGATGGTGACGGCTGGGAGGCGGGGGCGCTGCGCCGGCCTCGTCCTCGTCGACCTCGACGACTTCAAGGCCGTCAACGACACCTACGGACACGAGGCCGGTGACGAGGCCCTTCGCGCGGTCGCCAAGGCTCTGCGCCGGGTGACCCGCGACGGCGACACCGTCGCCCGGCTCGGCGGAGACGAGTTCGCGGTGGTCATCACCGACCTTCAGTCCCCCGCTTCCATCAAGGCTCCGCTCGCCCGGCTGTCGCAGCTGCGGGACGTCTCGTTCGTCTACCGCAGGCGCGACATGAGGGTCAGCGCATCCCTAGGAGCGGCGGTGTGTCCGCTGGACGCGACGAGCCCGAACGCCCTCTACAGGCGTGCCGACCTCGCGCTGTTCGCGGCGAAGGCCGACCGGAGGCGCCCTCGTGCCGTGCCCGCCTCAAAGCGCGGAACCGTCGCTGTGCAGCCGCGCGCCTCCAGGACTGGCTCGCGCGAGGGAGGGTCGCCGACGATCGCCTACGCGCCGGTGGTCGACCTTGCCACGGGACGCACCGTCGCCCTCGACGCCGAACTGACGGTCCCGGTCGACCGGTGCTGTGGTGTGTTCGGCGCGGTCGAGGGGAGCGCGACGAGGGCGCTCGAGCGCGACCTCGCGCTCCTCGGCACGCGCCTCGGCCGCGTCCCAGCGCTGGTCGTGAGGGGTGCCGTTGCGGAGGCACTGGACGGCGCCTTCCTCGATGAGGTCGGGCGCATCGCTCGCGCGGCGGGGCTCGAGGCTGGCGCGCTCTCCCTCGAGCTCGATCACCTTCCCTTCGAAGCGATGAGCGACGTTCAGGCCAGCTTGACGGCGCACGGCATCGGCCTCGCGCTCGCCTCGATGGAGGATGCGGCGAGCGTGTTCCTGCGCGCGGCGATGACGCCGCCGCATCGCGTCCGCGTCCCCGTCGCGTGTCTGGACGAGGCCGCTCCGGCAGCGTCGCTCGTCCGCGGGCTGGTAAGCTGCGCCCGCGCGGCGGGAACGGCTGTGCTCGTCGACGGGGTTGCGACCCCGGCCGACGTCAGGCGACTTCGCGACCTCGGCCTGACGCTCGCCCAGGGTCCGCATGTCAGCGCAGACGCAACGGTCCCCGACCTCCCCCGGGACGACCGACGCTCTGCGGTCTTCGTCGAGGGTGTCGGTCGGCGCCGCCGAGGTCGGCTAACGCCCAGCGAGCAGCGCACCCCTTCCTAGTCGCGCGTCATGCGGTCGGCGAGGGCGGTGACGTCGCGGATCAGGGAGCTGGTGCGCCGGGTAAGCTGGGCGCTGAGGTTGCGCGCCGCGTCGGGGTACTCAGTGAGGATCCGCCGCATCTGGTCGCGCTGTACCACAAGGACCTCGCAGGTCGTCTGCGCCTCGGCGCGGACGGTCCGGCGCGTCGGCACGACGAGCGCCAGCTCGTCGAGCAAATGACCGACGCCGACGATCCACGGCTCGGCAGTCGGCGACGGCGGCATCAGGCGAAGCTGGCCGCCTAGAAGCAGGATCGCGCCCTCGGCCTCGTCGCCCGCCTCGAACAGGGTCTGTCGTGGCCGCAAGGTCCGCGGCAGGCTGCCGAAGGCGAGCAGCTTCAGCGCTTCGTCCCCGACGACGCGGAGGAAGGGCGCGTTGCGCATCACCGCCATGTGACGGGCAAGGCTCACCTCAGGCGCTCATCGTCCGAGGCATCAGCTTGTAGCCGCCGCCCTCGGTGAGGAGAAGCTCGGCCGACGCCGGGTTCCTCTCGATCTTCTGCCGCAAGCGGTAGATGTGGGTCTCCAACGTGTGCGTCGTCACACCGGAGTTGTAGCCCCACACCTCGTGGAGGAGGACGTCGCGGGTCACCGCCTTCTCACCGGCCCTGTAGAGGTACTTCAGGATCGCGGTCTCCTTCTCGGTCAGCCGCACGCGCCGGCCGTCGCCCTCGAACAGGACCTTGGCGGACGGCTTGAACGCGTAGGGGCCGATGGCGAAGGTCGCATCCTCGCTCTGGTCGAACTGTCTCAGGTGGGCGCGGATGCGGGCCAGGAGGACGGCGAAGCGGAACGGCTTCGTGACGTAGTCGTTCGCGCCGGCCTCGAGGCCGACGATGGCGTCTGCGTCCGTCGCGTGGCCCGTCAGCATGATGACCGGTGCCTTGAAGCCGGCGCTGCGCATGAGCCGCACCGCCTCACGACCGTCAAGGTCCGGCAGTCCGACGTCGACGATGGCGAGGGCGACGTCGCCGGCCTTCGCCGAAGCCATGCCGGCCTGGGCGTTGTCGGCGATGATGACGTCGAACTCGTCGTAGAGCCCGATCTGCTCGGCAAGGCCCTCCCGCAGGTCCTCGTCGTCGTCGATGATGAGGATGGTCCTCTTGTTCACGGGGCCCTCCTGTGGTGTGCCGGTCGCGGGAGACCATGGATGACCCAGACACGACCGCGCCGGTCAAGGCCTCGCTGCCGGGCTTATAGCTCGTATGGGCGAGCGAGGCTCGCCCGAACCGTCGTGCCGGGGGCGGCGGCCCCATCGGTTGCGCCGCGGCCGGCCCGCGCCCGAGGTGGCAGCTGGCCGCGGCGTCCGGCGCTGGTTCGACCGCGGCCCGGGCGGCCGTGCGAGGCGCTGGTCAGCTGCGCCGGGCGGACGCTCGTCGCCGCGATCGGTCGTGCAGGCGTCGTGACGGTCAAACGCGAGGGGGACGGTGGGACGCCCCGGGCCAGGATCGCGCCCCTGGCCGTGCTCGTGCGCGGTGCCCTGCCGCGACGCCCGACCTTGTGCTGGCGCACGGTCACCTCGCGCGACGGATGGTGCGACGACGCCACGCGCGCGAGCTACAACGCGCACGTGCGGTTGCCGGCCACGGGCTCCCACGAGCGCCTCGCGAGGGACGATGCCCTTTACGACGTGATCGTCATCACCGACCACAACCGTCGCCCGCGGGTGCGCGGCCTCGGCTCGGCGATCTTCCTCCACGTCGCGCACCCCAAGCTCACGCCGACGGCAGGCTGCCTCGCGTTCAGCGCCGCGGCGTGGCGGCGCGCGGCGGTCCCCTTGGGCGACTACCTCGTGGGGATCGACCCACGCCCGACGCGGTGACGCCGTTCCGCAAGATGAACGGCCTCGGCAACGACTTCCTGGTGGTTGACGCCAGGGCGAGGCCCTTCCACCTCCCCGCCGACCGCGTGCGCCGGCTCGCCGACCGCCGCACCGGCGTCGGCTTCGATCAGCTCATCGTGATCGAGCCGTCGTCCGCGGGGGAGGACGCGACGATGCGCATCGTCAACGCGGACGGCGGTGAGGTGGAGTCGTGTGGCAACGCCGCTCGTTGCGTCGCCGGCCTCCTGCTGGAGGAGGGGCGCGAGCGCGTGACCCTCGGGAGCGTCGGCGGAACGATGCGCGCCTGGGCGACTGGCGACGGGACGGTGGCCGTCGACATGGGTCCGCCGCGCTTCGGCGCTGAGGACATTCCCCTCGCCGACCCGTCGGCCGACCCGCTGGCCCTCGACTTCCCCGAGCGGGAACTCGCCCGCTTCGGGCCTGCGGCGTGCGTCAACGTCGGCAACCCGCACGCGGTCTTCTTCGTCGCCGACCTCCACGCCGTGCCGCTCGCACAGGTGGGATCGCGCTTGGAGACGCATCCGGCGTTTCCGCAGCGCGCCAACATCTCGTTCGCAGTGGTGGAGCGGCCGGACCTCGTCAGCGCCGTTGTCCACGAGAGGGGCGTGGGCCCCACGCGGGCGTGCGGCACCGCGGCCTGCGCCATCGCCGCGGTGGGAGCAAGGCTCGGACGGCTCGCCGAGGCGGTTACGGTGCGGCTGCCTGGCGGACCGCTCGAGATCGGCCGCGACGGGGAGAGCATCGTCATGGTGGGTCCCACGGCGCTCGACTGGACTGGCATCCTGACCGACGATGGCTTCCTGCGCGACCCGGGCTGAGGGCCGTCAGCGGCCGTCCGCCGCGAACACGCCGCGCCCCTCGCGCACCGCGCCGGCGTGGAGCTCGGCGAGCGCTTCGGGTGCGTCCGGCGTGGGCGTCGCCCAGCCATGCTCCACGAGCCAGGCTGCGAGGTCGCGGCCTCCCACCGTGCAGCTCGCCAGCCGGACCTCGCCCTCGCGTTGGGCGCGGTCGACCTCGAGGCAATCGACCGCGCGCCGCCGCACGAAGCGGCGGAGCGCGGTGCGCGCCCGCGCGCCGCACGGCCAGGTGCGTCCGTCGCGTCCGGGGCAGCGGTCGGCGGCCGCCGGGGCCTCGATGTGCGCGAGCCTGACCGTGTGGGTCCGTACGTCGATGACGCCGGCGTCCTCGACGACGACGAGCTTGTGCCGGACAGGCTCGGGGCCAGGAGGAGGAGGCACGACGACGGTCGATGCCGCGCGGGTCAGCGGCCCCTCCGGCTTGGGCGCCACGATGCCGTCCCGCTCCACGTAGCGGACCTTCCGTTCGGGCTCGATGCGTACCTCGCCCTCCGGAGCTGTCGTCACTCGCGCTGAGGCTTCCTGCAGGGAGCGACGTGCAGGAAGGTCCTCCAGCGATCGCACCGCGAAGAGCCACAGGCCGCCGAGCACGAAGCCCGATGCCACGAGCAGCGAGAGGGCGAACACGACCCTACGCACCGCAACGCGCTCCAGCGCGGTGAGTGGCACCATCGCGTCGCACGGTGGAACCCGCCTGAAGAATGAGGCCGAGCGTCGGCGTCAGCGCGTGCCCGCGTCAGCCTGCGGCTTGGGCGGTCGGGCGCTTCTCCTTGCGCTCGGTGATGCGCGCCGCCTTCCCGGTCCGTCCGCGCAGGTAGTACAGCTTGGCGCGGCGGACCTTGCCGCGACGCACGACCTCCACCGACTCCAGCATCGGCGAGTAGACCGGGAACACGCGCTCCACGCCCTCACCGTAGGACAGCTTGCGCACGGTGAAGTTCTCGTTGAGGCCGCCACCGGAGCGGGCGATGCACACGCCCTCGTAGGCCTGCACGCGGGTGCGCGTCCCCTCCGTCACGCGCACGTTGACGCGCACCGTGTCGCCGGGCTGGAAGTCGGGAAGCGTGCGCTTCGCCGCGATCGCCGCCATCTCTTCGCGGTTGAGCTCGTCGATGATGTTCATGTGCGCATGTCCCGTCGCGCCGCGCTCGCGCCGCGTGCCGCCGTCGTGGTCGAAATCGCCGAGCCGGTTGGATAGTGTGTGCCGCCAGGTTTGTCGAGGGGAGGGGTCAACCGATGGCGGATGCCGCACGCGTTCGAAGGCATGTCCCGAGGCGGATGACGATCGACGAGTTCTTCGCCTGGCAGGCGGAGCAGGACATCAACTACGAGCTGGTCGACGGCGTCCCCGTCCCGCACGTGAAGGCGATGACCGGCGCGTCCGACCGTCACGATCGGGTGACGGTCAACGTGATCGGAACACTCTTCCCCCAACTCCGCGGCACGCCGTGCCGACTTAGCACCGCCGACAAGTCGGTGATGACGGCCATGGGCACGACCCGGCGGCCGGACGTCATCGTCGAGTGCGGCACGCCCGAGCTCACATCCGTGGCGGCGGATCGGCCGCGCGTCGTCATCGAGGTCCTGTCGCCGTCGACCACGCGCTACGACAGGGTGCGCAAGCTGGTCGAGTACCAGGCGACGCCCGCCATCGACGTCATCCTCCTGATGGACACCGAGCGGCCTCGGGTGACCGTGTTCCGCCGTGGCGAGCCCGCGTGGATCCAGCACGAGGTCGCCGGCCTTGATGCCACCATTGATCTGCCGGAAGTCGCCGCGCAGCTGCCCCTCGCCGAGCTCTACGAGGGGTTGCCGTTCGACGATTGAGCGGGGTCAGGCCACCGGAGGTCCGTGACGGTTCGGTCCGCGCGTGCCGCGTTGCAGCGCCATCGCGATCAGCGCGAAGACCCCCAGAAAGGGGACGAGGACGATGAGGAACCACAGCCCCGAGCGGCCGGTGTCGTGCAGCCTGCGAACGTTCGCTGCAAGGGACGGGACGGCGAGCACCAGCCAGACGAGCCAGGCGTAACACGGCCATTCCTGGCCGGCGCTGAGGCCGAAGGCGAGCGCGTCCACCACCGTCGCGATCGTCACAGCGGCGAACGCGAACAGCGCGAACCACCAGTACTGCCCGCGGGACGTGCGCCCCTCGAACGTCGCGTACCGGGACAGCGCGTCGCTCACCGCACGCACCGGTCCCGTCGCCACAGCCGACGAAGAGGCGCGTGCGCCCGTCTCCGTTGTTGGGGTTCGCTCCATGAGCTGGCTCCCGATGATGCAGCCCTACACAGCTGCGATCGACCCTCGTGGGGTGCGGCGGACGGACCAATGGAACAGCCGCCGGGATGGAACAATTATGGTACACAACTCGGGAGACAACACCATGGCTACCTCAGACCCCAAGTCCGATCCGAAGAACGCGGCGGCGTCCAACGCGCTGAAGGACCCGAACGAGTGGACGACCGGTGAGGAGGAGATGACCGGCGCGCAGGCGTCCTACTTGAAGACGTTGAGCGAGGAGGCGGGCGAGCCGTTCGACCCGACGCTCACCAAGGCCGACGCCTCCAAGCGCATCGACGAGCTCCAGACCAAGACCGGACGAGGCAAGTGACCGAAACCTCGGCGGCTGCTGCTGCGCCTGCAGCCGCCGCCGACGAGGTTCAGCCTGCCTGACGGTCCGCCCACGCTTCCCAGGCGTCGAGCCCGTTCTCGAGGTAGCTCGGGAAGATGTCGATCTCGAACAGCGTGGTGCTGGCAGGACCCGTCGCGCGAGCCTTGGCCTCACGCACGGCCGTCTCGAGCTCAGCGGCCTCGAAGTCGCCGCGGCCGATGTAGGTGAGGGCCAGCACCTCGGCCTGCTCGTCCACGTTGAGGCTGTCGATCATCGCCGCCGCCTCCTCGCGCGTGGCGTCGCCCATCGCCTCGTCCGACAACAGCGTCTCGTCCTGCGCCTCGATGGTGGTGGCGGCGTCGATCTCGATCTCCTGCTCGATCTCCGGCGCCTCGGCGTCGGGCATAGGGAACAGCGCGGCTCGCGACTTGGCGACGATGAGGCGCACGAGCTCAGGGTCGACGTTGAGCTCGCGCGCGCCACTCGACTCGCGCGCGGTCACGACGGACGCTCCGGGCGTCGGCGCAGGAGGTAGCGATGCCAGCCCTCCAGCACGAGGTCGCCGTCCTGGTTGTGGACGGTCACGTCACAGGTCATCACACCGGTGCTCCGTTGCTGTTCGAGCTTCGCGACGACGACGCGCGGATAGACCGTGTCGCCGGCGTACACGCCCTTCAGGAAGCGGCAGGACTGCTCGAGGAACCCGACCAGCGAGGGTCCCATCATGTGTGGCAGCACGCCCGCTCCGATTGCAGTTTGGATCAGCACTTGGAAGCCGTGGGCCAAGAGGTCGCGGTGGCCATTCGCCCGGCAGTAGTGCCGATCGTAATGGATCGGATGGTTGTCCCCCGAGGCGGCCTGGAACGAGGCGAACAGCGCGTCCGTCATCGTGCGAGACGGGATGTAGAAGGCCTCGCCGACACGGAAGTCCTCGAACCAGCGCGGCTCGCAGAGCCGGAAGCCGAGGGGATCGACCCGCTCCGCCACCACCTCGCTCATGCGCGGCGATCGCTCACGCGTCGTCCTCACGGTTCGTCGGGTGCTCGGGCGAGTGCCGGTTGCCCTTGCCGAGCTCGGCCTTCGCGCGGGCGTCCTTGTCCAGCATCTTGGCGCTCTCGACGGGGTTGGCGTCCGGCTCCAGCTTCACGTCCGGCACGGCCTGCCGCTGGTTGCGCACGTTCTCCTGGTCGTCACCGGCGAGCTGGTTGTTGCCCATCATGTCGCTTGCAAGGTCCGCCTCGCCGAGCCGATCCGGCTCGCCCGCGTTCTGGTGCCCACCCTTCTCACCGATCCCCGGCTTTGCCATTCCAGTCTCCTACGCCTGACGATCGAGAAAGTGTCACGGCGCGCGAAAGGTTGCAGAACGTCCCACTCCGTCCTCGTCGGCATCGACGAGGCGACTGCGCGGGTCGTGTCGGCCACCAGACCGGCGGCGAGGCGTCGGGTCGTCGCAGCGCGAGCCTAACCGAGCCGAGGTCCGCGGACGGCGGCACTCGGCGCGCGCGGCTTGACGATGGGGCGCGGAGGGCGTAGGTCGCCCCCCCTGACGCTGATGCGTCGTCACGCCCGCCAGCGCGTTGCGCCCGCGGGCGATTTGCGCGTTGGCAGCTTGCGTGTCGTCAGGCATGGACCCGGAAGGAGGCTGGAATGTTCGACAACCTGTCCGAGCGGCTCTCCGGCATCTTCGACAAGCTGACCGGGCGCGGCGCGCTGTCCGAGCAGGACGTGGACCTTGCCATGCGCGAGATCCGCCGCGCGCTGCTCGAGGCGGACGTCGCGCTCCCCGTGGTGCGCCAGTTCGTGGAGCGGGTCCGCGAGAAGGCGGTCGGCGCCACCGTCGTGAAGTCGGTCACGCCCGGGCAGATGGTCGTCAAGATCGTCCACGACGAGCTTGTCGAGACGCTGGGCACCACCGCCGAGCCGATCAGCCTCGCTGCGGCCGCGCCGGTGGCGATCATGATGGTCGGCCTCCAGGGGTCGGGAAAGACGACGACGTCCGCCAAGATCGGGCGTCGGCTCCAGCAGCGCGACAGGAAGCGCGTCCTGATGGCCTCCCTCGACGTGCGCCGGCCCGCGGCGCAGGAGCAGCTGCGCGTGCTCGGCGCCGAGAACGGCATCGAGACGCTGAAGATCGTTCCGAACCAGGCGCCGACGCAGATCGCCGAGCGGGCGATGACGGCCGCCCGCCTCGGCGGCTTCGACGTCGTCGTCCTCGACACCGCGGGGCGCCTCCACATCGACGAGCCGCTGATGCTCGAGATGGCGGAGATCAAGCGCGTCGCGCGCCCGCACGAGATCCTCCTGGTCGCCGACGCGCTGACCGGGCAGGACGCGGTCAACGTCGCCAAGTCCTTCGACGAGCGCGTCGGCGTCACCGGCATCGTGCTGACCCGGGTCGACGGCGACGGGCGCGGCGGCGCGGCGCTCGCCATGCGCGCGGTCACCGGCAAGCCCATCAAGCTCATCGGCGTCGGCGAGCGGGCCGACGCGCTGGAGGAGTTCCATCCCCAGCGGATCGCCGACCGCATCCTCGGGATGGGCGACATCGTCGCCCTGGTGGAGAAGGCCGCCGAGCACGTCGACGCCGAGAAGGCCGAGGCGATGGCCAAGAAGATGGCCAAGGGGGGCTTCGACCTCAACGACCTCAAGGACCAGCTCGGCCAGATGGAGAAGATGGGCGGCCTCGGCGGCCTGATGGGCCTGATGCCGGGCGTCGGCAGGATGAAGAAGCAGATGACCGAGGCGGGCATCGACGACTCCATCATCCGCCGGCAGGTCGCCATCATCAACTCGATGACGAAGGCGGAGCGCAGGAAGCCGGACCTCTTGAAGGCGAGCCGCAAGAAGCGGGTGGCGGCGGGCTCGGGCACGCGCGTCGAGGAGGTGAACAAGCTCCTCAAGATGCACCGTCAGATGGCCGACGTGATGAAGATGATGGGCAAGAAGAAGGGCGGCCTGATGGGCGGCCTCGGCGCGATGATGGGCGGCGGGATGCCCAAGCTCCCGGCCGGGATGGAGGGGATGGACCCGGCCGAGCTGGAGCGCCTCGCCCGGCAGATGCCGGCAGGGCCCGGCAGCCTTCCGCAGGTGCCGGGCGGCTTGCCGGGGCTCGGAGGGATGGGCGCGATGCCCGGCAGCGGCCTGCCGGGGCTCGGCGGCCCGGCGTTGCCCGGGCTCGGCGGCCCGATGGGCGGTCATGGACCCGGCAAGCGGCAGAAGGGCAAGCGCCGGTGAGCCAGCGTCCCGCGGACCTTACGCGGAGCGCACGGGAGGCGGCCCGCGGCGGCTTTTCGATGCCCATGACGATCCGCACCGAGCGGCTCGTCATGGAGGCGCTCGGCGGCCATCACGCTGCGGGCTTCCTCAGCCTCTGGGACGATCCGGACAGCATGCGCTTCCTCGGTGGGGCGCTGGACGCGCCGCAGGCATGGGCGAGGCTTGCAAGGTTTGCAGGCCAGTGGTCGCTGCACGGCTTCGGGCATTATGCGCTGCTCACCAGGTCCGGTGAGTTCCAGGGCTACGCCGGTCTCTGGTTCCCCCACGGCTGGCCCGAGATCGAGGTCGGCTACGCCCTCCACCCAGCTGGGCACGGCCGTGGCTACGCGTCCGAGGCGGTGCGTGCCATCCGGGCCGTCGCATCGCAGCGTGGCGTCCCCTCGCTCGTCAGCTACATCGACCCGCGGAATGTAGCGTCCCAGCGTGTCGCCGAAGCGGCCGGAGCGCAGGCCGACGGCAGCGTCGAGCTGCGCCGGTCGATGGCGGAGATCTGGCGCTATCCGGTCGATCCCTCGGCCGAGGCCGCGGAAGTCGACGCGTCCGCGGACGTCCTTTGGGAAGCCTCGGCCATGCCGCTGGAGATCAGGACGCCGAGGCTGCGGCTGACGCAGTGGCGCCTCGAACACTTCGATCGCTTTGCTGCCCACGCTGCCGATCCGGTGTCGATGCGCTTCACCGGCGGCGCGATGGACGCTGAGGAGGCATGGCGCGACATGGCGGCGGCGGCCGGGCAGTGGGCCCTGCGCGGCTATGGGGTCTACGCGGTCGAGGCGGACGGTGTCGTCATCGGCGGCGTCGGGTTGCTCCATCCATTCGGATGGCCGGAGCGCGAGCTCGCCTGGAGCCTGGCTGCCGACGCCCGTGGCCGTGGGTATGCGACCGAGGCTGCTCGCGCCGTTCGCGCGGTCGCCGCCGTGCAGGGGGCATCGCGGCTGGTGAGCCTCGTCCATGCGGACAACGTCGCCTCCCGGCGCGTCGCCGAGCGCCTCGGCGCATGGCCGGGCGGCACTGCCGAGTTGTTCGGCGAGCCCGTGACCGTCTTCGTCCATCCCATGGATCTCGACGAGGCCGCATCGGCCGAGGACGCGCTCCTTGCCCCCGTCTGATCCCGTCAACCGCCAGAAGGAGGACCCATCATGCCAACCCGTATCAGGCTCGCCCGTGGCGGCTCGAAGAAGCGGCCGTACTACCGCATCGTCGTCGCCGACGTCCGCGCGCCGCGCGACGGCCGCTTCATCGAAAAGCTCGGCAGCTACAACCCGATGCTCGCCAAGGACAATCCCGAGCGGGTGACGCTCGTGGAGGAGCGCGTGCGGCACTGGCTCGCCGAGGGCGCGCAGCCCACCGATCGCGTCCTGCGCTTCCTCGACCAGGCCGGCATCGCGACGCGGCCGGCACGGAGCAACCCGAAGAAGGCTGAGCCGGGCAAGAAGGCGCAGGAGCGCGCCGACGCGCGGCGCCGGGCGGAGGCCGAGCGCGCCGAGGCTGCAGGCGCCCCCGCGGCCGAGGGCGCCGAGGCGTAGGTGGCCGACCGCGTGGTCATGGCCGCGATCGGTGCGCCCCACGGGGTTCGCGGCGCGGTCAGGCTTACGGTGTTCGCCGAGGACCCGCTCGCCCTGCGGCGCTACAACCCGTTCGAGGCGGACGGCGGGCGGACGCTGAGGCTCACCTCGGTGAGGGTGGTCGGCAAGGCGATCGTCGCCGGGATCGAGGGGGTCGACGACCGCGACGCTGCTGCCGCGCTGCGCGGTTTAGAGCTCAGCGTGCCGCGGTCCCGCCTGCCGCGCCCGGGGGAGGATGAGTTCTACCACGTCGACCTCCTCGGGCTCGAGGCGCGGCTCGTCGATGGCGGGCAGCTCGGAACCGTGCGAGGCGTCGCCGACTACGGCGCCGGGGACGTGCTCGAGGTCGTCGGCAAGCGAGGCGTTCTCCTTCCCTTCACGCGCGAGGTCGTCCCCGAGGTTCGGCTTGACGAGGGCTACCTCGTCGTCGATCCCCCGCCAGGCCTTCTCGACGAGGTGAAGGAGCCGGACCGGTCGGCGACCGATCCTTCGGACGAGTCGGCGTGACGTTCGCGGCCACCGTCCTCACGATCTACCCTGCGATGTTTCCGGGTCCCCTCGGCCTCGCCCTCGCCGGCCGCGCCCTTGCCGAGGGGCGTTGGTCGCTCGCGACCGTGGACATCCGCGACCACGCTGAGGACAGGCACCGCTCGGTCGACGACACGCCGGCCGGCGGCGGCCCCGGCATGGTCATGCGCGCCGACGTCCTCGCGCGCGCCATCGACGCGGCGGATGGAGCCCTCCCACGCCTCCTCATGAGCCCACGTGGCCATCGCTTCGACCAGGCCTTCGCGTGCGAGCTCGCCGAGGGCCCAGGGGTGACGCTGGTGTGCGGGCGCTTCGAGGGCGTCGACGAGCGCATCATCGCGCGCCGCGACCTCGTCGAGGTGTCGGTCGGGGACTACGTGCTGTCGGGCGGCGAGGTCGCCGCCCTCGCCGTGCTCGACGCCGTCGTGCGGCTGCTTCCAGGAGTCATGGGCAACGCCGCGTCGGCGGGCGAGGAGAGCTTCACCGACGGCCTCCTGGAGCATCCCCAGTACACGCGGCCCGCCGTCTGGGAGGGTCTGGCGATCCCGCACCCTTTGACGAGCGGCGACCACGCCCGCATCGCCGCCTGGCGTCGGACCGAGCGCGAGCGGTTGACGAAGGCGCGGCGACCGGACCTCATCGGCGATCGCTGAGCCAGCGACGTCGCGCTTGCCGGTCCGTGGGGAGCGCATCCGCCGACTTCTTGCGCAGGCCCAATGTCGCGCCAATATTCGGGCTCGGAGGGGCGCCGGACGGGTCCCTCCATCGGTCGCTTGATGCAAGGACTGGACGATGACCCGGATGACGCCCCTGTCGAGCCCGCTGCTGCTCGGCTTCGAGGACATCGAGCGCGTGCTCGATCGTGTCACGAAGTCAGGATCCGACGGCTACCCACCGTACAACATCGAGCGGATCAGGTCCGACCGAGGCGACCTCCTGCGCATCACGCTCGCGGTCGCCGGTTTTTCGCGGGACCAGCTCAACGTGACGGTGGAGGACAACCAGCTCGTGATCCGCGGCGCCCAGTCGCCCGAGGCCGACCACGAGCGGCACTTCCTGCACCGGGGGATCGCAGCCCGCCAGTTCCAGCGCGCCTTCGTGCTGGCGGAGGGGATCGAGATCCTCAGCGCGGCGCTCGCCGACGGACTGCTCGCCATCGACCTTGCGCGGCCCGAGCCGGAGCGCACCGTCCGGACCATCGAGATCAGCGCCGAGTAGGCGTTGCAGTTCAGGAGTTGACGATGAACGAGACAATCAACGGCACGTCGCCGGACACCATCAGCCCGCAGATGCTCGCCGACCTCGGTTCAGGCTACGTCGCCTACGTGCGCACGTTCCTGTCGGAGGAGGTGAACGCGCTGTTCCCCCAGGCGCCGGCCATGGCGCCCGGTCAGAAGCTGTGGGCGCTGCTGTCTGCGAACGGCACTCCGATCCTGCTGGCCGACACGCCGCAGGCGGTGCTGGCGAACGCTGCCGAGCACAACCTTTTGACCGTCAGCGTGCACTGACCGGTGCGGGCTGGGTCTCCGGTGGGCACTCAGTAGTCCAGCGGGGGGCCCTTCGCACCCCCGAGGGGACTGGGCGTCGCAGCGCGGTGCGCCCAGTTGAACACTCCGAAGACGATGGCGACCGCCGCCACGCCCACCGAGACGGCGGTGTCGACGATGGGAACGACCGGCGGGTCCAACACCGCGATGTGGAGCGCCGCCTCGAACAGCGTCATCGCAAGGAACGATGCGGCGCCGCACAGCTTCCAGGCGACGCTCTCGCGCCACGACACGAAGCCGACCACCGCGGCGGCCACCGAGCTCGTCGCGACCGTCACGCCCATCGCGTAGCTCGCCGCGGGACCCAAGACCTCCTGCGGGAACGCTGCTGTGACCGGCGCGAGCAGGGCATAACGGATCGCCATCATCACGAGGAGGATGGCCGGCAGTCCCACCTCGACGATGCGGTTGAAGGTGAGCGGGCGCTGACGGCGCCACAGCGCGACCGCGGTGATGGCGAGCGCGAAGGGCAATCCCACGCTCGCATCCATGCGGGCGAGCGCGGTGACGGCGTCGAGCGGTTCCACGGCGATCGTCCCTGTCTCGGCCTGTCAGCGGGGCGCGCATGTGCGGGACGCAATCGAGCGCCGCAACGCGGGGGGGCAGGGCAGCATGGACATGTCCGCCCGCCCATCGCATGTGTGCGCCGAACGTCCCAACGTCGTGCGATCTATGCCCAAGCCCTCGACGCTCCCCGACTGCGTGCGCATCCGCCCGCCACTGTACGACCCCTCGTTCCCGTACATCCTGTTCTGGAGCCAGAAGTCCGGCTGCACCACCGTCGTCAAGTGGTTCTTCGCGCAGCTCGGCCTGCTCGAGGAGGCGATGGCGCACTCGAGCTGGGTGCACGACTACGAGGGTGCGGTGTTCAAGAAGCGCCGCTTCTACAGGCGCCACGTCGCCGAGGCGCTCGAGGCCGGCACGCACAAGGTCGTCAAGGTGGTGCGCGATCCGATGGCGCGCGCGCCGAGCGCGTTCCTGGTGCTCGCCGAGCGGGGGGCCGTGGCGCCGCGCCGCAGGCATTGGACGCAGCAGCACTGGGCGCTCGTGGAGGACTGGCTTCGCACGCAAGGCAAGTCAGCCGAGCCGGGCCTCACCTTCCTTGATCACCTTGCGATGGTGAAGGAGTTCGAGGCGCGGGCGCCGCAGTCCATCAACCAGCACCTCTCACCCCAGTACGTCGCTGGGGAGGAGCGCTACGTGGAGCGCGTCGTCCCCATCGAGCGGTTCGCTGCGTGGACCGAGGAGGTCGCGCAGGAGGACGGGGTCGCCCCGGTGGACATGTCCGCCATCGCCGACTCTCGTCACCATCACCAGGTGACCGAGCGGCGGACGAAGGCCTTCGCCGACGGCGCGGAGACCATCCCGGTCCCGCGCGGCGCCTTCGCCAACGGCAGGTTCCCGGCGTCGACCATCTTCGTCAACGACCGCTCGCGGCCCGTCATCCGAGACGTCTACCACGTCGACTTTGCCGCCTACGGCGCGCTTTACGGCCACTGACGAGCATCCTTCGCCCTGCCGCGGGTTGTCACACTACGGGGCTGGCGACGGAAGCGTTCCTGTTGGTAAGCTCTCGCACCCGACGTTCCAGCCGACGACCGCACCATGACGCACCGTGCCACGCTCGCCCTTGGCGCCGCCTTCGCCGCGGGCCTCCTCGCTACGCCCGTCGTGACGCCCGTCCATGCGCAGGATGCGACCTGCGGCGGGCTCGACCGACCGGTCGTGTTCGGCGGGCTCGACTACGGCTCTGCGGCCTTCCACACCGCACTCGCCCGCACGATCCTCGATGAGGGCTACGGCTGCGCGACCGATGTCATCCCCGGCGCGACCTTGGTCCTCCACCAGGGACTGCCGCGCGGCGACATCGACATCATCATGGAGGTGTGGACGGCCAACCCCGCACAGGCCTTCGTCGATGCCGAGGCCGACGGCACGGTGGAGCGGCTCGGTGCCACGTTCCCCGACGCGAGCGAGGGCTGGTTCGTGCCGCGCTACCTCGTGGAGGGGGAGGGCGCACCTGCGCCCGAGCTGAGGTCCGTCGACCAGCTCGCCGACTACAAGGAGCTCTTCGAGGATCCGGAGGAGCCGTCCAAGGGCCGCTTCCTCAACTGCGTCGCAGGCTGGCAGTGCGAGGTTGTCAACACCAAGAAGCTCATCGCCTACGGGCTCGACGACGACTACTCCAACGTGCGCCCCGGCACCGGCGCCGCGCTCGAGGCCGCGGTGGAGTCGGCGGTACTGCGCGAGCGGCCGGTGCTGTTCTACCACTGGGCGCCGACCGCGCTGGTGGGCAAGTACGACTTCATCAAGCTCGAGGAGCCGGCCTACGACGAGGCGACGTGGTCGGCGATGATGGAGGCTGAGGAGCCCGACGCCGCTACCGCCTACCCCGACACGCGCGTCGTGATCGGCGCCAACACTGAGTTCACCGAAGCGGCACCGGAGCTCGAAGCGTTCCTTCAGGCCTACGGCACCACCGCGGCGCAGACCAGCAAGGCGCTCGCGACGATGGCCGATCCCGATGTGTCCCCCGAGGACGCAGCGATGGCGTTCCTGCGCGACAACCGAGACACGTGGCAGGCATGGGTGCCCGAGGAGGTTGCAGTCAACGTTGGCGAGGCGATTGCTGAGTAAATCACGCGCGCTCCAAGGCATGCGGACGCGACTTGGCCCCCAACACGCCGAGGAATGGGCGCCACAGCGACTGCGATAGTCGAACTCATTCGGTCGTCACCGCCTGTTCGCTGGCTCTTTCCAAGCCGTTTGTCTCGCGAATGCCATCGCTTCTCGCCTCCGCTGGAGAGCCGGCTTTACAGGATGCGAGGGATCCTTATACTGCTCCGTAAGATTGCTTCGGTAGCCGCTTCGCTTCTTCTTCGAGGCGGCGCCGTTGCATGTGTTTCGTCCGCTCCAACGTCGATCCGGTCCGCGCGGCAACACGGTCGTTCCGCGGGGCTGGGTTCGCACCGGCACGTCCGGCGGCGAGCATTGCTCCCTCGCGTGCTCGGAGGGGCGAATAACTGAAGGGGACGTCGTCTTGAAGACACTTACGCTCACCGCAGGGCTTCTAGCCCTGCCGATGATCGCCGGTTCTGTTACCACGGCCCACGCGCAGGCGGACTGCGACGGGCTCGACCGCCCCGTGGTCTTCGCAGGCCTCGACTGGGATTCCAACGCGTTCCACAACGGCATCGCCGGCTTCATCCTGGAGCACGGCTATGGTTGCGAGGTCGATGAGATCCCAGGCTCCACGATCCCGCTGCTCAACGGCATGATCCGCGGCGACATCGACATCACGATGGAGGTGTGGATCCCCAACGTGAAGGATGCGTGGGAGAAGGCCGTGGCCGACGGTGACGTCGACGTCGTGGGGCTCAGCTACCCGGATGCCTCGCAGGCCTGGTACGTGCCGAAGTACCTCGTCGAGGGCGAGGACGCGCCCGCTCCCGACCTCAAGTCGGTGGAGGACCTGCCGCGCTACGCCGAGCTGTTCGCCGACCCGGAGGAGCCCGGCAAGGGACGCTTCTACAACTGCATCCTCGGCTGGGGCTGCGAGGTGATGAACACCAAGCGGCTGCGCGCCTACGGCCTCCTCGACACCTACACCAACTTCCGCCCCGGCACCGGCGGCGCCCTGTCGGCGGCCATCGAGTCGTCGATCCTGCGCGAGCAGCCCATCGTGTTCTACTACTGGGGGCCGACCTGGGTGATGGGCAAGATCGGCGAGCAGATCGTCAAGCTCGAGGAGGCCGACTTCGACGAGGCGGTCTGGTCCAACCTTGCGGACACTCCGATGGAGGAGGTGACGGCCGGGACGCCGGTCACCGAGTGGCCGTCGACGGAGGTCAACATCGGCGTGAACGCCGAGTTCATGGCCGAGGCGCCGACGCTCGTCGAGTTCCTCGGCGCGTACGGCCTTACGGCGGACAAGATCTCCAAGGCGCTCGCCTACATGCAGGACGAGTCCGCCTCGGCCGAGGAGGCGGCGCGCTGGTGGATGGCCAACAACGCGGACGAGTGGAAGGCCTGGGTGCCGCAGGACGTCGCCGAGCGCGTCGAGTCGGCGCTGGCCAACAGCTGACCGGTCCGACCTCACGCGATCGTTCCGGCGCGGTCATCCGCGCCGGAACACGGTGCCGCCGACGCTCGTCCGGCCCTTGGAGCGCGATGTCCAGCCCGAACCCGATCCGCTTGCCTGCGCCTCGCGCGAACGCGATGGGACCCGCATGACGTTCTCGTTCCTCGGCCTCACCACCGAGCTCTTCGTTCTGCTGACAGCTGCTGCGGTGGGGCTCGCGGCGTACCTAGGGACGCGGACGGTCCCAAGCGCGCTGGTTGCCGCAGCCGGCGCGTTCGTCGTCGTCCGGCTCGCCGCGGCGATGCCGCTGGAGATCTTCTTCGTCGACGGCACGCTCGGTGACTGGATCCGCACCGGGACGAACGACGTCGTGCGGTCCCTCGTCATCAACTATGGCGACGCGTTCGAAGCGTTCTCCAACACCATCCTCAAGGCGCTGGTGTTCCTCGAGCAGCTCCTGCGGGGCGCGCCCGCCATCGTCGTCCTCGCCATCGTCGGGCTCCTCGCATTCGCCGCGTCGCGGCGGGTCACGCTCGCCGTCTTCGTGGTGATCGCCCTTTGGTTCGTCGGCGCCCTCGGGCTGTGGACGCAGGCGATGCAGACCATCGCGATCATGATCGTCGCCGTGGTCATCTCGTGCGCCGTCGGCGTGCCGACCGGCGTCCTCACCGCCAAGTCCGCCGGGGCGCGGGCGGTGATCAACCCCTTCCTCGACCTCATGCAGACGATCCCGAGCTTCGTCTACCTTATCCCCGCAGTGATGCTGTTCGGACTCGGCAAGATCCCCGCGGTCCTCGCCACCGTGATCTACGCGACGCCGCCGCTCATCCGCCTGACCGACCTCGGCATCCGCTACGTCGACAGCGAGGTGACCGAGGCGAGCCGCGCGTTCGGCGCCAACCGGTGGCAGATGCTCGCGGGGGTGCAGATCCCGCTCGCGCTGCCGTCCATCATGCAGGGCATCAATCAGACGATGATGATGGCGCTCGCCATGGTGGTCATCGCCTCGATGATCGGCGCGCGTGGCGTCGGCGAGACCGTGCTGCTCGGCCTGCAGCGCAACGACGCCGGCCAGGGGCTGATCGGCGGCCTCGCCATCGTCGTCCTCGCCATCGTGTTCGACCGCATCTCCCAGGCGGCCGGCTCGCGCGCGCAGAAGCACCGTACCGTTGCGCACTAGCTCGAGGTCCGCCGCGCCGGCCGCCGAGCCAGGTTGCGCCTCGCCCGAGCATGGTTGGAAGTCATGTCGCTGATCGAAGTCGAGAACGTCACGAAGATCTTCGGCCCCAAGCCGAAGGAGGCGCTGGCGCGCTACCGCGACGGGCTCACCAAGGACGAGCTGCTGGCCGAGACCGGCCACACGCTGGGGCTCGCCGACGTGTCGCTGTCCATCGAGCGTGGCAAGATCTTCGTCATCATGGGGCTGTCGGGGTCGGGCAAGTCGACCTTGATCCGCCACTTCAACCGGCTGATCGAGCCCACCGATGGGCACATCTTGGTGGACGGGCGCGACGTCATCACCATGGGCCAGCGCGAGCTGGAACAGTTCCGCCGCACCACCATGTCCATGGTGTTCCAACGCTTCGGGCTGATGCCGCACCGCACCGTGCGCGAGAACGTCGCTTACGGGCTGGCGGTGCGTGGCATGCCCCGAGCCGAGCGCGATGCGAAGGCGATGGAGTGGATCGACCGGGTCGGCCTGTCGGGCTACGATGGGCAGTACCCGACGCAGCTCTCGGGCGGGATGCAGCAGCGCGTCGGCCTCGCGCGGGCGCTCGCGACGGACGCCGAGATCCTCCTCATGGACGAGGCGTTCTCCGCTCTTGACCCGCTGATCCGATCGCAGATGCAGGACCAGCTCATCGAGCTCCAGTCCGAGCTCGGCAAGACGATCGTCTTCATCACCCACGACCTCGACGAGGCGCTGCGCATCGGCGACACCATCGCCATCCTGAAGGACGGGCGGCTCAGCCAGGTGGGCACGCCGCCGCAGATCCTGATCAACCCGGCCGACGCGTACGTCGCGGACTTCGTGCGGGACGTGAACCGGGCGCGCGTGCTCACCGTAGAGACGGTGATGAAGCCGCCCAAGGCCCGGCTTACGGGCGCGAGCCTCGACAGCGCCCTCGAGGAGATGCGCCGCACCGGCGCACGCTACGGCTACGTCGTGGAGGGCGAGCGCTATCGCGGCGTCGCCTCGCAGGAGAGTCTCGAGGCCGCGGCGTCCAACAGCGACGGGCGGGACGTGTACGACCTCGCCGAGCTCGGCATCACCTTGACGAAGGCCGACGCCCTGGAGACCGCGCTGCCGGCGGCACTCGATGCGGACTATCCGCTGCCCGTTGTCGACGAGGACGGCCACCTCATGGGGGTTGTCTCCTCACGCGCCATGTCCTCCGCGCTGAGCCCGCCCAAGCCGGCCCGGCCGGGCGAGGCCGCGCGGCCGGAAGCCGGTGCCGCAGGCGCCTCGCCCGAGGAGCCACGCAAGGTCGATGCCTCCGCGACTGCCGCGCCGCCGCCGGCTGCCGTGCGCAAGAAGGAGGCCGAGGAAGCGGCCGGCTGAGCGCGGCCGGACCCAGCGCGGTGGCGGCTGATGGCGATGGTGCAGTGATCGACCTGTTCTCGTTCCCGAGCTACGCGGCGGCCCGCGAGGGCTTCGCCTGGCCGAGGTCCGGCGTCGCCAACATGGGCGTCGCTGCATGTCAGGCCTGGGCGCAACGGGACCCGCAACGCACGGCCCTCATCGTCGCCGCCGCCCGCGGCGAGCCGACGTCCCTGTCCTACGCATTGCTGGAGCGGACCTCGAACCGCATGGCGAACGCCTTCGCGCAGCTCGGCGTCGGCCGCGGCGACCGGGTCGCCATCCAGCTCGGCCAGCGCCTGGAAACCGTCGCGGCGCACGTCGCCACCTACAAGCTCGGCGCCATCGCCGTGCCCATGGCGATCCTGTTCGGGTCCGAGGCGCTCGGCTTTCGCATGGAGGCCTCGGGGGCGCACCTCCTCGTCACCACCGCTGATGGGGCCGCTAAGGTCCCGCCGATGGCGGCGCAGGTCGTGACGGTGGACGGTCCCACGGACGGCGCTGCGGACCTCGCGGTGATGATGGAGCGCGCCAGCGACACATTCGAGGCGGCGCGCACCGGGCCGGACGACCCGGCGCTGATGATCTTCACCTCGGGCACCACCGGGCAGCCCAAGGGCGCGTTGCACGGGCACCGCGTGCTCACCGGCCACCTCCCTGGCGTCCAGATGTATCAGGACCTCATGCCCCAGGAGGGCGATCGGTTCTGGACGCCGGCGGATTGGGCGTGGGCCGGCGGGCTGCTCAACGTCCTCCTGCCGTCCCTCGCCATGGGGGTGCCCGTCGTGGCGCAGCGCGCCGGCAGGTTCGACCCGGACGAGGCGCTCGACTGGGCAGCGCGCGCCGGCGTGCGCAACGCGTTCATCCCGCCGACGGCGCTGCGGATGATGCGCGACACGCGTCCCTCCCTTGCGCTGCGCTCGGCGGGCTCGGCCGGTGAGCCGCTGGGCGCCGAGACGTTCCACTGGGCGCGCGAGAACCTCGGCGTCACCATCAACGAGGCCTATGGGCAGACCGAGTGCAACCTGGTGCTAGGGAGCTGTGCGCGCTGGGGCATCGCGGAAGCCGGCACGCTGGGACGCCCCGTGCCGGGGCACGAGGTGGCCATCGTCGACGACGACGGCACGCCGGTGCCGGACGGGGTGGAGGGGACCATCGCCGTCGCCGCGCCCGACCCGGTGATGTTCCTCGGGTACTGGAACGACCCGGACGCGACGGCCGACAAGTTCCGCGGCCGATGGCTGATGACGGGCGACCGCGCCGTCGCAGGCCCCGACGGCGTGCACTTCATCGGCCGCGCCGACGACATCATCTCCTCGGCGGGCTACCGCATTGGCCCCGGCGAGATCGAGGACTGCCTGGCCAAGCACCCGGCCGTGGCGCTATCCGCCGTGGTGGGCCGGCCCGACGCGCTGCGCGGCGAGGTGGTGACCGCGTTCGTCAAGTTGCGCGACGGTGAGCGCGCCGGCGAGGCACAGCGCGACGCGCTGAAGTCGTTCGTGCGTGAGCGGCTGTCGGCGCATTTCTACCCGCGTGAGATCGAGTTCGTGGACGAGATCCCGCTGACGACGTCCGGCAAGGTCATCCGGCGCGCCTTCCGCGAACGTTGATCGGTGCAGTCGCGTCCGTCCAACGGAGCGATGTCGTGGCCCCTCCGGCGTCGACGGCGTGCCACCTGTCGCACCCGCTGTTGCGTTCCTTGGCACGTCGGCCGCCGCATTGACGGTCGATGAAGCCCGACCGGGCCCAGCATGCACACTGAAAACCGCCTTGCGGTGCACGTGGGCAACGCTCGCTGCCCTGGAGCCGGGACGGTTCGCAGCGGTCTGGCGCAGCCGTCGCCGGCCATGCGAGCGTAAGTCAAACACGGAGGGGACTGATGGATGAGGCTCGGCTCGCCGCGTTGAGGGAGCGGTTCGGTGGCGACAACGCGCGGCAGATCCACGATCCGGGCTTCGCGGCCGTCGCAGAGCGCCTGATCGACCCGTCCGGCACCCGAAGGGCGCCGTTCTCGGGCGTGCCGACGCTGCTCGACGCACCGCACCGCGTCGTCGACTGGTCCGCGCCGGAGCTGTCCGGGCTCGACGTGGCGCTCGTCGGAGTCCCGCTCGACCTCGGCGTGACCAACCGCAACGGAACGCGGTTCGGCCCGCGTGCCGTGCGCGCCGTCGAGCGGATTGGCCCCTACCACCACGTCCTGCGCACGATGCCGTCCGCGGACCTGTCGGTCGCCGACGTGGGGGACGTGCCGTTCCGCAGCCGCTACGACCTCGAAGGGTCTCATGAGGACATCGAGCGCACGGTGCGCACGCTGGCGACCGCCGGCGTCGTGCCCCTCCTCGTCGGCGGCGACCATTCGATGACCTTGCCCGTGCTGCGCGCGCTGGGCGGCGAGCGCTCCGTGGGGATGGTCCACGTCGACGCGCACTGCGACACGGCAGGGCCCTTCGACGGCACTCCCTTCCACCACGGCGGGCCGTTCCGACAGGCCGTGCTGGACGGCGTGCTCGACCCCGAGCGGACGGTGCAGATCGGCATCCGCGGCTCGTCGGAGTTCCTATGGGAGTTCTCCGCGGAGAGCGGCATGACGGTGATCCACGCCGAGGCGCTGGGCTCGACGCCGCTCGACGAGATCGTCGCCACCGCCCGCCGCGTGGTGGGCGACGGTCCCACCTACGTCTCGTTCGACGTCGACGCCCTCGATCCGGCGTTCGCGCCGGGCACCGGCACGCCGGAGGTGGGCGGGCTCACCCCGCGCGAGGCGCAGGCCATCCTGCGAGGGCTCGCCGGGATCGCCATCGTCGGTGCCGACGTGGTCGAGGTCGCGCCGCAGTACGATGCGACGACGAACACCGCCCAGGTCGCGGCGCAGATGCTGTTCGAGCTCTTCAGCCTGGTGCCGTTCGCGCCCTTACGGACCTCGCGCTGATGCCAAAGCGGACGTGCGGCACCTCGACTCCCCGTCGGGGGACGACGCTAGGGTCCGGTTGGTGTAGATCACCGGCTTAGGACCTCACGCCCCTTCCCACGAGATCGGTTTGCCCGCCTCCGCGAACGTCCTCGACCAACGCTACGACGTCCTCGTCGCCGGTGGCGGAAACGCAGCGCTGTGCGCCGCGATCAACGCCGCACGCGGCGGCGCCGAAGTCTTGGTGGTGGAGGCGGCGCCGAAGTTCTACCGCGGCGGCAACACGCGCCACACACGCAACCTGCGTTGCGCCCACGACGCGGCCAACGAGGTGCTCACCGGCCCCTACTCCGAGGAGGAGTTCTACGACGACCTCATGCGCGTGACCGGCGGCGAGACCGACTACCAGCTGGCACGCTTCACCATCCGAGAGTCCAAGGAGTTGTGGGACTTCATGAACGAGCAGGGGGTGCGCTTCCAGCCCTCGCTCGGCGGCACGCTGTCCCTCGGCCGGACCAACGCGTTCTTCCTCGGCGGCGGCCGCGCCATGCTGAACGCGCTGTACCTCACGGCCGAGCGGCTCGGCGTCACCGTCGTCTACGACGCGGAGGTGGTCGGCCTCGAGGTCGAGGACGGGTTCTTCCTCTCCGCCGCCGTCGTCCATGCCGGGGCACGGTACACCGTGCATGCCAAGGCGCTGATCGCGGCGGCCGGCGGCTTCGAGGCCAACATCGAGTGGCTGAAGGAGGCCTGGGGGCCCGAGGCGGAGAACTTCCTCATCCGTGGCACTCCCTACAACCGCGGCTCGCTGCTGCGGCAGCTCCTCGACGCCGGCGTCCAGCAGGTGGGCGACCCGACGCAGTGCCACGCCGTCGCCATCGACGCCCGGGCGCCGAAGTTCGACGGCGGCATCTCGACCCGGCTCGACTGCGTGGTGTTCGGGATCGTGGTCAACCGCAACGCCGAGCGGTTCTACGACGAGGGCGAGGACTTCTGGCCCAAGCGCTACGCCATCTGGGGCCGCCTCGTCGCCGGCCAACCCGAGCAGATCGGCTACGCCATCATCGACGCGCGCTCCATCGACAAGTTCATGCCGTCGGTCTTCCCGCCGGTCGAGGCGATGACCATCGCCGAGCTCGCCCATGAGCTGGCGCTCGACCCGGAGCGGCTCGTCAGCACGGTGAAGGCGTTCAACGCGGCGGTGCAGCCCGGGGACTTCGATCCTGATGCCCTGGACGGCTGCCGCACCGAGGGCCTGACGCCGGACAAGACGAACTGGGCGCGCACCATCGAGGAGCCGCCGTTCTACGCCTACCCGCTGCGGCCGGGGATCACGTTCACCTACCTCGGCGTCAAGGTGAACGAGGAGGCGCGCATCGTGATGGCGGACGGTACGCCCTCGCCCAACATGTTCGCGGCGGGCGAGATCATGGCCGGCAACGTGCTGGGCAAGGGCTACCTCGCCGGCATCGGAATGACCATCGGCGCCGTCTTCGGGCGCGTCGCGGGACGGGAGGCGGGCCGCTATGTCTCGAACTGAGCCTCGCACCGAGGCGCACACCGAGGCCGACCGCCTCATGCGCATCTGCAACGCGTGCCGGTACTGCGAGGGACTGTGCGCGGTGTTTCCGGCGATGGAGCGGCGCCGCACCTTCGGCGACGGCGACCTCAACCTGCTGGCCAACCTGTGCCACCAGTGCGGCGCGTGCTACTACGACTGCCAGTACGCGCCGCCGCACGAGTTCGCGGTGAACGTCCCGCGCACGCTCTCGCAGGTGCGCACCCGCTCGTACCAGGACTACACCTGGCCCCGCGTGCTGGCGCCCGTCTTCGCCCGCAACGGGCTGTGGATCGCGCTCGTCACCGGGCTTGCCGTCGCCGCGTTCATCGCGGGCTTCATGGCGGTCGCCGACCCGGGCGTGCTGTTCTCGGTCCAGACCGGAGAGGGCGCGTTCTACAGGATCATGCCGCACAACGCGATGGCGCTCCTGTTCGGCGGCGCCTTCCTCTACGCCATCCTCGCCATCGTGATGGGCCTCCTCGCGTTCTGGCGCGACATCGGCGCGGCCGGAGAGGTCCCGACCGCCGGCTCGCTGTGGCAGGCGGTGCGCGATGCGGCGACCCTGCGCTACCTCGACGGCGGCGGCGTCGGCTGCATGAACGAGGACGAGAGGCCGGACGACACGCGGCGCCACTGGCACCACTGGGCGTTCTACGGCTTCGTCCTGTGCTTCGCCTCCACATCCTCGGCGACGGTCCTGCATTACCTCCTCGACTGGCAGGCCCCCTATCCCTGGTACTCCGTGCCCGTGGTCCTCGGCACCGTCGGCGGCATCGGCATCGTCGTCGGCCCCGCCATGCTGGCGCGCGCCAAGTTCTCCCGAGACACGGCGATGGCCGACACCGAGCGCTACGGCATGGACACGGCGTTCCTCGCCTCGCTGTTCCTCGTCGGCGTGACCGGCCTCCTCCTCCTGTTCCTGCGGGCGACGCCTGCCATGGGGATGCTGCTCGCGATCCACCTCGGCTTCGTCTTCGCGTTCTTCATCACGATGCCCTACGGCAAGTTCGTCCACGGAACCTACCGCTTCGCAGCCCTCGTCCGGCACGCCATGGAGCGGCGGGCGGGCTTCCACCCAGCCGCCGAGAGCCAGGCGCGGGCGGGGCCGACGACGGTCCCCTACGGGTCGAAGCCGTAGAGCGCCGCGGGGTTGGCGACGAGGAGGCGGTGCCGGGTCGCATCGTCCGGCAGCCATGCCGCGACGGCGTTGAGGCCGGTCCCGTCGTCCACCGCGCCGAACGGCTCGATGACGTCGGGTCGCCGGCCCTCGCGGGGCCCCGTTCCCACGTGGGGCCAGTCGCTGCCCCAGACGATGCGCATCGGGCCGGCGGAGGCGAACGCCTTGGCAAGGTCCGCGACGTCGGAGAGGTCGGCACGCCGCGCGAGCCGGTACGCGGCGGACAGCTTGACGAAGATCGTGCCCGCGGCGACGAGCTCGAGGAGCGGCGTCCAACCCTCGGGCGCCGCAGGATCGAGGCGGCCGAAGTGATCGGCCACCAGACGCGCCGGCAGGCGGGACGCGTGCCGCACGAGCGCTGCCCACACGGAGGCGGCCGCGTGGACCTCCACGTGCCAGCCGAGGGGCGCCACCCGACGCGCCGCCTCGGCGACGGCCGCGCGTGCCACCTCGACGTCGCCCTCGCCGCGCGTGGCGAGGTTGACCCGCACCGCGCGCACGCCGGCCGCGTGCATCGCGGGCAGCATCGCGTCGTCGGTGTCGCGGCCGATGACGGCGACCCCGCGCGCCCGTCCGCCGAGGGCGGCGAGCGAGGCGAGGAGGCAGGCGTTGTCGGTGCCGTAGGCGCTCGGCTGCACGAGGACGACGCGGGTGAGACCCAGCGCATCCTGCAGCGCCCGAAGGTCGGCCACACCCGCCTCCGGAGGGGTGAACAAGCGCTCGCCAGCAAGCGGATACCGGGCGTGCGGACCGAACACGTGGGTGTGGCAGTCGCACGCACCGTCCGGCACGCGGAACCGCGGCGGGCTGTGCGTCACCCCGAGGACCGTTGCCACCTCACCCCTCCTGATCCCGGACCGACCGTGTGCGCGAACACCGGCGGGACGCGGTGCCCAACGTGTGTCGCCCTTCGAGGACCGATGTGGCGCAGCTCCGGAGCTGCTCTTCGCCTGCGGTCCACCGTACACGATGAGCCCAGCGTCACGCCTCGACGCCGACCATACCCTGAAGCCGCGTGCGAGGCGTCGCGGTGACGCGCGCCGTCGTGGTCGTCGGCGCCGGGCACTCCGGCGTGGCGCTCGCCGCCGCGCTACGCGCCGCAGGGTTCGACGGGGAGCTCACCCTGGTGAGCGACGAGTCCGGACCGCCCTACCAGCGCCCGCCGCTGTCGAAGACGTACCTCGCCGGCGGCACCGCCGAGGACGCGCTGTGGCTGCGTCCACCCCCCTTCTTCGCCGAGCGCGGCATCGCCCTCATCGAGGCGGACGCCGCCGTCGCCATCGACCGATCCGCACGACGTCTGCTGCTCGCGAGCGGCCGCAGCGTACCCTACGACGCGCTCGTCCTCGCCGTCGGCGCGCGCAACCGCGCCCTGCCCGTGCCCGGTGCGCCCGCCGGCCACGATCTGCGGACGCTGGCCGACGCGCGGCGGCTGCGCGAGCGGCTCGGCACCGGCGGGCGGACGGTGGTGATCGGCGCGGGGTTCATCGGGCTGGAGTTCGCGGCCACTGCTGCCAAGGCCGGCCACACGGTCACGGTCGTCGATGCCGCGCCGCGCGCCCTCGGCCGCTCGGTGTCGCTGCCCGTGGCCGAGCGCCTGACCGCGTACCACCGAGCGCTCGGCGTCGCGTTCCGCTTCGGCGTGACGATCGAGGCCATCGAGGAAGACGGCGGCTGGCCCACCGCGGTCCGCCTCGCCGGCGAGCGGCTTGGCGCGAGCCTCGTGGTCGTCGGGATCGGCGTCACCCCCAACACCGCGCTCGCCAAGGACGCCGGCCTCGCCGTCGCGGACGGCATCCTCGTCGACGGGACCATGGCGACGTCCGACCCGTCGGTGTTCGCCATCGGGGACTGTGCGCGCCATCGCCACGCTCACGGGGCAGGAGCGTCGGTCCGCCTCGAGTCGGTGCAGAACGCCAACGACACCGCGCGCCTTCTCGCCGCGGTCTTAACCGGCGGCACGGCGCCGGCGCCACCGGTGCCGTGGTTCTGGAGCGACCAGGGCGAGGCGAAGCTGCAGATCGCGGGGCTCGGCGCGCAAGACGACTGCATCGCGACGACGGGATCGGGCGGCCTCGACCTCACCGCCCTGCGCTACCGCGACGGCGTCCTCGCCGCCGTCGAGACGATCAACCGCCCGGGCGACCACATGGCCGCGCGGCGCCTGATCGGCTCGGCCGATGCCCCCTCCTACGCGGCCGCCGCCGGCGGCACGGTCGACCTGCGCTCCGCCGCCCGCGGCCGGCGACGCTAGCCGCAGAGGTTCCGGCCGGCCAGCCACCTTAAACCGCCAGGGCATGCCGCGGCTGGGGGTCCTCGATCTCGTGCAGGCGGCGTGCCGCGGTCTGCGCGACGCGCAGGTGCATCGCGCGGCGCTGCGGCGCCGGCACACGCCGGGCAGGCGCCTCGCGCACGATGGTGGCGTCGTACCCGTCGGTGAGGATCAAACCCTCGTCGCGCGGGAACACGTCACCCACCTCCGGCAGGGTCGCGAAGTACAGCCGGTCGCACGCCCGCTTGTAGTGTTGCCACTTCCCGTCCGCGCGGAAGTCGGCGAGGGACGACTTGATCTCGACAATGACGACGTCGCCCTGCGCGCCGACGCCGACGAGGTCGGCCCGCCGCCCGCAGGAGAGCGTCAGCTCGGGCACCACGGCGAAGCCGAGATCCCGCAACAGCCGCGCGGTGCCGCGACGCACACGCAGCGCCGCGGGCGACTGCCGTCCGTCCACGAGCGGCGCGACCTCGAACACGGAAAGGAGCGGCATCGGAAGGACCCCACGATCCCTCCGATGAGAGCGCAACCTTCGGCTCGTCGCAAGCGCGCGATCGGAGCGCCGTTCGGTTCAGCGCGGGGCGCGCTTTGCGAGGATGCGCTGCAAGGTGCGCCGGTGCATGTTGAGCCGCCGCGCGGTCTCCGACACGTTGCGATCGCACATCTCGTAGACGCGCTGGATGTGCTCCCAACGCACGCGATCGGCCGACATCGGGTTCTCCGGCGGCGTCGGCCGCTCGGCGCCCTCGCGCATCAACGCCGCGAACACCTCGTCGGCGTCGGCGGGCTTGGCGAGGTAGTCGACCGCGCCGAGCTTCACCGCCGTGACGGCGGTCGCGATGTTGCCGTACCCGGTGAGGATGACCGCCCGCGCGTCCGGCTTGCGGCGGCGCAGCCGCTCGACCACCTCGAGCCCGTTGCCATCGCCGAGCCGCATGTCCACCACCGCGTAGTCCGGTGGGTTGCGGTCAGCGAGCGCCCCGGCGTCCTGGGCGCTCTCTGCGACGTCGGTGACGAAGCCGCGCTTCTCCATTGCCCTTGCGAGGCGCTGACCGAACGCCGCGTCGTCGTCCACGATCAGAAGCCGGCTGCCCTTCACGGTCCGCGCCGGAGCGGACTGAACCATCGCGTCCATCTCGTCCCCACCCCTTCCTTCGATGGGTTCAAAGGTAGGGCGCGCCGTGACGATCTGGCAGTTGATGGCGATAAATTAATGGGGCTGCGGCGACATGCTGCGCAGCCTGTCCCGCGGCCAGCTCACGTGCACCACCGCGCCGCCCGCCGCAGCGAAGTTCACGGTCGCCCCCGTACGCTCGAGGAGCGTCTTTGCGATGAAGATGCCGAGGCCGAGCCCACCGCCGCGATCGTGCGGCCGGCGTCGCGAGACGTAGGGATCGCCGATGCGGCCGAGGATGTCCTCAGGGAAGCCTGGCCCGTCGTCGGCGATGGTGAGGTCGAGCCGCGCCTCGTCCCACAGCGCGCTGATGCGCACCGTGGTGTCGGCGAAGTCCACCGCGTTCTCCACGAGGTTGCCGAGCCCGTAGTGGATCGCTGGGTTGCGGGCGAGCACCGGCTGGCCCTCCGTCGGACCGCCGAGCTCGATGACGATGTCGACGCCGGCCTCCCGGTGCGGCGCGACGACCTCCTCGAGGAGCGTCCGTACAGCAAGCCGCACTAGGGGACTTTCCTCGTCCTCCCCAAGCGTCTTCAGCTTGCGCAGGATCTCGCGGCACCGCTCGGTCTGCGAGCGCAGCAGCGCCAAGTCCTCCGCGAGGGGCGAACCCTCGGGCGCCTCACGCTCCATCTCGCGGGCCACCACTAGGATGGTTCCGAGCGGCGTGCCGAGCTCGTGCGCCGCTGCGGCGGCCAGTCCGTCCAACGCATGCAGGTTCTGCTCCCGGGTGAGCACGATCTCGGCCGCGTTCAGCGCATCAGCGAGCTGCCGGTTCTCTTCGGCGACACGAAACGCGTAGGTCGCCATGAACGAAAGGCTGCACACCAGCGACAGCCACACGCCGCCGACGAACAGGAACGGCGGCGCGAAGCGTTCCCCCTCGTACCAAGGCAGCGGCAGGGAGAACATGGCGAGCAGCGTCGCCGACAGCAGGACGAGGCCACCGAGCGTCAGAATGCGCCCCGACGACAACGTCGTCGCCGACACCAGCACCGGCGCGATGAGGAGCAGCGCGAACGGGTTGGTCAGCCCGCCGGTGAGGCCGAGCTGCAACGCGAGCTGGGCGATGTCGAACGCCATCACCGCTGCCGTCCAGGACTCCGGCATGCGCCGGTTGTCCGCGAACCTTACCCTGAGGAAGACGTTGCTCCAGGCAGACAGCGCGACGAGCCCCAGGCAAGCCTCGAGTGGCATCTGGAAGGCCAGCACTTGAGATACGAACAGGATGGCGATGAGCTGACCCAGGAGGGCAAGCCAGCGAAGCAGGAGGAGCGTGCGCACCCGCACGAGCCTGTCGGGGGCCGGAAAGAGAACCGTCGCGTCGTTCAAGTTGCCGGATCCTCCCCGCTCGCGGGACGTTCGCTTGTCAATCATGCGGCGGAACGCGATATGCTGCACTGCAACACGAGCGGGCGCCGGACCCCGGGGCTGGCAAACGGTGAGGGTCTATGTACTACGCGCTCTACGAACTGAACCATGCGCTATTGAGCCCAGCCCGTGCGCTGAATAACGCCATGCGGCTGTATTACAAGAATCCGCTCAACCCGCTGACCTACACCGAGTTCGGTCGCCAGTCTGCCGCCGCCGCGGACGTGTTCGAGCGCCTCACCCGGCGCTACGCCAAGCCGAAGTTCGGCCTGACGCGCACCACCGTCGACGGCGTGTCCGTCGCGGTGACCGAGGAGGTCGTCTGGCAGCGCCCGTTCTGCTCGCTCCTACGCTTCAAGCGCGACCTGCCACCCGGCGCGCCGCCCCAGTCCAAGCTCGTGATCGTGGCGCCCATGTCGGGGCACTATGCGACGCTCCTGCGTGGAACGGTCGAGGCGATGCTTCCCCACCACGACGTCTACATCACGGACTGGGTGGACGCGCGCATGGTGCCGTTGTCGCTCGGCACCTTCACGTTCGCGGACTACGTGGACTACATCGCATCGATCACTCGGCACTTCGGCGGCGACGTGCACATGGTGGCGGTGTGCCAGCCCGCGGTCCCGGTCTTCGTCGCCACCGCGGTGATGGAGGCGACCGGCGCCGCGCATCCGAAGTCGATCACCATGATGGGCGGCCCCATCGACACGCGCGAGAACCCCACCGAGGTCAACATCTACGCGGCCAAGCACGACCTCGAGTGGTTCAGGCGCAACGTCATTATGATGGTGCCGCTGCCGCACCCCGGCTTCATGCGTCCGGTCTACCCTGGATTCCTACAGCTCACCGGCTTCATGACGATGAACCTCGACCGTCACATGACCGCACAGTACGATTACTTCGACCACCTCGTGCGCGGCGACGGCGACTCCACCGACAAGCACCGCGAGTTCTACGACGAGTACCTGTCGGTGATGGACCTCACCGCTGAGTTCTACCTCGACACCGTCGACATCGTCTTCTTGCGTCACCTCCTGCCGAAGGGCGAGATGACGCACCGCGGCATCAGGGTGGACCCGTCCGCCATCCGCGAGACCGCGATGTTCACCGTGGAGGGCGAGAAGGACGACATCTCGGGCCTCGGGCAGACGAAGGCCGCGCACAAGCTGACGCAGAACCTGCCGGACGAGCGCAAGCAGCACTACGAGCAGGCCGGCGTCGGCCACTACGGGGTGTTCAACGGCTCGCGCTTCCGACGGGAGATCGCGCCGCGCATCACCGAGTTCGTGAACCGGTGGGACGGCGTCGCAGCATCCGGCACCCGGCCGGCGGCACGCCGTAGCGATGGCCGCACGATCACGGCCGACCTCGTCAGCGAGATGACGCGCGCGGCGACCGCGATGACGGGCGCCGTCGCCGGTACCGCGACGGTGGCGTCGGACCCGGTGACGACCGGCGCGGAGGCGGTCGACGAGGGTGCACAGCTCGCGCGCAACATGGCGGCGGCGGCCACGACGACCCTCGCGGCCGGCGCGGCGGTGGCGACGGCCGCGCCGGGTGGGATCGGCAGCGCGGCGCCTGTGGACGCGGCCGAAGCCGGGCACGCCACGACCGAGCCAGCGCGCGGTGCGGACGCGCCGACGTCGAAGGCCGAATCAGAGGACGGTGTCGAGCCTGTGTCCAAGGCGCTCGACGAGGGCGTCGAAGCACTTAACGACCCCACGGAGCGAGGGTCGACCGCCACTGGATCGATCGAGGAGGCAGCGGCCGACGCGATCGCCGGCGGCTCGGACGCCGCGCAGGGGGCGTCCGAGACCCTCGGCCGTCCCCTCGCTGAAGCCTCCGATGCCGCAGCGGAGCCGGCGGAGCGCGACGACGTCGTTCGCGCTCGCGAAGCGGATCATGGTGCTGCAAGCGCGGCGGCACAGCACACCGAACAGGGAGCTGACGCCGCGCGTCAGGTCGCGGGTGCGGATGGGAGCGGACAACCTGCGTCCGACGCGCCCGAGCAGGACCTCGAAGGGGCCTCGGACGACGCGGACGCCACCGCGCAGCCGTCGGAGCCGAGCATGGGCGCCGCGACGGACGCCGCCGGCCCAGACGCGGTACGCGGGGCAGACGGGGCAGACGCGACGCCGACGTTGCTGCAAGGGCTCGACGGTTCCACGCAAGCGCTCGGGGGGCGGCGACCCGACCTCGAGCCCGGCGGAGACGAAGCCGACGGAGCCGACGGAGCCGACGGAGCCGACGGGGCCGACGGCAGGCAAGACGCGACGCGGGCGTTAGAGCAAGGCCTCGACGGCCCGACGCAAGCCGCCGACGGGTCCAAGGAGAGTGGCAGCACGTCAGCGCTCGACGGGTGGCGCCCCGATCTCGAGCCCGGCCAAGACGGCGCCGATGGCACCAGCGAGGTTGCCGAGGCCGTCGCGACGGCCGAGGGGATGGCCGAGGCGTCGGAGGCAACGGTTCGCCGGGCAGCCAAGCGCTGGGCGGTGTTCCAGAAGCGCACCGCAAGATGATTCTTGAGGTCCGACCCCCTACGACGTAGCAGGGTCGTGCTTCACGAGCGCGTTGATCGATCCAGCCACGAAGCGCCGAAGCTGATGCCGGCATACAGCCGCAGGACCCCGCTTGTCCGGTCGCTGGCAGCGGTGTCGACGACGCGTTCGAGCCATCCTGCTACGGTTCTCCTCGACCCTGGCCACGCATCGCGCCGCCGGTGCGACGTCCCTGCCGAGCGGTCATGGCTGCCTCTTCGCCGCGGCCGGACGAACCCGGCATGCGGTCGAGGGGCGCATCGACGGGCGGACGCCGCGCTCAGATCGCTCCGCCCCGATATCCAGGAATGGCCTTGTGTTCGTGGCTAAGCGGGAGGCGAGGCGCGGCTCGCGCTGCGCCCGGTGCCATGCCCCCCGCTTGTCCGTTCCGTCCTGGCCGACAACAAGGCGCCTGCCGCCGCATCCGACATCTCGCTGTCCTGGAGGATTAATCACGGCAAGGCCGTGGTGGAGGGTGACGCCGGCCGCCTGCGCCAGCTCGTCCTCGTGCTGCTCGACAAACGCCGTGGCAGCTCACCGAGGCGTTGTCGTCTTGGTCGCGATCCTGTGGGAACCGTCCTCCGTCACGGTGCGGGCTGCCGACAACGGGATCGGCATCGCCGACGCGGACCTGCCCCACGTGTTCGATCGCTCCATCCCGGCTCGAACGCGCTTCCCGACGGCACCGGCTCAGCCTTCCCGCCGCCAAGGAGATCGCGGAGGCCCACGAGGGTCGCTTCGTCATCCGGCGCGAGGAGCGGCTGTGGCACCGTGGCGAGCCTGACCCTTCCCTCGCTCCTCCGAGGGTGGTGACGTGACCCCATCGGCGACCCACCGTGCGGCGTGCCTGCGCGCGCGTGAAGCCGCATGGGGATGCGAGCGGAGCTCGAACGCGCTTCCCGACCGCACCGGCTCAGCCTCCCCGCCGCCAAGGAGATTGCGGAGGCCCACGAGGGTCGCTTCGTCATCCGGCGCGAGGAGCGGCTGTGGCACCGTGGCGAGCCTGACCCTTCCCTCGCTCCTCCGAGGGTGGTGACGTGACCCCATCGGCGACCCACCGTGCGGCGTGCCTGCGCGCGGGTGGAGCCGCATGGGGACGCGGGCGGTGGCAGAGCTGCGCAACCCCAACGACCGGACGACGCCTTGAGGCTTGCGCTCCTCCCTCGAAGGCGACGCCCGGGTTGCCGCCTGCATCCGCCGCGGTCTGGAGGCGGAGGGCTATGGGGTGACCGCCGTCGCCACGGGCCTCGACGCCGTCGGGTACGGCATGTCCGGCGGATATGAGCCTTTCATCCTCGATGTGATGGTGCCGGGCATCGGTGGCATCGAGGCGTGCGGTCGGCTGCGCGCGGCTGGGATCTCCACGCCGATCGTGATGCTTACCGCACGCGACGCCAGTGCGGATGTGGTGGAAGGCCTCGGGGGGTGAGGGGCGGACGACGACTCGCCAAACCGTTCGCGTTCGAGGTGCTGCTCGCGCGCCTGCAGGCGCTCTACCGTCGTCGGGACGTCCCCCTCGGCAGCGCGAGCGAGCAGGTTCTCACCGTCGGTGCGCTGTCCCTCGACCTTGCCGCACGCGAGGTGCGCGTGGCCAGAATGCAAGTCGAGCTCACCAGGACCGAGTTGGACGTGCCCGCTCTGATGGCATCCCACCCTGGGACCGTGTTCTCGCGCGAGCGCATCCGGTCGATCGCATTGGGGGGCCGATCGCGACCCGATGAGCAACGTCGTCGACGTCGGGCGGCTGCAACGCAAGCTCGACGGGATCGCCATCGAGGCGGCCCGCGGTTCGGGCTACCAGCTGATCGCGGCGCGCAGCGGGGCCTAGGGCGATCCGCCCTGGCGCGCGGCGATCGCGTCGTGCACCGCGATGAGCTCGCGGGCGCGCTCGACCACCGGCACGTCGATCATCTTACCACGGTACTCCACCGAGCCGCGCCCGGCGGCGATGGCGTCGTCGTAGGCGGAGAGCATCCCCTGGGCGTGATCCACCTCCTCGGGGCTCGGCGCGAACTCCTCGTTGAGGATCGCGACCTGTCCCGGGTGGATGCAGCTCGAGCCGCGGAACCCGAGGCGGCGCGAGCGGCGGATCGTGGCACGGAACGCGTCGAGGTCGGCGTAGTCCGCCACCGTCCCGATGAAGCCGAGCGGCAGGACACCGGCTGCCCGCGCCGCCATCACGATGGTCATCTTCGGCACGTAGAGCCCATCCGCCTCCGGCAGCATGCCGGTGGAGACGGCGAAGTCCTCCGCCCCGAGGTTGAGGCCGACGAGGCGCGGGTGGGCCGCTGCGATCTCGCGCGCCTCGAAGTACGCCTCCGCGGTCTCGATCATCGCGATCAGCTTGGTCGTGCCGACGGGCATGCCGCGCTCGGCCTCGAGCTCGTCGATCACCTCCGCGATCAGCCTGACGTGGACGGCCCCGGCGACCTTGGGCAGCGCGATGGCGCCGACCTCGGGCCAGACGCAGGCCTCGAGGTCGGCGAGCGCCATGCGCACCGGCCGATTGATGCGCACCACCACGTCGGCGCCACCGGTGGAGACGCGTCGCGCCGCCTCGCGCACCATCGTGCGCGCCTCGGCCTTCTGGGCCAGCGGCACGCTGTCCTCGAGGTCGAGCTGGATCGCGTCGGCGCCGCGCGCGTGCGCCTTCTCCACGTAGCGCTCGACGTTGACTGGCACGAACAGAAGCGAGCGCCAGACCGGCAGCGGACGGCTCATCCGACGACGCCCTCCGCACGCAGGCGTGCGAGGTCCCCGGAGAGGCCCAACTCGGCGAGCAGCTCGTCGGTGTGCTCGCCGAGCTTGGGGGCCGGACGGCGGATGCGTCCCGGCGTCGCCGACAGGCGCGGCACGATCGTGTGCATGGGCAGTTGCTCCATCTCGTCGTCCGGCCAGGACGCGAGCACCTCGCGCCCGGCGGTGTAGGGATGCTCGCCGAGCTCGGCGACGTCGCACACCGGCCCGACGGTGACGCCCGCCGCCTCGAAGTGGGCGAGGTTCTCCGCCTGGGTGTGCTCGGCCATGTAGTCCGCGATGATCGCGTCGAGCTCGTCGTTGTGGGCAAGGCGGTCGGCGTTCGTGCGGTACTTGGGATCGTCCACGAGGTCGGGCCGTCCGATGGCGCGCAGCAGCCGCTCGGCCATCGACTGCATGGACGCCGACATCGCGACGTAGCGCCCGTCGCGGCAGCGGTAGATGTTGCGCGGCGCGGCGGTGTTGGAGCGGCTGCCGGTGCGCGGCTTGGGCCGCCCGGTGAGCTGGTAGATCGCTGCCTCCGGTCCGAGGATCGAGTGGATCGATTCGAGGAGGGACAGGTCGATCACCTGCCCCTCGCCGCCGGACACCTCCACGTGACGCAGCGCGGTCAGCACCGCCGTCGAGCCGTAGAGCCCGGCGATCATGTCGGCGAGGGCGAGCGGCGGCAGCACCGGCGGGCGGTCGCCGTAGCCGTTCATCGACGCGAAGCCGGACATCGCCTCCACGAGCGTGCCGAACCCCGGCTTGTGGCGGAACGGGCCGGTCTGCCCCCACCCCGAGACGCGCACGATGACGAGCTTGGGGTTCGCCTCGTGGAGGACCTCCGGCCCGAGGCCCATGGCCTCGAGCGTGCCCGGCACGTAGTTCTCGATGAGGACGCCGGCCGTCGCCACGAGCCTCAGGAGGACCGCCTTGCCCTCCTCCTGGCGCAGGTCGATGACGACGGAGCGCTTGTTGCGCGCGTACACCTTCCAGTGCGTGGAGACGCCCTTCACGGTCCAGCCGCGCAGGTCGTCGCCGCGCCCGGGGCGCTCGACCTTGACGACGTCGGCGCCGAGGTCGGCCAGCACGCTCGAGATCATGTTGCCGGCGACGAGGCGCGACAGGTCGAGGATGCGCACGCCGTCGAGGGGCGCCGGCGCGTCCGGCTCGTAGTCCTTCCGGGGGAGCGGTGCGCTCACTCGGCGGCGGCCTCGAGCGGGCGGGCGTCCGTACGACCAGACGCCTGCGGGTCGCGCACGAAGAGCACGCAGCCGTCCACCGGGATCGCCACGGCGACGGGGCCGTTGTCCAGCGCGGTGGCGCTCTCCACGCGCAGGACGAGGCCCTCGACCTCGACGAGGAACTCGTAGCGCGCGCCGAGGTAGCTGCGCTCGCGCACCGTGGCGCGCAGCAAGCTGCGCTCCGGCTCGGCGGGACGGTCGAGCTCGGCGGCGGGCAAGAGGTCGATCTTCTCCGGCCGCACCGCGACGGTGACCGGCTGGCCGGCACGCGGCGTCTCGCCGGTACGCGCCGCGAGCGTCTGCCCGTCCGGCAGGCGCACGGTGGCGACGCCGTCCTCGAGCGACATCGCCTCGCCCTCGAAGAAGTTCGACGTGCCGATGAAGTCCGCCACGAAGGGCGAGGCGGGCGCCTCATAGACCTCGCGGGGCGGGGCGAGCTGGAGGATCTGGCCCGACTGCATGACCGCGATCCGGTCCGACAGGGCAAGCGCCTCGACCTGGTCGTGCGTCACGTAGATCGTGGTGATGCCGACGCGCGACTGGAGCTGCCGCAACCACGTGCGCGCCCGGTCGCGGAGCTTGGCGTCGAGGTTCGACAGCGGCTCGTCGAGGAGGAGGAGCGCCGGCTCGTAGACGAGGGTGCGGGCGAGCGCCACACGCTGCTGCTGCCCGCCGGAGAGCTGGTGCGGGTAGCGCGCGCGGTGCTCGGCCATCTCCACGAGCGCAAGGATGTCGTCGATGCGCCGGTCCCGCTCGCGCCGCGCGACCTTCCTGAGCTTCAAGGGGAAGGCGAGGTTGTCGGCCACCGTCATGTGCGGCCACAGCGCGTAGGATTGGAAGACGAGGCCGACGTTGCGGTTCTCCGGCGCCAGCACGCGGCCCGACTTCGACGAGAAGTAGACGACGTCGCCGGCCCTGATCTCCCCCTCGTCGGGGTGGTCGAGCCCGGCGACCGCGGCGAGCGTGGTCGACTTGCCGCAGCCGGAGGGGCCGAGCAGCGTCATGAACTCGCCGTCGCGCACGGTGAAGCTCACGCGGTCGACGGCGGTCACCGGCCCGAACCGCTTGACGAGGTCGCTGACGACGAGCTCAGCCATAGATCTTCACCCCCATCGTCTTCCGCGCGATCGTAATGAACACCACGGTGATCGCCACCTGGATGCACGCCAGCGCCGACACCGGGCCGGTGTCGCCCTGGACCCAGAAGGTGAGCATCGTCGTGCCGATCACCTCGCTGCCAGGCGCGAACAGGTACACCGCCGCCACGTACTCCTTGAAGAAGTGGATGAAGAGGAGCGCGTAGCAGGAGAACACCGCGGGCTTCAGGAGCTGGAGCAGGATCACGCGGCTCGTCGTCAGCCAGTCCGCGCCGACGGTGCGCGCGCTGCGGTCGAGGTCGCGGTCGAGCTGGAAGAGGCTGGGCACGATGGCCCCGAACCCCGTCGGGATGTAGCGCATGGTGAACGCGAGGATGAGGATCCAGATCGTGTTCCGCAGCCATCCCATGGGCGGGATGATGATCGCCGCATAGAAGAAGCCGATGCCGACGATGATGCCCGGGATCGCCCGCGGGTAGAGCGCCAGGAACTCGAGGGCCCGGCGGTAGCGGAAGTCCGACCGATGGGTGACGAGCGCGATGCCGACCACGTAGGCCGTGGCGATGGCCCCGCCGATCGCCGCGATGAGCACCGTGTTGACGATGGAGCGGCGGAACGCGGGGTAGGAGAAGATGAGCTCGAAGTGCTCCAGGGTCAGGAGCTCCCACGGCGGGATGAACGGCGAGACGAAGCTCGTCACCGCACGCAGGATGAGGCCGCCCGTCGGGATCAGGATCGCGAGGATGACGTAGGCGACCAGCAGCGCGAAGAACGGCCACTTGAACGGCCCGAGCGGGAAGCGCCGCGGCGCGACCGCCTTGCCGCGCACCGTGACGAAGCGGCCCGCCTCGCGCAGCAGGCGCCCCTGCAACCACACGAGGCCAGTGACGACCACCAGGAGGAGGACCGCCGCCGCGCCCACCAGCCCATAGTTCGGCTGCGGCGCCAGGATGCCCTCCACGTAGAGGTAGGTGGTGAACATGTTGAGCCCGGTCGGTCCGCCGAACAGCAGCGGGATCGCGAGCATCTCGATGGCGATGGTGAAGTTGAGGATTGCGCTGAACAGGATCGCCGGGCGGATGAGCGGGATCGTCACCGACCACAGGGTCCGCATCGGTCCGGCGCCGGAGATCCGCGCCGCGTCCTCCAGCGACGGGTTCGCCGAGTTGGTCGCGCTGAGGCAGTACAGGAACGCGAGCGGCGCCTGGGCGATGCCCGCCACGAGCCCCATCCCGGCGAGGGTGTAGAGCGACCAGGCGTCCTCGACGCCGGTCAACGCCGTGAAGGCCATCGTGCCGTAGCCCGCCGGCCCGTAGGCGAGGAACCAGCCGAACGCGAGCACGAGGTGGGACACGAAGAGCGGCCACATCAGGACGTCGCCGAGGACGCTGCGCATTGGAATGTCGGTGCGGCCGACGAGGATGGCGGTGACCGCGCCCACCACCTGCGCGACGAGGGTCGTCACGGCGGAGAAAACGAGCGTGTTGAACGCGAGCTCGCCGAGCACCGGGCTGGCAAACAGCTCGCCGTAGTTCGCAAGGGTCAGCGACCATTCGCGGTCGTAGAGCGGGCCGACGACGAAGGACTGGAACGCCACCGGCACGATGGGGGCGATGACGAGCACCACCGTGAGGAGCGCGAGCCCCCACTGGACCGCGGCGCCACGATGGAGGGTGAGCGGGCCGCGCTTGGGCAGGCCCGCGGTGACGGCCGTGTCAGCCATAGGGTGACGTCCCGTTGCGCGACCCGGGCCGTCGCGTCCGCCGCCACGGCCCGGCCACCGTCAGGCTACTGGTCGAGCGAGGCGGTCCACCGACTGCGGAACTCCTCGTCGCCCTCGATCTGGCTGGCGTCGTAATCGATGAGGATCGCCTTCTCCTCGCCGCCGATCGCCTCGAGCACCGACTGATAGGTGTAGCCGAGCACGGCGTCCTCGTCGACGTCCTCGCGGTAGGGCGTCAGCCCGCCCTTGCCGAACGCGGTCTGCCCCGCGGTGGACAGGATGTAGTCGAGCATCAGCTTGGAGCACGCCGGGCTGCCGGTCTCCTTGGGGATCGCGACGCCACGCAGGAACAGCGGCGTGCCACCCTCGAGGAAGCTCCAGCCGATGATGGTTTCGAGCTGCGGAGTGAGCTTGGGGAACAGCACGATGCCGGAGATGAAGTAGCCGATGTCGTACTCGCCGGAGGTCAGCTTCTCGATCATCGGGCCTGAGGAACGCTCGGGCCGGGTCGCCGGGCCGATGGCCTCGAACCAGGACCACGCCTCCTCGCCGACCTCGTCGGCCACCGCCCGTGCGATGGCGTAGCCGAAGGAGGAGGCGCCGACGTCGTAGGTCGTCACCTTGCCTTCCAGCTCGTCTGGGTTCGCCTCGACCATAGAGGCGAGCTCCGGCAGGCTCTTGGGGATCTGGTCCTCGTCGAGGGTGCGCTTGTTGTACATGATGACCATCGGGTCGGTGGACACCACGTAGACGTTGGGGAGCGGCTGGGCGAATTCCGGCAGCTGATCGAGCTCCGGGGAGGTGTAGTCGAGGGCCGAGCCGCGCTCGTCGAACTCGATCCACTTGTCCGGCGCGGCGCTGACCAGCATGTCCGCCGTCTCGGTGCCGGCGCCCGCCTCCGCGAAGTAGCGCTCGAACACCTCGCCGCTGTCGAGGTCCAGCGTCTGCACGGAGACATCCCCGTACAGCTCCTGGAAGCCCTCGATGACCGGCGCCCAGTTGTACTCCGCCATGTTGGAGTAGATCACGAGGCCGCCCTCACCGCGGCACTCCTCGACGATCTGGCCGTAATCGTCCGGATAGTAGTCCGGCAGCGCCTCCGGAACGTCCTGTGCCCAGGCGGTGCCGGCGAGGATCGCGAGGGCCGACACAGCGCCGACGGCGGTTTTGAGGTTGCGTGACATTCCGCTAATGCCCCTCCCAAGGCGTCGTTTGGGCGACGCTATCAAGCGCGCCTGGGGCCGGCAACACGACCCTCCTCGCGCAGGTGCCGGGGGAGGCGCGCATGTGGCTGAACGGGGACGGGCGCGAGGGCGAGCCTGCGGGGACGCGTCTCGCCAGCCTCATCGCGCGAGAGGGCATCCTCGAGGTCCCCGGGGCGCACCACGCGCTGGCCGGGCTCCTCGCCAAGCGCGCGGGGTTCGAGGCGCTCTACCTCTCTGGCGGCGCGGTGACGGGGTCCATGGGGTTGCCCGACCTCGGCGTCATGACGCTCGGCGAGCTCGTGTTCTTCACCCGCAGCATCGTTCGCGCGACGGGGCTGCCGCTGATCGTCGACGCCGACACCGGCTACGGCGAGGCGCTCAACGTCATGCGCGCGGTGCGCGAGCTCGAGGATGCCGGCGCCGCGGCGATCCAGCTCGAGGACCAGGTGCTGCCCAAGAAGTGCGGCCACCTGTCGGACAAGCGCCTCGCCCCCGTGAAGGAGATGGAAGCCAAGGTCGCCGCCGCCTGCCGCGCGCGGCGCCACGCCCTCGTCGTGGCACGCACCGACGCCGCGTCAGTCAGCCTCGACGAGGCGATCCACCGGGCGCAACGCTACGTGGCGGCGGGCGCGGACGTCATCTTCGGCGAGGCGCTCGTGTCGGAGGACGACTTCCGCGCCTTCACCGCCGCCGTCGATGCGCCCGTCCTCGTCAACATGACGGAGTTCGGCCGTACGCCCGCCTTCACGAGCGCGCAATTCGCCGCGTTCGGCGCGAAGGTCGTGATCTGGCCGGTGTCCTCGCTGCGCGTCGCCGCCGCAGCCATCGAGGACCTTTACGCCGCGATCCGCGCCGACGGCGGCACGCACACAAGGGTGGGCCGCATGCAGCCGCGCGCGGCGCTCTACGAGACCATCGGCTACCACGACTACGAGGCGCTCGACGCCTCCATCGCGCGCTCGGTGCTGCCGGGCGAGCCGGGTCGTTGATCGACCACGAGATCCGCGTCCACCCGTCCGCGGCGCGCCTGCCGCGCGAGGCGCAGCTTGCGTGGGCGATGGCCGCCTTCGCGGCAGGCCGGCCGCCGGTGGAGGATGATGTCGCGCAGATGATCGCCTGCCGCATCGTCGACAACGCGGCCGTCGCCGTCGCGGCTCTCGACCGTGCGCCGGTGGCCGCGGCCCGCGCGATGGCGCTCGCCCATCCTCGCCCCGGCGGTGCCACGGTGTTCGGGCTCCCGGCGGACGGGACCGTGCACGCCGAGTGGGCGGCGTGGGCGAACGGCACGGCGGTGCGCGAGCTCGACTTCCACGACACCTTCCTCGCCGCCGACTATGCGCACCCGGCCGACGCCATCCCCGCACTCGTCGCGGTGGCGCAGCAGTGCCGTTGCTCCGGGGCCGACCTCCTCACCGGCATCGCCGTCGCCTACGAGGTCCACGTCGCGCTCGTGAAGGCGATCTGCCTGCACAAGCACAAGATCGACCACGTCGCCCACCTCGCGCCGGCGGTGGTGGCGGGGCTCGGCGCGCTCCTCGCGCTGCCTGCGGAGGTGATCTTCCAGGCGATCAACCAGGCGGTCCACCTGGCGTTCTCGACGCGCCAGTCGCGCAAGGGCGAGATCAGCTCGTGGAAGGCGTTCGCCCCGGCGGCGACGGGCAAGTCCGCCATCGAGGCGGTGGACCGGGCGATGCGCGGCGAGGCCGGCCCGAGCCCGATCTACGAGGGCGAGGACTCGGTCATCGCGTGGCTGCTCGACGGGCCCGAGGCCGCCTACACCGTGGCCCTGCCGGCGCCCGGCGAGGCGCCGCGGGCGATCCTCGAGACCTACACCAAGGCGCACTCGGCCGAGTACCAGGCGCAGGCGGTCATCGACCTCGCCATCGCCCTGCGACGCGACGTCGAGGACCTCGCCGCGGTGCGCGAGGTGGTGCTGTCGACGAGCCACCACACCCACACCGTCATCGGCACCGGCGCCAACGACCCGCAGAAGATGGACCCTGCGGCGAGCCGAGAGACGCTCGACCACTCGATCATGTACATCCTCGCCGTGGCGCTGGAGGACGGCGCTTGGCACCACGAGGCGAGCTACACGCGCGAGCGCGCGTCGCGCCCATCCACCGTGGCGCTGTGGCACAAGGTGCGCACCGAGGAGGACCCGGCGTGGACGCGGGCCTACCGCGACCCCGATCCTGCGCGCCGCGCGTTCGGCGGCCGGCTCGCCATCGTGCTCGACGACGGCCGCGTCGTCGCCGGTGAGAAGCGGGTCGCCGACGCGCATCCCAACGGCAGCGATCCGTGGCGCTGGCCGCACTACGTGGACAAGTTCGCCGACCTGACGCGGGGCCGCGTCGACGACGGCGCCGCGCGCGCCTTCCTCGGGGCGGCGGCAGACCTGGGTGCGCTGGAGGCCGGTGAGCTGGCCCGTCTCCACCTCGCCAGCCTTCACGCCGCGAGCCCTTCAACGACGGGCCGTGCCGCGATCTTCGACTACCCGTAGCGGGGTGGTCGGCCCGACCGGCGATCAGCCGCGCGCGGCATCGCGATCGGACTGGCCAAGGCGCGGGAAGCGCTCGCACATCATCGCCGCGACGCGGACGCGGTCCGCCTTGCCGGCGCCGTTCAGCGGGATCTCGTCCACGACGACGACCTCGCGGGGGTGCGCGTAGGCCGGCCCTTGGCGCAGCGCGAACTCCTTGAGCGCAGCCGGCGTCGTCGCGTCCTCGCGCGCCAGCATGACGAGCGCCACGGGAACCTCGCCCTTCACCGCGTGCGGCACCGGGACGACGCAGGCGTCCACTACGGCCTCGTGCGAGAGGAGGAGGTCCTCCACCTCCTTCGGGTAGATGTTCTCGCCGCCCGAGGTGAACATGTCGTCCGTCCGGCCGCGGAAGTAGTAGAAGCCGTCGGCGTCGCGGTGGAAGAGGTCGCCGGTGCGCAGCCACCCGTCGCCGAGGCGCTTGGCGGTCACGTCGGGCAGGTTGTGGTAGCCCGGCGTGACGCCGGGGTTCCTCACCCACAGCTCGCCGTCGCTCGGGTGCTCGGTGCCGTCCGCGTCGACGAGCTTCACCTCGCCCTCGGGCCAGGCGACGCCGCAGCTCCCGTGCGGCACCGGGCGCCCGTCCGTCGGGGGCCCGAGCATGACGGGGCCGCCCTCGGTGAGCCCGTAGCTCTCGCCCACCGGGACGCCGAACGCCGCCTCGATGGCGTCGGCGAGCTCCTTCGCGACCGGGGCGGAGCCGATGGTGATCGACTCCAGCGCGGCGAAGTCGAGCTCGCCAATGAGGTCGCGGTGGCGCAGCATCATGGAGAAGGCCGCTGGCACGCCGCCTGTCTTCGTGCAGCGGTACGTCGCGAGCGTCGTGAGGAAGCGGCGCGGCTCGAAGGTCGGCAGGATGACGACGGAGCCGCCGGCGTGGAGCAGCGGCTTGATGGCGCCGGCCATGGCGTTCTTGTGGTAGAGCGGCATGGCGGCGAGCGCGCGGGCATCGGGGGTCGACGGCCAGTGGCGCTGCAGGCAGTCGAGCCACCAGAGCTGCCCCGCATGGGTGAGGATCACGCCCTTGGGCCGTCCGGTGGAGCCGGACGTGTAGGGCTGGAAGGCGACGTGATCCGGCGCGAGCGAAGGCGGCTCGAACCTCGGCTCGGCTCGCGCCATCGCGTCCCCGTAGTCCTCCCAACCGTCAGGGGGCCGGGCGTCCCCGTCCACCGGCATCATCGCGAGCCGAACGCCGATGCCGGCCGCGTCCACCTCGTCGGCGGCGACGGCGTTGGAGGCCGGCTCGACGATGGCGGCCTCGCAGCCGGCATCGGCGAGGATGTGGGCGATCACCGGCGCGCCCTGTCGCGTGTTGAGCGGCACCGGGACGACGCCGGCGCGCATCGCGCCGAACATCACCTCGACGAACTCGAAGCGGTTGCCGACGCACATGGCGAGCCGTGCGCCCGGTCCGAGCCCGCGCGCCGAAAGCAGGCTTGCAACGCGGTCGAGCCGATCCTCGAGCTCGGTGTAGCGCACGACGCGTTCCGCCTCCCCCGAGAGGTCGATCAGCGCGATCGCGTCGGGACCCCTCGCTGCGGCGGCGGCGCTGAAGTAGCCGAGGTTGCCGTTCGTCACGTTCGTCCGCGCTCCAAGCTGCCACCCCACGCCGCCAGGGCAGCACGCAGAGCGTAGGGCATCGCGCGGGGCAACGCCAACGGGACGGGCGCAGGCGGGACGGGACTGGACAGCACCGTCGACGCGTGATCGGCTGCCATCGACGACACGGGATGCTGCACGCGGATGGGCGGGAACGGCATCGACCAGGGACCATCACCGACGCCGATCCCAGCCGTCGGGGTACGGTCTGGCACGTCCGTTGCAGAAGGCGGATGCGGGCGCCCGGTCGCCGTGCTGCAGGCCAGCCGGACGGCCCGTCATCGCGCCCCGCGACGCGTGCGGGCCCCGTGAGCGACATCACCAAGACCCCGCAGGGGGCACAGCGGCAACAGGAGAGACCATGACGATCCGACCGATCCTCGCGGGGGCCCTGCTCGTCCTAGGCACGAGCGCGGCGAGCGCGCAGGACTACCAGTTCCGCATGGCGACCATCGACGTCGAGACCGGGGTCTACTTCACGACCATCGCGCAGCCGTTCGCCGACCTCGTCGGGCAGCTCACCGGCGGGCGGGTCGAGATCCAACCGCTGCCGGCGGGCACCGTGGGCAACATCTTCAAGCTGCACGAGGCGCTGGAGGACGGGCTGGTCGACATGGTCAACTGGCCGCCGACCTTCCTCGGCACGGCGGACCCCACGAACGCGATGATCACGCTGTTTCCCACCGGGCTCGGCACCGACTCGTTCCACTCCTGGCTCTACATGGGCGGCGGCGAGGAGCTCCTCACCCAGCACCGCCGCGAGACGATGGGCATGCACTCCATCGCCCTCGGCTCGGGCCCCTCGGAGTGGTTCGCGCACAGCCACGTGCCGATCCAGACGACCGCGGACCTCGAGGGCAAGAAGTACCGCACGCTCGGCAACTGGGCCGCCGTGGTCAACGACCAGTTCGGCGCCTCGCCGACGACGGTCCCCGGCAGCGAGGTCTACTCGATGCTGGAGAAGCAGGGCGTCGACCTCGCCGAGTACTCCATGCCCGGGGAGAACTTCGCGCGCGGCTACCACGAGGTGACGCCCTACGTGATCTATCCCGGCATCCACGCGCCGGCCTGGGCGTTCGAGCTGATGATGCGGCAGGAGGACTGGGACGAGCTGCCCGACGACATCAAGCTCGCCATCAGGACGGCGGCGAAGGTCGTCACCTTCGATTCCATGCTGAAGATCATCGCCTCCGACCTCGACGCCGTGGAGCAGATCACCGCGCGGGCCGAGGCCGGGGACAACGAGCTCATCCGCCTGCCCGACGAGTTCATCGCGGAGGCCCGCGCGGGTGCCCGCGAGTGGGCGCGCAAGGCCTCCGAGGAGGCGTCGGCCAGCGGCAACCCGTGGCCGCAGAAGGTCTCGCAGTCGATTTTCGATTTCCAGGACCGCTGGATCGCGAACTCCAAGTACCTCGTCGTCGACCACGCGGACTGACCGCTCAACAGCGGCGCGGCCCCTCGCGCCGCCGTTCGCCCATGAAGGCGCTCCTCCTCCACCGCATCCTGCCGGCGCTCGACCGGATCGGCCACGCGCTCGCCGGCATCGCGATGGTGATGATCATCGTCCTCGTCGTGGTCATGCTCTACGAGGTCGTCGCCCGCCGCTTCTTCAACGCGCCGACGATCTGGGCGAACGACATCACCTACATGACGAACGGCAGCCTGTTCCTCATCGGCGCGGCCTACGCGCTGCGCCGCGACGCGCACGTGCGCATCGACTTCCTGGCGACGCGCCTGCCGGTCCGTCTGCAGCACGCGATCAACCTCGCCTTCTACGTCGGCCTGTTCCTCCCGCTCCTTGTGCTCACCAGCCAAAGCTCCATTCAGAAGGCGTGGCGGGCCTACGAGCGCGGCACGCTCGAGAACATGAGCGTGTGGGAGCCGCTCGTCTGGCCCTTCCTCACCGGCATCGCGCTCGGCGTCACCGGGCTCGCGGTCCAGGTGGTGGCGGAGGCGATCCGGCACCTCATCGGGGTCGTCGACCCGTCCGCGGTCCCACCGCCGGGGACCGGCCGCAACGACGCGCCGTCGTCCTCGCGCGAGGCGCCTGCGGTGCCTGACCGCGTGCGATGACGAACGAGCTCCTGGCCGGGCTGATGTTCCCGGTCCTCTTCGCGTTCGTGTTCCTCGGGATCCCGATCTCGTTCTCGCTGCTGGTCACTGCCGCGCTGTTCGGCCTGCCGATCTACGGCGACGTGATCGCGCTGCAGATGTACGCCGGTATCACGCAGACCGCCTCGAACTTCGCGCTGTCCGCGGTGCCGCCGTTCGTCTTCATGGGCTTCATGCTGGAGCGGTCCGGCATCGCCCAGCGCCTGTTCGAGGCGCTGCAGATGTGGCTCGGCCGCCTGCCCGGCGGGCTCGGGCTCGCGACGATGTCGATGGCGGGGCTCGTGGCGGCGACGACCGGCATCGTCGGTGCGGTCGAGGTGCTCATCGGCGTGATGGCGATCCCGGCCATGCTCGCCTACCGCTACAACCGGTCGCTGATCGCCGGCGTCATCTGCTCGGGCGGCTCGCTCGGGACGATGATCCCGCCGTCCCTCGTCGTCGTGATCTACGCCTCGGTGGCGAACATCTCCATCGGCCAGCTGTTCAGCGCGGTTCTCCTGCCGGGCGCGATCATGGTCGCGGGCTTCTTCTTCTTCATCCTCGCTGTGTGCGCCATCCGCCCGGCCTGGGGACCGGCGGTGCCCTCGGTCGACCGCCCTCCCATCGTCGAGCGCATCATCGTCACGCTGACGGCGCTCGTCCCCGTCATCGTCCTGATCTTCTGCGTGCTCGGAGCGATCATGCTCGGGATCGCGACGCCCACCGAGGCCGCGGCGGTCGGCGCACTCGGGACCGTGCTCCTCGCCCTCGTCTACCGGCGCCTGTCCCTCGCCGTGCTGGTGGACGCGCTGCGCGAGACGCTCCTCGTCAACTGCATGATCCTCCTCATCGTCGTCGGCGGCTCGATCTTCGCGGGCATCTTCCGCGTGCACGGCGGCAACAACCTCGTCGGCGGCGTCGTCGACTTCCTGGCGCTCGGCGAGACGGGCGTCCTCGTCCTGATGCTGTCGGTGGTGTTCCTCGCCGGCTTCATCCTGGACTGGGTCTCGGTCGTCCTCATCTGCCTGCCGATCTTCGTGCCGCTCATCGACGCCGCGGGGATCGACCCGATCTGGTTCGCGGTCCTCATGATCGTCGTCATCCAGACCTCGTACCTCACGCCGCCGATGGCGCCCTCGATCTTCTACCTCCGCTCCATCGCGCCGCCGGAGATCACCTACATGGACATGTACAGGGGTGTGCTGCCGTTCGTCGGCCTGCAGGTGGCGACGTTGCTCCTGGTGTTCTTCTTCCCCCAGCTCGCGACGTGGCTGCCGCGGGTGCTGGTCAACTGATGGCGGACGCGATGACGGACGATGCACGGGCGATCGTGGCGCAGTTCCTCGACGGGAGCCCGTTCGTCTCCTTCCTGAACCTGTCGCTCGTGGAGCTCGACGCGCAGGCCGGCACCGTCACCATGAGGATGCCCATGCGGCCGGAGCTGGAGCGGGGGGGCTCAATGACCGGCCAGTTCCACGGCGGCGCCATCGCCGCGCTGATCGACACCGTGGGAGACCTTGCCGTCGCCGTCCGTGTCGGGGGCGCGGTGCCGACGATCAACTTCCGCGTCGACTACCTGCGGCCGTCGACCGGCAACGCGCTGACCGCGACCGCGACCGCGAGGCGCGTCGGCCGCACCGTCGGCGTCGCCGACGTCGACGTGATGGACGAGCAGGGACGGCTGACCGCGGTCGGCCGCGGCACCTACTCGGCCCAGCCGGGCTAGACGAGGCCGTGCGGGGAGCCGATCATCGCGCCGATCGTGCGTCGCCGTCGGTGGGACGCGGGCTGCGCAACGGGAGACGGCCATGAGGGCTCAGGTCATCCACGCCCACGGCGCCATCGACGACATCGCGTTCGAGCACGGCTTCCCCGAGCCCGTCGCAGGCGAGGGCGAGGTGGTCCTGCGTGTCGGCGCCTGCACGCTGAACTACCACGACCTCTTTACCCTCAAGGGGATGCCGGGGATCAAGGTCCCCATGCCGATGATCATGGGCATCGACGTCGCCGGCACTGTGGAAGGCGTCGGCGAGGGGGTCGAGGGCTGGAGCATCGGTGATCGCGTCGTCGTCGACCCCATCGAGCGGCGCTCGGGACGCCTCCTCGGCGAGATGATGCACGGCGGGCTCGCCGAGCTCGTCAAGGTGCGCGCCGAGCAGCTCATCGCGATCCCCGATGCCATGTCGTTCGAGGTCGCCGCGTCGATCCCCTGTGCCTACGGCACCGCCTACCGCATGGTGGTGCGTCGCGGCGCCGTCGCAGCGGGCGAGAAGGTGCTCATCCTCGGGGCGTCCGGCGGCGTCGGGACCTGCTGCGTCCAGCTCGCGAAGATGGCCGGCGCGCACGTGATCGTGGCAGCCTCGTCCGACGAGAAGCTGGAGCGGCTCGCCGAGCTCGGCGCCGACGAGGGCATCAACTACATGAAGGCGGAGTTCCACAAGGAGGTCTACGCCCGCCATGGCAAGCCGCGGATCGCCGGCGGCGGTGGGGTCGACGTGATCGTGAACTTTACTGGAGGCGACACCTGGGTGCCGTCCCTGCGCGCGCTCACCAAGGGGGGGCGGATGCTCACCTGCGGCGCGACGGCGGGCTACGATCCGCAGACGGACATCCGCTTCATCTGGACGTTCGAGCAGACGATCATCGGCTCGAACGGCTGGTCCAAGGAGGACGTCGCGGAGCTCATCGAGCTGACGCAGGAGGGCCGTCTTGCCCCCGTCGTCTCGGCGACCTGGCCGCTCGAGGACGCGCGCGAGGCGTTCCGCGCGATGGAGCGGCGCCAGCTCTTCGGCAAGGTCGCGGTGGTCCCGTGACCATCGCAACGGCGCACCGCCAGTGAGGGGATGACATGCACATCGTGGTGTTGGGAGCCGGCATCGTCGGCGTGACGACGGCCTACGAGCTGTCCAAGGACGGCCATCAGGTCACCGTGGTGGATCGCCAGCCGCTGGCGGCCAACGAGACGAGCTACGGCAACGCCGGCATGATCGCTCCGGGCCACGCGCTCACCTGGGCGTCCCCGAAGGCCCCGATGATCCTGCTGCGCTCGATCGTCCAGAGCGACCAGGCGCTGCGGCTGAAGCTGTCCGCCGACCCGCGCATGTGGGCCTGGTGCCTGCGCTTCCTCGCCCAGTGCACCGCGCCCAAGTCGCGGGCGAACACGCTGCGCAAGCTCGCGCTGTGCCAGTACTCGCAGGAGTGCCTCGGCGAGACCGTGGCCGCCACGGGGGTCAGTTACGACCGCCGCACCGACGGCATCCTCTACCTGTTCCGCGACGCGCAGTCCTTCGACAAAGGCGCCGAGCGGGCCAAGATCCTGGAGGAGGGCGGGCAGACCCTGGAGCGGCTCGACTTCGACGGCGTCGTCGGCGTCGACGCCGCCCTCGCCGGGGCGAGGGACACGATCCACGGCGGGCTCTACTGCCCCACCGACGAGACCGGGGACTGCCACGCGTTCACCAACGGCCTGGTGGAGGTGTGCCGCGAGCGGGGCGTGGACTTCCGCTTCGACACGACGATCACCAAGGTCGTGACGGACGGCGAACAGGTCGTCGCGGTGGAGACGGACGGCGAGCCCGTCCATGGCGACGGCTTCGTGCTGTCGCTCGGCAGCCAGTCGCCGGCGGTCGGGCGCAGGATCGGCGTGAGGCTGCCGATCTACCCGGTGAAGGGCTACGCGGTGACGCTGCCGGTCAAGAACAACAACGTTGCGCCGAAGGTGGCGGCGGTCGACGAGAACGTCCTCGTCGCCTACACGCCCATGGGCGAGCGGGTGCGGATGACGGCGACCGCGGAGCTCTCCGGCTACGGGACCGCGCACAAGCCGGCCGACTTCACGACCGCGCTCGGCGTGGCACGGGCGCTGTTCCCCGATGCGTGCGACTTCGACCGCGCGTCGTACTGGTCGGGCCTGCGCCCGATGACGCCGGAGGGCACGCCCGTGCTCGGCCGCGCGAGGTACCGGAACCTCTACGTCAACACGGGGCAGGGCCACATGGGGTGGACCATGTCGCACGGCTCCGCCCGCGTCACGGCCGACCTCATCGCGGGCCGCACCCCGGCCATCGACGTTTCAGGGATGGCGTACGCTGCCTGAACCGAGCGGCGTGGGCACGGCTACAGCACGCCGCTTCTACTCAGATCCCCAGAAGACGCTCTAGCCCGTTGGGTTTCGAGCGGTCTTTTTGGCGGTGGGTGGCTCCCGCTAACCCCTCGATGCCAACGGCATCGTGTAGAGCCGGCCGAACTGCGGCAGCGCGTCGTCGACGCCGGCGAGCCGCAGGCAGTGCCAGGCCAGCGCATGGTTGCTGGACGTCACCGGCTTGCCGAGCGTCTCCTCGGCGCTCGCGATGATGTCCGCGACCCGCAGGCTCGTGCACGCGACGAACACGGCGTCCACCTCCGGATGCCGGCCCACCTCGATCACCGCCCTCTCGATGGAGGCGACGGAGATGCGCGCCGCCTTGAGGTCGTCCTCCTCGTTGAACGAGCCGACCACCGGGACCGACACGCCACGCGCCTCGATCCAGGACCGCATGGACTGGTTAAGGTCGTCCCGGTAGGGCGTGAGGAGCGCGATCCGTCGCGCGCCGAGGGCCTCGATGCCGGCCATCGCTGCGGTGATGGGGGTGGTGCAGGCGATGCCCGGACGCACCTCCCGGATGCGCTCGAACACCACGTCCTCGCCGATCGCCATCGCCCCGGACGTGCAGGCGTAGGCGACGACGTTGAGGTCCATGCCGGGGAGGATCAGGCCGGCCGCCTCGGGGAGCCTCGCCTCCATCTCGCGCAGCGTTTCTGCGGTGATGGTCGCGTCGTTGAAGAGGCGGCTCTCGTAGTACGCGACGCCGTCGAGGCGCAGGAGCCGGCGCAGCTCGTGCTCGAGCGTCTGGTCGGTGGCGAGGACCATCACGCCGATCCGTGCCCGCGCACCGATGCCGGCGTCGAGCTCGAACGGCAGATGCCTGAGGTTGACGGCGGGCTCGCTCACCGCCTCGCGCACCATGTCCATCGGCTTACCCTCCTGCTCCGGGCGGCGCTCAGACCGCGGCGCTGACCGCGATCTCCACCGTGAACTGCGGCGCGGCGAGCTTGGACTCCACGCACGCCCGCGTCGGCGGATCGCCCGGGGCGACCCACGCGTCCCACACCTCGTTCATCGCCGCGAAGTCGCTCATGTCGGCGAGCCAGATGGTCGCCGTGAGGAGCTTCGTCTTGTCGGTCCCCGCCTCGGAGAGCAGCCCGTCGATCTGCGCAAGGATGGCGCGCGTCTGGTCCGCCGCGCTTTCGCCGGGGGCGCTCTGCGCCACTTGGCCGGCGGTGTGGACAACGCCTCCGTGCACGACGGCCTGGCTCATGCGTGGGCCGGCTTGGATCCGCTTCAGGGACATGGAACCTCGTCAATGTTGGTCACCGTCACGCTGGCCCTTGCGGGTCAACATGTCAAACGACGCCCCCCAACCGGGACGAGCGGCGGGTCAGCCTTCGAGGGACGCGAGGGTGGCCTCGTTGTAGGCCCACCAGGGCATGCGCGCGTCGAGCCACGCAGCCATGCGTCCGGCGTACAGGATGAGCTCCTCCAGGACCTCGGACGCGTCATCCTCCTCGAGCGCGGCGACGCCGTGGGCGAGGATGGACTGCGTGCTCGAGAGGTGGCAGAAGCCGCCCACCCTGGTGATCGCCGCCTCGATCGCGAACCGGGCGATCGCGAGCTGGGGCGCTCCCATGTCGCCGTCGCGCCAGACGAGCCAGAGAAGCTCCTGGAGCTTGCGCAGCTCGCCCTCGGCCATGTGTAGCGCACCGAAGGGCAGCATCTTGCCCCGCCGCGCCAAGAGCTCGCGGACCTCCGCCGGCTCGGCCCGCCAAGCCGCGCGGCGAGCGTCGCGGATGCGCCCGAGCGCACTGCTGCAACGCGGCGCGCCCTCGGTCGCTGGCACACGCGCCCCGGCAAGCCGCAGCTCGGCGGGGAACGTGCGCGTGCCCTGCTCGCGCCGTTGACGTTCGGCGAACTCCTCGAGCCAGGCCAGGTCGCCGGTGAGGCGGCCGAGCGGGATGACGGACGCCGTTTCGGCCTGGAGAGGGGCATAGGTGAGCTCGACGTACTGCCGCTCCGGCCAATAGAAGAAGGCGCCAGCCGGCATCGCGTGCACGTCCGCCAGCGCCTCGGGCCTGGCAAGGAATGGGACCGGGCACATGATGTGGCTGCCGGCGATCTTGGCGCAGTGTACGTCGGTGCCGAGCGGGAGGACGGACAAGAGCTTCTCGGTCGTCCGCGGCGCGGTGTCGGTGGCGAGGTCGATCCCATGATCCTCGCCCTCGACACGGAACAGGAGCGTCGTCATCCATGCCTCGCTGGCGTCATTGCTCCCCTGACGAACACGAGGCGTCGGGTCGGGGCAACGGGCGGGACGCAGCGTCGGCGAACGGTGCTCCCGGCGACAGCGCCGAACCGTTGCCCCAAGTCGGTCCCCCCATCTCCGCGGGATCGACGGTGCTGGCCGTCCACGGGTCGGCGCGCGTGGAGGTGGACGGGCTGTCGTCGTCGGACAGGAGCGGTGCGGCGGCATCGACGGAACTGGGGAAGTCGGTTGTCCGCAGGCTGCTGCAGTCATGAACGGTTCGATGGCACATCGCCGGGGGTTCCGGCAGGCGCTCTGAATTGTGATCGCCATCAACGCGGCGATGTGCGCGGTCGAGATGACGGCCGGTCCTTGGCGTTCCCGACGCGCCGGTGATGGGCCCCGTCGGGCTGATGGCGGCGACGGGCGGCGTGCTGCTCCTCGGCTCGGCGTGGCGCGACCTCGTCTTCGCGACGCTGATGGCAGCGCTGTTCCTCTGGTCGGCTGGGCAGATCTTCCGGCAAGCCTGGGGCGAGATGCATGAGCGTGAACCGGCCGCTCCCCTGATGCGGCCACGGCCTCCCCGCTCTGGGACGCAGCGTGTCGGACATGCGACGAATGGAGCGTGGCGTGCGGTGGGAGCCGCAGTCGTGCGACGATCATGCCGCGCCGACCCCTCCCAACGCGGTCATGCTGGGTGGTGCCCAGGAGAGGACTCGAACCTCCACGCCTTGCGGCACACGGACCTGAACCGTGCGCGTCTACCAGTTCCGCCACCTGGGCACGGTGCGCTGACGGAATGCGACCTATAGGGCGGCTACAGGTTCGTCAACTCGCTCACCAGCCCCGCATGGTCGGCCGGCACGCCGCGGACCGCAGCCCGCCGTTGCCCCGGCCGGCACGACGCCCTAACCCATGCCGGACACGCGGGACGGGAGCACGATGGAGCGAAACCCTTCGAAGCTGGTGACGATCTTCGGCGGCTCGGGCTTCGTCGGACGATACGTCGTGCGAGCGCTCGCCAAGGGCGGCTGGCGCATCAGGATCGCCGTGCGCCGGCCCGACCTCGTCGGCCACTTGCAGCCCATGGGCGGCGTCGGGCAGATTGCCCCGGTTCAGGCGAACGTGCGCCATGCGGGGAGCGTCGCCGCCGCGGTCGAGCACGCCGACGTGGTGGTCAACCTCGTCGGCATCCTTGCCGAGACGGGCAGGCAGACGTTCGAGGCGGTGCAGGACCAGGGCGCGCGGACCGTGGCGGAGGCTGCGAAGGCGGCGGGCGTGGCGCGCTTCGTCCAGATGTCCGCCATCGGCGCGGACCCTGAGGGGGCGGCGCAGTACGCGCGGACCAAGGCTGCCGGCGAGCGCGCAGCGCTGGGTGCGTACCCCGACGCGGTCGTGGTGCGGCCGTCGGTGGTGTTCGGCCCCGAGGACGACTTCTTCAACCGCTTCGCCCAGCTTGCGAAGCTGTCGCCGGTGCTTCCCCTCATCGGCGGCGGCCACACGCGCTTCCAGCCGGTGTACGTCGGCGACGTCGGCGCCTTCACGGCGGCCGCGGTGGAGGGCACCATCGCACCCGGCACCTACGAGCTCGGGGGACCGGACGTCAGGACGTTCCGCGAGCTCCTCGAGATGATGACGGCGATCACCCGCCAGCGGCGGCGCTTGGTGTCGCTGCCGTTCGGGCTCGCCGCCTTCCAGGCGAAGCTCTTGTCTGTGCTGCCGAACGCGCCGCTGACGCCCGACCAGGTCGAGCTTCTGAAGTCCGACAACGTCGTCTCGACCGAGGCCGAACGCGAGGGTCGCACGCTGGCCGCCGCGGGGATCGAGCCACGCAGCCTCGCGGCGATCCTGCCCACCTACCTGTGGACCTATCGCCGCGGTGGGCAGTTCGCCGAGCCCGGCAGCGCCGCTTGAGCGCTCACCCGCGATAGTAGAGCAGCGCCAAGCCGAGCACGCCGACCACGATGCGCCACCAGGCGAACGGGGCGAACCCGTGCCGCGTCACGAAGTCGAGCAGCGACCGCACCACGAGGACAGCGGCGAGGAAGGCGGTCACGAAGCCGACGGCGATGACCGCAGCGTCGTCCACCGTGAGGATGTCCCGGTTGGCGTAGAGGTCGTAGGCGAATGCCCCGGTCATCGTCGGCAGCGCGAGGAAGAACGAGAACTCCGCCGCGGACCGCTTGTCGGCTCGGAGGAGGAGGGCACCGCCGATGGTGGCGCCCGACCGGGACACCCCGGGCACCAGCGCGAGCATCTGGCAGCAGCCGATCGCGAAGGCGAGCCACAGCGGGTAGCGCGTCGCGTCGTGGTGCCGCGGCGCCGGCGCGCGCCGGTCGATGAGGAGCAGCGCGACGCCGCCGAGGATCAGCGTGGTGCAGACGAGCTGCGGCGACTCGAAGAGCACCGTCTTGATGAAGTCGTGCAGCAGGACGCCTGCGACGGCCGCCGGAAGGAAGGCGAGCACGATGCCGGCGGCGAAGTTGCGCGCCGCCGGGTCGTGGGGCAGGGCGAGGGCGATGCGCGTCAGCCGCACGGTGTAGACCGACAGCAGGGCGCAGATCGCGCCGAGCTGGATCAGCACCTCGAACGTCTTGCCGGACGACTCGAACCCGATCAGCTCGCCGATCAACAACAGGTGGCCGGTGGAGGAGACTGGGATGAACTCGGTCAACCCCTCCACCACGCCGAGGATGACCGCCGAGGCGATCGTTTCACCGTCCATGGGTGCGCCCTTCATAAAGCTCGTCCGCGCCGCTATATCGCGCCAGACTTGCGTGCGCCCGCTCGCCCGCCGCGTGCCGCCTCATTACCGTGCGAGTGTCGCCGATGATCCTCCACCACCACCCGTTCCTGGCCCCCTGTCGGTTCGTGCGCCTCCTCCTCGCCGAGCACGCCATCGACACCGAGCTGGTGCTGGAGCCGTTCTGGGAGGAGCGCCCGGCCTTCGTCGCGGTCAACCCGGGCCTCACCCTGCCCATGGCGTTCGACGGCGACCGCGGTCCGCTGATCGGCGCCGGCGTCGTCATGGAGTACGTGGACGAGCGGTACGGCGAGCTGCGCGCCGGCTCGCGGCTGATGCCGTCCGACCCGTTCCACCGGGCCGAGGTCCGCCGGCTCGTGGACTGGTTCCTCGTGAAGTTCGAGGATGAGGTCGCGAGCCCGTTCGTCACCGAGCGCATCCTGAAGGTCGAGATCCCGTCCCGTCGGGGGGGTGGTGCGCCGGACTCCACGCTCCTGCGCAGCGCGAGGCAGAACGCGCTCGGCCACATGCACTACCTCGGGGCGCTCACCACGGCGCGGCCTTGGCTCGCCGGGGACGCGCTCACCTTCGCGGACCTTGCCGCGGCCGCCGCGCTGTCGGTGGTCGACTACCTCGGCGAAACGCCATGGGACGCCGACCCAGCGGTGAAGGCGTGGTACCAGACCATCAAGTCGCGGCCCGCCTTCAGGGCACTGCTCAGCGACAAGGCACGCCTCGTTGCCCCCGCCCGGCACTATGCCGACCTCGACTTCTGATCCGGCGCTCGCCAAGCGGGACGCCGTCGCCGACGCCGTGGCGGCGGGCTTCGACGAGGCTCGGGTCGCCGATCCCGCGACGTTCGGCGCGGAGCATGGCGAGCGGCTCGACGCCGCCATCTCGGCAGGGCACCACGGCGCGATGGCGTGGCTTGCGGGCACCGTGGATCGGCGGCGCCATCCCCTGGCGCTGTGGCCGGACGCTCGCGCGGTGCTCGTCTGCGCCATGAACTACGGTCCCCGCAGCGACCCCCGCGAGGCGCTGCGCGACAGGGGCCGCGGCGCGCTGTCGGTGTATGCGCGCGGGCGGGACTACCACGACGTCATGAAGGGGCGGCTGAAGGGCGTCGCCCAGCGCCTCGTCGCCCGGCACGGCGGCGACGTGAAGGTCTTCGTCGACACCGCGCCGGTGATGGAGAAGCCGCTCGCGGCGGCCGCCGGCGTCGGCTGGCAGGGCAAGCACACCAACCTCGTGTCGCGCCGCGCTGGCTCATGGCTGTTCCTCGGCTCGATCTTCACGACGCTGCCGCTCCCGGCCGATCCGTCCGAGGCGGACCGCTGCGGCTCGTGCCGGCGCTGCCTCGACGTGTGCCCCACCGATGCGTTCGACGGGCCGTACCGGCTCGATGCGCGGCGCTGCCTCGCCTACCTCACCGTGGAGGCGCCGGAGATGATCCCGCGGCGCTACCGCAAAGCCCTCGGCAACCGCATCTTCGGCTGCGACGACTGCCTCGCCGTGTGCCCTTGGAACCGCTTCGCTCGTCATGCCTCGGAGGCCAAGCTCGCCGGTGGGGAGGAGCCCGCGCCGCTGGCCGAGCTCGCCGCCCTCGACGACGCCGCCTTCCGCAGGCGGTACGCCGGCACCCCGGTGAAGCGGCTCGGCCGCGAGCGGTTCGTGCGCAACGTCATGGTGGCCATGGGCAACGCCGGCGCTGCCGCCGACCGGGCCACCATCATCGACCGCACCGCGGACGAGGCGCCGCAGGTGCGCGCCGCCGCGGTGTGGGCGGCCGGTGAGGTGCTGCAGGCGGACGAGGTGAAGGCGCTGCGCGCGGTGCGGCGCCCGCACGAGCGCGATGGGATGGTGATCGCCGAGTGGGACGCGCTCGCCGATGGCTAGGATGCGGCTCGTCTGCCTCGGCTTCGGCTACACCGCATGGGCGTTCACCCGCAGGGCGCGGCCGGACACCACCGTGGGCACGACGCGCAGCGCTGAGAAGGCCGACGAGGTGCACACCAGGGGCGTCCGCTCGGTGCTGTTCGATGGGCGTGCCAGCCAAACACTGTCGGAGGCCGTGCGCGAGGCGACCCACGTCCTTGTGTCAGCGGCGCCCGACCGGGACGGCGACCCCTTCCTGCGGGGGCTGGAGCGCGACCTCGCCCACGCCGCGGACCTCAGGTGGATCGGCTACCTGTCCACCGTCGGCGTCTACGGCGACCACGCCGGCGCGGTGGTGGACGAGCGGTCGACGTGCCGACCGGTGTCGGACCGTGCCGGCTGGCGCCTCGAGGCGGAGGCGGCGTGGAGCGCGCTCGGCCGCCGGACCGGGGTGCCGGTCGGCATCTTCCGCCTCGCCGGCATCTACGGGCCAGGTCGCAACGCCTTCGTCTCGCTGGAGGAGGGGCGCGCGAAGCGGATCGTGAAGCCGGGCCAGGTGTTCAACCGCATCCACGTCGACGACATCGCAGCGACGCTCGAGGCGTCCGCGGCGCGGCCCGCGGCCCGGCTCTACAACGTCAGCGACGACGAGCCCGCGCCGCCGCAGGACGTGGTGGCCTACGCCGCGGCGATGATGGGCCGCGAGCCACCGCCGGAGGCGCCGTTCGAGGCAGCGGAGCTGTCTCCCATGGCCCGCTCGTTCTACGGTGAGGTCAAGCGGGTGGCGAACGGACGCATCAAGCGGGAGCTTGGCGTCGCGCTCGCGTACCCGACCTATCGCGAGGGACTGAGGCAGTTGTGGGAGGGCGGACAATGGCGCGGATCGTCGTGATCGGGGCGGTGCTGTGGGCGGGGGCGGCGACGGCCCAGCCCATCGAGATGATGGAGAACCGGCTGATCCAGCAGGACATGCGGCGGGAGACGCAGGTCCGCCAGCTGGAGCAGCGCATCGAAGCGCGTGAGCAGTCCCGCGAGCTTCGGGACCGCGCGGTGCGTCGGCAGGACCTGATGCAGCTGCGCACGCGCTCGGCGCCGCTCGTCACGCCGACCCCCGTGCGCTGATGGGGAACTCCTCATGTGTGGTCGCGGGTCCGGCATCCTCATCGGGCAAGGTCAGCGCGCGGGGCTCGGTGGGGGGACGGGGGCGACCGCGACCGTCATCGGATCGGCCATGGCCGGTGAGGGTGCGGTGAGGCTCGCGGTGAGCGCCGTCAGCGTGAGGGCGACTGCGGCGAAGAGGGTGGCGGCGACGCTGTTCATGACATCCTCCGTTTGTCGATGACCGGAAGATGGCCGGCGGCGCCCCGTTTTGCCGTGACGCGCGTCACGGCTTGCGCGTTGCCCACACGATGAGCGCGATGAGCGGGAGCTGCAGCGCGACGCGTGCCCACAGGACGGCGGGCGGCAGGCCGAGGCCGAGCGCCGGATCGAGCGCCATGGTGACGTTGGCCGGCAGCACCGCCACGCAGTAGAGCGCGAGGAGCACGCCAGCGCCGCGCCGCATCGATGGGACGAGGACCGCGGCGGCGAACGCGAGCTCCAGCGCCCCCGTAACAAGCACCACGGCGCGCGGCGCGGGGACGAGCGCCGGCACGATGGCGGCGAACGCATCGGTCAGCGCGAAGTGCAAGGCGCCCGCCACGGCGAACATCGCGGCGAGGGCGGCGCGCGTCGCGCCACGAGCCGTCACCGCCGCGGCCCGCCTACCGGACGGGCGCGCCTAGGCCCGCGAACGCTGAAGCCGAGCCGCGCCCCGCGCCCGGGGAGGGCGTTGCGAGGATGGATCATCGGCCCTCCCGGTCGCGCGCGGCGTGGCCACGGTGGGCCTCGGCGAGGGCAAGCTTGATGAGGCGCACGGCAAGGTTCGCCGCCATGAAGTGCTCGACGCTGGCGGACACCTTCGGCGGCTTCGCCCGCCGCGGACGCTCCGGCGGGGGCGCCGCGCCGGCGAAGACGTGACGGCGTGGCCCCTTGTCGTGCCGGCGCAGGATGGGATGACGCGGGGGCGGCGCGCTCGGCCGGGGGGCATCGGCCGGCACGCTCGTCGCGACGAGGGCCAGAACTCGTCTGCCGCGCCGAGGTCGCGTTCGGGCGATCCGGCGGCGCCGCAGAGGAGTTTCAGGGCGTCTTCCCGTCGGACGCGCCTCGGTCCGTGGGGGGGCGCCGTAGGCGTTGGCGGACGGGTCGATCATGTCGCCTCCTCGGTCGCGGAACAAGCGCCAAGCCGGGTGCCCGCGACCGTGTAGGGATCCCGTGCGCGTTGCCCACGCAGGATGGCCGCAGCCGCCGCGGCGGTCGAGGAGGGACGCGTGGGTTCGCCCTCGATAGGTTAAGTGTGTGGGCGAACCCACGCGTCCCACCCGCTCGATGGGGACGCCGAGGGGTCTACCCCCGCGCGGGCGTCCGGTGGTTTCCCGCCGTGGCCTGCGCTCCCCTCCAGAGTTCCCCGTCGGCGATGGAGGGGTGCGGCGAAGCGACACCACCGGCGAAGGCGGCCGATTTCACACTTGGCGGGGGGGCGGGTCCCGGCCTGGCGGCGCCCTCGCGTTCCATGGTGCCGCGCAGGTCGCGGATCCTCTGGACCAGAGACGGCTCACCGACCCTCACCGAGATCACGCGCTTCTATGGTCTTGCGGCCCTCGCCCTCCATGGAGAGGACACCGGCGATGCCGCAGTCGGCGGCCCTGTTGCCGCCGCGTGGGTACGCAGCGCAGCTCGAGCATGGCGTCGCCTTCGAAAGCGTCGCGCAAGCGTCGCTGGGTAAGGTTGTTGGTGAGGTGGGTGACGTCGATGCCGATCCAGCGGCGGTTCAGCATCTGCGCGGCGTGGACGGTGGTGCCGCATCCGCAGTTCCGTGCACGCAACCAACGATTGGCCTGCTGGGTCAAGCGCTGTCCGGCGGAGCTGCTTTCGGCGCGCATCGGCGCGCCAGCCGTCCTGCCGCACGCGGTGCACGGGAAGGACCCGACCATGATGGGTCATGCGAGCCTTCACGCGCACGTTCGTCCGGTCTTTCGGTCAGGGCTCGGGTGCGTGGTAACCGCAGCCCACATCCCGGCCCCGGATGAACAACCTTCATAGTTTCCGCAGCGAGAGCATCATGGGTCTTCCCAAACCCACGTAAGACGCTCTAGCTCGTTGATTGGGAGCGATCTCCTCGGGGTTGGGTTGTTCCACCCAACCCCAAACCGCTCTAGGTCATGGACCCATGGCGGCCGTAGCCAAGGTCGCGAGGAGGCCAGAGCAACGGCGGCCACGAAGTTGTGGGGAGCTTGTCGAAGCGGGTCGCCACGCGGCGGAAGGGCTCGAGCGTGTTGAGGCGCCGCTCGACGAGGTTGCGCGGTCGGCAGAGATCGGGCGCGACGGTGCGCCTGACGCGCACGTTGCGGCGGGCCGGACTGTGCGTCCGCGCCCTGCGCCCGGCACACGAATCGATCAACCCCTTGGCGCTGTCACCCCGGTCGGCGACGATGCCGGACGCGAGGGCCAGGCCGTCGAGGAGCACCGCAGCTGTCGCCTTGTCCGAGGCGTGACTGGGCGTCACCACGAAGCGGATCGGCAGGCCAGGCTCGTCGACGACGGCATGGGGCCTTGTCGTCAGTCCCGCATGGGAACGGCCGATGGCGTGATCCGAGCCCCCTGCCGCCGGCGGCGTGCTGATGGGCCTTCACGATGGAGCTGTCGATCCGCTGTCACGCGGCCGGCTCCCTGCGGGCGAGCGCCTCGAAGATCGCCAGCCAGACCCCGCGCTCGGCCCTTCCGTCGTCGCGTTTGTCGACCGTCGTCGACGGGCCGTGACGCGATGGCAGGTCGCGCCAGGGCGATCCGGTGCGCGGAACCCAGCAGGCCGCTTCGCCCCCGCCGGTCATCGACGTGCTGCCATCCGGGTGGTACCGGCGGCAAAATCAGCTTGATGTCCGACCGCTCGACGTCGCTCCGATCGTACCGCGCCACGAACAAGCTTCCGACCGACGAGACTTTGCATCATCTTCGCGGCGCTTTGGGAAGTCTCGACCATGGGTTCGGGACCTAAGCGCGCCCCGCTCGCTCCGGCACGGTGCGGGAGAGGTCGCGCGCTGCAAGGTAGCCGAAGGTAAGCGCCGGGCCGAGCGTGATCCCCGGGCCCGGGTAGCTCCCCTCCATGACGGAAAGCGCGTCCGCGCCGCAGGCGTAGAGGCCGGCGATCGGCCGCCCGTCCTGCGAGAGGACCCGCGCCGACGCGTCGGTCATGAGCCCTGCGGCCGCGCCAAGGTCCCCAGGAGCGACGCGCACGGCGTAGAACGGGGGCCGGACGAGCGGTGCCACGCACGGGTTCGGCGTGACGTCCGCGTCGCCGAGAAAGCGCTGGTAGGCGGTCGACCCGCGGCCGAACTCAGGGTCCTCGCCGCGCGCCGCCGCCGCGTTGGTGCGGTCCACCGTGCGCACCAGAGCGTCCGCCGGCAGGCCGAGCGCGACGGCGAGCTCGCGCACCGTCCCGCGGCGGACGAGGTAACGCTGGTCGAGGAAGTGGCGCAGCGACGGCGCCATCGGCTTGGCCGCCCCGAGGCCGTAGCGCTGCAGGAACCGCGCGTCGCCTAGGAGCCAAGCGCCCCCCGCGTTGTCGTGGGCGAGCATCGCGCGGACGAACTCGTGGTAGGACACCGCCTCGTTGACGAAGCGCTCGCCGCGATCGTCCACCGCGATGAGGCCGGGCTTGGCCCGGTCCGTCACCGTGTGCGGGTAGACCGCCTCGCTGCCGTCGGGGCGGCGGTAGCGCGACACCGGGGCCCAGAACGCGTTGCCCTCGGCGGCCTCTGCGAACCGCGCGCCGCAGGCCTCGGCCAGCCGTGCCCCGTCGCCGCTCGCGCCGCTCGCCGTCGCGCTCGCCTCGGCGCGGGCGGGCAGCAGCACGCGCCGCCGCCCGGCGTCGTGGGTGAAGCCGCCGGTGGCAAGCACGACGCCGCGGCGTGCGCCGACCTCGCCGGTCACGGTCCGCACGCCGGCCACGGCCTCGCCATCCCAGAGGAGCTCATCCACCTCGGCGCCGGTCTCGAGGCTGACCCCCGCCCTGACGAGGGACAGCAGGAGCCGCCCGGCGAGGGCGTTGCCGAGCACGAGCGTCGTGCCGCGCCCGTGCCGCGCCTTCTGCCAGGCGTAGCGGGCGAGGCGCGAGGCGACGACGAACGTCGAGCGCGGCGCGGCGAGCCCGTTGCGAAAGTGCGGCAGGTCGGCCCGCGCCACCATCATGTCGCCGAACAGCGCGAACTCGGGCAGCGGACGGCGGAGCAGCGCGAGGTGCGGACCCAACAGCGTCGCGTCCAGCGGCACCGGCTCGAGCACCCGTCCCGCCTCCGTCGCACCAGGGAGGTCGGTGTAGTAGTCGGGGTAGCGCGCCACCGGCTGCAACACGACGGCGGTGCGCGCGGTGAGGTACGCGATGGCCTCGGGGGCCGCGGCGAGGAACGCCTCGAGCCGCTGGCGATCGGCCGTCCGCGGCACGAGCGCGTCGAGGTAACGCTGCACGTCGGCCGCGTCGTCGGTGTAGCCGGCTCGGCGCGCGACGTCCGTCATGGGCGCCCAGACCATGCCGCCGGACCAGGCCGTCGTCCCGCCGACTTGGAGCTCCTTCTCGAGGAGGAGCACGGACAGGCCCTCGACGGCGCACACCAGCGCGGCGCACATGCCCGCCGCGCCCGCACCGAGCACGACGACGTCGACCTCCCTCCGGCTCACGCCCCGCGCCTCGAGCCACGGGGCCGGATCACTCGCCGACGGCCTCGTCCCAGCCGATCGTCGTCCGGTCGGCATAGTCGCGGTCCCACCGGTCGAGGTTCGACGGGTCGACGAGCTCGGCGGGCAACGTCACGCGACGCGGCACGGGCTCCCCGCGCAGGTGGCGGACCGCGCCCTCCGCCGCCACGGCGCCCATGGAGAGGGCGTCGAACGCCGCCGAGGCGAGCATGCGCCCCGACCGGATCAGCGCGACGCCCGCGGGCGTGACGTTGGCGCCGATGACGGGCACGCCCTTGAGCCTCGCCTCGTCGAGCGCGTCGATCACGCCGAGCGCCATGTAGTCGTTGGCGACGATCACCCCGTCGGGCCGGGCTCCGCGGCCGAGCGCCTCGCGCACCGCGGCCTCGGCGTCGTCCCGCTGGTAGTTGCCGGCGACCGCGAACGCGACGTCGATGTGGGGGTGCGCGGCGAGCGCGTCGCGGAAGCCGCGGGCCCGTGGGCCTGCCGTCTCCGCGTCGGGGTGGCCGTCGACGATGCCGACGCGTCCGCGACCGCCGAGGTGTTCGGCCATGCGGTGCGCCATCGCGGCGCCGAGCGCGGCGTTGTCGGAGCCGACGAACATCAGGGCGGGCGAGGCCTCCACCTCGCTGACGATCTCGAACAGCGGCACGCCGCGGTCCGCGATCGCCGCGACGGCCTCGTGCAGGCGCGTCCTGTGGCATGGCGCGAGGAGGATCGCGGCGGGCTCTTCGGCGAGCGCCTGGTGGATGAGGGCGACCTGCTGGTCGACGTCGTCCGGCACCTCGGGGACGTAGTGCCTAGCCACCGCGCCGAGGCCGGCGAGCAGGCGGTCGACGCCCTGCCTCGCCCCGACGTAGGCCGGATTGGTCCGGTTCTTGGTGACAACCGCGATGGGGATCGCGTCGGCCATCGCGAGCTCCCGACGCTTCGTGCTGGACGGGCAATGTGTACGATGGGCCCCCGCGCCCGTCCAGGCAGCCCGTCGAGCGCGATGCGGCAGGAAGGAGCACCATGCCGGACATCCTCGGCACGCGCCTCAAGGTGGGCTCGCTCGTCCCCTCCACGAACAGCTCGGTGGAGCCGGAGTTCTGCACCATGGCGGTGCCCGGCGTCACCCACATGGCGGCACGCATCGCGATCCCGAACCAGACCTTCTCGTCCGACGCGGACGCCGCGGCCATCGTGGAGGCGACCCAGGCGGACCTGTTGCCCGCCCTCGCCCGGCTGATGGCGTGCAACCCGGACCGCGTCGTCATGGCCATGGCCGTGCCGTGCTTCTGGGGCGGCATCGCCGGCTGCGACGCGTTGCGCGAGCGGCTTACCGCGGCCGCCGGAGTGCCCGTCACGATGCCGCCCGACGCCGTCGCCAGGGCGCTCGACGCGCTCGGTGCCCGGCGGATCGCCGTCGTGTCCCCCTACATGCCCCTCGCCGACCGGCACGTGGCGGAGTGGTTCACCGGCTCCGGCTACGACGTGGCGGCCATCAGGGGGCTGCGCGCGCCGGTGGAGGACGAGGTGGTCAACATCACGCCGGAGGCCTTGGAGGGTGCGATGCGCGAGGTGGACGGGGAGGGGGTTGAGGCGCTCGTCCACGTCGGGACCTCCATCGCCGCCGCGCGCCTCGTCGAGGGGTTGGAGGCGCGGCTCGGCAAGCCGGTGGTCTCGGTCAACGTCGCGCTGTGGTGGGCGACGCTGCGCGCCGCGGGCATCGACGATCGGCGGCGCGGCTACGGGCGCCTCCTCGCCGACCACTGAGGCGTCCAAGACCTCGACGCTTGCCGCCCGCGGCGAACGGTCCTAGCGTCCCCGGCGGAACGGCGCGTCAGACGCCGACACCTCAACGGGAGGACCCGATGCCACGTCAGCTCGCCATCGCCGCTGCCAGCGCAGCCGCCGCGCTCCTCGCCCTCGCGGCACCCGCCCAGGCCTATCCGGATCGTCCGATCACGATGGTCGTGCCATGGGGCGCGGGCGGCGGGACGGACACGCTGGCCCGCACCTTCTCGGCGCTGTTGGAGGAGGAGCTCGGCCAACCCGTCAACGTCGTCAACCGCACCGGCGCCGGGGGCGTGGTCGGGCACTCCGCCATCGTCACCGCCGAGCCGGACGGATACACCCTCGGCATCGGCACGGTGGAGCTCACCGGCTACGAGCCGCTCGGGCAGTCCGACATGACGCCGGCCTCCTTCACGATGCTGTGCCGCCTCGCCTCGCTGCCTGGGAGCGTGACGGTGCGCGCCGACTCGCCGCACGAGGACGCGTCGGCGCTGCTCGAGGCGATCAAGGCGGAGCCGGAGGGGGCTTACACCTCGTCCGGATCGGGCGTCGGCGGAGCGTGGCACCTCGCGGTCGCCGGGTGGCTGAACAGCGAGGGCGTCGACCCGTTGAAGGTGCGCTTCGTGCCGTCGAAGGGCGGCGCTCCCGCGCTGCAGGACCTCGTCGCGGGGGGCATCAACCTGTTCACCGGCGCGCCCGCCGAGGCGAAGCCCCTCGCCGACGCCGGGCAGGTCAAGATCCTCGCCATCATGTCCCCCGAGCGGATCGACCCGTTCCCTGACACGCCGACCCTCGGCGAGGCCACCGGCACCGACTGGGACTATGCGACGTGGTTCGGCTTCGTCGGGCCGGACGGGCTGCCCGAGGACGTGCGCACGTCGCTCATCGAGGCGGCCACCAACGTGTTCGAGAGCGAGGAGTTCGGCTACGTTCATGGAGAACCGCGGCTACACCCCCGCCGGCGAGTGCGGCGAGGAGTTCGCCACGTTCGCGGAGGGCGTCGCGACCGACGCCGCCGAGGTCATCGAGAAGCTCGGCCTCGCGCAGTAGGAGCGCCCGCCCGTCTGGCGTCCGCTGGACGAGCGGACCGCTACGCTCGGGAGGGCCCATGAAGCTCGCCGACTGGCTCTTGGGACTGATCATCGCCGCGTCCGGCGTCGCCATCGCAGCGCGTGCGCAGACCTTCCCCTCGCCCTCCGGGCAGCTCTACGGTGCGGCCTTCTTCCCCACCCTCGTCGGGGTGGGGCTCGCGGCCATCGGCGTCACGCTGACCGCGCGCGGCCTCGTGGGACCCTCCGGTCCCGCCATCCAGCTCGCGCCGTTCCTGCGCTCGGTCCCCCGCGCCGCGAAGGCCGTCAGTCCGGTCGTGGCGGTCGTCGCGTTCATCGTCCTCCTGCCACACCTTGGCTTCCTCGCGACGTCGATCCTCGTCGTCTGCCCGCTCATGCTCCTCCTCGGGGTGCAAGTCTGGCTGGCGCTCGCCGTCGGCGTCGCGGCCTCGTTCGCGGTGCAGTACGCCTTCGGCACGCTGCTGCGGGTGGCGCTGCCCTACGGCGTCCTCGAGCGAGCGCTGTTCTGAGATGGACGGGTCCGTGGTCGCGGCCGCCGCCCTCGCCGTCCTCGATCCCGAGGTCGTCGTCACCATGGTGCTCGCCAGCGTGTTCGGCCTCCTCCTCGGCGCGATCCCTGGCCTTACGGCGACGATGGGCGCCGCGCTCCTCGTGCCGATCTCGTTCTTCCTCGACCCGCTGCCCGCCATCGGCGCGGTCATCGCAGTCGCCACCTCGGCGATCTTCGCCGGCGACCTCCCCGGCGCGCTCCTGCGCATCCCAGGGACGCCGGCGTCGGCGGCCTACGTCGACGACGCCCACGCGCTGACGCTCGCGGGGCGCGCACGCCTCGGCCTCGGCGTGGGGCTGGTGTCCGCGGTCGTGGGTGGGCTGATCGGCGTTGCGGTGCTCACCTTGGCCGCGCCCGCGCTCGCAAGGTTCGCGCTCGGCTTCTCGTCGGTGGAGTACTTTTGGCTCGCAACGCTCGGCCTGTCGTGCGCGGTGATCGTCAGCGAGGGGACGGTGCTGCGCGGGCTCGCCTCGCTGTTCCTCGGGCTCTTCGTGGCATGCGTCGGCGTCGACACCGTCGCCGGGCACCCGCGCTTCACCTTCGGCTCCACCGACCTCATGGGCGGCGTCAGCTTCATCCCCGCGCTCATCGGACTGTTCGCGCTGTCGGAGATCATCCGCAACCTGTCGTCCGGGGCGGCGCTTTCGGACAGCGCGATCCCGCCGCAGGTGCGGGGCGATCCGCGGGACGGCGTCGTCCGCACCGCCGGCCGCCACTGGTTCGGCATCGTGCGCGGCGGGACCGGCGGCACCCTGATCGGCGCGCTGCCTGGCGCGGGTGCGGACATCGCCGCGTGGATCGCCTACGCCGTCGCCAAGAAGACCTCGCGGGCGCCCGAGCGCTTCGGGCGCGGCTCCACCGAGGGGATCGCCGAGGCGGGCGCCGCCAACAACGGGGCGCTCGCCGGCGCGTGGGTGCCCGCCTTGGTGTTCGGCATCCCGGGCGACACCATCACCGCGATCGCCATCGGCGTCCTCCTCATGAAGGGGCTGCAGCCGGGGCCGACGATCTTCCTCTTCCAGCCCCAGCTCATGTACTCCGTGTTCGCCGCGTTCCTGTTCGCCAACCTCCTCCTGCTGCCGCTGGGCCTGCTTGCGATCGGCGCCGCCAAGCGCATGCTGACCGTGCCGCAGCGCGTCCTCCTTCCCGTCATCCTCCTGTTCTGCGTCGTCGGGTCGTTCGCGGTGGAGGGCTCGATCTACGGCGTCGTCGTGATGGGGGTGTTCGGCGTCGTCGGCTGGCTTATGCAGGAGAACGACATCCCGCTCGCGCCGGCGATCCTCGGCATCGTGCTCGGCGGGATGATCGAGTTCAACTTCGTGACGAGCCTCCTCAAGAGCGACGGCGACCTCATGGTGTTCGTCTCGCGCCCCATCGGCGCCGTCCTTGCGGTCGTGACCATCATCGTGTGGAGCGCGCCCCTCGTGGCGCTCGTGCGCGGACGGGCGCGGCGTGCGGCCTCGACGCCGGAGCTGTCCGCCGCGGGCCCGCCCGCGACCCCACGCACGCCCACCGACTGAAGCGCGACGAGAAGGAGCGGACATGGCCTCCATGAAGGGCGGCGAGATCATCACCGAGGCGCTGATCCGCGACGGCATCACCTACGTCTTCGGCATCTGCGGCCACGGCAACGTCGGCATGCTCGATGCCCTTGGCGGAGCGCGCGAGCGCATCACGCTGATCTCGCCGCGGCACGAGCAGGTGGCCGGGCACATGGCGGACGGCTACTTCCGCGTGGCGCACCGGCCGGCCGCGACGCTGACCTCGTGCGGCCCTGGCTCGGCCAACATGGTGATGGCCCTCGCCGTGGCGCAGACCGACAGCTCGGCGATGCTCGCGATCACCGCCAACGTGCCGACGCAGCAGTTCAACCGCGGGCCGTTCCAGGAGCTGAACCGGCACTACCAGGCAGACTTCAACTCAGTCTTGAAGCCGGTGGTGAAGCGCTCGTTCCAGCCGACCCGGGTGGAGCAGCTCCCGTTGTTCCTGCGCCAGTCCGTCGACACCATGCTGTCGGGCCGGCCAGGCCCGGTAAACCTCGACGTGCCGTTCAACCTGTTCCAGGAGGAGGCGGACGTCGCCCTCGAGGCCCCCGGCCTCGGCCACGGCGCGCGCCGCTCCGGCGCCTCGCCGCAGGACGTGGCGCGGGCGATGGACATGCTGCTCGACGCCGAGCGGCCGGTGATCTTCATCGGGCACGGCGTCACCCTGTCGGGCGCGTCCGCCGAGCTCACCGAGCTTGCTCGGGCGCTGTCCGTCCCGGTGATCTCCTCACCCAACGGCATGGGCTGCCTCGACATGCGCGATCCGCTGTCGCTCGGCTTCATCGGCCGCAACGGCGCCTACCCCGCGAACCAGGCCGGGCGACACGCCGACCTGGTGCTCGCCGTCGGCGCGCGCTTCGACGACCGGTCGGCCTCGTCCTGGCTGCCGGGCTACTCGTGGAACTTCCCGACCACCAAGCTCATCCACGTCGACGTCGACCACGCCGAGCTCGGTCGCAACTTCCCGCCCGACCTCGGCATCCTCGGCGACGCGCGCACGGTGCTCGCCCAGCTCCTCGCCGAGCTCGCGGGCCGTGGCGTCACGCCCGGCGAGCGGCTCGGCGCGTGGCGGGACCGCATCGAGGGCTGGCGGGCCGAGTGGGACGCGTTCGTGGCGCCCGGGTTCGCCGGCCACGTAAGCCCGATCCGGCCGGAGCGCATCGTCGCGGACTGCCGTAGCGTGCTGCCGGACGATGCCATCCTGACGCTGGACTCCGGCGTGCACCACAACTGGTTTATGCAGTTCTGGGAGGCCCGCCAGCCGCAGACCATGCTGAACACCTGGGGCTACTCGGGGATGGGCTTCGGCCCCGCCTCGGTGCTCGGCGCCAAGCTCGCGGCGCCCGACCGGCCTTGCGTCGCGGTGTGCGGCGACGGCGGCTTCGCGATGGTCCCCCACGTCCTCTGCACCGCGGTGGAGTACGACATCCCCGCGGTGTGGGTGGTGTGGAACAACTTCGCCTGGGGCGCCATCCGCGACATCCAGTACGGCCTGTTCGGCGGCCGCGAGATCGGCACGGCGTTCTACAGCGGGGCGAACAAGGCGCCCTACAACCCCGACTTCGCGGCGTGGGCGCGGGCCGCGGGCGCCGACGGCGTCACGGTCACGCGGTCCGAGGACTTCGCCGGCGCGCTCGAGGCTGCGGTGGCGTCGGGCCGCCCCTCGCTCATCGACGTCCACGTGGACGCTGACGTGCGGCCGCCGGCGACGGGGACCTGGGAGCTGCCGCCGATCCCGCCGAAGGAGCCGGTGTTCGGTGCGCCGTGGAGGCCTACCGTGCCCGAGGGCGCGGCCTAGTTCCGTAGACCTTAGCGTTCTGCGAGGAGGAGCCAACCATGGACCAACGCCCCCTGATCGCGCTCGCCATCGGTGACGCCGCGGGCATCGGACCGGAGCTCGTTGCCAAGGTTCTCGCCGAGCCGGAGCTGCCGGACGCCGACATCCTGGTGGTGGGCGATCCGCGGGTCTTCGGCACGCTGCCCGCGTCGGTTCCTGCCCCTGACCTGCCGCGCCTCGACCCAGGAGCGCCGCGCTGGCCGGACGGGACGGCTGCGATCCTCGACCTTGCTCACCACGACGCTGCGACGCCGATCGGCAGGGCGAGCCGGCAGGGCGGCGCCTTCGCACTGGCGAACTTCGATGCCGCGCTGGCGCTCGCCGCCGCGGGGGTCGTCGATGCGGTCGCCTTCGCGCCGTTCAACAAGGAGGCCATGCGCCTCGCCGAGCCGCGCTACGTGGACGAGATCGCGCACGTCCAGCGACGCCTGGACGCCGACGTCGAGGGGGCGGAGTTCAACGTCCTCGACGAGGTATGGAACGCGCGCGTCACCTCCCACGTGCCGCTGGCGGAGGTCGCGGGGCTCATCACCGGCGAGCGGATCGGCCGCGCCATCAGGCTCACCGACGCCACCATGCGCGGCGCCGGCCACGAGGCGCCCCGGATCGCGGTCGCCGCGCTCAACCCCCACGCCGGGGACGGCGGCAACTTCGGCACCGAGGAGATCGAGGTCATCGGCCCCGCGGTGGAGGCGGCGCGCGCCGAGGGCTACGCCGTCGCCGGGCCGATCCCATCCGACACCGTCTACGTGCGCGCGCTGAAGGGCGAGTTCGACGCCGTCCTCACGATGTACCATGACCAGGGTCAGGTGGCGGTGAAGCTCATCGGCTTCGACCGCGGCGTGACGCTGATCGGCGGCTTCCCGTTCCCGATCACGACGCCGGCGCACGGCACCGCCTACGACATCGCAGGGCGCGGCGTTGCGTCGACCGGCGCCATGCGGCGCGCGCTCCAGCTCGCACATCGGCTGGTGCTCCATGCGACGCCGACGGTGCCACCGCGCGAGCCTCGCCTCGCGCGCCTCGCTCAGGCCCTCGACGGCGCGCTCGTCCCGGCGTCCGCCTGAGCGCGACATGGGGCGGCTGCCGGTCGTCGACGCGCACCACCACCTGTGGGATCCGCCGCGCACGCGGAACCCGTGGCTTGTGGAGCGTCCCGCCATCCCGTTCCGCTACGGGGACTACTCGCGGATCGCGCGGCCCTTCCTGCCGAGCGACTACCGCGAGGCGGCGCGCGGGCAGCACGTCGTCGCCTCGATCACCATGGAGGGCGAGTGGGATCCAGCCGACCCCGTGGCGGAGTCCGCCTGGATGAGCGGTGTCGCCGCGGACACGGGGATGCCGGATGCGCACGTGGCGCGCGCCTTCCTCGACGCTGCGGACGTGGAAGACGTGCTCGAGGCGCACGCGCGCTACCCGTTGGTGCGCGGCGTCCGACAAAAGCCGCGGGCCAACGCGCGACCGGACGACGACGCACCGGGTGGGATGGTCGACCCCGATTTCCGCCGCGGATATGCGATGCTCGGCCCCCTCGGCCTCGCCTTCGACCTGCAGACGCCGTGGTGGCACCTCGACGAGGCGCTCGAGCTTGCCGAGGTGGCGCCGGACACGCTCATCGTCCTGAACCACGCCGGGCTGCCCGCGGACCGCAGCGCCGAGGGCCTCGCGGCCTGGCGGGCGGCACTCACGCGGTTCGCCACGCTTCCGAGCGCCCGGGTGAAGGTCTCCGGCCTCGGCACCGCGCAGCAGTCATGGCCGCGCAAGGCCAACCGCAGGATCGCGCGCGAGGTGGTCGAGATGTTCGGCCCGGATCGCACGATGGTGGCGTCGAACTTCCCCGTCGATGCCCTCTGCGCGACCTTCGACGAGGTGATGGATACGTGGCGCGCGGCGATCGCGGACCTAGCCGAGGAGGAGCAGAACCAAGTCCTGTCGCGTACCGCGATCGCCACCTACCGTCTTGAAGGTGAGTTTGCCCGGGCACCCAACCGCATCGAGGCCGACCCTTCGACCCCTCTGTGCGCGGGACCCAATGCCCCGACGTGTGATCAAGGCGTCACACAACGAAGCTAGGCTAGGGCTGACCATCCGTCAGTCGAGGAAGGCCCCCATGAAGACGTTCGTCCTTGCCACGTCGGCGCTCGCGCTGAGCGTCGGCTTCGCCAGCGCGCAGGACGCGCAGCTGCCGCAGGCGCAGACCGGCAGCCAGTGGTACTCCGACGCGCAGACGGTGTTGCAGCAGATGCTGGATCGCCAGCCCAACACCAACCGTGCCAAGAACATCATCCTGATGGTGTCCGATGGCAACGGCGTGGGGACGAACTACGCGACGCGCATCTTCGCCGGCCAGGAGGCGGGCGGGCTCGGCGAGGAGCACGTCCTCAGCCACGAGACGTTCCCGCACTGGCGCTGGTGAAGACCTACAACGTCAACGCTCAGACGCCCGATTCCGCGCCGACCGCCGGCGCGATGAACACCGGCGTCAAGCAGGTGTTCAACACGATCAACCTCGATCCTGAGGCGGCCATCCACGAGGACTGCGCCACCGAGGCCGGCAACGAGCTGACGACGCTCGCGGAGATGCTGGCGGCCGAGGGCAAGTCGGTGGGCGTCGTCTCGACCGCGCGCATCACCCACGCGACGCCGGCCGCGGTGTACGCCAAGACGGCCAGCCGCGACTGGGAGGACTCAGCCGAGCTTCCCGCCGCGTGCACCGAGTCCCGCGACATCGCGGTGCAGTTGTTCGACCAGATGCAGGCCGGCGTGATCGACCTCGCCATGGGCGGCGGGCGGCGGCACTTCGCTCCGGTGGGCGTCAACACCGAGGAGGGCGGCGAGGGCCGCCGCGACGACAACCGCAACCTCATCCAGGAGGCGCAGGACGCCGGCGTCCAGTACGCCTGGAACGACGAGACCTTTGCGTCCCTCACCCTCGACGGCGAGACCCCGGTGCTCGGCCTGTTCGAGGACAGCCACCTCAAGTACGAGTACGACCGCACCGGCGAGCCCTCGCTCGAGGAGATGACCCGCGCGGCCATCGAGCACCTGTCGCAGAACGAGGAGGGCTTCTTCCTCGAGGTCGAGGCGGGCCGCGTCGACCACGCCAACCACGCCGGCAACGCGTACCGCACGATGACCGACAACGTGGAGTTCGCCGAGGCCGTTGCCGCCGCCGACGAGCTGACCGACGACGCCGACACGCTCATCATCGTCACCGCGGACCATGAGCACGCCATCGCGTTCAACGGCTACTGCGGCCGCGGCTCGCCGATCCTCGGGCTGTGCTACGAGATCGCGCCGGGCCAGGTCGAGCACGCCGAGACCCTCAACATGGGCGACGACGGCAAGCCCTACTCCGTCATCGGCTACCTGAACGGCCCGGGCTCGGTGCTCATCGAGCAGCCCGACGGGACCTACTCGGGCGAGCGCCGCGAGGTGACCCAGGAGGAGGCGACGGACCCCGAGTACCTGCAGCAGGCGCTCGTGCCCATGTCGTCCGAGACGCACTCCGGCGAGGACGTCGCGGTCTACGCAAAGGGTCCGTTCGCACACCTGTTCGATGGCACGGTGGAGCAGAACTACATCTTCCACGTGATGCACCACGCCGCCATGGGGGCCTCTGAAACGGTCGATGCGGGGACCGGAGCGGACACCAACACGCGCACGGCACAGGACGTGCTGCCGATCGCCGAGGAGGCGAGGGAGGACGCCACCGAGTCGATCGCCGGCGAGGGCGAGGCCCGCCCGAACTGACTTGGACGTTGGTGGGCCGCGGGGCCCCGTGGCCCACCAAAAGGCCAGCTGCCCTTGATAGCCGCTTGGAGCCGCCGATGTTTGGGGCAGACGATCGGAGGTCTAACATGAACCGCCGCCACTTCCTCACGGCCGGAGCGGCCGTGCTTGCGATGCCGATCCTGCCCGCGGGTGCCAACGGACCCGTCCGGATGCGCGACCTCTACGAGAAGGACCTCTCCTTCTCGCAGTTCGCCCTCGTGAGCGAGGGCGAACGCATCGCGGTGCGGGGCTTCATGGCGCCGCCCCTCAAGGCGGAGGCGCCGTTCTTCGTCCTCACCAAGCGGCCGATGTCGGTCTGTCCGTTCTGCGAGACGTCGGCGGAGTGGCCCGACGACATCCTCGCGATCTACACCAAGCGCACCGTGGACGTCGTGCCGTTCAACGTGCCCATCCTCACGCGCGGCGAGCTCCAGCTCGGGGATCACCGCGATCCCAACACGGGCTTTTTGTCGCGTGTGAGGCTGGCCGACGCGGTCTATGAGCGCGCGTGAGCCGCGCACCGTCGGTCCGCTCGTCGGTGGCCGAACCGCTTGCGGTCCGCGACCTCGTCGTGCGGGGCGACGACGACCGTACGATCCTGACGGTCCCCTCCCTCGACGTGCCTGCCGGGACGTCCCTCGGGGTCCGTGGACCCTCCGGCGCCGGCAAGACCACCCTGCTCTACGCGCTCGCGGGGCTTCTGCCGAAGGCTTCCGGTCGTGTCGTGTGGGGCGACGTCGACCTGTTGTCCCTCCCACGCGGCCGGCGCGCCCGGTTCCGACGCGAGCGGCTCGGCTTCGTCTTCCAGGACGCGTTGCTCTTCGAGGAGCTGCCGGCGCTCGCCAACGCGGCGCTCGCCGCCGCCTTCGCGCCGCGCTCTCGGCGAGACGGCCTTCGTCGGCGTGCGACCGGCCACCTCGATGCGTTCGGGATCGCGGCCGGGCGGCGTACCGTGCGCTCGTACTCGGGCGGAGAGCGCCAGCGCATCAGCCTCGCGCGGGCCCTCGCCGGCGATCCGTCCGTCCTCCTCGCCGACGAGCCGACCGCGAGCCTCGACGCGGCCGCGAAGGGGACGCTCGTTGCTGACCTCGTCGGCGTGGCGCGGACGGGCGGCAAAACGCTGATCAGCGTCAGTCACGACCGGTCACTCCTTGCCGCCATGGATGCGACGATCACCATCGAGGCTGGTGAGGTCGTCGAAGCTCAAGATGATCCCTGAGCCGTTGCGCACCGCATGGGAGGCACTGCCGCCGATTGCCCAGGACAGCGTGCTCCTTGCGGCGCTCCTCCTGCCGGCACTCGCGCTCGGGATCGTGCTCGTCGCCGGGCATCGTCCGTTCGCCCTCGTCCGAGCGATGCTGTGGCGCTTTCGACTGACCAACCTCCTGTTCGCCGCGCTCATCGCGGTGTCGGTGGGGCTCGGCGTCGGCCTCATCGCCCAGGAGCGCGGACTGCGGCAGGGCACGGCGCGGGCGGCGGAGAAGGTTCGACCTCATCCTCGCCGCGCCGGGCAGCGAGGTCACCATGCTCTTCGCCGCGGTCTACCTTCAGCCGGCGGACGTGCCGCTGCTGTCCGGCGCGGTGTACGAGGAGGTGACCTCGCACGAGCGCGTGAGCATCGCCGCGCCCTTGGCGTTCGGTGACACCGTCGATGGCGCGCCTGTGGTCGGAACGACCGAAGGGTTCATTGACCACCTCGCCGGAGACCTTGCCGAGGGTCGCAGCTTCGCGAGCGTCACCGAGGCGGTGGCCGGGGCGCGCGTCCCGCTCGCCGTCGGCGCGACGTTCGAGCCCGCCCACGGCGTCGGCGCGGCCGCGGAGGAGGGCGCGCACGAGGGTGAGCGGCTCACCGTCGTCGGCCGTATGGCGCCGACCGGAAGCCCTTGGGACCGCGCGGTGCTCGTCCCGGTGGAGGCCGTTTGGCTGGTACACGGCCTTGCGAGCGGCCACGGGGCGGACTGGGACGGCACCGTCGGTCCGCCCTTCGACGCTGCGTCGTTCCCCGGCACGCCCGCCATCCTGGTCAGCGCCGAGGAGCTGTGGGCGAACTACGCACTGCGCTCCGAGTTCACCCGCGACAACGTGATGGCCTTCTTCCCGGGCGCGGTGCTCTCCCGCCTGCACGGCCTCCTGGGCGACGTGCGCGAGGTCATGTCCGTCCTCGCCGTCGTCACCCAGGTGCTGGTGGCGGCTGGCGTCCTGACCGGCCTCGTCATCCTGACCCAGCTCTACGCCCAGCGGCTGGCGCTCCTGCGCGCGCTCGGCGCGCCCGCGCGGTTCGTGCTCGGCCTCGTGTGGTGCTACGCCGCAACGCTGATCCTCGGCGGCGCGCTGCTCGGCGTCGCGGTGGGCTGGGCTGCAACGGTCGTCCTGTCGCGCGTCGTCACCGCGCGAACCGACGTCCTCGTCACCGCCCACATCGGATGGAGCGAGCTCCACCTCGTCGCCGGCTTCGCGACGGTGGCGGTGACGCTCGCGCTGCTTCCGGCGCTCGTCGCGTCCTCACGCGACGTGGTCGGCGACCTTCGTGGCTGAAATGGGCGGGACCATGCATCGATCTGCTCAAATCGCGCTCGCCGTAGCGCTGAGCCTGCAATTGCCGCCTTCGGCCCATGCCGAAGAGGACCACGTGGCATCCGCCGCGGGCCTGCAGGTCGCCCATGCGTGGACCAACGCCACGGCGGGTCCGACCGCGCTCGTCTACGGTGAGATCCACAACGACTCGCAGGCCGAAGCGACGCTGCGCTCCGCCTCATCGGACGCTGCCGACGCCGCGACGATGGTCGGGCTGCAGAACGCGGGCGGTACGCTGACGATGACGCCGCTGCCCGCGCTGCCCATCGGTCCGGGTCGGACGCTGGAGCTCGCGCCGGACGAGCTGGCGATCCGCCTCGACGGTCTCGGCGCGCCGCTACAGGAAGGGGACAGCCTGGAGGTCGACCTTGCCTTCGACCGCACGACGATCCGCGTGACCGTCGCCGTGGAGGCGGAGCAAGCGCGCAGCCACAGCCACGCCGGCCATGCTCACTAGGCTACAGCGATGTCCCGATGATCGGATCGCTTCGGCAAGGATCGGGACAGGCGGCATCGCGAGGATCACCTCAGCGGAGCCATCCAATGGACGAGCAGTCGAGCCTACGGCCGGGACCTGCGCGACCCCGTCGTAGCGGCCGTGGACGCCGGCGACGCGGTGCGCATGATCGAGCCCGGGCTTGCCGCGTCGCCCGACGACGGCAGCCAGCGCGCGGGCGCGGCGGGCGTTACCGCTTTCGGCCAAGGAGGTCCTTCCGCGAGGTGTTGTCGAGCACATCATCGGCGAGGCGGCGCTTCAGCCTGGCGTTCTCGTCCTCGAGCGCCCTCAGCCGCCGCGCCTCCGAAGCGCCCAACCCACCGTACTTCGCCTTCCGCGCGAAGAAGGTCGCGCACGGCTCAGATCAGCCGTCTTTGCACCCGCCTCCGGCTCGCGCGAGATGGCCACGATCTGCTCCTCGCTGGACTTCGATGTCGATGGGTTCGTCCGGTCCTGCCATGGGGGGCCAGCCTCTAGGTTCGAGTGGACGAGTTTGCCGGGGTCGAAGCACCGGACGCACGGTCACCCCCGGCCCGGTCGTCGTCCTGCACCATCGGTCGCCCGCGGCGTTGCATCGGCGGATGGGAGGTCGCCGTGCTTGGCTCGTCGGGCGCGGTTGTCCCTCGCCCGGTTGTTTCCCTTGCACCGACCGGCGAAGCCCCCACACCCTCGCAGTTGCCGTCCGCGCTGCCCGTCAGTTGTGCGCCGGTCGTCTCCAAACGGCCGTTGTTCGCGCCCGCGGTCGATGGTCGGCATCGCCTCGGTAGGTTGCGGGCTGCCGTCGCCGTGCCCTGCGCATGACGGGGCATCTCCCAGCCCGGCGCGCTACAGACGACCGGGTTGCTGTCCGCCGTACAGCCTCGGCGGCACGGTCAGCGAGGAGCGCGCTCGGAGAGGGTCAAGAGCACCTGCGTCGCCTCGGTGAACATCGCGTCCCAGCGCGGCGGCGGGGGGATCGCAGCGACCCTTGCAGCGTGGTGCGCCCCGTCGCCCGCGAGCGCCTCGATCGCGGCCTTCCAGCCGAGGCCGTCGAGCGGCGACAGGTACGTTGGGCCAAGGCCGCCCACCTCGCGATGGGCAGGAATGTCCGATGCGACGACCGGGACTCCCATTTGGTGCGCCTCGACGATGGGCAGGCCATAACCCTCTGCGAAGGACGGGGTCAGGAGCGCCCGCGCGCCGGCCAGCCGGGCGGCGACCTCCTCGTCCCCGAGCGGCCCCGTGGCGACGACGCCGCCGAGCCCTCCGGCGCGCGCGATGAGGTCCAGGGCGGTGTGGTCGTTGCCGCCTCGGCCGATGACGAGGAGCAGCGGGGGATCGGGCGCGGCGGCGAGCTCGCGCCAGAGGTGAAGCAGAAGGGACAGGTTCTTGCGCCGATCGATGGTGGACAGGTGCACGAACGTGACCTTCGACGTCCCCGACGTCCCCGACGTCCCCGACGTCCCCGACGTCCGTGGCAGGCCGGGGCCGAACCGCAGCACCGACGTCGTGAACCGCGCGTTCGGCGCGTGCGCCCTAAGGTCGGCTGCCACCGCCTCGGAGGGGGTGAACACGTGGTCGGCGAGCTCGGTCAACGTGGCGAGGCGCCTCGCATGCAGCGCGGTGGCGCGCGGCGTATCGTAGTGCGGGTGCGCGAGGGGGATGAGGTCATGGACGAGGGCGGCGAACGAGCCGGGCAGGCGGGCAAAGCGCGCGGCGACGTCGAGCCCGTCATGGCCGACGTTGAGCGTGACGTTGGGCCGCCCGCCGGCGTCGAGCGGACGTGCCCCCGCGAGCAGCTTCCAGCGGCGGAGGCGACCCGCGAAGGCGCGGTAGGCGGCGGCGGGCGGCGAGCCCTCGCGGAAGCCGAGGGGTCGGCCGCGACGCCAGCGGGCGTCGAGGGTCGCGAGGACGGCGTGGAACGAGCGCTCGGTCAAGCTCACGAGCCGCGGGCCGGCACGCGTCACCGCGCGGCCGTCGAAGGCGTCCTGCGCGGCGAGCCACTCGGCCCACTTGAGCTCGACGCGGTCGATCCCGGTCGGGCCGCCGAAGTGCTCGGCGCGCCGCACGAGCCGCGAAATGTCGAGGAAGAGCACCGGCCGCATCGCCGCCGCTCGTGCCGTGGGTTGGGGCGCTGCGTCAAGCCGAGGGCCCTCGCACTAGCGCTTGGCCTTGCGGCCGCAGGACCGGGCGGCGCTGTGGCGCAGGACGACGCCGACCCGGCCGTCGGTCGGCTGAACCACGCGGGGTACCGGCACAAGCGGCACTGCACCGCCTTCGCCGTCGCGCCGCGCGTCGTGGTGACGGCAGCACACTGCCTCGCCGGGCTCGAGCCGCAGCGCGCGCACCTGTTGTTCGGCTACGCCAGGATGGACTGGGTGGCGCACGTCGCGCCCGCCTTCGCGGTGACGTTGGAGGACGACGTCGCACTCCTGTGCCTTGCGGATAGGGCGCCGGCGCAGCTCGCCGTGGGCCCCGCCCCTGCCGCGGGTGATGCGGTCACCGTGGTCGGGTACGGTCGGCCGGTCCGCCACCTCCAGTCCCGCGCGGCGTGCCGCGTCCTCGAGGGCGGCGGCGCCCTGGTGCTCGACTGCCCGCAGTCGCCGGGAGCCTCCGGGGGGCCGGTGCTGAACGCCGCCGGCGAGGCGGTGGCCGTCGTCAGCCGCACCGCCGCGACGCGCTCCCTCGCCACCGTGCTGCCACGCGGCCTCGCCCGCCGCTGCGATTAGGGTTTCGCGGCCGCGCCGAGGGTGCTAGGCGGCGCCGAGCCCACCCAAAGATCCGCGATGCCCGAACTCTTCGTCGAACTCCTGTCGGAGGAGATCCCGGCGCGCCTGCAGCGCCGCGCCGCCGACGACCTGCGTCGCCTGGTGACCGGCCACCTTGTCGATGCCGGGCTCATCTACGAGGGGGCGTACGCCACGGCCACGCCGCGCCGCCTGGTGCTGTCGGTGGCCGGGCTGCCGCCGCGCTCGCCCGACCGGATCGAGGAGCGTCGCGGCCCGCGCGTCGGCGCGCCGGACAAGGCGATCGACGGCTTCGTGCGCGCGGCGGGGTTCGCCTCGATCGCCGAGGCGACGGTCGAGAGCGATGCGAAGAAGGGGGAGTTCTACGTCGCCCGCACCACGGTGCCCGGTCGGCCGGCCATCGAGCTGGCGGGGGAGGCGATCGCCGAGGCCGTGCGGCGCTTCCCGTGGCCAGCCTCCATGCGCTGGGGCGCGGCCTCGAGCGATCCGGCCGCCCTGCGCTGGGTGCGCCCGCTGACGTCGATCGTCGCGACCTTCGGGGCGGAGAACGAGGACCCCGACATCGTGCCCGTGCCGCTGGCGGACGTGCCGGTGGGCGACACCACGGTCGGCCATAGGGTGCACGCGCCGGAACCTATCAGGGTGCGGCGGCTGGGCGACTACCGGGCGAGCCTGGAGCGCGCCCACGTGGTGGTCGACCTCGACCGGCGGCGCGACCAGATCCTGCACGACGCGCGCGACAAGGTGTTCGCGCTCGGCCTCGAGCTCGTGGAGGACGAGGCGCTGCTCGAGGAGGTGGCGGGGCTGGTGGAGTGGCCGGTGGTGCTCGTCGGGCGCTTCGACGAGGCCTCGCTGGCGCTGCCCGACGAGGTGATCCGCCTCACCATCCGCGAGAACCAGAAGTGCTTCGTCACGCGCGACCCCGCGACGGGCGGGCTCGCCACCGCCTTCGTGCTGACCGCCAACCTCGACGCGGCCGACGGCGGGGCGGCGATCGTGGCGGGCAACGAGCGCGTGGTGCGCGCGCGCCTCGCCGACGCCCGGTTCTTCTGGGAGCAGGACCGGCGGCTGACCCTGGACGAGCACGCGAGGCAGCTTGCGTCGGTGACGTTCCACGAGAAGCTCGGCAGCCAGGCGGACCGGGTGGAGCGCATCGCTGCGTTGGCGCGCCGGATCGCGCCGGCGGTGGGGGCGGACCCCGACGTCGCCGAGCGCGCGGCAAGGCTCGCGAAGGCCGACCTCGTTACCCAGATGGTCGGTGAGTTCCCTGAGCTTCAGGGCTACATGGGCCGCCGCTACGCCGAAGAGGAGGGCCTGCCGGCGGACGTCGCCGCCGCCATCGAGGAGCACTACGCGCCCCAGGGGCCCGGCGACGCGGTGCCGAGGGCGCCGACGTCCGTGGCGGTGGCGCTGGCGGACAAGTTCGACCAGCTGTCGCGCTCTGGGCCGCCGGCGAGCAGCCGACGGGTTCGGGGGACGCCTTCGGCCTTCGGCGTTCGGCGCTCGGCATCATCCGGCTCGTGCTGGAGCGGCGCGTTCGCCTCGCCCTCCGAACGCTCGGGGCGGAGGGCATCGTGGCCGCCGCCGCCGGACCGTTGACGGGGGCCGCGATCGACCAGCACGGGGCACCAGCGCTGCAGGCCGAGCGGATGCCTGCAATACGCGCTGCAGACGACGGCGCGCTTCCACGCGGGGAAGCTGCGGCTCTCGTGGACGCGGTCGTTTCGTTTCTCCTGGAACGGCTCGTCGTGCAGCAGCGGGACGCAGCGGTCGCTGCCGACGTGGTCCGTGCGGCGATGCCCGATCCGCAGGCCCGCGCCATCGACCTCGTCGATGTCGTCGCGCGGGTGACGGCGCTCGCCGCCTTCCTCGCCACGGACGACGGGGCGACGCTGATGGCGGGCTACAAGCGCGCCACCAACATCCTGCGCGTCGAGGAGAAGAAGGACGGCGCGCCCGTCGAGGGCGACGTCGACCGCGCGGGACTCGTCGAGCCGCAAGAGGTAGCGCTCGCGGACGCCGTCGAGCGGGCCCGTTCCAACGTCGCCGACGCCGTGGCGCGCGAGGACTACGCCGGCGCGATGCAGCGCGCTCGCTGCGCTGCGCCGGCCCGTCGACGACTTCTTCGACGCCGTCATGGTGAACGCGGACGACCCGGCGCTGCGCATCAACCGCCTGCGGCTCCTCGCGGCGCTGCGCGATGTCACGCGGCTCGTGGCGGACTTCTCGGCCATCTCGGGCTAGCGTCCCTCGACAACCGGAGGCCTCACCATGGCGGGCAGCTACGACATCATGATCATCGGTTCGGGGCCCGGCGGCTACGTCACCGCGATCCGCGCCGCCCAGCTCGGCATGAAGACCGCCATCGTTGAGAACAAGCACCTCGGCGGCATCTGCCTCAACTGGGGCTGCATCCCGACGAAGGCGCTGCTGCGTTCGGCGGAGATCTACGACCACTTCAAGCACGCCAAGGAGTTCGGGCTCGCCGCCAAGGACGTCTCCTTCGACCTCGCCAAGGTGGTTGAGCGCTCGCGCAACGTGTCGAAGCAGCTGAACGGCGGCGTCGGCTTCCTGATGAAGAAGAACAAGGTCGACGTCATCTGGGGGACGGCCAAGCTGAAGACGCCCGGCACCGTCGAGGTCGCGGCAGCAGACGGCGCGCCCAAGGGGGCAGCGTGGTGCCGGCACCTACGAGGCCAAGCACGTCATCGTCGCGACCGGAGCGCGGCCGCGCGTCCTGCCCGGGCTCGAGCCCGACGGCGAGCGCATCTGGACCTACTTCGAGGCGATGGTGCCCAAGGAGCTGCCCGAGCGCCTGCTCGTGGTGGGCTCCGGCGCCATCGGCATCGAGTTCGCGAGCTTCTTCAACTCCATGGGCTCGAAGGTCACCGTCGTCGAGGTGCTCGACCAGATCCTGCCGGTGGAGGACGCGGAGATCGCCGGCATCGTGAGGAAGCGCCTCGAGAAGGCGGGCATCACCATCATGACCGGCGCCAAGGTGACCGGCGTCGACAAGGGTCGGACGCTGAAGGCGACCGTCGAGGCGGGCGGCAAGGCCGAGACGCTGGAGGTGGACCGCATCATCTCCGCCGTAGGCGTCGTCGGCAACATCGAGGGGCTGGGGCTCGAGGAGGTGGGCGTGAAGACGGAGCGCGGCGTCGTCGTCGCCGATCCCTACGGGCGCACCAGCGTCGACGGCGTCTACGCCATCGGCGACGTCGCCGGCCCGCCGATGCTGGCGCACAAGGCCGAGCACGAGGGCGTCGTGTGCGTGGAGGCGATCGCCGGGCTCGACCCGCACCCCCTCGACAAGACCAAGATCCCCGGCTGCACCTACTGCCAGCCTCAGGTCGCCTCGGTGGGGCTGACAGAGGCGAGGGCGAAGGAGGCGGGCCACAAGGTGAAGGTCGGCCGCTTCCCGTTCATCGGCAACGGCAAGGCGATCGCGCTCGGCGAGCCGGAGGGGCTGGTCAAGACGGTGTTCGACGGCGAGACGGGCGAGCTCCTCGGCGCGCACCTCACGGGGGCGGAGGTGACGGAGCTGATCCAGGGCTTCGTTGTCGCGATGAACCTTGAGACCACCGAGGAAGACCTGATGCATGCGGTCTTCCCGCACCCGACGCTGTCGGAGATGATGCACGAGAGCGTGCTCGACGCGTACGGTCGCGTCATCCACACCTAATCGGCGCGTCATCCCCTAGAGCCCTTATCTTCACGTGGAAGGCGCGCGGCGGACGACGACCACGCCTCGTCTTGCAGCATGTTGCCGATAACGAACGGGGGCGTGGACACGTGCGTTCAGTCCTCGTACACGCGCGCGTGACTAGGTGTGCGGCAGACGAGCCAAAAGGATAGGCAACCATGCGACAACTGACGAGTTGGGGCCTCGCCGCCGCGCTCGCCGCGACCTCCATACCGGCGACGGCGCTCCCAGCGTCCGTCACGGCGACGGGTTCGACGACGGGCTTCACCGCGGCCGCTGGGTCAACGAACGAGCGGCTTGGGGCTCGCGGGCACGGACCCCTCCTCCTGGCTCAATCGCGTGAGCTCTCGGGCTCGCCGGTCCAGGAAGAGGTCGAGCGACGCCTGCGCGATGGCGCGGAGCGGCGCGTGCAGGAGGCGCAGCCGCAGGGTCGTGCCCAGGCGCGCGAGGAGCGCCGGGAAGAACGTCGCGAGGAACGCCAGGAGCGTCGCGCGCAGAACGTCGAGCAGCGTCAGGAGCGCCGCGAGCAGCGCCAGGAGCGCCGCGAGGAGCGCCAGGAGCCCCGCGCGCAGACCCAGGACCAGCCGCGCCGTGAGCAGCTCCAGGAGCGGCGTCAAGAGCGCCGCGAGGAGCGGCAGGAGCGGCGCGCACAGAACCAGGACCAGCCGCGCCGAGAGCAGCGTCAGGAGCGCCGCGAGGAGCGCCAGGAGCGGCGCGTACAGAACCAGGACCAGCCGCGCCGAGAGCAGCTCCAAGAGCGGCGCCAGGAGCGCCGCGCCGAGGAGCGGCAGGAGCGGCGTCAGGAGCGCCGTGAGGAGCGGGTCGAGCAGCGGCAGGAGCAGCGTCAGGAGCGCCGCGAGGAGCGCCAGGAGCGGCGCGTACAGAACCAGGACCAGCCGCGCCGAGAGCAGCTCCAAGAGCGGCGCCAGGAGCGCCGCGCCGAGGAGCGGCTGGAGCGCCGTGAGGAGCGGGTCGAGGAGCGGCAGGAGCAGCGCCAAGAGCGCCGCCAAGAGCGGCGTCAGGAGCGCCGCCAGGAGGCTCGCGAGGAGCGACGGGACGATCGCCAGGCGCTGCGTGAGCGCGTCCGCGAGCGGCAGGCTAACCGGGTCGAGCGGCTGCGCGAGGACAACGCCCGCCTGGTCGACCGGAACCGCCGCGCTGAGCGGCGCGCGGATCGGCTGCGCGACCGCCGGCAGGTGCTGCGCCGAGAGATCCGCCGCGACCGGCGCGACGACCGGCTCGACCGCATCGAGCGCCGTCGCGATCGGTTCCGCGACTGGGCTCGCGATCGCCGTCGCGACGACGTCGCGCGCGCGGCGTTCGTCGGCCTCGGTGCCTTCGCCGCCGCCTCGATCATCGCCAACACGGCCAACCGCACAACCTACGTGGTCGATGGTCGTCCGTTCATCGTGAACGCCGACCCGGCGCGGCTGCGCTGGCGTGCGGACACCTACGACGTCGTCGACCTGCAGGGCGGCTGGACCCAGAGCGTCGTGGTGCGCAACAACGGCGTGCGCGTGGTGACAATCGTCGATGAGTATGGCGTGCCGATCCGGCGCTACCGTGAGTTCCCTGACGGGCGCACGGTCACGCTGTTCAACAACCTGCCGACCTGGTGGGACGACAACGCAGGCCTGTCGGTGGACATCGGTCCGATCGTCATCAACGTCCCGCAGGAGCGCTACATCGTCGAGCCCTCCCGCGCCTCGGTGCAGGTGGTCTACGAGACGGTGACGGCCGAGCCGGTGCGCGAGGTCGAGCGGGCCTACACGCTGAACCAGGTGCTTTACAACGAGGACCTGCGAGCGCTGATGCCTCGCATCGACATCGACACGATCACCTTCGAGTCCGGCTCGGCGGAGGTGCCCGACGCGCAGATCGACGCCCTAGAGACGCTGGGCGTCGCGATGGAGGAGGCGATCCTCGACAACCCGGCCGAGGTGTTCCTCGTCGAGGGCCACACCGACGCCGTGGGGTCCGAGGACTCGAACCTCATCCTGTCCGACGAGCGGGCGGAGAGCGTCGCGACGCTGCTCACCGAGTACTTCGAGATCCCGCCGGAGAACATCGTCAGCCAGGGCTTTGGCGAGCAGTTCCTCAAGGTGCCGACCGAGGGGCCGAGCCAGGCGAACCGTCGGGTGACGGTGCGCCGCATCACCCCGCTGCTGGCCGCGGACGATCAGATCGCCGGGCTCGAGGGCGAGCTCTCGGTTCGCTGACCCGCACCGCTCCAGCGCAGCCAAGCGAGGCGCCGCCCCCGAACGGGGCGGCGTCTTGCGTTTCAACCCGGCCCTGCCCCAGACCCTTGATCCCAAGCGCCCCCTCGACCGAGCGGAGCCCTGCGTCCGGTCAGTCGCCGCGGACGATGCGCTCCACCGCGAGCGCGGCGGCGAGCAGCCTGTCGTCGTCGCCGGCGGTCGCCGACAGCAGGAAGCTGACCGGCAGCGGCCCTTCGCCCGCCATCGGCATCGCGACGCCCGGCATGTTGAGGAAGTTGCCGGTCATCGTGTTGCGCAGCGTCTTGAGGTTGACGGTGGCGAAGAGCTCAGGGTCCGCGTCCAGCGGGGCGATCTCCGGCGCCACGTGGGGCACGGTGGGGCCGACGAGGAAGGCCTCGTCGAGGATGGCGGCGAGGCGCTCGGCGAGCGTGGCGCGGGCGTGCAGGATGGTCACGAGGTCGAGCGCGCTCATCTGCCGTCCGCGCAGGATGCGGGCGACGACGCGGCCGTCCATCTCCTCCACGTCGGCTCCCTCGATGCGCTCGCGGTGGAGCGCGTAGGCCTCGGCCGCGGCGACGGTGCCGTGCTCGGCCATGATGCGCGCCGCCTCGCCCACCTCGGGCACCAGACGCCGCTCGACGGTGACGCCGGCGCGCTCCAGGCGCACGACGGCGGCCTCGAAGGCGTCCGCCACCGCGTCCTCGCAGTCCTCAAGGAACAGCGTCTCGCATACGATGACGCGCAGTCCGCCGGGGTTGGCGCGGCGCACCGCGGGTGCTGAGCCACGCAGGGCGGCGTCGAGGTGCACGCAGTCCTCCACGGTGCGGGCGAGAGGGCCCACGGTGTCGAGGGTGAGCGACAACGGGAACACCGCGTCCTTGACGATGCGTCCCTCGGACGACTTGTAGCCGACGAGGCCGTTGAACGCGGCCGGGACGCGCACCGAGCCGCCGGTGTCGGTGCCGATGGCGGTCGTGGCGAGCCCCGCAGCGACGGCGACGGCCGAGCCCGAGGACGAGCCGCCGGGCACGCGCGGCGTCGTCGTGTCGTGCGGGTTCGCGCACGTGCCGTAGTGCGGGTTGAGGCCGAGGCCGGAGTAGGCGAACTCGGTGAGGTTGGTCTTGCCGAGCGCCACCATGCCGGCCGCGGCGAGGTGGGCGACGGCGGGTCCGTCCTCCTCCGCCGGGCTCGCCTGACGCAACAGGTTGGAGCCTGCCGTCGTGACGACGCCCGCCATGTCGAACAGGTCCTTCCACGCGACGGGGACACCGTCGAGGGACGAGGCCGGCCTCCCGCGGCGTAACGCGCCTTCGCCGAGGCGGCCTCGCGGCGGGCGCGCTCGGTGCTCACCGAGAGGAACACGGCCGCGCCGTCCGCCTGGGCGATGCGGTCGAGGAACACCTCGGTCACCGCGACCGGATCGGCGTCGCCGGCGAGGTAGGCCCGGGCGAGGGGGACGGCGGTGAGGTCGGCGGCGCGTTCGGGGGAGAGCTCGGTCACGGGGTCACCTTGGGCGAGGGCGTCCCGTTATCGCGCCGACGGTGCGGCCCGTTCAACCGCTCGGCGCGACGCGAGCGGCGGAGCGATGCGTTCCGGTCACGCCGTGAGGCCGTCCGCGTCGAGGCGCAGCACCGCGTCGAGCAGCACCTGCGCCCCTGCCGCGCAGTCGGTTCGCGTGGCGCTCTCCTCCTCGTTGTGGCTGATGCCCCCGGCGCACGGCACGAAGATCATCGCGGTCGGGCACGTGGAGGCGACGTAGAAGGCGTCGTGCCCTGCGCCCGAGGTCATGCGGCGTGCCTTGTAGCCGTGCTGGGCGGCGGCCGCCTCCACCGCGGCGACGACCGTCGGGTCGAACGCAATGGGATCCTTGCGCAGCCGCGTCGTCGTGATGCCGACGCCCCGCCGCGCCTTGATGTCGTCGAGGCGCTCGCCGAGCGCGGCCTCCATGGCGGTGAGCGTGTCGCCGTCCGGATGGCGGAACTCGGCGCGGAAGGTCGCCGCGCCGGGGATCGTGTTGCGGGCGCCGGGGATCAGCGTCACGTCGCCCATGGTGCCGACGCCGGCCGGGCCGTGCGCCTTGGCGATGGCCTCGAAGGCGAGCGCGACCTCGGCCAGCGCCGTCATGGAGTCGCGCCGCTTGTCCATGGGTGTCGTGCCGGCGTGGCTGTCGCGTCCGGTGATGGTGCCGTCGATCCACAGGAGGCCCTGACCGCCAGCGACGACGCCGATGGTTTCGCGGGCGTCCTCCAGGATCGGCCCCTGCTCGATGTGCAGCTCGACGAAGGCGGCGAAGCGGCGCTCGCCCGCCGGCTCGGAGCCCTCGTAGCCGATGCGGGCGAGCTCGTCGCCGAAGCTGCGACCGTCCCGGTCGACCGTCGCCAGGATCGCCTCGCGGTCGAGCTCGCCAGCGAAGACGCCGGACGCCATCATCGCCGGGGCGAAGCGGGCGCCCTCCTCGTTGGTGAAGTTGACCAGGGTCAGGGGGCGTCGCGTTTCGTAGCCCGCGTCGTTCAAGGTGCGGATCGCCTCGAGGCCGGCCAGCACGCCGAGCACGCCGTCGAACTTGCCACCGGCCGGCTGGGTGTCGAGGTGGGAGCCGAAGGCGATGGGCGCCGCGTCCGGGTCCGTCCCTGCGCGTGTCGCGAACATGTTGCCGACCGCGTCCACGGCGAGGGCGAGGCCGGCGTCCGCGCAGGCGGCGGCGAACCAGTCCCGCACGGCGCGGTCTTCGTCCGACAGGGCGAGGCGGCGGATGCCGCCCTTGGCGGTGGCGCCGAAGCGTGCGGTCTCCATCAGCGCGTCCCACAGGCGTGCGTCGTCCACGCGAAGGTTCGTGGCCATCCCTTGTCCCTCCCAGTTGCTGGCCGGCGGAGGAGCTCGGTGCGCGAGCGCCGACCCATCCTGCGCGGCGCAGCTGACCCGCGTTTCTTGCATGCATCCCGCGGGCCGATCCGTCTATTGAGCGTCACCCTACCGGCGGCGCCAAGGCACGTGCCGGCGAGCTGAAAGGCCAGGCATACCCATGGTCACTCCCGGTCCCCCCGCAAAGCGGCGTCGCGGCCGGCGCACCTCAGAGATCCTTGCGCGGCTCAACCGGCTGTCGAAGCCAAGGCTGCTCGTGGGTGGTTACGCCGCGTACATGACGCTCGGCTTCCTGCTCCTCTCGCTGCCCGTCATGCAGACCGGGCCCATCGCAGGCATCGACAACCTGTTTATCGCCGTCTCCGCGGTGTCCACCACCGGGCTCGTCACCGTCGACCCCGGAACGAGCTACCGCCTCGCCGGCGAGATCGTCATCCTGCTCCTGATCCAGGTGGGAGGGCTCGGCTACATGACGGTCTCCTCCTTCCTCGTCTTGTCGATCCGCCAAAAGCTGAGCCGCGGCCGCGAGCGCACGGTGCGCGCTGCGTTCGAGCTGCCCGAGGACATGGACGTGAAGACGTTCCTGCGCACCGTCATCGTGTTCTGCGTCGGGCTGGAGCTTGCGGGGGCTGCGGCGCTCTACCCGATGTTCACCGCTGCGGGCGAGGAGGAGCCGCTGTGGAGCGCGATCTTCCACGCCATCTCGGCGTTCTGCACGGCGGGCTTCAGCCTCAACGCCAACAGCCTGGAGGACTATCGCGGTCACGTGGGCGTCAACGTCGTCGTCTCGGTCCTGTCGCTCGCAGGAGCCATCGGCTTCCTCGTGGTCGCCGACAGCTGGCGGGCAATGACCGGCGACGACCGCCGCCTCGGAGCCACGAGCAAGGTCATCCTGCGCACCACGCTCGCCATCATCTTCGTGGCGTTCCTGCTCATCCTGTTCACCGACGAGGCGGTGAGGGCGCTGCCCCCGACGGAACAGGTGTTGTCGGCCTTCTTCCAGGCGATGACGGCATCGACCACCGTGGGCTTCAATACCTTCCCGATCGGTGGCCTCGCCATGAGCTCGGTGGTGGTCCTGATGCTCCTCATGATCGTCGGCGCCTCGCCTGCCGGCACCGGCGGCGGCTTGAAGACGACCACGTTCGCGGCGCTGTGGGCGCTCGTCGGCGCGACGCTGCAGCGCTCGCCGACGGTGGTCTCGTTCGGCCGCGAGCTGCCCCAGAGGACGGTGAACACCGCCTCCGCCACGCTGGTGTACTACTGCGGGCTCCTCCTGGCGGCGATGGTGCTCCTAACCAACTTCGAGCCTGGGCAGCCGCTCAACGTCCTCGTCTTCGAGGCGATGTCGGCGCTCGGCACCGTCGGGCTGAGCCTTGGGGTGACAGGCTCGCTCAGCGACGCCGGCAAGGCGGTCATCATCGTGTTGATGGTGGCTGGACGCGTCGGCATCCTCACCTTCGCGCTGGCCCTCGCGCTACCGCGGCGCGGCGCTGCGCCCACGGCGGGTTGACGACTGCCGCGGCTTGGGGCTTCGCGGCGCACTGACGCACGCGCCGCTTCCTCCGGTCGAGCCGCGAACGAGGGGCGCCGGCGCACGTTGCATTTGGGCAACGCGACGCGAATTGCGCGTTGGCGCTGCACCAGCTTCATCCAGTCCGGGAAGATACCATGCTGCGTACCACCACCATCGCTGCCGCGACTGCCGTCGCGCTGACCGGCGCCCCCGCCGCGCAGGCGGCTGACGTGTTCGAGACGACGGCGAACCAGTCGAGCGCGTTCGCCGTCGTGACCCTCCTCATCAAGCGGGCCGGGATCGAGGACGAGCTCAATGGCGAGGGGCCCATCACGCTGTTCGCCCCCACCGATCAGGCGTTCGCCAAGCTGCCGGACGACGTCATGGCCTCGCTGCTTGATCCTGCCAATCGCGAAATGCTGCGCGCCATCCTCACCAACCACGTGGTCGAGGGCATGCATCCGGCCGGGGAGTTCATCGACACCACGGCACAGCTGACGACGCTCGCCGGCAACACGCTCGCCATCGAGGGCGACGGCGAGCTCCTGCTGCGCGAGCCCGCGGCGCCGTACGTCACCACCGAGGGGGACATGACGGCCGTCGAGTACGCGATCCTCGAGGCGAGCGTGCCTAAGGTGACGATCAGCGACGCCGGCGGCGGCCGCGTGCCCGGCGGCACCGATGGCGGCGACGCGTCGGGTGCCGTCGTCATCCTGCCGGACATCACGGCGGACAACGGCGTCATCCACGCCGTCTCCGAGGTGCTCGTTCCGGCCGGCGCGCTGACGAACTAGCGGATCGCACCCCTTCGCACCGCGGGTCGGCCCCTGTAGCGTGCCGCGAAAATCGTGGACCGGAGGGGACGATGCGCAGCGTGGGACACTTCATCGGCGGCAGGACGGTCGCCGGAACGTCGGGGCGGGAGGCGGACGTCTTCCGCCCCGCGACGGGCGAGGTGCAGGCCCGCGTGGCGCTCGCCTCGGCGGACGAGGTGCGCGCCGCCATCGCCAACGCGGCCGAGGCGCAGCCGGCGTGGGGAGCGACCAACCCGCAGCGCCGCGCGCGGGTCATGATGCGCTTCGTCGACCTCCTCAACGACCACATGGACGAGCTCGCCGCGATGCTGTCCTCCGAGCACGGCAAGACCGTGCCCGACGCCAAGGGCGACGTGCAGCGCGGGCTCGAGGTGGCCGAGTTCGCCATCGGCATCCCGCACCTGTTGAAGGGCGAGTACACCGAGGGGGCCGGGCCGGGCATCGACGTCTACTCCATGCGCCAGCCGCTCGGCGTCGTCGCCGGCATCACGCCGTTCAACTTCCCGGCGATGATCCCGATGTGGAAGTTCTGTCCGGCCATCGCCTGCGGCAACGCCTACGTCCTGAAGCCGTCCGAACGCGACCCGTCCGTCCCCGTGCGCCTCGCCGAGCTGATGCTGGAGGCCGGAGCGCCGCCGGGCATCCTCAACGTGGTGCAGGGGGACAAGGAGGCGGTGGACGTCCTCCTGACGGACCCGCGCGTCGCAGCGGTCGGCTTCGTCGGCTCGTCCGACATCGCAAGCTACGTCTACTCGACGGCCGCCGCGCACGGGAAGCGCGCCCAGTGCTTCGGCGGCGCGAAGAACCACATGATCGTCATGCCGGACGCCGACATGGAGATGGCGGCGAACGCGCTGGTGGGCGCCGGCTACGGCTCGGCGGGCGAGCGCTGCATGGCGATCTCCGTCGCGGTGCCGGTGGGCGAGACCGCGGCCGACGCGCTGATGGAGCGCCTGGTGCCCAAGGTCGAGGCGCTGCGCATCGGCCCGTCCGACGACCCGGACGCCGACTTCGGTCCGCTGGTGACGCGGGCTGCGGTGGACAAGGTGCGGCGCTACGTGGACGTCGGCGTGGAGGAGGGGGCCGAGCTCGTGGTCGACGGGCGCGACTTCCGTTTGCAGGGCTACGAGGACGGCTTCTACCTTGGCGCCTGCCTGTTCGACCGGGTGCGGCCGGACATGACGATCTACAAGGAGGAGATCTTCGGCCCCGTCCTGTCGGTCGTGCGCGCGGCGGACTACGACGAAGCGGTGCGTCTGCCCTCGACGCACGAGTACGGCAACGGCGTCGCGATCTTCACCCGGGACGGCGACACCGCGCGGGACTTCACCGCGAGGGTGGACACCGGGATGGTGGGGGTGAACGTGCCGATCCCCGTCCCCATCGCCTACCACACGTTCGGCGGCTGGAAGCGCTCCGGCTTCGGCGACCTCAACCAGCACGGGCCGGACTCGGTGCGCTTCTTCACCAAGACGAAGACGGTCACCTCGCGCTGGCCCGGCGGCGTGAAGGAGGGCGCGGACTTCGCGATGCCGGTCATGCGGTAGCTCGCGCGCCGCGCGGCGAACGGGTTCGGGACAAGCGAAAGGGCCCGGGGAGCGATCCCCGGGCCCTTGTGCGTTGCGGGAGCCGACCGGGCCTAGAAGAGCTCGGTCTGGTCCTCGATGAGGAAGGCAGCCGATCCGACGAGCTCCATGACGGGGGAGACCTCGGTGTCGCTTGCCTCGGTGCGGCCCGCTTGCTCCTCCTCCATCAGGAGCGTCGCCTCGGTGCTGGAGAGCCCAGGGAGGCGGATCGTCTCGGTGTCACCGCCGAACAGCGGGTCTGCGTCGCTGAACAGCGCGGCGGAGCTCGCCGAGCCACCGTCGAAGCCGGAGAGGTTCACCGCCGACGGCTCGACCGCCTCGAGGGTGAGGGAGCGGAAGTCGGCGAGGTAGCCGTTGCTCGCCGGCGTCCCGCCGAAGGTGAACCGCAGCGTGTTCACCCCGGCATCGAGGTCGACGGCGACGGGTGCGGTCGGCGCGAAGGTGGTCCCGGTGAAGCTCGTGCTGGTGCCGTTGCTATCGGGCAGCACGATCGTCGCGACGGGCGCACCGTCCTCGAGGGAGACGGCGATGGAGTTGCCGCCGATCGGCGTCTTGGCGACGACCGAGAGGTTGTAGGTCCCCGCGGTCGGCGCGTCGACGGTGTACTCCACCCACTCGCCGGCCTCGATGTAGCCGATGTCGTTCGCCGAGCCGACGAACTCCACCCCGGTGTCGGGACGGACGGACAGGTTGCCTCCCTGCTTGGCGGCGCTGTCCTGCCACGACACGCCCTGGCCGCCCTGGTCGAAGTTCTGGGCGAGGACCGTCAGCGTACCGTCCGTGAAGGTCGGCGCGTCGGGACCCGGGAAGGGCGTTTGGTTCGGCTCGAGGGACGTCAACGTGAAGGACCGGAAGTCCTGCGCGTTGGTGAACGTCACGCGGACCACCTGCGTCCCGGCGTCGAGGTCGACCGTCGCGCTGCGCTCCTGGAAGTTCGTGTAGCTCCCGGTGCTTGGGTTCGCGATGGTCTGCGTCTCGTAGGGGCTCGATGCGCCGGGCTTGGTGAAGTCCACCTTCACCGAGCGCCCGCCGCCGCTCGTGGCGAGGAGCAGGTCGAGGTCGTAGCTGCCCGCGGCGGCAACCTCGATGGTGTACTCGAGCCACTCGCCGGAGGCGATCCAGCCGATGTCGCCGCCGCTGGTCTGCTCCACCGCGCTGCCGGTCCGGCCGCCGTTCGTGCCGCCCTGCAGGCCCGAAGCGTCGTTGTAGGCGACGCCCTGACCGCCGTTGTCGTAGTTGGAGGCGTCCACGGTCAGCGCTCCGGCCGCGAAGGTCGGGGCGTTGGGTCCGGGGAACGGCGTCTGGCCGTTGTCGACCGGCGGAGCGGCCGCCACCGTCAGCGCGAAGGTGGACGTCGCCGACAGCTCGCCGTCGCTCGCCGTCACCTGCACGTTGAACGTCCCACCCGCGGCGGGCGTCCCGCTGATGAGGCCCGCGCCGTTGATCGAAAGCCCCTGCGGAGCGTTCGCCAGCGAGTAGCTCAGCGCGTCCCCGTCCGGGTCGTCGAAGAAGCCGGCGACGTCGAAGGTGTAGGCGGAGTTCGCCTGCCCGTTCGGCGCGCCGCTGATCCCCGTGGTCGTCGGAGCCTGGTTCGAGTCGTCCTGCTGGGTCAGCTTGAACGAACGGAAGTCCTGGCTCCCGCTGAAGGTGACGCGGACCACCTGCAGCCCCGCCTCGAGCTCGATGCCCTCGGCGCCGCGCGGCAGGTAGTTCGTCCAGCCGCCGGTCAAGGGGTTCGCGATCGGACCGGTGCTCTCGTAGGGGGTCGTCTCGCCATTGCGGTAGAACTCGAACGTCGCCGTCCGTCCCGGTCCGCCGTTCGTCGCGAGCAACGCCTCGAGGTCGTAGAGGCCCGCTTCGGCGACGTTGATCGTGTACTCCAGCCACTCGCCGGTGTTGATGTACCCGACGTCGCCGAGCCCGGTCTGCTCCACGTCCGAGCCCGTCCGGCCGCCGTTGGTGCCCCCCGCCAGACCAGGAGCATCGTTGTAAGCCACGCCCTGGCCGCCGGTGTCGTAGTTCGAGGCGTCGATGGTCAGCGCGCCGTTCGCGAAGGTCGGTGCGCTCGGCCCGGGGAAGGGCTGCTGGTCCGCGACCACCGGCCGGTCATCGGTGTTGTCGAAGAAGTCCACCAGCGCGTCGTTGTCGATGTTCGACTGCAGCGCGTCGTTGACCCCGTCGCCGTTGCCGTCCTCCGCCGTCGTGAGGGCGTGCGCCTTCACGTTGCGGATGAGGAACATGTGGTCGTTGTAGTCGAAGTTGTGGCCGCCCGGGTAATCCTGGACGCCGATGTAGGTCCCTTCGATCACGTTGCCGTCCGCGTCCTTGGCCTCGAAGAAGCGGATGTAGTGCCCCTCGCCGGTGTTGAGTCCGTTGAACGCGGGGTCGAGGTCGTTGGCCACCGGATCGGTCCAGGCCGAGAACGTCGGCCGGCCGTCCACCGTCACCTTCAGGCCGAAGCCGCCCGTCGGGTTGAACGTGGCACGCGCCTCGTTGCCCGCCGGGGAGTCGGGGAGGACAGACTGGGCGAAGTTGCCCGCCGACACGTAGAGCTCGGTGAGGTCGTCGTTGGCGAGGCCGTGCGAGTTCAGCCGGCCGACGTTGCCGAGGCTGAGGTACGCCGCGAGCTGGATGACCTCCACCGGCTGTGAGCCGTCGAGCCGCTCGAGGTAGGGCAGGAGCACCTCGTCGCCGACGGTCTCCACCACGCCGCCCCCGGCGAGCTCGCCCTGGGCGACGTTCGTGCTGTAGCCGAACGCCTCGACGATCTGCGCCACGGTTGGCTCCTCGCCGCCCTCGGACTGGATCTGCGCGAGGCCTGCGAGCTGGACCGTCCGGACGCCCTCGTCGAAGTCGTCCGAGCGGATCTCGAGCGCCGCCTCGTGCAGGACTGCGGCGTCGTCGTTCGCCGTGTCGGTGCCGACGTAGCGCACCGTAACGGTGGCGGAGGCGCCGGCGGCGAGGATCGAGTTCGCCGACGGACCCGACACGATCTCGAACGAGGCCGCGTCGTCGCCCACGATGTTGAGGCCGGCGAGCTTCAAGGGACCGAAGCCGTCGTTCGAGATGGTGAACGTCGCCTCGTCGCGAACGCCCTGGGCGCCGTTCGCCTTGTTGTCGATCCGGCTGAACACCAGCCGGTCGTCCGCCGCTGCGTCGTCGAGGCCGCTGATGGCGATGTCCTGGCCGAAGCCGATCGCCTGCACACCCTCGATGACGAACATGTTGTCGTTATAGTCGTAGTTGATGCCGGTGTAGTCCATCACCCCGAGGTAGGTGTTGGCGATGGCGTTGCCGTCCTCGTCCACCGCCTGGAACATGCGCACCGTGTAGCCGTCCGGCACGGGGTTCCCGTTGGGATCGAACACCTCGCCGCCGGTGACGGTGTAGCCCGCGTAGCGGCCCGTCATGTCGGACTGCTGCGGCACGTCCGAGCCCGATGGGTTGAGCGTCGGGTTGGTGGACAGCCCCGCCATCACGATGCCGAAGGCGTCGTCGCCCTGCCAGCCGTCGGGGATCTGGCCGTTGCCGAACGACTTCGACACGAAGCCGTTGTCACCGTTCCCGTTGGGCAGGAGGCGCTGGTTGTCCGTGCCCTGGTGGCTCATGCCCTGGGCGGTCTGACCCTTGTTCGCCGGGTTGTGGATGGCGAGCGAGGCCGGGCCCGGGCCGTGGAAGGCGGCGATCTGGGTGATCTTCGCCTGGGAGACCCCGTCGGCGAGCTGGAAGTACGGCGACAGCACCTCCGTCTCGTCCACCGGGATGTAGAGGTCGAAGAAGTTCAGCACCGAGTTCTCGCCGCCGCCGGTCAGCTTCAGCCCGTCGATGGTGTTGCCGAAGCCGAACACCTCCCACACCTCGTTGACGTTCGGCTCGCGGCCGCCCTCGTCCACCGGCTGCCAGAAGCCGGCGAGGTCCACCGTGGTGAACGGGCTATCCGCGTCGTTGGTGCGCAGCGTGAGCGCGCCGGTGAAGACGCCGTTCTGCCCGTCGCCGCGGGTCGGACCGAACTCGCTGCGGTCGAAGTCGACCGTGACGTCCACGAATTGGCCTGCGGCGATGACGAGGCCGTCGAGCTGGGCCGGGTTGGCAAGGTCGAATGGCCCGGTGAGCTCGTGCGAGAGGACCTCGAGCGCCTCCGTCCCGCTGTTGGAGATGCGGACGGTGGCCGAGCCCTTCATGTCACGGTCGGCGATGGCCTGCCCGTCTTCGTCGGGGACCGAGGGGTTGTCGATCCAGCTAAAGTGCAGCCGGTTGTCGAGGAACGCCGGGTCGAGGCTCATCACCTCGATGTCCGCGTTCTCGTTCCCGGGTGCGGCGCGCACGTCGACGTAGTCGAGCGCGCTGGCGCCCGCCGCGTCGGAATGCAGGACGAGCCGGTACTCCACCCCCGCCGTGAGGTTGACGTAGGCGGTCGACTCTCCGGTCGCCGGCCAGGCCTCGTCGCCGATCTCGACCGGAGTGCCCCCGTCGGCGCCGAGCAGGAACGTCACCCCGCCGCCGTTCGGCGCGCCGGCGTTGGCCGCCACGTCGATGGCGTAGGCGCCGTCCGCGTCCACGGTGAAGTACGCCTCCACCGTGTCGGCATCCACCACGCGGGCGGTGCCGTCCGTCGCCTCGACCTCGATGCGGCCCTCGCCGGAGATCGCCTCGTAGGTCGGCTCGAAGACGTCCACCGGCGCCTGGGAGATGCGCAGGTAGTCGACGTTCGGGCCGACCCCGCCCGGTGCGCTCACCGTGATGGTGTGCGTGCCCGCCGTCAGCGACAGCACGACGCTCTGCGGACCCCAGTTGGTCTCGGCCGTGTTGCTGTTGGCCGCGAAGGCGAGGGTGCCCACCGGGTTGCCGTCGACGGAGAGGCCCATCGGGCGGGCCGTCTTGCCGGCGGCGAGCGCGTAGAGGAAGTCCACGGCGTAGGCGCCGTCCTCCGCCACGGCCACGGTGAAGGTGAGGGTCTCGGTGTCGGGACCCACGAAGTCGACGAACGCGTCGCCGCTCTGTCCGCGCTCCTCCGTCGCGATGGCCGGCTCGCCCGTCGAGGCCGCGGTCTCCGCCTCGTACTTGACGTAGGTGACGCCGCCCACCGTCTCCGTGCCGTCGTTGGGTACGGCCGGCGCGTCGAGCGTGTTCGGCACGATCGTCACGCTGTCGATGTTCGGCGCGCCGTTGGTGGCGGACTGGGCGATGACCACCGTGTTCGTGCCCGCGTCGAGGCGGAACGTGACGGTGAAGTCCTGCCAGGTGCCGAAGCTCCCGGTCCGCGTGTCCGCGATCGTCGCGACCGTGTCCCCGTCGACCTTGAGGGCGATCGGGCGAGCCTGGGTCGCGCTGCCGTTCGCGATGCGGAAGGTGAGGTCGTAGGTGCCGCCCTGCGTCACGCTGACGGTGAACGACGCCTTGTCCTCGGCCCCGCCGTTGGGGTCGAGGTAGCCGCGCCCATCGTAGCCGTCGTTCAGCCCATCGCCGTCGAGGTCGGTGGTGCTGGTGCTCTCGTGGGAGGCCGGCACGTCGATGAGGCGCAGCAGCGTGCCGTCGTTGGTGTCGAGGACGTTGAACTCGCCCGCGTCCACCACGATGGAACCCGCGGCGGGCGTCCCCACCGTGAAGGTGGTCGTCCGGCTCGCCGTGTTGGACGCGTCGTCCTCCACCTGGAGCGTCGCCGTCACGCTGCCCGTCGTCCCCGACAGGTCGACGGTGAACTCGCCCTGGGTGTTCGGCGACACGGTCACCGGACCATCGCCGAAGTCGACCTCGATGGCGACGACGTCGCCGTCGACGCCCGTCACCTTGAGGACCACGGCCGCCGGGTCGGTCGCGTCCACAACCTGGAAGGCGAGGTTGTTGTCCTCGTCGGCGCTGGTGTCGCCAACCGTCGACCCTGCGACGGCGTCGAGCCGGACGATCTTGCTGATGCCGGTGCCGCGGTCGAGCGTCAGCATGTAGAGCCTGCCGCCCGGCCCCTCGATCACGTCGAGGGGATCGACGTAGCTGATGATGTCCCCGGCCTCATCGCGCAGGACGAAGTCCTCCCGCACGGTTCCGTCGGGGTTGAACAGCACCGCACGCAGGTTGTCGCCGCTCGAGTACTGCGTGAAGATCACCGCGTTCTGCAGCGAGCCGCCGAACACGTTGCTGACATACTCGATCGCGCCGTTCGGCGAGCGGTTGTTGCCGACGGAGTAGGCGCCGTCGAGGTCGTAGTCCGCCTCGGGCTGGGTGCCCACAGGGTAGTTGCCCACCTGGTTCTTGTCGGGGCCGCTCGTCGGGTTGCCGCCGTTCAGCACGAACTGGTCGTGCAGCGGGTTCGGATGCCCGTAGTACCTGCCCTCGACGATGCGGAACAGGTAGTCGCTCTGCAGGCCGACGCCGTTGATCGCCTCGTTCTGCGGCGTGTCCGGGTTGTTCGGGACGTTGCCACCCGCCGCCGAGCCGTTGGTCGGCACGTAGAGGAACCCGTTGGAGTGCCAGACGAGGTCGTAGGCGTTGCGTGTGCCGGTCGCGAAGATCGTCACCGGCGCGTCGTCCGCGAACGGGTCGTAGAACTCCTTGACGACCGTGCTGCTCGCGTTCGCCGTCTCACGAACGGTGGCGACGCCGTCCTGCGCGAAGTGCAGGAAGTTGCCCTGATACTCTCCGCTCGTGATGGCGATGCCGCCGTTTTTGAGGTCGCCGTCGCTGTCCGCGAACCGGCGGTTGAGGCCGTCCGCCGGCAGCGGCTCGGTGGCGAGGTCGAAGCCACCCTCCGGCGGCGTCTTGGTGCGGTCGATCTCGAGGATCGCCGCGTTGAGCAGCCGCTCGGGACGGAAGCCCCAGGCGGTGTCCGCCTCGCCCATCGCCGAGTTGGACCCCTGCGTCAGGTAGAGCAGGAAGTCCGGCTCGCCGGGCTGGCCCGCGTCGGGGTTGGCGCGGAACTCGAGGCTGTTGGTGACGTGGTCGCCGTTGGAGCGCGGCAGGCCGGTCGCGAAGGTCTCGATGGTGGCGTCCTCGAGGGAGCCGCCGTCGCCGAGGGTGATCTTGGAGATCCGGCCTGAGAAGTCCGGCACGCTGTTGGAGCGGCCCGACAGCGGGATCGGGTAGTTGTCCGTCACCCAGATCGTGTTGGCGTCCTCGGGGTCGAACGCCATGCCGATGAAGCCGCGCCGCCCGCCGCCCTCGTTGAAGTCGCCGCCGGGGACGAACACCTCCTCGCTCGACTGGTCGATGGAGCCGTCAGCGTTCACCGCCCAGCGCGTGATCGTGCCGCTGATGGACGTGACGTAGAGCATCGACTTGTCGGGCGACATCTCGATGGAGGTGTAGCTTTCGCCCTCGAAGGGGTTGGAGGTGAGCTCCACCGTGTCGCGGAACGCGACCTCGCGGTCGACGACCTCCGGCGGCGCGCCGGTCACGAACGTATTGGAGAACTTCTGGAACTCGCGGCTCGGCGCGCCCGTGTCGTCGTTGTCGCCGCGGTCCTGGAAGCCGTCGATGACGAGCGTGTAGCTCGTGTGGGGCTTGAGGTCGTTGGCTGGCGCGATGGTCACGGAGTCGAAGCCGCCGGTGGTGTTGGCGTTGTACGCGACCTCCTGCCCGGTCAGAGTCTCGAACAGGCGGACCGAGCCGTCCCGCAGGCTCTCAAGGAGCGCGCCGCCGCGCCCGTCGACGACGTCGATGCCGAGGACGATGTCGGCCGTCGGGTCGATGCCGACGGGCAGCGCACCGTCGTCGACGCCGAGGTTCACCTCCGCCGAGGCCGAGACCGCGCGCGGGTTGACGAACTTCGCGTAGTCCTCCGGCGCCTCGCGGCCGTCGCCGGGCGTGAGGTCGGGCAGCGCGCGCACGTCGAGGTACTGCAGCTCGGTGACCGAGCCACCGCGGCCATCGAGGGTGAGGAACCCGTCCTCGACCTTCACCACCGTGGTGACGAGCTCGGTCTTGAACGCCGCCGTCGGCGTCCACTCGGCGACGAGGTTGCCCTCGACGAACAGGCGGTTGTCGGAGTCGTTCGGGCCCGCCGTGTCGCCGACTGCGACCGTGACCTCGTACCAGCCGTTGGCGAGCGCGAGCTCGAATGCGGCCCGCTGACCGTTGTAGGACGGCAGGTCGGTGTGCGCGTAGCCGAGCAGGCGCGCGTCGTAGCCGTCGACGTTGATCGTGCCGGTGCGCCCCGCAGGCAGCGAGCCGTCGTTGGGCAGCGTCTCGCTGCCGGACCGCTCGTTGATGGCGATCGCGGGGAAGCTCGCGCCGTCGATCGGCGTCGCCGTCGTGCCGTCCGCGTCGATCGCGGACGCCTCGGTGACGAAGCCGTAGCTGAGGCCGTTGCCCTGATCGGCGAACCCCTCGAAGTTGGCCACGAGGTAGCCGTCCGCCTTGGGCGCGGAGCCATCCTGGAAGTTGATGCGGATGGTCTCGCGCGGGCCGGGCTCGGTCCCCGGGTCGACAGGGTCGACCTCGCCGGTCACGACCACGCGGTCGATGTTGGGCCCGGTGTTGCCGACGTTGGCGAGGCGGATGGTGTTCGACCCGGCCTCCAGCGTCAGCGTGATGGTCGCCTCCTGCCAGGTGTCGAAGGCGCCCGTGCCCGGGAAGGCGATGGTCTCGGCCGCACCGCCGTCCACCGTGATGGTCATCGGCCGTCCGGCGACGGTGGTGTGCGCGTAGCGGAACGAGAAGGTGTACTCGCCGTCCGCCGGGACGGAGACGTCGAAGGCGAACGCGTCGCCGGCGTTGAGCCCCATGTCGAGGTAGCCCGCGCCGGTGAAGTTGTCCCACAGGCCGTCGGCGCCCTTCAGGGCGTCCGGCTGCTCCGCGTTCTGCGGATCGCGGATCTGGGTCAGGTTGGTGTTGTTGTTGCCGCCACCGGTGTCGTCGAAGATCGTCACCGACCCGTCGCGGGCCTCGAGCTGGAGCTCGAAGGAGAACGGCTGCTGCGGGTCGACCGCGTCGATGGCGACGGAGGTGGTGCGCGTCGCCTGGTTGCCTGCGCCGTCCGTCACGCGCAGCGCGACGTCGACTGAGGTGCCGGGGGTGAAGGCGGACAGGTCCACCGTCACCACGCGGTCCTCGCCCGTGCCGGCGACGGACGCCGGCGCGAAGGCGCCGCCGCCGAGCGCCACCTCGATGGTCGCGATGTCGTCGTCGATGCCGGTGAGGTTGATGGCGACCGCACCGCGGGCGTCCGCCTCCACGCTCGCGTCGACCGGGGCCGCCGCGAGGTTGCCGTCGGCGTCCGCGGTGTCGTCCGTCACCTCGCCGGCGAAGAAGTCCACCGTGGTGCCCGGGGCGTGGACCGCGATGGCGTCGATGTTCGGTGCGCCCTGGGCGGCGTCCTGGGAGATCGTCAGCGTGCGCGGACCGTCCCCGGTCAGCGTGACCTCGACGGTCCGCGTCTCCCACTCGTACCACTCGGCCGTCGTCGTGTTGGCGAGCGTGACCGTGTCGCCGTTGCCGAAGTCGAGCGTGATCGGGCGGGCCTGGTCGCTGCCGTTGGCGAGGCGCACGGTGACCGCGTAGGTGCCGGCCGGGGCGTCGAAGGCGACGCTCGCCTGGGCCCCCGTGTCGGTGCCCTGCAGGTCGAGGTAGCCGTCGCCGGAGTAATCCGGCCGCAGGCCGATGGTGTTGAACTCCTCGTTGTTCGGGTTGGCCGGCGTGGAGTTCGGCTCGGGGTTGAGCGGCGAGCCGTCACGCTCCCAGTTCTGCGTCTCGGTGCGGATCAGGTTGGGGTTGGAGTCGTTCGCCGCGTTGATGAGGTTGAACGCCTCGCCTTGTAGGATGACCGCGGTGAACGGCTCGGGCTCGCCCACCGTCACCGTGAAGAAGACGGAGTCCGAGTCCAGCGTCCCGTCGGTGGCAAAAACCTCCACCTCGTAGGCGCCTGCCGCGGTGCCGGCGGGCACCGTGAGCACGCCGTTCGTCACCGCGAAGCCGTCCGGCAGCGCCGCGCCGTTGACCCCGCGCACGGCGTAGGTCGGGGCGGGGCCGTCGTCCACGTCACTCGCGCCGAGGCCTGCAAGGTCCACGGTGCCGCCCGCGCCGAGCGCGAACGTCACGTCGTCGAGGCTCGCGCCGCCCGCGAGGGTCGGCGCCTCGTTGACGTCGTTCACCGCGAGGACGAAGTCCTGCGTGACCGCCGCGCCGGTGCCGTCGGTGGCGGTGACCGTGACGGTCACGGACGCCTCCGTCTCGTGGTCGAGGCTGACCCCCTCCTTGAGGGTCAGCTGGTCGTCGCCGTCCACGGTGAAGCGGTCGTCGGAGACGGTGAAGGACACAGCGGTGCCGTCATCGTCCGTCGACTGCAGCGTGCCGATCACGGCTCCGGCGGCGTTCTCGTCGACCGAGGGGTCGCCGACGAGCGTGATGCCGGACGGCGCGTCGTCCCCGTCCTCGACCGCGATCGTCAGGGTCTGCGTCGTCGTCTGCCCGGTGGCGTCCGTCGCCGTGACGTCCACCGACAGGCTCGCCTGGGCCTCGAAGTCGGCGGCGAAGTCCGCCTTCAGCTTCAGCGTCGCGCCGTCCACCTCGAAGGGCGAGCCGGCGGGGACGCTGAAGGTGACGTCCGTGCCTTCCGGATCGACCGCCGACAGCGTGCCGATCACCGCGCCGGCGGCGTTCTCGGCCACCGTGGCGTTGGAGAGGGTGAGTCCCTCGGGAGCCTCGTCCACGTCGGAGACGTTCACGGTGAGCGCCGCTTGGCTGGAGCTGCCGTCCTCGTCCGTTGCGGTGACCACCACGGTGCGCGTGGCGCCCGCCTCGTGGTCGGCGGCGATGCCGTCCTTCAGCTTGAGGACGCCGTCCACGACCTCGAAGTCGGAGGCCGGGTCGACGGTGAAGGTGATCGCGGCGTCGTCGCCATCGGGGTCGGTGGCCGACAGCGCGCCGACGATCGCCCCGTCCGCGTTCTCGGCGACGGTGTCGGCTGAGATCGCGACGCTGGTTGGGGCAAGGTCGGGCGCGTCGACGCGGGTGAAGATCACCTTGTCGGTGCGCAGGAGCTCACCGGCCGCCCGCCCGCTCAGGGTGAGGATCGTGCCCTCGGACACGTACACCACGGTGTCGAAGTCGAGCTGCTTGCGGTTGCCCGACTGTCCGCCGGCGCCGCGGTTGGTCGAGCCGTTGCCGTTCAGCCAGGTGCCCGGATCGCTGTAGGTGGCGCCGGGCGCCGACACCACGGTGTCGCCGATCTTGAGCGAGAAGGGCGCGGAGCCGTCGGTCTCGTCGTAGACGACCAGCGAGACCTTGTACCAACCCTCCGACACGCCGTTGCGCGACAGGTCGCTGGTGACGGTGATGTTGCCGCCGGACTTTGCCTGGATGATCTGGTTGTTGGACGCGCCCGCGACGCCGGTGGAGATGATGCCGTTCGTCGGCAGGCCGGTGAAGAACTCCGCCTCGACCTCGACGACGTCGCCTGCCGCCGGTGCGGTGATCTGGAGCGGGACCGCGACGCGGGCGGTCAGCTCACCGTCCGAGGCGACGATGGTGAACGACCCCGTACCTCGCTCGGTGGGGGTGCCGACGATGACGCCCTCGCTGTTGAGGGTGAGCCCGAGGGGCAGCCCCTCGACGCTGAAGGTGAGGTCGTCGCCGTCGGGATCGCTGAACGCGAACGCGAAGTTGGCGATGTCGACGGGGACGAACGCCTCGCCCACGGCGCCGAAGATCGGCTCGAACGCGACGTCGTCCGCGATCGGCGCGTCGTTGACGTCCGCCACGGTGAGCTGGAACGAGGATGGCGTCGTCGCCTCGCCGTCGGACGCGGTGAGCTTCACCGTGTAGACGCCGGGCGCGACCACCGTCGGCAGCGTCCCGGACAGCACGCGCCCGGACAGGCCGAGCCCGCCCGAGGGGTCGGACAGGCCGAACGCCTCGCTGACGTCGTTGCCGTCGCCGTCCTCGATGGCGACGGTGTAGGTCAGCGGATCGCCGTCCCTGTCGACGAACGGCAGGTCGACCTCGAGCCGTCCGCGCTCGTCGATGGCAAAGTCGGCGACGCCGCCGCCGACCACCTCGGGCGCACGGTTGCCGAGGTCGAGCTCCTCCAAGGTGACGTTGGAGAAGGTGACCGTGGCAAGGCCGTCCCGCTTGTTGTCGTCGTCCGCGATGAAGACCAGGCTGTTCAGCGTCTTGCCGACGTAGTCGTCGAGGGGGATGACGAAGCGCTGCACCCCGTTCACCGTCTCGCCGGTGACCTGGGTGAACGAGCCCTGGGGCTGGCTGCCCGCGAGCTGGAAGATCCCGCCCTGGCGGTCGAAGGGGTTGTTGTTGGTGTCGAAGCCGATCGCGGCGATCTCCGACGATCCGGCGATCTGGAGGTCCACCGACAGGACGGTGGCCTCGGTCACGACGTAGCTCTCGGGGAGCGCGACGCGCTTCCACAGGTTGCCGTCGAGCGTGAGCACCGAGCCGTCGCCGGACACCGTGACCCCGGTGCCGCCGTCGCCCGGACGGTCCTGACCGCCCCCGTACGCCGTGATGGCGCCGTTGAAGAGGACCCGCGTCGGCCCGCCCTCGTCCACGTCCGACGGTGCCGGGGTGAAGGACTGCGACAGGCCGGCGACGCCGACCGTCACGCTCGGCTGGCTCGCCTGGTCCGCGTCGAGGGAGACGCCGTCGCGCAGCTTGAGGACGATGCCGTCAGGCCCGTCCACGGCCTCGAAGTCGCCGGCGTCGGCACCGGTGAGGGTGACGTCCGCGGCGGTGTAGGTGGTGTCGACGTCCGCGACGGCGATTTTCGCAACCGGAGCGCCCTCGACATTTTCCGCGACGTCGATGGCGGTGAGCGTCAGCTCGGTCGCCGCCTCGTCGACGTTCGCCGGGGCGGGGGTGAGGGTCGCGGCGATGTCGGGCTGGCCGGCGAGCCGGACCGAGACCTCCGCGACCGTCGCCTCGGCGTCGAGCGCGACGTCGCCCTTGAGCTTCAGCACGAGGCCGCCGTCGTCGACGACCTCGTAGTTTGTCGCATCGTCGCCGACGACCTCGAAGTCGCCCGGCGCGTAGGTTGTGTCGGGGTCGTCCACCACGATGGAGGCGACGACGGCGCCGAGCGCGTTCTCGTCGAAGGATACGGCGGTCAGCGTGAGGCCGTTCGCCGGCGCGTCCGTGTCGCTGACGGCGACGGTGAGGGTGGCGCCCGTCGAGTTGGTCCCGTCCGAGACGGTGTAGGCGATCGCAACGTCGCCGGTGATGCCGGCGGCGGGGGTGAAGGTGATCACCGTCCCGTCGACGCTGACCGTGCCGAGCGCCGCCGCGACGGTGGCCTCCACGGTGAGCGTCCTGTCCTCGGGGTCGGCGATCAGGTCGGCGACGTCGATGTCGACGGCGGTGGCCTCGGCGGTGCTCGCGGAGGCGTCCTCGGCGGTCGGCGCCTCGTCGATGTCGTCGATCGCGACCGTGATGGTCTGCTGCGTCACGCCGCCCTTGTCGTCGGTGGCCGCGACGACCACCGAGAGCGTCTCGGTCGCCTCGTGATCGACGCCCGCCGTCAGGCTGAGCACGCCGGTGCTCGCGTCGATGGTGAAGAGCGCGCCGTCCGCCTCACCCTCCACGATGGCGTAGGTGGGTGCGACGGGCTGGCTGCCGCCGGTCCAGTCGTCGTCGAGGTCGGTGGCGACGACGGTGCCGACCTCACCGGCCGTGTTCTCGTCGATGGCGAAGGCGTCCGCCGAGGTGAACGTCGGCAACGCGAAGTTCGCCGCCTCGCCCACCGCATGGAGGACGACCGCGTCGATGTTCGGACCGTTGGTGAATCCGGTGGGGATCGCGAGGCTGATGGTGTTGTCGCCGGCCTGGCCGAGCGTGACGTCGATCGTCTGAACGACCCAGTTGGCGAAGCCGTCACCGGGGAACGTGACGCGTGCGCCGCCCCACCGTTCACCGCGAGGTCGAGCGGACGCACGTCGGAGGAGCCGGCGTCGGTGCTCGCGTAGCGGATGGTGAGCTGATAGTTGCCCGCCTCCGCGACGTTCACCGTCCAGCCGATGCTCTCGCCCGCGCCGCCGCCGAAGTCGCTGTAGCCGTCGCCGGTGTAGCCGACGCGCAGGCCGAACTCGTCGAGCGTCTTGTCGCCACCCGCGGCCTCGGGGTTCTGGTCGCGCGTGCGGTGGATGGTGTCGCCGGCGGGCGGATCGGGCTGGTTGACGATGGTCGCCGCCTCACCCTGCAGGAGCTGCGGCGCGATGGCCGGCGTGCCGAGCTCGGGCTCGACGTTCGCCACCTCGACGGTGACCTCCTGCTCGATGGTGTCGACGCCGTCGGTGGCCTCGACGGTGACGGCGTAGGTCGTGGGGTCGGTCTCGAAGTCCGGGGCCTCGACGAAGGCGAGCTGTCCCGTCGCGGCGTCGAGGCTGAAGAGCGCATGGTCGCCCGTCGCCTTGAGCGCGTAGGCGACGGCCTGCCCCTCGTTGTCGGAGGCCGCGACCGTGCCGACCTCGGTGGTGTTCTCGTCGACGACAAAGGTGTTCGGGGAGGTGAAGTCCGGCGCGTCGAAGCTCAGCGGTGCGCCGACCTCGTGCACGGCGATGGCGTCGATGTTCGGCGCGCCCTGGGCGGCCTTCTGAAGGATGTCGACCGTGTGCGTGCCGTCACTGTCGACGGTGAAGGTGAAGACGAGGGGCTGCCACACGTCCCAGCCGCCGGTCTTGGTGTTCTGCTGCGCCGTCTCAGTCCCGTCGATGGTGAGCGAGATCGGCCGGTTGGCGCTCGATCCGGACGCCACCCTCAACGTGATCGCATAGGTGCCGGCCGGCGCGTCGAAGGTGAAGCGCGCCTTCGACCCAGTCGAGGTGCCGTTGATGTCGAGGTACCCGTCTCCAGTGTAGCCGCGCCAGAGGCCGAACTCGTTGTACGTCAGCCCGGGCCCGCTCTGCGTCGTCCCGCCAGCGGAGTTGTCCTCTCGGGTGCCGTTCTCAGTCCGGTAGATCGTGCCAGTTGCCGTGGCGTCGAGAATCTCGACGACTTCGCCTTGGAGATATTGGGTCTCAATCGCCATCGGTACCATCCAACCTTAACTCGGTGCCAAACCGTCGGGGCTGCGGAAGACGTGTGGTGACGCGTGGACGCCCTCGAGCGGGGTCGACGACCGACGTTCCTTGTTGGAACCGTCGGACCTGCTGTCGATCTGCTTGAAGGTATCTAGAAGTACGAAGAGGAGCTGGAACCGCGGGTGCTGCCGCGTTGCTGCCTTGTTTGAAGTGCTGTTAATGCCGGCTTTTAGCGGGGACGGCCCACCGAGGAGAAGTCCGCAAACGGCTCCTACTTGCTATTACCCAAAGTAGTGCGGTGGTGACGGCAGGGGTTGTTTGCAAACTAGAATTGTAAAGTGTGTCTTATCGGGGTCCAACCTCCAGCGATGAGACGCACAGATCAACTTCAGATGATCCCTTATGATTTGATCTTACACCTTAAAGTTTTGCGCGGGCGACGTGGCCTCCAACGTTTCGCCTTTTAGATACCTGAAACCGTTCCGGAGATGTCCCTCAAAGGGTTTCCAAGCGTTTGCGCGTCGTGTTAAGCAACCGACCGGGCGACCGCCTTGTGGAACAGCTCAAGGGACGCGAACGTGATCGAACCGCACCGACCGAGCGCGCGGCTCCTCAGTCACAGCTCGTACCGGCCGACGTCCGTCGAGCCGCGCCACGATGCATTGGTCATGACGAGCGTCCACGCGCTGCTCGATGGACTGTCGGATCGCGTCGTCATCCTCGACGGTGACCGTTGCGTGACCTGGTGGAACCTTGCGGCAACGAAGTCGGGCGGCATCCGGCTGGGTCCGCTGAACGCCCAGGAGCTGTTGTCGCCGTTCGTCGGCCAGCTGCAAGCCGAGCTCCATCCGTGGCCCGCCGCGCCCGTCACGCTGGAGTTCATGCGTGCGCCGAGCGGCACCGTGCGCGTGTCCATCGTTCCGCTGACGACGTTGGTGCTCGGTTCGCCGAGCGCGCAGCTCGAGCGCGGGTGCGTCCTCATCCTCAGCGAGCCGCCGATCGAAGAGATCACCTCGCCGCCGGACACCGTGGTCTCCATCGACGGGCTGACGCGGATCGAGCGGCAGCTCGTCGAGCACATCACCCAGGGCAAGACCGTCCGCGTCGCTGCGGCTGAAGTCGGGATCGCCTACAACACGGCGCGCAAGTACATGCAGCGGGTCTACGCCAAGATGGGCGTCAAGAAGCAGGGCGAGCTCGGCCGGCGACTGAACGGCGGCCCGCAGTCCACGGGGCTGGCCCTCGGCGCCAGGGTGGACCGCCGCCTCGAGGGGGACGAGCGTCTGCGGGCGCGCCTCACCTCCCGCCGCTGACCGGCATCTTTCAGCGGGACTCAGCGCCGCTCACACGGTCTGGATGACCTCGAAGCTCTCAAGCTCGGGGTGGCCGAGGTACATGGGCTTGTTGTCCCCGGCGCCGGCGTGGGCCTTGCGAAACGCCTCGGAGCGCGTCCAATCCGTGAAGGCAGCCTCCGACTCCCACACCGTGTGGGACGCGTAGAGCACGTGGTCCTCGCGCTCGGGGCCCTTGAGCAGGTGGAACTCCTTGAAGCCGGGCACCTCGTGCAGGTGCGTGTCGCGGCCGAGCCAGACCGCCTCGAAGTCGGCCTCCGAGCCGCGTCGCACACGGAAGCGGTTCATGGTGATGTAGGCCATCGGCGGTGTCCCCTCACGTTCGACGTCGTCCGGTGAGCTTAGCCGGCTCGGGGCGCGATCGTGAGTGGTGCGAACGGCCGCACCGGGCGAAGCGGGGTCACCGCTCGAGCTCGTCGCGGGTGAGCGCGGCGATCAGGCGGACGTAGTCCTTCCGGTCGACGTGCTTGGCGATCGCGGCGGCATCCGCGCCGAGCCCGTGGCGCTCGGCGGCCTTGAGCGCGAGCTTGTCGGCGAACGGGTGGATCTCGTCCCACACCTCCTGCGCCTCGCGGAAGAAGATGTCGACGGCGACGTCGCCCATCCCCTTCACCACCTTCAGGCGTCGGCGCAGGTCACCGACGTCGCCGTCCGCGGCCTCTCGCATCCTGCGCAGGTCGCCGCCGTACTCGGAGATGAGGTGCTCGGAGGCGTCGCCGAGGATCGTCGCGGTGCGCTCCTGGTACTGGGCGAAGCCGCCGGCGTTGAGCGCCTTCACCCGGGCATCCCAGTCCGCTTCGGCCATCGCCTTCGCGGTGCGCCAGCCGGCCTTGGACAGCTCCCGCGCGGACTGCGTCGCAAGGTGATGCTGGATGCGGTTGGCGTAGAGGATGCACGCGGTCAGCCAGCGGAACAGCGCCGAGGGCTGGTTCTTGGCGATGGGGATCCTCAGCTCGTCGCAGAACGTCTGGCCGTGCGCCTCGAGGAGCTCGCGCACCGTGTCCGCCCTCGCCATGGCTCGCCTCCCGTCTTCGGGGCGAACCGGGCTGCCGACGATCCGTTCCGCAGCGCTACTGGGAAAGCTCCTCGCGGGTGAGGGCGGCGACGAGGCGGGCGAAGTCCTCCTGGCACACGTGCTCGGCAAGCTCCTGCGGCGTCGCGCCGAGCCCATGGCGCTCGCTGGCCCGCAGCGCGAGGTCGTCGGCGTAGGGGTGGAACTCGGGCCAGGCGGTCTGCACCTCGCGCAGGTAGATGGTCGCGGCGACGTCGCCGACCCCCTTCACCTCCTTCAAGAGGCGCCGGACCTCGTCGACGTCGCCGTCCGCCGCCGCGCGCAGGCGCCTCAGGTCGCCGCCGTAGCGCTCGAGCACGAGGTCCGCGGCGTCCTTGAGGATGGTCGCGGTCCGTTCCGAGTACTGGCCGAACTTGTTCCAGCCGAGCACCTCGGCGCGCTCCTCCCAGCTCGACGCCGCCATCGCCTTGGCCGACCTGAGGCCCGACTTGAACACCGCCTTGGCGGCCGTCGCGGCGAGGTCGCGCTGGATGGGGTTGGCGTACAGGATGCACGCTGTGAGCCATTGGAACAGCGGCTGCGGCGTGTTCCTCGCGATCCTGATGCCGAGCTCGTCGCAGAACGTGCGCCCGTGCGGGTCGAGCAGCTTGGCGACGTCGGGCGTCGCCACGCTCGGCCGATCCCTCAGGCGCCGCGGGTGGCAGGGTTGAACGACGACTTCGCCCCGGCCGGCGGGCTTTCGGTGAGCTCAGCGCCCTCTTCGGCGTGAAGGTTGTCGCGGATGAGGGGCCAGTTGATCGCCAGGAACACGAGGTTGAACACCGGCGCGATGGTCTTGAACCACGCCCAGAACTCCACCGACATCGTCCGCCACACCACCTCGTTCAGCGCCGCCATCAGGGCGAGGTAGATCACCATGCGCAGCGACAGGACCCACCACGCACCGTCGGTGAGGCGAAAGCCGTCCTGCAGCGACCTCTTGAGGAGGAGCTGCCCGAAGACCAGGCCGATGAGGATCGCGAGGGCGCCGCCAGCGTTCACGACGGTGGCGCGGAACTGGATGTAGTCGGCGTCGCCCAAGACGACGGTGAGCGCGCCGAACAGCGCCGCGAGGATCACCATGCCGGCGGGGATGTAGGGGAAGTGACCCTTCTCGAACCACGAGTAGGAGGCAGCCACCGCCGTCGCGACGACGAACAGGATCGTCGCGAGGTTGAGGTTCATGAGTTGCAGCGAGACAACGAAGACCAGCGCTGGACCGATCTCGATGGCGAACCGTTCGAAGAGCTTCGCCTTGTTGACGCGGGCCCAGGGAGTCGTCGTGTCGGTCATCGTACCACCTCCATCGGGCCTAACCCGTGGGCCCTGCAAACGATCCCGCGTTTGCCTTTCCCCGAGCGCCCTCATAGATAGCGCGCCTGGATCGATGGGGATTTGAATGCCGATATTCCACCGCTTCGACGATGACGACGAGGACGAGGAAAAGCTCAAGAGCCAACAGTCGATCCCCGTCGACAAGCACCTGTTCGACGCGCGCCAGGTGATGATCGTCGGGCAGATCTCCATGGACCTTGCAAGGGACGTGTGCCAACGGCTCCTCGCGCTGGCGCACGTCTCAAACGACCCGGTCACGGTGATCGTGTCGTCGCCAGGTGGCCACGTGGAGTCGGGCGACATGATCCACGACACCATCGGCATGATCAGCCCGCGCGTGAACATCCTCGGCATGGGGTGGGTCGCCTCCGCGGGGGCGCTCATCTACATCTCCGTGCCCAAGGAGCAGCGCTACTGCACGCCCAACACGCGCTTCCTCCTGCATCAGCCGTCAGGTGGCGCGGGCGGCGCGGCCTCCGACATCGAGATCCAGGCCCGTGAGATCCTCAAGATGCGCGAGCGACTGAACCAGATGTTCGCGGCGGCCACCGGCCAGCCCATCGAGCGCATCGAGAAGGACACCGACCGGGACCACTGGATGGGCGCCCAGGAGGCCATCGACTACGGCCTCGTCGGCAAGGTCGTGCGCCGCGCCGAGGAGATCGGGTGAGCGCGGCGGGCGGCACGTTCGACGTCGCCGGCGTCTCGATCCCGAAGCTCGGCCTCGGCACCTTCGACATGGACGGGGAGGCCGCCGTCGTCGCCGTGTCCGAGGGGCTGAAGGCGGGCTACCGGCACGTCGATACCGCTGAGATGTACGGCAACGAGCGCGCCGTCGGCGAGGGGATCCGCGCCTCGGGGTTGCCGCGCGAGGACGTCTTCGTCACCACCAAGGTCTGGCACGACCACCTCACCGACCACGCCATGCAGTCGGCGGCCGAGGCGTCCCTCGACCGGCTCGGCGTGGGGCAGGTCGACCTCTACCTCATCCACTGGCCGAGCCCCGACGTCCCCGTCGCCGAAGCCGTCCGCGCGCTGTGCCGCATCCGTCACCGCGGGCTCGCGCGCGCCGTCGGGGTCTCCAACTTCCCTGCCGCGCTCGTCGAGGAGGCGGTGGCTGCGGCGGACGTGGAGCTTGCGGTCAACCAGGTCGAGTATCACCCCTACCTCGACCAGGACCCGGTCCTGTCGGCGGTGCGGCGCAACGGGATGGGGCTCATCGCCTACTGTCCGATCGCTCGCGGCAAGGTGCTGCGCGACGAGACCATCGTCGGGATCGCCGAGCGGCACGGCGTGTCGCCGGTGGCGGTCACGTTGGCTTGGCTCATCGCCCAGGACGGCGTCATCGCGATCCCCAAGTCGCGCTCGCCACAACGCCTGCGCGAGAACTTCGCCGCCGCGACGCTGACGCTCACCACGGAGGAGCACGCAGCCATCGACGCGCTGCGCTCGCCGTCCGGGCGGCTCATCGACCCGGACTTCGCGCCCGCCTGGGACTGAGCGGGTGGAGGCGCCGGAGCTCCTGTTCGCGTTCGCCAAGCCCGCGAACGCGATCTACGCGCTCCTCGTCATCGGCCTCGTCCTTGCCTTTGCGGGGCGACGGCTCGGGCTCACGCTCGCGGCGGTCGCGACCGTCCTTTGGGGCGTCGCCGCCTACCTGCCGGTGGGCCAGTGGCTGCTTCGGCCCCTCGAGGAGCGCTTCGCGGCGCCCGAAGAACTCGGACCCCTCGACGGCATCATCATCCTAGGCGGCTACCAGGAGCGGCATTCCGGCGAGGCCTCGCCCCACGGGGTCGCGGTGAACGACGCCGCGGAGCGGCTGCTCGCGGGGGCGGCCCTTGCACGCCGCCACTCCGAGGCGCGGGTGGTCCTCACCGACGCCTCGGGCGTGGAGCCGTCGGCGCGCTTCCTGGAAGCGATGGGGATCGCGCGCGAGCGCATCGTCCTCGAGGGTGAGGCGACGTCGACCCTCGAGAACGCGCGCCTCGTCCGCGACCTCGTCCGGCCGCGGGACGGCGAGCGCTGGGCGCTCGTCACCTCCGCCTACCACATGCCGCGCTCGGTGGGCACGTTCCGTCGGGCCGACTGGACGGGCCTCGTGCCGGTGCCGGTGGACCACATCGCCGCGGAGGGCGCGCTGCTGCGCGAGGCGCCGCTGGCGCCCGAACGGGGGCTGAGGCAGCTCGAGGTCGCGACGCGCGAGTGGGCAGCGCTCGCCTACTACCGCCTGGACGGACGGACGGACGCGCTGCTGCCGTCGCCGTCGGACGCCGCCTCGCCGTAGGGGGGCTGCGACAGGCGGATCGGTCCGCGCGCGGCGAGCGGGTCGACGGCCCGACCCCGCTGCGTGGCGACGAGCAGGCCCTCGCCGGCGAGCTGCGCTGCGACCTCGCGGACACGGGCCATCAGCGCGCGCCACCTGCCGTCCTTTGCGATGACGCGTGCCGCCTCCGACGGGCACAGGCTGGCAGGTGCGCGAGCCGCGGCCAGCGTCAGGATCGCGTCGGCGATCTGCGCGTCGGTTGGCCGAGCCGCGGTCATCAGGACGCTGCGACGCAACCGGTCGGCTGCGAAGCCATTAGACGAGGAGGGGTCGGCAGGCTGCGGAGCAAGGGCATGACGTACACCATCGTGATCGGCGACAAGGCGGCCTCCTCTTGGTCCATGCGACCGTGGTTGGTGCTCGACCACTTCGGCTTCGAGTACGAGGAGGTGGTGGTTCAACTCGACCAGCCGGAGACGAGGCCGACCATCCTCACCTACTCGCCGGCCGGCAAGGTCCCCGTCCTCATCGACCGCTCCTTCGCCGTCTGGGACAGCCTCGCCATCATCGAGTACCTGGCCGAGACGCGGCCGGATGCGGCGATCTGGCCGGAGGCCCCCCAGGAGCGGGCGCTGGCCCGCGCCCTTGCGGCCGAGATGCACTCGGGCTACGCGGCACTGCGCGCCTCCTGCCCGATGAACCTCACCGCTTCCCGCACGCTGCGGCGCCGCGGCGGCGCTCCGGCCCAACGCGAGGTGGACAGGTTCGAGGCGATGGTGCGCGACCGCGCCATGCGCTCCGAGGGGACGTTCCTGTTCGGCGAGTGGTGCGCGGTCGACGCCATGTACGCGCCGCTGACCTCGCGCCTCACCACCTATGGCTGGCCCATGGAGGAGGCGACGCGGCGCTACGTCGACGCGGTGCAGGGCGAGAGGAGCTACCGTCGCTGGCTGGAGGCGGCCCGCGAGGGGGCCTCGCACGGGGCTGCCCACGCTGCCTGAGCCTTGCCTCCCGGCGTCCGAGGGCGTATATCGCCGCGCTCGGGATGGGCGCGTAGCTCAGCGGGAGAGCATTCCGTTCACACCGGAAAGGTCACTGGTTCAATCCCAGTCGCGCCCACCACCCATCCGCACCGACACAAGATCCGACCGAAGGGTTCCGCAGCCGCCGCAGCGCATGGTTCCCGTGCGGAAGTAGGGGAGCGAGCCGTCGCGACACGGGCGGGGCAAGGGCTTTGCTCGCCCCTCCTTGCCTTCTTCTGATCCTCGGCACGGGTCGGCCGCGCCACAGGCGTCGGCACTTGTCCCCGTTCCGGCCGTCGCACGTCTCGACGGCACGGGAGCCGCGCCGCCTCGCGGCGGAGAGCCTCGGTTGCGTCGGTCGAGCTGCGCCGCCAACGCGCCGGCACCCCATCCCCGATCGCTGCGCGTTCCTGGACGCGGCACCGAAGCGCCGCTCCGCACCCGGATGCCGGCCAGCGCACCGCCTTATCCACGGGACGGACGACGGAACTATCCTGGCCCCGGGTCGCCAACGGAGCGCACGCGGCGCGCAATGGACGGGGTGCGGTGATGACAATGATGCTTGGAAGCCTCGGCTTCGGGGTCGTCGCGGGCGGCATCCGCCCCGTCACCGTCGGGATCATCAGCAAGATCAGGGTCGACGTCTCCGGCAACACGGCCGCCGTGAGCTGGGATCCGCCTCGCATCACCGGCGGCGCCATCACCGGCTACGTCCTCCAGGTCTCCGACGACGGGGGCAGTCGCTGGACGACCCTTTCCACTCCGACCGCACCGTCCGCCCAGGACGGGGCGTGGCGCCCCGGACGCCTCTACCGCGCCGCGTCCCTCGTCGAGAGCTACCCCTCCAAGGAGGCGCGTGCCGGTGACGGCGACGCGCGGACCGTCCACGTCGTCCTCCTCGCCGGCCAGTCGAACATGGTCGGCGCGGCGGTGTTCGATGGCGGCGCCGACTATCCGTCCGGCGTCCTTGCGGTGTCCGGCGACGCCCTCGTGCAGGCGAGCTCGCCGCTCGATCATCCAGCCTCGACCGCGGACGATCCCCGCACCCTCGGACCGTCCCTCGGCTTCGCCATCGACTTCGCGGCGGCGCGGCCGGATGAGCACCTCGTCCTGGTGCCGGCTGCGGTGGGCGGGACCTCCTTCGCGGACGACAACTGGAACCCTGGCGACCACAACTTCGCTCAAGCGGTCGCAAGGTCGAACACCGCGGTCGGGCTCAGGCCGCACGCGCGCTTCACGATCCTCTGGGCGCAGGGCATCTCCGATGCGCTGGCCGAGCAGCCCGACGTCGACGCCTACGCCGGCCGCCTCGACGCGATGATCGCTGGCCTGCGTGGTGAGGTCGCCGGCGCCCTCGATGCACCGATCTTCCTCGCGGCTCTGCCGCCGGCGTTCGTCGCCGGCGGCAGCAAGGCAGCGCAGGTCAACGCCGCCATCGTCGACACGCCGAAACGCGTCGCGAACGCCATCGTGGTCCCCACCGACAACCTGACGCTGGAGGACGAGTACCACTACGACGCGCCGTCCTACCGCGCGCTCGGCCGGCGCTTCTACGCGGCCTTCGCCGGGGAGCCCATCGACCTTCGCGGCCCCGGCTCGGGCTCGATCACCGTCATCGGCGGGCAGGATGAGTTCACCGTCTCCTCCGACGAGACCATCGCGGACATCTCCGCCACGGGCGGCGAGGAGCAGTTCACCGTGGAGAAGGATTGAACATGGTCCACTACATCTACAAGCGGCAGTCCGATCCCGATACGGCGTGGCGGCTCGAGACCGGCCCGCTGCCCGACACGCGAACCGGCATCGCCGCGGGCAGCTACATCGCCCGCGCGGTCTCCGAGGTTGCCCACGAGTTCGTCGTCACCGCCGCCTCCACCGGCAACCCGGGGCCGAGCGCCCTGCTGGCCAGCGCGACGGCGACCTACTTCTTCGGCGGCGACAACGCGGCGATGACGGCTCAAGGTGGTGGGCAGGCGTTGACGCCGGTCGCTGCCGCGCCGAGCCACGCCGCCGGCTATGTGACGCCGGCGGTCGGCCGCAACGGACTTCGATCCCCGGTGGACGACGCCGACGTCCTCTCCGTGGCGTGCGTGTTCCGCGCGCCGGAGCGGGCGCTCCTCGTCGGCACCCAGGGTGACGGCGACAGCTACGGCTGGTCCCTCGCGACGTTCAACGGCCGGCGCTACTTCCAGATCCGCGCCGCGCTGCTGCCCGAGTACCAACAGGAGCCGACGAACCCTGCGGCGACGTTCCTCGCCGAGGTGCTGGTCCTCGACCGGCCGGGCGGCGCCGCGCGCCGCGTCGCCGGCAACGCGGCAGGGACGGACGAGGTGTCCGAGCTCACCGGGCCGAGCTGGGCCGCGCCGGGCCAGGTGAACAAGGTGAGCCTTGGCGTCGCGAACGGCGGGGGTGGAGCCTTCGACGCCGCCGCGGCGGACTTTGCAGCGCTCGCCATCTGGTCCGGGACCGCGCTCACCGTCGCGCAGGCGACGGCGGTGATCGGCGAGCTGCGGTCCGCGTGCGCGAGCCGTGGCATCACCGTGCGGTGAGCCAGGACGGCGCCGCAGCGTGGCGATGGTTCGCCGCGGCGGGGAACGTCTTCCTGAGGGCAGGGTTCGCCCCTCGACCGCGGATCCACCGCGACGGAGGAGAGTCTTATGCGAACCTTAGCCTTGGCGCTCGTCGCCGGCCTCGCCGCCTCGGCCGCCCATGCCCAGGGGACGACGGCGACCGCCTCGTTCATCGACGCCGACGGCGAGACGATCGGCACCGCGACGTTGACCGAGACGCCGAACGGCGTGTTGATCGAGGTCGACGTGGAGGGAATCGAGGCTGGCGAGCACGGCTTCCACGTCCATGAGACCGGCGAGTGCGATCCCGCGACGGGCTTCGATTCCGCCGGCGGGCACTACGCCGCGGGCATGGAGCACGGCTTCCTCGTAGAGGGCGGTCCGCACCCCGGTGACATGGCGAACGTGTTCGTCGGCGAGGACGGCACGCTGCGTCACGAGGTGGTCAACGACCGCGTTTCCATCGAGGGCGGCGACAACCCGCTGATGGACGACGACGGCTCGGCGCTGATGATCCACTCCGGTGCCGACGACTACACCACCCAGCCGGACGGCGCGGCCGGGGGCCGGGTCGCCTGCGCCGTCATCGGCATGTGAGGGCCGTGCGCACCTGGTAGCGAACGGGCGTCTCCCACCGGGAGGCGCCCGCTTATTGTTCGCTCGCCGGTGAAAGTTTTTGCTTTCGATTGGTTGCGTTGCCCCATAGCATTCCTGCGCAAACGGGATGGGGGACGACATGGCTGATTGGTCGAGCCGGATGAAGGCCGCCGCGGCATGCGCAGCGGCGGCCGCGCTGATGATTGGCGTAGCCGGCACTGCGGGCGTCGCGCGGGCGCAGGACCACACGATGGCGATCGCGCACCTGTCGCCGGGCTCGCTGGACAACGCAATCCAAGTCGCGCTGACGCACTTCAAGTCGCAGGTGGAGTCCAAGACCGACGGGGCGGTGGAGGTGGAGATCTTCGCTGCCGGGCAGCTCGGCTCCGAGGTCGAGACCGCCAAGCAGGCGCAGGGCGGCGACCTCCTCCAGTCGACGATCATCTCGTCGGGGGCGATGAGCTCGTTCTATCCGCGCTACCAGGTCATCACCGCACCGTTCCTGTTCCCGAACTACCGCGTCGCCCATGCCTTCTTCGACGGCGAGTGGTTCGCCGACTTCATGTCCGGGACCGTCGAAGAGGCGGGCCTGCGCTACCTCGGCACGTTCGACGATGGCGGGGGCTTCGTCGCGTTCACCAACAACGAGCGGCTCATCAAGACCCCGGCCGACATCGAGGGGCTGAAGATCCGCGTCGAGGAGAACCCCGCCCACGTCGCAACGATGAAGGCGCTCGGCGCTTCGGCGACGCCGCTGCCGTGGGGCGAGGTCATCACAGCACTGTCCACGGGGCTCGCGGACGGACAGTTCAACGCTCCTGGCGTCAGCCGAAACTTCAAGCTCTGGGAGGTGAACGACTACACCACCCTGTCAGGGCACGTGTACAACTCGCAGGCCTGGCTGGTCAGCGAAGAGTGGTTCCAGTCCCTGCCGCAGGAGTACCAGGAGGCGATCGTCACCTCGGCACGCGAGGCGATCGAGCTCGCCCACGGCATCAACTCGCTCTACTCCATCATCGGCTGGGAGATGTCCTGCGAGGAGTTCAAGGAGTGCTACGTGCTGCCTGCCTCCGAGCGCGATGCGATGGCCGAGATCGCCCGCCCGGCGTGGCGCGAGTGGATCGTCAACGACTTCGGGATTGCGGAGTCCGAGGTCGATGCGCTGCTCGGCGAGGTCGAGCGGCTGACCGCGGAGTTGCCGGCGGAGGACCTAGAGCGCTACGGCCGCTGACGACGCCGGCGCAAGGGCTCGCCGTGACGCGAGGCGAGCGCTTGGGGGGGCGGTGGTGACCGTCCCTCCCACGAGCCCCGCGACGGGCGTTCGACGCAGGATCAGCGCGCGGCTGAATGGAGCGGTCACGGTCGTGACCGTCGCCTTCGTCGTCGTCATGCTGTCGATCTCCTTTACCGGGTTCTTCTACACGGTGCTCACCGGCGCAGCCCTGTCCTGGACCTACTCGCTGGCACGGCTGCTCATCCCCTGGGTGGGCTTCCTCTCCATCACCATCGCCTTTGCCCGTGGCCAGCACATCGCGATGACCTCGCTCGTCGCGCTCCTGCCGAGGCCGGTCGCTGCCGCCCTGACCGCGGTGAACTACGCCATCGTCGGCCTCCTCGCCGGCTTGCTCATCTGGTACGGCGCCGACCTCTTCCTCGCCTCGGGCGACGTCTACATGGTGTCCGACCAGATCCAGGTGCACTCGCGCTTCGTCGTCGCGTGCGTGCCGATCGGCGGGGCGATCCTCCTCGTCCATGTCCTGTGCGGGGCGGACCTCTTCACCGACGCCGACCCGATGCGCGAGGCGCAGAGGCTTGCGAGCGGTGATGAGGAGGTGTCGCGCCCTTGACCTCCGCCCTGACCATCTTCGTCGCGCTCATCCTCATCGGCACGCCCATCGGGGTGGTGATGGTGATGTCCGGGCTCGCCGGCGTGTGGGAGCTCGGCGGTGTGGCCTTCCTGCAGATCGTCGCGGAGCGCATGTTCTCCGGCGTCGCAGGTTACCTCTTGATGGCGGTCCCGTACTTCATCTTCACGTCCGAGCTCATGAACCGGGCGGGGCTGACCGAGCGGCTGGTCGACTTCAACAACGCGCTGCTCGGTCGCGTCCGCGGCGCGCTCAGCCACGTCAACATCACCGTCAGCCTGTTCTTCTCCGGCCTGACGGGTGCGGCGATCACCGACACCGTGGCCGTCGGCAAGATCATGATCCCTGCGATGAAGCGCGAGGGATACTCGCCCGCCTACGCGGCGGCGGTGACGGCCTGCTCCTCGATCATCGGTCCGATCATCCCGCCGAGCGTCGTCATGGTGATCTACGCCGCGATCCTGCAGAACGTGACCGTGCTCGACCTCTTCGCCGCGGGCATCCTGCCGGGCATCCTGATGGCGTTCGCGCTGCTCGTGGTGAGCGTCGTGCTGGCGTGGCTGCGCGACTTCCCGCGCCACGGCGACACCAACCTCGCCGCCGCCGCGAGGGCCTTCCTGCCGACGATCCCGGCGCTCTTGGTGCCCGTCATCATCCTCGGCGGCATCCTGTCGGGCATGACGACGATCACCGAGGCGTCGGCATTCGCGGCGATGTACACCGTGCTTCTGGGGACGCTGTTCTACCGCACGTTGACGGTGCGCGAGATCTGGGGCGCGCTGGTCGCCACCGTGCGCTTCTCAGGCGTCGTGTTCTTCCTGCTGGCGGCGTCCGCGGTGCTCGGCTGGTTCGTCACGCGGTCCGGCATCGCGCGGGACGCGGCCGGCCTCATCACCTCGATCAGCGACCTCTGGGTCGTGCAGATCATGCTGGTGAACGCGCTCCTCATCGTGCTGGGGACCGTGCTCGACGTGGTGCCGGCCCTCGTCGTCGTCGCGCCGGTGCTGGTGCCCGCCATGGTGCAGCTCGGCTTCGACCCGCTGCACTTCGCGATCGTGATGATCCTGGCGCTCAACGTCGCGAACATCACTCCGCCGGTGGGGATGACGCTGATGACCGCCTCGCAGATCGCCGGGGTGCCCTTCGAGCAGGCGATCGTCACCTCGCTGCCGTTCTACCTCAGCCACCTGGCGGTGATCGTGATCGTCTCGCTGTGGCCCGGGTTCGTGCTGTTCCTCCCCGGCCTCCTCAACTGAACACGGCGGCCCGTCAGTCACTGACCGACCAGCCGCCATCCATGATGAGCGTCTGGCCGGTCATCCACGCGCCGGCGCGGGACGACAGGAACACCGCCGCGCCCGCGATGTCGTCAGGCTCGCCAAGCCGCTTCAGCGCGTACGTGTTGGCGACGCGCTCGGCGCGCTCGGGGTTCTCCCACAGGGTCCGCGCGAAGTCCGTCTTCACGAGCGCCGGCGCGATGCCGTTGGCGCGGATGTTGTCCGCTCCGTAGGAGACCGCAAGGTTGCGCACGAGCTGGGTGTCGGCGGCCTTCGTGACCGCGTAGATGCCGAGCATCGCCGAGCCCTTGTACGCGGCGATGGACGACACGATGACAATCGCCCCGTCGCGCCGCTCCTGCATCGCCGGCACGCACAGCTTGGCGAGGCGCATGTTGGAGCGGATGTTGACGCGGATCGTCTTCTCGAACGCCTCGTCCGGCGTGTCGAGGAACGGGCCGTAGTACGGGTTCACCGCGGCGTTGCACACGAGGATGTCCGGCGCGCCGAGCTCGGCGGTCGTGCGCTCGACCAGGCGGTCGATGTCGCCGTCCTCGGAGATGTTGGCGGGGATGGGGACCGCGGTGCCACCGGCCTCGCGGATCGCGCCGGCGACCGCCTCGCAGGCGTCCCCCTTGCGGCTCGAGATCACCACCTTGGCGCCGGCCTCCGCCATCGCCTCAGCGATCGCCTTGCCGATGCCCTTGGTTGAGCCCGTGATGAGCGCGGTCTTGCCCGAGAGGTCGAACAGCCTCACGCCGCGTCCTCCGCGACCTTGACGACCTGCTTGCCGAAGTTGCCACCCTTCAGCATCGACAGGAACGCCGCCGGCGCGCTCGCGAGCCCCTCGGCGACGTCCTCCTGGTGGCGGATGCGTCCGTCCTTCACCATCGGACCCACCTCCTCGAGGAACTCGCGGAAGCGGTCGAAGTGGTCGGAGATGATGAAGCCGTTCACCGACAGCTTGCCGACGAGGATGGTGCGCCACATCCGCGGCAACAGGTTCGGTCCCTCCGCAGGGCCTCCGCCCAGCCCACCGAGGTCGTAGTACGCGATCATGCCGCAGATCGGGATGCGCCCGAACGGGTTCATCAGAGTCATGATGGCCTCGAGCGTCTTGCCGCCCACGTTCTCGTAGTAGATGTCGACGCCCTGGGGGCACGCCTCCGCCAGCGCGACGCGCATGGCCTTGGTGTCCTCGTGCGCGCGGTGGTCGACGCACGCGTCGAAGCCCAGCGTCTCGACGGCGTGTCGGCACTTGTCCTCGCCCCCGGCGACGCCGACCACGTAGAGGCCGCGTGCCTTGGCGAGCTGGCCGACCATCGAGCCGACGGGACCGGTTGCGGCGCCGACCACGAGCGTCTCGCCCTCCTTCGGGCGGCCGTGCTCGGTGAGGCCGAACCAGCCGGTGAAGCCCGGCATGCCGAGCACGCCGAGCCCGGCGGATGCGTCGCCATAGTTGGTCGGCGCGCGTCGCACCTGGTTGCCCGGCAAGACGCCGTGGGTCGCCCAGCCGAACTGGCCGATGACGAGGTCGCCCTCGGCGTACTTCGGGTGGCGCGAGGCGATCACGGTGCCCACCGTGCCGCCCTCCATGGTGCCGCCGACGTCCACCGGCTTGGCGTAGGACTTCGCGTCGTCCATGCGCCCACGCATGTAGGGGTCGAGGGAGAGGTAGTGCACCTTGACGGCGACCTCGCCCTCGCCGGGCTCCGGCAGCTCGGCCCGCTCCAGGCGGAAGTTTTCCTCCGTGGGCGTCCCGTTGGGACGGCTCGCCAGGACGATGCGCTCCATGGGGGTCGGCATCACGCTCCTCCGCTCGTTTCTTGTGGTGACGGACGACGCGACGAAACACCGTTTCATGGTGCGCGGCAAGCAGGCCGGCGACGCTCGGCACCCTCCCACGAACGCCACGGATGTGCGACCATCCTGGCACGTAAGAACAAGAACGTTGCGAGGGATGGACCCCATGCTCGGCACCATGATGCACCGTCCGCTGCGCATCGCGGACATCCTGACGTTCGCCGCGGAGTGCCATCCGGACGGCGAGATCGTCTCCGTGCGCACCGAGGGCGACGTCCACCGCACGACGTACCGGGAGACGGCGCTGCGCGTGGCCCAGCTCGCCCACGCGCTCCAGGGTCTCGGTGTGGCCCCTGGCGACCGCGTCGCCACACTTGCCTGGAACGGCTACCGCCACTTCGAGCTGTACTACGCGATCTCCGGCATCGGCGCGGTGTGCCACACCATCAACCCGCGCCTGTCGGCCGAGCAGATGACCTACATCGTCGGTCATGCCGGGGACACGCTGCTGTTCGTCGACACGACCTTCGTGCCCATCCTCGAGAAGCTGCGGGGAGAGCTTCCCGAGGCGCTTCGCATCGTCGTCATGACGGACCGGGCGCACATGCCGGGGACGACCCTCGACGGCGCGCTGTGCTACGAGGAGCTTCTCGAGGGGCAGGACGAGGCCTTCGATTGGCCGGAGTTCGATGAGAACACCGCGGCGGCGCTGTGCTACACCTCGGGCACCACGGGCGAGCCCAAGGGAGCGCTCTACTCGCACCGCTCCATGGTGCTGCACTCGCTCATCGTGCCGATCTCCATGCCGACGGTCTTCGTGCCGGGCCGGCGCATCCTCCCCGTCGTGCCGCTGTTCCACGTCAACGCGTGGGGCCTGCCCTACACCGCGCCGCTCACCGGCGCGTCGATGGTGTTCCCCGGCGCCAAGCTCGACGGGGCGAGCGTGTTCGACCTCATGGACCGCGAGAAGGTGTACTCCGCCTGGGGCGTGCCGACGGTGTGGCTGGGGCTCCTCGGCGAGATCGAGAAGCGCGGGCGGCTCCCAGAGGGGTTCGGCCACATCGTGGTGGGCGGCTCGGCGGCGCCGCGGCCGATGATCGAGAAGTTCGAGGCCCGCGGCGTCGACGTGTGCCACGCCTGGGGCATGACGGAGATGAGCCCCATCGGCACCACGGGGCAGCAGTCCCCCGCCATGGCGGAGTGGCCGAAGGACAGGCTCATCGACTGGAAGTCGCGTCAGGGGCGCCGCGTGTTCTCCGTGGACTTCAAGATCGTCGACGAGGACGGCCGCCCGGTGCCTCACGACGGCAAGACCGTGGGCGAGCTCTACGTGCGCGGCAACACGGTGATCGGCGGCTACTTCGAGAACGCGTCGGCGACGGCCGCCGCGATGGACGCGGACGGCTGGTTCGGCACCGGCGACGTCGCCCACATCACGCCGGACGGCATCCTGACGATCACCGACCGCGCCAAGGACCTCATCAAGTCGGGCGGCGAGTGGATCTCATCCCTCGACCTCGAGAACGTGGTGATGGCCCATCCCAAGGTCGCCAACTGCGCCGTCATCGCCGTGCCGCACGAAAAATGGGACGAGCGCCCGCTCCTCGTGGTGGCGCCGGTGGGGGAGGGGCCGACGAAGGCTGAGGTCGACGAGCTGCTACTGAAGCACTTCGCGCGCTGGCAGCTGCCGGACGACCTCGTCCTCGTGGAGGAGCTGCCGCTTACGGCCACCGGCAAGGTCTCCAAGCTGACCCTGCGCCGCCAGTTCGCGCAGTACCAGCTTCCCGAGCAGCGCGCCGCCGTATAGCGCGGTCGGCCGGCCGTCGATCACAGGGGCGCGTTGTTGCGCGGCATGATGAACTGGCCCTCGCCCCAGCGCTCGGCGGCTGACGGCACGCCGTTGGCGATCGCGACGACGCGGGCCTCGATGAGGTCGGCGATGGCCTCGAGCGTCGCGTCGCCGCCGATGACCGGGCTCGCGTCGACGTCGATGGCGTCGGGCCAGCGGGCGACGGTCTGCGCGTTGCCGCAGACCTTCACGGTGGGCGCCAAGGGGCTTGCTGAGGGGTTGAACTGACCGAGGCCGAACAGGGCGAGGTTGGCGCCAGCGGCCACCATCCCGGTGAAGGAGAGCGGCGTGAAGAAGGGCGTGTCCATGAAGTGGAGCCCCGGCGTCGTCGGTGCCTCGGCGAAGGCGAGCGCCCCCACGAACGGCCGCGATCCGGTCTTGGCGACCGCGCCCATGGACTTCTCGACGAGGGTCGTGAGGCCACCCTCGATGTTCTCCGCCGTCGGGTTGACGCCGCGGTAGTCGACGCCGTCCTCGGCGTGCCAGCGCTCGCGCGCTGCGATGTGCGCGGCGATGGCGCGTCGGACCGCGGGGTCGGGGGTGCGTCCATCGACGGCGGGCTCGGCGCCGATGACCTCCACGGTCTCTGACGCGATGGCGCTGCCGCCGGCGTCGATCACCCGGTCGACGAAGCGGCCGATGGCGGCGTTGGAGGCGAGCGCGCTGGTGGGGTCCGAGCCGCCGCACTCCAGCGCCAGGGTGAGCGCGCCGAGGCCGACGTCCTCACGCTTGGCCGACCGCGCGTCGGCGAGCTCGCCGAGGAGGCAGCGGGCGTGGGACACCGCATTCCCCATCCCGTCCTGGTCGAGCAGGGCGGCTACCGCGACGGGCTTGCCCGCATCCCCCAGCGCGCCACCCAGCATCCGCGCCGCCGCGGCATCCTGCGTCAGGACGAGCGCGGCGCCGACGTTGGGGTGTTGCACGAGCGCCGTCATCAGGGCGTCCTGGGCGGCAGCGTCGCCGCCGCGCAGTCCGCGCAGTGCCTCGCCGGCGATGACGAGCGCGCCCGTCCCGTCGGCTGCGAGGTGCGCCCACCGGTTGGTGAGCGCGACGGTGGACAGGACGAGCACGTGGTCGCGCACGCCGACCCGCCCGTCCGCCCGCACGAAGCCAGCCAGCGCACTCACGCGGGCTCGGCGACGTTGTGGACGTGGACGTGGTCGCCCGGTGCGATGTCGGCGGTCGCCCGGCCGATGACGACGCCGTACTTGACGACGTCGCCGCCCGCGGGGATCGCCCTGATCGCCACCTTGTGCCCGTAGGGCACGCCCGGCGCCACCGGCCCGCCCCCCGCGAGGGACGTGGCGGCTCGGCGATCGTCGGTCAGCGTGGCGACGTTGTCCTGTGCGCCGACCACGATGGCCGACCGTCCCGTCAGCCCATCATCTCCATAATGAGGCGGGTGCGGGTGAACGCCTCGAGCCCCTCGATGCCCCCCTCCGAGCCGTAGCCGGAGTCGTTGATGCCGCCGAACGGCGTCTCGGCCGTCGACACCATCATGGAGTTGATCCCGACCATTCCCGACTCCACCCCGTCGGCGAGCGCACGGATGGTCTCCGCGTCCTTGGAGAACGCGTAGGCGGCGAGCCCGAAGGGCAGCCGGTTCGCGCGCTCGATGGCCTCCTCGCGGTCGGCGAACCCAGCGATGGGCGCGAGCGGCCCGAACGGCTCCTCGTTCATGATGCGCATGTCGTCGGTGGCGTCGGCGATCACCGTCGGCGCGAAGTAGTGCCCCCGGTTGCCGATGCGCTGGCCGCCGGTGACGACGCGCGCGCCCTTGTCGACGGCGTCCTGGACGAAGCCGTCCATCACGTCGATGCGGCGCGCTGCGATGAGGGGGCCCATGCCGACGCCCTCCTCGAGGCCGTTGCCCACCTTGATCGCCTCCGCCGCCTTAACGAAGGCCTCGGTGAAGCGCTCGCGCGCCGGCTCCTCCACCAGGAAGCGGCTCGGGCTGATGCAGACCTGCCCAGCGTTGCGGAACTTGCCGGCGGCGGTGGTCTTGGCGACGCCCTCGATGTCGGCGTCGGCGAACACGAGCACCGGCGCGTGGCCGCCGAGCTCCAAGGTGGTGCGCTTCAGGGTGTCCGCCGACAGGCGCTGCAGGTGCTTGCCCACCTCCACGGAGCCGGTGAACGACATCTTCTTGGCGACGGGCGAGGCCATGAGGTGGGAGGAGACCTCCGCCGGCTCGCCGAACACGATGTTGAGGACGCCCGCAGGCAGCCCGGCGTCCATCAGCGCGCGGCCGATCGCGATGGCCGTGGACGGCGTCTCCTCGGACGGCTTGATGGTGATGGAGCAGCCTGCGCCGAGCGCGCCCGCCACCTTGCGGATGACGTTGGTGGCCGGGAAGTTCCAGGCGACGAAGGCGAGGCAGGGGCCGACCGGCTCCTTCATGACGAGCTGACGCAGCCCCGGCACGCGCGAGGGGACGATGCGGCCGTACATGCGCTTGCCCTCCTCGCCGTACCAGCGCAGCACGTCGATGGCGAAGCCGAGCTCGAGCTTCGCCTCGCCCACCGGCTTGCCCATGTCGCGGGTGAGGTCGCGGGCGATCGCGTCGCCCCGCTCCTCCAGGAGCCGCGCGGCGTCCTCCATCACCTTCTGCCGCTTCAGCGCCGGCGTGTCCCGCCAGACCTCGAAGCCGCGCTGGCTCGCAGCGAGCGCCTCGTCGAGGTCGGCCGAGGAGGCGAGGGGCAGGGCGCCCAGAACCTCCTCGGTGGCGGGGTTCTCGACGTTCCGCGTCTCGCCGGACGTGCCGGAGGTCCACCGGCCGTCGATGAGCATTTCAAGGGTTTCGTAGGCGTCGGTCATGACGGTCCTCAGCGCAGGAGTGACGGGACGAAGAGGCTGAGCTGCGGCACCAGCGTGATGAGTGCCAGCAAGGCCACGAGCGCCCCGATGAAGGGCAAGATGGCACGGAACACGCGCTCGATGGATACCCCGGCGATCTGCGCTCCCACGAACAGGTTGACGCCGAGGGGCGGCGTCAGGAACGCGATCTCGATGTTGATGATCAAGATGATGCCGAAGTGCACTGGGTCAATGCCGAAGGAGCGCACCAGCGGCACCAGGATCGGCGCCAGGATGATGATGGCGGAGATCGTCTCCATGAACGTGCCGATGACGAGGAGGAGCACGTTGATCATGAGTAGGATGACGAGCGGCTCGGTCGTCACCGAGCCGAACACCTCGACGAGCTCCTGGGGGATGCGCTCCAGCGTGATCGTCCGCGCGAACAGCGTGGACGTCGCGACGACGATCATCAGCGCGCCGCCCATCAGGACTGCGCCGTCGAACGCGCGCAGGAGGCCCCGCCAGGTCATCGTGCGGTACACGAGGAGGGAGACGACGAGCGCGTAGGCCACCGCGACGACGGATGCCTCCACCGGAGTGAAGATGCCCGAGTAGATGCCGCCGAGGATGAGGATGGGCATGAAGACGGCCCACTTGCCCTGCCACACGAGCCGCCCCACCGAGGCGGTCTCCTCGTCCTCGTCGCCGATGGGTTGCATGACGGCGCCGGCGCGCCGGGCGACGAGGTAGGCGACGAGCGCGAGCGTCAGGCCGACGATGAGGCCGGGCAGCATCCCGGCGGCGAAGAGGTCGATCACCGAGACGTTGGCGATGATCGCGTAGATGATCATCGGGTTCGACGGCGGGATGAGGACGCCGAGCGTGCCGCCCGTCGCCGACGTCGCGGCCGCGAACGGCGCCGGGTAGCCGCGCTGGATCATGGCCGGGATCATGATCGCGCCGATCGCCGCCACGGTGCCCGGGCCGGAGCCCGAGATCGCCGCGAAGAACATGCACGACAGGATCGTGACGATCCCCAAGGATCCCGGGATGTGCCCGAACGCGCGGCGGAAGATGCGGATGATGTCGCCGGTGATGCCCCCGGCCTCCATCAGGTTGCCGGCGAGGATGAAGGCGGGGATCGCGAGCAGTGGGAAGTTGTCGAGCCCGTTAAGGATCGACTGCGTGCCGAACAGGAGCGGCGTGCCGGTGAGCCAGGTGACGGCGAGCCCGGTGATGCCAAGCGCAGCGTAGATCGGCAGCCCGACGAGGAGGAGGAGCGGGAAGAGGACCGCGAGCGCCCAGCCGACGTCGCTCACCGCTCAGCACCGGCGCGGCCACCGTCGAGCTGCCCGTCCGAGCGGCCCGACAGGACGGCGAGGAGGTCCGCCGCGTTGATCAGCGCGGAGGCGGCGAAGCCGACGGACATGACGACGAACAGGTGGTTCTGGTTGAAGCCGATGGCGGGGGAGATGTTCGCAAAACGCAGCCCCTCCACGAAGTTGAGCGCGCTGTAGACGACCATCACGGCCTCGAAGGCGACGAGGATTACGAGGTGGAAGGCCGCGACCGGGCGCGGCCCGACCCAGCGCGCCACGAGGTCGGAGAACACGCTGACCCTCAGGTGGCGCCGGCGCAGCGTCGCGTAGGCGCTCGCAAGGAACACCATCGCGATGAAGGCGAAGCGCGACAGCTCCTCCGTCCAGTCCACCGGGAGGCGGGCCTCGCGGGCGACGACCTGGAAGAACAGGGAGAGCGCCATCCCCGCGAGCAGGAGCGCGGCCGAGGCGAAGAGGAGACGGGCGCCGAAGGCACGCACTCGTTCGGGATCCTTGAGCGGGGAAGGCCTGATCGTTGCACGACCGCGCGGCAGCGACCGCCGGCGAGCGGCCGACCGTGCCGGTCGGCCGCGGTGCGCCGCCTAGCCCTCGAGCTCGGCGCGGCACTCCTCGACCATCTGGGTCGCCTGGTTAACGAGCTCCTCGCCGTCGGCGCCGATGGTGTCGTAGTAGTCCGGCCAGATGGCGCGGGCCTTCTCCATCCACTCGGTCTCGTCCTCGATCTCCGTGATCTCGACGCCGGCCTCTTCGGCCTCAGCCCACCACCGCTCCTCGTCGAGGGGCTGCCACCAGCGGATGTAGTCCGTCGCCTCGCGACCCGCGCGCAACACCGCCTCCTGGTGCTCCTCTGACAGCGACTGGAACCAGCGCTCGGACACCATGATGGGATGGGTCAGGATCGTGTAGTTGAACTTGGTCATCCGGTTGATGACCTCGTGGAACTTCATGCCGATGACGTCGGTCACCGGGTTGTCACCGCCCTCGACGACGCCCTGCTGCAACGCGTTGTAGAGCTCGTTCCAGGCGAGCGGCGTCGGGTTGCCGCCCCATGCCTCGTAGGAGGCGATCATGATCGGGTTCGGCGGCACGCGCATCTTGAGGTCGGCGATGTCCGCCGGCTCCTCGATGGGCTCGTCGCTCTTGTAGTAGAACGCGCGCCAGCCCGAGTTCTCCCAACCGACGATGCGCGTGCCGGCCTCCTCGATGACGCGGTCGACGATGACGGGGGTCAGCTTGTCCTGCAGGCAGTTCACCTCCGCGGTGGAGGTCGCGAGGTAGGGGAACACGAACACGTTCAGCGTCGGCGACAGCGCGGCGGCGTTGTTGGTGGCCGGCAGCGTGACCTGCAGCACGCCCTGGCGCGCCTGCTGCATCATCTCGCGCTCGCCGCCTAGCTGGGAGCCCGGAAAGATCTCCGCCCTGATCGCGTTGTTGGTGTAGATTTGCACGAGCTCGGCGAAGCGCTTCAGCACCGCCGTGTGGGACGACCACTCCATGTTCACGGAGTGGCCGATGCGCATGGTCTCCTGCCCGTCCTTGTCGGGCGCGGAGCGCCAGTCGAACGGGTTCTCCTGCGCGTAGGCGGGGACGGCGAGCGCCACCGTCGCGACCGAGGCGAGGAGCATGGCTGTGAGGGCCTTCATGGGGTCTTCGATCCTCCGTTTCGTGTTCGTTGGACGCCTCAGGCGGGCTCGCGCAGGGACGGCGCCGTGGACGTGGACTGACGCGCGCCTAGGACGAACCCGGCGCCCCGCTCCGCGATCATCAGCGTCGGCGCGTTGGTGTTGGCGGACGTGACGCACGGCATGACGGAGGCGTCGATGACGCGCAGGTTCTGAACGCCGCGCACGTTGAGCTCGGGGTCGACGACGGCGTCCCCGTCCGTCCCCATGCGGCAGGTCCCCACGGGGTGGTACACGGTGCCGCCAAGTTGCCGAGCCGCCGCGAGCAACGCCTCGTCGGTGTCCACGTCCGCGCCGGGCACCACCTCCTCGTCCCACAGGTCACGGAAGGCGGGCTGACGGTAGATCGTCCGCAGGAAGCGGATGCCCTCGACGATCGTCTTCTGGTCCCGCTCCGCGGTGAGGTAGTTGGGCGTGATGCGCGGGTCGGCGCGCGGGTCGTCCGACGCGATGTCAACGCGCCCGCGCGACTCGGGGTGGCACTGCCAAACCGCCGCGGTGAAGCCGGAGTAGCGGTGAAGCGGGGCGCCCGGACGGTCCACCGACAGTGGCATCACGTTGAATTGGACGTCGGGACGGCCGGGGTCGGCGTGCTTCGTCGACCACGCACCGCCGACCTGCCCGGCGCCGACGCTGAGCGCGCCGCTGCCGCTCGCGAGCCACCTGACGCCCATCTCGGCGAGGCGGTAGGGGTTGCGCACGTCGTCGTTCAGCGACCGCCGCTGCTTCATGCGCACGATGGTGCGCATCTGGTAGTGGTCCTGCAGGTTACCGCCGACCTCGGGCCGATCGACGATGGTGCGGATGCCGAGGCCGCGCAGCAGCGCGTCCGGCCCGACGCCCGACAGTTGGAGGAGCTGGGGCGACTGGAGCGAGCCGGCCGAGAGGATGACCTCGGCCTCGGCGTGGGCGTGCGTCTCCTCCCCGTCCTTCGACCACGCGACGCCGACGGCGCGGGCGGCGCCCCCCTGCCGCGCCTCGATGAGGATGCGCGTGACGTCCGCCCCGGTGACGAGCGTGAGGTTCGGCCGCGACAGCGCGGGCCTCAGGAACACCCGGGCCGCGCTCGCGCGCCAGCGACCGTCGAGGGTGTACTGGTAGGAGCCGACGCCCTCCGTGGTGGCGCCGTTGAAGTCCTCGTTCGGCGGCATGCCCGCCTGCCGCGCCGCCGCCACCCAAGCGCGGCAGAACGGATGGTCGTTGCGCAGCCGCGCCACCGGTAACTCGCCGTGGCCGCCGCGGTCCTGGCTGGGCGGCCCGTCGAAGCGCTCCAGCCGGCGGAAGGTGGGCAGCACGTCACGATGGCTCCACCCAGTCGCGCCGAGCTCGGCCCAGCGGTCGAAGTCGCCATGCTGGCCGCGCATGAAGACGAGCCCGTTGATCGAGCTCGACCCGCCGACGACCCGGCCCCGCGGCCACTGGACGACGCGCTCGTCGAAACCCTCGGAGGGGACGGTCGCGAAGCTCCGCGCGTAGCGCGGGTTCATCATCGTGCGGAAGTAGCCGATGGGGAGGCGGATCCAGAAGCCCGCGTCGAGCCCCCCCGCCTCGAGGAGGAGGACGCGTCTCGCGGGGTCGGCGGACAGGCGGTTGGCGAGGACGCAGCCCGCCGAGCCGGCGCCGACGATGATCGTGTCGTAGCGGGCGTGCGTCATGGAGCGATGTCGGCGTCCGTCGTCACCATCCTCACCGTCGTCCCCCTGCCGCCACTCGGACACCGTCTAGCATGCGAGGCTCGCGGGCGTCACCGCCACGGCAGGCGGGCGATTGCCGACGGCGTCTCGAGCTCGGCCACGGCGTCAAACCTCGAGCCACTCCTCGCGGATGTCCCGGCGGGTCGCGAACTCGGCCGGGGTGCCGGCGTAGACGATCTCGCCGTGACCCATGACGTAGACGCGGGCGGCGATCTTGAGCGCGATGGACAGCTTCTGCTCCACGAGCAGGATCGCGACGCCGGCCCGGGCGATCTCGGCCATGAGGTCGCCCACCTGGTGGACGATCTTGGGCGCGAGGCCCTCGGTGGGCTCGTCGATCATGATGAGCTCCGGGTCGCCCATCAGCGTGCGGCAGATGGTGAGCATCTGCTTCTCGCCCCCGGACAGGACGCCGGCGGAGGTGTCGGCCCGAGCGGCGAGGTTGGGGAACAGGTCGAGCATCTGGTCGACGGACCAGCGGCCGGGGTTTCGGGTGTCCTTGATGCCGAGGAGCAGGTTCTGCCGCACCGTGATCATCGGGAAGATGTCGCGGTTCTCCGGCACGTAGCCGAGGCCGGCGAGCGCGATTTCGTGGCTCGGCTTGCCGGCGATGCTCTCGCCCTTGAAGCGCACCTCGCCGACCGGCGGCACCTCGCCCATGATCGCCTTGACGGTGGTGGACCGCCCGACGCCGTTGCGCCCGAGGAGCGCCACGACCTCGCCCGCACCGACCTCGAGGTCGACGCCGCGCAGCACGTGACTCTTGCCGTAGTACGCGTTGAGCCCGCGCACGACGAGGAGCGGCTCGTCCCGGGCGGCGGGCGCGTCCCGCGAGGTGTCGGTGGTCAGCGCCGCCGTCAGCTGGGCGTCGGGCGTGATGGCGCGGGCGGACCCGTCGACGCTCGCCTCGCTCATCCGGCCGCCTCCAGCACCGCGTCCTCGTCGCCGAGGTAGGCCTCGCGCACCTTGGGGTCGCCGCGGATCGCCTCCGGCGGACCCGACGCAATGATCTCGCCGTAGACAAGGACGGAGATGCGGTCCGCAAGGCCGAACACCACGCCCATGTCGTGCTCGACGATGAGGAGCGTCTTGCCGCGCGTCGCCTTCTCGATGAGCGCGACGGCGCGCTCGGTCTCGGAGTGGCTCATGCCCGCCGTCGGCTCGTCGAGCATGATGACCTCGGCACCGCCGCCGATGGTGATGGCGATCTCGAGGGTCCGCTGGTCGGCGTAGGGCAGCAGGGCGGCGGGCAGGTGCGCCTTATCGGCGAGCCCGACGGTGGCGAGGACGTCGGCGGTCTTCTCCTGCACCTGGCGCGAGGCGCTGGCCGAGCGCCAGAACGCATAGCGCTCGCCGAGCGACCATAGCACAGCGCAGCGCACGTTCTCGCGCACCGTCATGTTGGCGAACACGGAGGACACCTGGAACGAGCGGGACAAGCCGCGCCGGTTGACCTCGTAGGCGGGCAGCCCCGAGATCGGCTCGCCGTCGAGCAGGACCTCGCCCGAAGTCGGCCGGAACAGGCCGGAGACGAGGTTGAACAGGGTCGACTTGCCGGCTCCGTTGGGGCCGATGATGGCGTGCTTCTCGCCCTTCTCGATGGCAAGGTCGACGCCGCGGATGATCTCGGCGGGGCCGAAGTTCTTACGCAGGCCGCGCAGCTCCAGCGCGGCCGTCACGCCGCGCGCCTCGCCACGATGAACCGCATGAAGCCGATGCCGACGCCGAGGAACGCGAAGGCGATCAGCCAGGTCAGCACGCTGCCGTGGGGCAGGTGGAGGCCAAAGGGCTCGAACACCTCGCCGTAGCCGTTCGACCAGCGCACCGCGACCTCGACCACGACGACGATGCCGACCAATGTGATGATCGCCGCGGCCGCCATCTCGAGCCAGGTGAGGACGCGCCCGGCCGCGCCGGGCTCGCGCACGCCGTTCCAAGCGGACACAAGGATGCCGGCGAGCCCGGAAGGCGCGAACATCACGATCGTGATGAAAAGGAGGCCGAGGTAGAGCAGCCACACCTCCGAGTAGCTCGAGAAGCTCGACTGCATGTAGGTGAGGAGCACGGCCCCCAGCATCGGTCCGGCAAAGTAGCGGATGCCGCCGATGTAGGCCATCAGGAGCACGAAGCCCGAGGGGATCAGCGACAGCGACTCCGGGGTGAAGATCTCGAAGTTCACCGCCGCCATGCCGCCGGCAAGCCCCGCGAAGCCGCCGGACGCGATGAACACGAGGTAGCGCACCTGCTGCGGGTTGTAGCCGACGAAGGCGGCGCGCTCCGGGTTGTCGCGCACGGCCTCGGACATGCGGCCGAGCGGCGTGCGCGTGAAGGCGTACATCAGCGCCGTCGCGGCGAAGGTCCAGAACGCGATGAACCAGTAAACCTCGTCGATGGGACCGAGGGAGAGGCCGAACAGCTCCGGCCCGTTCATTCGGTCGCTCGAGACGCCCTCCTCGCCGCCGAACACGGAGACGAAGATGAACGCCCCCGCCGCGACGAGCTCGGCGATGCCGAGGGAGATCATCGCGAACGGCACGCCGGCGCGCCGGCACGACGGCCAGCCGAAGATCGCCCCAGCGAGCGCGCCGCCGGCGAACCCGACGAGGGGCAGCGCGAATACCGGCAGGAAGCCGAGCGCACCGTCCGCGATGGCACCCATGACGTGGAGGGCGAGGTAACCGCCGAGGCCGAAGTACACCGCGTGGCCGAACGACAGGAGCCCCGCCCGGCCGAGCAGCATGTTGTAGGAGAGCGCGAACACGATGTTGATGCCCATCGCGTTGAGCAGCGTGTACCAGGTGCGCGACGGCCCGAGCGCGGGGATCACGACGAGCACCGCCGCCATCACGATGAACGGTAGCACGCTGTCGCGGAACCGTTCCGTGCGCGTCGGCTCCAGCGCGACGGGGACGGCGGTGTCGGTCAAAACTCGCGATCTCCGAGCAGGCCCCGCGGGCGCACCATCAGGATGAGGACGAGGAGGAGGAACGGCAGCAGCGGCGCGAGCGAGGAGATCGAGATCGAGCCGACCTCCGTCGTCGCCCCGAGCCCTGCCCAGCCGAACAGCTCGCCGAAGGTCGCGTCGATGGCGACCGCGAAGGTCTGCAGGAGGCCGATGAGCAGGGAGGCAAGGAACGCGCCTGCGAGGGAGCCCATCCCGCCGATGACCACCACCACGAACACGATGGGTCCAATGGAGAACGCCATCGCGGGGTCCGTCACCAGGTAGTTGCCGCCGATCACGCCGGCGAGCCCAGCGAGCCCACAGCCGATCCCGAACACCGTCATGAAGATGCGCGGCACGTCGTGCCCGAGGTGGCCGACCATGGCCGGATGGGTCAGCGCCGCCTGGATGATGAGCCCGGCGCGGGTCTTCTTGAGGAGGAGGTAGAGCGCACCCAGCATGCCGATGGACACGAGCAGCATGAAGATGCGGTAGGCGGGATAGTCCGTGCCCCACAGCGTGAAGGCGGTGAAGTCCAGGAGGTCGGGGATCCCGTAGGGCACCGAGTTCTTGCCCCAGACGATCTTGACCACCTCCTCGATGAGGTAGGCGAGCCCGAAGGTGAACAGGAGCTCGGCCACGTGGCCGTTCTTGTGGACCGGCCGCAGGCCGTAGCGCTCGACCGCCGCGCCGAGCAGCGCCACGGCGATGGGCGCCATGAATAGCGCGACCCAGAAGCCAGTCGTCGCGCCGATGGTGTAGGCGAAGTAGGCGCCGAGCATGTAGAAGCTGGCGTGGGCGAAGTTGAGCACCCCCATCATCGAGAAGATGAGCGTCAGCCCCGACGACAGCATGAACAGGAGGAGCCCGTAGGTCACCCCGTTGAGCAGCGAGAAGACTAAGGTTTCCATCATCCCCGCCGACGGGTTCGCGGGTGCTTACCGCACCGGCCCATGTTTGGACCCCCGACGGCACCGGGGGGAGCGGGTCGAGGGCGAGCGGCGCCTCCGCGCGGGGGAGGCGCCGTGCTGCCTCAGCTCGGGTTCGGCCGGTTCGGCATCTCGCAGGTCGTCTCGGTGCGCGTGGCATCCGCCTCGATCACGCCGTCGGGGTCGGTCTTGAAGCCGAAGGGCGTGCCCTCGATGGTCCGCTCCACGTCGTCCGACAGGGTGGAGATGAGCAGCGGCTGGATGACCTGATGGTTGTCCTCGCGCATCACCACGGTGCCGAGCGGGGTCTCGAGCTCCATCCCCTCCAGGGCGAGGGCCACCTGGGTCGGGTCATCAGAGCCCACCTCGTCCACCGCCTTGTCGAACATGCGCACGAGCGTGTCGATGCGCTGGAAGTAGTAGTCGAGCGGGGCGAAGCGCTCCTCGAACTCGTCCATCTTGGCGGCATGATCGGCGCCGAAGTCGGCGTTCTCGTGGGTCTCGGAGACCTGCTTGACGAGGCCGACGGCGTCCTCGCCCATGGCCGTGACCGCGCCGAGCCCGCCGCCGTAGTACGTGAGGTAGGGCACCTCGTGGCCGGCGTCGCCCGCCGCCTTGATGAGGAGCGCCATGTCCTGGCCCCAGTTGCCGGTGATCACGGCATCCGCGCCGGAGGACATGATCTTCTGCACGTAGGGCGAGAAGTCCTTCACCTTGCCGAGGGGGTGCAGCTCGTTGCCGACGATCTCGATGTCGGGCCGCTTCTCCTCGATCATGCGCTCGGCGGCGGCGGCCACCGCCTTGCCGAACGAGTAGTCTTGGCCAAAGATGTAGACCGACTTGATGTCGTCCTGCTTGGCGAGCCAATCGGTGATCGCCGCCATCTTCATGTCGGCATCGGCGTCCCAGCGGAAGTGCCAGAACGAGCAGCGGTCGTTGGTGAACGCGGGATCGACGGCCGAGTAGTTCAGGAACAGCACCGGCTCGTCGGGGTTGCGCTGGTTGTGCTTGTCCACCGCGTCGATGAGCGCCGAGGCGACGGACGAGCCGTTGCCCTGGGTGATGTACTGGATCCCCTCGTCCACCGCCCGCTGGAACTGGATGAGGCTCTCCTTCGGGTTCGTCTGGTTGTCGAAGGGGATGATCTCGATGGGCTTGCCGCCCGCGCCGCCGTCGGCGTTCACCTCGTCGATGGCGAAGAGGAAGTGCTTGAGCGCCTGATCGCCGACGTTGGCGAACGGCCCTGACATGCCCTCGATGAAGGCGATCTTCAGCGTGTCCTGGGCCATGGCCGGCGCGGCGAACAGCGTCAACGCCGCCGCCGAAGCGAGCGCGGTCTTCCTCATACGTCCTCCCGACAACCCGCGATCATGCGCGGTCGTTCGTTAAAGTTCCGCGCGCTGCGCGGTCGGATCTTGAAGCCCGATGCCGCGACCCAAGCCGCAAAACGCGTTGCTTGTCAAGGTAACGGTGGAACCCTATTCTGCACCGCAAAATAGCGTCAGGGATAGGGACGATGCCACAGGAGAGCGCCGAGCTCGCCGACTTCCGTGCTGAGGCGGCGGGATGGCTCGAGGCGAACTGTCCCGCCGAGATGCGCGGCGAGCGCTTCCACGAGGACGACATCTGCTGGGGCGGGCGGCGGTGGCGCTTCCAGAGCGAGGCCCAGCGCGTCTGGCTGACAAGGATGGCCGAGCGCGGCTGGACGGCGCCGCGCTGGCCCGCGGCGTACGGCGGCGGTGGACTGACGCGGGACGAGGAGAAGGCGCTGCGCGAGGAGATGGCGCGCATCGGCGCCCGGAGCCCACTCCAGAGCTTCGGGCTGTGGATGCTCGGCCCCGCGCTCCTCAAGTTCGGGTCGGAGGCGCAGAAGCTCAAGCATTTGCCGGCGATCGTGCGCGGCGAGGTGCGCTGGTGCCAGGGCTACTCGGAGCCGAACGCCGGCTCCGACCTTGCCAACGTGCAGACCCGCGCGGAGGACCGCGGCGACCACTGGCTGGTCAACGGCTCCAAGATCTGGACCTCCTACGCCGACCAGGCGGACGCGATCTTCGCCCTCGTGCGCACCGACCGCGAGGCGCCCAAGCATCGGGGCATCTCGTTCTTGCTCATCGACATGGCCTCGGACGGCGTCACCACGCGCCCGATCAAGCTGATCTCCGGCAAGTCGCCGTTCTGCGAAACGTTCTTCACCGACGTCCGCGTCCCCAAGGAGAACCTCGTCGGCGAGCTGAACCGCGGTTGGGACATCGCCAAGTACCTTCTCACCCACGAGCGCGAGATGATCGGCGGCGGCATGCGCGGCCTCCTCGGCGGGCGCGCGCTGGGCGCGGTGCTCGCCGACGGCGGCGTCCTCGACGACCCCATCATCCGCGCGGACGCCATGCGCGCCGAGGTCGACACGCTCGCCTTCGCGCTGACGACCGAGCGCTACAAGGACCAGGCGGAGGCGGGGCACGGGATCGGCGACGCGTCCTCGATGATCAAGGTGATGGGGACCGAGCTCAACAAGCGGCGCTACGAGATCATGATGGCCGCCTGCGGCAGCGAGGCGACGGACTGGGACGGCGCCGACGCGCTCGCCCCCGAGTGGTTGCGCACCAAGGCGAACTCCATCGAGGGCGGCACGTCGGAGGTGATGCTGACGATCATCGCGCGGCGTATCCTGGAGCTGCCGGCTTGACCGTCGTCAACCTCGCGCCGACCGAGGACGAGGGTCTGCTGCGCGAGGCTGCCCGCGGCTTCCTTGACGAGGCGGCGCCGGTGTCGCGGCTGCGGCGGATGCGCGACGAGGGCCGCACGTCCGACCCCGAGCTGTGGGGCGACATGGCGCGCATGGGCTGGGCGGGCGTCCTCGCCCCGGAGGAGCGCGGCGGCTCCGACATGGGCCATCGCGCGGCCGGCATCCTCGCCGAGGAGATGGGGCGGACGCTCGCGGTGGCGCCGTTCCTGTCCACCGCCGTGATGGCGGCGACGGCGCTGCGCCACGCGAGCGGCGGCGCCGAGCGGCTCGCGGCGATCGCGGCGGGAGAGTTGACCTACGCGCTCGCCGTCGACGAGGGGCCGAAGTTCGCGCCGTGCGCCACCGCCATGGAGGCGGCGCGGCACGGCAACGGCTACCGGCTGAGCGGGCGCAAGACGTTCGTCGACCACGGCTCCAGCGCGGACCGCATCCTGGTGCTCGCCCGCACGTCCGGCACGCCGGGGGAGGCAGCTGGGCTGACGCTGTTCGATGTGGAACGCGCCCGCGCCGGCGTCCGCGCCGCGCCGGGGCGCTCCATCGACGCGCGCGACCGTGCGACGCTCGACTTCGACGGCGTCGAGGCGACGGGGGCGGACGTCGTCGGCGACCAGGACGACGGGCTGGCCGCCCTTGAACCGGCGCTTCGCGCGGGGCAGGCAGCCCTGGCGGCGGAGATGGCCGGGCTGTCGGCCGGCGCGTTCACCATGACGGTCTCCTACCTCAAGGAGCGCCGCCAGTTCGACAAGCCCATCGGCGCGTTCCAGGCCCTGCAGCACCGCGCCGCTCGCTTGTGGTGCGAGATGGAGGTGACCGCCTCGGCCATTGCCAACGCCGGCCGGATGCTCGACTCCGACCCGCAGAACGCGGGCCTCGCGGTCTCGCTTGCCAAGGCGCGTGCCACCGACACGGCGCGCCTTGCCGTCGTCGAGGGCGTCCAGATGCACGGAGGCTTCGGCATGACCGACGACTTCGACATGGGCTTCTACATGAAGCGCGCCCGCGTCGGCGCCGAGTGGCTCGGCGACTACGGCTACCACGCCGCCGAGGTCGCCCGGCACAGGGGCATGGCGTGAGGCCACGCTAGGGGACGCGTCCTTGGTGCGTCGAGGCCGCTCGAACGCGCCACCCGAAGGATCTGCAACTGCGCCACGGGCGCACCGACAGCAAATGCGCCACGGGCGCACCACAGGAAGCGAGGACCCGATGCGCGAAGCCCTGATCGTCTCCACCGCCCGGACGCCCATCGGCAGGGCCTACCGCGGCGCGTTCAACGACACCCAGGCCCAGCGACTGGGCGGTCACGTGGTGGCCGAGGCGATCCGTCGCGCCGGGATCGAGCCGTCCGACGTCGAGGACGTCGTCATCGGCGCCGCGCTGCAGCAGGGCTCGAGCGGCTACAACGTCGGCCGCCAGGTGGCGCTTTCCGCCGGCATGCCGGTCACCGTCGCTGGCATGTCCATGGACCGGCAGTGCGCCTCCGGCATGATGGCCATCGCCACTGCCGCCAAGCAGGTCCTCCACGACGGCATGGACATCGCCGTCGGCGGCGGGCTGGAGTCCATCTCGCTGGTGCAGAACGACCACCGCAACGGCTACCGCGCCCAGGATCCAGAGCTCGTCGGCAAGATCCCCGAGATCTACATGTCGATGCTGGAGACCGCGGAGACCGTGGCGGAGCGCTACAACGTCTCGCGCGAGGCACAGGACGAGTACGCGCTCCAGTCCCAGCAGCGCACCGCGCAGGCGCAGGCCGACGGCAGGTTCGACGACGAGATCGTGCCGTTCCCGACCACCATGAAGGTGATGGACAAGGAGACCAAGGAGGTCTCCGACCGCGAGGTCAACCTCCAGTCCGACGAGGGCAACCGGCCGCAGACCACCCTCGATGCGCTCGCCTCGCTGCCGCCGGTGCCGATCAACGGGCAGAAGATCAAGGACGGGCGCACGATCACCGCCGGCAACGCGAGCCAGCTCTCCGACGGGGCGTCGGCCGCGGTCCTGATGGAGGCGAAGGAGGCGGAGCGGCGCGGCGTGACGCCGCTCGGCCGCTACATCGGCATGGCGGTCGCCGGCTGCGCGCCGGACGAGATGGGCATCGGCCCGATCTACGCGGTGCCCAAGCTGCTCGCCAAGAACGGCCTCACCGTGGACGACGTCGACCTGTGGGAGCTGAACGAGGCGTTCGCGGTCCAGGTCCTGTACTGCCGCGACACCCTCGGCATCCCCAACGAGAACCTGAACGTCGACGGCGGGGCGATCTCCATCGGCCACCCCTACGGCATGTCGGGCGCGAGGATGGTCGGCCACGCCCTCATCGAGGGCAAGCGGCGGGGCGCCAAGCACGTGGTCGTCACCATGTGCGTCGGCGGCGGCATGGGCGCGGCGGGCCTCTTCGAGGTCCTTTAGCCGCGATGCCGTGGAGGGCGACGCGGAGGGGGCCGGCGCGCTAACGTCGTCGCGCCGGCCGACGCGACCGGACCAGAACAGGCGCGGTGCGTTCCGCATCGCTGAAGGAGAGAGCCCATGAACCTTGGCATGTCGGACCGCGTGAAGCCCCTCGTCGAGCGGGTTCGCGAGATGGTCGAGAACGAGATCGCTCCGCTCGACGCGGAGTTCCACCGCGAGGTGGGCAAGCATCCCTCGGGCGATCGCTTCAAGCACACCGACCGTCAGCTCGAGATCCTGGGCGGGCTCAAGGCCAAGGCCAAGGAGCGCGGGCTCTGGAACTTCTGGCTCACCGACTCGGAGCGGGGCTACGGCCTGTCCACCGTCGAGTACGCCTACCTCGCCGAGGAGATGGGCAAGGTCGGCATCGCGGCCGAGGTGTTCAACTGCGCCGCGCCCGACACCGGCAACATGGAGGTGCTCGAGCGCTACGGCAACGATGCTCACAAGGAGCGCTGGCTGAAGCCGCTGCTCGAAGGCGAGATCCGCTCCGCCTACGTCATGACCGAGCCCGACGTCGCCTCCTCCGACGCGACGCAGATCTCGCTGTCGGCGGTGCGCGACGGCGACCACTGGGTGCTGAACGGCGAGAAGTACTGGGCCTCGGGGGCCGGCGACCCGCGCTGCAAGCTCATGATCGTCATGGGCAACACCAACCCCGACGGGGCGAAGCACGAGCGCCACTCGATGTTCCTCGTCCCGCGGGACGCGGAGGGCGTCGAGGTGCTGCGGCCGATGATGGTGTTCAACAACGACGACGCGCCGCACGGCCACATGCACCTGCGCTTCAACGACGTGCGCGTGCCGCACGAGGACCTGGTGCTCGGCGAGGGACGCGGCTTCGAGGTGGCGCAGGGCCGCCTCGGACCGGGCCGCATCCACCACTGCATGCGCGCCATCGGGCAGGCCGAGAAGGCGCTGGAGCTCCTGTGCCGCCGCGCGCTCACCCGGCAAGCCTTCGGCAAGCCCATCGTCGAGCTCGGCGCGAACTATGACATCATCGCCAACGCGCGCATGGAGATCGAGATGGCGCGCCTCTTGTGCCTCAAGGCGGCCTACATGATGGACACGGTGGGCACGCGCGCCGCGCAGCCCTGGATCAGCCAGATCAAGGTCGTCGCGCCGCTGATGGCGACCAAGGTGGTCGACGAGGCGATGCAGGTCTACGGCGGCTCGGGCGTCAGCCAGGACACCCCGCTCGCCCACATGTGGACCAAGCTGAGGACGCTTCGCTTCGCCGACGGGCCGGACGCGGTGCACCGCCGTCAGGTCGCCCGCGCGGAGCTGAAGCGCTACACCAACCAGCAGCAGCAGGCCGCGGAGTGACGGCTTGCCGGAGCTGATCTTTGTCCGCCACGCCCAGGCCTCCTTCGGCGCGGCGGACTACGACGTCCTGTCCGAGCGCGGCCATCGCCAGTCCCGCGCCCTCGGCCTGGCGTTGAAGGCGCACGGCACGCGGCCCGACGCGCTCTTCATGGGCGCCCAGCGACGGCACCGCGAGACCATGGAGGGGATCGCCGAGACCCTCGGCGGCTCCGCCGATGTCCTGCCGGGGCTCAACGAGTTCGACTTCAGGTCGCTGCTCGACGCCCGGTTCGGCGACACGCGACCGCCGGGATACAACGTGGACCGGCGGGCGCACTTCCGCACGCTGCGCGAGACTGTGCTGATGTGGCAGGCGGGCGAGCTCGACGGCGTGCCCGAGCCGTTCCCAGAGTTCCGCGAGCGCGTCCACGGCGCGCTCGACACCATGGCGGCCGCCGGCCACGGCACCGTGCTCGCCGTCTCGTCCGGCGGGCCGATCTCACTCACCATCGTGTCGCTCCTCGGCGCGCCGTTGGAGCAGATGATCAACGTACAGCTCCAGATGAAGAACTGCGCCGTGACCCGCGTCGTGGTCGCCGAGGCAGCCCGCTACCTGCACACGTTCAACGAGACGCCGCACATCGACGCCGAGACGGTCGCCGAGTACCTTACCTACAGCTAGGGACGCACGAGACGTTCGTGCTGAGTGCATGATGACGACGAGCTCCGAAGGAAGGACGTCCGCCGACCTCGACGTGAGGGCGGTCGAGGACTGGCTGACGGCCAACGTGCCGAGCTTTCGCGGCCCGCTCAGCGCGACGAAGTTCCCGTGGGGCCAGTCGAACCCGACGTTCCGCCTCGAGAGCCCGTCGGGGCGCTACGTGCTGCGCCGCAAGCCCATGGGCACGCTCCTGAAGTCCGCCCACGCGGTGGACCGCGAGTTCCGCGTGCAGCGGGCGCTGCAGGACACCGCGGTGCCCGTCGCCAGGATGTTCGCGCTGTGCGAGGACGACGCCGTCATCGGCTCGATGTTCTACGTCATGGAGCACGTCGAGGGACGCAACTTCGACGATCCGCGCGTCCCGGAGGTCGAGCGCGAGGAGCGCGCGGCGATCTACGACTCCTACAACCGCTCGCTGGCGGCGATCCACACGGTGGACGTCGAGGCGGTCGGCCTCGCCGACTTCGGCCGGCCCGGCAACTACTACGCCCGCCAGATCGACCGCTGGACCAAGCAGTACCGCTCATCCCAGACCGAGGACCTTCAGGCGATGGAGGAGCTCATCGCCTGGGTGAGCGGCAACCAGCCGCCGGACGATGGGCTGCTGACCCTCGTCCACGGCGACTACCGCATGGACAACATGCTGTTCGCGCCGGACCGGCCGGACTGCGTCGCCGTGCTCGACTGGGAGCTGTCCACCCTCGGTCACCCCTACGCGGACCTCGCGGCCGTCCTCATGCAGTGGCGCCTGCCCACGGGACCGCGCGGCCGCGGCCTCGAGGGCGTCGACCGCGAGGCGCTCGGCATCCCCTCCGACGACGCGTTCGTGGAACGGTACTGCGAGCGCACCGGCACGCCCGGCATCGACAGGTTCAACTTCTACATCGCGTTCAGCTTCTTCCGCATGACGGCGATCATCCAGGGCGTGAAGAAGCGCGGCCTCGACGGCAACGCGTCGAACCCGGAGCGTGCGGCGCAGGTCGGCGCGGTGGTGCCGATGTACGCGCAGAGGGGGCTCGACGCGGCGCACCATGGCTGACCGCGTGCGGGGCGCCGCCGGAGCGGAGCAGGCGTGACCGCGAAGGTGGGCGAGCGGGAGGCGGAGGACGCCCTGGACGATCGGTCCTTCGTCACCGCGCTCGCCCGCGGGCTCGACGTGCTGCGCTGCTTCCGGCCCAACGAGACGACCCTCACGAACCAGGACATCGCCGCGCGCACGCGCCTGCCGAAGCCCACGGTGACGCGCCTCACCTACACGCTGCGACGGCTCGGATACCTCGAGCACTCCGAGCGTACCGGGACCTACCGGCTCGGCGCGGGCGTCCTGTCGCTCGGCTATGGCGTCCTCGCCGGGATGGAGATCGGTGAGCGCGCCCAGGCCGAGATGCGCAGGCTGTGCGAGGACGGGCCGAACCCGCACGTCACCGCCGCGCTCGGCGAGATGCACCGCCTGTCGGTGGTCTACATGGCGGTGCACCGCGCGCCGCAGACCGTCACGCTCACGATGAACGTCGGCGCGCGGCTGCCGCTGTTCCGCTCCGCCATCGGCCGTGCGATCCTCGCCGCCATGCGCCCCGCCGAACGCTGTCACCTGATCGAGCACGCCAAGGCCGAGGCGCACGGTCGCGCCGACGATGTGGACGCGGACGTCGCCAGCGCGCTGGAGGGCTTCGCCCGGGACGGCTACTGCACGTCGTTCGGGGAATGGCGGCCCGAGGTGAACGGTATCGCCGTCCCCGTCATCTCCTTGGACGGTGATAGGATCTACGGGCTCAACGTCGGCGGCCCGTCGTTCCTCGTCTCGCCGGAGTGCCTGCACGATGAGTATGCCGCGCGGCTCAAGGCGGCCGCCGCAGCGCTCAGCCAGCCCGCGGAGGGATCACGATGAGCTCGCCCACAGTCGACCCCGCGCTCCTCGAAGAGCCGTTCCCGCTGCAGGCGCTCCTCGGCATCGAGCTCGTCGCCTGGCAGGACGGCGCCGCGACGTGCCGCCTGCCGCTCCGCGCCGAGCATTCGAACCGGGCGGGCAAACCGCACGGCGGCATCTACACCACGCTGCTCGACGTCGCGCTGGGCTATGCCGGGATCTGGACCGGCGACCCAGCGACTCGCCGCTTCGCCATCACGTTGTCCCTGACGACGAACTTCGTGGCGACCCCGAGCGACGACGTCCTCATCGCCGAGGCGTGCCGCGTCGGTGGCGGACGCTCCACCTACTTCGCGGAGGGTGCCGTGCGCGACGGATTGGGCACGCTGTGCGCCACCGCCTGCGGCACCTTCCGCCTGCGGTGAGGTGCCGGGCCGTGGCGCGCCAGCGAGGCGCGGATCAGGCGATGGCGATCGTCTTCACGTTGACGAACTCGCGGATGCCGTGGCCGGCGAGTTCACGGCCGACGCCGGACCTCTTGACGCCGCCGAAGGGCAGCCGGGGGTCGGACGCCACCATGGTGTTGACGAACACGCAGCCCGCCTCGAGGTCGCGGCCGAAGCGGGCGACCTCCGCCTCGTCGTTGGTGAAGGCTGCCGAGCCGAGCCCGAAGCGCGTCTCGTTGGCGACGGCGATGGCCTCGTCGATGGAGCCCACCTTGAAGAGCATCGCCGCGGGCCCGAACAGCTCCTCCTGGCGGCCCGGGCTGCCCTCGGGGATGTCGGCGAGCACCGTCGGCTCGTAGAACCAGCCGTCACGGGATGCCGCCTTGCCGCCGGCGAGGAGCTTCGCCCCGTCCCTCACCGTGGCGTCCACCTGCGCGGCGAGCTCGCCGCGGATCGCCTCGGTGGCGAGCGGGCCGAGCGCCGTCCCCTCGTCCATGGGGTCGCCCATCGCCGAGCCCGTCATGCCGGCGACGAAGCGCTCGGTGAACGCGTCGTAGACGTCGGCGTGCACGATGAAGCGCTTGGCGGCGATGCACGACTGGCCGTTGTTGATCATGCGCGCCGCCACTGCCACCTCGGCAGCGCGGTCGATGTCGGCGGACGGCATCACCAAGAAGGGGTCCGAGCCGCCGAGCTCCAGCACAACGTGCTTGATCTCCTCGCCTGCCGTCCGCGCCACGGACTGGCCGGCGGGCTCCGAGCCGGTCAGCGTCACCGCGGCGACGCGAGGGTCGCGAATGATGCGCTCTACCGCGCCGCCGCCGACGAGGAGCGTCTGGAACACCCCGTCCGGGTAGCCCGCTGCGCGGAAGACGTCCTCGATGGCGAGCGCCACCTGAGGGACGTTCGACGCGTGCTTGAGGAGGCCGACGTTGCCCGCGGCCGTCGCCGGCGCTGCGAAGCGGAAGACCTGCCAGTAGGGGAAGTTCCACGGCATGACCGCAAGCACCGGCCCGAGCGGCTGATAGGAGACCCAGCTCCTGGAGGCGTTCGAGGCGATCGTCTCGTCGGCGAGGTAGCGCTCCGCCTCCTGCGCGTAGTGCCGGCACACGAAGGCGCACTTCTCCACCTCGGCGCGGGAGGAGGCGAGGGTCTTGCCCATCTCCAGCGTGGCGAGCCGGGCGAGGTCCTCGGCGTCCCGGTCGAGGACGTCCGCGACCCGGCTCAACATCGACGCGCGCTCGGCGAGCGGGGTGAGCCGCCAGTCGCGGAACGCTCGGCTCGCAGCGGCGAGCCTGTCGTCCACCTCGCGGTCGGTGTGCGCCTCGAACGTCCTCAGCGTCTCTCCCGTGGTCGGGTTGATGGTGGCAATGGCCATGGTCGTCCTCCGATCTTGTGCGAACCTTGACCCGCGCGCGGGCGAAGGCAAGCAGCCTGCGCCGACCGCCTGGCGGGAACGCGGGCATCAGCAGCCGGTTGATGCTGCGTGCTCGACGTCTCACTCACCACCGCGCTCGTCGTGTTCCTCGTCGCCGCGTTGGTCATCGCGGTCGCTGGGACCTTCCTCGCACGGCTCGCAGACCGGCTCGCGGACCGCACCGGGCTCGGCGAAGCGGTCGCGGGCGCCGTCCTCCTCGGCGCGTCGACGTCGACGCCGGGCACCGTGACCTCGGTCGTCGCCGGCTACAGCGGCAACGTCGACCTCGCCGCCTCGAACGCGCTCGGCGGCATCGCCGCACAGACCGCGTTCCTCGCCATCGCCGACATCACATACCGCCGGGCGAACCTCGAGCACGCCGCCGCGTCCGCCTCCAACCTCACCCAGGCTGCGCTCCTCATCCTCCTCCTCGTGATCCCGCTCATCGCGATCCACACGCCCGACGCGACGGTGTTCGCCATCCATCCCGCGACGGTCGTCCTCTTCGTCGCCTACGTCGCCGGCGTGCGCATGGCACGGCGCGACCGCGACGACCCTATGTGGTCCCCGAAGCAGACCCCCAAGACGCGACCCGACACGCCGGAGGACGAGGCCAACCCGCGGCCGACATGGCTCCTGTTCGTGGTCTTCGGAATGCTCGTCGCAGTGATCGGCGTCGCGGGCTACCTCGTCGCGCGCACCGGCATCCTCATCGCGAGGGAGACGGGGATCGGCGAGACCGTCGTCGGGACGCTGATGACCGCGGTCGCGACGTCGCTCCCCGAACTCGTCACCACGGTGGCCGCCGTGCGCGCCGGGGCGCTGCAACTTGCCGTCGGCGGCATCATCGGAGGCAACCTGTTCGACGTGCTGTTCCTGTCCGCGGCCGACGTCGCGTACCGGGATGGCTCGATCTACCACGCCATCGGCGCGGACAGCGCGTTCTGGGCGCTCGTCGGGCTGGCGATGACCGGGGTGCTGCTCCTCGGCCTCATCCGTCGGCAGGAGCATGGGCCCGCCAACATCGGCTTCGAGAGCGTCCTCATGCTGGTGATCTACGCCGGGGCGGTGGCGCTCACGGTGGCGATGTAGCCGGTGCCGGTTGACCTGCGGCACTGGGCGCAACACGATCTGCGCGCTCGGACACAAGTCTCGCCCCTGCTGTGCCCCTGGGACCCTGCGCCGCGTCCGAGCGGCAGTGTCACGGCCGCCGAAGACCAACCCTGATGCGCCCGAGGACGATGCAAGCTCTCGAACCGTCCGGCCCTCCAGTTGCTCGACGCCCGTTCGACGAACACGCGATCGAGCCCTCATGATCGGCAACGGTCCCGACTTGCCCGCGCCAGGGCCGCTCCACCGCACCGCCCTCGTGACCGGCGGTGCGGGCGTCCTCGGCCACGCCGTGGCGACGCAGTTGGCGCGGGGCGGATGCCGTGTCGCCATCCTCGACATCGGCGAGGGGGCGGAGGAGCGCGCTGCGGCCCTCCCGGGCGGCATCGGGTTCACCTGCGACGTCGGCGACCCTGCTGCACTGGGCTCGGCCTACGCCGCCGTCAGGGCCGAGCTCGGGCCTCCGGCGGTCGTGGTGCACTGCGCCGGCGTCGCCCCCATCGCGCCGTTCCTCGAGGTCGACGTGGCGACGTTCTCCGAGGCCCTCGACGTCAACCTCACCGCGGGCTTCACGCTCTACCAGCTCGCGGCCCGCGAGCTGGTAGCCGCGGGGCTCGCGGGACGGTTCATCACCATCGCTTCGATCTCGGGCGCTCGGGCCGGCTTCGGACGCACCGCCTACGGCACCTCGAAGGCAGCGGCGATCCACCTCGTCAAGCAGATCGCGCTGGAGCTCGGACCCTACGGGATCACCGCGAACGTCGTCGCACCGGGGCCGGTGGACACGCCCCTGTCGCGCGGTGCCCACACCGCGGAGATGCGCGCGGACTACGTGCGGACCATCCCCATGGCGCGGTTCGGCGAGGCGAAGGAGGTCGCCAACGCCGTCGCCTACTTCGCCTCCGAGGACGCCGCCTACGTGACCGGTCAGACGCTGTTCGTGGACGGCGGCTACATGGCGTCGGGCATGGGAGTGACGCTCGCGCAGTCCACCGCCGCGGTGCGCCGGCCCAAGGTCCGCTCGTCGTCCTGACGCGCGCTGGTCCAGCGGCGCTCCGGGCGAGGGAGGCACGAGGCTGCTGCAATGCTGTTACCGCGCAACCGACACAGGCTCGCGCGAGCCTTGGGTCGTAGGTTCACGCAAAACCGCTCGCGTGAGACGACGCCATGCTGAATGACTTCAACGCCGCGCTCGCCAAGCTGGGGCGGACCCAGCCGTTCGACCACCTTGCGGCGATGGCGCAGCTCGCCCTCGACTGCGGCCCCGTCGCCATCGTCGACGCGGCGCCGGAGCCCGTCGTGATCGGCTACAGCTCGGACGCGGCGCGCATGCCCGAGCACGTCATGCGCCTCGCTGCGTCGGTCGCCCCCATCGACCCGCAGATCCTGCACGGCATCAGCCTGCCGCTCGCGGGCACGCCGCTGCCGTTCGATGCGCCGTTCGACCGCGTCGTCAACCTGCGGATGGTCGGCGCCGGCCGCAAGGTCCTGTGCATGACCTTTCCGCAGCCGCAGGGCCTGTGCCCCGAGCGCGTCCACCGCTTCGTGGAGGTCGGCCGTCGCCAGGTCGCCGAGCATGTGATGACCCAGCGCTACCGTGCCGACCTCAAGCGCTACATCACCATGTTCGACAACATGGAGCGGACCGCCAAGGTCGGGCTGTGGGACCACGACCTCGTCAACGGCAAGGTCTTCTGGTCGGATGAGATCTACCGCATCTACGAGCGGCCGATGGACCGGTTGCCCACCGCGCGGACCGCGCTCGACAACTTCACCGAGCCGGGTCGCACCCGGCTGCGCAACATGCTGTTGGAAACGAGGCTCACCGGCGCGCCCTGCGACGTCACGCTGCCGTTCCTCACGGAGACCGGACGGAAGCGCACCGGGCGTCTCATCGCCAGCCTGCAGCGCTCCTCCGACGGCTCGGAGCGCCTGTCCGGCGTGTTTCAGGACGTCACCGCGGCCCAAGAGGCGAACGAACGGCTGTGGTGGGCGGCGAACCACGATGCACTGACCGGCCTGCCCAACCGGGCGCTGTTCGCCGACCGGTTCAGCAAGGCGCTCGAACGGCGCAAGCGCACCGGGAAGATGGTCTGCCTCGTCCTCGTGGACGTCGACCGCTTCAAGGCGGTGAACGACACGCTCGGCCACAGCGCCGGGGATAAGCTCCTCACCATGGTCGCCCAGCGGCTTCAGGAGAACGTGCGCAGCCACGACACCGTCGCGCGCACCGGGGGCGACGAGTTCTCCGTCCTCATGGAGGACATCGGCTGCGCACAGGCGCTCGACGGCGTGCTGGAGCGCCTGCGCTCGGCGCTCGACGTGCGCCTCGTGTGGGAGGAGCGCACCATGCTCGTCACGTTGTCGGCAGGCGCGGCCGTCGCGCCCGAGCACGGCGTCACCGAGCACGAGCTCATCCACTCGGCCGATCTCGCGCTCTACCGCATGAAGGACCAGCCGAGGGGCGCGCTTGCGCTTTACGACCCCGCGCTCGGTCGTGCGCGGAAGGAGCGCAGCCAGCTCCTCGTCGCGGCGCGCGGGGCGCTCGAGGCCGGCCGGATCGTTCCCTACTACCAGCCGCAGATCGACATCGCGTCCGGCCGGATCGTCGGCGTCGAGGCGCTCGCCCGCTGGGTCGCCGAGGATCGCGTGCTCACCGCAAGCGAGTTCTCGTTCGCGCTCATGGACGAGGAGATCGGTACCAAGATCGGTCTCGCGGTGGTCGACCGCGCCATCGCGGAGGTCGCCGAGCTGAACGCACGCCGGGTGAACAAGGTCGCGCTCGCGATCAACGCGTCGTCGGGCGAGCTCATCCGCAACTCATTCCTGCAGCGCCTCGGCGCCATCTGCCAGCGGCATGGGCCGGACGCCGGTCCCATCACCGTGGAGATCAACGAACAGGTGGTGCTCGACGATGTCGCCGGCACCTTGAGCGAGCGGATGAGCCAGGCCAACGAGAGCGGCGTCAAGTTCTCGCTCGATGATTTCGGCAGCAGCTACGCCTCGCTCATCCACATCTCCTCGTTGCCGATCTCCGAGCTGAAGGTCGACCGTCGCTTCGTCACCGGCCTGGAAGACGACCCCTCCAAGCAGAAGATCATCCGCGGCATCATCGACGTCGCGCGCTCGCTCGACCTGCGCCTCATTGTGGAGGGGGTCGAGACGGCCGAGCAGGTGCGCCGGATCACCGAGCTCGGGGGCCGCTTCGCGCAGGGGTTCTACTACTCCCGCGCGGTGCCCATCGAGGATCTACGCGACCTGCTCGACGCGGAGGCGGCGAGGGACGCTCCCCGTCAACGCCTCGCCACCCGCTTTTAGGAGGCGATCCGATCAGGGAACCGATCGGTCGCGACCGCCTGCTGCCCGTGATCTCCGCTTTCGGGACGCCACGGGGACGGTTCGCAGCGCGTGGGGTTGGCTGGGGCGGAGGGGACGTTCGCGCACGTGCCGCTTGCTGAGCGGGCCGGAGGAACGCCCTGCGGGACAGCGAGCGGTGCGCGGTGCGCGGTGCCGAGCGTGAACGGCCGTCCGCGGCGCCGTCATGAAGGTCGCCGCTCCCTGGTCGTGCCTCGGCGCTGTTGCTCGCGAGGCTCCTGCAGCGCCCTGCTCGATCCGTCAGCTCGTCGTGCAGAGCGACTATAAACCTCTGCTGCGCTGGCTTGCGACCGGCTTCGAAGACGCGGTGTGGCGCTCGGCCGTTCGCTCACCCTGCGTCTGATGGAAGGCGAAGCCGTCCCGACAGCGGCTGCCGGCCATCACCTTCGACCCGGACGAGACCGACGCCAGCGCGGTCGCCCTGAAGCAGGGAGATCCAGCCCTCCTCACGTAAGGCGCCGAGCTCGTCGAGCGGGGCGACCGCCGCCGTCGTCGCCGCCCCCGCAACAGCCTCGGACCTTGACGACATCCAAGCCGCGCCGCTCCTCGGCTGGCGAAGACGTGGGGCGGGCGCTCGAGTCGTCGGCCGCTCGCGCCCGGCGGTCGCGCGCGCCAAGATCCCGACGGTCGCAGCCGCCCGGTCGCCGTCATGAGCAGGCCGGGTCAGCTCGGCGACATCCCGGCGGGCTGCGGCTCCTAGCAGCCCCGTGCCAGCGGCTTGGGCTTGCCTTGCCGCCGACGCGGCCGACAACAGTGACGGCCCGCGCCAAATCCGCCTCGAGCGTGGCACCAGGCTTGTCGTCCCGAACAACCCGGTCCGGAGCAGCCGCACCCCTCTGACGAGCGCCGTTCCCGCGGGCGCCACAGCGTCCAGCGCACCAATTCGCGCCTCAAGGGTTGGCGCCGCGACACACGCACTGCGACCGACTGTCCTCGAGCTGCGCGTCCGCCGTGGCCCGCGCGCTCGTCATCCGACGGTGGTGCTGATTGAGCCCAACGCTTAGTGTCCTGCTGGGTTGAGGGCATACGGATCCGAAGGGATGATCCCGTGCCTGCGGCCATCGCGGCGCGACGCTCGTCGACGCCGAGCGACCGCCAAACCACGAACGGCGTGCACCAGCGCGGAGGAGGCGATGGACGAGAGCGAGCTCGATGCCAGGCATGCCGAGAAGATGCGCCGCAAGAAGGAGGTGCGCGACAAGATCCTTGCCGCGAAGACCATCGAGAAGGGCCTCCTCATCGTCCACACGGGCAAGGGGAAGGGCAAGTCGACGGCTGCGTTCGGCATGGTGATGCGCGCGGTCGGGCACGGTCTGCCGGTGGGCGTGGTCCAGTTCATCAAGGGCCGCATGGAGACCGGCGAGAAGGTCGTGCTCGACCGCTTCGCCGACCTCGTCACGGTTCGGCGCATGGGCGAGGGCTTCACCTGGGAGACGCAGGACCGCCAGCGCGACATCGCCGCCGCATGCGCAGCCTGGGACATCGCGCGCGAGATGATCACCTCTGGGCGCTACCGGATGGTCCTCCTCGATGAGCTGAACATCGTCCTGCGGTACGACTACTTGCCGCTCGCCGAGGTGGTGACGTTCCTGCGGGAGGCACGGCCGGCGGATGTGCACGTCATCGTCACCGGCCGCAACGCCAAGGACGAGCTTATTGAGATCGCCGACCTCGTCACGGAGATGACGCAGGTGAAGCACCCGTTCCGCTCCGGCGTGAAGCCGCAACCCGGTGTGGAGTTCTAGGCCCGGGACCCGTAAGCACGATCCGTCGAGGCGGATCTGATGCTGCGATCTTCCAAGGGAGATCGACAGGAGCCGAGGGCACTTCTGGCTGAGCGAGGCGAGTTCGAGCGCCTCGCTCAGCTCCTGGCGACGGCCACACGAGGGAGGCCTCGCGTCGACGACCGCCGGGTCATCATCGGCGGGATCATCCCCATCCCGAAGTCGGCTGCCGGCGGAAGGAGTCGCGTCAAACCTACGGCTACGGCCCGCACGAGACGCTTTGCATCCGCGTCGTCCGTGGGGCGGCAAGGGGCATGGGGGTCGATGTCCCCCGCGCTCCGGCCGCGGCGGGTGGACCGCCCTCGGCGATCCTGACCCCCTCGTCGGCTGCGAAAGCGCAGCGCTGCGCCGCCGACGGCACAGGGGGGGCGGGGCTAGGCGATCGGCCGGTCACGCAGCGGGCGCAGACCGGCGCCGCCCTGCCAGGTCGTCCACGCCGACACAGCGTCCAACATCAATGCGATCTGCCGGGCTGTCGAGCCCCGCGGCGCGCTGGCGAACATCCCGCCGACGTCCCATCGGCGCTGGAAAAGCTGCTTCTCGCCCTTCCTCTCCCGCGATCGGAACGCCATCGAGCGCGTGTTCGGCCCGCCTCCCAGGCTTCCGCCATGTCGCGCCTCAATACGGATCTAATGCAATGATCTCCGAAGGACGATCGCGATGCATCATGACCCGTCTGCTTGACCGGCGCTCTGTTCAGTTCTTAGGAAGAAGCTTCTGACGCCCAGCGCGCGGAGAGGCTTCGTGTGTTGGCTGTAGAGAAGATTTCCAGGGACGCGCCTGTCCCGTGATTGGAACGCACCAAGACGCGCCGTTATCGGTCGAATCGGTCGGACGATCCCGCCGTTCGTGATCGGCTGAAAACGGTGGTGAACGAGCGCAGACGGTTAGGCCACCGTCGTCTGCACATCCTCGTGCGGCGAGCGCCGACAATCCTAAGCGTAAGCCGCCGCGGTGGATGGCGCACCCGACAGGATTCGAACCTGTGACCTCTGCCTTCGGAGGGCAGCGCTCTATCCAGCTGAGCTACGGGTGCCGCTTGGGCTGCCTAGCCGATCGGCCCGGTTGCAGCAAGCGTCACAGGCCGGCGATCGCGCGCGCATAGTCCCGTGCACGGAAGGGCGCGAGGTCGTCGATGCCCTCACCCACCCCCACGTAGTGGATCGGCAGGGCGTGCTTGGCGCCGATGGCGACGAGGATGCCCCCCCGTGCAGTCCCGTCGAGCTTGGTCATGACGAGGCCGGTGACGCCCGCGATCTTGGCGAAGATGTCCACCTGGTTGAGCGCGTTCTGTCCGGTGGTCGCGTCGAGCGTGAGGAGGACGGCGTGGGGTGCGCCGGGCATCTTGCGCCGGATGACGCGCACGATCTTCTCGAGCTCGGCCATCAGCTCGCCACGGTTCTGCAGCCGGCCCGCGGTGTCGATGAGCAGGACGTCGGCGTCGCGGGCGACGTCGAGCGCCTCGTAGACGAGGCCGGCCGCGTCCGACTTCGGCGGCGCGGTGACCACGCTCGCGCCCGATCGCTCCCCCCAGATCTTGAGCTGCTCAACCGCGGCGGCGCGGAAGGTGTCGCCTGCTACAAGCACCACGCTCCTGCCCGCCCTGGCCTGCTGCGCCGCGATCTTGCCGATCGTCGTCGTCTTGCCGGTGCCGTTGACGCCGACGACAAGGATCACGAACGGGGTCGCGCCGGTCACCTCGAGCGGCCTTGCGAGCGGCGCCAGCACCCGCTCGACCTCCTCGGCCAGCACCTCCTGCAACTCGTCCGCCGCGATGCCTCGGGCGAACCGTTGCCCTGACAGCCGCTCGGTGATCGCCATCGCGGTGTCGACGCCGAGGTCGGCCTCGATGAGGATGTCCTCGAGGTCCTGCAACGAGGAGGCGTCGAGCTTAGCCTTGGTGAACAGGCCTGAGACCTGGTCTCCGAGCCGGTTCGACGAGCGCCCCAGGCCGCGACGCAACCGGTTGAACCACCCATCCTCGGTCGTTGGCTCCGAGGGCACGGGCGCCGGCCGCCCGGTTGGCGGAGGCGCCGGTGCCGGGAGGGGCTCGACGGCCGCGGGCTCGGGCGGGACCGGTGCCGGCTGCGGGGTTGGCGCGGGCGCCGGGGCGGTAACGGGCGGCGCTGCAGGATGGTCGTCCGGTGCCGGCGCCGCCCTGCGCCGACCGAAGCCCCAGAAGGAGCGCCGCTCGCTCATGCGGCGACCGGAACGTGCGAAGACCTCGGCGCGATGACGAGGGTGCCCGCCTCGACCCGCGTCGCCAGCCCGCGCACCAGCGCCCCTGCGCCCCAGGCTCCGGCGACCCGTGCAGGCAGATACGTCTCGGTCCGTCCGCGCCCGTCGTCCTCCACGAGCACGGCCGCCTCGCGGCCGACGCCGCGGGCGAGGGCGGCGGCCATCGCCCGCTCCGCCTCCACGCGGAGCCGCGCTGCGCGCGCCTTCACGAGTTGGCGCGGCAGCTGCGGCATGCGCGCCGCCGGGGTCCCCGACCGTGGCGAGAAGGGGAACACATGGACGTGCGACAGGTCGCAGTCCGCGACGAGGGCGAGCGTGCGCGCGAACATCGCCTCGCTCTCGGTGGGGAACCCGGCGATGAGGTCCGCGCCGAACGTCGCCTCCGGGCGCCGTCCGCGAACCTCGGCGCAAAAGCGCACCGCATCGTCGCGGAGGTGACGCCGCTTCATGCGCTTCAGGATCAGGTCGTCGCCGGCCTGCAGCGACAGGTGGAGGTGCGGCATCAGCCGCGGCTCGCTGGCGAACACGTCGAGGAGCGCGTCGTCGGCCTCGATGGAGTCGATGGACGACAGGCGAAGCCGCGCAAGGTCCGGGACCAGGGTGAGGATGCGGCCGACGAGGTCCCCGAGGCGAGGCCCACCGGGCAGGTCGGGTCCGTAGCTCGTGAGGTCGACCCCGGTGAGCACGACCTCCGCGTGGCCGGCATCCACCAACCGGCGCACCCCATCGACGACCGCTCCCATGGGCACCGAGCGCGACGGGCCGCGGCCGTAGGGGATGATGCAGAAGGTGCAGCGATGGTCACACCCGTTCTGCACCTCGACGAACGCGCGCGTCCGGCTCGCGAACTCGGACACCATGTGCGGCGCGGAGTGGCGCAGCCGCATGACGTCGCCGACGGCGACGCGCGGGGCAGTGTCGATCCCCTGCCAGAACGCCGGCGCGACCTTCTCGGCGTTGCCGACGATCCGGTCGACCTCGGGCATCGCGGCGAACGTGTCCGCCTCGGTCTGCACCGCGCAGCCGGTGGCGACGATGGTGGCGTCCGGCCGCTCGCGGCGGATCCTGCGGATGGCCTGCCGCGCCTGGCGCACGGCCTCGGCGGTGACCGCGCACGTGTTGACGACGACGGTGTCGCGCACGCCGGCGCCTGCTGCGAGCGAGCGCATGCTTTCCCCCTCCAGCGCGTTGAGACGGCAGCCGAACGAGACGACGTCGACGGGGGGAGGGCACGGGCTCACGTCGATCGATATGCGACGGCGACAGCGGCTTGACAACCGATCGGACCGCGGGGGCATGATGCTCGTCTTGCCAGCCGGCCGTTGCGCTGCACAGGTCGCTGTGTCGCATGGGATATATTGACTTGCGCGGCGCCTCGGGGCGCCGCACCATCCTCCCATGAGCACCGCCGCCATCGCCATCCGCACCGCCAAGCCGTCCGATGCGCATGGGCTCGCCGACGTCCACGACGCCGCCTGGCGCTTCGCCTACCGCGGCATCCTGCCGGGCGCCGAGCTGGAGCGCATGATCGCGCGGCGCGGGCCGGATTGGTGGCGCAAGGCGATCACGCGGCGCGTCCCGGTCGTGGTGTTGGAGACCGGCGGAGGGGTGCGCGGCTACGCGACCTACGGGGGAGGGCGTGTGCGCACGCTGCCCTACCGGGCGGAAATGTACGAGCTCTACGTCCAGCCGGAGTACACCGGGCTCGGCTTCGGGCGTCGCCTGTTCCGCACCGTCCAGCAGCGGCTGATGCGGCGCGGCCACGAGGCGCTCGTCGTCTGGTGCCTCGCCGACAACGCGCCGGCGTGCACGTTCTACGAACGCCTGGGCGGGCGAGCGGTGGCCGCCGCGGACGAGATGTTCACGGACGTGCGCGTCGCGAAGGTCGCCTACGGGTTCGACGGCCGCGCTTCGCCGGCCGCTGGAACGGGGACCGCCGACGGTCGCTGAGCCCATGCGCGCCGACGTCGTCCCCCTCGGCGTCGACCCTCCAGAGGACGTCAACGTCGTCGTCACCGTGGCCGCCGGTGCCGCGCCGCTGCGGGTGGACGTAACGGCTGATGGCCTTCTGGAGGTCGTGCAGCTGCACCACACCGCGATGCGCGTGCCGGGCACGCTCGGCATCCTCCCGCGCACCCGCGTCGGGTCCGCGAGCCCGCTCGTGGCACTTGTACTCGGTGAGCACGCCATCGGCCATGGCCTCATCGTCGGCGTACGCCCGGTCGGCGTGCTCTACGTGTCGAGCGAGGGGGTGCCGAGCGAACGCAGCGACGAGGTGACGCTGCTCGCGGTCCCCACGCGGCGACTTTCGACGCGGCACGACGCGATCGCGAGCTACACCGACCTGCCGACGGGGGAGCTACGCCGGATCGCCAACTTCTTCGAGCGCTACCGCGACGTGGAGGAGGGCGGACGACAACGTACGTCGGGGTGGGGCGACGTCTCGGAGGCGCATCGGGTCGTCATGGAGGCCGCCGCACGCGCCCGTCGGCCGGTGACTTAGGCCGTCCCGTGCCGGGCGCTCCGCGAGGGCGTGCCGCAGCCGATCAGTCGGCGTCGTCGATGGCGTACATCTCGTCGTCGGACAGTCCGAAGTGGTGGCCGATCTCGTGCACGAGGACGTGGCGCACCACCGCGTCCAGGGCATCCTCGCCCTCCCTTTGGTGGGCGAGGATCGCGTGGCGGTAGAGCCATATGCGGTTCGGCATGATCCCGGTCTCCGGCGCCGCGGACGCGTCGTTGAGGCCGATGCCCTCGAACAGTCCGAGGAGGTCGTCGGGGTGGTCGAGGCCCATGGCGTCGAGGACGTCCAACGGTGCCGCGTCCGCCACGCGGATCTCGACCTCGCCGGTGAGGTCGCGCACCTCCTGGGGGAGGCGCGCGTACTCTCGGGCGGCGAGCTGCTCGAAGGCCTCGAGGTCGATCATCCTTCCGCCTCGCGCGGCCGGCGCGGCGCGAGGGCGGCGGCGGCGAGGAGCACCGCGGAAGAGGCAGCCGTGAGCACGTTCCACCCGGCGAAGCTGAGCCCGAGGACGCGCCCCTGCACCTCGGTGCAGCTCTCGACGCTGGCCTCGCCGATCGCCGCAAGGAGGGTCGACGCGTCCCGCACCGTCGTCTGCGCGGCTGCGGCGCACGTGTCGGGTCCGGGCCAGTACCCCCACTCGGCGCCCGCATGGGTGACGCCGAGCCACGCGCTCCACGCGATCAGCCCGGCGGCGGCGAGCAGGGCGAGGCGGGCGAGCACCGCCGCGTGCGGCGCGAGGCCGAGCGCCAAAAACGTGAGGGGGATGGCCCCGTAGTAGCCGAGCCGCTGCTCGAGGCACAGCGGGCACGGCGCGAAGCCGCCGACGACCTCGAACGCCCAGGCGGCGCCGATCGCCGCCGTCATGATGACCAACGCCAGCGCAGCAGGGGGCCGTGGCGACAACATCGCCACCCATCCGCGGCGCGGGGCGCGCGTCGCTGGGGACGCGGGCGAGGCCATCACAACACCTTCAAGACGAGGACCGCGGTGACGCCAACCACCCCGACGACTACCGAGACGAGGGCGAGCCGACGCTCAATGAATGCGCGGATCGGCTCCCCGTAGATGTAGAGGAGCGCGGCCTCGAGGAAGAAGCGCCCACCGCGGCCGACGAGGCTCGCGACGACGAAGAGCGGCAGCGACATGCCCGTCGTCCCCGCGGCAATGGTGATCACCTTGTAGGGGAAGGGGGTAAAGCCTGCGCCGACGACGATCCAGAGCCCGTTCGCGTTGAATGCCTCGGCGAACGTCGCGAAGTCGTCCGCATGGCCGTAGAACGCCAGGATCGGCCGGCCCACCTGCTCGAACAGGAAGATCCCGATGTAGTAGCCAAGCACGCCGCCAAGAACGGAGGCGGCCGTGCACACGCTCGCGTAGAACAGCCACCGGGCGCGGCGCGCCAGGACCATCGCGACGAGCAGCGGGTCCGGGGGGATCGGGAAGAACGAGCTTTCGGCAAGCGACCAGCCGAACAGCGTCGGCGTGGCGTAGCCGCTTGCGGCGAGCCGCATCAGCCGGTCGTAGAGCGCACGCAGCATGGGACGAGGCGCGCTCAGGCCGCGAAGGGCTGCACCGGCCCGAGTGGGACGATGCCGTTCGGGTTAATCGACGGGTGGCTCTCGTAGTAGTGATGCTTGATGTGGTGCAGGTCGGTCGAATCGCCGAACCCCTCCATCGCGTAGAGCCCCGCGAGGTAGCCCGACAGGTTCGCGTACTCCAGGAGTCGTCGCACGTTGCACTTGAAGTGCCCGTGGTAGACGGCGTCGAAGCGCACCAAGGTCGTGTAGAGGCGGACGTCGGCCTCCGTCAGCTCATCGCCGACGACGAAGTCTTGGCTCGCCAAGCGTTCCTCCAACCAGTCGAGGCTGTCGAACAGCGCGGCGACGTTCCGCTCGTAGGCGTCCTGCTCGGTGGCGAAGCCCGCCTTGTAGACCCCGTTGTTGACCGTGTCGTAGACGCGCTCGTTGACCGCGTCGATCTCATCGGCGAGCTCGTCCGGCCGGTGGGTCCCGGGCGTGGCGCCGACGCCGTCGAACGCGGTGTCGAACATGCGGATGATCTCGGACGACTCGTTGCTGACGATGGTCCCGCGCTTCTTGTCCCACAGGACCGGGACGGTGACCCGTCCCGTGTAGTTCGGATCGGCGGCGACGTAGAGCTCGCGCAGGTGCCTCGCGTCCATCACCGGGTCGGGGATGACCCCGGGGCCGTCCTGGAACGACCAGCCGTCCTTGCCCATGTGCCAGTGGACGACTGACAGGCCGATCGTTCCTCGAGGCCCTTGCGACGACGCATGATGAGCGTGCGGTGGGCCCACGGACAGGCGAGGGAGACCGTGAGGTGGTAGCGCCCAGCCTCCGCCCTGAAGCCGCCCTCGCCTGAGGGACCGGCCGCGCCGTCCGCCGTGACCCAGCTGCGGAACGAGGACGCCTTGCGCTCGAACTCGCCCCCCTCGCTCGCCCAACCCGGCGAGCCGGTGTGCCATTGTCCGTCCAAGAGGTAGCCCATCGTGATCTCCGAAGAGCGGCGGCGCCGGAGCGGTCTACGCCGACCGGCCGGTCGACGCCAGCGACCGCGAGCTGGCGGAGCAAGGTCGCGCCTGCGTTCGGCCGCTTCGTATGGGTCGCAGCACCGCGTTATGCGAGCCGAACGAGCGGCAGCGCCGCCTCGACGCCCGCGACCTTGGACGGCCCGAGGCGGTGTCCTCGCGCGCAAGAAGCCCTGCTCGCAGGCAAGGTCGAAGGTCGCCTCGGTGGTGAGCGCCGCCGTGCCGCAGTCCTTGTTGTGCTTCTCGAGCTTGGCGGCAAGGTTCGCCGGGCTCCCGATGACGGTGAACTCCAGCCGTTGGTCGGTGCCGACGGTAGCTGCGACGACGCGGCCGGCCACCGCGGCGCCGTTGATGGGGAGCGCCGGGTGGCCACGCGCGGAGAGCCGGTCCGCCCACATTGGCGCGGCATCCATGATGCGGCACAGCGCGGCGAGCGCGTCGGCCGCGGGGGTGCCGGACGGCTTCACCGCGCCGAAGGTCGCCATCACGCCGTCGCCGAGGAACTTGTCGACGACGCCGCCGTGGGACTCGATGATCGGGATCGCCAGCCGATGGTAGTCGGTGAGCGCGTCGACGACCGCGGACGGGCTCACAGCCTCGGCGAAGCGCGAGAAGTTGCGGAGGTCGAGCATCAGGATCGCCGCATCCCGGCCCTCGGCCTCCCCGGCGATGGCGGCCTGCTCGCGCGAGGTGATGGCGTCGGCGACGCCGGCACCGAAGTAGCGCCGCATCTCGCGGGAGGCGGCGCCCTCCGTGGCGGCCGCGAGGAGCGTGCGCCGCGCGCGCGCGAGCGCAAGGGCGAGCACCGCGGTGACGAGGACGACGGTGAACACCTTGTCGAGCTCGGCGCCGACGAGCACCAGGTTGCCGTTAAGGTAGGCGACGAAGGAGCGCGTGACCGAGCCGGTCCCAGCGTCCGCGACGGCGTAGATCAGCATGCCCGTCCAGCCGAGCGCCGCGAAGACGCCCTGGCTGATGACGAAGCGAGGATCGAAGCGCAGCGCGCGGATGGCGATGAACACGAACACGTAGGCGAACGTCGGCACCTTGAGGTAGAACGGCGCCGGCTGATCGTAGGCGATGTGGAAGCTCCAGATCAGCGCGTAGAGCAGCGCAATGTCGGCGAGCATGGACAGGACGAGGAGCCACCCCGGCAGGTACCCGCGATAGGCTGCCGCAAGGCGCAGGACGGTGAAGGCAGCATAGAGGGCCAGCACCACAGGGACCGGCTCGAGGCCGTCGCCAGCGTCGGCGGGGCGCGGCGACAGGCTGTAGAGCGTCCCAAAGACTGCGACGATGGCGAGCTGCACCCACGAGATGAGGCGCTCGGACCGCTCCTCTTCGGCGGTCACCAAGGCGCGCACCCGCGTCGGCATTGCGACGGCCTCCGACGGGCGCAGGCCGAGGTGGCGGAACAGGCTAGTCGGTACGAGGCTCATCGCGTCCCTCCCTTCCAGTCCCCGTTCGTCCGCCGCGCGCACGGCGCGGTGCGCGCGGACGCGCGTGCCGTCCGAGGCGCGCGCACCCGCCTGATCGCGTGGCCGAGCCCCAGGATCTGCGGCTCGTGTGCGTCCGCGCCTGACGCTTGCGCCCCCTCGCCAACCCGCTCGCGGCCGCCTGCGTCCCGCCAACCGTCCTTATAGCCCGCTTCGCCGCGCTTAGGCCGCTCGGGTGCACCTGTCCCGTGATGGCCTCAACACAAACACGCTGGAGCGGCTCCGGTGTCGTCGACAAAGTTGGAGGTGAAGGGAGGGTGCCATGATGCCGAGAACGAGAAGCCCTTGCCCACCGCGGTTCCAAGAACAGGGCGTCGCGTTGGCGCGGCTAGCCCGCAGCGTCGAGGAGCTGGCACGCGAGTTCGAGCCGTGCGCCCACATTATCCATGGCTGGGTGCGCCAGGCCGAGCGTGACGGCGACGGCCGTAGCGCTGGGCTGACGCGCAGGGAGCGCGAAGAGCCGCGGCGCCCTCGTCATAACGTCCGCCAGTCGCGGCAGGGGAGAGGCCTCCTCGCGAAGGCCGCGCCCTGCGCACAGGAGAGCCGCCCGTCGCGCCCTCGGTCGTCCGCTCCAGGACTGCGAACCAGGCCGTGTAGCCGATCACGACGATGTGCCATGCGCTCGGCGTGTCCCTGAGAAGTCCCAGAATGCGCTATGCCTCGCGGGACCGGGAGACGAGCCAACGCACCCGGAGCAATGCCGCCCCTCACCGCGCGGATCCGCACGATCCACAAAGCGTCGGGGGAGAGTTACGGCGCCTCGTCCATCCACGCCGAGCTCGAGGAGGCGGGCGTCGGAGTGGCGTTCCGGGCCGTCGGCCCACGGCGCCCCGGTCCGCAGCTGCCGGACGATCCCCGACAGCCCTTCGCGGTCGTCCACCCGAGGCAGGACCCGCACGTCGGTCGGAAGAGGCGGCTCCACCTCCGCCCACTGCGCCCCCGTCGGTTCCGGTCGTTCGGCCACGATCGCGCCCGCCCCATCTACTTCGGGCAGATCCGTCGGGTTTCGATGGCTTCCGGTCATCGAGGACAGGGCCTCGAGACGTTTGCCCTTAACCGTCCACGGAACGAGGGGAGCTCCAGTTCAGCTCAGCGCTCGATCCGGTGGACGCAGGCGCGCGCTACCTGCTGCGTCGGCACTTCTCCTGCCGTGTTTGCCCTGCGCTTCGCGACCGCTCGTGGCACTTGTTGCGGCAGCGAAGGGCTGGCTTGCGGTCCGGCGCGGCTTCACGCCATCGCATCGATCGACGGGCGCCGTCGAACGCCTCGGACGGACGCCGAACAGGCTCGCGAACGTTGCGTCGCCTCCTCCTCCGCGGAGCCGGCGGTGTGCTGGGGCGCTTCGCACAAGGCCATGGCTGCCTGGTTCGCACGCCCGTCGAGGCGGCTTCGTTCGCTCAGCGGCCCCCGTGGTGCAAGCGAGGTGATCACTTGTCCCAGAGCCCAACCTACGCGGATGTTGTGATCTGACGCGAATGGTAACCGCCCAACCGGCGACGCTGGGGATCGGCAAGGGTTTCCGTTGGGCGGAGCCTCATTGGGCTGATGGAGCGCGCGATGCCGTGCGGTCGCCTGTGCGACCAGAGGGGCGGGAGCCGACGTCCATCGCCGCACGGCAGGGCCGTCGACCCGTGCCTGCGGTCGGAGGGGGTCAGCTCGTGGCGCGCAGGCGCGGACGGCAGCGCTTGGCTAGGGCTGACCATGTGGACATTGTCGCTCCCGACCATCGCAGCGTGTGGGCCGGGCGGAGCGCAGCCCGCCGACCCTTCGAAGCCCGCACGCGCTGGTCGGGCAGACGCTGGTCACGCCGCAGGAGAGCGGGGCCTTGGGCGGTCCGGCCGCGTTAACCTCGCCCAGGCCCGGTGATCGGGCTGCGCTCGGTGGTCAGCCGCGGCCGACGAAGGGCATCTTGGTCGCCATGATGGTGAGGAACTGGGCGTTCGCTGACAGGTCGAGCCCCGCCATGTAGAGCACGGTGTCGGCGACCACCTGCACGTCCATCAGGGGCTCGACGGCGATCTCGCCGCTTGCTTGGGGCACCCCCTTGGCCATGCGCGCCGCCATCTCCGTCATCGCGTTGCCGATGTCGATCTGGCCGCACGCGATGTCGTGGCGCCGACCGTCGAGGCTGATGGTCCTGGTGAGGCCGGTGATCGCGTGCTTGGAGGCCGTGTAGGGCGCCGAACCGGGCCGCGGCGCATGTGCGGAGATCGAGCCGTTGTTGATGATCCGCCCGCCGCGCGGGTCCTGCTCTCGCATGAGGCGGTAAGCGCCACGCGCCATGAGGAAGGCCCCGTCGAGGTTGAGCGCGATCACGCGGCGCCAGTCCTCGAAGGTGAGGTCGCCGAAGTCCTGAGCGGGGACGTTGTTGCCGGCGTTGTTGAAGAGGACGTCGAGGCGGGAGTGGTTCGAGCGGATCGAGGCGAACAGCCGATCCACGTCCTCAGCACTCGTCACGTCGCACGCGATGGGCGTCACCTCACCCTGCGCCTCGTCCCTCAGCGCGTCGAGCTTGTCGGCGCCACGCGCGGCAGCGATGACCCGGGCGCCATGCTGCGCGAGCGTCAAGGCACAGGCCCGGCCGATCCCCTGGCTCGCTCCGGTGACACAGATGACCTTCCCGTCAACGCCCACGGTCACCCCCCATTCGCGTGCGTCGTCGGGATAGGGGGTTCGCGCAGCCGACGCAACGCTCGTGAGCGCCTTGGCGGTGGCGGCCGGTCGCGTGAACTTCGTCCGGCGGCGACGGGCGCTCCCTGTCTTCCCGGACGACGGCCGGCGAACGCGGGACCCGATCGGCTGCGGCCTGCGGATCGGAAGGAGCGCGCTCGCCACGGCGCTCATGCTGGCGAGCGGAACGTCTCGGTGCGGGGCTGCCGGAGCGAGCCTGAATGGTGCTGGCGAACCGCGGACGACGACGGAGCTGGCATGGGTCGCGTCCGACGTCGCCGTCCGCGCGCAGGCGTGCCCGTCGGGCACCGGCGTCGCCCCGCACCTGATCGCAGCGACAATGTTCGGGGGGCGGGGCGGGAAAGGCAGCACCGACGCGGCGTTGCGGAGCGGTGGCGACACCGACGCAGCGTTGCAGAGCCGGTCCACGCAAGGTCGGACCGAGGCCTCACCGTCCCCGCTCAGCCGAACGCGCGTCGTCCGCAGTGGGGTCCCACTCTCCCTGCGGGCGGCGCTATGGGAAGCCGATGAGCGGAGTTGCGGCTGCCGCGCTCGCTGGTCACGGTCCCGGCAGCATCCCCGACCGGCTGGCGGTCGGTAGCCTCATGCAACCATTACCGCGCGGCTTCGGTCATGCTGCGGTCCACGCTTCTCTGTGGCAGCAACGCACGACCCGGCTAGCTGGGGGACAGGATCGCGCTCCGGTGGCCGGCTCGCCGGGGCCATTACGGGAGCACCCCCGACCGGCTGGCGGGCCGGAACCTCACGCGCCCTGCGACGGACTTCGACGACGCATGGTCCGTGGCGCCTCTGCGACGACGACTGAGCAGAGTTGCGGTTGCCGCGCTCGCTGGTCGCGGTCCCCGGCAGCATTCCCGACCGGCCGGCGGTCGGTAGCCTCATGCAACCTTCACCACGCGGCTTCGGTCATGCTGCGGTCCACGCTTTCCTGCGGCAGCAACGCACGACCCGGCTTGGCTGGGGGAAGGGATCGCGCTCCGGTGGCCGGCTCGCCGGGGCCATTGGGGGAGCACCCCCGACCGGCTGGCGGGCCGGAACCTCACGCGCCCTGCGACGGACTTCGACGACGCATGGTCCGTGGCGCCCCTGCGACGACGACAGGCCCGACGGTAGCAACAGGCTCGCGGTCCAGTGGACGAGCTTGCTGGCACGGACCCCCGCATCCCAGACGCACGCGCGACATGCCCTTGGGCGGGCGTCCCGCCGGGCGTCGGCGGCACGCCGGGCCCGCCCCGCGCGACAAGAACGCACGACCTGCCCGACGGCAGGGCAGGATCGTGCGCCGGTCAATGAGCTCGCCGGCGCGGTCCCGCATCCTTGAGGGTCGCGCGACCGGCCTTTCAGGCGGGCGTTCCTCCGGGCGTCGGCGGCACCACGGTCCATGCCTCCCGGCGTTAAGGATGCGCGACCTCAGGGGCCAGATCGCGCTCCAGGGGACGAGCTCGGCCACGGTCCCCGGCATCCTCGAGGCGCGTGCGACCGACACCCAAGCGGGCGCTCCGACGGAGGTCGGCGGGACCACGGTCCCTGCCTCCTCGGCGGCAACAACGCACGACTGGCCTGAAGGCAGGCACAGGACGCGCGCCGGGGGATGAGCCCGCCAGCGCGTCCCCGCATCCCGGAAACGCGCGCGACCGGCAGCCTTCTGGCGGGCTCCCCCGACGGGCATTGCCGGCACTGCGGTCCTTACCCCCTCGGCGGCAACGCCGCACGACTTGCCCGACGGCAAGGACAGGACCGCGCTCCGGTGGCCGAGCTCGCCCGCGCGGTCCCCGCATCATCGAGAAGCGCGCGACTGGTGGAGCTCAGGCGGGCTCTCCGGCGAGCGTCTGCGGCACGACGGTCCATGCCTCCCCGGCGGCGACGACGCACGATTTTCCCGAAGGCAGGGACAGGATCGCAGTCCACGTGCCGTCCGACGAGGCGTACAGCTCCAGAACGCGGCTGTCGTTCTGCAAGCCGAACGAGCGCTGCGTCTCACCGAACTTCTTCGACAGGATGCGGATCATGTCCGCGCGATCCTTGCAGATGGGCGAGGCGTCGGCCGGCTGGGACTGAGCCACGAACGGCAGGGTCGCCAGAACGGCGACGAGGGCGAGTTTGCGCACCGAGGGTCTCCTTCTGTCGCTTGCGGCCATCCGCTCAGATCGTCGTCGGCCACCTATCGGGTGTTGGAAGGCTCGCGTCTTACATCTTAAGGTTACAGGTCCTTTGAGCGCACGGGAATAACCCCTCGATGGGCGGCGCCATCCACGGTCCCGTGTCTCGGAGCGATCTCGGACCGACGCCCGCCGGCGTCGTCGGGTTGACCGGAGGACCGGCCAGCCGGCGACGTTCCAAGAAACGCCGTGTCATACCGCCCGCTCACACGGACGGTCGCTCACCCCGCGCGACCGCCTTCATCATCCCCCATTGGCGCGGCAGGATGATCGGCAGCGCGTACCGTTCCTCGATCGTGCGGCGCGCGGCTTTCCTCAAGCTTGCGACGTCAACCTCGCCGCGAAGAACACGTTCCACGACAGCGACAAGGCCGTCGACGTCGAAGAAGTCGGTCACCAACCCGTTCACACCGTTCTCGACGACCTCCTCCACAGGCGGCGTCGCCGACCCGACGACGAGGGCGCCCGAGGCCATCGCCTCCAGCATGGACCACGACAGCACGAACGGGACGCTGAGGTAGACGTGCGCGCGCGTGATGCGGAACATCGCGCGCAGGGTCGAAAGCGGCACGAGGCCGAGGAAGTGCAGCCGAGCCGCGTCGAGGGGAAGGCTCCTGAGCGCATGCTCACGGTGGGTCAGACCGTCACGCCGGGCCTTGCCGTACGCGGTGCGGTCCTGACCGGCGACGAGCACGTGCAGGTTCGGCCGGCGCTGTTGCAGCATGGCCACGGCCTCCATGAACTGGGGAAAGCCGCGGTAGGGCTCCATGCCGCGTGCGACGTAGGTGATCACCTCGTCGGCCGAGGTGAACGTGCGCCCGCCCACCTCCACGCGATCCTCTCCGGGGGCGAAGTAGTCGCAGTCGACGCCCTCGTGCAGCACCGAGATGTTGTGCGTCAGGTGCTTGGGGAACTGCTCGAACTGCCAGCGCGTCGGCGACGATCCCCAGTCCATGATCGCAAGGTCGAGCAGGATGGGGATGTTCTTGAAGTGCGCGCGGGCGGCGCTGTCGTGGCTCATCTCCTCCAGGAAGTCCGCATCGCTGCCGCGCGCGACATAGTACCACTCGAAGAGCGCGAGGAGCCTCGTCTTCGGCCACAGCTCCTTGACGAGCAGCGAGGGGCCCCAGCCGGAGTGGGCGCACACGAGGTCCGGCATCCAGCCTGAGTTGCGCAGCGCGTAAAGCGACTTGAACGCCGCCTGTGCGGTGAGGATCGCGCGCTCGGCCGTCACCAGCGTCGGGTGGATGTCCTTCGCCACCTCGCGGTGCGGCGCGTACGAGATCTTGCGCACGCCGATGTCCTGCGTGTTGGACGCGAGCGTCCCCGCGACGAGATCGACGCCGCGGTGGGACTTGAGGTGGGTTGCGATGCGCCGGTACTGCCCGGGGAAGTTGTTGTGCAGGAAGAGGATGCGCATGCCGAACCTTGCGGAGAGCTCGCCGCGCTCTACACCGAAAGGCCGCGGCGGGCCTACCGACCGCGGCGCGGTGGACCTTGCAAAGCCCTGCACCTTGCCGGACAGTCCGGCGACGCACACGAGGTCGACCCGATGCCCACGCCCATCCTGATGCCGGCGCTGTCGCCCACCATGGAGGCCGGCACCCTCGCCAGGTGGCTCGTCAAGGAGGGTGACACCGTCGCCTCGGGGGACGTGATCGCGGAGATCGAGACCGACAAGGCGACGATGGAGGTGGAGGCGGTGGACGAAGGCACCGTCGGGAAGATCCTCGTCAGCGAGGGGACGGCGGACGTGCCCGTGAACGAGCCCATCGCGATGCTCCTCGTGGAGGGCGAGAGCGCGTCCGAGCTCGACGAGGCCGCGGTCACCGGCGCTCCTCCGCGGCCCGAGGGTGCCGGCGGCAAGGGCGCCGACGACGTGGAGGGGGATGCGCGCGCGACGACGCCGGACGAGCCCACGGACGCGGACCAGAAGGATGCCGAGCAGGCCGCGGGGGGCGTCGCCGACGATGCGCGCACCAGCGGCGCGACCGACGGCCGCGCCCCTGCGCCGCGCGCCGGCAACGGCGCCGCGGCCGCTCCGGCGGAGCGAGGGGAGGGCGAGCGCATCGCGGCATCCCCGCTCGCCCGGCGCCTGGCGAAGATGGAGGGCATCGACCTAGCGCGCCTGTCGGGCAGCGGGCCGCACGGGCGGATCGTCAAGCGCGACATCGAGGCTGCCCTCGAGGCAGGAGTGGACGAGCCCGATGCGGCGGCGCGCGAGCCGACCGGGAAGGAGCCCGCCCCAACCGCGCCGTCCGCCAAGGCTCCCGACGTGGGGCGTGCCCCGCCGCCCACCGGGGCGCCTCCAGGGCTCACCGACGAGCAGATCCGCGCGATGTTCCAGGAGGGCGCCTACCGCGAGCTGCCGCACGACGGCATGCGCAAGACCATCGCGCGCCGCCTCACCGAGTCCAAGCAGACCATCCCGCACTTCTACCTGACTCTCGACGTCGAGCTCGACGTGCTGTTGAAGACACGTGCCGAGCTCAACGCGGCGGCGCCGGCCGGCAAGGACGACAAACCGAGCTACAAGCTGTCGGTCAACGACTTCGTCATCAAGGCGTTGGCGCGCGCGTTGCATGACGTGCCCATGGCGAACGCGACGTTCACCTCGTCGTCGCGCCTGCTGCACAACGAAGTCGACGTCGGCGTCGCCGTGGCGATCCCGGACGGCCTCATTACGCCGGTGGTGCGGCGCGCCGACACCAAGTCGCTGTCGGCGATCTCCAACGAGATGAAGGATCTCGCGACCCGAGCGAGGGACAAGAAGCTGCAGCCGAGCGAATACCAGGGCGGCACCACCGCGGTGTCGAACCTTGGCATGTTCGGCATCCGCGACTTCGCCGCCGTCATCAACCCGCCGCACGGGTCGATCCTCGCCGTCGGCGCTGGATCGGAGCGCGCGGTGGTGAAGGACGGCGCGCTCGCCATCGCCAACGTGATGACGGTGACCCTATCGGTGGACCACCGCGCGGTGGACGGCGCGCTGGGTGCGGAGGTGCTCGCCGCCTTCAAGGGTTACATCGAGGCCCCGCTGCGCATGCTGATCTGACGCAAGCGGCGCGAGGCGGCTTAGGGGACCTTCGGCGCGGGTCTGGGCGGTTCGCCTACGACGACCTTGCTTCCGGAGCAATCGTCTCGATGATGGGTTGCCCGACCCCTTAAGCTGGTCGGTCACCGCGCGAAGGCGATGGCCGCCAGCGGCGACCACGGCCCGCCGCGATAGTGCCAGAGCTGCAGACCCTCGGCGGTGGCGGTGAAGGGGTGGAACGAGCGCTCGAGCTCCGCGAGCGTCGCCTTGGCGCGCTCGGGCGTCACCTTGTTCTGCACGGTCACATGGGGGCGAAAGCGCTCGCGGTCCTGGCCAGTGAGCCACCGCTCGAAGCGGCGCGCGAGGTCGCTGCGCACCGCGCCGAGGGTGGGTGAGGCGAGGCGGTAGGCGACGCCGCGGCCCAGGGGCATCAGCGCCTCGACGGCGACCGGGAAGGCGGGGCGACGCGTCGCCTGGGCCACCTCGGCGAGCACGCGGTCGGCCTCTTCGCCGGGCAGCTTGTGGAACAGCGTGAGGTGCGCGGGGATGCGGTTGATCGCCAGCGGGAAGTGCGCCTGACGCTGCCGCTCGAAGAACGCCGCGCTCGCCTCGTCGAGCTGCAACGTCAGGATGATCGGGTCCGCGCGTGCCGGACCCTCCTCGCTCCAACGTCCGTCGTCCGTCATGCCAGTGTCCTGGCACGGATCGGCCGGCGGCGGCAGCGGCCGCGCCGTCGCAGGGCGCCTTGACACGGTGCGCTCGAGGTGCCCCAAGCGGCTCGCTCCCCAACCCCACCGGAAGGCCCGACATGCACCGCTACCGCTCCCACACCTGTGCCGCGCTGCGTGCGGCGGACGCGGGCGCCACGGTGCGGCTCGCCGGTTGGGTGCACCGCGTGCGCGACCACGGCGGGCTCCTGTTCATCGACCTGCGCGACCACTACGGCATCACCCAGGTCGTCGCCGACCCGGACTCGCCGGCCTTCCGCACCGCCGAGGGCGTGCGCTCCGAGTGGGTCATCCGCGTCGACGGCGAGGTAAAGCGGCGCGACGCCGCTGCGGTCAACGAGCGTCTGCCGACTGGCGAGGTGGAGGTGTTCGCCCGGGACATCGAGGTGCTGTCCCAGGCGCCGGAGCTGCCGCTTCCCGTCTTCGGCGAGCCGGACTACCCCGAGGACATCCGTCTCAAGTACCGCTTCCTGGATCTCCGGCGCGAGACGATCCACGCCGACATCGTCAAGCGCGCGGCGATCATCGCCTCAATTCGCCGGCGCATGACGGAGGCCGGCTTCATGGAGTTCCAGACGCCGATCCTGACGGCGAGCTCGCCGGAGGGGGCGCGCGACTTCCTGGTGCCCTCCCGGCTCCATCCCGGCAAGTTCTACGCGCTGCCCCAAGCGCCGCAGCAGTTCAAGCAGCTCGTCATGATCGCCGGGTTCGACCGCTACTTCCAGATCGCGCCGTGCTTCCGCGACGAGGACGCGCGGGCGGACCGCTCTCCGGGCGAGTTCTACCAGCTCGACGTGGAGATGAGCTTCGTCGAGCAGGAGGACGTCTTCCAGGCGGTAGAGCCGGTGCTGCGCGGGCTCTTCGAGGAGTTCGCGGACGGCAAGCCGGTCACGCAGGAGTTCCCGCGCATCAAGTACCGCGATGCGCTCGCCAAGTACGGCACCGACAAGCCGGACCTCAGGAACCCCATCGAGATGGCGGACGTGACCGACGACTTCCGCGGCTCGGGCTTCAAGGTGTTCGCCGGGATGATCGAGGCGGACCCCCGGGTGCGCGTGTGGGCGATCCCCGCGCCGACGGGCGGCTCGCGCTCGTTCTGCGACCGGATGAACTCCTGGGCGCAGGGCGAGGGGCAGAAGGGGTTGGGCTACATCTTCTGGCGCGAGGGGGAGGCGGAGGGCGCAGGGCCCATCGCCAAGAACATCGGGCCGGAGCGGACCGAGGCGATCCGCACGAGGCTCGGACTCGGCGCGGGCGACGCGGTGTTCTTCGCGGCCGGTCGGCCCGACGAGTTCCGCCGCTTCGCCGGGGAGGCGCGGCAGAGGATCGGCGATGAGCTGAAGCTCGCCGACAAGGATCAGTTCGCGTTCTGCTGGATCGTCGACTTCCCGATGTTCGAGGCGGACGAGGAGACCGGGCGCATCGACTTCTCGCACAACCCGTTCTCCATGCCGCAAGGGGGCCGCGAGGCGCTGGAGACGAAGGACCCGCTTCAGATCGACGCCTTCCAGTACGACATCGTCTGCAACGGCGTGGAGCTGTCGTCCGGGGCGATCAGGAACCACAAGCCGGAGATCATGCGCCGCGCCTTCGCCATCGCCGGCTACGACGAGGCCGTGCTCGCGGAGAAGTTCGGTGGGATGCTCTCGGCGCTGGAGTACGGCGCACCCCCGCACGGGGGCATCGCGCCCGGCATCGACCGCATCGTGATGCTCCTGTGCGGGAGGGAGAACCTGCGCGACGTGACGCTGTTTCCGATGAACCAGCGCGCCGAGGACCTGATGATGGGCGCGCCTTCGACGGTCTCGCCGGCGCAGCTGCGCGAGCTCCACATCCGGCTCAACCCGCCGCGCTGACGCTCGGTGCTCAACACCATGGGAGGTCAACCGATGAACAGATGGATCGTCGCAGCGTTCGGCGTCGTGCTGGCGCTGCCCCTCGCGCCGGCGCGCGCCGACGAGCTGCGTGCGCCTTTGGACGCCTCGTCTCCGACCGTCGTGGCGCAGGTCGTCCCGCCCCCCGAGGCCAACGCGGAGCTGCGGCAGGACCTGGCGCGGCTCGCCGCACGGTTGCAGCGCTCGCAGGAGGTGCGCCGGCGCCAGCACGAGCGCGTTGCCGAGCTGGAGGCCCTGCTTGCGGACTCGCCAGGGGCGCAGAAGCTCCTGGAGGACGAGCGCGAGGTCACCGCCGATCTGCGGGACAAGCTGGCGCGCCTCGGGCAGCAGCGCGACCGGCTGCGTCGCCGGTTGGATGCGCTACGCGAGCGGTCGGATCGGCAGTTGGAGGCGCTGCGCGCGAGGCTGGAGCGCGCACGACAGGTTACGCCCCGGACCGGTCAGTTGCATCAGGAACTCAGGCAGCGGGACGAGCGCGTCGCAGCGCTCGAGGCGGCGTTGGTCGACCGCGCCGACGCCCTGCGCGAGGCATCGATGAGCGCGCAGCAGCGCGGCGAACGGATCGGTCGCCTCAAGGTGGAGCTTCAGCGCGCTCGGGCCGATGCGGAGCGCGTGCCGGCGCTCAGCGATGCGCTGCGCGAGCGCGAGGACCGCATCGGGGCGCTCCTCGACACAATCGACGTGAACGAGCGGACGATCGCGGCGCTGGAGACTGAGGCCGCCGACCGGCTGGCGCGCCTACGGGCGGTGCGCGCGCGGGCGCAGGATAGGCGCGTGCACATCGAACAATTGCAGGCCCGGCTGAAGGAGGAGCGCGCCGCGGGAGCGGCCTACGACGCGGGTGCGGTGGCCGCGCTGCAGGCCCGGCTCGACGACGCCGAGGCGGAGAACGCCGAGCTGGGCGAGGCCCTGCGCGAGCGCGAGGCGCGGATCGCCGACCTGCGCGACAGGGTCCAGCGCGTGCGCGACCGCGTCCGGCGCCTGCGCGACGACGACTGACCAAGCGCCCTGCGGACGACATCGCTCCCCAGGGCGTTGCCGCTCAGCTGCAGCCGGACGTGCCGCCGCAGGTGTCGCACTTCAGGCACGTGCCGTTGCGCACCAGCGTGAAGTTGCCGCACTCGCCGCACGGGTCGCCCTCGAACCCCTTGAGCCGCGCCATGATCGAGCGCTCGCTCGCCCCCTCGCGCGGCCGCTGCCCCTGCGGCCCGGCCTCGACCCCGAGCAGCGCGGCGACGTCGGCGCGGACCTCGTCGATGGGCGAGCGCGGAGCGTCCGCAGGCCGCACGACCAGCGGCGCCTGGACCGTGGCCTGGGCGACCGCCGCCCCGCCGGTCCCGCGGGCCACCGCCGTCGCGCTCACCTCCACCTCGCGGGCCTCCGGGGCGTCGGCGCGCACCAGGCGGAAGCGCTGGCCGCGCACCAGGCCGTGGCTCACCATCTGCGGCGGCGGCTTGTCCCCCTCCACGCCCCGGCCAAGGCTCGTGGCGCCGGTGTCGTCCGGCGGCACGTGGGCGAGGTCGTTGCGCCCCAGGTAGGAGATCGCGAGCTCGCGGAAGATGTAGTCCAGGATCGAGGTTGCGTTCTTGATCGCCTCGTTGCCGTTGACGAGGCCGGCGGGCTCGAAGCGGGTGAAGGTGAACGCGTCCACGTACTCCTCCAGCGGCACGCCGTACTGCAGGCCGAGCGAGATCGCGATGGCGAAGTTGTTCATCATCGCACGGAAGGCGGCACCCTCCTTGTGCATGTCGATGAAGATCTCGCCGAGCCGGCCGTCGTCGAACTCTCCGGTCCTGAGGTACACCTTGTGGCCGCCGATGATCGCCTTCTGGGTGTAGCCCTTGCGACGGTTCGGCATCGACTCGCGCTGCCGTGAGACCACCTCGCGCTCGATGATGCGCTCCACCAGCCGCTCGGCGACCTTGGCGACGCGCGCGGGCGTCGGCTCGGCAAGAAGCTCCTCGACCTCCTCCTCGTCGTCGACGATGAGCTGGGAGGACAGCGGTTGCGACAGCTTGGAGCCGTCGCGGTAGAGCGCGTTCGCCTTCACGCCGAGCTGCCAGGAGAGCTCGTAGGCGGCCATGCAGTCCGCGACGGTGGCGTCGTTCGGCATGTTGATGGTCTTCGAGATCGCGCCGGAGATGAACGGCTGGGCCGCCGCCATCATGCGGATGTGGCTGTCGGCCGACAGGAAGCGCGTGCCACGCCGCCCGCACGGGTTGGCGCAGTCGAAGACGGGCAGGTGCGCCGGATCGAGGTGCGGCGCGCCCTCGAGGGTCATCGCGCCGGCGACGTAGACGTTGGCCTGCTCGATCTCCTCCTTCGACCAGCCGAGCGCGCCGAGGACGTCGAGCTTGGGGTCGTCGAGGTCCGCGTCGGGCAGCGCCTCGCGCAGCGCCCGCTCGCCGATGGTCCAGCGGTTGAACGCGAAGCGGATGTCGAAGGCCGACGCGAGCGCCGCCTCCACCGCCGCGATGGCCTCGGCGGAGAGCCCCTTGTCGGCGAGCGTCCCGGCGTTGATGTGCGGCGAGCCGGCGAGCGTCCCGTGGCCGACGGCGTAGGCGACGATCGCCGTGCGCTGCGTCTCCTCGTAGCCGAGCACCCTCAGCGCCTCGGGGACCGCGCGGTTGATGATCTTGAAGTACCCACCGCCGGCGAGCTTCTTGAACTTCACCAGCGCGAAGTCGGGCTCGATGCCGGTGGTGTCGCAGTCCATCACCAGGCCGATGGTGCCCGTCGGGGCGATGACCGTCGCCTGGGCGTTGCGGTAGCCGTGCGCCTCGCCGAGCTCCAGCGCCAGGTTCCACGCCGTGGCGGCGCGCTCGGCAAGCGCCACGTCGGGGCAGGCGGCGCGGTCGAGCGGCACGGGCCGCGTCGCCAACGCCTCGTAGCCGCCGACCTCGCCATGCGCGGCGCGGCGGTGGTTGCGCATCACGCGCAGCATCGCCGCGGCGTTCTCGCCGTAGCGCGGGAACGGGCCGAGGTCGCGCGCCATCTCGGCCGAGGTCGCGTACGCGACGCCGGTCATGATCGCGCTGACCGCGCCGCACAGCGCGCGGCCCTGCGCCGAATCGTAGGGGATGCCGGACACCATGAGGAGCCCGCCGATGTTGGCGAAGCCGAGCCCCAGGGTGCGGTACTCGTAGGAGCGCTGCGCGATCGCCGGCGAGGGGAACTGCGCCATGGTGACGGAGATCTCGAGCACCATGGTCCACAGCCGAACTGCGTGCTCGAAGCGTTCGGCGTCGAACGCGCCGTCCTCCCCCCTGAACTGCGCGAGGTTCAGCGAGGCGAGGTTGCACGCCGTGTCGTCGAGGAACATGTACTCCGAGCACGGGTTGGAGGCGCGGATGTCACCCCCCGCCGGGCACGTGTGCCAGTCGTTGATCGTGGTGTGGAACTGGATGCCGGGGTCGGCGGAGGCCCACGCGGCGTGGCCGATGCGCTCCCACAGGTCACGCGCAGCGACGGTCTTGGCGACCTCGCCGGAGGTGCGCCACGTGAGGTCCCATGCCCGGTCCGCCTTCACCGAGTGCAGGAAGTCGTCGGTGACGCGCACCGAGTTGTTGCTGTTCTGGCCCGCGACCGTGAGGTAGGCCTCGGAGTCCCAGTCCGTGTCGAAGGTGGGGAAGTCGATCTCCGTGTAGCCCTGCCGCGCGAACTGGACGACGCGGCGGACATAGTTCTCCGGCACCTGCGCCTTCTTGGCCGCGCGGATCTCACGCTTCAGCGCGGGGTTCTTGGCGGGGTCGAAGCAGTCGTCGCCGGACCCTTCGCAGTTGACGCACGCCTTCATCACGGCGGTCAGGTGGTCGCGGACGACCTTCGAGCCGGTGACCAGGGCGGCGACCTTCTGCTCCTCGCGCACCTTCCAGTCGACGTACGCCTCGATGTCGGGGTGATCGACGTCCACCACGACCATCTTGGCGGCGCGCCGCGTGGTACCGCCGGACTTGATGGCGCCGGCGGCGCGGTCGCCGATCTTGAGGAAGCTCATGAGGCCGGACGAGCGCCCGCCGCCGGCGAGTCGCTCGCCCGCGCCGCGGATGTCGGAGAAGTTGGAGCCGGTGCCCGAGCCGTACTTGAACAGCCGCGCCTCGCGCACCCAGAGGTCCATGATGCCGCCGTCGTTGACGAGGTCGTCGGCGACGGACTGGATGAAGCACGCGTGCGGCTGGGGGTGCTCGTAGGCCGACGTGGACCGGATGAGCTCCCCGCTCGCCGGGTCGACGTAGTAGTGCCCCTGGGACGGACCGTCGATGCCGTAGGCCCAGTGCAGCCCTGTGTTGAACCACTGGGGCGAGTTCGGCGCCACCATCTGCGCGGCGAGCATGTAGCGCAGCTCGTCGTGGAAGGCGCGCGCGTCCGGCTCGCCGTCGAACATGCCGCTCTTCCAGCCCCAGTAGGTCCAGGCGCCGGCGAGGCGGTCGAACACGGCGCGTGCGTCCGTCTCGCCCACCGTGCGCTCCGCCTCGGGCAGCGCGGCGAGGGTGGCCGCGTCGGGCGTCGAGCGGCACAGCCAGTCCGGCACGCCGGGCTCGCCGACGGGGGCGAGCGCCGCCGGCACGCCCGCCTTGCGGAAGTACTTCTGGGCGATGATGTCGGTGGCGACCTGGCTCCAGGCGGCTGGTACCATCACGTCGTCGAGCTTGAAGACGGTGGAGCCGTCGGGGTTGCGGATCTCCGACGTCGCGCTGCGAAACGCGATGCCGTCGTAGGGGGAGCGTCCGTCCGTGGTGTGCCGCCGTTCAACCCGCATCGTCCGTCCTTCGCTCGTCGGTGCCGCGCTCGGAGGGTGATTGGCCGGGGACGACCGCGCTAGGTCGAGGGGGTGCCGCGCCTGTGGACAGTCGCGGTTATCCCCATGGAAGCCAATCCTCGTCCCCACCCCGCATATGGTGTCTAGGGCCTCTGCGGCCAACTATATGCCCGTCAGTCGTCAACGAACCGTTGCTGCGCATCCGACCCGCGACCGAGGCCCCCGAAGGGCCACCTGCACGCTTGTACCTGTTATGTTCCAGCCAGTGCAAGTCGTGCCCTGCGTAACAGGAGATGGTCCGCCGCGTGCGAACGGAACGCCTCCAACCAGCCGACGCCGCGGTGTCGAGATCGCCAGCCTCCGGTCGGTGACGTTGTCGCCACCGACGCCTGCGTTTGACGTAAAGGGCTCTGCGCCGCATGCCCTCAAGCCTTTCGGGTTAAGCGCCCTGGCGGCCCTGGTAGGCGACGTGCCAGATGGTGCCGCCGGTGTCGTCGGTGACGAGGATCGCGCCGCTCGGCAGCACGTCGACATCGACGGGGCGGCCCCATACCTCGGCGCGCTCGTCGCCGGACACCCAGAACCCGGTGAGGAAGTTCTCGTAGGAGCCCGTCGGCTGGCCGTCCTCGAAGTGGACGCGCACCACCTTGTAGCCCGTGGGGTCCGCGCGGTTCCACGAGCCCTTCAGCGCGACCAGCGCGTCGCCGCGGTACTCCTCGGGGAACGTCGAGCCGTCGTAGAACGAGAAGCTCATGGCGGCCGAGTGCGGCTCGAACAGCACCGGCGGCACCTGCGAGGCCTCCACTCGGGCGGGGTCACGGTCGGCGAAGTCCGGCTGCGGGTTGGAGCCCGTGTAGGCGTGCGGGTAGCCGTAGTCCGCGCCGTCCTCCACCGGGATCAGGAAGTCAGGCACGAGGCCGTCGCCGAGCCCGTCGCGCTCCTGCACCGCCGCCCAGAGCTGGCCCGTCTCGGGGTGCGCGTCGAGGCCGATGGGGTTGCGCACGCCGATCACCACGGTGCGCTGGTTGGAGCCGTCCCCGTCGAAGCGCTGGATCGTCGCCCGCATCGGCGGCTCGATGCCGATGTTGCCCGCCGAGCCGACGCCAACGGTGAGCTCGCCCGTCTCCGCGTCGCGGTGGAGCGAGCGCGTGGAGTGCCCGTTGGAGCCGCCGAACACGCCCTGGTCGGTGACCGCGAAGTGGTCCATGGGCCTCTGCGGCCGACGCTCGGCCTCGGGCGTCTCGGACGCCTTCGACGTGCCATGGATGAGCTTGCCGCCGGCACGCACCGCGTCCTTGCCCGAGGTCGGCACGCGCCAGATGCCGCGGGTGTCGGCGACGAGGACGTCCATGCCGTCCTGGGCCAGCCCGTACGGCCCCTCAAAGTCTTGGGCGAAGAGCTGGACGATGTCGGCCTCGCCGTCATCGTCGGTGTCGCGCAGGTACTTCAGCTTGCCCGTGCTCTGCTCGGCGACGATCACGGCGCCGTCGTCCATCACGAGCACCTGCCGCGGCTTCAGCCCCTCGGCGAAGAGCGTCACCGCGAAGCCCTCCGGCGCGGTCGGCTTGGAGGAGCCGCGCTCCAGCGTGACGGCCGGATTGCGCACGGCCGGCGTCGCGTAGGGCTCAGGCAGCTCCTCAGGACGCACGGTGAACGTCTTGCCGATCTCCTGGTCGTCGCGCGAGCTGGACGCGGCAGCCTTCCCAGCATCGGTCGTCCGGGCTGCGGCACCGGGCTCGGCCGCGTCGCTGGACGTCGGCGAGCTGGCCGGCGCTGGCGCAGCGGTTTGCGCGAGCGTGGGCAGTGTGAGCATCGTCGTCGCGAACAGCGCGCTCGTCAGGGCTCTCAGCATGCAGTCCTCCTTTGGTTTAAGGGAGAAACGCCCGGGCCGACGAACGCTGTTCCCGACGTGCGAACACGCTTCTGTGAGACGCAACGCCGCACCGCGGTTGCGGCGACGGCTTGGTTCGCGTCGCGCACCGGGCGATAACCCGAGCCGGACCGGCGCGGCCGGCGGAGAAGGGGTGCGCTGCATGTCCAAGGTGAGGGTCGAGGCCGGGCCGTACATGTTCGACGCCGTGCTCGAGGAGGCGGCGGCGCCGAGGACGTGTGCGGCGTTGCGCGCGGCGATGCCCTTCGAGAGCGAGGTGGTCCACGTGCGTTGGAGCGGGGAGGGCGTGTGGGTCCCGCTCGGCGAGCGCGACTTCGGCGTCGGCTACGAGAACCACACGAGCTACCCCGCCCCGGGGCAGATGATCCTCTACCCCGGTGGCGTCTCGGAGACCGAGATCCTCCTCGCCTACGGGGGCGTCCACTTCGCCTCGAAGATGGGCCAGCTCGCCGGCAACCACTTCCTCACGCTGACCAGCGGCCTCGAGAACCTCCACGCGCTCGGAACGCGGTGCCTATGGCAGGGCGCGCAGCCGCTCAAGGTCCACCTCGCCTGATGCTTGTGATCGCCGCCGAAGGAAGCTATGTGCCAGGGCATCGACGGCGGAGTGTAGCGCAGCCTGGTAGCGCACCTCGTTCGGGACGAGGGGGTCGCAGGTTCAAATCCTGCCACTCCGACCACGCCCTCCGCCGGCCCGTCGGCAAGATCGCTTGGCCTCACGCAGCTGGGCTGTATGTTCCCGCCCGTCGCGGTGCCATCCGCGGATCGTGAGGATCATTGTGCTCCACGATGTCTGAGACGCTCGCATGATCGTGGACCGCATCGACCACCTCGTGCTCACCGTCGCATCCATCGAGGCGACGTCGGAGTTCTATGCCCGTGTGCTCGGCATGGACGTCGTCCGGTTCGGCGAGGGACGCACCGCGCTGGCGTTCGGTGGGCAGAAGATCAACTTGCACGAGGCCGGGGACGAGATCGTGCCCCGCGCGAGCCATCCCACCCCCGGCAGCGGGGACCTATGCCTCATCGTCGATGGGCCACTGGAGGACGCGGTGGCGCGCCTCGAGCGGGAGGGCGTCGCGGTGGAGCTCGGCCCGGTCGAGCGCACCGGCGCGACGGGGCCGATCCGCTCGGTCTACCTGCGCGACCCGGACGGCAACCTCTTGGAGCTGTCGACGCCGGCCTGACGGGGTGCGCTTGACAGCGCTCGTGCGCTCCCCGACGACGGAGAGATCGGCGGCCCAGCCGCGGCGGCGAGCGGAGGCCCCATGTCTGAGTTCGATCCGCGCCACGGCGAGCTCGTGCCGCTCGGCGAGGGCATCGCCCGGGTGACGGCGCCGAACGAGGGACCGTTCACCGGGGCCGGCACCAACACCTACCTCGTCGGCACCGATCGACTCATGATCATCGATCCCGGACCGGACGACGCCGACCACGTCGCCGCCGTCACCACCGCCGTGGCGGGGCGCGAGGTGACCCACATCCTCCTCACGCACACCCATCGCGACCACGTCGGCGCGCTCCAGGCGCTGCGCTCGGCGGTGGGTGGGGAGGTGATCGCGGAGGGGCCCCACCGGCTCTCGCGGCCCCTGTTCGATGGCGAGACGAACCCGTTCGAGCGGGCCGGGGACAACGGCTTCCGTCCCGATCGGAGCGTGGCGGACGGCGACACCGTCGACAACGGGGAGACCGTGCTCGGCGTCATCACGACACCAGGGCACGCGGCCAACCATGTGGTCTACGAGCGGGGGGCGGACTGCTTTAGCGGCGACCACGTCATGGGGTGGTCGACGTCGGTCGTGGCCCCTCCGGACGGGTCCATGGGCGCCTACATGGCCTCCCTCGACAAGCTCATCGCCACGTCGCACGTGCGCTTCCTGCCGGGCCACGGCGGGGCGATCGACGAGCCGGCGAAGGTCGTCTCGGCGATCAAGACGCACCGCCTCCTGCGCGAGCGGGCGATCCTGGAGCGGATCGTCGAGGGCGACCGCACGGTGGCCGACATCGTCGAGGCGCTCTACGGCGGCATCGACCCACGACTGCGTGGGGCGGCGGGCCTGTCCGTGCTCGCCCACCTCGAGAAGCTCGCGGAGGAGGGCCGCGTCGACGGCGACGGGTTCGGCCGCGAGGCGACGTGGACGCCGCGGCAGGCTGCATGAGGCGGAGGCGGGGAGCGCCCCGCACGCCGCGCCTCCTCGTCACCGGCTTCGGACCGTTTCCGGGCATGCCGGAGAACCCGACGTCGCGCCTCCTCGACGCGCTCGCGGCGGACCCGCCTGCCGGAGTGACCGCTCGGCTGCTGCCGACGCACTGGTCGGTGGTCGCCGAGCTGGCCGCGGAGGCTCGCATGGCGGACGCGGTGATCATGTTCGGCGTGGCAGGCAACGCGCGGCGCATCCGCTACGAGCGCGTGGCGGTGCCGCTGGCGGCAAGCCGCCCCGACGCGACCGGTGCGAGCCCGTGCGCGCCGCCCCTTCGCTCCCATCGAACCGCACTTCCGGTCGCCGCGCTCGCGGTGCAGGCGCGCGCCGCGGGCTACCCGGTGGCGATCAGCCACAGCGCGGGCACATATGTATGCAACGCAGCGTACGCCGCGGTGCTGTCGACGAACCCGGCCGCGCTGTTCGTCCACGTGCCCCCGACGACGAGGCGCGGTCCGCTCAGCGCCGCGGGGCTGGAGCGGCACGCGCGCTGGCTGATCGCGGCCCTGACGCGCCGTCGTCCGCAGCGCGCCACCCCCGCCCGACCCGCGCCGCTCGCTGGCTCAGGAGGTCGCGACGCGCGGCTGGTAGGGGGCGTCCTCGCGCCAGCGGCGCATCATGTCGAGGAAGTCGGCCGGTAGCTCGTGGGGCAGGTCGATCTGCAACGTGACGAGGAGGTCGCCGCGTCCGCCGGACTTCGTCGGCAGGCCGAGGCCGCGCAGGCGCAGCGTCTTGCCGCCCGACGAGCCGGCCGGCACCGTGATGTTCACCGAACCGTTCAGCGTGGGCGCACGAACCTTGGCGCCGAGCGCGGCGTCGTAGAGCGTCACCGGCAGGTGCAGCCGCAGGTTTTGCGCCTCGCGCTGGAACACGGGGTGGGAGGCGATGTGAAGGGTGAGGATGGCGTCGCCGGCTGGCCCGCCCGAGGGGCCGTCGCGACCGAGCCCCCGCAAGCGGATCTGCTGGTCCTGCTCGGCACCCGCGGGCAGCGCGACGTCCACCGTGCGCCCCGTGGGCAGCGAGACGCGCAGCTTCTCGTCCTTCGCAAGGTCCTCCAGCGTCACCGTGACGAGGACCTCGAGGTCCTCGCCGCGGTCCGGGCCTGCGCCAAAACCCGTGCTGCGCTCCGCCTTGGCGCCGGCGCCGCCCATGAACTCGCGCAGGATCTCATCGACGCCGCTCGTCCCGTCGGAGGTAAAGCGCCACGACCGCGTCTGACCGCCGCCCCGCCCAGGGCCGCCGAAGCCTGAAAAGCCGCCGAACCCCGCGAAGGGATCGCCGGTGCCGGTGCCTGTCCCGGTGCCGAAGCCGGGATGGAAGCGCGCCTGTCCCGCCGCGTCGATCTCGCCGCGGTCGAACTGCTTGCGCTTCTCCTTGTCGCCGACGATCTCGTAGGCGGAGTTCACCTCGGCGAAGCGCTCCGCGGCCTTCGGATCGGAGTTGGTGTCAGGGTGGTAGCGCTTGGCAAGCCGGCGGAAGGCGGACTTGATGTCACCCTCGCTCGCCGACTTCGATACGCCCAGGACGGTGTAGGGGTCGCGCGCCATGCTTCGTCAAACCTCGTCGGCGCCATGGGACGGCTTTGCCCCGGCGCCCTCCTCTGTCACGTCGGTGTGGCCATGAAGAACTCAACATGTAGGGTGACGCTCCCATGAACGCGAGCCTTGCGCAGGACTCGATCGCGCAGATCGACGATGCGGCCGTTGCCGCGGGACGCGCGCCCCACCCCATCAACCTGTTCGAGGCGTGGTTCGCGGAGGCGCGGGCCAGCGAGGTCAACGATCCGAACGCGATGATGCTCGCCACCGTCGATGCCGAAGGGCTGCCGAACGCGCGCACGGTGCTCCTCAAGGGGCACGACCGGCGTGGCTTCGTCTTCTACACCAACCTTCAAAGCGCGAAGGGGCTGGAGCTGGGCGCGAACTCCAAGGCAGCGCTGCTGTTCCATTGGAAGAGCCTGCGCCGGCAGGTGCGCGTCCGCGGTCCCGTCGGGCCCGTCTCGGCCGCGGAGGCCGACGCGTACTATGCTTCGCGCCCGCTCGGCAGCCGCATCGGGGCCTGGGCGTCGGACCAGTCGCGGCCGGCCGCCGATCGCGCCGAGCTGGAGCGCCGCGTCGCCGAGCGCGAGGCGGAGTTCGGCGAGGATCCGCCTCGGCCGCCGCACTGGTCGGGGCTGCGCGTCGCGCCGCACATCATGGAGTTCTGGCGGGACGGCGCCTTCCGCCTGCACGACCGCTTCCGCTACACGGCCGACGAGGTGGACGGCTGGGGGGTGCAACGGCTGTTTCCGTAATCGTCCCCACCCGCTGGCGCGAGCCGCCGGCCACCTGCCAGGCTCGAGGAACGCTGGCGCGGACAGCGCCGGTCCTCCGACCGCGCGGCCTCCGACGGCGCAGCGCTCAGAGGAAGCTCGTCAGTGCACCCGCTCCACGCACATCGCGACACCCATGCCGCCGCCGATGCACAGCGTGGCGAGGCCCTTCGAGGCGCCGCGACGCTTCATCTCGTAGAGCAGCGTCGTGAGGACACGGTTGCCGGACGCGCCGATGGGGTGACCGATGGCGATGGCGCCGCCGTTGACGTTCACGATGTCGTCCGGCCAGCCCATCTCCTTGTTGACCGCGCACGCCTGGGCGGCGAACGCCTCGTTGGCCTCGACGAGGTCGAGGTCGGCGACCGACCAGCCGGCCTTGGCGAGCGCCTTCTTGGATGCAGGGATCGGCCCCGAGCCCATCACCGACGGGTCGACGCCGGCCGTCGCCCACGACACGATCCGGGCCATCGGCGTGATGCCGCGCTTGTCCGCGGTCGCCTCGCTCATGAGGACCATCGCCGAGGCACCGTCGTTGATGCCCGACGCGTTGCCCGCGGTCACCGTGCCCTCCTTGTCGAAGGCCGGACGCAGCTTGGCCACCGCGTCGAGCGTCGCCCCGTGGCGGATGTACTCGTCGTCCTCGACGACGGTGTCCCCCTTGCGGCCCTTCACAGTGACGGGGATGATCTCGTCCTTGAAGCGGCCCTCCTTCTGCGCCGCCTCGGCCCGGTTCTGGGAGCGCACCGCGAACTCGTCCTGGGCCTCGCGGGTGATCTGCCACTCGCGGGCCACGTTCTCGGCGGTGTTGCCCATGTGGTAGCCGTTGAAGTGGTCCCAGAGGCCGTCCTTGATCATCGTGTCGACGAACTTGAGGTCGCCCATCTTGTGACCGGCCCGCAGGTGCTGGGCGTGCGGCGCGAGCGTCATGTTCTCCTGGCCGCCCGCGACGATGATCTCGGCGTCGCCTGCAATGATCTGCTGCATCCCGATGGCGACGCTGCGCAGCCCGGAGCCGCACACCTGGTTGAGCACCCAGGCGGTCTTCTCCTTGGGGACGCCGGCGCCCATGGCCGCCTGCCGCGCGGGGTTCATGCCGGCACCCGCGGTGAGGACGTGGCCTAGGACGACCTCGTCAACATCCTCGGGTGACACGCCGGCGCGCTCGAGCGCGCCCGTGATGGCCGCAGCGCCAAGGTCCGAGGCGGGGACCGACTGGAACGCACCGCTGAACGCGCCGACGGGGGTGCGCGCGGCGCTCGCGATCACGACGCTGTCGTCAGCCATCTCGTCCTCCATGGTTTGCGTAGCCGCCGCTGCGGGCGATCCTGCGCACCTTGCTGTGTTTCAGGGTTCGCGGGACTAGAGCGCGCCCCCCAGAACGCTGTCAACCGATGGCGCGTCGCGGCTTCGCAATCGCAGCATGCCGGCTGGTGCAGCGCGATGTTTAGGATTATGTGGACCGGCGTAGAGTTTGCCCGACGTCGGGCGCCGCGCACGATGCCGCCGGGAACTCGCCAGACTCCGTTCACGATCGAGGTTGTCATGGGCAACGATGCACCCACGACGGTGATTAAGAAGTATGCCAACCGCAGGCTCTATCATACTGGAACCAGCGCCTACGTAACGCTCGACGACCTCGCCGAGATGGTGCGCTCGGGCGAGGAGTTCGTGGTCCAGGACGCCAAGACCGGCGAGGATATCACGCGCGGAGTACTCGGCCAGATCATCTTCGACGCGGAGAGCCGCGGCTCCGGCCTCCTGCCCATCGCGTTCCTGCGGCAGCTCATCACCTTCTACGACGGTCGCATGCAGGCGCTCGTCCCGACCTACCTCGAGCACTCCCTCGCCTCGTTCGCCAAGGAGCAGGAGAAGCTGCGCAAGCAGTGGAACGATGCGATGGGCGAGACGGCGTTCAGCGCGGTCGAGGAGCAGGTCCGCCACAACATGGAGCTGTTCCAGCGCTCCATGCGCATGTTCATGCCGTTCACCCCTGAGGCGGCGCCGGAGACGCAGACCGCGGACGCGCTCGCTCAGGACGTCGCAGCGCTGCGCGGTGAGCTCGCCAAGATGCAGGCTCGGATCGAGACCATCGCGGCCGGCTCGAACGGCGGCGAGGCGGTCGGCGGGCCTGGCCACCAGCACCGGACCAAGGAGGATCGGTCGGTCCCGCCGAGGTTCGACTAAGGCGGGAAGGCCAGGCGCGACCGTGCCCGCCTTCGGCATCGTCAGTCAGGCACGGCGTCTACGCTGGAGTGCGACGCCACCAGCGAGACCGAAACCGTCGCCAGGGTGTCGATGAGCGCAATCATCGTCAAGATGAAGAACGTCGAGGTTCCGGCGAAATCCACCGTCAGGAACAGGACGATGTAGACGCACAGCACGAGCACCATGACCATGTTGCCGAGCACCGTCATGCGGCTCGTGCTCGCCGTGCGCAGGATCGAGAACAGCATCAACACGATGGCGACGGTGATGATGAGGTCGCCGTAGCTCAGCGCCCAGTTCTGGCCGGACACCAGCGTCATGCCGAGGACGGCGTCGCTCCAGAAGGGGTGGACGTACGGCTCGCCCGGGGTCACCACGTAGTTCGACGGATCGTAGAGAAAGATCGACGCGATGCAGTAGAGCACGAGCGGGATGAACGTGAAGGGGAAGAGACCCATCGGGAGCTGCCTCGGCTGGTTGCCCCCGATGGTTGGACGAGCGAGCCGGCAAGATCAAGCGCGCCGTGAAAGCCGAGCGAGGAGTTCGCGATCAGCCCTCGTCCTTGGCGCTCATGACTTGCCGTCCACGGTAGCGTCCGCTCTTGAGGTCGATGTGGTGCGGCCGGCGCAGCTCGCCCGAGTCCTTGTCCTCGACGTAGGCGGACGCCTTCAGCGCGTCCGCGGAACGGCGGAACCCGCGCTTCATGCGGCTCGTCTTTCGCTTCGGCACAGCCATCGTGACACTCCTTCGCCGCGCCGAACGGCACGGTGCGCTGCACTGACATCGGGGGAGGCGGACGTGCCGCCGACGCGATGATATACGGGGCGGGCGGACGCGATGCAACCAGCGTGGTCAGGCGAGCCGGCCAAGCAGCTCCTGCCGCACGCACAGCCCGTCATGGCCGGATGCGGGGAGGCAGGCAGGCGAACACCCAGGGCGCGCGGGCGAGCTCGTCCCGGACGTGGGCCATCACGCGGCGCTGGCGGAGCGAGGGAGCTCGCGGGTCGCGCACCGCCGGCGCAGGCAGGACGGTGGCGAGGGCCAGAGCCTCGTCGCCCGTCAGACGATCGGCACCCTTCCCGAACGCGAGCTGCGCGCCGGCCTCCACGCCGTAGGCCCGCGCTCCCCACTGCGCGATGTTGAGGTAGATCTCGAGGATGCGGTCCTTGGAGAGGACGAGGTCGATCCACAGCGCCAGCGGGACCTCGATCGCCTTGCGTAGGTAGCTCCGCTCCGACCATAGGAACAGGTTCCTCGCAACCTGCATGGTGATGGTGCTCGCGCCGCGCACCCTGCGGCCGGCGAAGGCGTCGGCGACGACGATCCGGACCTGCCGCAGGTCCACGCCCCAGTGCAGGCAGAAGCGCGCGTCCTCCGCCATGACGACGGCCTGTACGAGTTCGGGGGACATGGCCGACAGCGGGCGCCAGGCCTGCGCCACGGGCTCGCCGAGGGCGTGACGCCGCGCGATGGGCATGGAGGGCGGGTCGACGAAGGCGTAGACCACGGTGAGCAGGAGGGGGATCGCTGCCAGGGTGGCGAGAACCACGACGAGCGCCTTCAGGATGATGCGCATCCTCCCTCCCTGTGTGGCCGGCGCGCCGTAGCAGCCACGTGGCAGCCTGCCTATCATGCGCGGGAGGATTTCCGGGAGGGCAGGATGGGGTTTGGCGCGCGGCTCATGGCGGCCGCCGAGGCGACGGACCGTGTGCTCGCCGCGGCCCTCGACCCTGCGACACGGGTCCCGGCTCGGCTTGCGGAGGCGACGCGCTACGCCGTGCTCGGCGGCGGCAAACGGTTTCGGCCGCTCCTCGTCATCGAGGCGGCAGCGCTGTTCGACGCGCCGGCGGACGCGGCCACCACGGTGGGCGCCGCGTTCGAGTGCCTACACGCCTACAGCCTGGTGCACGACGACCTGCCGGCGATGGACGACGACGACCTGCGTCGGGGGCGCCCCACCGTGCACAAGGCGTTCGACGAGGCGACGGCAATCCTGGTCGGCGACGGGCTGCAGGCCCTCGCCTTCGAGCTCATCACCTCGCCCGCGGTCCCCGCCGCGCGGGCCGGCGCCCTCGCGAACGTCCTAGCGCTCGCTGCCGGCAACGCCGGCATGGTGGGCGGTCAGTACTGCGACCTCAACGCCTTCGACCTCGACGAGGAGGGCGTGGGACGTATGCAGGCCATGAAGACCGGCGCGCTCATCGCCGCCGCGTGCGAGGCGGGCGCCGTCCTCGCTGGGGCCGAGGACGAGCATCGGGTCCGGCTGAGGTCCTTCGGCGAGCACCTCGGCGCCGCCTTCCAGCTCGCCGACGACCTCCTCGACGTCGAGGGCACGACGGCCGAGACCGGCAAGCGCGTCGGCAAGGACGCCGCCGGGCGCAAGGCGACGATCCCTGCGCGGTTCGGCGCGGAGGAGGCGCACCGCCGGCTCGAGGCGCGGGTTGCCGCCGCCCGTGCGTGCCTGGAACCCTACGGCGAGCGCGCGGCCGTGCTCGTCGAGGCCTGTCGCTTCGTGGCGGAACGGCGATCGTGAAGCGGCGCTGAACGGCAAGCTCAGGGGAAGTTCAGTCCGTCCCTGGTGTCCTGCGCTGCGTCACCCGACACACCAAGGCAAGCCACGCACGGGAGGGAAATCATGACCCGACGGATCAGGAGCCTCGCCATCGCCTTCGCGGCGTCCATGGCGATGACCGGCCCGGCGCTCGCAGGAGGTCCGGGTCCCGACCTCGAACTCGACCTCGGCCCGGCGACGGACGGGTTCGAGCGGTCCTGGCGCTTCAAGGACACGGCGCGGATCGACCTGGAGCTCGAGGGCGAGGTCCGCCTCCGAGCGCGCGCGCGCACCGATGAGGACGACCTCGGCTACACCGACCGGCCGCACCGCTATGACGACGACGGACGCTACCTTGCCCCCTCGTTCGACGCCCCCTCGTTCGACGAGGACGAGCGGTACCTGCGCCCCCGCCGGCGCCTCGAACTGTCCGAGCCGGTGTACCACGCCGACCGCTTCGACCGTCCGCGCTATGGTCGCCAAGGCCGCGGGCGTGTGAAGATCGTCGAGCGCCCCTGCAGCACGCGGATCGTGCAGCGCACGCCGCGCGGCAAGGTCGTGCGCGTCATTCGCCACTGCGAGCCCCGGTTCGGTCGCGCTCACCGCGGTGTCGGCGTCCACTACGGGCATCGCAGGTACGGCTACTAACGGGCCGCCGTCGCCGCTGCTCAGCGGTCGGTGGTGCCTGCTACATCCGGCGGACGTCGACGAACCGGCCGGCGACCGCCGCCGCCGCCGCCATCGCCGGCGAGACGAGGTGGGTGCGGCCACGGAAGCCCTGACGGCCCTCGAAGTTGCGGTTGGAGGTCGAGGCGCAACGCTCCTCCGGGTTCAGCCGATCGGCGTTCATCCCGAGGCACATGGAGCACCCCGGCTCGCGCCACTCGAAGCCCGCCTCGAGGAGGACGCGGTCGATGCCCTCCTCCTCCGCCTGCCGCTTCACGAGGCCGGAGCCCGGCACGACCATGGCGCTGACGCCCTCCGCGACGCGGTGTCCGCGCACGACGTCGGCCACGGCCCTCAGATCCTCGATGCGGCCGTTGGTGCAGGAGCCAATGAACACCTTGTCGACGCTGATGTCGGTCATCGGCGTGCCCGGGACGAGGGCCATGTAGGCGAGGGCACGCTCCATGGCGCGCCGCTTGCCGGGGTCGGCGATGTCCTCGGGGTTCGGCACGCACCCGTCGACGGCGGCGACCGCCTCAGGCGAGGTCCCCCAGGTGACGACGGGGGGCAGCGAGGCCGCGTCGAGCCGCACCTCGCGGTCGAAGCGCGCGTCCTCGTCCGACGGCAGCGTGCGCCAGTAGTCCACGGCGTGCTGGAAGGCGGCCCCCTGCGGCGCCTTCGGCCGGCCCTCGATGTAGCGGTACGTCGTCTCGTCGGGCGCGATGAGCCCGGCGCGCGCGCCCGCCTCGATCGACATGTTGCACATCGTCATGCGCCCCTCCATCGAAAGCGCGCGGACGGCCTCGCCGGCGTACTCGATGACGTAGCCCGTGCCGCCCGCCGTCCCGATGGTGCCGATGATCGACAGGATGACGTCCTTGCCGGTCACGTGCGGCGGCAGCGCACCATCCACGGTGACCCGCATGTTCTTGGCACGGCGGGTGACCAGCGTCTGCGTCGCAAGGACGTGCTCCACCTCGGAGGTGCCGATGCCGTGGGCGAGCGCGCCGAAGGCGCCGTGGGTGGAGGTGTGGCTGTCGCCGCACACGATGGTCATGCCGGGCAAGGTGAACCCCTGCTCGGGCCCCACGATGTGGACGATGCCCTGACGCCGGTCGAGCTCGTCGTAGTATTCGATGCCGAAGTCCGCGACGTTGCGCGCCAGCGTCTCCACCTGGATGCGGGACTCCTCGTCGTCGATCCCCGCCGACCGGTCGGTGGTCGGCACGTTGTGGTCGACGACGGCAAGGGTGCGCGACGGAGCATGGACGCTCCGACCGGCGAGGCGCAGCCCCTCGAACGCCTGAGGGCTCGTCACCTCGTGGACGAGGTGGCGGTCGATGTAGAGCAGCGCGGTGCCGTCGTCCTTCAGCTCGACGAGGTGGTCGTCGAAGATCTTGTCGTAGAGCGTCCGCGGCGCCATGGCTCCCATCCCCTCAATTGTGTGTCCGTGTCATGTGCAAGCCCGAGCGGAGGTCGTCAACACGGGAGGCCCGATCGATGCCCCACCCATCGCGCTCGGCCGGGCGCTCCCCGATCATGCGGGTGTGACCGTCAGCTCGCGGCGACGGGCGTCTTAGTCAGGAGGTCGTAGAGCTCGCCGGAGCTGTCCGCCTCTCGCAGGGCCTCGGTCATGCCGGGCTTTTTCATCACGCGGGCGATCTTGTTGAGCGCCTTGAGGTGATCGGCGCCCGCGTCCTCAGGGGCGAGGAGCGCGAAGATGAGGTCCACCGGCTCGCCGTCGAGGGCCTCGAAGTCCACCGGGCTCGCCAAGGTGAAGAAGAAGGCGGCGAGCTGGTCGAGGCTGACGAGCTTGCCATGCGGGATCGCGATGCCGCGGCCGACCCCGGTCGAGCCGAGCCGCTCGCGCTGGAGCAGCGTGTCGAACACCTCGCGCTCGGGGAGCGCGGTGCAGCGTGCGGCGACGGCCGCGATCTCCTGCAGCGCCTGCTTCTTCGACCCGACGTCCAGGTGGTGGACGACCGCATCAGGCGACAGGAGCGAGGCGAGCTCCACGTCGCTCAGCCCGCGCTCGCCGCGCCCTTCGGCGTCGGCGCCCCGCCCTCCGCGAGCGAGGGATCGATCCAGCCGACGTTGCCGTCCGCGCGGCGGTAGACCACGTTGAGCGCGCCGTTGGCCGCGTTGGCGAACATCAGCGCCGGCGCGTCGATGAGGTCGAGCTCGAGCACCGCCATGGAGACCGTCATGGTGCGGATCCTGGTCGGCGTTTCGGCGACGACGAGCGGGGCGTAGTTCTCCGCCAGCTCCTCGTCCTCCTCCGGCGCGGCAAGCACGGTGTAGTTCGCCGCCGCCTCAACCTCGGCGGAGGTCGGCCCGTGGTTGTGCGCCTTCAGGCGTCGCTTGTAGCGCCGCAGACGCTTCTCGATGCGGTCGGCCGCCTGTTCGAAAGCGGCGGTGGCGTCGCCGGCGCTCGCCGACGTCTTCAGCACCACCCCGGTGTCGAGGTGCACGGTGCAGTCCGCCTCGAAGCCGGCACCGGTCTTGGTGATGGCCACCTGCCCCGAGCTGTTGCCGTCGAAGTACTTCTCGACCGCCCCCTCGATGCGCTCCTCGACGCGCTGCCGGAGCGCCGCGCCGACGTCCATGTTCTTGCCAGCGATGGTGACGGGCATGGCCTGTGATGTTCCGTTCCAGATATTGGAAGGCTGGCGACGCAGGCGCCGGCGCCGACGGCAACCGAGCGTCTACGGGAGATCCTATGCCGACGCAGCGTCGTCGGTGCCTTGTCGTCGGTGCCTTGTCGGTGCCTTGTCGTCGGTGCGTCAACCACGAGCGCACCGAGTGCGGCTACGGCGGGCGTCCCGTCGTGGCGCGGCCTTCTAGGCCGGGGACACGGACCTGTCAATCGGCACACGGTGGTCGACCTGCGCGCCACCGCAAGCCTCACCGGGCGGCGTGCACACCGTCATGTCGGGCCATCCTGCGGCGCTCCACCGAGGACGGGATGTTCATCGCCTCGCGGTACTTGGCGACCGTGCGCCGAGCGATGACGATGCCGTTCGCCTTCAGCGTCTGCACGATCTCGTCGTCCGAGCGCACCGGTCCTGGCCCCTCGGCGTCCACGATGCGGCGGATCTGGGCGCGCACGAGGTCGGCCGACACGGTGCCTTCGCCGGCGTCGATGGCCACCGCGAAGAAGGCGCGGAACGGAAACACACCGCGCGGCGAGGAGAGCGCCTTGTTGGCGACGACCCGGCTCACCGTGGACTCGTGCATCTCGATATCCTGCGCCACCTCGCGCAGCGTCAGGGGCGCGACGTGCTGCGCCTTGCCCTCGAAGAAGGCGCGCTGGCGCGTGACGATCGCGGTGGCGACCTTGACGATGGTGCGGGCGCGCTGGTCGAGGCTGCGCGTCAGCCAATGCGCGGAGCGCATGCACTGGTTGGCGAAGCTGAGCGCGGCCTTGTCGCCGCAGGCCGCGATCTCCGCATGGTAGCTCGCATCGACGAGGACGCGGGGCAGCCGGCTCGTGTCGAGGACCACGAGGAAGCCGCCACCGGCCCGCGCGCGCACAAGGACGTCGGGCTCGATGGCGACGGGTTGGGCCGCGTCGAAGGCGAGGCCCGGCCGCGGATCGAGGGTTCGTAGTAGCGCGAGGACGTCGATCACGGCGACCTCGCTGGCCCCGCATGCGTCCGCGAGGCGACGAACGTCGCGCTTGGCGACGAGGCCGAGGTTGTCCAACACCTGCCGTGCGAGGTCGTCGAGGCAGCCGCGCTCGTCGAGCTGCAGCGCCAGGCACTCGGCGAGCGAGCGGGCGAACAGGCCCGCCGGTGCGATGGTCTGCAGCGCAGCGAGCGTCGCCGCGACGTCGGCCGGGGCGACGCCTAGTGTCGTCACAGCGTCCGCCTCGGCATCAAGATCGAGGCGGCCGTCCGGCTCCAACGAGCCGATGAGGAATTGGGCGATCGCGAGCCCGTCCTTGTGCAGGTCGAGGGCCGCGGCCTCGCGCCTGCAGTGGTCGGCCAGCGTCTCACGGGCGGCGACGGCACCGGCCTGATCGTAGGACGTCGCCGTTCCTGGGAGCGATGCGTGACGGGACGGCACCCGGCCGTCGGCACGGGGCCCGTCCACGCGCGTGGAGAGCGACAGGAACGGGTTCTGATCCACCTCCTCGCGCACCGCACCCTCGAGCTCGAGGTTCGACATCTGCAGGAGCTTGATGGCCTGCATCAGCTGCGGCGTCATCGCAAGCGTCTGACGCTGGGACTGGACGAGGCGGATCGATGGCTTCACGTGCGATTGTTCCGTCGTTTTGGCGCGAACCTTGCATGACGGTTTGTTAAACAATGCGCGCGCGCTGTCAAAGGCGGAACCGCTCACCGAGGTAAAGCCGCCGGACGTCCTTGTTGGCGACGATCTCCTCGGGGGTGCCCTCGGTCAGCACCTCGCCCGCGGCGATGATCGTCGCCCGGTCGATGAGGCCGAGCGTCTCGCGCACGTTGTGGTCGGTGATGAGGACGCCGATCCCGCGCTGGGTGAGGTGGCGCACGAGGCTCTGGATGTCGGCCACGGCGATGGGGTCGACGCCGGCGAACGGCTCGTCGAGGAGCATGAAGTCCGGCCGCGAGGCGAGCGCGCGGGCGATCTCCACGCGACGGCGCTCGCCGCCCGACAGCGACGTCGCCGGCGCGTCCGCGAGCCGCGTCAGCCCGAACTCGTCGAGGAGTTCGGCGAGGGCCTTGCGCCGGCGGGCCCGGTCCGGCTCGGTGAGCTCGAGGATCGCCAACACGTTCTGCGCCACGGTGAGGCCACGGAAGATCGACGCCTCCTGGGGCAGGTAGCCGATGCCGAGCCGCGCACGGCGGTACATGGGCAGCCGCGTGACGGCGAAGCCGTTCAGCGTGATGGCGCCACGGTCGGGGCGGATCAGTCCGGTGATCATGTAGAACACCGTCGTCTTGCCGGCGCCGTTGGGACCCAGGAGCCCGACGGTCTCGCCATGGGACAGGCGCAACGACACGTCCCTGACGACTGTGCGTCGGCCGTAGCTCTTGGCGAGGCCCTCGGCGACGAGCCCCTCGCCGAGGTCTGGAGCGACGTCGTCGTGGGCCTGCCCGCGACGACGGTCCGCCTTGCGTCCGCCGCGCGAGCCGCTAGCCTCGCGCGGCACGGCCCCGTTGCGGGAGCGGGGAGGCGCGGGTTGGTCCATGGGGATCGGTCCTTAACGCGTTCGCCCTCGTGGCGCACGACTGGGCGGCAGGTCGGCCCGTGCAGCGATTTCCGATGTGCGACGTCCTTGGTGAACGAACGCTGTAGGCTGGGCGAGCGGTAGGGTGGGTGAGGATGGCGGTACGCCGCGAAGGTAGTGTGTTGAAGCTGGTCCTGGAGCTCGGTCCGCTCCTGACCTTCTTCGGAGTGAACGCCCGCGCCGGCGCGTGGGACTTGGAGCGCTTCGGACCGTTCGCCGCGCTCGAGCCCACGACGGTGCCGATCATGGCCGCCACCGCCGCGTTCATGCTGGCGACCACGGTGGCGCTGACGGTGTCGCTCGCGATCTATCGCCGCGTCCCCATCATGCCGCTGATCTCGGGCGTCATCGTGATCGTGTTCGGCGGGCTCACGCTCTACCTGCAGAACGACGTCTTCATCAAGATGAAGCCGACCATCGTCAACGTGATCTTCGCCACTGCGCTGCTGGGCGGGCTGTGGATCTTCAAGCGGCCGCTGCTCGGCGTGGTGTTCGGCAGCGTGCTGCTCCTCGACACCGAGGGCTGGCGCAAGCTGTCGCTACGGTGGGGCCTGTTCTTCGCGTTCCTGGCGGTCGTGAACGAGGTCGTCTGGCGCAACTTCTCGACCGATCTCTGGGTGTCGTTCAAGGTGTTCGGGACGATGCCGCTCACCGTCCTGTTCACGCTGAGCCAGCTTCCCTTGATGCAACGCCATGCGCTCGGGGACGAGGCCAGCGACGTGCCGACGCGCTGAACAGCCGCGTCCAGCGCCCACACCGGCGAGGCTGCCGGTGTGGGCAAACCGTGCAAGGACCCGACCCAGCTAGCCGGCGTCCGGCTGCGCCTCGGTCTCTTCCTCCTCGTCGTCGTCGGAGTTGCAGGCTGCAAGGGCAGGGGCGAGCGCCAGGACCGCACCCCAACGCCCGGCGAGGGCGAGGATGCTGCGGCGGTCGAGGTCGCTGTCGGTGGGGTGCGCGTCGGTCGTCGACTCGGGATGATGCATAACCATGGAACTCCTAGGCGGGCGTCCGACGGACGCCGCAGGGGACGATCGTGCAACCCTAGCCGGCGATCGCGGCGCCAATGCGCGGGCATTGCGGCGATCGCGGCGCTGACGTGGACTTCGGCGGTTCGCCGCGGCTCAAGCGGAGCGGCGGTTCTGCCGGTTGGCGATGAGGTCGTCGACCACCTGGGGCTCGGCGAGCGTCGAGGTGTCGCCCAGCGCGCCGTAGTCGTCCTCGGCGATCTTGCGCAAGATGCGGCGCATGATCTTGCCCGAGCGCGTCTTCGGCAGGCCGGGCGCCCATTGGATGAGGTCGGGCTTGGCGATGGGTCCGATCTCCGAGCGCACCCAGTCGGACAGCTCGCGACGCAGCTCCTCGGTGGGCTCGCGGTCGCCCATCAAGGTCACGTAGCAGTAGATGCCCTGTCCCTTGATGTCGTGCGGGTAGCCAACCACCGCGGCCTCCGACACCGCACCGTGGGCGACCAGCGCGGACTCGATCTCCGCCGTTCCCATGCGGTGGCCCGAAACGTTGAGCACGTCGTCCACGCGTCCGGTGATCCAGTAGTATCCATCCGCGTCGCGCCGACAGCCGTCGCCGGTGAAGTAGCTGCCCTTGTACTGTTGGAAGTAGGTGTCCTCGAAGCGCTCGTGGTCGCCCCAGACCGTGCGCATCTGGCCGGGCCACGAATGCTTGATGACGAGGACGCCCTCGGCGGCGCCGTCCTTCTCCTCCCCCGTCGCCGGGTCGAGCACGGCCGGCGTGATGCCGAAGAAGGGCGTCGAGGCGGAGCCGGGCTTCATCGGCGTCGCGCCGGGCAGGCCGGTGATGAGGTGTCCGCCGGTCTCGGTCTGCCACCACGTGTCGACGATGGGGCAGCGGCCTTCGCCGACGACCTCATAATACCAGCGCCAGGCCTCGGGGTTGATCGGCTCGCCGACCGTCCCGAGGATGCGCAGGGAGGAGCGGTCGTGCCGCCGCACGAGCTCGTCGCCCTTGCCCATCAAGGCGCGGATGGCGGTGGGCGCGGTGTAGAACGTGTTGACCCGGTGCTTCTCGCAGATTGCCCAGAAGCGCCCGGCGTCCGGATAGGTGGGCACGCCCTCGAACATCAGCGTCACCGCCCCGTTCGCGAGCGGGCCGTAGAGGATGTAGGTGTGCCCCGTCACCCAGCCGACGTCGGCGGTGCACCAGTAGACCTCGCCGGGCTTGTAGTCGAACGTCAGCTGATGGGTCATGGCGGCGAACACCATGTAGCCCCCGGTGGTGTGCACGACGCCCTTGGGGCGTCCCGTCGAGCCCGAGGTGTAGAGGATGAACAGCGGATCCTCCGCGTTCATCTCCTCGGGGGGGCAATCGTTGGAGGCGTCCGCCTCCATCTCGTGGAGCCAGAAGTCGCGCTCGGGGCGCCAGGCGATCTGTTGCCCGGTGCGCTTGACGACGAGGCAGTTGACCGCCTCGTTGCACTGGGCGAGCGCCTCGTTGGCGTTGTCCTTGAGGTTCGTGGTGCGCCCGCCGCGCGGTGCGCCATCGGCGGTGACGAGGAGCTTGGCGTCGCAGTCGTTGATGCGATTGGCGAGGCTGTCGGGGGAGAAGCCGGCGAACACCACCGAGTGGACTGCGCCGATCCGCGCGCAGGCGAGCATCGCGTAGGCCGCTTGGGGGATCATCGGCAGGTAGATGACGACGCGATCGCCCCGCCCGACGCCGAGTGCCTTCAGCACGTTGGCGAACTTCACCACGTGGGCGTGCACCTGCTGGTAGGTGAGGTGCTGCGCCTCCCCGTTCGGGTCGTCGGGCTCGAAGATGATGGCGGTCTCGCCGCCGCGCTCGGCGAGGTGCCGGTCGAGGCAGTTGGCGCAGGCGTTCAGCGTGCCGTCCTCGTACCAGCGGATCGACACCGCACCGTGGTCGAAGCTGACGTTCTTGACGGTCGTGTACGGCCGTATCCAGTCGATCCGCCGTCCCTCCTCGGCCCAAAAGCCTTCGGGATCGTCGATGGAGGCGGCGTACATGCGCTCGTAGGCCGCCCGGTCCACGTGCGCGCTCGATGCGAGGGCGGAAGGGACCTCGATGGTGTCCGTCATGGGCGTCTCCCTGTCGTCTCTTGCTGTCGTATCCTGCGGAGTGCGCGTGCCGCGGCGACGCCTGTCAAGGCGCCGCGTCGTGCGACGGGTTAGCCCCTCGTCCCGATGGAGGTCCACACGTTCAAGCGCTGACGACGCGGCGCGGATCATCCCCGCGCTGCGGGCCATCGAGCGCATGTCGACCCTGAACATCAATCGTAATCAAGCTTAATCTAGTACAAATAATGTGGTTTAATGGTCGTTTGTAACGTATAGCTGTCTTATACCGCTTGAATGTTCATGGGATAACGTTTCTGTTGGAACGTATTTACGCCGTGTCGGCTTTTGGGACTGTGTAATCAACACGGGGAGACGACATGCCCATTTCGCGAGCAGTTCTGTTGGCGACGACCGCGCTGGCCCTCGCGGCGCCGGCCGCGGCGCAGGACCTGGCCTGCGCGGACGAGGTCGATGCCTTCATGGAGACGATCCGCGATGACGACGCCTTCGCGCGCATCGAGAGCCTGTTCTCCGACTACGAGACCCGCCTCGTAGAGGCGCGCGGGGTCACCGAAGGCGAGTGCTTCGCGGTGCTGGCCGAGGCGCAGACGGCCATCGCCGACGAGGGCACCATCATCGAAGGTGCCACCGACGAGCAGGCGCTGCAGCGCACCGAGCGCCTGTCGGCCATGGTCGCCGAGGCCGAGCGCACCACCGTGGCGGTCCAGGCGGTGCCGGCGCAGGTGGCGGTCCAGCCGTCCGAGGCCGACGTCACCGTCGAGCAGGAGGCCACCGAGGTCGACGTCGCCCAGCGTGCGTCCGAGATCGAGGTGCGTCAGCCGGCCGCCGACGTGTCCGTTGCGGCGCCCCAGCAGCGGGTCGACGTGCGTCAGCCCGAGGCTCGGGTCGATGTGCAGGCGGCGGCGCCCAAGGTCGCCGTGATGCAGCCGGCGCCGCGGGTGCAGGTCGAGCAGCCGCAGCCCGAGATCGCCGTGCAGCAGACCCAGCCACGCGTGCGCATCGAGCAGCCCGAGCCCGAGATCATCGTGCGCCAGTTCCAGCCCGAGGTGGAGATCCGGCAGCCGCAGCCGACGATCACCGTCGAGCAGACCGAGCCCGAGGTCGCCGTCGTGCAGCCGGAGCCCATCGTGACCGTCGAGGCGGCCGAGCCCGTGGTCGACGTCGCCCAGGCGCAGCCGAACGTGACCGTCGAGCAGGCGCGGCCCGAGGTGAACGTCACCCAGCGTCAGCCGGAGGTGGCGGTGGTGCAGCCCGAGGCCCGCGTCGAGGTCGAGGAGCAGGAGCCCGTGGTGAACGTCACCCAGGCTCAGCCGCAGGTCGACGTCACGCAGGCCGCGCCGCAGGTGGAGGTCGAGCAGCGCGAGGCCACCGTCGCCGTGTCGCAACCCGAGGCCGAAGTCGACGTGTCCCAGAGCCGGCCCGCGGTATCGGCGGACATCGCGTCCGGCGCCGAGGTCAGCGCCACGCGTGAGGAGGGTGGTCCCGACGTCTCCGTCATGACGGAGGACGCGCCGACCATCGTCATCGCCGAGGCCGAGGTGCGTGAGCTCGAGGCGGCCGAGTCCATCGCCGTCATCGAGGTGGAGTTCGGCTTTGACTCCGCCGAGGTCACGACGGACCAGCGGGAGGACGTGCTGCGCGAGGCCATCGACGCCTACCGCACCATGCCGGAGGCAGCGGTGCTCCTGACCGGCCACGCCAGCCCGATCGGCGACGCGGACTACAACATGGAGCTGTCCGAGCGCCGGGTCGACGCGGTGAGGGATGCCCTCGTCGAGCTCGGCGTCGAGGAGGCGAGGATCCGCACGCGGGGCGCTGGGGAGACCAACACCGAGGTCCCCGCCGGCGAGGACGAGCGGTCCGAGGAGAACCGCCGCGTGGAGATCCGCGTCATCGACGCGTCCGCCATCTCGGGCTGACCTGCGACCCTTCGCAGATCTTGTGGGGCGGCCTTCGGGCCGCCCTTCTTCGTTCCGGGGCGACCGGAGAGGTCAGCAGTCTCGTCTCCAACCGACAGCGCTCCCGGGGGCCTCGCTGGCGCGTCCGGCGGCTTTGTGCTTGGTAGGCGAACGCCTTCCAGCGCCTTCTGCGGAGTGCCGCCATGCCCGTCGTCAATCGCCTCGCCGAGATGGCCGACGAGATCACCGAGTGGCGCCGCGACATCCACGAGCATCCCGAGATCGGCTACGAGGTCCACCGGACCGCGAAGGTGGTTGCCGACCGCCTCGCCGAGTTCGGTTGCGACGAGGTCGTGACCGGCGTCGGCCGAACCGGCGTCGTCGGCGTCATCCGCGGCCAGGGGTCCTCCGGGCGCGTCGTCGGCCTGAGGGCGGACATGGACGCGCTGCCGATCCCGGAGCGCACGGGGCGGCCCTGGGCCTCAAAGAACGACGGCGCCATGCACGCGTGCGGCCACGACGGGCACACCGCGATGCTGCTCGGCGCGGCCAAGCACCTTGCTGAGACACGCAACTTCGACGGCACCGTCGTCCTGATCTTCCAGCCGGCGGAGGAGGGTGGCGCCGGCGCCAAGGCGATGATCGACGACGGACTCCTCACGCGGTTCAACGTCGAACGCGTCTACGGACTGCACAACTGGCCGGGGATGCCGGTGGGCAGCTTCCACATCCGGTCAGGCTCGCAGATGGCCTCGGCCGACTTCTTCAGCATCACCATCGAGGGCCGCGGCGGGCACGCGGCACGGCCCCACCTTGCCTGCGACCCCGTGCTCGCCGGCGCGGCCATCGTCACCGCCGCGCAGTCCATCGTGGCGCGCAACGTCGATCCCTTGGATGCCGCGGTGGTGTCGATCACGACGTTTCACGCGGGGACGGCGAGCAACGTCATCCCCCAGCGGGCGAAGCTGTCGGGCACGGTGCGCACGCTGAAGCCCGAGACCCGGGACATGGTCGAGGCGCAGCTCGCCGCCGTCGTCGAGCAGGTCGGCCTCGCGCACCGCGTCGAGGCGCGGCTCGACTACCGCCGCGAGTATCCGGTCCTCGTCAACGACGAGGAGGAGGCCCGCTTCGTCGCCGACGTCGCGGCGAAGGTGGTCGGCGCCAACAACGTCGACGCCGCCACCGCGCCGACCATGGGGGCGGAGGACTTCTCCTTCATGCTGAACGAGCGGCCTGGGGCGTTCATCTTCGCCGGCATCGGCGAGGACGTCGCGAACCTGCACAACGAGGCCTACGACTTCAACGACGCGCTGCTGCCGATCGGGGCCTCGTACTGGACGACCCTCGTGGAGGCCGCGCTGCCGCGCGCGGGCTGACGCGCCGTCGCCCCGCGTGCGGACCGGCGAGCCGGCGCTCGGCCCGGCCCCCATCGGCCACAACGGCGGCCCGCCGCTGGAGCGCCACCGCCCACCCTGGGGCGACGGCGCCATCGGCGGCTACTTCGCGTGGCGCTCGGCCCATCGGCGGCGGCATCGCACGCCGCCGCGGGCGATCCTGCTGCGCCGCCTGGAAGCGGCAAGGGCCGTCGGCCTCACCTACGAGGAGTACGCCCGCGAGATCGCCGAGCGCGGCCGCCACCTGTCGGCGGCGGACGGCGAGCGGATCGCGGCGATCGTGCGGGCGCGCACTGCCTTCAGCGTGCCTCGAACGTGACGAGCGCCTTCGGGCCGAAGTCCGGCTGCGTCTGGTAGGTGAGCTGCAGGCGGGCGATCGGACGGTCCCGACCCTGAAGGGCGATGGGGCGCGTGCACGACCCGTCGCCGAAGCGCCGGCGCAGCCGCACGTCCTGCTCGCCGCCGTCAGCGAACACGACCGTCATGTCGTTCACGACGAGCCCTCCGCGACCGACGCAGAACCGAAGCTCGTTGTACCGCGCGTCGCTCGTGAGCTGGAGCTGGTCCTGCTCGGTCCCGTAGGCGACCTGTCGCTGCCCGAGGCGCGACCACTCGCGCTCGAAGCGCGCGGGCGCAGCCTGCGCCGGCGGACGCTGCGTCCCGTACTGCGGCGCCGGCAGCCCGTAGAAGGTCACGAGCGCCTTGGGACCGCGGTCGCGCCGCGTCTCGTAGCGCATCACGAGCCGGTTCAGGTAGCGATCGAGGCCGACGAGGTTGATCTGGCGCGAGCACGTCCCGACGGCGAAGCGTTCGCGCAGGCTTACGGACTGCGTCGTGCCGTCCCCGAAGTGGACCTCCATGTCGCGCACGGTCACCGGGGCGCGGTCGACGCAGAACTGCACCGACTGGAACTCGCCTTCGCCCTGCAGCCCCAACTGATCGCGCTCGGCATCGTAGGCCACCTGGCGCTGGCCGAGCCGCTCCCAGTCGCCGGAGGGTCCCAGCGGCTGCGCCTCCGCTGGCATCGTGGTGAAAAGGAGCGCCGCGCACAGGGCCGCGCAAGGGACGTGTCGCATCGTGTCCTCCTAGGCTTCGGCGGCCCGTGCGACCGCCTTTCTGGGAGAAGTGCCCGGGTCGCCACACGTTCCGCCGCGGCCCATCACACGATCGCCTCGATCTGCTCCTCGGTGAGCCCGCCGGGAACGATGGTGATGGGGATCGGGTAGCCGCCGGACTGTCCGCCCGCGATGGCGCTCACCAGAGGTCCCGGCCCCTCCGAGCCGGAGGCGGCGCCGAGCACCAGGACGACGATCTCGGGGTTGTCGGCGATCGCCTGACGGATGCCGTCGACCCGGTGGCCGATCACGACCTTGCGCTCGGGGTCGTCCGGCATGCGGTCGGCCACCTTGGCGAGGACGCGGTCGAGCATCTCCTGCGCCTCGGCCTCCGCCTCCTCGCGCATCAGGTTCTCGACGCCGAGCCAGTGCTGGAACTCGCTCGTCGCTGCGATGCACAGGGCGATGACACTGGACCCCGTCCTTTCAGCGCGGCGCCCGGCGTAGACCAGCGCGACCTCGCACTCGGGCGTATCGTCGACGATGACGAGGAACTTGCGCACGGCCCGTCAGCGGCGGCCGCGCTTGTCGTCGAGCACCCGCGTGTAGTCGATCTCGAACAGCTCCTCGTCCACGTCGACGCCGGTCGCCACGTTGTAGATCGACACGCTCGTCTCCTGTCCCTTGCCGTCGACGACGTTCCACTGCTTGAGCTCGTTGGTCGACGAATCGAACAACAGCGTCAGCTTGCCCTCGCCGAACGCGGTGTTCTCCTCGATGGTGACGGACACGAGGTCGGGCTGGACGTCGACGCCCGTGACCTTGGCATCGCTGGTGAGGTCGATGGAGTTGTCGAGGAGGAAGCGCAGCGGCGTCTTCGACAGCGGCCAGATGTCCTGCGTCGCCCGGCGCCGGTCGCGCACCGCCACCGACTCGCCGTCGGCGATGATGTCGAGGGAGGAGGGGCGGTCGTAGAAGAAGCGGACCTTGCCCGGCCGGGAGATGGCGAACCGGCCCTCGGTGCGCGAGCCGTCGGGCCCGAACTGGACGAACTCGCCGCGCATCGTACGGATCGCGTTGAAGTACGCGTTGATCTCGGCGAGCGCCTCGTCGGTGGCAGCAGCGACGCCCTCCTGCGGACCGGCGAGCGCGAGGCACAGCGCAACGGCGGCGAGGGCGGCGCGGCGGGCAAGCGCGAACATGACTGTCCTCCTCGGGTTGCCTCAGGTGGCGGCATTGTGGCGGACCCCGGTCCACCGGCCGTGCACCATTGCCGCGTGCCGCGCCATCTGGCAACCGCGGCCGGTGGCGCGCCGGCGGACCTTGCACCGTCCCTCTCGTGGTACGACGTGCCATTCCGTCGGCCGACCACGTTCCGCGCCCCTCCGCGGACCCCCCTCGGTCGCCCGAAGGAAGGGTGAGGCGCCATGACCGACGACAACCTCCTCGACGGCGGATCGCCCGCGTATGGCATCGCCCCGCGGGGACGTGAGGCCGCCGCCGACCACCCGCGCTCGCACCGCGAGGCGCCGGAGGCGGCCGCGACGCCCCAGTCGGCCGCCGAACCCGATGGCAGCGATGGTGCGGACCCGGCGGACCCCTACAGGCGCGAGCGGCAGACCTTCCCGCGCCTCGACGACGAGGCGATCGAAAGGATCAAGCGCTACGGCCGCGAGGAGACGCTGGCGGACGGCACCGTGCTGTTCGAGCGCGGCGACCGGACGGTGGACTTCTTCCTCGTCCTGTCGGGCGCGATCGAGATCCTCGACCGCGACGAGGACGGCGCCGAGGTGGTCGTTGCCGTGCACGCCGAGCGCAACTTCACCGGCGAGCTCGACCTGTTCAACGCCAACAAGATCCTCGTCGGCGGACGCACGCGCGGCGAGACGCGGCTGGTGCGCCTCGAGCGTCAGGCGTTCCGCCGGCTGCTCGCCGGCGAGCCCGACATCGGCGAGACCATCACCCGGGCCCTCATCCTGCGCCGCACCGGCTTCATCATGCATGCGCAGGCGGGCGCGCAGATCGTCGGCGCGAGGAACGATGGCGAGACGCTGCGCATCGAGCGCTTCCTGCGGCGCAACGGCTACCCGGTCGAGGTCATCGACCCGGCATCCGACCGCAGTGCAGCCCAGCGCCTGATGGATGAGTGCCATGGGACGGTGGACGGCCTGCCCAAGGTGGTGACGGCCGACGGTGTGGTCCTCGCCCGGCCATCCAACAAGGACCTCGCCCACACCCTCGGCCTCACCGAGACGATCGACGAGGACCGCGTCTACGACGTCGCCGTCGTGGGGGCGGGGCCTTCGGGCCTTTCGGCCGCCGTGTACGCCGCCTCGGAGGGGCTCGACACCCTGATCGTCGAGATGGAGGCGCCCGGCGGGCAGGCCGGCACGAGCTCGAAGATCGAGAACTACCTCGGCTTTCCGACCGGCATCTCGGGCCAGGCGCTCGCCGGACGCGCGTGGATCCAGAGCCAGAAGTTCGGGGCGACGCTCGTCCTCGCCTGCCCGGCGACGGGGCTCGACTGCGACGGGCCGCCGTTTCGCGTCGCCTTCTCCGACGGGGTGAGCGCGAGGGCACGTTCGGTCGTGGTGGCGACCGGCGCCACCTACCGCAAGCTCGACCTTGCCAACTACGAGCGCTTCGAGGGGCAGGGCATCCACTACGCCGCCACCGCCATCGAGTCGGACCTCTGCCGCGGCAGCGAGGCGGCGGTGGTCGGCGGCGGCAACTCGGCGGGGCAGGCGGCGGTGTTCCTGTCACGCTTCGCCTCGCACGTCCACGTCCTCGTTCGATCGGACAAGCTCGCCGCGTCCATGTCGGACTACCTGGTGCAACGCATCGAGGCCTCGCCGCAGATCACGCTGCACACCTCGAGCGAGATCACCGAGCTGCACGGCGACGAGTTCTTAGAGGCCGTCACGTTCGCCAACAGGGAGACCGGCGAGGCCCAGCGGCGGCCGATCACCAACGTCTTCGTGATGATCGGCGCGGTGCCGAACGCCGGCTGGGTGGCCGACTGCGTGGAGATCGACGAGCGCGGCTTCGTGCGCACCGGCACGGAGGTGACGAGCCGGCGGGTCGGCTCCGCGTTCGAGACCTCCCAGCCCGGCGTGTTCGCGGTGGGCGACGTGCGGTCGGGCTCGGTGAAGCGCGTCGCCTCCGGCGTCGGCGAGGGCTCGGTGTGCATCCAGGCGGTGCACAAGCACCTTGCCGAGCGTGTCGGACCTAGCGGGCGCTAGGGAGCGGAGGCGCTAACTGCGGCCGACCTCCGCGACCAGCGCCAACTGCAGCTCCTGCGGCCGGTAGGGCTTACGCAGGATGGCGGTGGTGAAGCCCAGCCGGCGCAGCTCCTTGGGCTCGTAGCCGGATGCCACGAGCACCGGGACGCCGCACTCGGTGAGCTTGTCGACGACCGGCCGTGCCGACACCCCGCTGAGGTTGGCGTCGACGATCGCCGCGTCGACGTCAGCTGCCATGTGCTCGATCATGGCGATCGCCCGCTCGACCGCCGCTGCGACGCCGACGACATGGTGGCCGAGGTCCTCGAGCATGTCCTCGAGCGCCATGGCGATCAACGTCTCGTCCTCGATGATGATGATGCGCAGGTTGATTAAGCTCAGCCTCGATGGATCATGCCGTCGACGGGGAAGGACATCTCACACGTCAGCCCGAGCGTAGTGTAATCAACGGTGACCTCGCCGCTGAGTTCCCGCGCGATGCCGCGCTTCAGCATGCGCATGCCGAACCCTTCATGCTGCGGCTCGGGGGCCGGGGGGCCGCCGCGCTCGAGCCAGCTGAGGTGGAACTGCTCTCGACCGTCCTGCGGCTCGATCCGCCAGGTGAGCGAGATGCGCCCCTCCGGCACCGACAATGCGCCGTGCTTCAGGGCGTTGGTGCCGAGCTCGTGGAGCGCCATGGCGAACGAGATCGTGGCGTTCGGCGACAGCTCGACGGGGGGACCGTCGACCTCGATGCGACCGTCTCCGTCGGGCGTGAAGGTGTCGAGGGCAGCGCTGGCAAGCTGCTGCAGATCGGCGCCGCGCCAGTGCTTCTCGGTGAGCAGACCATGGGCCCGCGCCAGCGCCTGCATGCGGCGCTCGAACGCGTCCACGAAGAGGGCGGGGTCGCTCGTCGTGCGCTGGGTCTGGCGGGCGATGGACTGGACCACCGCAAGCACGTTCTTGACGCGGTGGTTCAGCTCGCCGACGAGGAGATCGAGCTCCGCCTGGCGGCGCGCCCGCTGCGTGACGTCGCGCACCAGCCCGGACCCGCGCACCGCGCGCCCCTCCGGCCCGCGCTTGTAGGAGCCGGTGGCGTGAACGGTACGCTTCTCCCCGTCGCGGTGACAGACGCGGTACTCGATCTCGAACGGCTCAGGGACGTCGCCGCGGATTTGCGCTGCGACCTTCTCGCGGTCGTCCGCGTGCACCCGCGCGAGCCAGGCCTCTGCGGTCGTCTCATCCGCCTCGAGGCCGAGCATCTCGCGGCTTCGCGCGTCCCAGTGCACCTCGTCCCCGGCGACCGTCCAGGTGCCCCAGCCGAGGCGTGAGGAGGTGGTCGCCATCGCGAGGAGCTCGCTCGTGTCACGCAGCCGCTCCTCGGCGTTGCGCCGGGCAGTGATGTCGACGAAGCTGACGACGACGCCCTCGATGCGGTCGTCCATGGTGCGGTAGGGGCGCAGCCGCATCATGAGCCAGCGGCCGTCCCGGGTGGCGACCTCGCTCTCCACGGGGACGAGGTCACGCAGCACACGCTTCGCCTCCTCGTCCACGCCGTCGTAGGTGAGCTTGTGCGTGAAGTCGGAGATCGGGCGGCCGATGTCGGAGTCGCTCACGCTGAACAGCTGCTCCACCGCCGGCGTCAGCATCTTGATGCGCATGGCAGGATCGAGGAACAGCGTGCCGATCTCGGTGGCGTTGATGAGGTTCTGCAGGTCGCTGTGCGCTGAGGCGATGCTGTCGAGCTTGGTCTTCAGCTCGCCGTTGACGGTCTGCAACTCCTCGTTGATCGACTGCAGCTCCTCCTTGGAGGTCTCGAGCTCCTCGGAGGTGGAGCGGTACTCCTCGTTGATCGACTGGAGCTCCTCGTTGGCGACGCGCAGCTCCTGCATCGCGCCCTCGTGCTCCTGCTGGCTTGCGCTCAGCCGCTCCTGGGTCGCGACCAGCGACTCGCGCAGGCGCCTGACGTCATCGGCAACCCCGTGCGCCCCCTCGTCCTCGGCGTCGTCGTCGTCGACGACGGGACCACCCTCGATGAAGAGGACGAGGGCTTGGCGGACCGTCTTGGGACCGTCCGACGTTGGCAGGACGTGCATGGCGACGCTGCGCCGTGTGCCGTCGAAGGCGACCGGGAGCGGCAGCGTCAGGGTCGGTTCGCCCAGCGTCATGGCGCGCTGCAACGCGCTGCGCAGCTCGGAACGCAGTTCCGGACGCACGAGGAGCGGAAGCTCGCGGCGCAGCGGCCCCTCGGGCGGGACGATGAAGCGTCCGGCGTTCTTCGACAGGTTGACGATCGCATGCTCCTCGTCGACGAGGACGCTCGGCGGTGCGAGCGCCTCCAGCGCGCCGACGTGCGCGGCGTGCGGCGTCGGTGTCGGCCCCGCCTTACCCGCGGCACGGGGCATCGATTCCGGGAGGTGCGGCCGGTGCTCGCGCGGCAACTGGGTCAGGAGCTCGCCCCTGCCGAACGACTTCGGCTTGGCGACGTAGAGGCGCGCGTCACGGTCGCGGGCGGCGAAGAGGTCGGGCCGCGGGTCGACGCTCTCCGCCGAGCCGAGGAACACGCTGCCTCCGGGCAGCAACGCGTAGTGGAACAACGTCAGCATCTGGCGCTGCAGCTCGCGCTCCAGGTAGATCAGCAGGTTGCGGCAGGTGATGAGGTGGAGCCGCATGAACGGCGGGTCCTTGAGCGCGCTGTGATGCGCGAACAGGACGATGTCGCGGACCTCCTTGCGGATGCGGTAGTGGTTGCCGTCCTCGATGAAGTGGCGGCGGAGCCGGTCCTCCGACACGTCGGCCTCGATGGCGCGCGGGTAGCGGCCCTCGCGCGCGGTGGCGAGGGCGCCCTCGTCGAGGTCGGTGGCGAAGATCTGGATCGGCGGGTTGATCCGGCGCCGCTCGCACGCCTCGATGAGGAGCATGGCGAGGCTGTAGACCTCCTCGCCCGTGGCACAGCCCACGCTCCAGATCCTCACCGTCTCCTCGGGGTCGAGGTCGTCGAGGATCGGGCCGATGGTGAGCTCGCCGAGCGCCTCGAACGCGGCGGGGTCGCGGAAGAACGAGGTGACGGAGATGAGGAGGTCGCTGAACAGCTCCTTGGCCTCCTCCGCGTTCTCGCGCATGTACTGCGCGTAGGCGGCGAGGCTCATCTGCCGGTTCACCTGCATGCGGCGCATCACGCGGCGCATGACGGTCGCACGCTTGTAGTGCTGGAAGTCGTGCCCGGTGCGCGCCCGGAGGAAGCCGATGATCGACCTGAGGTCGTCGGCGGCCTCCTCGTCGCCCAGCCTGACGAGCGCCGCCTTGGAGCGCGCGACCTCGGCGATGCGCGGGGCGAGCTCGCGCACCGGCGCGATGAAGTCGGCGACGCCGGTGGCGATGGCGCTGCGCGGCATCGTCGCGTACTCGGCGTCGGCCGGGTCCTGGACGAAGATGACGCCGCCGTTCTCCTTGACCTTGCGGACCCCGACCGAGCCGTCCGAGCCGGCGCCGCTCAGCACCACCGCGAGCCCGTCCCCGCGCCCCGCCGCGATGGAGCGGAAGAACATGTCGATGGGGGCGCGCTGCCCGCGTGGCTCGGAGAACGGCCGCGAGTGGATGTCGTTGTTGCGGATGACGAGCTCCCGGTCAGGAGCGATCACGTACACCGTGTTCGGCTGCAGCTGGGGCGTGTCGGCGACCTGGTACACCGGCATCTTGGTGCGACCGGCCAGGATCTCGGACAGGAGGCTCGGATGATCTGGCGCGAGGTGGATGATGACGACGTAGGCGAGGCCCAGGTCGTCGTCGATCGCCCCGAAGAAGTCCTGCAGCGCGAGGACCCCTCCGGCCGACGCGCCGATCGCGCAGATCGGCGTCAGCGCCTCGCGCTCGCGCTGCCCTCCATCATCCGATCCTGGCATTCGATCCTTCCCTGAAGCGTTCCCAAGCTCTGCCTTACTTTTGCACGCCTTGAAAGGAGGGGGAGGGGAGAGCGACGATTTACGGCTCCGGGCGCCGCGGGACGCCGCCGAGCGCCTGCTGCAACATCGCCGGTTGGAACGGCTTCGACAGCACCGCCACTGGTGCCAACGGCTCGAGGCTGCGCGCCGTCGCCGGATCGACGTTGCCGCTGAGGAAGATGCAGCGCGTCCCGTCGCGCTCGTGAAGGCGTCGTGCGGCGTCGATGCCACTGGTGCCCCGGGCGAGGCGCAGGTCCATGAGGACGACGTCGGGCCGCGTGCGCAGGACCACGGCGACCGCCTCGTCCGCGCAGGTCGCCGTGGCGACGACGTGGTGTCCACCGGCCGCCACCTGCATCTCGATGTCCATCGCGATGAGGAGGTCGTCCTCCACGACGACCACACGCAACGCTCGCGCCGGGGCGTCAGAGGGGGAAGACGAAGCGCGTGCGATGGCCATTTCCTGCCCGATCGTCATCGCCCTCCATCGTGGCGGCGACCTGTCGGCTCAAAGTCGTGACCAACCCTCGTCCAAGTCCGGACGACGGGACGGGGTTCCCCTCGGGGCTGATCCCCGTGCCGTCGCCGTCGTCCTCCACCGTGAGGATGCCGGTCCCGTCACTGCGGTCTAGCGTGACACGCACCGTGCCGCCGGCGGTCCCGAACGCGTGCTTGAAGGCGTTCGTAACGAGCTCGTTGACGATGAGGGCGAGCACGATCGCCTTGTCGGTGGCAACGCGCACGGGTGCGGCCTCGACGACGACCTCCACCCCCCGCTCGTCGCCCCCGGCGGAGAAGGCAAGCTGTCGGCAGAAGTCGAGTAAGAAGTCCTTGAGCTCCACGGTGCGCACGTCGTCCGTGTGGTAGAGCCGGGCGTGCACCGCGGCGATCGCCTGGATGCGCGCCGCGGCAGCCTCGAGACGGACCTCAGCCCCAGTCCCCCGCGCTCCGCTGGCTTCGAGGCGCAGCACGGAGGTCACGAGCTGCAGGGAGTTCTTCACGCGGTGGTTGACCTCGGCGAGCAGCGCGTCGCGCGCGTCGACGGCACGGCGCAGCTCGGCCTCCGTCTCGTGGATCGACGTCACGTCGAGGATCACGCCGACAAATCGTGGCGACAGGCTCACAGGATCGGTGATGCGCTCGGCCTGCGCGAGCACCCAGCGGACCTCACCCGGCTTTGGGATGACGCGGTAGCGCAGACGCAGCACGTCCTGTGTCGGGTCGGCGAACACGGCATCGAGGTCGCGCTGAACGCCCTGTCGATCCTCCGGGTGGATGCGGTCGAAGAACGGGGCCACCTCCTCGGCGACCTCGCCCGGCGTGAACCCGAACAGCGCGTCGACGTCGGACGAGCGCACGAAGTGGTTGCTCGACGGGTCGTACTCGAAGAAGTTGAGGTCGGCCCCAGACGTCGCCGCCCGCTGCTTCGCCGCCATGAGACGGCCTTGGAGGACCTCCGCGGTGACGTCCCGCGCGTTCTGCAGGATGGCGACGATCTCGCCGCCGCGTCGGATCGGCGCGTGGGTGATGCGCCAGTGATGCGCCTCGAACCCACCGTCCTCGCCGACGAGGTCGTGCGCCTGGGAGGGGATCTCGTCCACCTCGCCCGTCGCCACGACCCTTGCGAACGAATCGCGCAGAACGCTCTCTGTATTCTCGTCGTGGTCGGGGTTCGCCGGGAACGCGTCGAGCACGTACTTGCCAAGGATGGCCTGCGGCGAGGACCGCGTCATCTTGTAGTAGGCAGGGTTGGCAGCGAGGAGTGTGAGGTCGAGCGCGAACACCACCTGCGGCGTGAGCTGAGCGTCGAGGAGCTCTTGGACGCCCAGCGGCACGGCGTGCACGTCCGCTGGAAGGCTCGGTGCGTCGGGCGCGTCCGAGCGATCGCTCGGAAGGTGGACTTGGTGGTTCGACATCCCGTTGCACCTGCGGCGAGGCGAGGGACGATCGGATAGCACACTGGAGATCCTGGGTCTCTTCAGACCCAGATAAGATGCTCTAGCTCCTTGGATTAAGAGCGGTCTTCTTGGGGTACGTGGTTCCGCCTAACGCCAAACCGCTCTAGGCTCCGGACTCACACAGCACCACCATCCGATCACGATGGCGAGGGCGATAGCCGAAGCGTATGTTGCGGAGAGGCGGTCGTAGCGGGTCGCGACGCGGCGCCAGTCCTTGACGTTCGAGACGGCGCGCTCAACGAGGTTGCGACGGCGGTGGAGGCCCGCGTCGAAGGCTGCAGCCGCTTGCGGGTCGGGTTGTTCGGGATCACGGGCAAGGTGCCGCGGTCGACGAGGAACTGGCGCAGGCCGTCGGAATGGTGGGCCGTGTCGGCGAGGCACATTCGTCCGGCGGGCACGGCAGCGAGGAGCGGCAGCGCAGCTCGAACATCGCCGAGCTGGCCAAGCGTGATCGCGAACGCGATCGGCCGGCCCCGGCCGTCGGTCACCAGGTGGATCTTGGCGCTGCGACCGCCGCGCGAGCGGCCGATATCCTGGCGATCCGCCCCCCTTTTCCGCCGGCCGAGGAGCGATGCGCCTTGGCGGTCGTCGAATCGATGCAGTGGGCATCGTCGGGGCTGACCTCGCGCAGCGCCTCGAACAGCCCCTGCCAGAAGCGGCGCTGCGACCAGCGGTGCCAGCGGTTGTAAATCGTCTTCGGCGGGCCGTAGACGGCGGGCACGTCGCGCCACCGGCAGCCGCTCTTGAGCACATGGATGATCCCGGAGATGACGCGCCGGTCGTCGACCCGCCGCGCCCCGGGCTGGTTCTTCGGCAGGTGCGGCTCGATGACCGCCCACTGCCTGTCGCTCAGCCAGAACTCGTCCGCCATCGCCACCCCTCCGCTTCCACAGCCCGGACAGGATGATCGATGAGGGTAAGGAATTGGTTAGGGCCGGAGCCTAGCGCTGGCCCGGGCACCGGTGCCCTATGGGGCGCCGGCGTCCGTCAAGGTCGTCGAGGGTTGTGGCGAGGTGCGCATGCTTTAGGCCGGCTCCGCCCGCTTGGCGCGGACGTCGCTCCGGCACCGAGCTACGTCCGCTCCTCGCAGGCCACCTTCAGGCACTCCCTTAGCGCGTCGGGTTCGATGCCCCACTCCTCTGCTCGCTCGAAGAAGCGGTCGTTGACCCCGCCCTTGCCGAGGAGACAGCACAGCAGCCCGGTCAAGGGATCGCCGCCGCCCGTCGTGCCGGGCCGGTCAGGTCCGGTGTCGTCGCGCGGCCGGTCGCCGCCCTGCCACACCGAGGCGGTGCGCAGCGCCTCGCGGGTGAACGGTCGCCCGCGCGAGGTCTCGCCGCCCGCCCGCACGCGCCAGGAGTACAGCCCCGGCGTGTCGGCCGGCAGTGTGGCGAGGTGGCGTCCCTCGCCGAGGGCAGCGAGCGGACGGTGACGACCGCGCCGCTCGGCGTCGTGACGTCGGCTGCGATGGTGGACGCGCCGCGGAACGGACCACCGTACTCGGTGATGACGGTCTCGAGCCTCATCGTCGCGCCCGGCTCGAAGCTCGACCGGGTGAGGGTGGTGCGCATGGTGAGGTTGGAGACGGTCTGCACGAGCGCCGAGTAGTCCACCCCGCGCTCGCGCGGCCGCTCGACACGCGACATCCCGTGCGATGGGCGCACACCCTGCACGAGGCGGCCGTCGAGCTGCGAGGGCAGGGAGCGCAGGGGGCGCACGACCTCCTTCTCGTCGAGCTTCAGGACGAGGTGCCAGCGGCCCTCGCGGTGGGGCGTGCCGTCGAGAACGACGGGGAGCGAGGCTTGCATCGTGCGGCTCGCGTCCGACACGGGTCTCGGTGAGGCCCGGATCGCTCGCCACCTGTGCGGCCGCAATGCGTGCGCCGGACGGCGTCTCGAGCGTCAGCCGCACGGCGCTCGGGAAGGTCGCGAGGACGATCGCCGTGATCTCGATGTCGCTGTCGATCACGTCGAAGGGGATGCGCGCCTCCATCCCCGGCGAGAGCCGGCCTTCAGGGTCGAGGATGATGTCCTGGTTGCTGACGCCGGCAAGGATCTGCAGGTAGTACTTCTCGAGCAGGACTGGTCGTCCGAGGTCAGGAGGCCGGTCATCAGCATGTAGCCGCCGGGGGCGCCGGCAAGGGTGGTCAGCGTTCCCGGGTCGATCTGCTCGGCGGTGCCGAGGCCAATGGCGAACACGGCGCTGTCGATGACGCCGTCGGCGACCTCCGCCACCGACTTCGCAGCCGTGTCCTTGCCGTCGGTGAGCACGATCATCGCGCGGTTGTCGAAGCCGGTGGCGGCCTCGAGCCGCAGCTTGGCGCGCTCGATGCCGTCGCCGGTCGCAGTGAAGCCGGAAGCGTTCGGCGCGTAGCCCGTGATGGCGCCGCGCAGCGTCGCCCGGCCAGCGCCCGTCGCGCGGTCGCCGAGGAGCGTGATGGCGAGGAAGTCCTGGGCGTCCTCGTCGTAGGTCGTCGCGCCGATCGCCATCTCGGGCGGGGCGACGTCGGCCAGCACGGTCGCCGACTTGCGCAGCACCTCGGCCTTGGTGCGGCCCTCGGACTTGACGTCGAGCATGCTGCCCGAGCGGTCGAGGACGAGCTGCACCGCGGTCGTCTCGCGCGCACGCAGTTGCCCTGCAGCATGACGACGTCCGTCTGGCCGGTCTCCACGACGTCGATGCTCACGCTGTCCGCGTGGCTGCTGCCCGCTGACCTGTAGGTGATGGCCCGGACCGCTGACAGCCCCTCGGGGATGTCGTCGAACGCCAGCGATGGCGTATCGAGGGTAATCGCGCCGGTGGTGGACGGCGCTGCGTAGGCGGACATGATGCGCCGGACCTCGCCCTCGCAGACCGGGCAGAACGTCGGGTGGTCGGCGACGCGCATGCGGCACAGGTGGCGCGGGCGGTAGACCCCGCAGCGGTGGTAGCCCGAGCCCTCGAAGGTGCCGACGATGGCTGCAGCGACCGGGCTCGCCCCATTGTTCGGTAGCGTGCAGTCGGGGTTCGGCATCGTCGGGGTCGCGGCGCCAGCGGTGACGAGCGCGTTCCACTTCACCATCGCGGGATCGGCCTGCGCGGTGGAGTTCACCTGGACCGGCTCGCCGCCGGCCCAGGTGTCGTCGATGCCCTCATCCACCGCGCCGTAGTCGTACTCGTCGGCGAGGCCGTAGATGGAGTGCCCCATCTCGTGGATGACGACGTCCATCCAGTCGAAGCTCGACGTGCTCTGCCAGGCGACGGTGCCTGCAGCGCCGCCGCGTTCGGGGTCGTTCACGAAGACGAGGATCGTCCCATATTCGGGCAGGCGCGCCGCGGCCGTGGTCACCACAAGGTTGTTGTCGCCGGAGATCGAGTGCCGGTCGGCCCCGCTGCCGCAGAACGTCGCGTCGAAGTAGGTGGCCTTGCTGACGGGCATCGGCGGTGGATCGGCGTCGTCGCTGTTCGGCTTGTCCGCCCCGCTTTCCGTGGACGTCACGTCGAGGCGGTAGATGTTGAAGCCGCACGCGACGGCCGCCTCGTCGAAGGGCGCTACCGTGAAGAGGTGCGCCACGAAGTCCGCCGCGTGCTGCTGGAAGGTGGGCGAGCTCGCTCGCGCGGTACCCTTCGGCGACGATGACGACGTTGAGCCGATCGGCCGGCGAGCCGCCGTCGTGCACCTTGGTGATGCGGATCACACTGCCGTCAGACGTTCCCATGTTGATAAATTCCTTGATGAAAAGTGCTGATCCACCGCGAGCGGTCAGAAGTCGTCGGTCTGGAACAGGACGCGGGGCGGTCTCCCGGCCCCCTCCGACGTGCGCTGCAGGATGCGCAGGCTCGTGGCGCCCTCGATGAGGGGCACCACGACCATCGTGCGCTGCCCCCATGCTGCCGCGGGGACCAGGGTGTGGCTCGGGCTGCCGAGCCCGCTCGGCACCTCCGCCATCCCCATCGCCGTCCGCGGGTCGAGGATGCGCGCCTAGAGCGGGTCGCCGTCGCGGCCTGCGAGCTCCACCCACACGCCGACCCCGTTCTGGAAGACCTCGGGGCGGGACGGGGGCGGGGCGCGCATCTCCACCCCCTCGCTGTCGCGCAGCGAGACCGCCTCGCCCTCGACCTCGAACGTCAACCTTATCGCCGTCATGTCGACCTCCAACGCTCGTGTGTTGAAGGTCGAACCCTAAGCTGGCCGGTCGCGGCCCCGCGCGAATAGGTCGTAACTGCGCGTTGACGGGCGCTAGCGCGGCCCGTCAGCGGCGCCTGTTCAGGCGGCCTCCTCCTCGCCGGGCACGAGGATGTCGCGCTTGCCGGCGTGGTTCGCGGGGGAGACCACGCCCTCCCTCTCCATGCGCTCGATGAGCGTCGCGGCACGGTTGTAGCCGATGGCGAGGCGTCGCTGGACGTAGGAGGTGGACGCCTTGCGGTCGCGCAGCACGAGCGCCACCGCGCGGTCGTAGAGGTCGTCCGACTCGGCCAGCGCGTCGAGGCCGGGCGCCTCGCCCGCCGGCTCGTCGTCCTCGTCGTCCTCCAGGACGGCGGTGAGGTACTCCGGCGCGCCCTGGCGCTTCAGGTGGGCGACGACGTCCTCGACCTCCTCATCGGACACGAACGGACCATGGACGCGCTGGATGCGCCCGCCGCCCGCCATGAAGAGCATGTCGCCCATGCCGAGGAGCTGCTCGGCGCCCATCTCGCCGAGGATGGTCCGCGAATCGATCTTCGACGTGACCTGGAAGGAGATGCGCGTCGGGAAGTTCGCCTTGATGGTGCCGGTGATGACGTCCACCGACGGGCGCTGCGTCGCCATGATGAGGTGGATGCCTGCGGCGCGCGCCATCTGTGCGAGGCGCTGGATCGCGCCCTCGATGTCCTTACCCGCCACCATCATGAGGTCGGCCATCTCGTCGACGATGACGACGATGAAGGGCATCGCTTCGAGCTCGAGATGCTCCTCCTCGAAGATCGCCTGGCCCGTTCCGCGGTCGAAGCCCGTCTGCACGATGCGCGTGAGCGGCTCGCCGGAGCGCTCCGCCTCGCGCAGGCGCTGGTTGTAGCCCTCGATGTTCCTGACGCCGAGCTTGGCCATCTTGCGGTAGCGGTCCTCCATCTCGCGCACCGCCCAGCGCAGCGAGGTGACCGCCTTCTTGGCGTCCGTCACCACGGGGGTGAGGAGGTGCGGGATGCCGTCGTACACCGACAGCTCGAGCATCTTGGGGTCGATGAGGATGATGCGGCACGCCTCGGGCCGGTGGTGGTAGAGCAGGGACAGGATCATGGTGTTGATCGACACCGACTTGCCCGAGCCGGTGGTGCCGGCGACGAGGAGGTGCGGCATCCGCGCGAGGTCCGCGATCACCGCCTCGCCGCCGATGGTCTTGCCGAGGCACATGGGCAGCTTCTGCTTGGTGCGCTCGAAGTCCTCCGAGGCGAGGAGCTCGCGCAGGAAGACGGTGACGCGGCGCGGGTTCGGCAGCTCGATGCCGATGGCGTTCTTGCCGGGGATGACGGCGACGCGGGCGGAGATCGCGCTCATGGACCGCGCGATGTCGTCGGCGAGGCCGATGACGCGGGACGACTTGATGCCCGGCGCCGGCTCCAGCTCGTAGAGCGTGACGACGGGACCGGGTCGTACGTTGATGATCTGTCCCTTGACGCCGAAGTCGTCGAGCACGCCCTCAAGGACGCGGGCGTTGGCCTCGAGCGCGTCCTCGGTCAGCTCCCGGTCGGCGCGGTCGGCCGGCGGTGAGGTGAGGAGCGAGAGCGGCGGGAACTCGTACTCGCCGCGCGGCAGGAGGCTCGGCTGCGCCTCCTGCGCGACGCGCCGGCCGGGCTTCATGGCGCCGGCGGCGGGGATGACCCGCGGCGCCGGCTCGTCAGCCCGGCCGTGCGGCGGCTCGTCGTCCGCCAGATCCTCCTCGTCGAACTCATCGTCCTCGAACTCGTCGCCGTGCGCATCCTCGTCGAGGCGCTCGTCGTCCTCGACGCCGGACGCGGCGGCGAACCGGTGATCCTCCTCGTACGCCTCGTGGTCGATGGCGTCCTCGTCGGCGGCGTCCGCGTCGCGCAGCGCGTCCTCGTCCCAGGTCTCGTCCCCGTCCCACCCGTCGTCCTCGTCCCTTGGAGCGACGAGGTCGACCTCGCTACGGCGCACGCGGGCGGCCGGGCCGCGCAGCGGCGTCTTGAACGTCAGGCTTCCGCGCTCCGGCTCATCCTCCGGCGCGACGGCGACGCGGACGGTGCGGACCGGGCGCATCCTGCGCACCTCGTCCGCAGGCTGCGGTGCGCGGGGGCTGGGGGATCGCCCCTCACCCCGCGGGCGGTAGATGTCGACGTCGGCCTCCACCTCCGGCGTGCCGGCGAGCGCGGCCTTGAGCGATGGTGGCTCACGGTGCGTGCGCATCGCGCCGGCGCCGGCCGTCCAGGACCGCATCCGTGCCCGCAACAGCATGGCGCGGTGGACGAGTGCCCCGTGGATCTCGGCGAAGCGCGAGGCCTCGGTCTCGAACGTGTCGGTGCCGTCGAGGCCGTACTCGTCCGCGACCTCCCTGCGGTAGAACTGGAAGCCGAGGTCGGCGGGCGCCTCGCGCCGGCGTGCAGGCCTCAAAGCGATCACCAGCGCCGCGCCGGCGGCAAGGCCCAGGAGCCCGCTCACGATCCCCTGCAGCCAGCCCCAGACGATGCCGAGCCCGCCGACGATGACGGCGTCCCACACGCTGCCGACGACCCCGCCGAGGCCGAGGGGCAGCGGCCACGCGTCGGTCACCGGGAAGGCGTCCACGAAGCCCGGCGCGAGGAACAGCGCCGCGAAGCCTGCGCCGATGCGGCTCGCCGTCAGCCCCACCGGACGCGCGGTGAGGAGACGCAGCCCCCACATGGGCAGCGGCAGGATGAGGAGCGGCGCGGCGAGCCCGAACAGCTGCATGACGGGATCGGCGAAGGCGGCGCCGAAGGAGCCCATGATGTTCCGCACCGGCCCATCGGTGGCGTGGGTGAGGCTGGGATCGGAGACCGTCCAGGTGGCGAGCGAAACGGCGAGCACCGCCGACAGGACGAGGAGGCCGATCCCGATCAGCACGGCGAGCGCACGCCGCGCGAAGAGGACGGATGGATCGTCGAGCACGCGCTCCAGGGTCTTCAGCCGCATGACGCTCACAGTCCGCCCCCATCGAAAGGTTGGCCATGGGGCGGCAAGGTGCGGGTGGTCGCCCGGCGCGACCCCTCGTTGGCGGCCCCGTCCGCACGATGTGTGACCGGGCAGCGTTAACGCCGGGTAACCCGACGCGCAGAAGGATCAGCCGGCGGCGGCCTCGCGCAGCGCCGGGGCGTCCATCGCCTCGCCCACGCGGGCGAGCGCCCCCCGGGTGCGCTCGGCGTCGGCCACGAGCGCGAGGCGCACCCGCCCATGACCGGGGTTGGCCGGACCCTCCCCCGAGCCGAGGTATCGGCCCGGCAGGACACGCACGCCCGCCTCGCGCCACAGCCGGACCGCGAACTCGAGGTCGTCGCTGACCGGGAGCCAGAGGAAGAAGCTCGCCGGCGGCGTGACCGGGCCGAACAGCGGCCCGAGCGCGGCTTCGGCGTCGACGAACTTGGCATCGTAGAGCCGCCGGTTCGCCGCGACGTGGGCCTCGTCGTCGAAGGCGGCCGCCGCCACCTCCTGCAGCGGCGTCGGCACCTGGGGCCCCGCCTGCTGGCGCAGGCCCTTGAGGGAGGCGGCGAGCTCGCGCTCGGCGGCGACGATCCCCGTGCGCATGCCGGCAAGGTTGGAGCGCTTGGAGAGCGAGTTGAACACGACGAGCCGGGCGAGCGCGTCGGGGCGCTCGCGGGCCGCCTGGAGCGCGCCGGCGGGCGGGCCAGCAGCCTCGCGGTAGATCTCCGAGTAGCACTCGTCGGCGAACAGGAAGAAGTCGTGCCGCTCGGCGCGGTCGAACAGGCGATGCCAGTCGGCGACCGTCGCCACGGCACCGGCCGGGTTGGAGGGCGCCCCGAAGTAGTACGCGATCGCCCGGTCGAGCGTCGCCTCGGGCACCGCCTCGAAGTCCGGGACGATCCCGTCCGCGGCCGCGATCGGCACCGGCTCGGCGCCGATGGCGTGCGCCGCGGCGGGATAGGCCTGGTAGAACGGGTTGGCGAACAGCACCGCAGGGCGGGGCTTCTCCAGGATGTCGCGAACGGTGACGAGGGAGAAGAACAGCCCGTCGCGGCTGCCGGAGGTCGGCAGCACGACGCCCGCCTCCCGGAACCAGCCCTCGAGCCCGTAGCGTCGGTCGAGCCAGTCGTGCACCGCGCGCTGGAAGCTCGCCGTCCCCTCGAAGGGTGGGTAGGCGACGAACTCCCCGGCGTGGCGGGCGAGCACCTCGGGCACGAAGTCCGGCGAGGGGTGCGTCGGGCTGCCGATGGACAGGTCGATGGGAGGCGCCCCCGGGGGAGCGTCGGCGAGCGCGCGGCGCAGGCGCTCGAAGGGGGAGTGCGCGACGAACATTCCCGACTGTCGCGCCGTTCGAGGGCGATCACAAGCGCCGAGCGGCGGAACTCGATCCCCGGCCGCGGCACGACCGGGCCGAGCCCGCTCGTGGTGAGGGGTTGATGGCGGGATCGAGAGCCGGTCCCGGGACAGCGACGCTGATGTCCCCCGTTGCAGGCGAAGGACGATCGGCCTACGCGACGGGCCCATGCGCGGCAGCGAGGCGCAGCGCGACGTGCGAGGCATGAGCGAGGATCGCCCATGGACGTCGTCCCCTCAGCCGCGACACTTGCGGCCTACACCCTCGCCGTGGCCGCGCTCGCGATCACGCCGGGGCCGGACATGGCGCTGTTCCTGGGCAAGACGCTCAGCCACTCGCGCCGCGCCGGCTTCGCCGCGCTGCTCGGCGCCCTGACGGGCACGCTCGTCCATACGATGCTCGTCGCGGTCGGGCTGTCGGCGCTGCTCGCGGCGTCGGCGACGGCGTTCCTCGTGCTGAAGGTCGTCGGCGCGGTCTACCTCTTATGGCTCGCCGTCGATGCGGTCCGCAACGGCTCCGCGTTCAACGTCGCCGCGGCGGCCCGCTCGGAGACGCTCGGAGCGGTCTACCTGAAAGGGATCGCGATCAACCTGCTCAACCCGAAGATCGTGATGTTCTTCCTGACCTTCCTGCCGCAGTTCATCTCGCCCACCGACCCCGACGCGGCGGGCAAGCTCGTGGTGCTCGGCGTGTGGTTCGCCGTCGTGGGGGCGCCGATCTGCGGCGTTATGATCCTGTTCGCCGGCGCCCTCTCGCGGCTCCTGGCACGCTCGCGCCGGGCGCGACGGGCGCTCGACTACATCTTCGCAAGCGTGCTCGCAGGCTTCGCGGTCAAGCTCATCACCGCACGGGCGACGCCCTGACCGGAGCGATCAGGCGGCATCCGCGTTGCCCGCGTCATCGCCCTCGAGCGCGATGTCGGAGTGCTCGCCGCGCTGCGGCGCCCGCACGAAGGCGGTCATCGCGGCGACGAGCTTGTCGTTGAACTCGGCCGGGTCGCTCGGCGTGTCCCCCTCGCGGATCTGCGCGGCGCCGAACAGCAGCCAGGCCGCGTCGGCGATGGTAGCCGCCGCTCCGCCCGTCGCCGCGCGCTCCGACAGCGTGCGGATGAGGGGGTGGGAGGGGTTCAGCTCGAGGACCGGCTTGGCACCGAGACCCCTCCCGTGGCGCGCGACGATGCGCTCCATCTGCCGGTCGTAGCCCTCCTCCGAGGCGACCAGGCAGGCCGGGCTCCGGGCGAGCCGCGTCGAGGTCACGACCTTCGATACACGCTCGCCGAGGGTCTGCTTCACGAGGGCCGACAGGGTCGCAATGTCGGACGCGCGCGCTTCCTGCGGAACGCTCTTGCCATCGAGGCGCGCGATGGCATCTAGGTCCGCCGACCCCTGGGTGACGGACTTGAACGGCTTGCCGTCGAAGCCGAGCGCCGAGCGCACCCAGAAGGCATCGACGGGATCGGACAGCAAGATGACCTCCACGCCGCGGGACGCAAAGCCCTCGAGGTGCGGCGAGGCGAGGAGGCGGTCGTGGTCCTCCCCGACGGCGTAGTAGATCGCGGTCTGGTTCTGGCGCATCGCGGACACGTAGTCGGCGAGCGAGCGGCCGCCGTCCGGCTGCGTCGTCGTCCTGAAGCGGGCGAGGGCGAACAGCTCGTCGCGCCGCTCCGCGTCCTCGTAGAGCCCCTCCTTGAGGACCGAGCCGAAGGCGTCCCACACCTTGGCGTAGGTACCGGCATCGTTCTCGGACAGCTTCTGCAGCTCGCCCAGCACACGCCGCGTGAGCGCAGCGCGCATCTGCGACAGCACGGGGTTGGTCTGCAGCATCTCGCGCGAGAGGTTGAGCGGCAGGTCCTGCGAGTCCACGACGCCCCGCACGAAGCGCAGGTACGGTGCGAGCAGCGGCGCGTCGTCGGCGATGAAGACGCGGCGGACGTAGAGCTTGACCCGCCCCTTCCGCTCGGCCTCGAACAGGTCGAAGGGCGCGTGGCTCGGCACGAACAGGAGCGCGGTGTACTCCTGACGCCCCTCGACGCGGGTGTGCACCGTGAGGGCGGGCGTGTCGTAGGCGCCCGCGTTGAACCGATAGAACTCGGCGTACTCGTCGTCCCTCACCTCGGACTTGGGCCGCGCCCACAGCGCAGTCCCGTCGACCAGCCGGCGCGTTTCCGTACCTCGTCGCACCAGGATGGGGACCGGAACGTGGGCCGAGTGGTGCCGGACCAGCCGCTCGACGGTGGCCTCCTCGCCGTAGGAGGCGTACTCATCCTTGAGCGTCAGCGTGACGCGCGTGCCGCGCTCGGGCGCGTCCTGCGCCGGGCCGATGGTGAACTCGCCCGAGCCGTCCGAGGTCCAGCGCCACGCCTCGTCGGTGCCCGCCGCGCGGGAGACGACGTCGACCTCGCTCGCCACCATGAAGGCGGAGTAGAAGCCGACGCCGAACTGGCCGATCAGCGCGTCGCCGCCGTCCTTCGCCGCGGCCGACCTCTCCTCGAGCGCCTTGCGGAACGCCTCGGTGCCCGAGCGCGCCATGGTGCCGAGGTTCTCGACGAGCTCCGCGCGCGTCATGCCGATGCCGTTGTCGGCGATGGTCAGCCGCTTGCCCTCGGCGTCCGGTGTGATCTCGACGGCGAGCGGTGCCTCGCCCATCAGGGAGGGCTCGGTCAGCGCCCTCTGGCGCAGCTTCTCGCACGCGTCCGCGGCGTTGGAGATGAGCTCGCGCAGGAACACGTCGGGCGAGGAGTAGACCGAATGCACCATGAGGTGCAGCAGGCGGGCGACGTCGGCTTCGAAGGCGCGGGTTTCGGTGCTGTCGGTCATCGCTCAAGCGCTTGAGGTTTGGCGGATGTGCGACAGATGCGACCGGGCCTTGCGTCGATCAAGGCGTTGAGGATTGAAAGCGCGGGCTGATCGGGTCAGGCTTGCGCGGCTAACGAACGAGGGTGCCATGTCGGAGGGCGAGGATAGTCGCGTGGTGCCGCTGCGGCCGCGCGCAGCGGCGGCCGGGGCTCACGCTGCTCCGGCTACGAACCAACTGTTGGGCCCGGTACCGGGCCGTCCGACGCCGGCAATGGTGGCCTTCCACCGCACCGAGCTGGCTCAGATCCTGAAGGTCTACGGTCGCATGGTCGCCGCCGGCGAGTGGCGCGACTACGCCCTCGACTTCGAACGGGAGCAGGCGGTATTCTCGATCTTCCGCCGCATGGGCGAGGTGCCGATGTACCGCGTCACCAAGACGCCCAAGCTCGCCCGGCGGCAAGGGGCGTACGCGGTGGTGTCGGCCCAGGGCGTCGTCCTGAAGCGCGGCCACGACCTCGACGCGGTCCTCAAGGTCTTCGAGCGCAAGCGGCACCTGTCCGTCGTCGGCGAGTGAGCGGCCGACGGCGTCTGCCGGGGGCGGCGATGCGGTCCGACCGGGTGATGGTGGCAGCGATGATCGCGGTGGGTGGGGTCGGGATGGCCGCAGCGCAGGACCTGCCCAAGGCAAGCGGCGCCATCCGTTTCGCCTCCTACAACGCGGCGCTGAGCGCGGACGCGCCGGGGGAGGTGGTCGCCCGCCTCGAGGGAGGGGGCGACGCGCAGGCGAGGGCGGTGGCCGAGGTCGTCCAGAGGGTTCGCCCCGACGTCCTTGCCCTGCAGGAGATCGACCGCGACGGGGACGGCCGCACGCTGGCGGTGTTTGTCGGTCAGTATCTCGGCACGTCGCAGTCGGGCGCGCCGCCCATCGACTACCCGCACACGGTCTTCCCGCCGTCGAACACCGGCGTGCCGCTCGGCGTCGACGTCGACGGCGACGGCCGGCTCGAGAGGCCGGACGACGCGCGCGGCTTCGGCCGCCATTCCGGCCAGTACGCGTTCGCGCTTCTGTCGCGCTTGCCGCTCGGTCCGGTGCGGACCTTCCGCACGTTCCTGTGGCGTGACGTGCCGGGGACGCGCATCCCCGCCTCGTACTACGCGCCTGCGGCGCTGGCGGTGATGCCTTTGTCGTCCAAAACGCACCTCATCGCACCGATCCAGGCCGATGGCGGGACGATCCACGTCCTCGCCGCGCATCCGACGCCGCCCGTGTTCGACGACGCGCGGGACTGGAATGGGCGGCGCAACGCCGATGAGATCCGCCTCCTCGCCGACCTTCTCGACGTGCGCACGAGCCCGTGGGCGATGGACGACGCGGGGGCGGCGGGCGGCCTGCCGGTGGGCGCCCACGCGGTGGTGATGGGCGACCTCAACGCCGACCCCCATCGCGGCGACGCGCGTCCGGGAGCCATCGCGCGGCTCCTGGACGACGGCCGCATCAACGCGGTGGCGCCGCGCGGGGCCAAGGGCACGGCCACCGCCTCGTTTGGCGGCGGGCTGCGCGTCGACTACGTGCTGCCCACCCAAGGGCTCGACGTCACCGCGTCCGGCGTCTACTGGCTGCCCGACGACGACCCCCGCGCCGCGCTCAACGACGCCTCGGACCACCACCTCGTGTGGGTCGACGTCCGCTTGCACTGACGACGACGTGCAACGGGGTCAGCCGACCTTGACCTCGAACCCCTCGTCGAACGCCACGTGGCCGGCGATCGCGGTCATCTCGTCGTACGGCGCCTCGTAGCTCCACGCCGAGGCGGGGCGCGTCGTGCCGCCTGCGGTGACGTCGTAGTACACGGTATCGCCCTTGAACGGGCAGTGCGTGGTCTTGTCGGTCGGCGTCAGCGTCGCCGTCACGTCGGCGTGCGGCACGTAGGGGCGGGCCGGATGGCCGTCCTCGCGCAGCATGACCGCCATGGTCGTCATGGCGACGATCTCGCCGTCCAGCATGACGGTGACGGGGTCGGGTCCGGTGTCGAGCATGATCTTGTGGTCGGGGCGCTCGGCGAAGCCGGGAGCGGGGTTGTCCATCGTTGACCTCCTTGTTGGCCGACCTGCTTGTCGGCGATCCGGCGCGGTCTGCGGCGCCACGCGCCTCAGTTGGAGCCGTCGCGTCGCGCGCCAAGCGGCGTTGCCCGACCCGCCCGACGCGCTTATGTCCCACGGACCACTTCGCGGCGGCCTTGAACCGCCTGGGGAGACGACAATGTTCATCCAGACCGAACCGACGCCCAACCCCGAGACGCTGAAGTTCCTGCCCGGCAGGACCGTGATGGAGGACGGCGTGGCGGACTACCGAGACGGCGGGACGGCATCCGGCTCGCCGCTCGCCCAGCGCCTGTTCGCCGTGGACGGCGTGACGGGGGTCTTCCTTGGTGCCGACTTCATATCGGTCTCCAAGGACGCGACGCCGTGGCCGCACCTGAAGCCAGCGGTGCTCGGTGCGATCATGGAGCACTACCTGTCGGGTGACCCCGTCGTGATCGACGGCGCCGTCGAGGCGGCCGAGCCGGAGGGCGAGGAGTTCCTCGAGGAGGACGCCGCGACCGTGGCGATGATCAAGGAGATCCTCGACGAGCGCGTGCGGCCGGCCGTCGCGAACGACGGCGGCGACATCGTGTTCCGCTCCTACCGCGACGGCGTGGTTCACCTGTCGATGCGCGGCGCCTGCGCGGGCTGCCCGTCCTCGACGATGACCCTGCAGATGGGCATCCAGAACCTGTTGCGGCACTTCGTGCCCGAGGTGCGAGAGGTCCGGCCCGTCGCGTGAGCCTCGTCCTCGTCGTCGATACCGCGCTGGGCACCTGTCAGGCCGCCGTGGTGCGGGACGACGGCACGGTGCTTGCGCGCCGTGCGACGCCCGCGCGTGGGGACGCCGAGGCGATCGTCGAGCACGCGGCGGCCGCGCTCGCGCACGCCGGCGCGGCCTACGCCGACGTGTCGCGCGTCGCGGTCAGCACGGGGCCCGGCTCGTTCACCGGGGTGCGCGTCGGAGTGGCCTTCGCCAAGGGGGTGGCGTTCGCGCTGGGCGTCCCCGCGGTCGGCGTGACGACGCTCGAGGTTCTCGCCGCCGCGGCGGATCCGCCCGTGCTCGCGGCGATCGACGCGCGGCACGGAGCCGTCTTCGCGCGCCTCGATCAGGGTGAGGGCCGAGAGCCGCTGATGGCGCGCCTGCCGGCCGCAGAGGCGCTCGAGCGGGCACGTGAGGCGGGCGCCGCAATCGTCGGTCCGGCCAGCGCCGTCGCGGCGCTCGGAGCCGGCGAGGTGGTCGAGGACCTCGACGCCGGTGTGCTCGCAGAGCTGGCGTCGGGGCCGTCCCACGGGAGGGCGCCGGTGCCCGTCTACCTCGCCCCCGTCGACGCGAGACTGCCGCAGCAGAAGGCCCTGGTGCGCGCGTGAGTGTTGTGGCCAACTTCGTCCATGGGGACGGACGGCACTGTCACGTGATCGGCCTGTTCAGCGCGCCGCGGATCGTCGATGCGGTCCGCCCGAGCGACTTCGACACGCTGGAGGAGATCCACGCGTCCTCGTTCGTCGTGCCCTGGTCCGCCGACGAGATGGCCGCGCTCGGCGAGGCGCCTGGGGTCGCGACGTTCGTCGCGCGGCGAGCCGCCGGCACCGCGAGCCGCCGGCCCATCGGCTTCATCACCGTGCGCCGTGCGGCCGACGAGGCGGAGGTGCTGACGATGGCGGTGCTGCCGCGCCAGCGCCGCGGCGGGGTCGGGCGCAAGCTCCTCGACGCGGCGCTGCGCCACCTCTACGCCGAGCGCGTCCGCCGGGTGTTCCTCGAGGTCGACCCCAACAACGCGGGCGCCCTCGCGCTCTACCGCAGCGCCGGCTTCGTCGCCGTCGGCGAGCGGCCGGACTACTACGCTGCGAGCAATGGCAAACGGCAGAAGGCGCTCACCATGCAGCTCGCCTTCGACCAGCCGCTCCTCAGCACCGCCCCGAGCGCGAAGGCCCGGCGCTGATGTCGACACTGCGCGCCGTCATCGCCATCGCGGCCCTCGGCGCCGTCTCGCTCGTCCTCATCCCGTGCCAGCTCCTCGCCCTCGGCGTGCGCTGGCGAGCGGCGGCGCGCGTGCTGCCGCTATGGTGGCACAAGGCCGCGACGCGCATCACCGGCGTGCGGGTCCATCGGCATGGGACGCTGAGCGCGGCGCGGCCGCTGCTCGTCACGGCCAACCACGTCTCCTGGCTCGACATCACCGTGCTCGGCTCCATCGTCCCGCTGTCGTTCATCGCGAAGTCCGAGGTGGCGACGTGGCCGGTGTTCGGCGTGTTCGCCAAGCTTCAGCGTTCGGTGTTCGTGGAGCGCGACCGGCGCGCGAGGACCGGCGACGTCGCGTCGCGGATCGCCGCTCGCCTCGCCGAGGGGGACGTCCTCGTCCTGTTCGCGGAGGGGACGAGCTCGAACGGCACCCACGTCCTGCCGTTCCGCACCGCCCTTGTCGGAGCCGGAGCGCGTGCGGTGGCGGCCGCCGGCGGCGACGCCACGATCCAGCCCCTCGCCATCAACTACACCCAGCTCGACGGCCTGCCCATCGGCCGGTTCCACAAACCGCGCCTTGCATGGTACGGCGACATGGACATGGCGCCCCACCTGTGGTGGGTGCTGAGGCACGGGGTGATCGACGTGGACGTCGCCTTCGGCGAGCCGCTGGCGTTGGCGGACGGCGCGGACCGCAAGCGCGTCGCGGGGGCGGCGGAGGCGGCGGTGCGCCGCATGGTGGGCGAGGCGACCGCCGGACGGCTGACGCGGGGCGCGCGCGACCCGGCCGCGGCGCACGAGCCCGCGTAGGAGGGTCATGGACAAGCGCGCCTTCATCAAGAGCTACGGCTGCCAGATGAACGTCTACGATGCCACGCGCATGGCCGACCAGCTTCGTGCCGCCGGCTACGCCATCGTCGACGAGGCGGACGGCGCCGACCTCATCGTGCTCAACACCTGCCACATCCGCGAGAAGGCCGCCGAGAAGGTGTACTCCGAGCTCGGCCGCCTGAAGGGCGCGGTGGGCGCGTCCGGCGCGCCGACGATGATCGGGGTCGCGGGCTGCGTCGCCCAGGCGGAGGGCGAGGAGATCGTCCGCCGCCAGCCGCGCGTCGACTTCGTGGTCGGCCCCCAAGCCTACCACCGGCTGCCCGCCCTCATCGCAGGCGCGGCGCGGGGCGAGAAGCCCGTCGACACGGACCTTGACGAGGACAAGTTCGACCACCTGCCGGCCCCCTCGCGCCGGGCGATCGCGGCCCGAGGGGTCACCGCGTTCCTCACCGTGCAGGAGGGGTGCGACAAGTTCTGCGCGTTTTGCGTGGTGCCTTACACGCGCGGTGCGGAGGTGTCGCGTCCGGTGGCCCAAGTCCTCGAGGAGGCCCGCAGGCTCGTCGACGCTGGGGTGCGCGAGGTCACGCTGCTCGGGCAGAACGTCAACGCCTACCACGGGTCGGACGGCACGGGCGGCACGGCTTCGCTGGCCGAGCTCGTCGGGTGCCTCGCTGAGGTCGACGGCCTGGAGCGTATTCGCTTCACGACGAGCCACCCGAACGACATGTCCGACGACCTCGTCGCCGCGTTCGCCGACGAGCCCAAGCTGATGCCCTACCTCCACCTGCCGGTGCAGTCGGGCTCGGATCGTGTGCTGAAGGCGATGAATCGGTGCCACACCGCGGCGCACTACGTGGGGCTGATCGCGCGCATCCGGCGTGCCAGGCCGGACCTTGCCCTGTCGGGCGACTTCATCGTCGGCTTCCCCGGCGAGACGGAGGAGGACTTCGAGGCGACGATGGCCCTCGTCGCCGAGGTCGGCTACGCGGCGGCCTACTCCTTTAAGTACTCGCCGCGCCCTGGGACCCCTGCAGCTGGCCGTCCGGACCAGGTCCCGCCCGAGGTCGCGTCGGTGCGGCTGCGGCGCCTCCAAGGGGCGCTCGCCTCGCAGCAGCGCGCGTTCAACGAGGCGTGCGTCGGCCGCCGCCTGCCCGTCCTCCTCGAGAAGCCGGGGCGGCGCGCGGGGCAGCTCGTCGGCCGCTCGCCGTACCTGCAGCCGGTTCACGTCCGGGCCGAGGTCGGCGCGATCGGCGCGACCGTCGACGTCGACGTCGCCACCGCCGAGGGCAACAGCCTGTTCGGTGCGATCGTGGAGCGGAGTGAAGCGGCTTGACGATGCCGTCCGAGGTCGAGACCGTGACCCTCGCCTTCGACGACAACCGGCTTGCCAGCGACCTGTTCGGCCAGTTCGACCAGCATCTCGCCATCCTTGAGTCGCGGCTTGACGTCACGGCGTCCGCGCGCGGCAACGAGGTCTCAATCCAGGGCTCGGGGGAGGGCTGCGCCCAGGCGAAGATCGCGCTGCAGCACCTTTACCAACGGCTGAAGAAGGGTCACGACATCCGCGTCGCGGACGTCGACGGCGCGGTGCGCATGGCCCGGGCCAAGGACCGCCAGCTCTCGCTGCCCTCCATCGACGGGCCACGGTCCGTCGCCTCCATCGCCACGCGAAGGAAGACCGTCGAGGCGCGATCGCCGACCCAGAACAACTACATCCGCGCCATGGAGGAGAACGAGATGGTGTTCGGCGTCGGCCCGGCTGGCACCGGCAAGACCTTCCTCGCCGTCGCCTACGCCGCGCAGTGCCTGGAGCGCGGGCTCGTGGAGCGCATCATCCTGTCGCGTCCGGCGGTCGAGGCGGGCGAGCGGCTCGGCTTCCTGCCTGGGACGCTCGAGGAGAAGGTCGACCCCTACCTGCGCCCGCTGTACGATGCGCTCTACGAGATGATGCCGGGCGACAAGGTGAGCCGGGCGCTGCAGCAGGGCGTGATCGAGATCGCGCCGCTCGCCTTCATGCGCGGACGCACGCTGACCCACGCCGTGGCGATCCTCGACGAGGCGCAGAACACGACCGCCATGCAGATGAAGATGTTCCTGACCCGCCTCGGCGAGGGCTCGCGCATGATCATCACCGGCGATCCCTCCCAGGTGGACCTGCCACCGGGCGTTCCGTCCGGCCTCGACGAGGCCTCGCGCATCCTCGCCGGCGTCGGCGGCATCGCGCACGTGCGCTTCCGCGGCGAGGACGTGGTGCGGCACGAGCTCGTGGCGCGCATCGTCGCCGCATACGAGCGCGACACCGCCCAACGGGACGGGTCGCGGTGAGCGAGGTCGTCGATGAGGACGTAACGGCCGGCCCGCCCTCCATCGAGGCCAGCGTGCGCATCGTCGATCCGCGCTGGACGAGCCTCGCGCCGGCCTCGATCGCGGACGTTGTCCTCAGCGCCGTCGCGCGCTCCGACGTCGCATCGGGCACGGCCGGCACCCTCGACATCCTGCTCGCCGACGACCCGGCGCTCGCCGAGCTCAACGGACGGTGGCGCGGCAGGGACGGGCCGACGAACGTCCTTGCCTTCCCGTCGGGCGAGGCGTGCTGCGCTGACGGCACGGCCTTCCTCGGCGGCATCGCGCTCTCCTACGACACCGCGGAGCGAGAGGCGGGCGAAAGGGGCATTCCCTTGACGGACCACGTCACCCATCTGACGCTGCACGGGCTCCTTCACCTCCTCGGCTTCGACCACGTGGACGAGGCGGATCGCGAGGCGATGGAGCGCGTTGAGGTTGATCTGTTGTCCGGGCTCGGCATCGCCGATCCGTACCTGGGGAGTTGAACCGGCGCAAAGCGGCGCCAAGAGACCATGGCCGACGCAGACAGTCCCCATGCGGCCGGATCGAACGGTCCGGTCGCCGCCCCCACACCCCCGGTCGAGGAGCGCTGGTACGACCGCATCCTCTCCGTGTTCGGGCTCCGGCCCACCGAGAGCCTGCGCGAGAACCTTGCCCAGGCGCTCGTCGACGACGCCGCTGGCCCCGAGGCGATGTTCAACCCCGAGGAGCGGCGGCTGCTGCAGAACATCCTCGCGCTGCGCGACGTGCGCATCCTCGACGTGATGGTGCCTCGCGCCGACATCGACGCGGTGGCCGAGACCATCACGCTCGGCGACCTCATCAAGACGTTCCGCGAGGCGGGCCACTCGCGCCTGCCGGTCTACCGCGAGACGCTCGACGACCCGGTGGGCTTCGTGCACGCCAAGGACGTCATGATCCGCCTCGCCCAAGAGGCCATGGATGGGGATGGCATCCGCCTCGGCTCTGTGGACCTGTCGCGGCCCCTCGCCGAGATGACCATCGTGCGCCCGATCCTGTTCGTCCCGCCGTCCATGCCGGCGATGGACCTCATGGTGCGCATGCAGGCCAACCGCATCCAGCTCGCCCTCGTGGTGGACGAGTACGGCGGCACCGATGGCCTCGTCTCGCTCGAGGACCTCATCGAGACCGTCGTCGGCGACATCGAGGACGAGTACGACTGGCCGGACGAGCCGACCATGATCCGTGGCGAGGATGGCAGCTGGCTTGCCGACGCGCGTGTCGCGGTGGACGACTTCGAGGAGGAGAGCGGCGTCGCCTTCCCCCAGGCGGACTTCATGCACGAGGTCGACACGCTGGGCGGCGTCGTCTTCGCGCTGACGGGACGGGTCCCGGTGCGCGGCGAGATCGTCACCTCCGAGCAGCTCCCTGGGATGGAGTTCGAGGTGCTCGAGGCGGACCTTCGGCGCATCAAGCGCATCAAGGTCACGGTCCGTCCGGTGGCGGCGCTCGCCGACCCCGAAGCCGCCTCGCCCTGAGGACGCAAGGTTCTCTCGAGGCATTCGTGATGGTCTGCCGGTGCGTCGCCGCGGCTCGCCAGCGCCCTGCGGCGCGCATCCTCGCCGCGCTGGCGGCAGGGGCGGCGCTCGCGCTCAGCCTGCCGCCCCTCGACCTCCTGCCGGCAGTCGCCGCGTACGGCGTACTCCTCGCCCTCGCCGAGGCGAGCGACGACGTGGTGCGACGTCCCCTCCTCGCCCGGGCCGTCCTCGGCGCCGCGTTCGGCTTTGCCTACCACCTGGCAGGGCTTTGGTGGATCGGCGCAGCCTTCCTGGTCGACGCGCCGACCTACGGCGCCTTGTTGCCGTTCGCGGTGATCGGCCTGCCGTTGGTGCTGGCGCCGTTCCATGGCGCGGCGCTGGCCCTCGCCGGGCTCGCCTGCGGAGGGCCGGTCGTGCACGCGGTCGGCTTCGCAGCCGCCCTGGGACTCACGGAATGGATACGCTCCTTCGCGTTCACCGGCTTCCCGTGGAACGTGCCGGCGGTGCAGCTCTCCGGCTCGCTGGAGCTTGCCCAGGCCGTGTCGGTGGTGGGGCTCGCCGGGGTGACGCCCCTCGTCGTCCTCCTCGGCGCGGCCCCCGTGCTCCTCCTGCGCGGGCGGCGCCTTGCGGCAGGAGCGATCCTCTCGGGCGCGGCGCTCGTCTTCGTGGGCGGCGCGGTGCGCCTCGCCCAAGCGCCGGCGACTGACGGACCGCGGGTGCGCATCATCCAGCCGGCGATCCCGCAGCGCGAGAAGTGGGACCCGGCCCACGCGCCACAGATCTGGCGCACCCTCCTAGCGCTGACGGCGGCCCCGGCCGAGGAGGGGGCGCGGCCTGGCGTCGTCGTCTGGCCGGAGACCGCGCTGCCGTTCCTCTACCGCACGCCGAGCGCGGTGCAGGCGGAGCTCATCGCTGCGCTGGGCGGCTCCACGTTGATCACCGGAACGGTCGAGGTCGAGCGAGGCGCGGGCAGCGACATGGTGACGAACAGCATCGCCGTCATCGGCCCCGACGGCATCCCACTGGGACGCTACGACAAGGCGCACCTCGTCCCGTTCGGCGAGTACGTCCCGTTCGCCCCGCTGCTCGAGCGGCTCGGACTGACGGCGCTCGCGGGTGCCACGGCGGACTTCACACCGGGCGAGGCCACCGCCACGCTCGCCGTCCCGGGGTTGCCGCCGGCACGGCCGCTCATCTGCTACGAGGCGATCTTTCCGCAGGCTGGCGTCATCCAACCGGCGGCGTGGATCGTAAACGTGACCAATGATGCGTGGTTCGGCGACACGCCCGGGCCGCACCAGCACCTGCAGCTGGCGGTGCTGCGCGCGATCGAAGCGGGGACACCGATCGTGCGGGCGGCGAACACGGGGATCTCGGCGCTGATCGACGCGTACGGGCGCGTGCCTGACAACCTCCAGCTCAACCGGAGGGATAGGCTAGATGTGCGTGTGCCGCAGTCCGTACACACGGTGTATCACCAAGCACCGCGTGCGCCAATCGTCGTGATGACCGGCTTGCTGCTCGGTCTGGTTGCCAGATACTACCGCAGGGGACGCGTTCGGCGCGCCCGGAGCGTCGACGGCATCCGTAATGCACGCACGGCGCAGCTCCCGTGATAACACTTTATGCTTGAAACGGTGCAACCGCGTGGGTTAGCCTGCAGTTCAACCCGCACGAGTAGGGTGGACAGTCCTTAGGTGACGTCACCAGCACAAGGTGCGTGAGGCAAGTGATGGAACAGCGTGGGGCCATGGTGTCGCGGAAACAACCGAACCCGATCGACGTCCACGTGGGCAGCCGGTTGAAGCTGCGCCGCGCGGTCGTCGGCATGACGCAGGAGAAGCTCGGCGATCAGCTTGGCGTCACCTTCCAGCAAGTCCAGAAGTACGAGAAGGGCGCCAACCGCATCGGCGCGAGCCGGCTCCAGGAGATCGCGCAGATCCTGACGGTCCCGGTGTCGTACTTCTTCGAGGACGCGAAGGCGGCGGTCGCCGCGGGCGGCCACGCCGAGCGCGAGTTCGACTATGGCTTCGCGGAGGATCAGAGCGTCGCCTTCGAGCTGTCGCGGTCGTCGCCGGGCGAGGCCCACGCGCTCGCCAAGGCGTTCAGCCGCATCGCCGACGCCAGGATCCGCCGCCGCATCATCGACCTCGTGGAGACGCTCGCGGACGGCCAGCCGCTCTAGGGAGAGATCCTGAGCGCAGGTTGACGGCCCTCGGCGGATTTGGTTGAACGCCAACGCATCCGGGCGCCCCGCCACGCCTCGACCCGCGGGCGTCGATCGGCGCGTCCGGGACCCGCGGGCGTCGATCGGCGCGTCCGGCGCCCTCCTTCGAGGCATCAAGAGCTTCTCGACCGGGGTTGACATGGCTGGGTGCGTGGTGCCTTGCGCATGCTGGCGGGACGCGTCGTCGGACGGCAGCCCACCCCACGGCCCATCGGCGATCCACTCCTCACGAAGGTCACGGCTTTGGCGCGGCAATCCTACCTGTTCTCCAGCGAGTCCGTCTCCGAGGGGCACCCCGACAAGGTCTGCGACCGCATCAGCGACGCGGTGGTCGACCTGTTCCTCGGTGAGATGCCGGAGGCGCGGGTGGCGTGCGAGACGCTCGCCACCACCAACCGCGTCGTCATCGCCGGGGAGACGCGCGGACCTGACACGATCACGCCGGAGCGCGTGGAGGCGGCGGCGCGCGAGGCGATCCGCGACATCGGCTATGAGCAGGACGGCTTCCACTGGCGGACTGCCGACGTCGCCGTGCACCTCCACGCCCAGTCCGCCGAGATCGCCCAGGGCGTCGACGCGTCGGGCAACAAGGACGAGGGTGCCGGCGACCAGGGCATCATGTTCGGCTACGCCTGCCGCGAGACGCCCGTCCTCATGCCGGCGCCGATCCACTACAGCCACGCGATCCTGAAGGCGATGTCCGACGCGCGGCGGTCCGGCGCCGCGCCCCAGCTCGGACCCGACGCCAAGAGCCAAGTAACGCTGCGCTACGAGAACCGCGTCCCCGTGGCCTGCACCTCCATCGTGGTCTCCACGCAGCACCTCGACGGCGCGATGACGTCCGACGACGTGCGCGAGGTCGTCGAACCCATCGTGCGCGAGGTGCTGCCGGTGGCGTGGGTCAACGAGGCCACCGTCTGGTACGTGAACCCCACCGGCAAGTTCGTGATCGGCGGGCCGGATGGGGACTGTGGGCTGACCGGCCGCAAGATCATCGTCGACACCTACGGCGGCGCGGCGCCCCACGGCGGCGGCGCCTTCTCCGGCAAGGACCCGACGAAGGTGGACCGCTCGGCGGCCTACGCGGCTCGCTACCTCGCCAAGAACGTCGTTGCGGCGGAGATGGCGGAGCGCTGCGTCATCCAGCTCGCCTACGCCATCGGCATCTCGCAGCCGCTGTCGATCTACGTCGACACCTTCGGCACCTGCCACGACGGGCTGACGGACGAGGCCATCGAGCTCGCCATCGGCAAGTCCATGGACCTGTCGCCGCGGGGCATCCGCCAGGCGCTCCAGCTCAACCGGCCGATCTACGAGCGCTCGGCCGCCTACGGCCACTTCGGTCGCGAGCCGGACGCCGACGGTGGCTTCTCCTGGGAGCGCACCGACCTTGCCGAGACGCTGCGCGCCAACTCCTGAGGCGACCGCACGACGCGCGGACCAGGACATGAGCCGCGGGCCTGGTTCGACCGCCATCGGCTCGGGTGAGCGGGGTCGGCGACCCCCTGCCTTCCGCCGCGCCTCCGGCGACGACGCCGTGCTCGTTCGTCCCATCATCGCGGACGCCTTCGCCGGACGCGCGGCGGAGATCGGCCGCGCGCCGGAGCCCCTGTCCCTCGATGCCGACGAGGCGGTTGGGGACGGCCGCGTGATCCTTGCGGAAGCGGCAGGGCGACCCATCGGATGCGCGGTCCTGCGCCGTTGTGGAGGGGGGACCGTCGAGCTCGAGGTGCTCGCGGTGGTGCGCGATGCGCAGGGGACCGGCGTCGGCAGCGCGCTCCTCGCACGGGCCGAGCGCGAGGCGCGGCGGCAAGGCGCGCATCGGATGACGCTCTACACCAGCGCGCGGCTGCCGGCGAACCTCGCGTTCTACGCAGCGCATGGCTACCACGAGACGCACCGCACCGGGATGTCCGCCGTCGAGCGCGTGCACCTCGCGAAGGCGCTGCCGCCGCCGTCCGCCCAGAAGGCCGCCGTGGATGCGCTGTACGGCCGCCGCCGGGTGCACGGGCACAGGCCGCACCCGGCCTACGACCGCCTTGCGCTGGACCTTGCGGCGCCCGCCGACCTGTCCGCGCTGTTCGGCGACCGCGAGGTCCGCGTGGAGGTCGGTTTCGGCGGGGGCGAGCACCTCCTGCACCACGCCCGCACCTCACCCGACGTCGGCCTCATCGGCGTCGAGCCCTTCGAGACCGGCATGATGCGCACCGCCGCGGCGGTGGAGGCGGAGGGGCTCGCCAACGTGCGCCTCCACATGGGCGACGCGCGCCGCGTGCTCGAATGGCTACCGTCGGCCTCGGTGACGCGGGTCGACGTGCTCTACCCCGACCCGTGGCACAAGCAGCGCCACTGGAAGCGGCGTTTCATCTCGGTGGATGGGCTCGACCGCCTCGCCCGCGTCGTCGCCCCGGGCGGCACGGTCCGCCTCGCCTCGGACATCCAGGCCTACGTCGACTGGACCCGCGCCCACGTCGCCGCCCACCCCGCCTTCGCGCTGGAGTGCGACGCCGCCGATCCCTGGGAGGGCTGGCCCGGCACGCGCTACGAGGCGAAGGCGCTGCGCGAGGGGAGGATACCGCGCTACCTGACGCTGCGCCGCCTGCCTCACCGATCCCAGTAGCCCGGCGTGATGTGGCCGAGCACCTCGACGGCGCCGTCGCTCGGCCGCAGGACGTAGGTGACGCCCATGGGCTCCAGGTAGATGCCGGTGACCGCCTCGAACGGGTCGTCGTGGCCGACGACCACGCGGTTGGCCCCTGTTCGACCGGCTCGGCGAGGAGCGGCAGCACGCGCTCGCGCATGGCCGCCACCTGCTCGTCCGGGTACTCCTCCGCCGGCTCGAAGTTGAGCACCGCCGTCCGCTCGTAGGAGCCGAACGCGAGGTCCGCGGTCTGCCAGGCGCGGCAGTACTCGCTGGACAGTACCTCGCCGACGGGGATGCCGGCGTCGCGGAACCCTGCGCCGATGCGCTGGGCCTCGTGCCATCCCGCCTCGCTCAGGGTGCGCTGCGTCGAGCAGTCGTCCGGGTCCGCGGTGACCTGGTCGGCGTAGTCCGTCTCGGTCGTGGCGTGCCGCACGTAGGCGACGAGGCCACCCTACCGCAGCGCCTCGACGAGCTCGTCCGGCGCCATGTCCTCGCCCTGCGCTCCGGCCACCCCCGGCCAGAGCAGGAGCATGGCGAGGAACGCCCCGAGCACCGGCGAGATGACCGAGTGCCCGGCCGCTTCGTTGATCGACGACATTTGCTGTTTCTCCATCTGCGAGACCGCAGCAAAATGCTTAGATGTATTGGGTGTTGTCAACGAATAACCATTCTAATGTTGTAGATCTATTGAGTTCGTCTAATGTAAGTTGATGGTGTAGAACTCGAACAATGTATATTGCTCAGGCAGGCTTGTACGATCAGCGAGGTGCAGAGTTTATTGTACGTCGATCGGAAAGGTCGTCATGAAGCAGCCAGCGCGAACCAGAGCTGGGGGCGCCAACAGCGCCAATGCTGTCTGGACGATGCATCTAGCAGCCGGGGGCCGGGAACTGGCCGGCAACACCCGCACCGAGCGATGGTGCTGCGCGAGAGGAAAGTACCAAACCTGACGCGGCGGTGCGCAGGTCAATCGTCTGAAGCGAAGTAGTTCTCGTCAACCGTAAACACAGACAACTGTCGCGTCGTTACTACACCGACACGGTACTCTATCATCAGCCGCGTCAGCTCTTCGCCATCGATCAGCTTGATCGATTTGCTTCGAACTTGCTGGACGACGTCCTTCGCGGACGTTGTGAACGTCGAGGTCGTGACAAACACACCCTTCGACGCTCCCTTTGTTTCCAGCGACCCGACGAAGCTACGCACCTCATTGGCGCTCACGGAGGCGCCATTGTAGCGTTTCGCCTGAATGTAGATCCGATCCAAACCGAGCCGGTCCTCATCGATCGTGCCATCGATGCCGCCGTCGCCGGTGCCACCGATGCGCTGCGCGGCATTGTCGTGGGAGCCGCCGTAACCCATCGCCACAAGCAGATCGATGATGAGCTGTTCGAAGAACTTCGGATCCACAACACGGACGCGGTCAAGGAGATCGGCCCGCACGGCGCTTCGGAGAGCCTCGTCAGCCCTGTCGAGCTGCTCGAGGGGCGGGATCGTCTGCCCTGGCAGATCGGCCGTCGACGTGGCCAGCGACGCCTCTGACGTCCCGCGATTGTTCTGCATGAACGCCGCGTAGATCGGAAAGCGCATGAGGAACGCCATGTCGATCCGCTCGCGCTCCTCTTGGAGGGCGGAGCGTCCGGCAGCGGACGCCACGACGAGCCCGCGTGACGGGCTTTCGACAAGGCCGGCCTTCGACAGGTGGAACTTCGCCCAATGCACCCTGTTGTGCAGGACCGCTTGGCGCCCACTCGGCAGCATCTCCTGGCGTTCCTCCTCCGACAGGCTGAATTGAGCTGCGAGTGGCCCCACGATGTCCTTGATCCGCACGGGACCGTTCGCTGCGGCCCTAAGCACCGGCAGCATCAACGTCTGAAAGTCCGGGATCGGCACGGGTCCTCAGTTCACCCCGAAGCTGGCGATGGCGGCCATGTTGACGATGTCGGTGTCGCGGGCGCCGAAGGGGACGATCTGCACGGCCTTGTCGAGGCCCACCAGGATCGGGCCGAGCACCGTCGAGCCGCCGAGCTCCTGCGCCACCTTCGTCGCGATCGAGGCGGCGTGGACCGACGGCATCAGGAGGACGTTCGCCGGACCCGACAGCCGGCAGAACGGGTAGGCGGCCATCAGCACAGGGTTGAGCGCCACGTCTGCCGCCATCTCGCCGTCGAACTCGAAGTCCACCCGTCGGCGATTGAGGATGCCGACGGCCTCGCGCACCCGCGTCGCGCGCTCGCCCGGCGGGTTGCCGAACGTCGCCGCCGCGAGCAGCGCGACGCGCGGCTCGTAGCCGAGCCGCCGGGCCATCCGCGCCACCTCCTCGGCGATGTCGGCAAGGTCCTCCGCCGAGGGGTCGTCCGTCACCGCCGTGTCGGCGACGAGCACGGAGCGTCCGCGCGCCAAGACCAGCGAGACGCCGATGATCTTGTGCCCCGGCTTCGTCGGGATCACGAGCTTCACCGTCTCGAGCGCCACGGCGTAGTTGCGCGTCACCCCCGTCACCAGCGCGTCCGCATCGCCGAGCGCCACCATCGTCGCGCCGAAGTAGTTGCGATCCTGGTTGATCATGCGCACGCAGTCGCGCATCAGGTGGCCGCGGCGCTGCAGCTTGGCGTAGAGGAACTGCGCGTACTCGGTGTTGCGCTTCGACAGCCGCGCGTTGGCGATCTCGAGGCCTGGGCGGATCTCGATGCCTGCGTTGAACGCCTGCTCGCGCACGGTCTCCTCGCGGCCGATGAGGACAGCGGTCCCGAGCTCCTGGTTCACGAACGAGGCGGCTGCGCGGATCACCGCCTCCTCCTCCCCCTCCGCGAACACGACGCGCCGCGGGTTCTGCCGCACCTTGGTGAAGATGCGCGATAGGGAGCCTGCGACCGGGTCGCGCCGCGCCGACAGCTCGTTAGCGTAGCGCTCCATGTCCTCGATGGGGCGGCGCGCGACGCCGGTCTCCATCGCCGCCCTCGCCACCGCAGGCGGGACGGTGGAGATGAGCCGCGGGTCGAACGGAACGGGGATGATGTACTCGCGGCCGAAGCGCGGCCGGTTGCCCTGGTAGGCGGCGGCGACGTCGTCGGGCACGTCCTCGCGCGCGAGGGCAGCGAGCGCCTCGGCGGCGGCGACCTTCATCGGCTCGTTGATCGCGGTCGCTCGCACGTCGAGCGCGCCGCGGAAGATGTAGGGGAAGCCCAGCACGTTGTTGACCTGGTTCGGGTAGTCCGACCGGCCGGTGGCGACGATGGCGTCGTCGCGGATCTCGGCGACCTCCTCGGGCGTCACCTCCGGATCAGGGTTCGCCATGGCGAAGATGATGGGGTTGGGCGCCATGGAGCGCACCATCTCGTGGGTCATCGCGCCCTTCACCGACACGCCGAGGAAGACGTCCGCGCCGTCGAGCGCCTCGGCCAACGTGCGCGCGGGAGTGTTCGCGGCGTGGGCCGACTTCCACTGGTTCATGCCCTCCTCACGACCGGCAAAGATCGGCCCCTTGGTGTCGCACAGGATCACGTTGTCGTGGGGCACGCCCATCGCCTTGACGAGCTCGACGCACGCGATGCCGGCGGCGCCCGCCCCGTTGCACACGATCTTCATGGACGCGACGTCACGTCCCGTGAGGTGCGCCGCGTTGATCAGCCCGGCCGCTGCGATGATCGCGGTGCCATGCTGGTCGTCGTGGAACACCGGGATGTCCATCATCTCGCGCAGCTGGCTCTCGATGATGAAGCAGTCCGGCGCCTTGATGTCCTCGAGGTTGATCCCGCCGAAGGAGGGGCCGAGGTAGCGCACCGCGTTGATGAACGCGTCGACGTCCTGGGTGTCCACCTCGATGTCAATGCCGTCGATGTCGGCAAAGCGCTTGAAGAGGACGGCCTTGCCCTCCATCACGGGCTTGGAGGCGAGGGCGCCGAGGTTGCCGAGCCCCAGGATCGCCGAGCCGTTCGAGATCACGGCGACGACGTTGCCGCGCGTCGTGTAGTCGAACGCGCGGTCAGGCTCCTCGGCGATGGCGCGGACGGGGACGGCGACGCCGGGCGAGTAGGCGAGGGAGAGGTCGCGCTGCGTCGCCATCGGCTTCGTCGGCGTGATCTCGAGCTTGCCAGGGCGGCCGCGGGCGTGGAACTCCAGGGCCTCTTGATCGGTGATCGTCATCCGCCCGCGGCGGCCTGTGTTGCCAGCGTCCACGGTCCCCTCCCTCACGACACTCATTGTTGGTGCGAGGTAAGCGCGTTCCAGCAGCGCCGTCCACACGCACGGCCGGCGAGCAGCGTCCGCGACCGGCGTCGGGCGACGATGCCACCGCGTCTCGGCCTGACCTGCCCATCAGCGAGAGGACGGGCCCGCCGACCGCGCGCGGCAACACACCAGCGTCATGACAGGTTGAAGTTCAACGGCGCGATCGTGCGGGCCTCGACGACGGGGGACACGTCGGTCGACGTTGAGATCTTTCGTCTGTAGCCCGCGACGGGCTTGGAGCTTTAGGTCGGCTTCACCGCCGCGCGGCGTAGCGCTCGATGACGGCCATGTCCGGCTCGAAGCCGATGCCAGGGCCGTCCGGCACGCGGACGGTGTCGCCGGTCCGCAGCCCCGGCACGTCCGTGATCCAAGCCTCGGGGTCGACGAACAGCCACTCCAGCGCCTCGACGTCGGACCGCGCCGCCGCCATGTGCAGCGCCACGTGCATCCCTGGCCCGAAGTACGGCGTGTGCGGGCACAGCCGGACGCCGTGGTGGGCGCCCATGTCGAGCGCGCGCCACGTCTCGGACAACCCGCCGACCTTGGTGGGGCTCGGCTGGAAGACGTCGACGGCCCCGGCCGACAGCATCTGCGCGCATTGGCGGGCCGTCGACAGGTTCTCGCCCGCCGCGATGGGAAACGGGCCGCCGCGCATCGCCGCGAGCGCCGCGAAGTCCTCGGGCGGAAACACCGGCTCCTCGAGCCACTCGAGGCGCGCGCCGACGAGGTCGTCCCGATGCTCGTCCACGAACTCGGCCGACCAGGCACAGTTGATGTCCGCCGCGATTGAGGCATCGGGCGCCGTCTCCCGTGCCGCTAGGATCAGCGGCACCTCGACCTCGTGCAGCTTGATGCGCGCAAAGCCCTCGTCCTGCGACCGCGCGACGGCCTCGCGCACCAGCGCGTCCTCGCCGTAGCGCACGAGCGAGCCGTAGAACGGGAGCGATGCCGATGCCAGCGGCGCGTCCGACAGGAGCTCGGCGAGGGGTAAACCGGCGCGGCGCGCGGCGAGGTCCCACAGCGCGATGTCGACGCCGCCGATCGCGAACACCGTGCCGCCGAAGCGGCCGAACAGGTGCGTCATGCGCTGGGCGGTGAGGTTCCAGGCCGCGATGTCGTCCACCACCTCGCCGACGAGGGTCGGCAGCACGAGGCGCTCCATCAGGAGCCGTGTGGCGGCCGCGACCTGGTAGCCGAAGCCCTCGCCCCAGCCGACGTTGCCGCGATCGTCGGTGAGGCGCACCAGCGCGAAGTCGAGGCTGTTCCATGTCGTCGGCATGATGCCGACGCCCGACCCCTTCAGCTCGAAGGGGATCTCGACGAGGAACGTCTCCGCGCGCTCAATGCGCATCGGCTCGATGGTGGGCAGCCCAGGGGCCACACCCTCCGGTGCGCTCATGCCTGCAGGGCCCCTTGTGCGATGGCCGCGGCCTACTCGGCGCCCGCCAGCCCGATCACCTCGATGAAGTCCTTGTGCATTTGGACGAGCTCGCGGGCGGCGTCGCTGTCGGCGAACTCGTCCCACGAGGCGAGTGCGGCCTTCCGGTAGGCTGCGCGGTCCTCCACGGACCAGTCGTGCAGGGTGACGCCCTCGGCCTCGAGCTGCCGCGCTGCCTCCTCGGTGGCGACCGAGCCGGTCAGGGTGAGGCGGAAGGCGAACTTCTGGTGCCCCACCTCGACGATGCGCTGCAGGTCCTCGGACATCGCGTCCCACACGTCCTGACGGATGGCGAAGTGGTTGGCAGGGGTGGAGTGGAAGCCAGGGTAGGTCGCATGCTTGGCGACGTCGTGCAGCCCAGCCGACCGGTTGACGTCGAGGTTCGCCATGTCCGCGCCCTCGATGAGGCCCGCCTCGAGCGCGGTGAAGACCTCGGTGAAGTCCATCACGATGGGCGAGGCGCCGAGCTTGGCGAAGATCATCGTCTCCATGCCGGGCGGCGAGCGGAACTTGAAGCCTTGGAGGTCGGCGACGCCCGCGAGCGGCCGCGTCGAAGCGAGCGACTCGGACGCGGCGATGTGGAAGCCGACGAGGTGCATGCCGAACGAGGCGTAGAGCTCTCGCGCCTCCTCGAGGCCGCCGCCGACGTAGACGAAGGCGTAGAGCTGCCAGGGCGTGTCGTAGCCCCCCATGGGGTCGCCGACGAACTGGAACGCGGTGTCCTTGCCGGTCTGGTAGCTGCCGGCGGTGAGGTCGGCGTCGAGGATGCCGTTCAGCACCGCGTCGAACGTCTCCACCGACTTGACCACGGAGGAGGAGTAGAACGGCTCGAAGACGATGCGCCCGCCCGACATCGTCTCGACGTCGTCGAAGAACTGCGCCGCCGCCTCGCCGACGGTGGACTCCGCCGAGTGGTGCGTCTGGATGCGCAGCGTGTGCTCCTGCGCGCCCGCAGCGGCCGCGCCGAGGACGACGGCCGCCGACGCGATGAGGGTGCAAGCGGACCTTGTGAAGCGCATGATCGTCCTCCCTACGTGGTCCCATCACGGGACGAGGCCGTGCAGGGATCTTGTCCGGGCCGTCCGCCCGGTTGCCCGACGGTAGCAAAGACCGTCGATTGCTGGCAACGATCTGCCTTGCCGGTGCCGCGCGCGCCGGCCGCGTGTGGATTGCGGCGCGCCTTGCTTGAAGCACCGCGCCCGTCTTTCTAGCCTGCCTGCGCACCTTGGGATGAACCGTGGACGCAAGCGCGCGCGCCGAGCCTGATCGCGACGAGGAGGATCGGCGAGCGGCCGACGCCGTCGTCCCCGGCGCGACGCCAATGATGGCGCAGTACCTCGCCATCAAGGCCGAGCATCCCGAGGGGCTGCTGTTCTACCGCATGGGCGACTTCTACGAGCTGTTCTTCGAGGACGCCGTGGTCGCCGCGCGCGCGTTGTCCATCCACTGCACCACGCGCGGCATGCACGGCGGCGAGCCGGTCAAGATGGCGGGCGTGCCGGTCCATGCCGCCGAGGACTACCTGGCGCGGCTGATCGCGCAGAACTTCCGCGTCGTCATCGCCGAGCAGGTGGAGGACCCGGCCGAGGCGCGGCGGCGCGGCGCGAAGTCGGTGGTGGCGCGTGCTGTCGTGCGCATCGTGACGCCGGGGACGGTGACGGAGGAGCGGCTTCTCGACCCGTCGCGGCCGGCGCGGCTCGTGGCGTTGGCGCCGGTGAGGGGGCGGGTCGGGATCGCGGCTGCGGACGTCGCCGCTGGCCGCTTCGTGCTTTCGGAGGCGGATGAGGAGGCGCTCGGCGCAGAGCTCGCGCGGCTCGATCCGGTGGAGGTCATCGCGCCGGAGGGCGTCGCGCTGCCGGCGCTGCCGCCCCGGGTGTCCGTGGCGCGCCGCGCGCCCTCGGCGTTCCGCATCGCAGGCGCCGCCGCACGGCTCGCCTCGGCCTACGGTGTCGCCGACCTCGAAGCGTTCGGCGCGTTCGGCGCGGCGGAGGCCGCCGCCGGCGCGGCGCTCGTGGACTACCTCACCGAGACGCAGCCCGCCGGCGCGCCCCCCCTCGACCCTCCCGCCAAGGACGCGCCGGGAAGGATCATGGCCATCGACGCGGCGACGCGCGCGAGCCTCGAGCTCACCCGACCTGCGCGGGCCGACGGGCCGACGCTCCTGTCCGCGGTGGACCGCACCGTGTCCGGCATCGGCGCCCAGCGCCTCGCCGACCGCTTGGCGAGCCCGTCCACGTGCGGCGAGGAGATCGCCGCCCGGCACGATGCGGTGGCCGCCTTCGTCGCCGACCCTCGCTCGCGCGCGGGCGTGCGCACCACCCTGAAGTCGGCGCCCGACGCGATGCGCGCCGTCGGCCGCCTCGCCGCCGGCCGGGGACAGCCAAGAGACGCGCTCGCCGTGGGCCAGGCGCTCGCCGCTGGCGCCGCCACGGCCGCCGTCCTGCCGAGGAACCCTCCGGTGCTCCTCGCAGAGGCGGCGAGGCGCCTCGCCGAAGCCCCCGGCGCGCTCGGCGGCCGCCTCGCAGCGACGCTCGACGAGCGCGCCGCCGCGGCGAATGCCCCCGACGGCTTCGTCGCCGAGGGGATAAACGCCGCCCTCGACGAGGCACGCACCCTGCAGCGCGAGGCGAGGCGCTACGTCGCCCGCCTGCAGGCCGACTACGTGGAGCGCACCGGCGTCCGTTCGCTCAAGATCAAGCACAACGCCGTGCTCGGCTGGTTCGTCGAGGTGCCCGCCGGCCACGCCGACACCCTGCGCAGTAACGGCACCTACCAGCACCGCCAGAGCCTCGCCTCGGCGGTCCGCTTCACCACCGACGCGCTGCGGGACCTCGAGTCGCGCATCCTCGCTGCGGCGGACGACGCGCGGGCGGCGGAGGCGTCGATCTTCGCGGCCCTCATCGCTGACGTCGTCGCCGAGCGGCCCTTCATCGCCGCAGTGGCGGATGCCATGGCCGAATTGGACGTCGCTGCTGCGCTCGCCGAGCGCGCCGTCGCCTCGCGCTGGGTGCGGCCCGACGTGATGGACGGCCTCGACTTCGAGGTCGTCGGCGGGCGGCATCCCGTGGTGGAGGCGGCGCTTGAGGATGCGTCGCGCTTCGTGCCGAACGACTGCACGCTGTCGCCGCCGGACGGCGACGGGCTCGCGCTGTCGGTGATCCTCACCGGGCCCAACATGGGCGGCAAGTCCACCTACCTGCGGCAGAACGCGTTGATCGCCGTGCTCGCCCAGGCGGGCTCCTTCGTGCCCGCGACGCGCGCGCGCATCGGCATCGTCGACCGGCTGTTCTCGCGCATCGGCGCCTCCGACGACCTCGCCGCCGGCCGTTCCACGTTCATGGTCGAGATGGTGGAGCTCGCCGCCATCCTGAACCAGGCGGGACCGGCCTCGCTGGTCGTCCTCGACGAGGTGGGTCGCGGCACGGCGACCTTCGACGGCCTGTCTATCGCCTGGGCCGCGCTCGAGCGGCTCAACGACCTCGGCTGCCGCACCCTGTTCGCCACGCACTACCACGAGGTCACCGCGCTCGCCGAGCGCCGCGCACGCATCGTCAACGCCACCATGCGCGTGAAGGAGTTCCGTGGCGAGATCGTGTTCCTGCACGAGGTCGTGGAGGGCGCGGCGGACCACTCCTACGGCGTCCAGGTGGCCCGCCTCGCGGGGCTCCCCGCGACGGTGGTGCGGCGCGCCCGGGACGTCCTCGCCCGGCTCGAGGAGGTGGACCGCGGCGCCGCGCGCGCCGCGCTCGCCGCCGACCTGCCGCTCTTCGCCGCCGCGCCGCAGGCCCAGGCCCCGACCGCCAAGCCGTCGCGCGCGCTGGCGGCGCTGGACGCGGTCGACCCGGACGCACTATCCCCGCGCGAGGCGCTCGAGGCGCTCTACGACATCAAGGCGGCGCGGGCCGCCGAGCAACGCGGAGGGGAGTGATGGCGAAGGGGTACTGGATCGGCCGCGTCGACGTGACCGACCCCGAGGTTTACAAGGAGTACGTCAAGCTGAACGCGGCGCCCATCGCCGCGCACGGGGGACGGTTCCTCGTGCGCGGCGGCGAGTTCGTGCCGAGCATCGGCTCCGCGCGGGAGCGCAACGTCGTCATCGAGTTCCCGTCCTACCAGGCCGCGCTCGACTGCTGGCACTCCGAGGGCTACCAGGCCGCGCTCAAGGTGCGCCTGCCGGTGTCGGTGTCCGAGCAGCTCATCATCGAGGGCTACGACGGTCCGCAGCCGGGCGACACGACGGCCGGATGAACGTCGGGATCGCGGGCGTCGGCGGGCGCATGGGTCACGCGCTCGTGCGCGCGATCGCCGAGGCCGGCGATCTCCGCCTCGCCGCGGCGACATCCCGGCCGGGCGGCACGGCCGTGGGCATGGACGCCGCCGCCCTCGCCGGTCTGCCACCGTGCGGCGTGACCGTAGCGGACGACGCCGGCGAGTTCGTCGCGTGCGCCGCCGTGATCGACTTCACGACGCCGGCGGCGAGCGCTGCGCTGGCGCCCCGCCTCGCGGCGATGGGCGCCGCACACGTCGTCGGCACCACCGGCTTCAGCCCGGACGAGGACGGCGCCATCGCCGACGCGGCACAGCGCATTGCGATCGTCAAGTCGGGCAACATGTCCCGCGGGGTGACGCTCCTTGCCGCGCTCGTCGCCGACGCCGCCCGCGCGCTGCCGGACGCCGACGTCGAGGTCGTCGAGATGCACCACCGCCGCAAGGTGGACGCGCCGTCGGGCACCGCGCTGCTCCTCGGCGAGGCCGCGGCTGCCGCGCGCGGCGCACCGCTCGGGGCCGTCGCCGTGCGAGGCCGAGACGGCCAGACCGGGCCCCGACCCTACGGCGCCGTGGGGTTCGCATCCCTGCGCGGCGGCACGGTGGTCGGCGAGCACGATGTGGTCCTTGCGCTTGACGGGGAGCGGATCGTCCTGTCCCACCGTGCGGAAGAGCGTGCCATCTTCGCCCGCGGGGCGGTCGCCGCGGCACGCTGGACCGACGGGCGTCCGGCCGGGCTCTACACCATGCGCGACGTGCTCGGGTTGCGCTCGTCATGACGCTTTGGCGACACCTGTGCTCCGGGCGCATCAGATGGCTGGTCGTTCCCTGCGACGGATCGTCCATCCACGGCGGGGCTTCGAGCACGGTGCCACTCGACAGGGGTCGGCGCGGGGCAGCTCGGCGGCGGGACGGGAACCGTCCACCTTACGAACGACTTGGGCGACACGAAGGTCTGTCGTGTCCAAGGCTTGTACCGTCTGCTGAATACGACCTAAGAGCGAGTCATGGAGCCAGTCACAAGAAAGCCGAAAAGGTTATCCACAAGCTGTGTATTACGGGGGTCCGTGCGTTCCACGTTCGTTCGTCACTACACGTTGCGGTAAGGTCGACGGTGTCAAGTTCGCAGCGCGCGTGAGTTGGCAGGGAGGCTTCATGCTCATCAATGACTACGTGTCCGCCGCAGCAGGCCGGTCGCCGCACTCGGTCCCGCTGTTCTGGTGGCAGGGCTGGAGCAGCGCCTGGTACGTGGCGTCGGTGTACAGTCTCACGAACTTCTCGTGCCACGAGCCGGGGACCTTCATCCTAGCACGGTGCGAGGCTCACGGGCGGCGCACGCCCCTGCTGATCGGCTCGGCGGAGGCCGTGAGCGACGACCTCTTCGCCAACCACGGCGACGCGCTCCTGCGTGCAATCAAGGCCGGCGCCACGGAGGTGCACGTGCACCTCGCCGCCGAGACCGCCGAGCAGCGCCTGCTGGCGACGGAGGACATCGCCGACGGTTGGCAGATGACCGCCTGCAGCGTCCCCGTCCACGCCTGACGATTGCCCGGCGCTGGTTCCGCCGCCGACGCCTCGCCCTCATCCGCCAACCCGGCGGCATCCATGTTCATCCTAGTTGCCTGCGACAAGTTCCGCGGAAGCCTGACGGCCGTCGAGGCAAACGACGCGGTGCTCGCGGGGTTGTCCGCGAGCGCCCTCGACGCGACCGCGCAGGCCGTCGCCATCGCCGACGGGGGCGAGGGCACCCTTGATGCGCTTTCCGGTCCCGCCACCGAGCGGATGACCGCCGTCGTCGCCGGACCCTTCGGCGCGCCCGTCGAGGCCGACTGGCTGGTGGACCGGCCGACGCGCCGCGCCATCATCGAGGTCGCTGCGGTGGCCGGCCACGCCAGCGTCCGCGGGCGCGGCTACGATCCTGACGTTGCGACGAGCGCGGGGATCGGCGAGCTCGTCCGTGCCGCCCTCGACGCCGGTGCGCGTCGCCTCGTCGTCACCCTGGGGGGCTCCGTCACGGTGGATGGTGGGGCCGGCGCGCTCGAGGAGCTCGGCGCGACGTTCCTCGACGGGGACGGCCGGGTGCTCGGCCGGCCCGCCGGGCGGGCGCTCCTCGACGTGCGTCGGGTCGAACTCGCCGGGCTCGACCCTCGCCTCGCCGACGCAACCTTCGAGCTCGCCGCGGACGTTGACAACCCGCTGACGGGACCGGACGGCGCCGCGGCGGTGTTCGGCCCGCAGAAGGGCGTCGCCTGCGCCGACGTCGCCGCATTCGACGCCGCCCTCGCCCACCTCGACCGGATGCTCGCCGACGCTCGCGGGTCGACGCCGCTCGCCCACACACCCTTCGCGGGCGCTGCCGGCGGCCTCATGGTGGGCCTGTCGGCCGCCGCGCCGACTGTGGCGCGTGACGGCTTCGCGCTCGTGTCAGACCATCAGGACCTCGACGCGCGGATCGCCCGTGCCGACCTCGTGGTGACGGGGGAGGGCTCGCTCGACGACCAGTCGCTCGCCGGGAAGGGGCCGATCGCCGTCGCTCGTGCCGCTGCTGCCCGCGGCGTGCCGGCGATCGCCTTCGCCGGGCGCCTCGCGGCGGACGACGAGGCGCTTCGGGCCTGCGGCGTCGTCGCAGCCTTCGCGCTTGCCCGCGGCCCCGCCTCGCTCGAGGAGGCCCTCGCCAGCGCCGCCGGCGACCTGCAGCAGACCGCGCGAGCCGCCTTCGACCTCATCGCCGCCGCCCGCCGCGCGTGACGCGTGGCGGCCGTTGGCGGCGGTTCCTGCCGGGATCCGCACGGCAGCGGCACCTCCGCGATGTTGACGCGAACAGCTCCTGTCGTTGCATCATGCGCGGCAGCGTCGACAGGTGCACTCGGGTCGGCCTCGGCGACGACGGACCCTCCGCTTGGGAAGCGCCGGGCCAACCCGTTGCTCGGCGCAGCAAGCTGGAGGAATGTCGCGTCGTCACGCTCGACGGCAGGCGAGCGGACGGCACGGACCTTGCGTCGCACCGGGCAATTCGGGCCGGCCCGAAGGGTCGGCCAAGCATCGAGGAGGACTCATGTTCAAGACACTCACCATCGCCGCGCTCGCCGTCGTCGCCGCGCTCGCGGCGCCGCTGGATCGCGCCGACGCACGCCCGCTCTCGGAGATCATCGATTCCGGCACCCTGCGCGTCGGCGTGAACCCGACGTTGCCGCCGCTCGGCACCTACAACGAGCGCAACGAGATCGACGGCTTCGACGTCGAGTTCTCGCAGAAGATCGCCGAGATGCTAGGCGTCGAGCTCGAGGTGGTGCAGGTGGGCTCGCCCGACCGCATCCCGTTCGTCTCGTCCGGCAAGATCGACTACGTCATGGGGGCGATGACGCGCACTCCGGCGCGCGCGCTCATCATCGACTACACGATCCCGGTCCACACCGAGGTGTTCGGCGTGCTCACCACCGAGGACAAGGGCTACTCGACGGTGGAGGAGCTCAACTCGCCCGACGTCACGATGGTGCAGGTGCGCGGCACGACACCGATCCAGTACATCGAAGAGAACCTGCCCGAGGCGGAGGTGCTCCTCCTCGACAACTACCCGGACGTCATCCGCGCGTTGGCGCAGGGGCGCGGCGACGCGATGCTCGACGTTGTGGACTTCGTCGGCGAGCACATGAACAAGCATGACGTCGCGTGGAAGGTGATGGATACGCCGGTCGACGTGTACTACTGCGCGCTGGGCGTCCAGAAGGGCAACTCGACGCTGACGGACTGGCTGAACATCGCGATCTTCGAGCTGCACCGCGACGGCGTCGTCGACGAGCTGTGGAAGAAGTGGTTCGGCATCGACATGCTCTACCCGGTAGGCGTGTCGCCGTACTTCTGAGCAAGGACGCGGCCGGGCGGTGGGTTACTCCATCAACTACGGGCAGGTCGTCGAGTACCTGCCCTACCTCGTCGGCGGTGCGTTCGTGGCGCTGCAGATCGCGTTCCTCGCGTTCTGCGGCGGCCTCGTCCTCGGCCTCCTCGGCGCGTTCGCCAAGACGTTCGGCGGCGCCCTGCTGCGCCGCGTGACGGACGCGTACGTCGTCTTCTTCACCAACACACCACAGCTCGTGCAGATCTACTTCTTGTACTTCGCGCTGCCGGAGGCCGGCATCCTGCTCTCGAGCTACTGGGCCGTCGTCCTTGGCATGACGCTGAACGCCGGGGCCTACCTCACCGAGATCCAGCGCGCGGGCTTCACCTCGGTGCGCCAGACCGAGATGGAGGCCGCCGAGACGCTGGGCATGAGCCGCCTGCAGCAGGTGCGCTACGTGATCGTCCCGCACATCGCGCGGGTGCTCTTCCCACCCCTGTCCAACCATTACATCCTGATGACGCTCGGCACCTCCATGGCCGCGATCTTCGGCGTCGAGGAGCTGACCGGCCGCGCGCTCAACGTGAACTCCGAGACGTTCCGCTCCATCGAGGTCTTCACCCTGACCGCCGGGCTGTACGTCGCGGTGACGCTGATCGCGAGCGTTGCGCTCGGGCTCGCCGGCCGCTGGCTGTTCCGCGCCAAGATGCGGGTCGTGTGACGTGATCGAGCGCATCCTCGAGGAGGCGCCGCGCTTCTTCACGTACTGGAACATCCTCTTCCTCGGCGGCGCGATGCTGACGACGTTCCTGCTCACCGCGGTGGGCTGCGTGCTCGGCTTCGGCTTCGGCTTCCTGATGGCGGTGGCACGGGGGACCAGCGGTCTCGTCCTCGCGCCGCTGCGCGGCCTCGTGTTCGCGATCACCGAGGTGTTCCGCCGCGTGCCGTTCCTCGTCACCCTGTTCATCGTGTTCTACGCCTTCCAGGGCGCGGACCTCGACCTGTCGGTGTTCTGGGTCGCGATGACCGCGGTCGTCCTCATCGCGGCGAGCTTCATCGGCGAGATCGTGCGCGGGGGGCTCGAGTCGGTGCACCGCAACCAGTGGGACGCGGCGGAGGCGCTCAACATGGGCCGCATCCAGTCGCTGCGGTACGTGATCCTGCCCCAGGCTTGGCCGGTGATCCTGCCGCCGGCGTTCTCCTTCTTCATCCTGTTCATCAAGGACACCGCGCTCGCCTCCCAGATCGGCGTCGTCGAGCTGACCTACGCGGGCAAGGTGCTGAACAACCGGGGCTTCTCCGCCGCGCTCGTGTTCGGCACGGTGCTCGTGCTCTACTTCGTCCTGTCCTACCCGCTGACGCGGCTCGGACGCTGGCTGGAGGCGCGCGTTGCAGCACCTCGACATCGTTGACATCTCCGCGCGCTACGGCCGGGAGCCGGTGCTGCAGCGCATCTCGCTTGGCGTCGACCGCGGGGAGATCATCAGCCTCATCGGGCCGTCGGGGTCCGGCAAGTCGACCCTCTTGCGCGTCCTCATGGGCCTGCTGCGGCCCACCGAGGGGTACATCTCGTTCTCGGGCGAGCGCATCGACTACACGAGCGCACGCAACGTGCGGGAGATCCGCAACCGCTTCGCCATCGTCTTCCAGGCGTACAACCTGTTCCAGAACATGACGGCGCTCGACAATGTGACCGTCGCGCCGCTCAAGATCCGCCGGCGCGACAAGCGCGAGGTGGTGCCGGAGGCGGAGGCGCTGCTCGAGAAGGTCGGCCTGAAGGACAAGATGCGCGCCTACCCGGACGAGCTGTCGGGCGGCCAGCAGCAGCGCGTCGCCATCGCCCGCGCGCTCGCGCTGCGGCCGGAGCTCCTGCTGCTCGACGAGGTCACCGCCTCCCTCGACCCCGAGCTCGTGGCGGAGGTGCTCGACACCATCCGCGAGCTCGCCGGCGAGGGGATGACGATGCTCATCGTCAGCCACGAGATGGGCTTCGTGCGCGAGGTCTCGTCGACGGTCGCCTTCATGGACGCGGGGCGCGTGGTGGAGGTCGGCCCGCCGGACCAGGTGTTCGGCGACCCGCAGGAGGCACGCACGCAGGACTTCGTGCGCAAGATCCTGCGTGGCTGATGTGCCTATAACGCGGCCCGGCGCGTCCAGCCCCGTGCGGCCGAACGCCGACCTCCTCGTCGGCGCCATGGACAACCACGTCCACGCCTGCCCGCACATCAACGCGCGCTCGCTCGACGTGTTCGACGCCGTGGAGGACGCGGCGGCCGCCGGCATGGTGGCCCTCGGCCTCATGGACAACTTCGCGCCGACCTCGGGCTACGCGGCGCTGGCGCGGCGGCGGCTCGGCCACCTCGGCGTGGACGTGTTCGGCGGCCTCATCATGGAGCCGCCGGCGGGTGGCGTGTCGGCGGAGGCCGTGCGCGCCTCGCTGGCCTACGGCTACGCGCCGGGCGACGGCGCCCGCTTCATCTCGCTGCCGACCCACCACACGCGCCACATCGCCGAGCAGGAGGGGCGCTCGCCCGCCTACCTCGAGGGCTGCCTCGCGATCCCCGACGCCGGACCGCTGCCCGATCCGTTGCCGGAGATCCTCGACCTCGTGGCTGGGGCGGACGTCGTGCTCAACACGGGGCACCTGTCCGGTCCCGAGGCGGTGCGCGTCGTCGAGGCGGCACGGGCTGCCGGCGTGACGCGCATCCTCGTCCCGTCCTCGCACTACGATGGCAGGACGGTGGCCGAGGTCGTCCGGCTCGGCGGCGTCGCCGAGTTCTCGTTCTTCTTCGTCAGCCACGCGACGCAGGTCGGCCTCACCCACGTCGACGCGGCGGCGAACACGGTGGCGCCGGTCGCCCTCGCCGACATGGCCGAGCGCATCGCCGCGGCGGGCCCGGACGCCGCCATCCTGTCCTCCGACTGCGGCGTCGGCGTCCTGCCGCCGCCGGCGGAGGGCCTGCGCGAGTTCCTCGTCCTGTTGCAGCACGCCGGCGTCCCCCGCGACCACCTCCGCGCGATGGTCCGCGACACGCCCCGCCGCCTCTTCAATGTTCCACCGTCCGAATGAGCGTGGTGCGCACCGTCACGGGCGACGTCGCGCCGGAGGCGATCGGGCCGACCCTGATGCACGAGCACGTCTTGTGCGACCTCACCCAACCGGACCGGCGCGACGAGCCGGAGGTCGAGATCACGCCGCAGAACGCGTTCGAGGTGCGCTACCACTGGGACCGACACGTCGGGAACCATCGGCTCCTCGACCGAAGCGTCGCCGCCAACGAGCTGCGCCGGTTCCGGAAGGCCGGCGGCCGCACCGTGGTCGAGCTGACGAGCGAGGGCATCGCGCCGGACCCGGAGGGCCTCGCCGCGGTCTCGCGGCAGGCGGACGTCCTCGTCGTGCGCGGCTGCGGGACCTACGTCGCCGCCTACGCTGGGGAGGCGCTGACCGCGGCATCGGTCGACGCGCTCGCCGAGCGCATGGTCCGTGCGATCCGCGACGAGGGCGCGGGCATCATCGGCGAGATCGGCCTGTCCGACCCGCCGCACCCGGCGGAGCGTCGCGCGCTGCAGGCGGCCGCGATCGCCTCGCGGGAGACCGGCGCCGCGGTGAACGTCCACCCCCCGCGCGACGCAGCCGGCGTCTTCGAGGCGGTCGACCTGTTCGTCGACACCGGAGGCGATCCGGAACGTCTCGTCCTGTCGCACATGGACCGCACGTTCGCGGGCGCCGACGAGCCGTCCCGGCTCGCCGACCGGGGCGTGGTCGTTGAGTGGGACTTCTTCGGCATCAACGATGCGCACTACCCTTACGCCGCCATCGACCTGCCCCACGACGGCGGCCGGCTCGACATCATCCGCACGATGATCGACCGCGGGCACCTCACGCGCGTCGCGCTCAGCCAGGACATCTGCACCAAGTCGCGACTGACGCGCTGGGGCGGGCACGGCTACGCCCACCTCCTGACCAACGTCGTCCCCATGATGCGGCGCAGGAGCTTCGCCGAGGAGGAGATCGACGCCCTCCTCGTCGCGACACCCCGACGGCTCCTCGCCATCGACCCCTAGAGCGCTCAGAACCGCTCCAACTCAGATGTTCTAGGCCGGCAACGCCTCGTCCAGCGCGAGCTCGCCGGCGGCGACGCGCAGGCAGCGCGTGGTGTGGCCCGGTGCGACCTCCGCCTCGCGCGGCGTCTCCGCCTCGCAGCGCGGCACGGCGTGGGGGCAGCGCGGCGCGAAGGGGCAGCCACCGGGCAGCGCGCGCATGTCGGGCGGCATCCCGCCGATGGCGGTGAGGCGCCGCCCGCGCATGGAGCCGTGCACCGTGGAGGACAGGAGGCCGGCGGTGTAGGGGTGCCGTGGCGCCTCGATCACGTCGATGGCCGAGCCCGTCTCCACGAAGCGGCCGGCGTACATGACGGCCACGCGGTCGGAGATCTCCGCGGCAACGCCCACGTCGTGGGTGACGAAGACGACGCCCATGCCGAGCTCGCGCTGCAGCTCGCGCAGGAGGAGGATGATCTGGATCTGCACGGTCACGTCGAGCGCCGTGGTGGGCTCGTCCGCAAGTAGGACCGACGGGCGGCACGACAGGGCGAGCGCGATCATCGCGCGCTGACGCATGCCCCCCGACAGCTCGTGGGGGAACGCGCGCAGGCGTCGCTCGGTGGAGGGGATCTGCACGCGGTCGAAGAGCTCGCGCGCCCTGCCCATCGCCTCACGCTGCGAGACCCCCTCGTGGCGGCGCACCGCCTCGGCGATCTGCTCGCCGACGGTGAAGACCGGGTCGAGCGCGGTCATCGGCTCCTGGAAGATCATCGCGATGCCGGGCCCGCGGACCTCGCCCATCTGACGTTCCGGGAGGCCGACGAGCTCGCGCCCCTCAAAGCGCACGGAACCGCGCAGGGTCGTCGTGCGGCGCGGCAGCAGGCCGACCAGCGCCCGCAGCGACACCGATTTGCCTGAGCCCGACTCGCCGAGGATGCCGAGCACCTCGCCCCGCGGCAGGTCGAAGTCGACGCCGTTCACCGCGTGGAGCGGCCCCTCGCGCGTCGCGAACGCCACCGTAAGGTCGCGGACCTCGAGGAGCATCGTCATCGCGCCGCCTGCGAGTGGCCCGAGCCGCGGAGGTGCATGTGGCACGCGACGAGCTGGCCGTGCGCGGCGTCCGTCCCCACGCCGAGCGCCGGCTCGCGCGACCGGCAGACCGCCTCGGCGTGGGAACAGCGGGTGCGGAAGCGGCAGCCGGACGGCGGGTCGATGGGGTTGGGCGGATCGCCGGTGAGGGGCGGAGCCTCGGTGCGTCGGCGTGGGTCCATCGACGGCATCGCCGACATCAGCGCGATGGTGTAGGGGTGCTGCGGGGCCTCGTAGAGCGCGTCGACCGGGCCGATCTCGACGACCTGGCCGAGATACATCACCAACACGCGGTCGGCGATGTACTGGACGACGTTGAGGTCGTGGCTGATGAACACGTAGGTGAGGTCGAGGCTTTCCTTCAAGTCCTGCAGCAGGTTGAGCACCTGTGACTCGACCGACTTGTCGAGCGCCGATACCGCCTCGTCGAGCACGACGATCCTAGGGTCGAGGGCCAGGGCACGTGCGATGTTCACCCTCTGTCGCTGCCCGCCGGACAGCTCGTGGCCGTAGCGGCCGGCGTAGCTCACCGGGTCGAGCCCGACCTGTGCAAGGAGCTCCGTCGCCTTCTCCAATGCCTGGCGCTTGGGCATCCCCTGGACCATCGGTCCGAACGCGATGGACAGCGCCAGCGGTAGCCGTGGGTTGAGGCTCGCGTAGGAGTCCTGGAACACCATCTGCATCTGGCCGTAGAGCTCGCGCACTGCGAGGCCCTCCGGCCCACCGACCCGGCGCCCGCCCAACACCACGGTGCCGGAGTCGGGCTCGATGAGGTTCATGAGGAGCCGCGCGGTCGTCGACTTGCCGCAACCCGACTCGCCGACGATGCCGAGCGTCTCGCCCGCCGCGACGTCGAAGGAGACCCCGTCCACCGCCTGCACCGCCTTGCGCTGGCGCGACAGGAGCCCGCGGCCGAGGGGGAAGTGCTTGACGAGGTTGCTCACCTCGAGGAGCGGGCGCGGCCGCGCCGAGGCTGTCGTGGCGGAAGCGGGCAGGGGCGCGTTCACGGCCGCACGTCCATCGCCTGGCGCAGGCCGTCCGACATCAGGTTGAAACACATGGAGGTGACGAAGATCATCGCGCCCGGCAGCGCCGCGATCACCGGATCGACCCAGATGGCGTTCCTGAGGTTGTTGAGCATGAGGCCCCACTCCGCGCTCGGCGGCGTGACGCCGAGGCCGAGGAAGGAGAGCCCCGCGGCGAGGATGATGGAGATTGAGATGAGGCTCGTCGCGTAGACGAGGACCGCGCCGAGCACGTTGTTGATGATGTGGTAGCGCATGATCGTCACCGGTCCGGCGCCGGAGGTGCGCGCTGCGTCGACGAACTCGTTGGAGCGCACCTGGGTCGTGATCGTCTCGGAGATGCGCACGATGGGCGGGATGAAGGTGATGGTCAGCGCAAGGATCGTGTTGGCGATGCCCGCGCCCAGGATGCCGGTGATGGCGATGGCGAGGAGGATGGACGGGAACGCGTAGAGCACGTCCATGGAGCGCATGATGAGCGTGTTGACGGCGCCGCGCAGGTAGCCGGCGACGATCCCCAGCGCGCCGCCGATGAGGAGGGCGAAGACGACGGGCGAGACGCCGGTGAGGAGCGTCAGCCGCCCGCCGTAGAGCAGGCGGCTGAAGAGGTCGCGCCCCGTCTCGTCGGTGCCGAGGAGGTGGTCCTCGAAGCCGATACCCTTGAGGCGTCCCATGATGGAGCCGTCCATGGGATCGTGCGTCGCAACGAGCGGGGCGAAGATCGAGGCCAGTACGATGAGGACGAGGACGGCCGTCACGCCGAGCGTCAGCCAATCGCGCGAAAGGCGCTCGCCGACGCGGCTCCAGTAGCCCTTGCCGCGCTGCGCGCGCCGCAGCGCCTCGGCGGCGGACAGGACGGGCGCACCCTCGGTGCGGGCGAGCGCCATCGGTTAGCGCCTGATGCGGGGGTCGATCCATGCCTGGAGCAGGTCGACGGCGATGTTGATGACGACGAAGATCGCCGCGAGCACCACGATGGTGGCGGTGAGCACGGGGATGTCGCGGCGGAAGATCGCAAGGTTCATGAGGTTGCCCGATCCTGGCCAGTTGAACACCGTCTCCACCAGGATGGAGCCGCCGAGCAGGTAGCCGAACTGGAGGCCGACGAGGGCGAGGATCGGCGGCGCGGCGTTCTTCATGACGTGGAGCAGGATGCGCGGGCGCATCAGGCCCTTGGCGTCCAGCGCCGCGATGAACTCCTGCGAGGTGATCTCGAGCACCGAGGCGCGAGTGAGGCGGCTCACGACGCCCATGGGGATGAGCGACAGCGTGACGACGGGCAGGATGAGGTGGCGCCAGTGGTCCCACGTCACCGGCAGCCCGTCCGGCCCCATGCCCTGGGCCGGCAGCACCGTGTAGATGACGGAGAACAGCGCGACCAAGACGATGCCGACCCAGTAATGCGGCAGGCTGACCCCGGTGATGGCGGTAGCCGAGAACACCTTGTCGAGCCAGGTGCCTCGGTTGAACGCGGCCAGCGAGCCGAGCGTCACGCCGAGGCCGAAGCCGAGGATGGTCGCTGGGATCGCGAGCTTCAAGGTGTTCCCCAGCGCGTCGAACAGCTCGTCCGCCACCGGCCGGTTGGTGAAGATCGAGACTCCGAGGTCGCCCTGCAGGAGGTTCCACAGCCAAAGGACGTATTGGACGTAGACCGGCTGATCGAGCCCATAGGACTCGCGCAGCCGGTCGGCCACCGCCTGCGGCGCCTCGGGCGGGATCAGGATGTCGGTCACGTCCCCGGGCGAGAGCTGCACCAGCGCGAACACGACGACGGAGACGCCGAAAAGGATCGGCACCGCGTAAAGGATCCGCTTGATGGCGTAGACCAGCATGGTTGCTCCGCGGCGATGGGCGTCGTTTGCAGGAGCGGCGGGGCGCACCCCGCCGCGGCGCATTACTCTTCGATGGTCACCGGGGTGAGGTCCTGGAACCAGCTCTGCGCGGAGGTGAAGTTCTTCACCTTCGGTGCGAGGGCGCGCGGGTTGAGGTCATGGACGATCCACAGCCAGGGCGCATCGTCCACGAGGATCTCGTTGAGCCGTGTGATGTTCTGGTCGATCACCTCGGGGTCCGTGGACTCCTGGATCTCGGCGAGCAGCCGGTCGAACTCCTCGTTCTCCCAGTGCCCCCAGTTGGAGCCGGTCGGCGTGAAGTTACCCGACCAGAACCAGCGCGCCATCTGCGAGATGTCCGAGGACACCAGCGAGATGTTCAACGCGTCCGACCCCGCTGCCTGGGGCGCGGACGGCTCGTTGCGGAACGCGACCAGCATCGTGCCCCATTCGGTGACCTCGAAGTCGATCGCGAACCCGCATTCGGCCAGCGTCTGCTGCAGGAACTCGTTCATCGGCAGCGGCAGCATCTGGCCCGAACCTGACGTCGAGATCATCACCTTGGCAGGGATGGTCGCCCCCTCCTCGTAGCCCGCCTCGGCGAGCAGCGCCTTCGCCTTGTCCGGGTCGAAGGTGTACATGTTCTCCGGCTCGCCGAAGTTCGGGTTCGTCGCCTTGAAGAAGCCCTGCGCCGGCTCGGCGAGGCCGTTGAGCAGCGCCACCATCCCGTCGCGGTCGATGCAGTAGTTCGCCGCCTGGCGCACCTTCACGTCGGCGAAGGGCGAGCCCTCGGTGACGTCGAACACCCACGGCCACACGTGCGGGTAGGAGTTCGTCACGATCTCGAAACCCGCCGCCTCGATGGACGGCACGGCGTCCGGCGGCGGCACCTCGATCCAGTCCACCTGGCCCGAGCGCAGGGCGGCGAGGCGGGTCGTCGCCTCAGGCATCGGGTAGAGCACGACGCGGTCGACCTTCGGCACGCGCTCGGCGTCCCAGTAGTCCTCGTAGGCCGCGAGCGTCACTGACACGCGCGGCTCGACCTCGACGATCTGGAACGGTCCGGTGCCCTTCGGCGCCTCGGCGTAGGCCGCCCAGTCGCTCCCGGCGGCCTCGAAGCCCGCCGGGCTCGAGTACAGCATGTAGACGAGGAGGTAGGGGAAGTACGACAGCGGCCGGTCGGTGGTGATCTCCAGGGTGAAGTCGTCGACCTTGCGCCATTCGGCGACGTTGGGAATGCGCGCCTGGGTGATCGCCGAGCCCTGGGCCTCGAACTGCGGCGCTTCGGGATCGTAGTACCGCTCGAGGTTCCAGATCGCGGCGTCCGCGTTGAACGGCGTGCCGTCGTGGAACGTCACGCTTTGGCGCAGGTCGAAGGTCCACTTGGTGGGGTCCTCCTCGCTCTGCGTCCAGCTCTCGGCGAGCCCCGGCCTGATGTCGGCGAGCGTGTCGGCGCTCGACAGGTCCCATAGGACGAGCCCCTCGAAGATCGGGTAGCCGAGGAAGCGCATGCCCTCGTAGCCGTTGTTGGGCATACCGGTGGTGGTCGGCACGTCCGACGCGGTCATCGCGATGCGCAGCGTCGTCTCCTGCGCGCCCGCCGCCACCGGCGCTGCGACGAGCGCCGCCGCGAGCATCGCGGTCCAGGTTTGTCTCATCGTGGCTCCTCGTTGCCTTGCCGCCGCGGCCGTCCGGCAGCGGTCGGTGGAGGCTAAGCAAGGGCGGGGCCAACACGCCCGGCACCCAACTTGCTTCGCGGCCGCCGACGCAGAAGGAGGCGACGATGACCCGCGACGCGCTGAGGGAGCACCTGGAGAGGATGGGCCACACGGTGGCGCCGGCCTCGCTCGACGAGATCTACGCCGCGCTCCCCGTGCTGGAGGCGATGCGCCGCCGGGTCCGGCGCGGCTACGACCGTGCCGCCGAGCCCGCCCACACGTTCGACGCGGCGGCGTCCGGCACGCCCGGGACCGGCTCGTGAGCGCGCTCCATCACCTCACCATCGCCGAGGCGTCGACCCGGATCGCCGAGCGCTCGCTGTCCCCGGTCGAGCTTACCGAGGCGGTGCTCAGGCAGATCGAGGCCCGGAACGACACGCTGAACGCCTACGTCCACGTCGACGCGGACGGCGCCATGGCGAGCGCCAAGGCGGCGGAGGCGGACGTCGCCGCCGGGCGGCACAGGGGTCCGCTGCATGGCATCCCCATCGGCCTGAAGGACATCTACGACACCGCCGACATGCCGACGACGTGCCACTCCAACCTGTTCAAGGCGCGCCGGCCGAGGGAGGACGCGCACACCGTGGCGCTGCTGCGCGACGCCGGCGCCGTCATCCTCGGCAAGCTCGCGACCCACGAGTTCGCCTTCGGCGGGCCGAGCTGGGACATCGCCTTCCCGCCGGCGCGCAACCCATGGAACACGGACCACTTCACCGGCGGCTCGTCCTCGGGCTCGGGGGCGGCGGTGGCGGCGGGCCTTGCGCTCGGCGCCATGGGGTCGGACACGGCCGGCTCCATCCGCATGCCGGCGCACTTCTGCGGCCTCGCCGGCATCAAGCCGACCTACGGCCTCGCCTCGCGCCGCGGCGTGTCCCCGCTCGCCTACTCGCTCGACCACTGCGGCCCGCTCACCTGGACCACGCGCGACTGCGCCCTCATGCTGCAGGCCACCGCGGGGCACGACCCAGCCGATCCCGCGTCGGCCAAGGTGGAGGTGCCGGACTACGCGGCCGCCCTCACCGGCGACATCGCGGGGCTGAAGGTCGGCCTCATCCGGCACTTCTACGAGGCCGACGCCAGCGCGACGCCGGAGGTGCGTGCGGCCATGGACGCGGCGGTCGCGACGCTCGGCGAGCTCGGCGCCGCGGTGGAGGAGGTGCAGCTCTCCCCCCTTCAGGACTACCACGCCTGCAACTTCGTCATCCTGCTCGCCGAAGCGCTGGCGATCCACGAGGACGACCTCGCCGAAAGCCCCGAGCTCTACGGCGAGATCATGCGGGACCGGCTCTACCTGGCGACGCAGATCACCGGCGCCGACTACGTCCAGGCGACGCGCATGCGCCAGACGCTGTGCGCCGAGCTCGCCGCGGTGCTCGCGCGCTGCGACGTCGTGGTCACGGCGGGCGGCCTCCTGCCGGCGCCGGAGTTGACGGCGATCCCCAAGTTCTACCTGCTGGAGACGCCGTTCATCACCTCGCCGTTCAACGTGACGGGCAGCCCTGCCCACACCGTGTGCATCGGCTTCTCCGACGAGGGTCTTCCCATGGGCATGCAGATCGCCGGCCGCCCCTTCGAGGACGCGACCGTGCTCAAGGTGGGCGACGCCTACGAGCGGGCGACGCCGTGGCGCGACCGGCGGCCGTCGTGAGCGACGTCGCAAGCCTCAGGGTCGACGGCGACCGGTTCTGGGACACGGTGATGCGATCGGCCGCGATCGGCCCCGGCGTCGCCGGCGGCCTGTCGCGCTTGGCGCTCACCGACGCGGACCGCGACGTCCGCCGCCTTTTCGGCGCGCTCGTGGATGAGGCCGGGCTGACGCTGACGGTCGACAAGCTCGGCAACATGTTCGCGCGTTATGAGGGTCGGGAGGACCTGCCGCCCGTCGTCGCCGGCAGCCACCTTGACACGCAGGTCGCCGGCGGGCGGTTCGACGGGATCGTCGGCGTCATGGGCGCGCTGGAGGCGGTGCGGACGCTCGCCGACGCCGGGGTGCGCCCGCGGCGGCCCATCGTCGTCGTCAACTGGTCGAACGAGGAGGGCGCGCGCTTCCCTCCGCCGATGTCCGCCTCCGCCGTTTTCGCAGGGCTTCAGGGGCTCGAGTGGGGTCTGTCGCGCGTCGACCGCGACGCCCGCACCTTCGGTGAGGAGCTCGCACGGATCGGCTACGCCGGCGACGACAAGGTGGGCTTCCCCATCGACGCCTGCTTCGAGCTGCACATCGAGCAGGGTCCGCGCCTCGACGCCGAGGGCGTGCCGGTGGGCATCGTCACCGGAGGCGCGCCGACCCGGGGGCTGAAGCTTGAGGTCCGCGGCGAGCACGCCCATGCGGGCCCGACGCCGATGTTGAAGCGCCGCAACGCCCTCGTCGCCGCCGCCCGCGTCATCGTCGCGTTGGACGATATCGGCTGGCGCCACGCCCCTGCCGGCAAGACGACCTCGGCGCGGCTCGACGTGTCGCCGAACCTCTCCGGCATCATCTCCAACGAGGCGGCGCTGTGGTGCGACATGCGCCACCCCGAGGCGGCCACCGTCGAGGGCATGCTCGCGGAGTTCGAACGTGCCGTCGAGGCCGTCGCCGACGCCTCCCGCTGCGACGTCGAGGTCGTGGAGCGCTGGTGCTTCGGAGGGGACATCTTCGACGACGGCTGCGTCGCCCTGCTGCGCGAGGCGGCGGACCGGCTCGGCCACGCCCACCTCGACCTCCTGAGCGAGGCCGGCCACGACGCCTATAACATCGCCACGGTGGCACCGACCGCCATGGTGTTCTGCCCGTGCCGCGACGGCATCACCCACAACGAGGCCGAACACTGCGACAAGGCGACGACCATCCCGGCCGTCGACGTCCTCCTGCACGCCGTCCTCGCTCGCGCCGACCGCTGACGCCGCGCCGCCTCGAAGGCCGTCGTCCGCCCCCGCGGCGTGGTAACGCGCGCCCGCGGGTTCCGCGGCGCATGGCGTCCCACGGCGGCGTTGGTGGACGTCGTCCCTGACGTTCGCGTCTGTGCTTGGAAGGACCTTCGCACGTGTCCAGACAACCTGATCTGCGGACGTCCGGGCCAGCGTGGACCGGTAGTCCGCGACGGCTTGCAAGGAGGTCCGCGGGCCACGGGTCGGTCTCCCCCATCAACGAGTGTGGGACATCGCGATGCCGCTCGCGCGTTGCGTTGAGGTTGAGGGCGGCCCCAGGTGCGCGAGGGGGAGGAGCTGCAGGGCGATGTCGAATGTTTTCGTCTGCCGCACGCCCGGTTTGTGGGCGCGCTGCGGATCGCGAGCAGCGCAGCGGTTCGGATGATGCGAGCGGAGCGGGTGCACGAGGGCCCGGTCCCGGTCGTGCCGTGCCCTGGATCAAGCGCCGTCACCGCCCGTCCGGCGAGGCGTGCGACGTTGTCGGCGGCCGCCATCGTCGTGAAGGCGGTGTGACCTCGGCGAGGCCGCGGACCTCGGACTTGGGGAAGCTGGCCTGCGCCTTGATCCGGCGGAACACCTCCTCGATCCGCTTGCGGTGACACTGGCTCGCACGATGGCCCTCGTGGCGCAGCGTCCTGCCGTCGCGGTGCGGCGGACCCGGCCCCCGCTCGCCGACCGCGCCGTTGATCGCGATGGGCGGCGTCACCTTGCCTCGTCCGAGCGTGCCGACGAACGCCGCCACGTCGTACGCGTGGTCCGCGCCGAGGGTGGTGCGGCGCCGCTGATGGTGATGACGGTCGAGAAGCGCGAGCGTTGCCTCGCGCTGCGCGAGCCTGTCGTCTGGGTCGCCGGTGTCGTCGACACGCTTGCCCGTGAAATGAGGTGCCGCGATGTTTAGATCGAGAAGCCCCTTGCCCACCGCGGTGCCACGAACAGGGCGTCTTGTTGGCGCGGCCCGGCCCCGCAGCCTCGAGGAGCGGGCACGCGAAGGTCGGGCCGTGCGCCCACACCATCCAAGGCGGGGTGCGCCAGGCCGAGCGTGACGGCGACAGCCGTAGCGATGGGCTGAAGGGCGGGGACGCGAAGAGCCGCGGCGCCGTCGTCAGGTCCCCCACTTGCGGCAGGATAGCCGCCCGTCGCGCCCTCGGTCGTCCGCTCCAGGACTGCGAACCAGGCCGTGTAGCTGATCACGACGATGTGCCATGCGCTCGGCGTGTCCCGAGCCCGGCTCCCAGAGCGGTTCGGGGTCAGGTGGAGGCACCCAACGCGGAGAAGACCGCTCTCACCAACGCGCTAGGCCGCGTCCCCGTCACCGATCGGTCAAATCTTATCGGGTTTGGTCTGCCCTCGTTCACGCAGGGAGCGACCAGGACCGGCGCGATTGGAGCGACGCGGAGTGGGCGATCATCCAGCTGCGACGTGCCCGAGCGCTCCGGACCACGCACGACGCTCTACAACCGCTTCGTCCGATGGGCGAAGGGGATCTTGGACCGCATCCTGGCCGCCGTGTCAGAAGCTTACGACAGGGACATCATCATGATCGACGCCTCACGCGTGCGCGTCCATCAGCACGCCGCCGCCATTCAGCGGGGACCGGGACGAACACGGCATGGGCCGTTCCCGCGGCGGCCTGACCACGAAGATCCACGCCCTCGTATCGATCCCGAGGGGCGATCGATCCGCCTCGCGCTGACACCCGGACAGGGCGCTACGCACCGGCCGCCCTTGGCCTGATCGACGGCCTCGCCCCAGGCTCCATCCGCATCGCCGACCGGGCATAGGGCACCAACAAGATCCTCGCGCACGCGAGCGGATGCGGCGCATGGGCCCACATCCCGCCACGTGTGATCAGCAAGATCACGTTCGCCTTCAGCCGCCGCCTCGACCGCGAGCGCCAGCTCGTCGAGCTCCCGCGGCATAGCCACGCGGTCCGATCGCCGGCCTGACAACCTCGCCGCCATCACCCTCGCAGCGATCCGCATCTGGATCGCCGCGACATGTGTCCGGGCCTAGGGCATCTTATCGGCGTCTAAGAAGACCCAGTATGCTCCAAGCCCGGCGGGACTGGGAGCCGAGCCGACGCGGCCGGAGCGATGCCGCCCTCACCACGCGGATTTGCACGATCCACAAAGCGTCGAAGAGAGTTACGGCGCCTCGCGCATCCACGCCGAGCTCAGGGAGGCGGGCGTCGGAGTGGATCGCAAGCCCGTCCCCCGGCCGATCGAGGAAGGGGCCTTGCCGGCCTTAGCCGCCGAACAGGAACTTGTGCGAGGTGCCGCAACGATCGGCCGGCGTCCGACCCGGTCGAGGGGAACTTCCGCGCCGAGGCGCCGGACCGGCTGTAGGTCGCCGACGTCACCGACGTGCCGCCCCGGGCCGGCTTCCTCCCCGCCGCCGTGGCCCTTCATGCCTTCTCGCTCAAATCGTCGGCTGGTCGATGGGGTTCGATCCCAAGACTCAGCTGGTCCTGGACGCGCTCAACATCGCGTTGACGCGGCGGCAGCCCACCGGCGTGATCCACCACTCCGACCAGGGATCAACTTACGCGTCCGTCGCCTTCGGCCTCCGATGCAATCAGCCTCCAGTCTTGAGTTCGAGCCCCCTCGCCCGGCGCAGGTTCGGCACGACGGCCGAGGCGAAGACGGCCGTCCTTCAGTCCATCGTGGGCGGCACAATCCCGGCCGGCGCCATCCCGCGCTCGGCCACCTGTCGCCCATTGATCCCAAACGCTCCGCCGAGGAGCAGCTTCGCTCCGTCTGCCCGTAGCTGACCACCGAGGCGGGACAACTCCACCTCCCGTCAGCCCCGAGGACGCCACTGCATCGATGCGACGACAGCCAGGGCGACCGCTCCTCGGCCTGCGGGGGGCAGACGGCTGGACATTGGCCTCCCGCGCGGTGGTCGCGGGCACCAAGGCACACCCCTTGACCGACGGCAGCGGCCAGCCGGTCGCCGTTGGGATCATGCGAAGTCGGCTCGGCGACATCCGGGCGGCGCTGCCGCTCCCTGCAGCCGTGCCACCGGGGTGGGTTTGCCTTCCCGGCACAGCCTACGACAGCAACGGTCTTCCTCGACCGCCATCACCATCACCGGCGCCGCACCACCCTCGGCGCCGACCACGCGTACGACGTGGCGGGCGTTCGTCGGCACCGCTCAGACGAGGCAACGTGACGCCGCCCACGGCGATCAACGGCGCGGTCGGCAAGCTGGGCTGGGTCCGCCGCACCGTCCTCGACGGCAGGACGCTGCGCCCACGCGGGCGGTGCGGCGAGCCGGCGCCGTCGCAAGCGGTTCAAGGAGGTGTTCGGCCGGATCGGAGGGTGTCGGCGGCCGCGACCGTGAAGCGCGAGCGCTGCCTCGCGCTGCGCCGTGCCGTGCCTGTCGCCCGGGTCGCCGGCGCACCCACCGCCCCTCGCGGCCGTCGCCCTTGCAGTGGAGCCGGGCGTCGGGCTCGGTGGCGGACGCATGGGTCTCGTTGGAGCGGGTCTTGCCGCGCAAGTCCGCCCCGGCGTCGCGCCCGCCGCCGGGAAGCAGCGTGTCGTCGTCCCTTCCGCACGAAGCTTGGAGGCCCACGCCTCGATCGGCGTGCCGTCGACGGAAGAGTGCTCGGCCGACATGAGCGCCTTCGCCTCCGGCAGCGCGTGCACCACTCTTCTAATGTGCGGCACCTTGTTCGCTGTCCCGAACAACCCGAACCGGAAGCGGCCGCTCGGAAACGCCGCCTCTACCGCAACCGCATCGGGCGCGGCGTCGCGTCCGTCGCCCTTAGCGCTTCGCGTCCGATGGGGCTCCGACCGCCCTCGATCAACGAGCTAAAGCCTCGTGCTCGGGTCTGAGAAGACCGAGATGCCCTAGCAGGCGGCCGAAGACGTCGGCGGAGGCCGCCGCCGGATTGTGGTTCCCTCTTCGGAGGCGAGCGAGGGTGATCGGTAGCGCGTGGGTCGCGGGACGGGTCGGAGGGATGGTCGCGTCCGTGCGGCTTGAGGGGCGGGGGCCGCAGGACCGCCCTCTGCGCGGGATCCGCGCCAGCCCATGGAGCCGGTCGACTTGGACCTCCTGTTCCGCCGGTGCGCCGGGCTCGGGCTTGACGAGCGCGGTGCGGAACGCACGGGCTAGGTCGCCCACCATCGGCCGCGCCCGATCGTGGGGGACGGTGGTCGGATGCCGGACGGCGTCGCCGAGCCCGAGCCCGCCTCGCGGGACCTGCGGTGACGGCGCCTTGATCCAAGGCACGGCACGACCGGGCCGTCGTGCAACCGCTCCGCTCGCATCACCCGCACTGCTGCGCCGCTCGCGATCCGCAGCGCGCCCACAAACCGCACGTCTTCGGCAGCTGGCTAGGGCCCACCTCGGAGGGCATGTTCAGGAGCCTTCGGTCGCAGCGAGGCAGGCGGTGGCGAGGACGTCGGCCGCTAGCGCAGTTCCCCCATGACCGGAATCCTCCGGTAAGGACCGGGTGAGTCGGGCATCAACGGATCACCGTTGTCAGGGGCTGATCCGCAATGCATCGGACGAGAGGGCGAGCCTACAGCCAGGATCCGCGCGACCGCGTGTTGGCGGCAGTCGATGCCGGCGACGCGGTCCGGGTGGTGGCGCCGCGCTTCGGCGTCAGCATCTCGGACGTCTACAAGGCGCCGATCCAGCGTCGGCGGAGCGGCGAGCTTGCCGCCCGCACCGTCCGTGGCCGGTCGCCGCGCAAGCTCGCGGCCCACGAGCGGACGGTCGAGGCGTTCATGAGCGCCAGGCCGGACGCAACGCTCGCCGACCTTCGCCGGCACCTCCTCGAGGTGCACGGGATCAGCGTCTCGCTCGGCGCGGCGTGGCGGACGGTGCGCCGGCTCGGCCTCACGCTCAAGAAAAGTCCTACAAGCGGCCGAGCAGGACCGTTCCGACGTCGCCCGCCAGCGCCGGCGCCGGCGGCTGTGGCAGCGCCTTCTCGATCCTGACGCGTGCGTCTCCACCGACGAGACCGGCGCCAGCACAAAGATGCCAGCGCAAAGATGGCCCGGCTCTCCGGCTGGCGCCGAAGGGCGAGCGCGTGGTCGACGCCGTGCCGCACGGCCACCGGCGCGCCACCACCTTCGTCTGCGGCCTCACGATGGGCGGCCTCGTCGCGCCGCTCGTCCCGTCGGGGCTGATGCCGGGCCCGCCTTCCTCGCCTACACCGAGCAGTTCCTGGCGCCTTCGCTGCACCACGGCAGTGTCGTTGTCCCGGACAACCTCGCGGCGCAAAAGGTCGCCGGGGTCCGCAAGGCGGTCGCTGCTGCCGGTGGGAAGGTGATGTCCCCGCCGCCGTACTCGCCCGACCTCAACCCGATCGAGCAGGCCTCCGCCAAGCTCAAGACCGTGCTGCGCCGCCGCCGCGCCCGCACCCGCGACGACCCTTGGAACGTCATCGGCGAGCTGCTCGACCGGTTCAGTCCCGGCGAGTGCCGACACAGTGTCGAGCACGCCTTCCTATCTCCGGTCATAAGGAAAAGGCCGCTAGCGTGTCCGTAGCCCGTGGTGAGGCGGCGGAAGCCTGCTGGCGGCCGAACATGCGTTCGGTGGCGTCGCGGTCGCGGGGAAGGGAGGGCGAGAAACAGCCCCTCCAGCGCCGGTTGGCCGTCTGCGGCATGGGTGGGAAGGTCGCCTCGAGCTCGACCGCCTGGCGGATCGCGTTCGTGTGGTACGCCTTGTCACGGTCGACGACCCGGCGATCTGGGCTGCGTGTAGGAGGTCCGCAGCGGCTCGGCAGCCGCCGCTCGCCCTCCGGTTAGTAGGACGGCGATCGGGCGAGCGAGACGGTCAAGGCATGTCGCTCGAGCGCCCGCCTCGCACGAACCGGTGGAGCTCCTTCGTGTCCGTCGGCGACGGCCCGCTCACGGCCTCGCCGGTGGGCCTGACGCCTTCCGGCCGACCTCGCGGTGCCTCACAGCTGGCGGGCGAGGACCGTCACGTCCTCCTCGTCGCCGGAGCGGACGGTGAACGTGCGGCGGAAGGTGATGTCTCGGTGTTGGGCCACCGCCTCGTAGCGGCCCTCCGCGAGGGTCAGCGCGGCGTGGGCGCCGACGCGCTCGAAGACCGCCTCGCCGTCGTCGCCGTAGACGGTCCAGGCAGTGTTGGCGAGCGCCTCTCCACCGGCGTCTCGCACCAGCTTCAGGCGCACCGTCCCCGCCGCGTGGCGCAGCGAGACGCGGGTGAGCTTGCCAGCCTCCACCTTCACGTCGGCGCTGCGCACCGCGTTGAGCCCACCGTAGCGGCTGACGACGTGATAGGTGCCGGCTCGAAGCCTGGCGATGGAACCGGCGCGGATGGTGCCGAGCAGTCGGCGTTCGCCGCCCTCGTCGCCGTAGAGCTCGAACTGCGTATCGTCCGAGACCGGCCGGGCGGGATCGTCGAGCACGGCCGCGAGCTGAAGCCCGCCGGCGTCGAGCACGAGCGTCTCCACGTTGACCGCGCGTGTGAGGTCGAGCGTTCGCGACACCGCGGCGCGGCCGTAGCTCGCGTGCACGACGTAGCGGCCGGGCGACAGCCTGAGGTCGAGGTCGCCCCCCTCCGACCTGGTCACGAGGGGCCGCTCGCCGTCCGCTCCAACCTCGTCGCGGTAGACCCGCCATGCGACCCCCGAGCCGATGGGGTCGGACCCCTGCGACAGCTTGGCGACGAGGTAGAGTGCGACCTCTTCAAGGTCTGGTCGTGCAGCGAGCGCCGTAGGTGCAGAGGGGGCGTAGGCGCTGACCGAGGGGCTGAGGGCGCGTTCGCTCATCATGCGACGAAGGGCGCCCTGCGGATCGTCGGATGCTGCGATGCGATGGGGATGGGGCTGTGGAACCGGGACCGTCGCATGGGCAATGCACGGCACGGCGAGCAACACGATTGATGCGCAGGCGGTCCATCGGTTCATTGCACGCTCCCCATGGCGACGACCCTCGTTGGGCGGCCTACGCAGCGAAGCACGTGACCACCGCGTCGCATTCACCCTGCATTGGTTGATAACGTATTTCAATGAAGGGCAGGCCTGAGCGCAAAGGGGCGTAGGGAGGCTCGATGACGCATATAATGACGCAGTTGCGTGACTATCTTGCAACGCGTCGGTCGACGCCGGCCTCGTTCCTCGACGGCCCCGGACCGGACGCAGCAACGCGCGACGCGATTCTTACGATGGCCGCCCGCGTGCCGGACCACGGCAAGCTCGCCCCTTGGCGCTTCATCATCTTCGAGGGGGAGGGGCGGGACCGCGCGGGCGAGGCGCTCGCCGAGGTCGCCGCGGCGTCGGACGTGCCGCGCGACCTCGAGGAGGAGCGCTGCCGCTTGGTACGGGCGCCCCTTGTTGTGGCGGTCGTGAGCCGCGCGGCGCCACACGCGAAGATCCCCGAGTGGGAGCAGGTGCTGTCGGCCGGAGCGGTGTGCCTCAACCTCGTGCACGCCGCCGCTGCGCACGGCTTCAAGGCGCAATGGCTGACCGAGTGGATCGCCTACGACCGCGCGGCGCTCGACGTGCTGGGGGTCGGCGCTGCGGAGCGTGTGGCGGGGTTCCTGTACGTGGGGGTGCCGCAGTTCGTCCCGACGGACCGCGACCGACCGAACCTTGCAGGCCTGGTCACGACCTACGTGCCAGCGTGATCGGGCGTCGGCCGGACGCCCGCGTCGCCCTGCGTGCCAGCACGAGGGTAAGCAAGTTGGGATGCAGGCCGTCCTCGGCCGCTCCTGCCTGGCACCGTCCGTCATCATCGCGAGCGTCATCGTCGCCGATGTACCTCAACCCCCGAGGCTCCGCCCCGACCCCTCAATGAGGCGCCAAGGCGTACCGATGGCGTCCTGATCGCGCGCACGACGAGCACCGGCAGGGGCGTGTTGCGTCGGTCATCGCCGCGGTGTGGCAGAAATACACCGCGGCCCTTGCGTCGCGCTGGCTTCGGACGATGAGCGGTGAGCGGCCTTTGCCTCGGATGCCCGCGGGCGTTCGTCCAGCAGGGGCCCACGCGTCGGTGCGTGGAGCCGGGCCCGCGCACCGACGGACCCGCTGCTGTCAGGTGAGCCGGCCGGAGGCGTGCGCCAGGAGCGTGTACAGCCTGCCGTCCTCGCTCATCAGTGCCTCGCGGGTCCGTCGGCCGGACGCGTCGGCGTCCGACGCCTTGGCGATCCGCTCCTCGAAGTCGTCCACGTAGCGATCGGCGGCGACGCGGAAGTCGCGGTCACGCTGGTAACGGCGGCGCGCGTCCTCGAACGTGCGCTGGCCCTCCAACGTGTAGGACTGGCGCGTGAAGACCTGTCGTTCGCCTCGGTTGAAGCGGGACCAGAGGTCTCGATACAGCCCGTCGTCCATGGCGCGGCTCGCGGGCCGCAGGAGGCGGGCGAGCGGCTCCTCGGGGTGCGCTCCGGCGGGTGCTGCCTCGCCCGTGGGCTCGCTCGTCGGCGCAGAGGACGGCGTGTCGGCGCGGCGCAACAGCCCGTTCATCCACGAACTGCCGGCGTCCGGGCCGTTGCCGGCGGGGCGCGTCCTCGGCTCGACGGGCGCGCGCGTCTCGCGGCGGGCCTCCAACGGACGGGGGCTGCGACGGTAGGGCTCGCGGCCGGCATCCTCCCCGTAGGCTGGCTGGCGCGCCGGCGGCTCGGCGGCGGCGTGACGGGCGACGATGTCGCCGAGCTCGCGCACGGCATCGAGCTGGTCAGTCACCGCGCGACGCAGCGCGTCGGCGTTGCGCACGGTCTCCTCCGGCAACTCCAGCACCGAGCGCTCCAGCGCGGAGCGCGTCGCCTCGAACTCGTGCCGCACCGAACTTGCGGACTGGCGCATGTCCCCCGTCGCCGCCTCGAAGCGCTCGGCGACGCCCTGCAGCGCGGCGACGATGTCGCGCGCCAGCGCCTCCTGGGAGGCGAGCAGGCCCTCGCGCATCCGCGACGCCTCCGCCGAGGCGTTCTCGTGCAGCGCCTCGAGCTGCGGGGCAACGGTGCGCGAGGCCTCGTCGAGCGTGCGCTCCAGCAGGAGGCGCGCCTCCTGCATGCGCTCCTCGGTCGCCGACAGCTGGGCGTCGATGCGCTCGGCGAACGTGCGGGTGAGGTCGTCCACCTCGTGGGTCCTCGCCGCGACCGACGCGGCAAGGGCCTCGATGGCGGCGCTGCGATCCTCCATGCGGTCGTCGAACGCGCGGGCGTCGCCGTCGAAGCGCTCGACCGCGGCCGCGAGGAGCTGGCCGTCCCGCTCGATGCGCTCGGCGATCGCCGACAGGTCTGACAGCGCGACCGCTGCCGCCTCCTGCAGCGCGGCGGCCTGCCGCGTCATCCCTTCCCCGGTGCGCTGCGTGTCGTCGAGCGCGCCCTGCACGGTGGCGCGCAGCGCATCGCCGCGGGTGCTGAGGTTCTCCTCCATGTCGCCGAGCGTGATGCCGACGGAGCCCAGCATCTCATGCAGCGACCGGTTGGTCTCCTCCACCCGCGACAGCGTGCCGCCGAGCTCGTCGACGAGCGCCCGGTGCGTCTCGCGAAGCTCGCCGATCGAAGCGGCGCCGCGACGGGCCAGCGCGTCCAGGAAGTCGTCGCCGTGCTCGTCGATGACGGTGCGCAGGTGCGCCAGGCTGTCGGACGCGTCCTTGGCGACCGAGCGCATGGCGTCGGTCGTCCGCTCGCCCTCGCGGGTCAAAGCGTCGTGCGCCTCGGCCATGGTGGTCGCGATGGACGTGCGCGTCGCCTCGGTGCGCTCGCTGATCATGGCGAGGAGCTGGTCGAGCGTGTCGACCATCGCCTCGCGCATCTGGCTGCCGCCGGACGCCACCTCGCCGGACATGTTGGCCATCGTCTCCGACAGCATCCGGTTGACCGCGCGGGTCTCCTCGGAGAGCTGGGCGGAGATGTCCTGCATGGGCTCCAGGATGTCGCGGCGCGTGGCATCCACCACGGCGCGCAGTGCGTCCTGGGCGAGCGCGCCGCCCTCGGCGAGGCCGTCGGCCACCGTCTGCGTCGCCTCGCGCGACAGGAGGGCGACCTCCTCGAGGCGGGTGGCGAACGCGTCGTTGATCGCGGCTTGACCATTCGAGAGGGCGTCGGAGATGGTGCGCGCGCGCTCGACAAGGGCGTCGGACACCTTCTCTACCCGCCCGTCGAGGGCGTCCTCCATGGCGTCCATGCGCTCGGTGAGCACCTTTGCCACCTCGTCGGCGTGGTGCGTGAGGTCGGCGACGATGCCGCTTGCGCGCTCGTTGACGAGCCCGTCGTAGCGAGCGATCGCGGCGGCGAGGTCGTCGGTCATCGGTGCGGCGCGTTCGTCGAGGATCGCCGACAGCTGCGCGATGTCGCAGTCGATCGCCCCGCGCAGGGCGTCCATGCGCCCGGCGAAGGCCTCGGCCTGCCCGTCGAACGCACCGATCAGCCCGTCGATGCGCCCAGCCAGCGCCCGCTCGGTGGACGCCGCCGTCGAGGACACCACGTCCTCGAGCCGGTCGGACTGCTCGACCAGCACGCCGGTGTAGCGCGTGACCCCGTCCTCCAAGCGCTCCGCGATGAGGTCGATGCGCTCGGTGAGCGTCCTGTCGGCGCGTTCGGAGGTCTCGCCGAGCACGGCTTGGAGGCGTCCCGTGTGGTCGGCGACCACCGCAGCGTACTGCGCGACACCGCCGTCGAGGGCGATGCGGATCGTCTCGATGCGATCGTTGAACGCCCGCGTCGCCTCCTCCGAGGACGAGTTCAACGCCTCCTCGATGCGCACCGCGTTGTCCGCGGCGAGGGCGCCAAAGCGCTCGGTTTCGCCCTCGAGCGAGACGCGGATCGCGTCGCCCCTGTCGGCGATCAGCTCCGCAATGCGGCTCGCGGACCGGTCGAGCTCGGCGGCGGCCCCCTCGGCTCGCGCGCCCAACGCGCCGGACACCTCGCGTCCGGCGTCGGCCAGGCGCTCGGCGAGCGTTCCCGTCTCTTCGCGCATGGCGATCGACACCTGCTCGACCGCCTCGGAGAGGTCGTCCTTCACAAGGTCGGTGTGGCGCCGCAGCTGGCCCTGGAACGCATCGGTGGACTGACGCAGGTGCTCGTCGAGCGCCGCGCCCTCGGCGACGATGGCCTTCTCCAGCCGATCCGCGACGGTCTCGATGCGCACGGCAAGGTCGCTGCCACGCTCGTCGAAGGTGGCAGACAGCGTGCCATGGACGGCCTCGATGCGGTGCGCGAAGCTCTCCGCCCTCAGCCCGAAGTCCTCGACGAGCGAGGAGCCGGAGCCTGCGATGATGTCGGCGACGCGGTCGACCTCGAGGGTGATGCGCTCGACGATCGCGTCGGTGCGTGCGGTGAGGGTGTCGCCGGCGCGCTCGGTGCCGTCGACGAAGGTGCGCTCCAGCGACAGGCCGAACTCGGTGAGGCTCGCCTGGAACGCGTCGGCGTGATTCAAGAAGCTCGCCTCGAGCTCGGCCTGGCGCTCCCTGAGGATGGCCTCGGAGCGGTCGGCCTGGTCGATCAGCGTCTCCGACAGGGAGATCGACGTGGTGCCGACGGCATCCGTCAGGCGGTCGCCGAGGGCGGTGATCGAGGCCTCGACCTCGCCGATCTGCCGATACACCGCATCGTGCATCTGGGTGGATGCGCCGGTGATCGTCTCAGTCATGCGATCGCCGAGCTCGGTGAGGCGGCCCTCCACCTCGCCGATCCGACCGCCGAAGGTGTCGAGCATGGACGTGGTCGTCGATTGGACCGAGCCCATGAGCCCATCGGAGAGCACCCGCAGACGGTCCTCCACATCGTCGACCTCCCGCGAGACCGTCTGAGTGAACGCGGCCGAACCGGAGGTGACGACCTCGCCCACGCGATCGCCGAGGGTGACGAGCGTCGCCTCGAGGCGGTCCGCATGGGTGATGAGGGTGTCGCTCATCGCCGACGAGGAGTTGCCGATGGCGTCGGTCAAGCGGTCCCCAAGGACCGACAAGGTCGAGGCGACCTGGTCCACTTGGGTGGTCATGAGGTGCGTGAGGTCCTCGGACGCGGCGGCGATCGCGTGTGTGGTCGACGTCGCGCCCCCGTTGATCGTGGCGTCGAGCTCGCCGACCGTGATCTGGAGCGTCTCCACGAGCCGGGCCGTCGTCAGCGACATGCGCTCGTCGAGGCTGGCAGCGCTCCCTGCCACCGCGTCCGCAGCGCGCTCGGCGGCGCCCGCGACGTCCCTCTCCATGACGCCGAGGCGGTCGTCGAGGGCGCGAGCCATATGCTCGGACGCAGCATCGACCCTGGTATCGATCTCGCCGAGGCGCCCCTCGATCATGCCACCGATGCGCGCTGCGGCGTCCGACAGCGTCTCGTCGAGGTGGGACAGCGAGCCCGACACCACGCCGGTGAGCCGCTCGCCCGCCTCGCCCATGTGCGACACGACGACGTCGAGCCGCTCGCCGACCTGGGCCTCTAGGGTATGCGAGGCGGTGACGAGGGTGGACTCGATGGCGGCGAGGCGCTCGTCGACGAGGCTCACAACGTCTCCGGATGCGCGGGACAGCGTGGCCTCGATGGAGCCGAGCTCCGTCGTGAAGGTGTGGCTCAGCGTCTCGTTGAGGCGCGCCATCTCCTCGGTGACGGCGCCGCTGCGCTCCGCCATGGCGCGCAGAAGCTCTTCCCGGGTCCGCCCCATGACGTCGTTGACCTCACCGAGCCGGTCCTCGACGCTTTCGATGAGCGCGCGCGAGGAGCGCTCCAGCGTCCCGTCGATGCCCTCGACGGAGGTCTCAACCAGGCTGCCGAACGTCGACGAGGCGTTGGCGACGGTGGTGTCGAGGGCCTCGAGGCGCTCGTCGATCATGCCGGTGAAGCGCTCGGTGGCGTAGGCGACCGTCGTGTCGACCGCGTTCATGCGGTCCTCCACGGTGTTCGACAGCCGCTCGGCCGACAGCGACACGGTGGCGTCCAGCGCCGCCATCTTGTCGGCGATGGTCATGTCGAAGGTCGCCGACGCCTCGGTGAAGCCCGCGTTGAGCTCGGCGAGCTTGGAGTCCAGCGTCACCGTCAGGGACGTGTTGACCTCCATGATGGCGCCGGACACCTGCTCGCCCGCGTTGAGCAGCACCTTGGAGACCTCCTCGGCGCGGTCGATCACCGTGTCGGCGAGGGTCGATCCGGTCTGCGCGAAGCTCTCCGTCATCGCGATCGTGCGGTCGGCGAGGCTGTCGACGAGCTCCTGACCCACGCGGCCGAACTCGTCGGTGATCTCGGCCGACTGACCGGCGATGGTGTCGATTAGGATCTCGGCGGTCGAGCGGATCGTCTCCGTTGCCGATCCGGCCTCCGCCTGGAGCGAGCCCACGAGGTATTCGGTGGTGTGGCGGATGGTCTCCACGGTCTGCCCGGTCTCTGCGTGGAGCGTATCCGACGAGGGTCTCCGAGGCCCCCCTGACGGCGTCGATGGTGGCGCCGGACTGCAGCGTGATCGCCTCGATCAGGACCGCGACGTTGCCGTCGAGGGCGGCGCGCTGGGTCTCGGTCAGCGTTCGCAGCGCCTCCGTCGAGCTGTCGCCGGCGGCGAGGAGGGTCGTTTCGAGCTCGTCCGTGCGCTCGACCATGCGGGCGACGTAGGCGTCCCCCGCCGTCGTGAACGTGGTCATCATGGAGCTGCCGGAGGACATCATGTCCTCCACCACGCGGGCACTCTCCGCGCGGATCGTCTCGCCGATGCGGCCGGTGGTGTCGGCGAGATGCGTGGTGACGACCTCGTGCAGCTCGCGCACCAGGGTCGCGAGGCCGGACTTCGCCGTCTCGAGCTCGTCGCGCATGCGGTCGGAGTTCGCCATCAGCGTCTCGCGCTCGGCGACGAGCTCCTCGAACAGGGCACGGATCTTCGCCTCGTGGTCGCCATAGGAGCGCTCGAGCGCTGCGACCTCCCGGTGGACGAGGACCTCGAGCTCGGAGGCCCGCTCCAGGGCCTGCTCGATGCCGGTGGACATGCCGGCCACCTCCCGGCGGATCGCCTGGCCGATCGTGGCGACGCCCTCGCTGGCGCTGAGCTCGGGCTCGGTGAGGCGCTGGGCGATGCCGGCCATCGCAGCGGACGACGCGCGCAGCTCCTCGGAGCGCTTCGCGAGCGTCGCCACCATCATGAAGAGCAGGATTGGACCGACCGTGGCGCCGATCAGCGCGAACGCGCCCGGTGAGGTCACGAAGTCGAGGGCGCCGTCGGAGGCGACCTCGCCGAGCGCGATGAAGAGCCCGAACCCGCCCCACAGGGCGGACGCGAGGACGGCGAGCGTGACGGCGGTCCCGCCGCGCTGGCGACCCTCGCGCTCGGCCGCCTCGAAGCGGAGCCGGTCGTCGTTCGCCGCCGCCTTCTGACGCGCCATCGTGCGTGGCCGGCGGCGGCGCGGCCGCGGCGCCGCCTCGCCGTCCGGCCCGTCGTTGGCGGGGGCGAAGGCGTCCGGCGGCGGCAGCGCGCCGGCGCTCGGCCGACGCATCCCCTGGGGCTCCTCGCGCGGCGCGCGGCCGGCCAGCGAGCTCTCGATGCTGGCGGCGAAGCCCTCGGTGTCGTCCACGTTGGAGCCAAGGTCGAACTTCAGCGCCTCCTCGACCGCGGAGAGGGCCGCGTCCGTCGGATCCGGGTCGGCGCCGGGGAAGCGGTGCGTGTCTGTCGCCATGGGTCGCCTCGATCGTACGCTACTGCGGCGGCGGCGCGGGTCGTGCGCCGGGGATCGTGGCACGTAGGCCACGGGTCGACGCAAACCACGAGCCCGGTCCGCGCCCAATCCTTAATGGATCGCTAATGCCACAGGGCCCGAGCACGAACAAGGAACTGCGTGATCCGTGCATCACCGTGGTTAAAACTACAATTTGAGGGAAAACGCAGGCATCTCTGCTTGACGGAGGAGCGCCTCATCGCAAGGCGGCACCTTCAGCCTCACCCGTCGCGCGCTCAGACGTCGCTCGCTTGACGCTCGGATCGGACCGTCTATGTCCGCGGGGCGCGCCCGGGGACCCGTGCGCGACGGCCCGGCGCGAGGATCCATGGCGAAGATCACCTACATCACGCACGACGGCGAGCCCCATGACGTCGAGGCGGAGGCCGGTGCCACGGTGATGTCGGCGGCGGTGCGCAGCATGGTCCCCGGCATCGACGCCGAGTGCGGCGGCGCCTGCGCCTGCGCCACCTGTCACGTCTACGTCGACGAGGCGTGGCAGGAGGTGGTCGGCGGCCCCTCGCCGATGGAGGAGGACATGCTCGACTTTGCCATGGAGGTGCGCGCCGGCTCCCGCCTGTCCTGCCAGATCAAGGTGACGGACGCGCTCGACGGGCTCGTGGTGCGCGTGCCTGAGGAGCAGGCCTGATGGCGACCTTCTCCAGCGACGGGGTGACGCTGGACTACGGCGACGAGGGGGCGGGCCCGCCCGTCCTCCTCATCCACGGCTTCGCCTCCAACGGGGCGGTCAACTGGGGTGCCACGTCCTGGGTGCGGACCGTCACCGGGAGCGGCCGGCGCGCGCTCGTCCTCGACAACAGGGGGCACGGCAACTCCGACAAGCTCTACGATCCTGCGGACTACGCCACGGACCGCATGGCAGCGGACGTCGTGCGCCTCCTCGACCACGTCGGGGTCGAGCGCGCGGCGCTTGTCGGCTACTCCATGGGGGCGCGCATCGCAGCCTTCGCCACGCTCGCCGCACCAACGCGGGTGGCAGCCCTCGTCCTGTCCGGCATGGCGAGCGCCCTCGTGGACGGGACCGGCGACGGCGAGGCCATCGCCGCCGCGCTCGAGGCACCCTCCGCCGACGTCGTGACGGACGAGGTCGCGCGCGGCTACCGCCTGTTCGCCGAGCGCACGCGCAGCGACCTCGCCGCGCTCGCCGCCTGCATCCGCGCCTCGCGCCAGACGCTGAGCGCGGAGGAGGTCGGGCGCATCGCGACGCCAACGCTCGTCGTGGCCGGCTCCGAGGACCGCGTCTGTGGCTCGCCGGACGCCCTCGCGGCGATGATCCCTGGCGCCGAACCGGTGACGCTCGCCGGGCGCGATCACATGTCCGCCGTCGGCGATGCGACGCACAAGGCGCGTGTCCTCGCCTTCCTCGATGCGCATGGCGCTTGACCGTCGGCGCACCGTTTGCGGTGTCGCGCCCCGTCCCCTAAGTGTCATGGCACGAAACGCGGTCGGAGGGTCGCCATGAGCGAGCAGGTCGCCGCCTTCGCGAAGGCCGATCCCGTGTGGCGGCACATCCGCTCCGATGCGGAGGATGTCGTGGTCCGCGAGCCTGCGATGGCGGGGTTCTTGTCGGCCACCGTCCTCGACCAGCCCTCCCTTGAGGACGCCCTCGCCGAGCGTGTCGCGGCGCGCATCGCCGACCCGATGATCGGAGCCTCCGCCGTGCGCCACGCCTTCCGCGATGCGCTCGACGACGATCCGCACCTTGCCGACGCGTTCCGCATCGACCTCGTCGCGGTGGTCGACCGCGACGCGGTGTGCGACCGCCTCCTCGAGCCGCTGATGTACTTCAAGGGGTTCCACGCGCTCGCCGCACACCGGGTCGCTCACTCCCTGTGGACCCGCGGCCGACGGGACTTCGCGTTGATGATGCAGGCGGCCACTTCCGCGGCGCTGCAGGTGGACATCCATCCGGCGGTCCCCATGGGTCGTGGCATCTTCATCGACCACGCCACCGGCGTCGTCATCGGCGCGACGGCCACCCTCGGCGACGACGTCTCGCTGCTGCAGGGGGTGACGCTCGGCGGCACCGGCAAGGAGGGTGGCGACCGTCATCCGAAGATCGGCTCGGGCGTCCTTGTCGGTGCGGGGGCCAAGATCCTCGGCAACTTCGAGATCGGGCACTGCTCGCGCGTCGCAGCAGGGTCCGTCGTGCTGTCGGCCGTGCCGCCGAACTCCACGGTCGCCGGGGTGCCGGCGAGGATCGTGGGAAGCGCCGGCTGTCCCGAGCCGTCCCGCTCCATGGACCAGATCCTTGCCACCCTCGACGGCTGAGTGGGGTCGGTTGCAGCTGCGATGTACATCGTTGGCCGCGCGCGGCGATGCGGCGCGGCGTGACGCGTTGACAAGCCTCGGACAATCGCGCGGTTGATCGCCCGCGTTCCTTCGTGCAGCGTGACATCGCCGTTCGGTTGTGCGGCCGCATCGGCTCAGGCTTGAGATGAAGGCTGGCTTCGGCGGGATGCGGGGTGAATCCCCACTTTGGGAGACGAGGGTGAACAAGAGCGAGATCGCGAAGCTCGAGGCGTACCTGCGCCGCGTGTTCGGCAACGACACGATCGGCGTGCGCCCCCAGGCGCGCAAGGACGACTCCGCCGAGGTGTACATCGGCGAGGAGTTCATCGGCGTCCTCTACCGGGACGAGGACGAGGGCGAGCTGTCGTGGAACTTCACGATGGCGATCCTGGAGATGGACGTGGAAGGCGCCTGACGCGGGACGTCGCTGCTCGGGCCGCTCGGCCGTCCGACGCCCATGCGCCCGGCGTCATCGACGACCGCGCGCCGGACGCGCGGCACGTCCCTTCGCGCCCGCATCAAGCTCCGCGATCATGGGCGGCCGCGCCTGCGGCTTCGGCTCGAAGGATTGGTCGCCTCGACGCTTCGGCTGGCCCGCCGCGCGCGATGCGGGCGAGGCACGTCCTCGCGGGCATCTCACGTGAGTAGGACCGTCGTCGGAGCGTGACGCTACCGCTATCGCGGGCGGCGACGTAGTTGCGCCACTTGCGGGCGTGCCGCTCGCGTCGACCGTCGGCTTCCCTCCGGCTCGCTTGATGCAACTGCCGGTGTTGGTCGGCAGATCGAGGCGGCGAGCACGCGTCGCCGGTCGGTCCGTTGCCGGATCGCCGGGTCGGTTTGCCGCGCTCGGCACGCGATGGCCGGTTTGCCGCGCTCGGCAGGCGATGGCCGGGTTTGCTGGGACCGAACGCGGTGGCCGGTTTGCCGAGCCGGCACGCGATGGCCGGGTTTGCTGGGACCGAACGCGGTGGCCGGTTTGCCGAGCCGGCACGCGATGGCCGGTTTGCTACGCCGGCACGCGATGGCCGGTCTGCCGGGCCGGCACGCGATGGCCGGGTTTGCTGGGACCGAACGCGGTGGCCGGTTTGCCGAGCCGGCACGCGATGGCCGGTTTGCTGCGCCGGCACGCGATGGCCGGTCTGCCGGGCCGGCACGCGATGGCCGGTCTGCCGGGCCGGCACGCGATGGCCGGTTTGCTGCGCCGGCACGCGATGGCCGGTCTGCCGGGCCCGGCACGCGATGGCCGGTCTGCCGGGCCGGCACGCGATGGCCGGGTTTGCTGGGACCGAACGCGGTGGCCGGCTTGCGGACCCCACGCGATCGTCGGGTTTGCCGGCCCGCACGCGATCGCGTTTCGGCCACGACGGTTCCGCGACGGTTCGAGGCGGCGCGCTAAGTTCTTGCCCCGATGCGTTCGCGACGACCCCGCCGAGCTGCGAGCGGTTGCCAACCCCCCGAGCCATCCCAACTGACAGCCATGGTGATTGGTGCAACGCGTCTTCCTCGCCCTTGCGGCAGTCCTTGCGCGGGCAGGCGCCTGCCATGAGGCACGTGCCTCGCATCCCGCCCTCGGACGCAGCCCGCACCGCCAATGCCTCCCCTGAGCGGCCGACGGACGAGGCCGGGACGGGTCACGCCGGAGCGCAATGGGAAGGCGGCCGTCCGGACCGGTCGGGATGGCGCAATCAAGGGGACCGCGCCCGGCGCGCGCCTCCCTCGATCGCGCGCCCGGATGACGATGGCGCGAGCGAAGCCCACGATGGGGACCGCCAGGCACCCGACGACGTCGCACGTGAGGGCCGTTTCGGCCACGAGCTGCCGCCCGACGGCACCGCGAAGGACGTCCGCTGGAGCGGTGCTCGCACGCAGGCAGCCGCGCACGCCGAGTTCGGCTCCCGCCGAGCGGACGACGGCGACACCGCGAGCGCCGTCGGCTCGAACGGGGTCCGCCCGTCGGCGCCAGATCGCGGTCCGGCCCACGATGGCACGGCTCGGGCGAGCCACGCTCCGTGGCGCGACCGAGGGACGTCGCAGCGTGCGGAGCGATGGGGGGGCGATCGGGCGGCAGGGCCCGGGCCTTGGCGCCCGGGACCGCCGGCGCACACGCCGCAGCGCGAGCCTGCGCTGCTGTTGCCCGGCGCGGTGTTGGCGATGCTCGCGATCATCGTCGCGGTCCAGCTTGCCCGCTCGGCCATCGACCCGCAGCTCGGCGCGGCGGTGCTCGCCTGGTTCGCCTTCATCCCGGCGCGCTACGTGGGCATCGCGGGCTACCTGCCCGGCGGGCTCCCCGCCGACGCCTGGACGTTCGTGACCTACGCGCTGCTGCACGGCTCGTGGGTGCACCTCATCACCAACGCGGTGTGGCTCGTCGCCTTCGGCAGCGCGGTGGCGCGGCGCTTCGGTGCCGTGCGGTTCTGGGTGTTCTCGGCGGCGGCGGCGGCGGGGGGCGCGGCCATGCACCTTGCCGTGCACTTCGGCGACCCGGTGCCCGTGGTAGGCGCCTCCGCCGCGATCGCCGGGCTGATGGCGGCGGCCGCGCGCTTCGTCTTCGATTCTGGCGGGCCCCTCGTCCTGCGCCGTCCAGGCGACGACGCTGCCTTCCGTCGGCCGGCCCGCACGCTGCGGCAGACGCTTCAGACCCGCAGCGCGCTGGTCTTCATCGTGTTGTGGTTCGTGATCAACGCGATCGTCGGCATCGGCTCGACCATGGCGGGCGGGTTGTCGATCGCGTGGGAGGCGCACGTCGGCGGCTTCCTGGTTGGCCTCCTGCTCTTCCGCCTGTTCGACCCCGTTCCGCGCTGAGCGCTGGCGGCCCGCCGCGAAGTGTGGAACGCTCCTCGGCTCACAACCGAGGGAGGGGACGCATGACCGTCAACGCGATCCTTCAGAGCAAGGGCGCGGACGTCTTCACCATGGGGCCGCACGCGACGCTCCGCGAAGTTGCGAGCGAGCTGACACGGCGCAAGATCGGTGCGGTGCTCATCCTTGAGGACGAGGAGCTGCGCGGCATCATCTCGGAGCGCGACATCGTGCGCGGCGTCGCCGAGAAGGGCGCGGACGCCCTCGCGCAGTCGGCCGCCTCGACGATGACACGCGCGTTGGAAACGTGTGGCCGACACGACGCCATCGACGACGTGATGCACCGCATGACGGTGTCGCGGTTCCGCCACATGCCGGTCATCGAGGACGGCAGGCTCATCGGCCTCGTGTCCATCGGCGACGTGGTGAAGCGGCGCATCGAGGACACCGTGCGCGAGAGCGACGACATGCGCGCGTACATCCACTCGAGCTGACCGGACGCCGCGCGATCACGAGCCGTCGGCGGCGCGGGCCGACCGGTCGTCCTCGGTCCTCCGCAACGCGCCGTCCTCGCCGACCGCCCGGTAGAAGCAGCTCCTCGCCCCGGTGTGACACGCGCCGCCGTCGCCGCCGACGGCGACGCGCAGCACCAGCGCGTCCTGGTCGCAGTCGACGAGGATGCGCCGCACCCTTTGAACCTGGCCGGACGTCTCGCCCTTGCGCCACAGCTTGGCGCGCGAGCGGCTGTAGTAGTGCGCCTCGCCGGTCGCCAGCGTCGCCGCCAACGCCTCGGCGTCCATGTGCGCCAGCATCAGGACCTCGCCGGTCGCATCGTCGATGGCGACGGCGGTGAGGAGGCCGTCGGCGCCGAACTTGGGGCGGAACGCCGTGCCAAGCTCCTGCTCGGGCGCGGCGGCGGCCGGGGCCGCGAACCTTTCTGGACGAGGAGGCACGGTCTATATCCTGGAGCGTCGGGAGGGATGGTTCATGCTGAGCGACCTTTACAACGAGAAGATCCTCGCCTTCGCCGCCAACATTCCGCGGCTGGGACGGCTTGCGGCACCGGACGGCTCGTCCACCCAGCGCTCGCGGCTGTGCGGCAGCCAGGTCACGGTGGACGTCGCCGTCGAGGACGGCCGCGTCGCCGACTTCGCCCACGAGGTCAAGGCGTGCGCGCTCGGCCAGGCGTCCTCGGCGATCATGGCGACGAGCGTCATCGGCGCCACGCTGGGCGAGCTCCAGGCCGTGCGTGACGAGGTGGAAGCCATGCTGAAGGCCGGCGGACCCACCCCGCAGGGCCGCTGGGCGGACCTCAGGTACCTGGAGCCCGTCCGCGAGCACCGCTCGCGCCACCCCTCCACCATGCTGACCTTCGACGCGACGCTGGAGGCCGTCCGCAAGGCCTCGGTGGCCGAGGCGGCGTGAGGCCCGCCGCGGCGCTGCTGCGCGTCGGCCTCTTCGTCTACAGCGTGCTGCTGTCGCCGATCCTCGGACGGCAGTGCCGCTACCTGCCCACCTGCTCGCAGTACGGCGACGAGGCAGTTCGTCGCCACGGCGCCTGGGTCGGCGGCTGGCTGACGTTCGCCCGGGTGCTGCGCTGCAGGCCGTTCGGCGCGGCGGGCTTCGACCCCGTCCCCGACCTCCCGCCCGACGCAGGGCGCCGCCCCTGGCGCCACGCCCGCTGGCGCGCCGGCCACATGGACCCCGCGAGCCGCCTCGACGTCTGACCCGAAGGCCATGGCACCGCTCGCGGGGAGACCGCACCTTGCAAGCCGCCCCGCGGCGGCAGCCACCGCCCTCAAGGCACAGGGTCGTTGCATTCGGCGGGAAGCGCACGCATGTGGGGTGGGCTTACCTGCGCCCGTGGGCAGCGACTGAGCGAGTGCCATGATCACGATCACCTTCCCCGACGGCGCGAGCCGTCAGTACGAGCCCGGCGTGACCGGGGCCGACATCGCCGCGTCGATCTCGAAGTCGCTGGCCAAGAGGGCGCTGGCGGTCACGGTCGACGGCGCGGTCGCCGACCTCGGCGACCCCATCGAGCGCGATGCCACCGTGCGCATCATCACCCGCGCCGACGAGGAGGCGCTGGAGCTCATCCGCCACGACGCCGCTCACGTGATGGCGGAGGCCGTGCAGTCCCTATGGCCCGGCACGCAGGTCACCATCGGACCGATCATCCGCGACGGGTTCTACTACGACTTCCATCGCGACACCCCCTTCACCCTCGACGATCTGCCGAAGATCGAGGAGAGGATGCGCGAGATCATCCGCGCCGACGCACCGTTCACCAAGACGGTGCGGCGGCGCGAGGAGGTCCGCGAGACCTTCCGCCAGTTGGGCGAGACCTTCAAGGTCGAGCTGGTCGACGCGATCCCCGAGGGTCAGGACGTCAAGCTCTACCACCAGGGCGACTGGTTCGACTTGTGCCGCGGGCCGCACATGCCGTCCGTCGGCCACGTGGGCGACGCGTTCAAGCTCACGAAGGTCGCCGGCGCGTACTGGCGGGGCGACTCGACCCGTGAGCAGCTCACCCGCATCTACGGCACGGCCTGGCCCGACAAGAAGGGGCTCGACGCCTACCTCCAAATGCTGGAGGAGGCGGAGCGCCGCGACCACCGCAGGCTCGGCCGTGAGATGGACCTCTTCCACCTCCAGGAGGAGGCCCCGGGCGCGGTGTTCTGGCACCAGAAGGGCTGGCGGCTGTTCCTGGGCCTCATCGACTACATGCGCCGACGTCAGGTCGCGGCAGGCTACGACGAGATCAACACGCCTGAGCTGATGGACCTCACGCTGTGGGAGAGGTCCGGCCACGCCGAGAAGTTCCGCGAGGCGATGTACCTGTCGGAGCCCAAGGACGAGCGCACCTTCGCCATCAAGCCGATGAACTGCCCAGGCCACGTTCAGGTGTTCAAGAACGGGCTGAAGAGCTACCGCGACCTGCCTGCCAAGGTTGCCGAGTTCGGCAAGGTGCATCGCTACGAGCCGTCGGGGGCGCTGCACGGCCTCATGCGCGTGCGCGCGTTCACCCAGGACGACGCGCACATCTTCTGCACCGAGGATCAGATCGCCGCCGAGTGCCTGAAGGTGAACGACCTCATCCTGTCGATCTACGCCGACTTCGGCTTCGACGACGTCGTCATCAAGTTCTCCGACCGGCCCGAGCAGCGGGTCGGCGAGGACGCCGTCTGGGACCGCGCCGAGAAGGCGCTCGTCGACGTGCTCCGCACCACCGGCCGGGTGTGGTCGACCAACAGGGGTGAGGGGGCGTTCTACGGCCCCAAGCTCGAGTACACCCTGCGCGACGCCATCGGCCGGGAATGGCAGTGCGGCACGCTGCAGGTGGACTTCAACATGCCAGGCCGACTCGGTGCGTTCTACATCGGCGCGGATGGCGAGAAGCACGTCCCCGTCATGCTGCACCGGGCGATGTTCGGCTCGTTGGAGCGCTTCCTCGCGATCCTCATCGAGGACACCGCAGGTCACCTGCCCCTGTGGCTGTCGCCGTTGCCGGTCGTGGTCGCCACCATCGTCTCGGACGTCGACGGCTACGCGATGGAGGTGGCCGAGGCAGTGCGCGCTGCCGGCCTCCCGGCCGAGGCGGACCTCAGGAACGAGAAGATCAACTACAAGGTCCGCGAGCACTCGGCGGCCAAGGTGCCGGTCATCGCGGTCGTCGGCCAGCGGGAGGCGCAGGAGCGGACGGTGAACGTGCGGCGGCTCGGCTCGCGCCAGTCCGAGACCATGCGACTCGATGCGTTCGTGGCCGCGCTCGCCGACGAGGCGATGCCGCCCGACCGGCGCCGCGCCGTGGCGGCGCGCACGCGACGCGAGGCGGCGCAAGGGCGGCGCATCGACGTGGTCGAGGTGTTCGAGGGCTACGTGGTCAACGACGGCGCCGAGCGCCGCGCGTCGGACGTGTTCGAGACGCGCGAGGAGGCGGTGGAGGCGGCGCGCCGCATCCTGGCCGAGCGTGGCGGTGGCAACGTCTCGGTGTCGACGCTCGCCGGGGAGACGGATCGCCTTTCCGTCGAGGATGTCGACGCCACCCCCTAGTGGGCTGCGATGCTCGATCACGATCATCGGCGGACGAACGGTCCCTGCACCGGCTGACGCCACAGGCGTTGGTGATCCGTCGGCCTCGTTTAAAAGTATGGCAACCATACGGACCGTGGCCCGTTTCTAACGCTACGTTGGGGTCGGTCGTAGGGGACGCGCTGGAAAGGACCGAAGATGGCTGCACTTGTGAGGCTCGTGTTTTGTGCCGTCCTCGCTGCGGGGCTCGCGTCGTCGGTGCAGGCGGAGGCCACCGCGCCGTGGCAGGACGAGGCGCTGCTCCGGCTCGACGACCTTCGCACGCGCGATGCCTGCTTCCCGGCCGGGGCGCCCCGCACCGTCCGCGTGCTCGGCCTTGCCGAGGCCGACGCGCTCGGCGAGCGTGACGCGGCGGTCATCCTGGCGGACCTTGCCGACGCCGTGGCCGCCGGGTCGGGTCTGCAAGTCAGCCAGTCGGAGGACTTCCGCCTGATCGAGTCCGGCGAGGCGGGGATGAGCGTCCTGGAGCGCTACGAGACGATCAGGTCGCTCGGCCGCGGTGAGGCCGCCGACGTCCTCCTCCTCGTTTGGCCCTACCGGGCCGACCGCGGCGCGGTCGAGGCGCAGGTGTTCGTATGGGCGCGTGCGGCGGTGGAGGGCGACGTTGCTGGGCCTTGCGTCGAGCTGGTCGACGCGGCGTTGCGCGATCGTCTCCGCCCGGACGACGCCGTCGTCGCGCAGGAGCGCGCTCCCGCGCGCGGAGGGCCCGCGGGCGCGGTCGAGGTCGCCGGGCTCGAGGCCGAAGGCGGACGAGGCCCGGGCGTCGCGTCGGCCGCCGACCGGGCGGCCGACGCCGACGAGGCCGGCGACGGCACCGAGCCGACGTTCGACACCGCGCGACGGACGGGCGATGCGCTCCCAGCGGAGCCGGATCGGGCGGAAGTCGCGGAGCGAGCGGACACACGGGACGAGCGCGCTGGTCAGTCCGACGTGGCCATGGCAGGGCACTTCTCCATGCGGTCCGATGCGGGACGGCCCGCGGCCGACGTCACGGCTCCCGTCGCGGACGAGGCTCCCGTCGCGGACGAGGCTCCCGTCGCGGACGAGGCTCCTGCCGCGGACGAGCCTCCCGCGGTGGATGCGGCCGCCAGCGACGTCGGCCAGCCCAGCGAGCCCCTCGATGCCGCCCCGAGCAACGACGTCGAGCGACGCGTGGCCATGCGGCGCGTAGGTCCCGACGAGCGCGTCTGCGAGGCGGCCTACGCCGAGGCCGCCAGGCTCGGCACCCTCCAGGCGCTCGAGGACGCCGTCGTGTCCAATCCGTCCTGCCCCCAGGCCGACAAGGCGATCGACACCATCATCGCCCTCCAGCGCCTGTCTGCCGCCGCCGACGCCACCGCCATGGCTGAGGACGCGGCGCTCGCCCCACCCATCCCGTCGGAGGTCACGCCGCCGGCACCTGACCCGCTGTGCGAGGAGGCCTTCGCGGCGGCCACCGATCGCGGCACCCAGGACGCGCTCGAGGCGTACGTCGCCACCCATGCACAGTGCCCCCAGAGCGCCGCCGCCGCCGCGGCGGTCATCGCACTGGAGCGCCGGTCCGAGGCGGACGCGCGCCAGCGTCGCTGCGACGAGGCATTCGTCGAGGCCATCGCCGGTGGGACGGTCGACGACTACGAGGCGTACCTCCAGCGTCACGCCGAGTGTCCCAACACCACCGCGGTGGCGCGGCTGCGCGATCGCGCCGTGAAGGACATGGGTTGCCGCGAGGCGTTCGACGTCGCGGCAGCGCGTGACGATGCGGAGGCCTACGACGAGTTCGTTCGCAGGAACCCTTGGTGTCCGCAGGTCAGCGCGGCCCAGCGCCTCGCGGACGCGGCCCTGCGATCGGCGATCTACGAGTCGGCCGAGGTGCCGATCGCGGCGCTGACGGTGCCGGACCCCGCCGCGGAGAGCTACGAGGTGCCAGCGGACGGGCAGGGGGCGACCCTCACCATCGACGCGGTGGAGGAGGACGTCTTCGGGCGCTTCCGCGCCGAGCACCTCGGGCCGGACACCCTCGTCGCGGAGGGCCCGGGCATCCAGCGCCACGTGATGGGACCCATCGAGGCGGAGATCGTCCGCGGCGACGCCTCGCTCTACGAGGACGTGCTGGAGCGCTGGCGCGGCGAGCCCGACGAGCAGGTCACCTACAAGCGGACCTTCGACGCCGCCTACGCCCTGTCGGGCCGCCTGTCGCCCGGATCGGAAGTCGGGTTCTATGCCCTCGGGCTGCGCGAGGAGGAGGAGTCGGCGGTCCTGTTCCTCACCTTCCCGGTGGAGGAGGGCGGCCTCGCCGCCATGCCGTTGCAGGGCGTCATCACCGAGATCGCGTGCTCGGCGTACTTCGGGTCGGCATCGCTGCCGTGCGCGCGCTGACCGCGCTTGCCACTGCGTGCCGTAGCAACTAGCTTCGGCGGGCGTGGCAACGCTCAAGGAGGCACGCATGCTTACCTCCGTCCTCGACCTGTCGCCGATCCCCGAGGGCGGGACCCCGGCGGACGCGTTGGCGAACTCCGTCGCCTTGGCTCGGCACGCCGAGGCGCTCGGCTACACGCGCTACTTCCTCGCCGAGCATCACAACATGCCCGGCATCGCGAGCTCGGCGACGGCCGTCGTCGTCGCCCACATCGCCGCTTCGACGACGACCATCCGGGTCGGCTCGGGCGGCATCATGCTGCCCAACCACGCGCCGCTGATGGTGGCCGAGGCGTTCGGCACGCTGGCGACGCTGCACCCGGGGCGCATCGACCTCGGCCTCGGCCGCGCGCCCGGGACGGATGGGCTCACCGCGCGTGCGCTGCGGCGCTACGCGTCGAGCGCCGACGCGTTCCCCCAGGACGTCGCCGAGCTCATCACCTACCTCGATGCCGAGCCGGGCTCGCTGCCGGTGAACGCCGTGCCCGGCGCGGGCACCCGCGTGCCGGTGTGGATCCTCGGCTCCTCCACCTTCGGCGCCGAGCTCGCCGCCGCGTTCGGTCTGCCCTACGCCTTCGCCTCGCACTTCGCGCCTGCGGCGCTGGAGGCGGCACGCGACATCTACCGCGAGCGGTTCCGTCCGTCGGAGCGCCTCGCGGCGCCGCACTTCGCCATGGCGGTCAACGTGTTCGCCGCGGACAGCGACGACGAGGGACGCCGTCTGATGACCTCGCAGATGCAGGCCTTCGCGAACCTGCGGTCCGGCCGGCCCGGCCCGCTGCCGCGCCCGGTGGACGACGTCGACGCCGTCATCGGCCGCGCGCTGCGCCCGCTGGTGGACGAGGCACTCAAGGTGAACGCCGTGGGGTCGCCTGCGACCGTGCGCGACCGGCTCGCCGCGATCGTGGCGCGCCATCGGCCCGACGAGGTCTTCGTGGTCGGGGCCATCCACGACCCCGCGGCGCGGCTTGCCTCCTACACCGTCGCCGCCCGGGCGATGGCCGAACTCGAGGCCCTGGCCGCCGCGTAAGGTCGCGACGGCCGGCGCTCCAGCTACCGCGCGGACAGGAGCTCGGGGACGGCGAGGAGCACGAACTCGTTCGCCATCGCCTCGTCGAGCTGACGCCCGGAGGAGAACGGCAGGTTGTTGTCCGTCGCCACGACGATGTGCGTGTCGTCGGCGCGCATGACGTCCTCGATGGTGAAGAACGGCAGGGTGAACGTGCCGGTGAGGTCGCGGTCCGCAGCGGTCTCCAGCCGGGCCTTGCCCTCGGGATCCTCGATCGCCATGAGGTCGATGTGGCCGATGCGCCGCATGACGCCGTCCGCACTGACGTCCGCGGTGTCGACGAGGACGACGCGCTTCAGCCGCGCCGGGTTCGGGAAGCAGTCCGGCCGAGGCTCCCCCTCGCAGGCGAGGGACGGGTCGCCCTCGCCGTTGTCACGCTCGATGACGAGGGCGCGCGTGGCGTCGATGAAGTTGAAGTCGCCGATCGCCGTCGCGCCCTCGGCGAGCGGGAACTTCAACGTCTGCCCCGTCCACTCCCTCGCCTCGGGATCGAACGCCATCACCTGGAGCGCGCGCTCGGCCGACCCCTCCAGGGGCTTCTCGAGCATCGCCCACAGGAGGCCGGTGGACGGCTGCAGCGCCATCCCCTCGTAGCCGCCCGAACGCGGCACGCGGTAGTCCTCGCCAGCGGTGGCCGGCACGCGGACCGAGGGGTGGTCGGGGCTCCTCAGCTCCTCGCCGTTCAGCACCGTCGGGTAGACCCCCTTCACCACGCCGTCGAGCGACGCGTTGATCAGGTAGGGACCGAACTCCTCGCCGATCCACACGTCCTCGCCGATGACCTGGATCGACTCGGGGTCGAAGTCCGCTCCCGTCAGGTAGCGCGCGTCCGTGCCCTCGTAGGCGATGCGAAAGGGGACCGCCTTGTCCGGGTCGCGCAGGAAGATGGTCTCCCGCCGATCCACCGTGCCCTCGTCGAAGTCCGGCGCGATCTTGTGGAAGAACAGCAGCGCGTCGGGGGAGTTGATCTTGGTGCCGAAGCCGTTGTCGGTGAGCGCGTAGATCGTCCCGTCCTCGGCGCGGTTCATGGCGAAGCCGGAGAAGCCTTGCACGGGCTGACCCTCGAACGGAAGGGAGAGGCCCGTGGGCCGGTTGCCGTGGAGCTCGCCCGTGTCGCCCGCTACCGAGCCCGGCTCCTCCACGCGCGCGGGTCCGGTCGCGAACTTGCCGGACACGCGCGCGTCGGCCGGGGCGTCGGCGGGGGGCTCGATCATGGTGTCCGCTGGGATGACGGCGTGGCCGGCGAGCGTCGCGGGGAACGTCTCCTCCGCCAACGCCGGCGTGGTGAGGAGCGCGGTGAGCGCAACGGTCAATCGAAGCATGGCACCCTCGAAGTGTTGGTTGGCCCCTGCGCTAGTGCCGGCGTCTGACGCTCCGATGACCGCTTTGCGACGTTTGCCTGACCGATGCCGCAGCGTGGGACGCGCAGCGTGGACGCTGGCACGCAACGGATGACGCTACCGGCCGGGCGCGACCAGCGCAGCGTCGGCCGCGCCATCGTTCAGCTGGTCGACCGAGACGGGCGTCCGGCGCTGGAGCGCAGCTATCAGGCCGGTTCGGCGAAGCTGCGCTTTACCTCGACAAGGCATCCGATCGAGGCGCTGTTGCTCAACACCTCGGGCGGCCTCGCCGGCGGCGACGCGTGGTCCGCCGACGTTTCGGCGGCGGCACACGACCTCACCGTCTCAACCGTGGCATGCGAGCGCGTCTACCGCTCCGATGACACGGCGGCGCGCGTCGACCAGGGCCTTGCGGTGGGCGCCGGCGCCGTCCTGAGGCACCTGCCTCAGCCGACCATCGTGTTCGACGGCGCCAAGCTCGCCCGCCGCACGCGAGTCGACGTCACGGCCGGCGGGCGGCTCACCCTGTGCGAGGGCATCGTGCTTGGCCGCGCGGCGCGGGGCGAGGAGGTCGCGCAGCTCGACCTCACCGACCGCATCGACGTCGCCGTCGATGGCCAGCTCGCCTTCGTCGACGCGCTGCGCCTCGACGCTGCCGCGCTCGTCCGGGTCATGGGACCGGCCGGGCTCGCAGGTTCGCGCGGCATCGGCCTCGTGCTCCACGTCGGCGACGACGGCACGGCGCGCGCCCGCGAGGCCCTCTCGGCCGTCCCGGTGAGGTGGGGCGCGAGCCTCGTCGGCCCGGTCACCGTGGTGCGCGTCCTCGCGCCGTCCCACACCGCGCTGCAGGACGCGCTCGCCCGCGCCGTCCTCGCCGTGTCCGGACGGCCCGTGCCGCGGTCCTGGACGCTATGAGGATGACGGCTTGCCGAAACTGGCGCGGGTGTTGCAAGTCAGCGCGAGAGGGATCGGAGCGGCCGCATGAACCTGTCGCCACGCGAGAAGGACAAGCTGATGATCGCGATGGCGGCGGAGGTCGCGCGGCGGCGACGCGAGCGTGGCGTCAAGCTGAACTACCCGGAGGCGATCGCGCTCATCTCCGACTTCGTGATGGAGGGCGCGCGCGACGGGCGTTCCGTCGCCGACCTGATGGAGGCGGGCGCTGGGGTGGTCCCGCGCGCGGCGGTCATGACGGGCGTGGCCGAGATGATCCACGACGTCCAGGTCGAGGCGACCTTCCCGGACGGCACCAAGCTCGTCACCGTCCACGACCCGATCCGGTGAGCGGCGTGATCCCGGGCGAGGTGGTGACGGCCGACGGCGAGATCGAGCTGAACGCGGGTGCGGACGTGGTCGAGCTCGAGGTCGCGAACACCGGCGACCGGCCGATCCAGGTCGGCTCGCACTACCACTTCGCCGAGACGAACGGCGCCCTGCGGTTCGACCGCGAGGCCGCGCGAGGTCGCCGGCTCGACATCCCCGCTGGCTCTGCCACGCGCTTCGAACCCGGACAGGAGCGCACCGTCCGCCTCGTGCCGTACGGCGGCAAGCGCGTCGTGCATGGCTTCCGCGGCGACGTCGCCGGCCCGCTCGACTGACCTGCCCGCCCGTCGCCAAGGAGCTACCGTGCCGAGCCGCATTCCCCGCCGCGACTACGCCGCGATGTTCGGGCCCACGGTGGGCGACCGAGTGCGGCTCGCCGACACCGAGCTCTTCGTCGAGGTGACCAGGGACCACACGGTCTACGGCGAGGAGGTGAAGTTCGGCGGCGGCAAGGTCATCCGCGACGGCATGGGCCAGTCCCAGGCGACGCGGGAGCAGGGCGCCGTCGACACGGTCATCACCAACGCGCTGGTGCTCGACTGGTGGGGCGTCGTCAAGGCAGACGTCGGGCTGCGCGACGGGCGCATCGCCGGCATCGGCAAGGCGGGCAACCCCGACACCCAGCCCGCGGTCAACATCGTCGTCGGGCCGGGGACCGAGGCCATCGCCGGGGAGGGCAAGATCCTCACCGCCGGCATCATCGACAGCCACATCCACTTCATCTGCCCGCAGCAGATCGACGAGGCGCTCGCCTCCGGCGTCACCACCATGCTGGGCGGCGGGACAGGCCCTGCGACCGGCACCAACGCCACCACGTGCACCCCGGGCCCCTGGCACATTGCACGGATGATCCAGGCCGCCGACGCCTTCCCGATGAACCTCGGCTTCGCGGGCAAGGGCAACGCCTCGCTCCCCGCCGCGCTGCGCGAGCAGGTCGCGGGCGGCGCCATGGCGCTCAAGCTCCACGAGGACTGGGGCACCACCCCCTCGGCCATCGACTGCTGCCTGTCGGTCGCCGAGGAGGAGGACATCCAGGTGATGATCCACACCGACACGCTGAACGAGTCGGGCTTCGTGGAGGACACCATCGCCGCCTTCAAGGGACGCACGATCCACGCCTTCCACACCGAGGGCGCGGGCGGCGGACATGCGCCCGACATCATCAAGGTGGCGGGCCTTGCCAACGTCATCCCCTCGTCCACCAACCCGACGCGGCCCTACACGGTGAACACCATCGAGGAGCACCTCGACATGCTGATGGTGTGCCACCACCTCGACAAGTCGATCCCCGAGGACATCGCCTTCGCCGAGTCGCGCATCCGCCGCGAGACCATCGCCGCGGAGGACATCCTGCACGACATGGGCGCGTTCTCCATCATCGCCTCGGACAGCCAGGCGATGGGGCGCGTCGGCGAGGTGCTGACGCGCACGTTCCAGACCGCGCACAAGATGCGGGTGCAGCGCGGCCGCCTGCCGGAGGAGGAGGGCGACAACGACAACCTTCGTGCCCGCCGCTACATCGCGAAGGTGACGATCAACCCTGCCATCGCGCATGGGATCGCGCCGCACGTCGGCTCGGTGGAGGTGGGAAAGCGCGCCGACCTTTGCCTGTGGTCGCCAGCCTTCTTCGGCGTGAAGCCCGACATGGTCTTGATCGGCGGCACCATCGCGGCGGCGCAGATGGGCGACCCCAACGCCTCGATCCCGACGCCACAGCCGGTCCACATGCGGCCGATGTTCGGCGCCTACGGCGCGTCGCTGACGGCCTCCTCCGTCACGTTCGTCTCCCACGCGGCCTCGCGGGTGGACTACGGCACCTTCAAGGATACGGTGCCGGTGAAGAACTGCCGCAACATCGGCAAGGCGGACATGAAGCTGAATGATGCCACTCCGACGATCGAGGTCGACCCTGAGACGTACCGCGTGACCGCCGACGGCGAGCACCTCACCTGCGAGCCCGCCGACGTCCTGCCCATGGCCCAGCGCTACTTCCTGTATTAGGTGTCGGTCGACGCCGCCTCGACGGGACCAGGGACCGCCATGCCCGACGCTGCCGCCGACACCCTCGCGCTTGCCCGCCACGGCTACGACGTGGACTTCTTCCTATGGACGCAGGAGCAGGCGGCAAGGCTCCGCGCCCGCGCGGACGCCACCCTCGACTGGGCCAACCTTGCCGAGGAGATCGAGGGCTTGGGCAAGCGCGACAGGCGAGAGGTCGACAGCCGCCTCGAGGTGCTGCTGCTGCATCTTGTGAAGTGGCAATACCAGCGCGAGGCGCGTTCGGCCGGTTGGATTGGCTCGATCAGGGAGCAACGCCGCAACATCGAGCGTATCGTCGAGGACAGTCCGAGCCTGCGGCAGCGGCCGAGCGAGCGGCTGTCGCGAGCCTATGCTGTCGCCCGCAGCCAAGCGTCCATCCAGATGGGGCTCCTCGGCTTGGATCAGCTTCCGGTCGAGTGTCCGTTTGCGATCGCCGACGTCCTTCGCCATGACTGGCTGCCCTGACGGATGAGCGGTGCGGCGGGTCCACACGTCGTCGGGGGGCGAGCGAACGCGTTCCTGCGATCCATGCGGCGGCAATGATCCGAGCGCACCGGCTGGTCAGCGAGGGCGACGCGGCCCTCATCGCCCGCCTGCCCCACGGCGATCGCCACCGACGGCGGCTCGTCGTCAACACCGAGGGAGGCGAGCGCGTCCTCATCGACCTCGCGGCGGCGACGGCGCTGCGCCACGGCGACCGGCTCGCCATGGAGGACGGGCGCGTCCTGCGCATCGAGGCGGCGGAGGAGGCCGTCGCCGACATCACCGCGGCCGACGCGACGCTCCTCTCGCGCCTCGCCTGGCACCTCGGCAACCGGCACACGCCGACGGCGGTGATGGCGGACCGGCTGCGCATCCGGCGCGACCACGTGCTGGAGGCCATGGTGACGCGCCTCGGCGGGACCGTGACGCACCGCGACGCTCCCTTCGACCCGGAGGTCGGCGCCTACCACGATGGGGGCCACCATCATCCCTGAGCCGGCGCTGGCGCGCCTTTTGGCGTGGTTCTCGCCAGCCAACCCCATCGGGGCGTACAGCTACTCGCACGGGCTCGAGGCGCTTTGTGAGGCCGGTGCCCTCGCCGATGCGCGGGCCGCACGCGATGCTATCGCCGTCGCCCTCACCGACGGGGCGGGGCGCACCGACGCCATCCTGACCGCGCACGCCTGGCGCGCCGTCCATGCCAGGGACGCGGCTGCGTTCGAGCACGTGCGCGGGCTCGCCGTCGCGCTCTCGGCCTCGCGGGAGCGGCGCGAGGAGACGCTCCATCAGGGCGAGGCGTTCGTCGAGGTGGTCGCCGCAGCATGGCCGTGCGACGCGCCGCCGCCCGCGCCGCCGCTGCCGCTACCGGTCGCCGTCGGCGCGCTCGGCGCCGCCCACGGCGTTCCCCTCGCCGCCCTCCTGTTCGCCGCCACCTCGGCCTACGTCGCCAACCTCGTGTCGGCCGCCGTCCGCCTCGTCCCCCTCGGGCAGACCGATGGGCAACGCATCACCGCCGCCCTCGCCCCCGAGGTCGCCGAAGTCGCGGCGGGTGCCCTTGGGGCATCCCTCGACGACGTCGGCGGCGCCGCGCTCGGCCTCGACGTCGCCGCCATGCGCCACGAGACGCAACACGTCCGCCTGTTCCGCTCGTGATGCCCTTGCCAGCGCGACGAGCTGGTGACAGAGGAGGTCGACGGAGGAGCCTTCATGTCGCGTACCGCCCACGGACCGCTGCGCGTCGGCATCGGCGGCCCCGTCGGCTCCGGCAAGACGATGCTCATGGAGCGCCTTTGCAAGGCGCTGCGCGACCGCCTCGACATCGTCGCCATCACCAACGACATCTACACCAAGGAGGACGCGCTCATCCTCGCGCGCGCTGAGGCGCTCGCCGAGGAGCGCATCATGGGCGTGGAGACCGGCGGGTGCCCGCACACGGCGATCCGCGAGGACGCGTCGATCAACCTCGCGGCGATCCGCCAGATGCGCGAGCGCTTCCCCGACGTCGACCTGGTGCTCGTCGAGTCCGGCGGCGACAACCTCGCCGCGACCTTTTCGCCGGAGCTCGCCGACCTCACGATCTACGTCATCGACGTCGCGGCGGGGGAGAAGATCCCGCGCAAGGGAGGCCCTGGCATCACGCGCTCCGACCTCCTCCTCATCAACAAGACGGACCTCGCGCCCTTCGTCGGCGCCTCCCTCGACGTCATGCGCGAGGACGCGGCGCGCATGCGCGGCGACCGGCCCTTCCTGATGACCAACCTCAAGGCAGGGGAGGGCGTGGACGGCGTCGTCGCCTTCCTGCATGAGGCCGGCGGCCTCGGCGCCTAGAGCGGTCTGGGTTGGGTGGCACCACCCCACGACAAAAGATCGCTTTCGATCAACGAGCTAGAGCAACTTCTCTGGGTCTGAGAAGACCCAGGATGCTCTCGCTCGACGGTGCGGACGAAGGCCCGACCCGGTCGTCCCGTTCCGGCTGCGCCGAGGCCGTTGACGAAGGCTCGGTGGGGGCTCCGCGCGGGTCCGCCGCTTCGCCGTCGCACGGAAGGGACCGCGTGGCCTGGCGCGGCCTCGCCATGGGCTTTGCGCCGAGCAGGCGATGGGGGTATCGGACGCCCGCCTCGACGACGCGTCTGCCGAGCCCGGCGTCCGCCACGTCGGCTGCGTCGCCAAGGGCGAACCCACGCAGACCGGAGGCACGCCGCACCCCAACCGTGACATCATGCGACAGTGGCGAGCGTACCATGCGCTACGACGCCGTGCGCCGTTGGCAGCAACCGACGGGACGCGCCTGAACACGCTCCCCATGGCCGCGGGACGGTCGACGGACCGTCTGAAGGGCGCCGCTATCCGGGCACCGCCGCAACGCTGAAGGCTGCGGCGGGGCCCGCGGTGTGCGCGGTCGCGCCGCTCGCCGCCGCTAGCTTTTGGTGACCCCTGGTGCCGGTGGCCGGGGACTGTGCTAATGTCGCGGGGCGTCCTCGTAGCTCAGCAGGATAGAGCACAGGATTCCTAATCCTGGGGTCGCAGGTTCGAATCCTGCCGGGGACACCAACAGATCCCAGCGCGTCGGCTCAGCCGTTGGTACGCCGCACAGCCTCCATCGCCGTGCTGTACGCTGCGAGCGTGGCGCGCCCGAGCGCGACCTTGGTGAGCGTCGCCGCGTGGGCGAGGCCCTCTTCCCGACAGCGTCGCACCAAGTCGGGCGTTGACCAGAGCCGGGTCATCGCGTGCGCGATCGCCTGGGGCTCGCAACGGTCGGCGAGGACGCCCGCCCCCGTCGCCTCGACGAACTCCACCGCGCTGGCGTCCTCCCGGCAGGCGACGAGGGGGCGGCCGAAGGCGGCGGCCTCGCGGTAGACGATGCCGTAGGACTCCGTCCGCGAGGGGGCGAGCACGAGGTGGCACCCGGCGAGCACACGGTGCAGCGCAGCGTCTGCGATCCGCCCGTGGTTGACGATCGTCGCGGCCTTGCTCGGCGCCATCGCGAGCCTTGAAAGCGCGCCCCCCTCGTCGTCCGCGTCGGTGCCGACGAGGTGGAGGCGCACCGGCCGCTCGCGGGCAAGGATCATCGCCGCGCCGATCGCCTCGTCGAAGCCCTTGCGCGGCTCGGCGCGCCCCACGAACGCCATCGTCAGCGGTCCCTCGCAAGGGTCCGGCCACGGCGCGGCCGCGCCGGCCGCGATGGTCGCCGCATCGAGCGCTAGCCCGACGACGCGGTGGGCCGCATCGTGCGCGAGCCCGTAGTGCGCGGCGAGGAGCCGCTGCGAGGCGTGCGTGTTGAAGATCGACAACTGCGCCCGCCGAACGAGCTGACGCTCGAGCCGGTGCGCGAAGGCGAGGTCGATGCGATCGCGTGCGCCCGTCGTCGGACCGAAGCTCATCGCCGCGGGCGTCGAGTGACGCACGACGAGGATGGGAGCGCGCGGGCCCATCCGCAGGAGGGCGGCCGGCGCGTACCAGTTGGTGGACTCGATGACGTCGGTGGGTTCGTGCTCGGTAAGGAGCGCGCGGCGGAACGCGAGGGGGCCCGCAAGGTGTCCGACCGCCGCCCGGCGGCGCCCCCAGCCTAGCGTGCCGCCTCGGGGTACGGCGCAACCGATTAGGGTCACGCCGTCCACGTCCTGCCGCGTGCCGCGCGGACGGTCCGCGGACAGGACGCGCACGGCCGCGCCCGCCTCCACGAGGCCGGTGGCGATCGCCTCGGCGGCGCGGGCGAGCCCCGTCGGCACCGGCGGATAGCTCCAGGTGAGGAGCACCACCCCCAGCGCGGCGCTCACGCGCTGTAGGGTCGCTGCAGCGCCTCGGCCTCCGCGGCGCGCTCCGCCGACTGACCGAGCGCATCATAACGCGCCTGGCGTGCCGCCACGTGCGCGCCGGTCAGCCGGTGCTCGATGGGCATGCCGAGCGCGATCATCGTTCGCCGCCAGTCGTCGCACGCGTCCGGCCGCTCATGGACGCGGCCGCGGAAGCGGACGGTGCGGCGCACCAGCCGGTACTGAACGTCAGGCCACAGGTCCGAGAGTGCGCCGTCGACGAGGTTGCGCCTGGGGAAGCCCACCGCGTGAAGGCCGGCCCCGTCGGCCATCGCGGCGAGCCCTCCCACGGAAGCAAGGGTCCTCCGGTCGAGGCGCTCGTCCGTGTCGAGGTGGAGCACCCAAGGCGTGCGTACCGCCGCCTGCGCCTGGTTGCGGCTGACGTCGAAGCGGTCGAGCGGGCAGGCGAGGACGGTGGCGTCGGTGTGAGGGCTCGCGCGCATCGCGTCGACCACCACGATGGTCGCCGCGAAGTGCCCAGCGGTCGCCGCGAGAAGATCCTCGAGGGCGCGGTCCGCGGCGCGCGACAGGACCACGAGGGTGACGTTGCGTGCGGGGCCAGGGACGATGCGTCTGAGGTGGCCGCGGGCCGGCTGCATGCGATGGCCGTGGATGACAGGCCCGGCGTCCGGGGCGAACGCGAGGCCGTTTGCGAGGGCGGCGGAGCGGAAGGTGTAGTCGTCGAGCAGGAGCCCGCCGAGCCTTGCCGGATCGGTGTGGACCGCCCCCTCGGCGAGCAGCGCAGCGAGCCGGTCCCACGGGTTGCAGCAGCCTCGAGGCCAGCGCGCGCCGCACCACAGGCACGTGGCGAGCTCACCGCGCCATGTCACGGCCCGCGCACCGCACAGGACGCACCTAGGGGCGAGCGAGACGGCCTCGGGGCGCGCGGCGGGCATCGGGAGGGACTGTGGCAACGGGGCGTCGGAACCTTGCTGGGCGCAGGGGTGTTCGCGCAGCGATGTACCTGAACCTCGCCCTCTCGCTCAACCGTGCCGGCCGCGCCGGAGGGGCGCGCGGTGGTTGAGGCGCGTCGGATCGCGGTGGTGGGCAACGCGCCCTCCGAGCGCGTCGTCGCCGCGCAGGTCGACGGGTGCGACGTCGTCGTGCGGCTCAACAAGGCGCGCGGATTGGGCGGGCTCACCGGGAAACGGGTGGACGAGCTCGTCCTCATCAACTGCGGCGGACAGATGGAGGAGTGGCTGCGCACCGGCGTCATCGAGCGCTCGCCCGCCTTCCGCACCGCGTCCACCATCGCGCTGCCGATCCACCCACGAAAGGCGGACCTCATCGTGCCGCCGCTGTCGCCCCCCGAGCGGAACGCTGCCGACGGGCAGGACTACTCCGAAGCGGCCCGTGCGCGCTACGCGGCGCTCGGAAAGACGGTGCGGGCGTGGGACGCCGACTTCTTCGCCCGTTCCATGGACGAGCTGGGTCACGCTCCCCTGCGCCGCCACGGGCCGGCGCCGTCGACCGGCTACCTCGCCGTGCGCTGGTGGCTGACCGCCGACCCCTCGTGCCACGTGGAGGCGTTCGGCTTCGGCTTCGCCGGCTGGTGGGGCCACGACTGGGACGGCGAGCGGCGTTGGTTCCAGTCGGCCGCCGCGCGCGGGCGCCTGACCCTCCACCCGCTCGAGGCGTCGGCCGAGCGCCGCGCGGCGTGAGGGCGACCGTGGACGGACCCTTCCTCGCCGAGCCAGCGTCGAGCGCGGGATCGCAACGGCCTATCGGCTTCTTCGTCCACCACCAGGGGCGAGGGCACGCGCGTCGCTGCGAGGCGATCATCGCGGCAATGGAGCCGCGGCCCATCACGATCTTCACCGCCGACCCGTCCATCCTGTCGCCGGACGTTCCCGCCGACGTCGTCGCGCTGCCCAACATGATCGGCGCCGCGGCGCTCACCGAGGGCCTGTTCGGCGTTGCACCGCCCGACCGGCTGCACTGCGTCCCGCTCGGTGTGCCGGAGGTCACAGAGACCATGGCGCGGATGGTCGCGTGGGTCCGCGCCGCGCGGCCAGCGCTGATGGTGGTCGACGTGTCCGCCGAGATCGCGCTCCTCATGCGCCTGCTCAGCGTGCCGGCGATCAAGATCCGCATGCACGGCGACCGCGCCGACCCGTTCCACCTCGCTGCCTACGACGCCTGCGTCGGCCTCCTCGCCCCCTTCGACGAGGCGATCGAGCAGCCCGACTATCCAGGCTTCGCGCGGCGCAAGACCTGCTACACCGGCGGCTTGTGCCCGACGAACGCCCCGGTGCCGGACAAGGCCGCCGCCCGGCACGTCCTCGGCCTGCCGCAGGAGCGAGAGGTCGTGGTCGCGATCTCCGGCGGCGGCGGTACGGGCACGCCCTACGCTCCGCTCACGATGGCGGCCAGGGCACGCCCCGATGCACTGTGGCTCGCCATCGGGCCGCTGCACAGGGAGGGGCACGAGACGGACTTCGCGAACCTTACGACCCTCGGCTGGGTCCCCGACGCGCTCTCCTACATCGCCGCCGCCGACTGCGTCGTCGCCTCGGCCGGGGACACGACGGTGACCGAGGTGGCCCGGGTCGGCCGCCCGTTCCTGTGCGTGCCGGAGTGGCGCTACTTCGACGAGCAGGTGGCCAAGGCGCGGGAGATGGCGCGGGTCGGCGCCTGCGCCACCCTCGAGCGATGGCCGGCGAGCAGCGCGCAGTGGCTGGACGCGCTGGCACGGGCGGAGGCGACCGACATCGCCGCGCAGCGCCGGCTCTTCGCGCCCGACGCCGCGGACCGGGCGGCGCGGTTCGTGGAGGGGTGGGCCGACCGGCTGTGGCGCGAGCCCATCCGGCTCGATGCCGGGGCGCGCCCCACGCTCGAGATCGTCAGCTGAACAGCGCGTCCGGCACGGCGCTCGCCGTCACCTCGTCGCACGTCGGCGTCCGCAGCACGGTGAGGTCGTCGCCGTCGGCGCGCCAGCGCACGTAGCTGCGTTCGGCGAGCTGTCCGAGCCAGTACTCCATGCTCCACCGTCCCCATGCACGGTGGTACCGCCGCGCGTTGGCCACGATGTCCGCGAAGTGCTGGAGGGGAGGGACGTGGACCGCGTGGTGTTGGTGGAAGGCCAACGCCCCGGCGACGCGGTAGAGCGGCACGCCCGCAGCCTCGAGCCGGCGTGCGAAGTCCGTCTCCTCGCTGCCGTAGCCGACGTACCCCTCGTCGAAGCCGCCGACGCGGACGAAGGCGGTGCGGCGCAGCGCGAACGAGAGGCCCCAAAGCTCTCCGTAGTCCTCCTCCCGTGCGAGGCCCGTCGGCGGAGGGGCGGGCTTGGCGGGGTGACGGACCCCCGCGGCGTAGAGCTTGGCGAGGTCGAGGGGCACGCCCGGCACGAAGGGGAGGTAGCGGACCTCGCCCATGAGGCAGCCGTCGACGGCGGCGAGGTGGTCCGCGTAGGTGGCGAGGAGGCCAGGCGCTGGGACGCAGTCGACGTCGAGGAACACCAGCCCACTGCCGCTGGCGAGGTTCGCGGCGGCGTTGCGCGCGGCAGCGAGCGGCAGGCGTTCGCCAGGCACGACGACCGTGCGCACCGGGAACGGGGCGTCGATGGTCGGTGCGGTGGCCTGCATCGCAGCGACGACGAGTTCGTCGACGGGTCGATCCTGCGCCGCGAGGCCTGCGACGAGGTTCGCAAGCTGGCGCTCGCGTCCGCGGACCAGCGTCAGGATCGAGACCGTCACATGCGTCCGTCGTCCGCAGCCCTCGATGTGCGGCCGACGGGGGGCGGCCGCAGCCCCGCCTCGCCGCCGTCGGCGTGGGGCCAGCCCGCCAGCCCCTCCACGATGCCGTCCGCATGCCCGGCCCTTGCGAACACGACGCCTGGCGTCCCGCGCAGCCCGGCCAGCTCGGCGTTGTGGTTGGCGACGACGACGCCACGGCCCGCCGCGGTCAACAGGTCGCGGTCGTTGCCGCTATCGCCCGCCGAGGCGGTCGCCGAGCGCGACAGCCCGAACCGCTTGCGCAGGTGGACGAGCGCCTGGCCCTTGGACGCGCGCTGCGGCAGGACGTCGAGGAAGCGCCCGTGCGAGTAGATCACGGTGGCGGGAAGCTGCGCGTCCCCCAGCGCCGCCTCGATCTCGGCGACGTCGGACGGTCGTAGGGCGCCGAACCACGAGCGCTTGAAGGCACGCTGCTCCATGGCCGGCTGGGGCGTGAGCCGTCGGTCGGTGGCGAGCGTGTCGACGACCGCGTCCGCGTACCAGTCTTCGCCGATGTGCTCCGACCAACCCTCGTCGCGCACGGCGCCGTACTCGTCGTCGGTGGTGAGGTAGATCTCCGAGCCGACGCTGGTGATCATCACGGCGGGGACCGGCGCGCCGTGGCGGGTGAGGACTCCCACCGCGTCGTGAAAGCTGCGCCCCGTCGCGATGCCGAACAGGACGCGCGGCCGTGCCTCGAGCCAGCGCGTGAGCCGCTCGAGGCCGTCGCCGTGACCCACCAGCGTCCCATCGATGTCGGACACGAGAAGACTCTGGAAGGCGCGCGAGCTGGACACCGGTGGAGACGGGCTCATCGTCCTCGCCGCGGCGCGCACGTACTGCCTCGCGTGCCGCGTCCAGGTGTAGCGCGACACGTGCCGTGCGCCTGCCTCCGCGTAGCTCCGCGCCGCCTCGCGATCCTCGAGGAGGCTGCGCAGTGCGTCGGCGACCGCCGAGGGGTCCGTCGGATCGGCGAGGAGGCCGTGGCGACAGTCCGCCAGGATGTCCCGCGGCCCGCCACGATCGGTGGCAACGACCGGCAGCCCTGCGGCCGCTGCCTCGATGAGGGTGAGGCCGAACGGCTCGTGCAGCGCGGGGTTCGCGAAGACGCCGCGGCGCTCGCGGGCGAACGCGTAGATCGCCGGCACCTCGTCAGCGTGGTGGTGGGACGGCAGCGCGACCCGTCCGGCGAGGCCGAGTCGGGCAACGGCCGCCTTGAGCTCGGCGATCACCGCGCGGTTCTCCGCCGACAGCATCGCGCCGTCGTGGCTCGAGCCGGCAAAGACGACGAGGTTCACGTTGGCTCGCAGCCAAGGGTCGCGGCCGTACGCCTCGATGAGGCCGTTGAGGTTCTTGCGCCAGACCGGACGCGCGAGCGCGAGGATCGGCGGGCGCTCCGGCGCGTCGAGTTCGGCCGCGATCCGGCGCGCGACGGCGCCGGCCGTCGCGACGGGGACGGTCGCGCGGTACGCCGACAGGTCGCAACCCGGCGCGATCACCCTGATCCGCTCCGGCCGTGCCGAGCGGTAGGTGCCGTACTGCCCCTCCGCCTCGTCGCGGGAGGATGCGATGATGAGGTCGGCGGCGGCGATGGCCTGGTCCTCGACGGCCTCACGGCGCGCGAGGGTCTGCGCAAGGTCGGGCACCGCGGCCGCGGCCGTCCCCATGTTGAGCCGCTTGATGCGTCCGAGCGAGTGCGCGGTGAACAGGTACGGCACGCCGAAGCGCGCCTTCGCGGCGTAGGCCAGCGTGCCGGCGTCCGCGTAGTGCGCGTGGATGAGGTCCGGCACGCCGGTGCGCGCCAGGTGGCGCAGGAAGGCGACGGTGAGGACCGGCATGTCCCGCCACAGGTCCTCCTTCGCGAGGTACCCTTGGAGGCCGCCGAGCAAACGAACGATGGTGACGCCGTTCGAAAGCCGCTCGCGGGGCTCGGCGTAGCGCGCGCCCAAGGTCGGCTCGATGAAGCCGCGCGTCACGATCGTTTGGCGGATGCGCCCCTCGCGCGAGAGGGCGTCGACGAGGTCGAGGAGGTAGCGGATGTGCCCACCCGTGTCGGCCGTCAGACCGTACTCCACCGGCTCGGATCGAAGGCAGCCTTGCAGAGCGACGTGGACGATATGCATTTCTCCGTAATGGCGGCCACGTGCGCGGGTTCCAGTTCGTGCGCCAACTTGTCCGTTCGTTGAACCAAGCGGGATCCGCGTGCGCATCGCCCAAGTCAGCCCGCTCTACTTCCCCGTGCCGCCTGCCGATCACGGGGGGACGGAGCGGGTGGTCCACATCCTGTCCGAAGCCCTCTTGCAGCGCGGCCACGACGTCGTCGTGTTCGCCGCGGATGGCTCGTCGACCCGTGCCCCGCTCCGGCCTCAGGGGCCCGCGGTTGCCTCGATCAAAGGCGCGCCGCCCTCGCTGCTGTCGGCCATGGAGCTCGTCATGCTCGACCGCGTCGCGGAGACCGCGGACGAGTTCGACGTGATCCACTGCCACACGGAGCTCGCCCACGCGGCGGTGCTGCGCGCGGTGCGGCACAAGGTGGTCATGACCATCCACTGGCGCGCCGACGAGGCGGACCGCCGAACCTACTTCGCGCACTTCACGGACCAGAAGGTGGTCGCGATCTCCCGCGCGCAGGCCGCCGACCTGCCGCCGGGCAACGTCGCAGGGGTCGTCCACCACGGCATCCCGGCGACGCGCCTCGCGCTGGGGCCGGGCGGCGGTGGCTACGTCGCCTTCGTCGGCCGCATGACGGACCAGAAGCGGCCCGACGTGGCCGCACGAGTCGGCCGTGCGGCGGGGCTCCGCGTCAAGCTCGCCGGGACCGTCGACGTCGGCAACCCGAGCTACTTCGACACCGTCGTCCGCCCCGAGCTCGTCGGCGGCGTGGAGTACGTCGGCCCGGTGGGTGACGCGGACAAGCAGGCGTTGCTCGGGGAGGCGGAGGCGTTCCTGTTCCCGGTGGACTGGCCCGAGCCGTTCGGCCTCGTCATGATCGAGGCGATGGCCTGCGGCACGCCCGTCGTCGCGTTCCGCCGCGGCAGCGTGCCCGAGGTCGTCGATGACGGCGTCACGGGCTTCGTGGTCGATACCGCCGAAGCGGCAGTGGCGGCGCTCGCAGCGGCGCGGCGGCTCGACAGGTCGGCCGTGCGGGCACGGTTCGAGGCACGGTTCACCGCGGCTCGAATGGCGGCCGAGTACGAGGCGGTCTACCGGGCGGTCGCCGCAGGGACGGCCTGACCCACTCGCATCGCATGGCGGGGCGGCCTATGTTGAGGTTGCACGCCAAAGGGAGTCTCGATGGTCACCGTGGTCGACCGCACCAGGAGCGCCGTGCGCCACCCCGAGAAGGCGGCGCGACCGGATGCGCCGGTGCTGCGAAAGCCCGACTGGATCCGCGTCCGGGCACCAGGCTCGCCGGTGTGGCGCGAGACGCGCGACATCGTGCGCGCCGAGGGGTTGGTCACGGTGTGCGAGGAGGCCGGCTGCCCCAACATCGGCGAGTGCTGGTCGAAGAAGCATGCGACGTTCATGATCATGGGCGACACGTGCACGCGGGCGTGCGCCTTCTGTAACGTGCGCACCGGGCTTCCCGACCCCCTCGACCCCGCCGAGCCGCGCAAGGTCGCGGATGCCGTGGCCGCGCTTGGCCTCGAGCATGTCGTCATCACCTCGGTGGACCGGGACGACCTCGCCGACGGCGGCGCGAACCACATGGCAGGGACGATCCGCGCGATCCGCGCCGCGGCGCCCGGCACCACCATCGAGGTGCTGACGCCGGACTTCCTGCGCAAGCCGGGCGCCCTCGAGACCGTGGTGGACGCTCGCCCGGACGTGTTCAACCACAACCTGGAAACCGTTCCGTCGCGCTACCTTTCCGTGCGGCCCGGGGCGCGGTACTATCACTCGATCCGCCTGCTCGACCGCGTGAAGCTCATCGACCCGACGATCTTCACCAAGAGCGGCATCATGGTGGGCCTCGGCGAGACGCGGCACGAGGTGCTGCAGCTGATGGACGACCTGCGGTCCGCCGACGTCGACTTCCTGACCATCGGTCAGTACCTGCAACCCACGCGCAAGCATCATGCCGTCATGGAGTACGTCACGCCGGACGCCTTCAAGGCGTACGCGACGATCGCCACGGCGAAGGGCTTCCTCATGGTGTCGGCATCGCCACTCACGCGCTCGTCCTATCACGCGGGAGAGGACTTCGCCCGGCTGAGGGCCGCGCGGGAGGCTCGTAGCGGCGCCCGCTCGTCGGCGGACGGTGGGCAGTCCCGTGCCCGCGGCGGGGAGGCGGGGCGCAAGGCGGAGGCCCTACGCTAGTGCCGCAATTCCAGACGACGCGCCGCGTCAAGCATGCGGTCGACAACATGTTCGACCTCGTGGCGGACGTGCAGGCCTACCCGCGCTTCGTGCCCCTGTGCAAGGCGCTGACGGTGCGCCGACGCGACCGGCTGCCCGACGGCCGCGAGGTCCTCGTGGCGGAGATGACGGTCGCCTACAAGTTCCTGCGCGAGACCTTCACCTCCCGCGTCACCCTCGACCGGGCGAACAACGTCATCGACGTCACCTACCTCGACGGACCGTTCAAGGAGCTGTTCAACCGGTGGACGTTCACCGCGGTGGACGAGGCGACGACGGATGTCGGCTTCGCGATCCGCTACGAGTTCCGCAGCCGCGCGTTGGCCGCGGTGATGGGCTCGGTGTTCGACCACGCGTTCCGCCGCTTCGCCGCCGCCTTCGAGGAGCGCGCCGACAGGGTCTACGGCGTCCCCGCCTAAGCCTGGCGTCCGCGGTCCTGGTCCTAGAGCATGGCCCCATGAACGGCACATCAACGTTGATGAGGTCTGCTCGTCGTCCGCGGGAGGGGAGACGGCGATGGATCCACATGACCTGACCGATGCGGAGTGGGCCGTGATCCAGCCACTGTTGCCGACCAAGGTGCGGGGAGTGCCGCGGGTGGACGACCGGCGGGTGATCAACGCCATCCTTTGGCGGTTCCGGGCCGGGACGCCTGGCGCGACGTGCCGGAGCGATACGGGCCGCGGACGACGCTCTACAACCGCTTCGTCCGGTGGCGGGCGGCCGGGATCTGGAACCGCATCCTTGACGCCGTCTCCGAGGCTTACGACGGCGACATCGTGATGATCGACCCCTCTGGCGTGCGCGTGCGGCAGCACGGCGCGACGGGCAAAAGGGGGGCGAGGACCATGGCGGCATGGGCCGCTCCTGCAGCGGCGTGACGACCGAGATCCACGCCCTCGTCGATGCCGGGGGCCGGCCCGTCCGCCTTGCACTCACGCCCGGTCAGGCCGGCGATGCGCCGGCCGCTCGCGAACTGATTGGCGATCTCGGCAAAGGCTCCGTCCTGGTTGCCGACCGCGCCTACGACACCGATGCGATCTTCGACCACCGCAGCCTGCGGCGCATGGGCGAACGCGCCGCCGCGCTTCATCCGCAAACGGGCGTTCCCGTTCAGCGGCTTCGTCTATGGGCAGCAAAACCTCATCGAGCGCTTCTTTGATCGCATCGAGCACTTCCGCGGCATCGCCACTCGCTACGACCGCCGGCCCGACAACTTCCTCGCCGCGCTGAAGCTGGCCGCCATCCGCGTCTGGCTCAGCGGCAAATGGGTCCACGTGCTAGGTGTCTGATCCCGGCATTTGCTGGAGCGGGTTGATGGTGAAGCGTTGGGGTTCGTCTGTCCACCGTTTGCAGATGTCTTCGTAGGGCGTAAGTCCCTTGAGGGTCTTGGGTCGGCGCCGTAGTCGTAGGCGGCGATGAAGTCGGCGAGGTGTCGCCGGAGCTGCTCGTGGCCGTCGTAGGGGAAGCGTTTGACGGTGGCGTCCTTGATCGTGCGGTTCATCCGTTCGACCTGACCGTTCGTCCATGGATGGTTCGGCTTGGTGAAGCGGTGCTCGATGCCATGCTCGCGGCAGCGCATGGCGATGTGGGTCATGGATCGAGAGTCGGGCCGTTCGCATGGCGCGGTGGATAGCGGAACCGGATGCCGTTGTCGGTGAGCACGGTGTGGATCTCATACGGCACCGCTTCGACGAGAGCGACGAGGAAGGCCGATGCGGTGACGCGGCTGGCCTTCTCCACGAGCTGGGCGAAGGCGAACTTCGACGTCCGGTCGATCGCCACCAGAAGCTGGAGCTTTCCCTCGGCGGTGCGCACTTCGGCGATGTCGATGGGGAAGCCGATCGGCTAGGCTTTGAGTTTCCTCTTGCCAGGTTTGTCGCCATCGACATCAGGCAGTCGGAATATCCCGTGGCGCTGCAGGCAGCGATGAAGGGATGCGCGGGTGAGATGTGGGATCGTCGGCTGGAGAGCGTAGGGGCAGTCGAGGAGCGGCAGCACGGTGTGGCGACGGAAGGCGACGATGATCGCCTCGTCCTCATCGGACAGGACCGTTGACCTTAGCTCTTCCGGTCCCGTCGGCAGGTCGCTCACCGACGAGCGCTCCTTCCATTCGGCCACGGTCTTCCGGTTGATCCCGTAGCGCCTCGCGAGGGCCCTCAGCTCTCTTGACTAACTTGTCTTGCTCGACGGACCGCCTCTGTCGTCGTGGCGCTCCCGTGGAGAACCCGGCCCACAGCGCATCCTTCCATTCCGATGAGAGGACTGCACCAGCAAAACCCGGGATCAAACGGCTAGGGCCCGTCGACGACGCTCGACAACCGCGACGACGGAAGGGCCGAGCGCGGGGTCTGGCTGGCGATCTTCGAGGCGCTCGCCCGCAGGGAGCCGGCCGCGTGACAGCGGATCGACAGCTCCATCGTGAAGGCCCATCAGCACGCCGCCGGCGGCAGGGGGCTCGGATCACGCCATCGGCCGTTCCCGTGCGGGACTGACGACAAGGCCCCATGCCGTCGTCGACGAGCCTGGCCTGCCGATCCGCTTCGTGGTGACGCCCGGTCGAGCCTCGGACAAGGCGACAGCTGCGGTGCTCCTCGACGGCCTGGTCCCCACGCCCAGCATCGTCGCCGACCGGGGTGACAGCGCCGAGGCGTTGATCGCCTGGTGTGCCGAGCGCGGGGCGCGAGGCGCGGGCGCACATTCCGGCCCGCCGCAACGTGCGCGTCAGGCGCACCGTCGCGCCCGATCTCTGCCGCCCGCGCAACCTCGTCGAGCGGCGCCTCAACACGCTGGAGCCCTTCCGCCGCGTGGCGACCCGCTTCGACAAGCTCGCCCGCGACTTCATCCCCGCCGTCGCTCCGGCCTCCTCCCGACCTTGGTTACGGCCACCATGAGCCCATGACCTACGGGAGCGCCGCCCGACCGCCGACGGCACGGGCTCGGCCGGGTCTGCCTCACACGGCGCGGCCGGCGGCGGACGTGCGGAGTTCGTCGATGATGCGCTGGACGGTGGAGCCACGCACCTTCGCGATGTCGTCCTGGTACTTCAGGAGGACACCCAGGGTGTCGTCCGCGATGCCTGGCTCGAGCACCATCTGGTCGAGCTCGGCGAGTGCCTGTGCCCAGTCCAGCGTCTCGGCGACGCCGGGCGGCTTGAACAGGTCGCCGCTGCGCAGGTCGTGGACGAACGCCACCACCTCGTCCGCCAGCCGCTCGCCCGCGCCGGGCGCCTTGCGTCGCACGATCTCGCGCTCCTGCCGCAGCGAGGGGTAGTCGACCCAGTGGTAGAGGCAGCGCCGCTTCAGCGCGTCGTGGATCTCGCGCGTGCGGTTGGTGGTGATCACGACGACGGGCGGTTCGGCCGCTGCGATGGTGCCGAGCTCGGGGATCGTGATTTGGAAGTCCGACAGGATCTCCAGCAGGAAGGCGTCGAACGCCTCGTCCGCGCGGTCGAGCTCGTCGATGAGGAGCACCGGCGCGCCCTCGGGTGGCGTGTCGAGCGCCTCCAGCAGTGGCCGGCGGGTGAGGAAGCGCTCGGCGAACACGTCGACCGCCTCGCCGCGTCCCTCGGACTGGCGGATGGCGAGCATCTGCGCGGCGTAGTTCCACTCGTAGAGCGCGGCCGCCTGGTCGAGCCCCTCGTAGCACTGCAGGCGGATCAGCCGACGGCCGAGCGCGGTGGCGAGCACCTTGGCGATCTCGGTCTTACCGACGCCAGCCTCGCCCTCGAGGAACAGGGGCCGCCCGAGCCTCAGCGCGAGGAACAGCACCGTCGCGAGCGCGCGGTCGGCCACGTAGTCGGCGCCGGCGAGCAGCGCTTCGGTCTCGTTGATGGAGGCGGGGAGGGAGGTCACGGGCGGCCTTCGCTTGCGGTCGACGGGGAGGGGTAGCCGATGGCTGCACGGCGGGACAACCGCAGCCAATGCGATCGGCCTGCGTCGCCAAGCGGCCGCGTCGGCCGGTCCGTCGGGTCGGGCGTGCCAGGCCAGGGCCCTCCCGGTCGCTCAGCGGCGTGGCCGGTGGTTGTCGGCTCAGCGTCTACGTCGCCGCAGGCGCTGCGTTCCGCGACCGGCGCACCGGCGCGGCTTAGGGAGGGGTCAAGGGTGCCTGCTCAGCCCACGCTGGGTGTTGCCCGGCACCATCGAGGACCGGCAGACGGGTGAGTGGGTCCGTCTTGCGTCGATTTAGACCATGCCGATCGCTGCCCAGGCTGCGAACAGAAACACATGCCGGCCGTTTGTGAAGCGTTGCGCTCCTGCAACTCAATGGGAGATACACCATGAAGCTCTTACTGTCGCTGACCGCCGCCGCAGTTCTCGCGTCCGGCGCTGCGATTGCCGAGGAGGTCTCGGTTACCATCGACGGCGTGCAGCAGGGCCCCGGCAGCGTTCTGGTGGCGCTGCAGACCGAGGATCAGTTCCTCGCCAAGGAAGGCGAGTACACCGAGACCGTGACCGCGGACTCCGAGTCCGTCGAGGTGATGTTCCAGGACGTCGAGCCTGGCACCTACGCGGTGGCCGTCGTGCACGACGAGGACGGCGACGGCGACTTCACCGTCGGCGACACCGGCCCGATGGAAGGCTGGGGCCTGTCCGGCGGGATGATGGCAGGCGCGCCGGAATTCGCCTCCTCGTCCATCGAGGTGATGGAGGGTGAGACCACCGAGGCGTCGGTGACCATGTCCTACCCGATGTAGGCAAGGACTGGCGGCCCGTCCTGGACGGGCCGCCAACCCCCTGGCGCGATCCTGCCGCTCTTCGGCTTTGCGCCTCCTCGACAACGGCGTAAGGTCGGCCGACACCGTCCCCGGAGGCCGACATGACCGCGTCCGTCCGCCTGCGTTCGGCCTGCCCGCACGACTGCCCGTCGGTGTGCGCCCTCGAGGTTGAGGTCGCGGACGGCCGGATCGGCCGAGTTCGCGGTGCGGCCGACAACACCTACACCGCCGGCGTCATCTGCGCGAAGGTCGCGCGCTACGCCGAGCGAGCCCACCACCCCGACCGATTGACGGCGCCGCTGCGCAGGACCGGCCCCAAGGGTTCCGGCGACTTCGAGTTCATCTCCTGGGCCGACGCGCTCGACCTCATCGGCGAGCGGTTCCTTGCCGCGGAACGGGCCCACGGGCCGCAGGCGGTCTGGCCCTACCACTACGCTGGCACCATGGGCCTCGTGCAGCGTGATGGCATCCATCGCCTGCGCCACGCCAAGGGCTACTCGCGCCAGCACGACACCATCTGCACGAACATGGCATGGACCGGCTTCATCGCCGGCACGGGGCGCCTTGCCGGGCCCGACCCGCGCGAGATGCGTGTGACCGACTGCCTGGTGATCTGGGGCACCAACGCGGTGGCAACCCAGGTCAACGTGATGACCCACGCCTCCCATGCCCGCAAGTCGCGCGGGGCGAAGATCGTGGTGATCGACGTCTACGAGAACGACACCGTGCGCCAGGCCGACCTCGGCCTCGTGCTGCGCCCCGGCACCGACGCGGCGCTCGCCTGCGCGGTCATGCACGTCGCCTTCCGCGACGGGCACGCCGACCGCGGGTACATGGCGCGGTACGCCGACGATCCCGCCGGGCTCGAGGCGCACCTTGCAACGCGGACGCCCGAGTGGGCGGCGGCCATCACCGGGCTGTCGGTGGAGGAGATCGAGGCGTTCGCCAAGCTGGTCGGCACCACGCCACGGAGCTACTTCCGCCTCGGCTACGGCTTCACGCGGCAGCGCAACGGGACGGTGGCGATGCACGCGGCGGCATCGATCGCGACGGTGCTCGGCTCCTGGCAGCACGAGGGCGGCGGCGCGTTCCACAACAACGGGGCGATCTTCAAGCTCGACAAGACGATGATCGAGGGGACCGACGTCGTCGACCCCACGACGCGGCGGCTCGACCAGTCCCAGATCGGGCGCATCCTCACTGGCGACCCCGACGCGTTGCAGGGCGGGCCGCCGGTGGACGCGATGCTGATCCAGAACACCAACCCGATGGTTGTGGCCCCCGAGCAGGCGCGCGTGCGGGAGGGGTTCGCCCGCGAGGACCTCTTCGTCGTCGTCCATGAGCAGATGATGACCGAGACCGCGGCGATGGCCGACGTGGTGCTGCCAGCGACGATGTTCACCGAGCACGACGACGTCTACAGGGGCGGCGGACACAGCCACCTCCTGCTCGGCCCCAAGCTCGTCGACGCGCCGGGCGAGTGCCGCGAGAATGCCTTCGTCCAGCGCGAGATCGCCCACAGGGTCGGCGGCGAGCATCCCGGCTTCGAGATGAGCCCGCGTGAGCACATCGAGTGGATGGTGCGCGCATCCGGGCTCGACATGGCTGCGCTCGACCGCGACGGCTTCGTCGACGTCCAGCCCCCGTTCGACCGGGCGCACTACCTCGAGGGCTTCGCCCACGCCGACGGCAAGTTCCACTTCCGTCCCGACTGGGCATCGGTGCCCGCACCGAACGCGGGGCCCATGGGTCCGGTGGAGCGGATGCCGACGTTCCCGGACCACTGGGAGGTCATCGAGGCGCCGAGCGAGGGGGAGCCGTTCCGCCTGGTGACCGCGCCCGCCCGATCGTTCCTCAACTCGACGTTCAACGATACGCCGGGTTCGTTGAAACGGGAGGGTGTGCCGACCGTCCTCGTGCACCCCGACGACGCGGCTGACGCCGGGATTGCCGACGGCTCGCGCGTGCGGCTCGCCAACGCGCGGGGCGCCGTGACGGTCACCGCCACGCTGTTCGGCGGCGTGAAGCGCCGCACGCTCGTCTGCGAGGGGCTCCACCGCAACCGGGCCTTCGAGGGCGGGCAGGGCATCAACACGCTGACGGGAGCCGATCAAGTCGCCCCCTACGGCGGTGCCGCCTTCCACGACACGCGGGTCTCGCTTGCCGCGCTTTCCGACTAGCGCATCCGGGGTCTTCTCGGACCCCGATGTGATGCGCTAGGCCTTCCGATCAACGATCGGTCAAATCTCATCGGGTTTGGTCTGCCCTCGTTCACGCAGGGACCGACACGGACCGGCACGATTTAAGCGACGCGGAGTGGGGCGATCATCCAGCCGCTCTTGCCGACGAAGGGGCGTGCCTCGGGTCGACGACCGACGGGTGATCGACGGCATCCTTTGGCGGTTCCGGACCGGGTCGCCCTGGCGCGACCTGCCCGAGCGCTCCGGACCACGCACGATGCTCTTCAACCCCTTCGTCCGATGGCGGGCGAAGGGGATCTCGGCCCGCATCCTGCAGCCGTGTCGGAAGCTACGACCGCGACATCGTCATGATCGACGCCTCATGCGTGCGCGTCCATCAGCACGGCGCCGCCTTGCAAAGGGGGGCGGGGACGAACGCTGCATGGGCCGTTCCCGCGGCGGCCTGACCACGAAGATCCACGCTTTCGTTGATGCCGAGGGGCGACCGATCCGCGTTGCGCTGACGCCGGACAGGCCGGCGATGCACCGCCGCCCTCTGCCTGATCGACAGTCGGAGCGCCAGGCTCCATCCTCATCGCCGACCGGGCATAGGGCACCAACGCGATCCGCGCGCACGCGAGCGGATGCGGCGCATGGGCCAAATCCCGCCACGCGTGATCTGCAAGGACATCGCCGCGGTCCGATCGCCGGCCTGACAACCCGCCGCCATCACCCTCGCGGCGATCCGCATCTGGATCGCCGCGAACCGTGTCCGCCGCCTAGCTCGTGGATCGGGGGGTCTTCATGGGGTCGGGTGGTTCCGCTCAAACCCAAGCCGCTCGAGCGGTGCGCGACAAGCCGGGCCGCTAGAGCATCCTGGGTCTCCTCAGACCCAGATAAGTTGCTCTAGCGTCAGAACTCGACGCGGTCGCCACCCTTCAGCGACAGGATCTCGCGCGCCTCCTCGGGCGTCGCGATCTCCAGCCCCAACCCTTCGATGATGCCCCGGGCGATGGTCACCTGTTCGGCGTTGGACTGGGCGAGCCGTCCCCGCCCGGCCCACAGCGAGTCCTCGAGGCCGACACGCACGTTGCCGCCCATGGCCGCGGCGATCGCCGCCACCACCATCTGGTTGCGCCCCGCGCCGAGCACGGACCAGCGATAGTCCGTGCCGAACAGCCGGTCGGCGGTGCGGCGCATGTGGGCGACGTCCTCGGGGTGGGCGCCGATGCCGCCGAGGATGCCGAACACCGACTGCACGAAGAACGGCGGCTCCACGAGGCCGCGGTCCACGAAGTGCGCCAGGGTGTAGAGGTGGCCGATGTCGTAGCACTCGATCTCGAAGCGCGTGCCGTTCTCGCGGCACGAGGTCAGGATGTGCTCGATGTCGGCGAAGGTGTTCTTGAAGATGCGCTCGCGCGAGCCCTCGAGGTACGGGCGCTCCCAGTCGTGCTGGAACTCCTTGAAGCGGTTCAGCATCGGGTAGAGCCCGAAGTTCATCGTGCCCATGTTGAGCGAGGCGACCTCGGGCTTGAACACCTGCGCGGGGCGGGCGCGCTCCTCCACCGTCATCGTCGCCGCGCCTCCCGTCGTGATGTTGATGACGCAGTCCGAGCGTTGCTTGATGACGCGCAGGAACGGGGCGAACGCGTCGGTGGACTGGTCCGGGCGCCCGTCCTTCGGGTCGCGGGCGTGCAGGTGGACGATGGCGGCGCCTGCCTCGGCCGCGCCCACCGCGGCATCGGCGATCTCCTCCGCGGTCACCGGCAGGTGCGGCGACATGGACGGCGTGTGGATCGAGCCGGTCACGGCGCAGGTGATGATGACCTTGGATGGCATGACGGGCTCCTAGCGTTGCACGGTCTTCTGCGCCGACTTGTGGGCGGCGAGCGCGGCGAGGCGATCGTCGCGCCACCGCGACTTGGCCTCGAGCTCCTCAACACTGCGCGGCCCGCCCCACGCCCCGAGGCATGCGGCGATGGTCTCCTCGGTCCACGCGGTGGCGCCGCCGAGCTCGGGCGCCACGCGGCGGAAGAACGGGGCGTAGCGCGTGCAGTAGTCGGGCGCGCCGCCGGGGGCGTTGAGCTCGATGGTCTGGAACGGTCCCATGAACGACCACCTGAGGCCGAGCCCGTCGGCGACGGTGCGGTCGAGGTCCTGCGGGGAGACGTAACCCTCTGCGACGAGGCGGAACGCCTCCGACAGCAGCGCCGCCTGCAGGCGGTTCAGGATGAACCCGTCGATCTCCTTCAGCACGGTGACGGGCGCCATGCCGATCGCGTCGAAGGTGGCGCGGGCGCGCTCCAGTGCGGCGGGGTCGGTCCACGGCGCGCCGGAAAGCTCGACCACGGGTACGAGGTGGGGCGGGTTCACCGGGTGGGCGACGAGGCAGCGGTGCCGCCCGTCGAGCGCCTCGGTGAACAGGGAACACTGGATCGCCGAGGTGGAGGACGCGAGGACGGCATCGCGCGACGCCAGCCTGTCGAGCTCGGCGAACAGCTCGCGCTTGACCTCAGGGCGCTCCGGCCCGCTCTCCTGCACGTGCTCGGCGCCGTCGAGGGCCTCGGCCAGCGTCCCTGCGACGGTGAGGCGCGCGTGCGCTCCGGCGGGGTCCTCGCACAACCCGTGCTCGGCGAGGGCGACGAGCCCGCTGTGGCAGGCCGCCCGGGCCGCCTCGGCGACGCCGGCGACCGGGTCGAACAGCGCAGCATCCCACCCGGCACGGGCGAACACCATGGCGAAGGCGCGGCCGATGAGGCCAGCGCCGACGATGGAGACCTTCGGCATGGCCCTCCCGTCCGTTGCCTCGGGCGACGTCGCGCCCCGTCGCGGCTGCCTCTAGGCCGAGCGCAGCGGCAGCAGCGCGGCCTCGACGAGGGCACGTGCGCACCGTTGCGGCGGATACCTTGATGCGTCGAGACCGCGCACCTAGGCTGGACGAGCAGCGCAGCTTTGTCGAGGGCTCCAGCCCCGTGAGGCCGGGCGACGGCGACGGGAGGGCACCGTGGACCTTGGCATCGCAGGCCTCAGGGTGCTCGTCACCGCGGGCGCCTCCGGCATCGGCCGCGAGGTCGCCCGCGCCTTCGTGGAGGAGGGCGCGCGCGTCCACGCCTGCGACGTCGACGAGGCGATGCTGTCCGCGCTCGGCGAGAGCGACCCCGCCGTCACCAGCACGGTGGCTGACGTCGCCGACCGCGACGCGGTCGGCCGCCTGTTCGAGGACGCGCTGAGCACGCTCGGCGGCCTCGACGTCCTCATCAACAACGCGGGGATCGCGGGGCCGACTGGCCCGGTTGATGGCATCGAACCGGCCGACTGGGACGACTGCCTCGCGGTCTGCCTCACGGGCCAGTTCAACTGCACGCGCCTCGCCGTGCCGCACCTCAAGGCGAGCGACAACGCCTCCATCGTCAACCTGTCGTCGGCGGCGGGCAAGTTCGGCTTCCCCCTACGCACGCCCTACGCGGCTGCCAAGTGGGGCGTCATCGGCCTCACCAAGTCCCTCGCGGCGGAGCTCGGGCCGCACGGCATCCGCTGCAACGCCATCCTGCCCGGCCTCGTCGAGGGCGATCGCATCGAGCGCGTGTTCGAGGCGAGGGCGCGGGCGAACAACATGGACGTCGCGCGGGTGCGTGCGTCGGCGGTGAGGAACGTGTCGCTGCGCACCATGGTCACGGCGCGTCAGCTCGCCGACCAGATCCTGTTCCTGTGCTCGCCGCGCGGCCGCACCATCTCGGGCCAGGCGATCTCCATCGACGGCGACACGCAGTCGCTGAGCTGATCGTCGGGTTGCCTTGTTGGCCGTTCCTGCCCCAGATCCATCCATCGACAACAGAAGGGCTCGCCATGACTGATCGCCGAGGGCGGATCGAAGATCTGCGCTTCATCACGGGGCAGGGCCGCTTCACCGGCGACGTCACCGAGCCGGACGCCCTCGTCGCCGTGTTCGTGCGCTCGCCCCATGCCGCCGCTCGCATCGTCGGCATCGACGCGACGACGGCCGCGCAGATGCCGGGCGTCGCGGCGGTGCTTACCGCGGCGGATCTTGTTGCGGACGGCGTCGGTCCGGTGCAGGCGGGCCTCAAGGTCACCGGGCCCGACGGACGCGAGTGGGGCGCGACGCCCCGGCCACTGCTCGGGCAGGACGCGGTGCGCTTCGTCGGTGAGCCGGTCGCCATGGTGATCGCGGCGAGTTACGAGGCGGCGCTCGACGCGGCCGAGGCCGTCGAGGTGGACTACGACGAGGGCCGAGCGGTGGTGAACGTCGCCGAGGCCCTGGCGGACGGCGCGGCGCTCGTCGATGCCGAGCGCCCGGGCAACGTCGGCTTCGAGTGGGCGCACGGCGAGTGGGACAGGACGCAGGAGGCGCTCGCCGCCTCGACGCACCAGGTGCGCCTTTCGACCCGCGCCTCGCGGGTGAACGCCGCGGCCATGGAGCCGCGCGGCGCGCTGGCCCGGCCCGAGGGCAACCGCTGGGCGCTCTACGCGAGCCACCAGGGCCCGCAGGGGCTGCGTGGCCTGGTCGCCAACGCCTTCGACGTGCCGGCGGACGCGGTCCGTGTGGTGGCAGGGGACGTCGGCGGCTCGTTCGGCATGAAGGCCGGGCCGCTGCGCGAGGAGATGCTCACCTTCTGGGCGGCGCGTCGCCTCGGCCGCCCGGTGCGCTGGACGGCCGACCGCACCGAGGACTTCCTGGCCGACGAGGCGGGGCGTGACATGACGATGCACGTGGACCTCGGGCTCGACGCGGACGGCCGCTTCACCGCGCTCTCCGTCGCCTGCGAGACCAACATCGGCGCCTACGCCACCGGCCGCTCGCAGCCGCCGCTGTTCAACATCGGCGGCGTCACCGGCGTCTACAGGACGCCCTCGGTGGCGGCGAAGATCACCGGGGTGCTCACCCACACCGCGCCGGTGGCGGCCTACCGCGGTGCGGGGCGCCCCGAGGCGACGCTCGCCATCGAGCGCACGGTGGACCACGCCGCCCGCAAGCTCGGCCTCGATCCCCTGGAGCTGCGGCGCATCAACCTCATCCAGCCGGCCGAGATGCCCTGGTCCTCGCCCTTCATCTTCGACTTCGACTGCGGCGACTTCCCGCGCGTGATGGACGAGGGGCTCGACCACGCCGACATCGCCGGCTTCCCCGAGCGGCGGCGCGAGTCTGAAGCGCGCGGCAAGCTGCGCGGCCTCGGCGTCGCCATGTGCGTGGAGGCCGCGGGCGGGCCGTACAAGCGGACGTCCGCGGATTACGCGAACCTCACCGTCGGCGAGGACGGCACGCTCACCCTCCACGGAGGGGCGTTCAACGCGGGACAGGGGCTCGAGACCGCGTTGATCGATGTCGCCGCGGCGGCGCTCGGCGTGCCGGCCGAGCGCTTCACCTACGTCCAGGGCGACACCGACCACGTGCCCCAGGGCAAGGGCATGGGCGGCTCGTCGGCGATGATCTCCTGCGGCTCCGCCGCGGTGGCGGCCGTCGACGACCTCCTGAGGAAGGCGAGGGAACGGGCGGCTGATGCGCTGGAGGCGTCGGACGTCGACCTCGAGTACGGCGACGGCGCGTTCCGCATCGTCGGCACCGACCGCATCGTCGCGCTGTCCGAGCTCGCGGCGAGCGCTGCGGCGGCCGGCGACGCGCTCGCCGGCGACGGGTCGTTCAAGCCGGAGGAGGCGACCTTCCCCAACGGCTGCCACGTCTGCGAGGTCGAGGTCGACCCTGATACCGGCGAGACGACGATCTGCGCCTACAGCGCCATCGAGGACATCGGCCGCGTGCTCAACCACCAGCTCGCCGAGGGGCAGATCCACGGCGGAGTCGCCCAGGGGCTCGGCCAGGTCTTCCAGGAGGAGGTGGTGTACGCTCCGGGCGACGGCCAGCTCCTGTCGGCGAGCTACATGGACTACGCCGTCCCGCGCGCCGACGACCTGCCGGCGATCCGCGCGGCGTTCACCACGGTGGAGACCGCGCTCAACCCGCTGAAGGTCAAGGGCGTCGGCGAGGCGGGCTCGGTCGGCGCGCTCGCCGCGGGGCTCAACGCGGTCTGCGACGCGCTCGCCTCGCGCGGGGTGGAGACCTTCGACATGCCGGCGACCCCGTCGCGGGTGTGGCAGGCGCTGCGCGAGGCGGAGCGGTCGCCGGCCTGACGCCACGGCGCCTCGCGCTCGCCGCGGTCGGCCATCTGCCGGCCATGTCGACGTGCGATGGTCCGCGGCATCGAGGCGGACACACGGCCGCGCACCAGAACGGAACGAGGCGATGGCGATGATCCGCACGACGAGCCTACTCTTGGTGGCGGTGGCGATCGGCGCCCTCCAGCCGGTCGTGACGGCGTCCCCGGCGGACGCTGCGGATCGGCTGACGGCGTCGGAGATCCGCGGCTTCCTCTACGGCGGCCGCATGTCCGGCGTCCTCCTCGACACCGGGGAGCGCTGGTACGAGTGCATCGCCCCGTCCGGCGACACCGTCTACAACATCGAGGGACAGGTCTCGACCGGCTACGTGGAGGTCGATGAGGGCGGTCGCACCTGCTTCACCTACCCGCGGCTGAACGACACCTCGCGCTCCTGCTTCTTCGTCGTCGAGGAGGCGGGCAAGCGCGTGTTCGTGGAGGAGGACTCGGGGATCCGCTTCCGCGTCGACCGGGTGGACGGATCGTTCGACGGCTGCGAGATCTCCGCCCCCGTCAGCTGACGTCGTTGACGGGGGCGGCCGAGCCGGCTAGCTGCGAGCGGCCTGCCTTTCGCACCCCGCCGGGCCATCGTGCGGCGGCGAGGCCGCCCGGAGCCCCATGATCACCGCGCTCGCCCTCGTGACCATCTTCCTCGGCTCGGTCATGAAGGGCGCCATCGGCATGGGGCTGCCGCTGCTGGCGATCCCGCTCCTCACCATCGCGCTCGACGTGCCGACCGCCATCGCCATCGTCGCGGTGCCGATCATCGTCACGAACACGCTCCAGGTGGCGCAGTTCCGCCGTGCGCTCCTCGCCCAGCGCTACATGCTGCCCTTCCTCGTCGCAGGAGCGGTAGGAACCTTCATCGGTACCCAGGTCCTCGTCAGCGCGCCGGTCGAGCTGCTGCAGGTGGCGCTCGGCGTCGCGGTGCTCGTCTACCTCGCCTCCCAGCTGGCGTTGCCGGCCCTGACGCTGCCCCTCTCACGCGCCTCGTTCTTCGCCGGCCCGTTCGGCTTCGTGACGGGGCTCCTGCAAGGGGCGGTGGGCATCTCGAGCCCGGTCAGCGTGACCTTCCTGCAGTCGCTGCGGGTGGATCGCGAGGGCTTCGTCTCCGCCATCTCAGCGGTGTTCCTGCTGTTCTCGATGGTCCAGGTGAGCGTCCTCATCGCCGACGGCACGCTGACCCTCGAGCGCGCGGGCATCGGAGCGCTCACGCTCCTCGCGGTGGCCGCCGGCATGCCGTTGGGCGACCGGCTCGGACGACGGCTGAGCGCGGACATCTTCCGCCGCGTGATCTTCGTCGCGCTCGCCGGCATCGCCGTGCTCCTCATCGCCAACGGCCTCGGCTGAGGTGCGCTGGCCGGCGCCGCGCTTCTAGCCTAAGCGAGGGCGGACGCGGGAGGGACCATGCCGACGCCGACCATCCTGATGATCCTCGACGGCTGGGGCTGGCGCGAGGAGCGCGAGGCGAACGCCATCGCGCAGGCGAGGACGCCGAACTTCGACCGGTTGCATGAGGCGAACCCGCACGCCCTCCTCACGACGTGCGGGCCCGCAGTGGGCCTGCCCGAGGGCCAGATGGGCAACTCGGAGGTCGGCCACCTCAACATCGGCGCAGGGCGGATCGTCCTTCAGGAGCTGCCGCGCATCGACGAGGCGGCCCGCAGCGGCGACCTCGCGGCACGGCTCGAGGCGACCGGGCTGTTCGAGGCGCTTTCCGGCACCGGTGGGACCTGCCACATCATAGGGCTGATGTCCCCGGGCGGCGTCCACGCCCACCAGCACCACGCGGTGGCCGTGGCCCGAGCGGCGTCGTCGGCGGGCGTGCCCGCGCTCGTCCACGCGTTCACGGACGGCCGGGACACGGCCCCCGACGCGGCGCCGGCCCAGCTCGCGGCTCTTGAGGGCGCGTTGCCGGACGACGTCCCCATCGCGACCGTCACCGGGCGATACTTCGCGATGGACCGCGACAACCGCTGGGAGCGCGTCGAGCGGGCGTACCGCGTGCTCGTCGACGCCGAGGGGCACCGTGCGGGCGACGCCGTCGGTGCGGTGCGCGCCGCGCACGATGCGGGCACCATGGACGAGTTCGTCGAACCCTGCGTCATCGGGGACTACGGCGGCATGGCGGACGGTGATGCGATCGTGTGCATCAACTTCCGCTCCGACCGCGTGCGGGAGATCCTCTCGGCCCTCCTCCTCCCGGACTTCGAGGGATTTTCCCGTCCGCGGACGGTCCGGCTCGCCAAGGCCGTCGGCATGGTGTCGTACGGCGGTGAGCTCGACGGGGCGATGGCGACTCTGTTCGCGCCGCAGAACCTCGCCGACGGCCTCGCCGAGACCGTGGCGCGCGCCGGCCGCCGGCAGATCCACCTCGCCGAGACCGAGAAGTACCCCCACGTGACGTACTTCCTGAACGGCGGCCGCGAGGCGCCCTTCGATGGCGAGGAGCGGGTGATGGTGCCCTCGCCCAAGGTCGCCACCTACGACCTACAACCCCAGATGTCGGCGCCCGAGCTGACCCGGGAGCTGCTGCAAGCGCTCGGGGCGGACGCCTACGACCTTGTTGTCGTGAACTTCGCGAACCCCGACATGGTCGGTCACACGGGCAGCCTCGAGGCCGCGATCGCGGCGGTGGAGGCGGTGGATCAGTCGCTCGGCCAAGTCGCCGACGCGGTCGCTGCCCGCGGTGGCTTCCTGCTGTTCACCGCCGACCACGGCAACTGCGAGATGATGGTCGACCCCGAGACGGGCTCGCCGCACACCGCGCACACGCTGAACGACGTGCCGCTGGTCCTCGTCTCGCCGCGCACGGCAACGCTGTCCGATGGCCGCCTTGCCGACCTTGCACCGACGGTGCTCGCGCTGATGGATATTCCCCAGCCCGAGGCGATGACCGGCCGCTGCCTCGCGACCTTCCGCGACTAGGTGGCGTTGACAATTTCAAGCTGGCGTCCGTGGTGCGGCAATGATGATTGCGGCTCCGATGAGGCAGGCGGCGGCTCCGATGAGGTCCCACCGGTCAGGTTTGACGCCTTCGATGCGCCACAGCCAGGCAAGCGAACTCGCGATATAAACTCCTCCGTAAGCGGCGTATGCGCGCCCGGCGGCGGCGCTATCAACCAGCGTGAGCAAGTACGCGAACAGGGCCAGCGAAGCTATCCCTGGCAGGATCCACCAAACCGGCTCGTCTAGGCGAAGCCATGCCCAGAATGCGAAGCAACCGGCGATTTCGGCGATGGCTGCGCCGATGTAGGCGGCGATGGTCGGCATCTTGATCATCCTCGTCTTCAGCGATTGACGCCCGATTCAACACCGATTTCAGGGTTCCGTTTGAAGGGAGGCGGAACTTGCGTCCGCGCGGTCTGAGCGCAACGAAATAGCAGGTGTTGAGGGCGCTCTTGCTGATCGAACGAGTTCCCGGTGAGCGCGAGAGTGGTCGACCGCCGACAGTCCCCGCCGCCTAGTCAAGGCTCCGGCGTCAGCCGAGGAGGCCGAACATCGGACCCGACGCCGGTGCGTACGCCGCCGACACCGCCAGCGCGATCACCACGACCACGGTGAGCACGAGCCGCAGCCGCGCGAACCAGGCGGGACCGGTCTTGGAAAGTAGCGCGACGTCGATCGCGCCCACGACCGCGAAGGCCGACGACAACACGCCGAGTGCCCAGGGCGGCGGCAGCACCATCGCGAACACCGCCACGAGCGAGGGGACGACGGATCCGACGTACTCGCCGGCGCGCCCTGTCGTTAGCGCTCGGCCCCAGTGGATCCCGCCGAGGAAGGACAGGATGGCGATGCCGTAGAGCGCCGCCGCGAGGGTCGCGACCGCCTGCCAGGACGGGAGGAAGGCCGCCGCCGCGCTCGTCGCCAGGAACGGGAGGAGCCCGGCGAGGCCGAGCGTCACCGGGACCATCGGATTGGACTGCGTCATGGCATCCTCCTGCGGTCGGGACCGGCGATCTGACCCGGTGGCAACGTGGTGCGTGCCGCGGAGTTCGACGGAGCGGCTCAACCGCGGCGGAAGACCACGCCGCCGACGTAGCCAGTGACGAGGGCGAGCACCACCGCGCCGAGCCCGTAGACGAGCGGTCGCTGCTGTGACAGCCGGGAAAGCTGCTCCTCGAAGCCGGACTTGGAGACGACGAACGTCAGCCGCTGGTCGTCGAGGGGCGTGCCCGCCGCGAAGAGGAGCACGAACACCGTGTAGGTGCCGTCCTCCACCAGCGGGGGGAGCGGGACCTCGGTGCGGAAGAACGTCTTCGTCATCAAGGTCACGGCGCCGTACCGCTCCATGTAGAGCCCGTTGCGCATGCGCCGGTGAGCGAGTGCGATGCGGTAGGTCTCGCGCTCGTCCGCCCCGACACCGAGGGAGGCGAGGGAGAGGCGCCGTGCCGGCCCCTGTTGGTCGAGGACCAGGGGGGCCGCGTCCTCGGTCGTGAACAGGCCGTAGTACGACGGCATCGCCTCGAAGTGCTGGCCGGCGCTGTTCACCCAGATGCCCAGCCGACGCTCCCGTCGCTGGACGAGGACGCGTTGCTCGGGTCCGCGCACCACGACGATGACCTCGTACTCCCCCGGCCGCGGCACCGTCTGCGCGTCGCGCTCGATGACGCCGAACAGCGAGATCGACGCGCCGGAGAAGTCCGAGCCGATGGACACGGACCGCGTCGACAGGGCGACCGCCAGGGACTCCGCGCTCGCCGGCGCAGCTGCGAGGAGGGCAAGGGCGAGGGCGAGCCGCCTCACCGCGTCAACGTCGTGATGACGTAGAGGTCGTCCGGCGTGACGACGAGGTTGACCGCGAAGCGCAGGCCGACGACGAGGACGAGGAGGCCGAGCAGCGCGCGCAGGTGCTCGCCGCGCAGGGACTGCCCCATGGATGCACCGATCTGCGCACCGATGACGCCGCCGATCATCAGGATGAAGGCGAGCAGCACGTCGACGGTCTGCGAGGCGAGGGAGTGGCTGATCGTCGCGATGCTCATGACGCCGACGATCTGGACGAGGGAGGTGCCGACGACGATGCTGGTCGGCACCTTCAAAAGGTAGATCAGCGCCGGCACCATGATGAAGCCGCCGCCGATGCCGAGCAACGTTCCGAGGAACGAGATCGACAGGCCGAGCGCCATCACCGGCAGCACGGAGATGTAGAGCTTGGACCGGCGGAACCTCACCTTGAACGGCAGGCGATGGATCCACCCGCGCGAGCCGGTGAGGCGCTGCGGCGGCGGCGGCTCGCCGCGGCGGCGGGCGGCCCTGGCACGCAGCATCGCGCGCAGCGCCTCGTTGAGCGTCAGCCCGCCGATGGTGGCGAGGAACAGCGTGTAGCAGATCGCGATGACGAGGCTGAGCTGGCCAAGGCTGCCGAGCGTGGCGAACAGGCGCGCGCCGGCGAGCGCGCCCACGGCGCCGGAGGCGATGAGGATCGCAGCGAGCTTGAAGTCCACCTGCCCACGCCGCCCGTAGGACAACGCGCCGGAGGTGGACGAGGCGACGATCTGCGGCGTGACCGAGGCGACCGCCACCGCCGGTGGGATGCCGGAGAAGATCAGGAGCGGCGTCATCAGGAAGCCGCCGCCGACCCCGAACAGCCCAGAGATCAGCCCGACGGCGCCGCCCATGGCGAGGATCATGAGGACGGCCACGGGCATCTCGGCCACGGGGAGGTAAATCGTCACGAACGCTCCGCTATGCCTGCGCCGCGTGCCCCTGCGCCGTCGCCGCTTCGCCTAGGGAAGCGCCACGGCGAGGAACGCGCTGCGGAACGCGTGGGCGATGCCGGCAAGGACGCGCTTGACGAGACGCAGGGCGATGAGGCCGGCGAGCCAGGCGATGAAGCTGTACAGGAAGGCGAACAGCAGCCGGAGCCCGCGCAGCGACACGCGGAACGCTCGCAACGTGGTCTTGCCGGTGAGCTCGGCCACGGCGCGCGAGCGACGGCCGAAGCGGCTGGTGAAGGTCGCCAGCTCGCGCGCGTCGTCCGTGGTTCGCACGTAGCGCAGCAGCTTGACGGTGTCGGCCGGCCCGGCGTTCTCGGCGGCCGTGCCGATGGCCGACAGCGTCGAGCGCAGCTCCGCACGGGCCGCCACACGGGCGATCGGCGTCGCCCCGACGCCGGCCGTGCGCACCGCCGTGGCAGGGGCGTCCGCCTGCCGCGTCGCGGCACTGGCGAGCCGCAGCAGGCGCGCGGTGAACGCGGCGGTGAGGTTGCCGGTGCGCTTGGCCACCTTCAACACCGAGACCGCGGCCTTGACGACGAGGGAGGAGCCGCCGGTCGCCACCGTCGCGCCCTCCGCGGCGAGGCCGATCGCGGCGAGGGTCAGCAGGAAGCGCGAGTACTCCTCGCCGACCGCCGCCTTGCCGCCCTCGGAGATGATGTCGCGCACGTCGCCGACCACGGTGAGGTCCGACACCACGGCGCCAGCGAGGCCGGCGGCGCTGTCGGCGCGGCCGGTGATGTAGGCGCCAGCGAACGCCCCGGCGTTGCGCACGATGGAGGCGACGGTCCCCTGCGCCTCGGCCAGGGACTGCGCGGTCTCCGGCGCCACCGGCTTGCCGAGGTCGTCCGCAAGGTCGACGTATTGCGTGGCGAGGGAGACGTCGTCGTCCTCGAGCGCGGCGCGGACGCGCTCGTCCAGCGTCTCGCCCGGCGTCGCGGCCTGCAGCTCCTGGCGCACCTCGCGTTCGTGATAGCCGGTGTAGAGGCGCGGCACCGCGAGGGCCAGGAACGCCACCGTTCCGACCGACAGCACCGTCGCGGCGGGAAGGATTCGCATTACGGGATCGCTCGCTGACGTTCGTGCGCCGGGTCGGACCGCGCCCGCGCTGCCACACTCTACCACAATTCGGAGCGCGCACGAGGCCCGACCATCCCACGACGCCGTGAGGCCGTCCCTTGACGCAGGACACACAAGGGACGGTCCATGCTCATTAGACGGGGCTCGATGAAGGCAGGCTGAACCGAGCGCGGCCCAGCCCCACGCGTTTGACGTCGTCGTTGCGTCGTGGCAGGCGACGCGGCGTTCCAGGAGGCACGGATGGGCGATCTGATGTCGGCGGTGCGGCCGGCGGCGCAACGGGCGCCGGCGAGCGGCATCATCGCGGCCGTCAACCACGGGCGGGACAAGGAGGGTCTCATCCCCCTATGGGCGGGGGAGGGGGACCTTCCGACGCCCCGCTTCATCGCCGACGCAGCGACCCGCGCCCTGCGCGACGGCGAGACGTTCTACACCTACCCGCGCGGGCTGCCGGCGCTGCGTGAGGCGTTGGCCGGGTACTACGAGGCGCTCTACGGTCGGCCGTTCGACCCCGACACGTTTTACATGACGGGATCGGGCATGCAGGCGATCCAGCTGTGCGTCGCCCTCACCGTCGGCGAGGACGAGGAGATCCTCGTGCCGACGCCGACGTGGCCGAACGTATCCGGTGCCGGGGCCGTGATCGGGGCACGGCCGGTTCCCGTGCCGATGGATGAGGCGGACGGGCGCTGGGTCCTCACCGTGGAGGCGCTGGAGCGCGCGGTGACGCCTGCGACGCGGGCGATCTTCCTCAACTCGCCGGCCAACCCCACCGGATGGACCGCCGACCTGGCGACGCTGGAGCGCGTGCTGGAGTTCGCCCGAAGGCACGGCCTGTGGATCATCGCCGACGAGATCTACGCCCGCTTCGTGTGGACTGGGGCGCCGCGAGCGCCCTCCTTCCTCGACATCGCGGCTCCAGACGAGCGCATCCTCTACGTCGGCACGTTTTCTAAGAACTGGGCGATGACGGGATGGCGCATGGGCTGGATCCACGCGCCCGTCGCGCTGCGACAGACCCTGGAGAACCTTATTCAGTACTCGACCTCCGGCGTCGCGCAGTTCCTCCAGCGCGCCGGCCTTGCGGCGGTCACCGAGGGTGACTGGTTCGTCCGCGCCACCATCGAGCGGGCGCGCGTCGGCCGCGAGGTCGTGTCAGAGGCGCTCGCCGGTCACTCGCGCGTCACCTACGCGCCGCCGGACGGCGCGTTCTACGCCTTCTTCAAGGTGGCGGGCCTCGCCTCCTCCCGGGAGGCGGCGTTCCGGCTGATCGACGAGGCGCTGGTCGGCACCGCGCCGGGCACCGCCTTCGGGGCCAACGGGGAAGGCTACGTGCGGGTGTGCTTCCTGCGCAGCAGGGAGAGCCTTGCCGAGGCGATGGACCGGATCGTGCGCTTCCTCAACGCCCTTGATTGACCCGTCCGGCGGCGAAGTTCGGTCAGCTTGCGTGGAACTGGCGTGAGGCTTGTGTGAAACTTGCCACGCCGCGTGAATGTCGCTTCCGGGTTATCCCCGTCGGGCGAGTTTTATGAGACAGTCCCCTCGCTCCTCCCTCAACTGGGGTCTGGCTTCGGCCGGACCCCATTTTTCCATGCCCAGGGCGATAAGGCCCATCCGCGTTGCGCCGTCCGCGTTTGCGTTCGTCGCGCGTCCACGCCATATGGCGGCGGCCAGCCGGTCGGACGGCCGCTCCGGCAACGGCCGAAAGGTCGCCGGGGAGGAAAGTCCGGGCTCCACGGAAACACGGCGCCGGGTAACGCCCGGCGGGGGCAACCCCAGGGAAAGTGCCACAGAAATGAGACCGCCTCCGGCGACGGCCTCGGCCGCTGCCGGCGGTAAGGGTGAAACGGTGGGGTAAGGGCCCACCGCGGCGCCGGCAACGGGGCCGGCACGGCAAACCCCGCCGGGAGCAAGACCGCATAGGGGCGGTGGCCCGTTTCCGGCCACAACCGCCCGGGTGGGTCGCACGAGGCGTCCGGCGACGGGCGTCCCAGATGAATGGCCGTCACGCGGGGCTCGCCCCGCCATACAGAACCCGGCTTACAGACCGGCTGGCGCTTACCCCGCACCCCGCACCGACGCGGCGGCGGCGCCGCCCGCACGCGTCGCCTGCCGAGCCCGACGCTGCACGTTCGAGCGTGCGCTAAAGGGGCTGTGCCCCGCGCCCCGACTCGGCCAGATCCTAGCGTCCGGCGGGCACCCACCCAGCGCCGGTGCTCGTGACGGATCGGGTGCCGCCCGCGGCTCGCTGCGGTCAGGCAAGTCGATCGAATGCCTGGGATCACGGTTCCATCTCGTTGACGCCCACGCTGGCCCATGATATCCCAAATCATCCCGCGGGCGGAGCGGCGCGGGACCGGGCGGCGCGGGAAGCCGACCAGCGGGGGCTGGCGTGCACGGGTTCGTCTCGCACTTCACCAACAAGCTCGACGCCAAGGGGCGCGTGTCGATCCCAGCGCCGTTCCGCACCGTCCTCGCCCGGGATGGGTACGAGGGGCTGTACTGCTTCCCCTCGCCCCACGCCGAGACCGTCGACGCCGGAGGTCACCAGTTGCTTGAGGAGATCAACGCCCGCCTCGGGGACCTCGCCACGCTGACCGCGGACCACGACATGGTCTCCACGGCGCTGTTCGGCATCTCCGAGCACCTCAAGATCGACGGCGAGGGTCGCGTCGTCCTCACCGATGCGATCTGCGAGGCCACCGCCATCGACCGCGAGGCGACCTTCGTCGGCCTCGGCTACAAGTTCCAGATCTGGGAGCCGGAGCGGTTCCGCGCCCAGCGCGCTGAGGCCATGCGGCGCGCCTTCGGGATGCTCGGCGCGACGCGTCAGGGAGCCGGCGTGGAATGACGTGGGATGACGCCCCACCGCCGCACGGGGCGACCTCCGGCAGCGCTACGAGCGGCGCCCGCCACGTCCCCGTCATGCTGGGGGAAGTCATGGTGCACCTCTCGCCCCAACCGGACGCGGTGGTCGTCGACGGCACCTTCGGCGGCGGCGGCTACGCCCGGGCGATCCTTGCCACCGGGGCCTCGGTGGTCGCCATCGACCGCGACCCCGCAGCCGTCCACCGGGCGAGCGCGCTCGCCGAGGAGCAGCCGAAGCTCATTGCCATCGAGGGGCGCTTCGGCGACATGGCCGCGCTCGTCCCTGGGGCAGGCATCGACGCCGTCGACGGCGTCGTCCTCGACGTCGGCGTCTCTTCCTTCCAGCTCGCCGAGGGGGCACGCGGCTTCTCGTTCCGCCTGGACGGACCGCTCGACATGCGCATGGGCGGCGAAGGGCCGAGCGCGGCCGACATCGTCAACCGGGCCGACGTCGCCGACCTTGCGCACCTCCTGCGCACCTTCGGCGAGGAGCGCCACGCCGGCCGCGTCGCGCGTGCCATCGTGGCAGCTCGGCCGCTGTCATCCACCGGCGAGCTCGCCGCCCTGTGCGAGCGCGTCCTGCGGGCGACGCCCGGCCTGCACCCGGCGACGCGCACCTTCCAGGCGCTGCGCATCGCGGTGAACGACGAGCTCGGCGAGCTCGGACGCGGCCTCGCGGCCGCCGAGCGCCTCCTGCGCGAGGGCGGCAGGCTCGTGGTCGTCGCGTTCCACTCCCTGGAGGACCGCTTGGTGAAGCGCTTCCTCGCGGCCCGCTCGGGCGAGGCGGCCGGCTCCCGCCACCTGCCCGCCGTCGGCGGACCGGAGGCGAGCTTCGTGCCCGTCGGCCGTCGCGCCGTCGGCCCCAGCGCGGCGGAGGCGGCGGCGAACCCTCGCGCACGGTCGGCCAAGCTGCGCGCGGCCCGCCGCACCGCAGCCCCCGCCGTGCCGTTCGATCCCAGCCTCGTCCCCGTCGTCCGGCTCAAGGGTGTCCTGTGATCAAGCGTCCGCTGCGCCTCGCGCTCCTCCTCACCGCGCTCACGGCGGCCACCGCGAGCGCGGCCACGGTCTTCGTCGTCAAGAAGGACGCCGAGCGGGACGCCCGCGCAATCGGTGAACTGTCCCGAAAGATCGCCGCCGAGCGGCAGCGAATCAGCGAGCTTCGCGCCGAATGGAGCGCCCTCGACCATCCGGCGCGGCTGCAGGCCCTGGTCGATCGGCACGAGACGGCGTTGCGGCTCGCGCCCATCACGGCGGAGCAGATCGCAACGCCGGCGCGGATCGCCTCGGCGATGAAGGCGCAACGGGAGGAGGCGGCACGATGAGGCGCATGGAGGCGGGCGACGCCGGCGCCCGGGGTCGCATCGTGCTCATGATGGTCGCTTCGGCCTTCATGTTCTGCGTCGTCGGCGCGCGCCTCGTCTCGCTGGCGATCGCGCCCGCAGCGGCGGTCAGCGGGGACGGGGTCAGCCCGCTCGACGAGGTGCAGGCGGCGCGCCCCGACATCGTCGACCGTCGCGGCGAGGTGCTGGCGACCGACCTTGCCACCGCCTCGCTCTACGCCGAGCCGCGCAACATCGTCGACGTCGACGAGGCGGTCGAGGCGCTGACCCGCGTCCTGCCCGAGCTCGACGCCGAGGCGTTGCAGCGCGACCTGTCCACCGACCGCGGGTTCGTCTGGTTGAAGCGGGAGATCTCGGCCCAGAAGCGCGAGGCCGTGCACGACCTCGGCCTACCCGGCGTCGGCTTTCTCACCGAGACGCGACGGTTCTACCCGGGCGGGGCGTCGGTCGGCCACATCGTGGGCCACGTCGACGTCGACAACGCCGGCATCGCGGGGCTTGAGAAGACCATCGACGGCGGCGGCCTGTCGGCGCTCCAGGCGGCCGGGTTCGCCCGCAAGGGGACGACGCTGGCCCCGGTGGCCCTCGCCGTCGACCTGCGCGTGCAGCACGCGGTGCGCGACGAGCTCGCCCGCGCCATCGAGCGCTACCGGGCGCTCGCCGCCGTCGGCATCATGCTCGACGCGAGGACCCTCGAGGTCGTCGCCATGGTCTCGCTGCCGGACTACGACCCCAACGAGCCCGCCCAAGCGCTGGAGGAGGTGCGCATGAACCGCGCCATGGCCGGCGTCTACGAGATGGGGTCGGTGTTCAAGATGTTCACCCTCGCCGGCGCGCTGGACGCCGGGACGGTGCAGCTCGGCACCTCAATCGACGCGACCAAGCCGCTCCGGGTCGGCCGCTTCACCATCCGCGACTTCCACGCCAAGGCGCGCGTCCTCACGGTTGCGGAGGTGTTCAAGTACTCCTCCAACATCGGCACCGCGAAGATCGCCCTCGGGCTCGGCCCCGAGCGGCAGAAGGCCTACCTCGACGCCTTCGGCATGTTCGACCGGCTCGACTCCGAGCTCCCCGAGGCCGCGCGCCCGCTCGTCCCCGAGCGCTGGCCGAACGTGACGGCGGCGACGGTCTCGTTCGGTCACGGCATCGCGGTGACGCCGATGCACACCGCGGTGGCCGCCGCCGCCGTGCTGAACGGCGGGATCTACGCGCCGCCCACGTTCTACCGGCGCTCGGAGGACGAGGTGCGCGCGATCGGGCGGCGCGTCCTGTCGGCCGAGGCGTCGGCCCAAATGCGCGCGCTCTTCAAGCTCAATGGGGAGGAGGGCTCGGGCCGCCGCGCGCGCGTGCCGGGCTACGACGTGGGTGGCAAGACCGGCACGGCGGAGAAGGCCGTTGCAGGGGGGTACGCGCGGGATAAGCGGTTGAACTCCTTCGTCGCGGCGTTCCCCATCGACGACCCGCGGTATATCGTGCTCGTGGTGCTCGACGAGCCCAAGCCCGAGGAGGGGAAGCGCGAGGCGACAGCGGGCCTCAACGCCGCTCCGACGGTGGCGAACATCATATCGCGTGTCGGTCCGATGCTGTTCCTTGCTCCGCGCTTCGACGACGACGACGTCGCGCGGGCGATGACCGTCGCCTATCAGGAGTGAACGGTGCGCCTCGGCGACCTCGCGCCCGACCTTGCCGCCCACCATGCAGGCCTCGACGTGACGGGGGTGACCGCCGACTCGCGGCGCGTGCGGCCGGGCGTCCTGTTCGCGGCGCTGCGCGGCGCCCGCGCTGACGGCGCCACCTTCGTGCCCCAGGCGGTGGCGAACGGCGCTGCAGCCGTGCTTACCGCGCCGGACGCCGTCGTCGAGGCGAACGTCCCCGTCCTGCGCGACGCCGACCCCCGACGGCGCCTCGCGCTGATGGCCGCCGCGCTCGCCGGGCCGCAGCCCGCCACCATCGCCGCGGTCACGGGGACGGCGGGCAAGACCTCCGTCGCCGAGTTCACCAGGCAGATCTTCGCGCACGCCGGCCACGCGGCGGTGTCCATCGGCACGCTCGGCATCCGCGGCGCCGCAGAGGTGCCGGGCGGCCTCACAACGCCCGACCCCGTCGAGCTCGCGGCCCGCCTCGCCGCGCTCGCCGGCGCGGGCGTCAGCCACGTGGCCCTCGAGGCGTCGAGCCACGGCATCGACCAGCGCCGGCTCGACGGGGTGCGGTTGACCGCGGCGGCGTTCACCAACATCGGCCGCGACCACCTCGACTACCACGCGAGCCCGGCGGACTACCTCGCCGCCAAGCTGCGCCTCTTCGAGGTGCTGCAGGCCGACCCGCGCCGCACCGTCGTCGACCCCGAAGCGCCGGGCGCCGACGCGGTGCTGGCGCGCGCGCCGGGCGCCTTCACCGTCGGACCCTCGGGACGCGACCTCAGGCTCGTGTCGGCCGAGCGCACGGCCGCGGGCGCACGCCTGATCGTGGAGGGCCGGGCCGGCCGCCGCGAGGTGATGCTACCCCTCGTCGGCACGTTCCAGGTGGCGAACGCGCTGGTGTCGGCGGGCCTTGCCGTGGTGTGCTGCGTCGACGAGGCGACGGCGCTCGCCGCGCTCGAGGGCCTCGTCGGCGCACCGGGGCGGCTCGAGCTCGTCGGCCGCCGCGACGGTGCGCCGGTGTTCGTCGATTATGCGCACAAGCCCGAGGCGATCACCGCGGCGCTGTCGGCCGTGCGGGAGTCGACGCCCGGCCGTCTGGTGGCGGTGATCGGCGCCGGCGGCGACCGCGACCCCGGCAAGCGGCGGCTCATGGGCGAGGCCGCCGCTTGCATCGCCGACGTCGTCGTCGTCACCGACGACAACCCGCGTAGCGAGGATCCGGCGGCGATCCGTGCAGAGGTTCTGGTGGGGGCGCCGGACGCGTGGGAGATCGCCGACCGCGGCGAGGCGATCCGCCACGCCGTGGCGTTGCTGCAGGAGGGCGACGCGCTCGTCGTCGCCGGCAAGGGGCACGAGGAGGGGCAGACCGTGGGGGATCGCGTCATCCCGTTCAGCGACCGCGCGGCGGTCGAAGCCGCCTTGGCCCGCCGATGAGCGCCGTCGTCCCGAAGAGCAGCGCCTTGCCCCGGAGGCTCGACCCGCTGTGGACCCTCGGCGACCTCGCCCAGGCCGCCGGTGGCCGGCTCATGGGCGCGTCCGGCTCCACCGCCGTCACCGGCATCTCCATCGACACGCGGACGCTGCAGCCCGGCGACGCGTTCTTCGCGATCAGCGGCGTGTCGCGCGACGCCCACGAGTTCGTCCCCGACGCCATCGACGCGGGGGCGTCCGCCGCGGTGATCTCGCGCGGCGAGGCCGAACGCAGCGTCGTCGTCGACGACGTCCTCGCCGCGCTCGGCCACGTCGGCGTGGCAGCGCGCGCGCGCCTCCTCAAGGGGACCCCCGTCGTCGCGGTGACCGGCTCGGTGGGCAAGACGGGCACCAAGGAGATGCTCGAGCTCGCGCTCGCGACCGGCGGCCCAGTGCACGCCTCCGCCGCCTCCTACAACAACCACTGGGGCGTGCCGCTCAGCCTGGCGCGGATGCCGGCCGACGTCGACGCGGCGGTGTTCGAGATCGGCATGAACCATGCCGGCGAGATCACCCCACTTACCGCGATGGTCCGGCCCACGATCGCCATCGTGACCACGGTGGCGGCGGTCCACCTCGCCTTCTTCCCGTCGGTGGCGGCGATCGCCGACGCCAAGGCGGAGATCTTCACCGGGCTCGAGGACGGCGGCGTCGCCATCGTCCCGTCCGACAACGAGCACACCGACCGGCTCATCGAGGCCGCGCAGCGCGCCCGCGCCGAGGTCGTCACCTTCGGCGAGGGGGGAGACGTCTCGCTCGTCGCCCTCGACGAGGCGGGCGCGGTGGAGGCGGACGTGTTCGGCGAGCGCGTCGCCTACACGCTCCTCGAGGCGGCGCCGCACGTCGCGAACAACACGCTCGCCGTCCTTGCAGCACTGTCGGTGGCCGGCTGGGACATCACGGAGGGCGCCCGGGCACTGGGCAACTGGACCGCGCCGCGCGGCCGCGGACGCCGCGTGCGCCTCAGACCCGCGGGCGGTGAGGCGATCCTGTTCGACGACTGCTTCAACGCCAACCCCAAGTCGACGGGGGCGGCGATCGCACGGCTCGGCCGCACCGAGGCGCGCCGCAGGGTCGTGATCCTCGGGGACATGCGCGAGCTCGGCCGGACGGCCGGCGAGCTCCACCGTGGATTGGCGCCGCTCCTCGTCGATGCCGACGTGCGAATCGTCCACACCGTCGGGACCATGACCGAGGAGCTGCGCGATGCCCTGCCGTTCGACCTCAGGGGCGAGCACGTCGCAACGGCGGACGAGCTGCTGACGCGGCTGCCCGAGGTGGAGCCTGGCGACGCAATCCTCGTCAAGGGATCCAAGGCGGTGGGGCTGGCCGCGGTGGTCGACGCGCTGGAGAGGCGTTACGGCCTTCATGCTTGAGCTGTTGTCGGGCCTCGCGGGCGAGTTCGCTCCGCTCAACGTGTTCCGCTACATCACCTTCCGCACCGGCGGCGCGTTGGTGACCAGCCTGTTCGTGACCTTCCTGTTCGGTCCTCGCATGATCCGCGCGCTGCGGGTGCGCCAGGGCAAGGGCCAACCCATCCGAGAGGACGGACCGGCCAGCCATCTCCTCACCAAGCGCGGAACGCCGACCATGGGCGGGCTGATGATCCTCACCGGCCTCGTGGCCTCGACGCTGCTGTGGGCGGACCTTGCCAACCCCTACGTCTGGGTCATCCTCTACGTCACGCTCGGCTTCGGCGCGATCGGCTTCTACGACGACTTCCTCAAGGTCTCGAAGGCCACCCACAAGGGCTTCTCAGGTCGCGTGCGCCTCCTCGTCGAGGCGTCGATCGCGATCAGCGCCGCGGTCGTCATGATGCGCCTCGAGACGCCCGAGCTCGCCTCGGCGCTCACCTTTCCGTTCTTCAAGGAGGTCGTGCTGCAGCTCGGCTGGGCGTTCCCGCTGTTCGCGGCGATCGTCATCGTCGGTTCGGGCAACGCGGTGAACCTCACCGACGGGCTCGACGGGCTCGCCATCGTCCCGGTGATGATCGCGGCCGGCTCGTTCGGGGTGATCGCGTACCTGTCCGGCAACGCGGTGTTCGCCGACTACCTGCAGATCCACAACGTGCGCGGCACCGGCGAGGTGGCGGTGGTGGCGGGTGCCGTCATCGGCGCAGGGCTCGGCTTCCTGTGGTTCAACGCGCCGCCGGCGGCGATCTTCATGGGCGACACCGGCTCGCTCGCCCTCGGCGGCATGATCGGGGCCATCGCGGTCGCCACCAAGCATGAGATCGTCCTTGCCATCATCGGCGGGCTGTTTGTGCTCGAGGCGGTGTCGGTCATCATCCAGGTCGCCTCGTTCAAGATGACCGGCAAGCGCGTCTTCAAGATGGCGCCGATCCATCACCACTTCGAGCAGCTCGGCTGGACCGAGCCGCAGGTGGTCATCAGGTTCTGGATCATCGCCTTCGTGCTCGCGCTCCTCGGTCTGTCGACGCTGAAGCTGCGATGAACGCGCAGACGCACAATCCCCCCGTGACGGCGGCCTCGCCTGCCTCGCAGCGCGCCTCGCGCCCGGCCGTGAGGTCGCGGCAGATCGGCGGAGCAGCACGGGCGCGTGCCGCCGCCCATCCGGGCCCGATCATCGCAAGCGGAGTGACCGTTCGCGCTGCGCTTCAGCGGCCCGGCGCCGCCCCTGCGCCGCCGTCGGTCCGGACGCGACGCCACGGCCGCACGTCGGCGGGCGACCCGTCAGCAGATCGGCTGACCGCCGACGTTGCTGGGATGACGGGTTCGCGTCGCGGTCCTGGCACGGGCATTGCGGACCAGGCGGTCGAGCGGACGACGCACGCGAGCCGCCGGCAGCCCGTCGTTTGGGCCGCGTGCATCCGCGGCGCCCGCGCCATCGCCGGATCGCGTGCGCGTGGTTCTGACGATCGGCCGTCGGCCCCTGCGCCGCATGTTCAGCAACGCTGCGGGGTGCACGCGGGCCGGGGCAGTTCCACTGGTCATACCGACAGGCCTGCGGCGGCGGGCTCGCGACCGGCGACGGACGTGCAAGAGCCGCGGGGGCTGCGTCCATGCGTCGCCTGACGAGCATCCCGCCAGCCGACGTGGCCAGCCCGCCTCAGCTCGTCCGCTCAGCTCGGCTCCGCCACGGCGGCTTCGACCTTCGCGCGCGCTTCTGCTGGGGTCAGGGCTTCGCGACGCCGCGCCCCACCCACCACGGGCGGTGGCCGTGCGATGAGGGGATGAGCTCCCGGCGCCATCGCCGAGCCGAGCCGGAGGGGCGCACGGGCATCGTCGAGCCTTCGGCCGACGATCATGCCTCGGTCGTCCCTCACGGGCGTGCGGCCCCCAGTGCCATGCCGGTGAGCCGCCGGCGCGACGAGCGTCACAGTCCCCGGTCGGTCGCAGGCGAAGCGCGCGTCCGACGGGCCACGGGTTCGGTGCGGTCGGATCGCTCGGGCGCCGCCTTACGGTCCGCGGTGGACCACCCAGCGCAGGTGCGCCGTTGGAGGTTGCGACGCCGTGGCCAAGGACCCGTCTGCGGTCAGGCGCAGGTCCGACGCTTCGGCCGGGTGATGCGGGTCGCCCGCCGAAGCGTGACGGACGACCCGGCGGTGGATGGCTCGACGCAGATGATGGGCTGGTTCCGACGGCTTGACGGCAAGCGTGTCGTCCCGTGCGACGTCGCCAGCCGTCGCCTGCGCCGAGCGGCGCCCTCAGGGCGCCCAAGCCGCGGGCCAGGAGGAGTGACGGACGGTTCGGCGCAGGGGGGCCAGCCGTACCCGCAGCAGCGTGGCGGCTCATCCGTTGACGGCGAACCCCGCCTCCCGCGTTGCGAACCTGTGCCATCAGGACACCGTCGCGAGGTCTGCCGGCGTGCGATCCACGGTTCAGCGCCCATGCGCCGTTGGTGCGGGCGGCGCCGCAGCGCCGCACGCGTCGCAGACAGCGCACCCGTCCGTCCCGGACGCGTGCTGGGGTCGGACCGACCGAGCGTCGGTCAGCGGGTCGCGGCGGCGTTGTCGTCGCGGATGGACACCGGTTGTCCGCGCGGTCGCCGTCAGCCCATCGTCGCTGGCAAGGCCTGCATCCGGCGGCTCCCTTGCGCTGTGCCCTCACGACCCCTGACCGACTTCCGCTGGCCTGCGATCGATCCTCCGGCGGTCGTGGGTTGGCGGGGCCGGCAGCGTCGCTGCACCCTGTTCGTCGCTGGCAACGCACGCGTTCGACGTCCCGCGAGCATCACGCCATCGGATGGCCTGAGCTTCCTTCACCGGGGAGCAAGGAAGGGCTCGCTGCGTCTGAGCCTCCGGTCCATAAGACGGCGCCGCGAGCCCGCCGTTGCCGGTGCAACGTCCCCTCGACGGTGCCGGGACGCTGCGCTGTCACCGTCCATGGGTGACCCTCGCCGCGCCGCGATCGAAGGCCCGACGCGCGTCGGTCTTCGGTGCAGCCGCCGCCGCCGCGCCTGCCTCGTCGCCGGCAACGCCTGCACTCGATCTTCTGGCAGCGTGGTGCGACCGGACCGTCCGGGCACCGCCCTAGGGTCGACAGCGGACGGTTCGCGGTCGTTGAACATCGGGCGCCTGCGGCGTCGAAGCGAGCCCTTCGCCTCCGATCCCACCGCATGCGTCCGGTGGCTCGGCCACGCCGTGCCTTCGGGTCGCCCGAACGACTGCTGCCAGCTTGTGTTCGGGGTTCCGGTGGGCCTGGGCCGTTGGCGCAAGCAGCGCCGCCGCGCCCCGTTCGTCGCCGGCAACGCGTGCATCCGACGTTCCCCGAGCGCGGTGCCGTCGAACCGACCGAGCGTTGCTCGCCGGGCCGCGACAAGGGGTCCGCGGCAGATGGGTGGCTGTTGGCCGCCGCGTCTCGGCGGCGCCTTCGTCGCTGGCGAAGTGTGCGTCCGGCGGTTCCGCTGCGCCGTGCCATCAGGACGCCGGAGCGACGTCCGCCAGCGTGCGTTCGATGCCCCGGCGGTGGTCCGCCGATGGTGCGGGCAGCGTCGCAGCACCCAGCTCGTTGCGAGCAGCGCATGCGTCCGACGGGCGGGCAGCACGGTGCGGTCAGGGCTACCGAGCGTCGTTCGCTGCGTTGCATCGGAGGGTGGGCTGCGGATGAACGGCTGGTGCCGGCGGCGTCGCAGCGAGCCTTCCGTTGCCCGCGCGAAGTGCATCCGGCGGTCGAGCGGAGCTGTGCTGTCAGGAGTGAGGATCGACTCGTGCCGACGTGCGGTCGACGGTCCGACGGGCGCGGACCATCAGCGCAGGCAGCGCCGCCGCGACCACCTCGTCGCCGGCTACGGATGCGTCCGATGTTCGGGGAGCACGGTGCCGTCCGACCGACCGAGCGGCGCTCCCTGCGGCGCGGCGGAGGGTTCGCTGCGGATGGACCGCTGGTCTCCGCGGGGTCGCGGCGGGGCCTTCGTCGCTGGCGCAGCGGGCGTCCGGCGATTTGCCCGAGCCATGCCTTCGCGACGCCCGCACGATCCACGCCGGCGCGCGGTGGACGGTCCGGCGGTCTCATGCCGCAGCACCCCGTTCTTCGCCCGCAGCGCAAGCGTCCGATGTTCGGGGAGCACGGTGCCGTCCGACCAACCGAGCGGCGCTCCCTGCGGCGCGGCGGAGGGTTCGCCGCGGATGGACCGCTGGTCTCCGCGGGGTCGCGGCGGCGCCTTCGTCGCTGGCGCAGCGGGCGTCCGGCGATTTGCCCGAGCCATGCCTTCGCGACGCCCGCACGATCCACGCCGGCGCGCGGTGGACGGTCCGGCGGTCTCATGCCGCAGCACCCCGTTCTTCGCCCGCAGCGCAAGCGTCCGATGTTCGGGGAGCACGGTGCCGTCCGACCAACCGAGCGGCGCTCCCTGCGGCGCGGCGGAGGGTTCGCTGCGGATGGACCGCTGGTCTCCGCGGGGTCGCGGCGGCGCCTTCGTCGCTGGCGCAGCGGGCGTCCGGCGATTTGCCCGAGCCGTGCCATCGCAACGCCCGCACGACCCTCGCCGACGCGCGGTCGACGGTCCGGCGGGCGTGCGCCGTCGGTGCGGGCGCCGCCGCTGCGCCTCCTACGTCGCCGACACTGCCTGCGGCCGACCTTCTTCGGGCGTGGTGCCATCGGCGCACCCGAGCATCGCTCGAGGGTGCGTAGCGGACGGTTCGCCACGCGTGGGTCACGCGGACGTGCAGCGGGGTCGCCGCGGGGACGTCGCCGATGACGCGTTCGGCCGCCTCCCTCGCCGTGCCGTGCCGTCGCCACGGTCGAGCGTCGCGCGCCAGTGCTTTACGGGCGGTCGGGCGCGGGGAGGGCGCTCGTGATCGCGGTCGAGCACCTCGCCGGGTGCCGCGCCGCGGTGTTCGGGCTCGGCGGGTCGGGGATCGCGACGGCCCACGCGCTCGCCGCGGGTGGTACGGAGATCGTCTGCTTCGACGACGACCGGGCGCGCGTCGAGGGGGCCTCGGACCAGGGGCTGCCTACGGCGGACCTGCGCGTCGCCGACTTCGCTGCGTTCGACGCCCTCGTCCTGTCGCCCGGCGTGCCGCTCACGCACCCAGCCCCGCACTGGACCGTGGAGCGCGCACGCGCCGCGGGCGTGCCGGTCCTCGGCGACGTCGCGCTGTTCGACGCCGAGCGCCGCGATCGGCTGCCCGACATGAAGCTCGCGGCGATCACCGGCACGAACGGCAAGTCCACCACCACGGCGCTACTGGGGCACGTCCTGTCCGCACTCGGTGCGTCGGCACAGGTGGGCGGCAACATCGGCCGCCCCGTGCTCGACCTCGACCCCGTGCCCGGCGCCGCGGTGGTGGAGGTCTCCTCGTACCAGGCGGACCTTGCGCCGGACTTGGCGGCGGACGTCGGCTGCCTCATCAACCTGTCGCCGGACCACATCGACCGGCACGGCACCTTCGAGGCCTACGCCGCGGTGAAGACACGGCTCGTCGCCAACGCGCGCCAGGCCGTCATCGGCGTCGACGATGGCTGCGCAGCGATCGCGGATCGCTTGGCAAGGCATGGCAAGCCGGTGCGCCGGATCGGCGTCTTCGACGACCTCGCCGGCCTCGCCGCGCTGGGGCCGGCCGGCGTCGGCGCCGTCGGCGAGGCGCTCTACGCGGTCGAGGGCGGCGCCGCGAGGCTTGTCGGCTCGCTCGCCGGCATCGCGTCCCTGCGCGGCGCGCACAACGCGCAGAACGCCGCCGCTGCGGTCGCGATGGCGATGGCGCTGGGCCACGACGCTGCGGCCGCAGCAGCCACGCTCGCCGGCTTCGGCGGCCTCGCCCACCGCATGGAGGAGGTCGGACGCGACGGCTGCGTCCTCTTCGTCAACGACTCCAAGGCGACGAACGCGGCCTCCGCGCTCCCGGCGCTGTCCTCCTTCGAGCGCATCCACTGGATCGCAGGCGGGGTCGCCAAGGAGGGCGGCGTCGCGAGCCTCGCGCCGAGCGCGCCGCGCATCGCCTCTGCCTACCTCATCGGCGAGGCGGCTGACCTCTTCGAACGCCAGCTCGCCGGCCTCGTCCCGGTGGTGCGATGCGGCACCCTCGACGCCGCGCTCGAGGCCGCGGCGACTGCGGCGCGCCGGGAGGGCGGCGTCGTCCTCCTGTCGCCGGCGTGCGCCTCGTTCGACCAGTTCCGCTCGTTCGAGCACCGCGGCGACGCCTTCCGCGCCCTCGTGCAGGCGCGCCTCAACCGGGAGAGCGCATGATGGTGAGCCGCGCCGAGACCCACGCCTTCGCCCGCTGGTGGTGGACCATCGACCGACCGATGCTCGCCGCCCTCGGCGCGCTGATGGCGCTCGGCCTCGTCCTGTCCTTCGCCGCGTCGCCCCCGGTCGCCGAGAAGCTCGGCCTCGGCAGCTACCACTTCGTCCTGCGCCACGTGGTGTTTGCGGTGCCGGCGGCGATCGTCCTCGTCGCCTTCTCCTTCCTGACCCCGCGACAGGTGCGGCGCGTCTCGCTCGTCCTCTTCGTCGGTGCGCTGGCTGCGATGATCCTGACGCTGTTCGCCGGCGTCGAGGTGAAGGGCGCGCGCCGCTGGCTGTCGCTGGCCGGCCTCACCGTGCAGCCGGCCGAGTTCGTCAAGCCGGCCTTCGTCGTCCTCACCGCCTTCCTGCTTTCAGAGGGCGCGCGCCGGCCGGACGTGCCGGGCCGCCTCCTCGCGGTGTTCCTGCTCGCCATCGTCGTCGCTCCGCTGGTGGCGCAGCCCGACTTCGGCCAGGCGATGCTGGTCGCGATGACCTGGAGCGCGATGATCTTCCTCGCCGGGCTGCAGTGGCGCTGGGTCGTCGCCCTCGGCGCCCTCGGCGTCGGCGGCATCGTGTCGGCCTACCTCTTCCTGCCGCACGTGACGAACCGGGTGAACGCCTTCCTCGACCCCGACGCCAGCGCGAACTACCAGGTCAACCGCTCCATCGAGAGCTTCGTGCGCGGGTCCTGGTTCGGCGAGGGGCCGGGGGAGGGTGTCGTCAAGCATCGTTTGCCGGACAGCCACACGGACTTCGTGTTCGCGGTCACGGCGGAGGAGTTCGGCGTCGTCCTCTGCGCCATCATCGCGCTCCTGTTCGCCCTCGTCGTCCTCAAGGGGCTGGCGCGGGCGTTCGGCGAGCGCGACGCGTTCGTGCGCCTCGCGCTCGCCGGCCTCATCCTCCTGTTCGGCGGGCAGGCGCTCATCAACATGGCGGTGAACCTGCAGCTCATGCCGGCCAAGGGGATGACGCTGCCGTTCATCTCCTACGGCGGCTCGTCGCTGGTGGCGGTGGCGATGGGCATGGGCTTCGCGCTCGCGCTGGCGCGCCGTCGGCCGCGCGGCGTGCGCTTCACGGTCGCGCGGCACCCGCTCGAGGCGTTCGCCTGATGCGCGCGATGCTGGCCGCGGGCGGCACCGGGGGGCACCTCTTCCCGGCCGAGGCGCTGGCGACGGTGCTGGTGCGGCGCGGCCACGAGGTCGAGCTCGTCACCGATCGCCGGGCGCGGACACTCTGCGACGCCTTCCCGGCGAGGCGCGTGCACTTCGTGGCGGCGGCCACGCTCGCCAAGCGCACGCCGCGCGGCGTCGCGACGATGGCGCTCGCCAACGCCGCCGGCCTCGCCCGCTCGTGGGGTGCCATGCGGGGGCAGCGGCCCGACGTCGCCGTCGGCTTCGGCGGCTACCCGACGGTGCCGCCGTTGACCGCGGCCCGCGCGCTGAAGGTGCCGGCGGTGGTGCACGAGGCCAACGCGGTCATGGGACGGGCGAACCGCCGGCTGGCGCGGCACGCGCACGTGGCGACGAGCTTCCCGTCGGTGAAGGGCCTGCCGCAGGCCCGCTCGGTCACCCACGTCGGTATCCCGGTGCGCGAGGCCGTGCTTGCCGCCGCGGCGCCGTACGACGCCTCGGAGGGGACGTTCCGCCTCCTGGTGTTCGGCGGCAGCCAGGGGGCGCGCGCCTTCGCCGACCTCGTCCCTCCGGCGCTGGCCGCGCTGTGCGAAGCGCGGCGGGCGCGCCTTGCGGTGACGCAGCAGTGCCGCCCGGAGGACCTCGAGCGCACCACCGCGGCCTACGCGGCGACGGAGGTCGATGCCGAGCTCGCCGCCTTCTTCGCCGACCTGCCCGCCCGCATCGCCGCATCCCACCTCGTGGTGTGCCGCGCCGGCGCCTCCACCGTGGCCGAGCTCGCCGTCATCGGTCGGCCGGCGCTCCTCGTGCCGCTCCCCGGCGCGCTCGACCAGGACCAGGCGCACAACGCCGACGCCCTCGCGGCCATCGGCGGCGGCCGTCGGCTCGACCAGGCCCGCCTCACCCCCGGAGCCCTCGCGAAGGAGATCGGCGGGCTGATGGACGACCCGGCACGCCTTTCCGCAATGGCGCAGCGGGCGAGGAGGCTCGCCGTCCCCGACGCGGCCGAGCGGCTCGCCGACCTTTGCGAGCGCGTCGGCGGCGGGGGCGCCCGATGAGCGCGCCCATCAAGATGACGTCGGCCATCGGCCCGGTGCACTTCGTCGGCATCGGCGGCATCGGCATGTCGGGGATCGCCGAGGTGCTGCACAATCTCGGCTACAAGGTGCAGGGCTCCGACATCGCCGAGGGCAGCAACGTCCAGCGCCTCAGGGACAAGGGCATCGAGGTCGCCATCGGTCACGACGCCGAGAACATCGGCCAAGCCACCGTCATCGTCGTGTCTTCCGCAGTGCGCCGCGACAATCCCGAGCTCGTCGCCGCCCGCGCGCGCCTGCTGCCGGTGGTGCGCCGCGCCGAGATGCTCGCCGAGCTGATGCGCCTCAAGCAGGCGATCGCGGTCGGCGGCACCCACGGCAAGACGACCACGACCTCGCTCATCGCGACCCTGCTCGAGGCCGGCGGCCTCGATCCGACGGTGATCAACGGCGGCATCATCAACGCGTACGGCACCAACGCGCGGCTCGGCGAGGGCGACTGGCTGGTCGCGGAGGCCGACGAGAGCGACGGCACCTTCGTGAAGCTGCCCGCCGACATCGCGGTCGTCACCAACATCGACCCCGAGCACCTCGACCACTACGGCACGTTCGACGGGCTGCGCGCCGCCTTCCGCACGTTCGTCGAGAACGTGCCGTTCTACGGCTTCGCGGTGATGTGCACCGATCACCCGGAGGTGCAGGCGATGGTGGGCCGCATCGAGGACCGGCGCATGATCACCTACGGCGCCAACCCCCAGGCGGACGCGCGCTTCGTGGACGTCGCGCCGGGCGCGCGCACGGAGTTCGCCGTCGTCCTCACCGACCGGGTGTCCGGCAGCCAGCGGCGCATCGGGGACCTATCGCTGCCGATGCCGGGCATCCACAACGTGTCCAACGCCACCGCGGCCATCGCGGTGGCCGACCGGCTGGGCATCGACGGTGACGCGATCCGCCGTGGGCTCGACGGCTTCCGCGGCGTGCGCCGCCGCTTCACCCACGTCGGCGACTGGAACGGCGTCGCGATCTACGACGACTACGGCCACCACCCCGTCGAGATCCGCGCCGTCCTGACCGCGGCGCGGCACGCGGCGAGGGGCAAGGTTGTGGCGGTGGTTCAGCCGCACCGCTACACGCGGCTCGCCGCGCTGTTCGACGACTTCTGCGCCTGCTTCAACGACGCGGACGTCGTTGTGGTGACGGACGTCTACGCGGCCGGGGAGCCGCCGATCCCGGGGGTCGACCGGGACGCGCTGGTGGCCGGGCTCGCGGCGCACGGGCACCGCGACGCCCTCGCCCTCGGCGGTCGGGAGGCGCTCGCTGCGCTCATCCGCGAGCGCGCGGCGCCCGGCGACATGGTGATCTGCCTCGGCGCCGGGTCGATCACCCAGTGGGCGCACGCCCTGCCGGGGGAGCTCGGCGCATGAGCCGCGCCGACCTCGTCCCCCTGCTCGCCGGCGCCGGACTGCGCGGACGGCTGGACCCGAACCGCCCCCTCGCCGAGCTTACGTGGTTCCGGGTCGGCGGCCCCGCGCAGCTCCTGTTCAGCCCGGCGGACGAGGCGGACCTCGTCACACTCATGCGCGCCCTGCCGGCGGACGTCCCCGTCACGGTCCTCGGCCTCGCCTCCAACACGCTGGTCCGGGATGGTGGCATCCCCGGCGTCGTCGTCCGCCTGTCGGCCCGCGGCTTTGGCCACGCGCGGGTCCTCGACACGCGCCTCACGGTGGGGGCCGCGCTGCCGGACGTGAAGGCGGCGCGGGCGGCGGCGGACGCCGGCCTCGCCGGGCTCGCCTTCTACCGTGGCATCCCCGGCGCCATCGGCGGCGCGCTGCGCATGAACGCCGGCGCCTACGGCACGGAGACCAAGGACCGCCTCGTCGCCGCGCGTGCCGTCGACCGGCGCGGCGCGGTGCACGTCCTCACCAACGCGGACTTCGGCTTCGCCTACCGCCACTCGGCGGCACCGGCGGACCTCGTGTTCACCGAGGCGACCTTCGAGGGCGCGCCCGGCGACCGCGGCGCGATCGTTGCCGAGATGGAGGCCATCACCGAGCGGCGCGAGGAGACGCAGCCGGTGCGGTCGCGCACCGGCGGCTCGACCTTCAAGAACCCGCCTGGGGAGAAGGCCTGGCAGCTCGTCGACCGCGCGGGCTGCCGCGGCCTCGTCATCGGCGGCGCGCAGGTGTCGACGCTGCACGCCAACTTCATGCTGAACCTCGGCGAGGCGAGCGCCGACGACCTTGAGCGGCTCGGCGAGACCGTGCGCGGCCGCGTCCGCGCCGCCACCGGCGTTGCGCTGGAGTGGGAGATCAAGCGCGTCGGCGTGCCGAGGGGCGAGGCCGTCCCGGCCTTCATGGAGGCCGCATGACGCGCGTCGCGGTCCTCATGGGCGGGCTCTCCGCCGAGCGTCCGGTCAGCCTGAAGAGCGGCGAGGCCTGCGCCGCGGGGCTCGAGCGCGGCGGCTACGACGTGGTGCGGCTCGACGTCGGCCGCGACCTCGTCGACCGGCTGCGCGAGGCGCGCCCGGACGTCGCCTTCAACGCGCTGCACGGGCCGTTCGGCGAGGACGGCTCGGTGCAGGGCATCCTGGAGTTCCATGCGATCCCCTACACGCACTCCGGCGTGCTCGCCTCCGCGCTCGCCATGAACAAGGACCGCGCCAAGGCGGTGATGGCGCGCGCCGGGATCCCCGTCGCCGAGCACGTGACCTGCTCTCGCTTCGAGGCCGCCGAGCGGCACGCCATGGCCCCGCCCTACGTGGTGAAGCCGGTCGCCGAGGGGTCGTCCCTTGGCGTCCTCATCGTGCCCGAGGGGGCCAACCGGCCGCCTGCCGAGCTCCTCGCGCCGGACTGGGCCTACGGCGACGAGGTGATGGCGGAGAAGTATGTTGCCGGTCGTGAGCTTACCTGCGCCGCGTTCGGCGACACGGTATGGGACGTCATCGACATCGTACCGCTCAGCGAAAGCTTCTATGGCTTCGACGCAAAGTATCAATTTGGGGGATCGGAACACATCCTGCCGGCACGGCTTCAACCAAATCTTTACCAAAACATTCAAGAGTTGACGTTGAGGGCTCACCGAGCCCTGGGGTGCCGCGGCGTGTCGCGTGCCGACTTCCGATATGATCCGGAAAAGAACCAACTCGTGTGCCTTGAAGTCAACACTCAGCCCGGCATGACCGAAACCTCCCTGGTGCCGGAGTTGGCAGCGCACGCGGGCCTCTCCTTCGACGCGCTGGTGGCGGCGATGGTGGAGGATGCCTCGTGCCGGCGCTGACCTCGCGCGCGCTGCGCTCGCGCCTCGCCGGCCCGCTGCCGACGCGCCTGCTCACAGCGGCGGTGCTCGTCGGCACCTGCGGCGCCGGGCTCGCCTACGCGCCCGACCCCGGCGAAGCCATCGACGCGGTGGCAAGGTTCGGCGGCTTCGAGGTGCGCTACGTCAAGCTTGCCGGGCAGAAGGAGACCTCGGACAGCGCCATCGTCGCCTCGGTCGGCCTCGAGCCAGACGGGACGCTCCTGTCCGTGGACGTCGAGGCCATGCGCCAGCGGCTCGAGGCGTTGCCGTGGGTCACGCGCGCCACGGTGCGCAAGGTGCTGCCGGGCACGCTCGACGTCACCATCGACGAGGCGTCGGCCTTCGCGCGCTGGCGCATCGACGGGTCCGAGGTGCTGATCGCCGACGACGGCACCGTCCTTGCCGACGAGGTGCCGCCGCGTTTCGCCGAGCTGCCGCTGGTCGCGGGGCGCGGTGCCAACCACGCCGTCCGCGACGCCCGCGAGGTGCTGTCCTCGAGCCCGCTCTACGAGATCCGCACCCGCGCGGCGATCCTCATCAACGAGCGGCGATGGGACCTCGTGTTCGACACGGGAGCGACGGTGCGGCTGCCCGAGGACGGCGCGGCCGAGGCGCTGCAGCGGCTCGCCGACATCGAGGCGCAGGGCACGATCACCCTGGAGCCCATCGTCGTCGACATGCGCCTCGCCGACCGCACCGTCATCGAGCTCGATCCCCAGGCCGACAGCGAGCTCTACGTGGCATCGGACGGGACGCGCGACGCGTCGGAGGAGCCGGCCGACCTCCTCGCCGCGGCCATCGCCGAGGCGGCGGGCGCGGCTCCCATCGACCCGTTGGCCGCGGCGATCGTGGAGGCGCAGAGGTGAACGTCATCCAGTTGCCCCGAAGCGTCGACCAGCGCCGCTGCCACGTCGCCCCGACGCGCGGCTCCACGGTGTGCGTCCTCGACGTGGGGTCCGCCAAGGTCGCCTGCCTGATCGCCAAGCTGAAGCCGGCCCCGGAGGAGGAGCTCCTCGCCGGGCGCACCCACGCCATCGAGGTCATCGGCTACGGCTACCAGCAGTCGCGCGGCGTCAAGTCCGGCGCCGTCGTCGACCTCGAGCGGGCCGAGCGGGCGATCCGTCGAGCGGTGGATGCCGCCGAGCAAATGGCTGGCGTGACGGTCGAATCGCTTATCGTCACGCAGACCGCAGGGCGGCTCTCCTCCGAGTCGTTCGGGGCCAAGGTCGACCTCGATGCCGGCGCAGTGCGCGAGGCGGACATCCGCCGCGTCCTCGCCGCGTCGGGGCGTCACCAGATCAGGGACGGACGAACCGCCTTGCACGCGCTGCCCATCGGCTACTCCCTCGACGGACAGGACGGCATCAGCGACCCGCGCGGGATGATCGGCGACGTCCTCGGCGTCGACGTCAACCTCGTCACCGCCGACCGCGCGGCGCAGGACAACCTCGGCCTCGTCGTCGGGCGCTGTCACCTCGACGTCGACGGCGTCGTCGCGACGCCCTACGCCTCGGGGCTCGCCGCGCTCGTCGACGACGAGAGCGAGCTCGGCGCGGTGTGCGTCGACGTCGGGGGCGGCACGTCGTCCATCGCGATCTTCTGCAACGGCAACCTCGTCCACGTGGACGCCATCGCCATCGGCGGCCACCACGTGACGATGGACGTGGCGCAGGGCCTGTCCATCCGCCTCGAGGAGGCGGAGCGGCTGAAGACCTTGCACGGCTCGGCCGTCGCGTCGGCGGCGGACGAGCGCGCGACGCTCGCCATCCACCCGGTCGGCGACGACGGCGTGCCGACGCAGATCTCGCGCACGATGCTCAACACCATCATCCGCCCGCGCGTCGACGAGATCCTGGAGCTCGTTCGCGACCGCCTCGTCGCCTCGGGCTTCGCCGGGCGCATCGGTCGGCGCATCGTCATGACCGGCGGAGGCAGCCAGCTCACCGGGCTGACGGACGTCGCGCGCTCGGTGTTCGGCCGGCCGGTGCGCATGGGCCGCCCCCTCGGCGTGAAGGGCCTACCGGTCGCGGCGCGCGGGGCAGCGTTCTCCGCCGTCGTCGGCCTCCTCATCTACCCGCAGCTTGCGCCCGCGGCGCTGTTCGAGGCGTCGGGGCACCGCTCCGGCACCTTCGCCCGCGTCGGCCGCTGGCTGCGCGAGAGCTTCTAGCGGACCCAACGGCCCGCGGATCGAGCGACCCGGCTTGCGCCGGTCAACGTAGCGCCCGGTTCGGGCATGGGACGAGAACGGGAGACAACAATGTCGTCCACCAACCTCAAGACGCCCGACCTCACTGAGCTCAAGCCGCGCATCATGGTGTTCGGCGTCGGCGGGGCAGGGTGCAACGCGGTCAACAACATGATCGAGGCCGGCCTCGAGGGCTGCGACTTCGTGGTGGCCAACACCGACGCGCAGTCGCTCAACCTGTCGAAGTCCGAGCGCGTCATCCAGATGGGCATCGCGGTGACCGAGGGCCTCGGCGCCGGCTCCCAGCCGGACGTCGGGCGCGCGGCGGCCGAGGAGGTCATCGACGAGATCGCCGACCACCTGTCCGGCTCGCACATGGTGTTCATCACCGCCGGCATGGGCGGCGGCACCGGCACCGGCGCGGCGCCCGTCGTCGCCCGCGTCGCGCGCGACCAGGGCATCCTCACCGTCGGGGTCGTCACCCGCCCCTTCCAGTTCGAGGGCGCGCGGCGCGCCAAGCTCGCGGACAACGGCATCGACGAGCTCGCCCAGCACGTCGACACCCTCATCGTCATCCCGAACCAGAACCTGTTCCGCATCGCCAACGCGCAGACGACCTTCGCCGACGCCTTCGCCATGGCCGATCAGGTGCTGTACTCGGGCGTCGCCTGCATCACCGACCTCATGGTGAAGGAGGGGCTCATCAACCTCGACTTCGCCGACGTGCGCTCGGTCATGCGCAACATGGGCAAGGCGATGATGGGCACCGGCGAGGCGTCCGGCGACAACCGCGCGCTGCAGGCGGCGGAGGCGGCGATCTCCAACCCGCTCCTCGACGAGACCTCCATGAAGGGCGCGCGCGGCCTCCTCGTGTCCGTGGTGGGCGGCAAGGACCTCACCCTCTTCGAGGTGGACGAGGCGACGACCCGCATCCGGGAGGAGGTCGACGACGACGCCAACATCATCTTCGGTGCGACGTTCGACGACAGCCTCGACGGCGTGATCCGCGTGTCGGTGGTGGCGACGGGCATCGACGAGGAATCCTTGGAGGTCGCTGCGCCGACTGACATCCGCGGCAACGCGGTCCCCGCCGGTGCCACCCAAGGGGTCGCGCCGGCGGAGGCGCCCGACCCCAACGAGGCGGCCATCGCCGCGGTGGCGGCGGGGCTCGAGGACTTCGAGGCCGACCTCGACGCCCACGACGACGGCGAGCCCTACGACGACGCGGACGTCCCCGACGAGGAGGACGAGCGCGACCTCGACATCGCGCCGGAACGCGCCGCACGGGGGCGCGTCCCGGCGGCGGAGCCGCGCGACTACGCGGCCTACGAGGGGGACGAGCGCCGGCCCATGGGGCTCCTGCGCCGCATCGCCTCCGGCCTTTCCCGTCGCGAGGACGAGGAGGAGGAGGAGTACGCCCCGGTGGAGCCGCGCGTCTCACGCCGCCGCGCGGTGGCCCAGGCGAGGGCGGCGCGCGAGGACGTGCCGCGCCTTCCCTCTCCCGACATGGTGGCGCGCGAGGCGGACGAGGATGACGCCTTGCGGCCCCGTCGCGCCCGCCAGCGCGTCGACGGTCAGCCCCCGCGCAGGCCACGCCGCGAGGAGGAGCCCGCCTCGCGCGCCCGTCCGGCGCAGCGGTCCATCGACGACGACCATCTGGAGATCCCAGCGTTCCTACGCCGCCAGGCGAACTGACGGACGGGCCGATCCGGCGGCACCTCTCGCGTGAGGTCGCCTTCACCGGCGTCGGCGTCCACACCGGCGCCGACGCTTCCTGCGTCGTGGGCCCCGGCGCGGACGGCATCGTGTTCGCACGCAGCGACGGCGCGGGGGCCGTGCGAGCAAGCTGGCGCAACGTCGTGGTGACGCGGCTCGCCACGGTCCTGGCGGCGGACGGGGTCGAGGTGCGCACCGTCGAGCATCTCATGAGCGCGCTCGCCGCGCTCGGCATCACGGACGCGGTCATCAGGGTCGACGGTCCCGAGGTGCCGATCCTCGATGGCAGCGCGGCGCCGTTCCGCACGGCGCTCGCCGAGGTGGCGGAGCCGACAGGGGCGGCGCCCGTCGTGAAGGTCCTGCGCGCCGTCTCGGTGGCGGCAAAGGGCGCGTTCGCCGCGCTGATCCCATCAACGGGACGATGCTTCGACGTCGCCATCGACTTCGAGGACGCCGCCATCGGCCTGCAGCGGGTCACCTTCGACCTCGACCGCGGTGACTACGCGAGCGAGGTCGCCCCCGCGCGCACCTTTGGTCGGGTCAAGGACATCGATGCCATGCGCCGCCGCGGCTACGGTCGCGGCGCCTCGCTGGCCAACGCGGTCGCCGTCGACGGCTCGCGCGTCGTCAACCCGGAGGGGCTGCGGATGGCGGACGAGTTCGCCCGCCACAAGCTGCTCGACGCCATCGGCGACATGGCGTTGGCGGAGCGGCCCATCCTGGGGCTCTACCGCAGCCACAAGGCTGGGCATCGGCTGAACTACGCGTTGCTGCGTCGCCTGTTCGCGTCGCGCGAAAACTTTCAATTGTTGCCAAATTGAGACAGCCTGCGCGACGAGCGGGCGTCGCGGGAGCCGACGGGCGCGCGGCGCTAGCGGGGCGGCGGCGGGGTTGGTAGGACCCGTGGAACAGTGTTGGGGTAAGGCGATGCTTGTGTCTCTCGCACGGTCGATGGCGCTCGCCCTCGTCCTCGTCGCGCTGGCCGGGTGCTCGGTCAGCCGGGTGACGGAGATCGAGTTCGAGGAGGAGCCCGCGGACAAGCTCTACAACGAGGGCCTCGTCCTCATGGACGCCGGCGACTACCGTACTGCGATGGTGAAGTTCGAGGAGGTCGACCGCCTCCACCCGCACACCGACTTCGGGCGCAGGTCCAAGGTCATGATGGCGTTCGCGAACTACTCGCGCGGCCAGTACCCCGAGGCGGTGAACGCCGCGAAGCGCTTCATCACCCTGCATCCGCGCGACCCCGACGCGGCGTACGCGCAATACATCATTGCGAGCTCGTACTACAAGCAGATCCCGGACGTCACCCGCGACCAGGACGGCACGCAGAAGGCGATGGCCGCCTTCGAGGAGCTGATCGAGAAGTACCCCGAGTCGGAGTACGTCGACGAGGCACGGCGCAAGCTGGCGGTGGCGCAGGACCAGATCGCCGGCAAGGAGATGGAGGTCGGCCGATACTACCTCGAGCGCGACGAGAACCTCGCCGCGATCAACCGCTTCCGCGTCGTCGTCGAGAAGTACCAGCGCACGCGGCACGTGGAAGAGGCGCTGTTCCGGCTGACCGAGTCGTACTACACGCTCGGGCTGACCGAGGAGGCGCAGACCGCCGCGGCGGTGCTTGGCCACAACTTCCCCGATAGTCGGTGGTACAGGGACGCCCACACGCTCCTCGAGTCCGGCGGATTTGCACCGAGCGAGACCAAGTCGAGCTGGATCAGCCGGGCGTTCGCAGGGTTCAAGCTGCTCTGACCGATCCGCCCGGCGCGGCGGTCCACGTCAGCGCGCGTGGGGGTCCGGTGCTGTCACGGCTCGTCGTCCGCGACATCGTTCTGATCGAGGCGCTCGACCTCGACCTTTCGGGCGGCTTCACCGCGCTCACCGGCGAGACCGGGGCGGGCAAGTCGATCCTCCTCGACGCCCTATCCCTCGCCCTTGGCGGGAAGGCGGACGGCAGGCTGGTGCGCTCCGGCGCCGACGCGGGGTCGGTCAGCGCGACGTTCGCAGCGCCGCCGAACCATCCTGCCATCGCGATCGTGCGCGAGGCTGGGCTCGACGCGGAGGACGCGTTGATCCTGCGCCGCACGCTGGGCGCCGACGGGCGCGGACGAGCGTTCGTCAACGATCAGCCGGTGAGCGTCGGCCTCATGCGCCAGGTCGGCGCAGCGCTGGTCGAGGTGCACGGCCAGCACGGTGATCGCGCGTTGATGTCGGGCAGTGCGCACCGCCGCCTCATCGACGCCTACGGTGGCCTCGTCGGCGAGGCAGACCACGTCGGCGCGCTGTGGCGTGCCCTGAAGGACGCCGAGCACAAGCTCGCCGAGCACGAGGCCGAACTCGCTGCAGCTCGGGAGGAGGCGGACTACCTGCGCGCCGCCACCGAGGAGCTCGCCAGGCTCGACCCCGAGCTGGGAGAGGAGGAGCGGCTCGCCGCCCGTCGGCAGGAGATGGCAGCGGCGCAGAAGGTCGCCGGCGACCTCGAGGAGGCAGCATCCAGCCTGGAGGGCCACCGCTCGCCGATCCCCGCCCTCGCGGGCGTCCTGCGCAAGCTGGAGCGCAAGGGCGGCGGGGCGGAGGATGCGCTGACGCCGGTGATGGACGCGCTCGGCGCCGCCCTCGACGCGCTCGAGGCGGCGCGCGGCACCATCCATGAGGCGCAGCGCGCGCTCGACTTCGATCCCCACCAGATGGAGGGGCTCGAGGAGCGGCTGTTCGCGCTGCGCGCCACCGCCCGCAAGCACAAGGTCCCCGTGGACGAGCTGGCGGACCTTGCCACGCGCATGGCGGACGACCTCGCCGACCTCGACGCCGGCGAGGCGCGCTCGGCGACGATGTCCCAGGCGGTCGCGGCCGCCGAGCAGGCCTACCGCGGCGCCGCGGTGCACCTGTCGGAGCGGCGAGGCGCGGCGGGCGAGGCGCTGGAGGCAGCGGTCGCGCGCGAGCTCGGACCGCTGAAGCTCGAGAAGGCGCGCTTCAGCGTGCACCGTGAGGACGCGGCGCCGGGACCCGAGGGGCTCGACGACGTCGCCTTCCACGTCCAGACCAACCCCGGTTCGCCCGCCGGGCCGATCATGAAGGTCGCCTCGGGCGGCGAGCTGTCACGCTTCCTCCTCGCGCTCAAGGTATGCCTTGCCGACCGCGGATCCGCCTCGACCCTCATCTTCGACGAGATCGACACCGGCGTCGGCGGCGCGGTGTCGGACGCCATCGGCGCGCGCATGGCGCGGCTCGCCGACAGGCTGCAAGTCCTGTCCATAACCCACGCTCCGCAGGTGGCAGCACGCGCCGACCATCACCTGTTGATCGCCAAGGCGGTCGCCGGCGGTACGACCGCCACCAGCGTGCGCGGTCTCACCGGACTCGAGCGGCGCGAGGAGATCGCCCGCATGCTCGCCGGCGCCACGGTGACGGACGAGGCGCGCGCCGCCGCCGACCGGCTCATCGAGGCCTGAGCCTCAGCGGCCCCCCGCCGCCGCGCCGGTGACCAAGAGTGCGACCCCGCGGCACGGTCCGCGTCGAACTTGCCGCGTCCTTCGTGGCGCCCGCCGGCGTGCTGAGCTCCACTGAGCGCTTCGCTCCGAAGGAGACCCGGCCAAGCCTGGGCCGCTCACGATGCGGTTGCGGTTTCCCGCGCACTATCAGATCCCGCCGCACACGCATCCCGCCATCGAGCACGTGACCGTCCTCGATGGTGTGTTCCTTATGGGTTCGGGAGAAGCGGTCGATCGCGATGCGGCGACGGCGCTTCCCGTTGGGGCCTTCGCCATCATGCCCGTCGAGCACCCGCACTACACGTTCGCCGACGGTGCGGTGACGATCCAGCTCCAAAGCGTCGGCCCGTGGGGCATCACCTACCTCGATCCCGCCGACGATTCACGCAAGAACAACTCAGCAAGGGGTCGAACACTGGCACGCACCGACCAGCGTGCCGGCACCGCTGACGCTCGACGTCGACGGACGAGGGACGACGGGGGCTGCGTCTGGGACGACGGGCGCTCGTCGCATACCCCTGTTGGCATTATGGCGATTTACCGGCCGGGACGCCGCACTTCATTGCGGCGCCGGACGGCGAGGTCACCGTGCTCGAGGTCGGCGCCGGGCCGAGCGGCGCGACGTTCTTCGCCTGACGGCCGCCAGCGCGCCTAGCGGGCGGCGGGCCGACGGCCGATCTTTCAGGGATCAGGCGGCCTGCGGCGTCGGCAGCGTCCGCGTCCCTGCGCGGCGTGCCGAAATCGCATCCGTCGCCTCGCGCAGGTGGTCCGCGACCTCCTGGCGCGCCGCGCTCTCCGTCAGCATCTCCTCGGCGGACTGGGCGAGCGCGCGCATCTGCGCCGCGACGACCTCGGCGCGCTCCTCGCTGCTCGCCGCCGCGGCGAGGTCGGCGAGCACCGTGATCGCGTAGAGGGTCACGTTGCGGTCGCCGGAGATATACTGCCGCATACGTCCGAACGTGCGCTCGACGAGGCCCTCGAACGTCACGCGCGTGTGGTGTACCCTCTCGTGCGACGTTGGCGGTCCCGGTCGACGCGTCGCGAAGGCCGACAGTCCGGCGCGCAGCCAGTCGAGGCACAGCATCGCGGTGTGCGGGTCGTTGACCCCCGCCGACAGCGCGCGGGCAAGGACCTCGACGAGCTGATCGGACAGGAACGCGATGTCCTGCTCCTCCGTGCGGCTCGACCCAAGCGTGAAGTACCGCTCGATGCTCTCGCGCTTACCCTCGGCGCGCGCCGTCGGGCTGATGGCGACCACGACGTCGCCTCGCGCGACGAAGTCGCCCGGCGCGGTGCGTACGAAGACGTGGAGGTCGTGCTTGCGCGCGAGCCGATCGAGCGCTTTGAGGTCGATCTGTTGCAAGTAGCCGCCCTCCGGCGCGCGCACGTCCAGCTTGTCGGTCGGCTCGGGCGACGGCCACGCGCCGACGTCGACCGAGCCGCCGCGCTCGGCGTGCCGCGCCTCCTCCTCGTCGCACATGACGATGATCGACCGCTCGAGCTTGCCGCCGATCCCTGAGACGAGGTTCATGATGTTGATCGATTCGGGCACGTGGTGGATGTAGACGATCAGCGCGCCCACCGAGACGAGCGCCAGGAATACGGCAAACAGCACCGAGACCTGCGGCACGAACGATGCGAGCGCCTCGGGCAGGTCCTCGTAGCGCGCGTGCACGGTGCTGAGCACGGTCACGCAGTAGACGAAGGTGGCGACGAAGATCGCAAGGACGACCTGGTTCGTGCGGTCGCGCATGAAGTTGCCGATGAGGCGCGGGCCGTAGTTGCCCGACGCGAACGACACCGCGACGATGGTGATGGAGAACGCGACGCCCGCCACGCCGAGGATCGCGGTGCCGAGGGTGGTCAGCACCGCGCGGGCGCCGTCGACGCCCATGGGCCGCACGAACGGCACGCCCGCCATCCACTCGACCCCCAGGAGAGTGTCGACGTAGGGCAGCAGGAAGCCGAGGACGAGCGCGACCGCGGTGAGGATCGACGGCAGGAACCAGTAGTTCTGCCGCAGTTGGAGCACGCTTTGCAGCGTGATGTTGGACATGCAGCGTCCTCGTCTTGAGAGCCTTGGGGTAGGGTGAACGCGCGGACGGCGCAAACGGTTGAGCGACCGACCGTCGCCGTCCGCGGGCGCACCGGACCGTGCCCCGTTCCAACGGAGGGAGGCCCGCGATCGGGCGACGCGACGCCCGGTCCGCGCTAACTGGGCGCCCGAGGAGGATCGCAGCGGTGCCGCGACGCAAGACGACCGAGACGACTAAGACGACCGTGCCGAAGCCGCTCGACGCGGCCGCCCGACACGCGGCGCTCACGGCGGAGATTGCCGAGCACGACGGGCGCTACTTCCAGGAGGACGACCCGGCGATCTCGGATGCGCAGTACGACGCGCTGCGCTGCGAGCTCGACGCCATCGAGGCGGACCATCCCGAGCTCGTCGACGGCACCACGTCGGGCATCGGCGCAGCACCGTCGGGGGCGTTCGCGCCGGTCGAGCACGAGCTCGAGATGCTGTCCCTCAACAAGGCGCTCGAGGCGGCGGAGGTGGCCGAGTTCATCGCCCGCGTGCGCCGCTTCCTCAAGCTGCCGGAGGAGGGCGAGCTCGTCACCACGGCGGAGCCCAAGATCGACGGACTGTCGATCTCGCTGCGCTACGAGGACCGCCGCCTCGCCGTGGCCGCAACGCGGGGGGACGGCCACACCGGGGAGAACGTCACCGCCAACGTCGCCCACCTGCCGGCGATCCCGCAGCGGCTCGCTGCGTCCGCGCCAGACCTCTTCGAGGTGCGCGGCGAGGTGTTCATGACGCACGATGCCTTCGCCGCGCTCAACGCGCGCCTCGCCAAGGAGGGCAAGCGCACGGTGGCCAACCCGCGCAACGCCGCCGCCGGCTCGCTGCGGCAGGTGGATCCGGCCAAGACCGCCGAGCGGCCGCTGGAGTTCTTCGCCTACGCCTGGGGGGTGGCGAGCGCGGTGCGCGCCGACACGCAGCACGGCATGCTGGAGGCGCTCGCCGACTACGGCTTGCCGGTGAACCCGCTGACGCGGCTGTGCCGCTCGCTGGAGGAGATGCTGGCTGCCTACGCTGCGGTGGAGGAGGCGCGCTCACGGCTCACCTACGACATCGACGGGATGGTCTACAAGCTGGACAGCCTCGAGCTTCAGCGCCGGCTCGGGGTGCGCGAGCGGCGGCCGCGCTGGGCCATCGCCCACAAGTTCCCCGCCGAACGCGCGATCACCACGCTCGACGCCATCGAGGTCCAGGTGGGCCGCACCGGCTCCCTTACCCCGGTGGCAAGGCTTGCCCCCATCACCATCGGCGGCGTCGTGGTGCGCAACGCGACGCTGCACAACGCCGACGAGGTCGCCCGGCTCGACGCGCGCGTCGGCGACACCGTGGAGATCCAGCGCGCCGGCGACGTCATCCCCCAGCTGGTGCGCGTCCTCACCGAGCACCGCCCCCCCGACGCCGAGGCCTTCGCCTTCCCCGAAGAGTGCCCGGTCTGCGGCAGCCAGGTGGTCGCGGAGATGAACCCGCGCACCGGGCGGCCGGACGTCGTGCGGCGGTGCACCGGCGGCCTGGTCTGCCCCGCCCAGCAGGTGGAGCGGCTAAAGCACTTCGTGAGCCGCGCCGCGTTCGACATCGAGGGGCTCGGCGCCAAGCAGATCGAGGCGTTCCACGCGGACGGGCTGATCGCGACCCCGGCCGACATCTTCACCCTCGCGCGCCGGGACGCCGAGGCGCCCGCAGGCCAGCGGCTCATCGACCGCGAGGGGTACGGGAAGGTGAGCGTCGACAACATGTTCGCCGCCATCGAGGGCCGCCGCACCATCGCGCTGCGCCGGCTGATCTACGCGCTCGGGATCCGTAGGGTGGGCGAGATCTCCGCGCGAACCCTCGCGCGCCACTTCCGCTCCTACGCGCAGTTCAGGCACGGGATGGCGGCGCTCGCGGCCGCCGCCGCGGCGCGGCACGGCGCCGCCGACGAGGACGAGGCGGTGCACGAGGGGGACGGCGTGCGCGCCGAGCTCGAGGCCATCGACGGCATCGGCGGGGTGGTCGCGGACGCGCTGGAGGCGTTCTTCGGCGAGTCGCACAACGTCGAGGCGCTGGACGCGCTCGCGGCAGAACTCACCATCGAGGACGAGGTCGCCCGTCGCGTGGCCTCGCCCATCGCGGGCAAGTCCGTCGTGTTCACCGGCTCGCTCGAGGCCATGACGCGGGACGAGGCGAAGGCGCGGGCGGAGATGCTGGGCGCGCGCGTCGTCGGCTCGATCTCCGGCAAGACCGACATCGTCGTGGCCGGGCCCGGCGCCGGCTCCAAGCTCGCCAAGGCCGAGGCGCTGGGTCTCACCGTGTGGGACGAGGCCGCATGGCTCGCCAACTGCGGCGACGCGAGCTAGAGCGGTTTGGGGTTACGCGGAACCACCTTACCGCAACAAGACCGCTCTTAATCAAGGAGCTAGAGCATCTTATCTGGGTCTGAGGAGACCCAGGCTGCTCTAGCGCTTCGGCTTACCACAGCCCCAGGCGGCGGCGCGACAGGTCGAGCACCTTCGCGCTGCCGCGCGCCTCGCGCAGCCGGGCGAGGAGCGCGCGGTCGCGGACCGTCGCCGCGGTGATGACGGCGGCGACCTCGGCATTCTTCGGCACGCGGCCGTTCTCGCGGAAGGCGTCGACGTCGAGCGCGCTGCGCTGCAGGTCGAGCCGGCGCTCCAGCATGCGCGCGAACGCCTGCGGATGGTCCGGGAAGCCGATGAGGAATGGCATTGCCCGCAGTCCGGCGACGATGCCGTCGATGGTCGCGCTCGCCCCAGGCGGCCGCAGGTGGCTCGCCATCGCGCCGGTGATGGGCTGCGCCTCCTCCACCGCGCCCTCGAACGCCTCGCGCAGGTCGAAGGTGTGCGGCAGCCAGTGGAGCGGATGGCGAGCGTCCCGGCGCCATGCCGCCCACGCCACGGTCGTGCGCGACACCGGATCGCTGACCATCGTGGCGAACAGGCGCGCCCCTGGGAGGCTTGCGAGGTCGGCGAGCGCGGCCCTGCCGCCGACCACCGCGTAGCGGCTCGGTGCGTCGGGAGCGGCAAGGTCCGCCATCGTCGCGGTCTGGCCGAGCCAGCCGACGCGCTCCTCCCCGAGCGCGTCGCGGAAGGCTCGAAACGCCAGGCGTCCGGCCCCGAAGGGGATCTCGATGTAGACGATCACGCAGCATTCCAGACGTAACGGTCCGCGATGGCATGGGCGCCGGCCGCGGTCGTGGGGAGCCGGCGCCGAGCCGGAACGCGCCGGCTGGCGCAGTTGACTTTGCCGACGCCCCCTCCCATACCGGCGCGCACGGGGCCGTAGCTCAGTTGGGAGAGCGCTGCAATCGCACTGCAGAGGTCAGGGGTTCGAATCCCCTCGGCTCCACCAGGGCCGCACGACCAGGCGCACACACCGCCACATCACTGGTTGCGTCCTGCTCTCGTCGTCACGAGCTGGCAGCGGTCGCATGAGCGGCCAACATCTGGCATAACCCGTTGGAAACGCAACCTGCGCTCCTGGCTTGGGCGTGCATCCGGCGGGGATCACTTGGGCACGGTCTACTCACTCGAGGGCAAGCGCGTGTTCGTGGCGGGACACCGCGGCATGGTCGGCGCAGCGCTCGTGCAACGGCTCGAGTCGGAGCCGTGCAAGGCGGTTCTCACCGTGCCCCGGGACGAGCTCGACCTGCGCGACGCGCGCGCCGTCGGGGCGTGGCTCCAGGCGCACCGGCCGGACGTCGTCTTCGTCGCTGCGGCGAGGGTCGGCGGCATCCTCGCCAACGACACGCAACCGGCCGACTTCCTGTTCGACAACCTCGAGCTCGAGGTCGCGCTGATCCGCGGTGCGTTCCGCGCCGGCGTCGAGCGGCTCGTGTACCTCGGATCGTCCTGCATCTACCCCAAGCACGCGCCGCAACCGATCCGCGAGGAGGCGCTGCTCACCGGCCCCCTCGAGCCCACCAACGAATGGTACGCGGTGGCCAAGATCGCCGGCATCAAGATGTGTCAGGCGCTGAGGCGCCAGCACGGCGCGCGCTACATCGCGGTGATGCCCACCAACCTCTACGGTCCCGGCGACAACTTCGACCTCGCCACGAGCCATGTCATCCCTGCGCTGATCCGCAAGGCGCACACCGCGAAGGAGGCGGGGGCGCAACAGATGGTGGTCTGGGGCTCGGGCACGCCGCGCCGTGAGTTCATGCACGTCAACGACTGCGCTGCAGCCATCGTGCACGCTGCGACGCACTATGACGGCGAGGAGCACGTCAACATCGGCACCGGCGAGGATGTCACGATCCGCGAACTCGCCGAGCTCGTGATGGAGGTCGTCGGCTTCCACGGCCGGCTGGAGCTCGACCCCACCAAGCCGGACGGCACGCCGCGCAAGCTGATGGACGCCTCGCGCCTCGCCGCGCTCGGCTTCGCACCGCGGATCGGCCTGCGCGAGGGGCTCGCGTCGACCTACGTCTGGTTCCGCGAGCACGAAGTCCCCGCGCTCGCCTGATCGACGTTGTCCGAACTGCCATCCCATCCTCCTCATCGGCTGAAGTGCGACCGATCCTGCGCGCTTCGCCCTGTCGGTCCGCCGGTCTCGCCGTGGTGAAGGTCACCGTGGCGACGGTGGCGCTCAATGCGGCTGACGACCTCCCGCTGACGCTGGAGAGCGTCCTTGCCCAGGACCACGACGACCTGGAGCTCCTCGTGGTGGACGGGGCGAGCTGGGACGACACGCCCGGTGTGCTGACGCGCTATGGCGATGCCATCGACCGCGTGGAGGTGGTCGAGGACGGCGGCATCTACGTCGCCATGAACCACGCCGCCTCGGTCGCTTCGGGCGAGTTCGTGCTCTTCATGAATGCCGGGGACAGGTTCCACACCGAGCGGTCGCTCTCCAAGCTCCTCGCCCGGACACGGCCCGACGCGGACGTCGTCTGGGGCAACCACGTGTGGCGCGACGGCGCGGTGGAGGTCTTCCGCATCGCGATGGATCCTGGAACGCTGCTCGGCGAGCTTAGGATCGGCGCCGTCGGCCCACGATGGATCGCGCGCTTTCCTGCACACCAGGCGACGTTGACGCGCACCGCGCTCCTGCGGTCGCTGCGCTACGACACGGTCTGGCGCCTCGCGGCCGACCACGACCTCCTCCTGCGCGCGCTCCACGGCGGCGCCGTCGGCCAGTACGTGGACGAGGTCGTCGCGATCTACGCGTCCGGAGGCCTGTCCCATCACCGCGCGGCGCTGTGCCGCCTAGAGTGGAACGCCATCTACCGCGCCTTCAGCGAGCGTCCCAAAGCGGTGGACGCGGCGTTCTACCCGCACGGGTCGCCGTTCGCGGGGACGCCCTCGCCGCTCGCCGGCGGCGTCGTCGGGGGCCTCGTCGTCGAGCCTGGGGCGACGGCGCCGCCGGCCGAGGCCTGGGTCGGCGCCGCCGGCCTGACGCTGCGCACGCCGACCCACGCGCTCGCCCGCGAGGTCCGCCTGCACGGTCGCAACGACGCGCCCGGGCAGCACCTGGATCTCGCCGCCGGAGGTCGGTCGCTCGGCGACGCCGCGCTCGCGCAAGGCCCGTTCGATCTCGTCGTCGAGTTCGACCCGCCGCTCGGCCCGGGCACGCTGTTGGAGGCGGTCCCGCGCGAGGTGATGCGCCACCCCGACCGGGCGGAGATCGTCGCCTTCGTCCTCTCCGGCGTCGCGTTCGCGAGCGGCGGCGCCCCCGCGCCGCTGCCGCTGCGCGTCCCCATGAATGTTCAGCTCCGACGCGCCCGAGGCGGTCGCGACCCACCTGTCGCGCGGCTGGTGGCTGCCCGAGCCGCACCACGTGTGGACGCGCGGGCCCTGCGCCGAGCTTTGGCTTGCCTCTGAGGCGCAGGCACGGCACCTGACGCTGCAGGTGCGGGCCAACCCGGCGGTGCCGGGGCAGACGATGGCGGTCAGGATCAACGGCGAGTGGGCCGGGGAGCACGCCGCCGGCGGCGGGGACGTCTGCCCGGTGGTCGTCCCGCTGGTCGGGTCGGCCTGGCGTTCCGGCGGGGCCACGAACCGCATCACGCTGCATCCTTCGGCGAGCAGCAGGGTCGGTGCCGACGAGCGCAACCTCGGCGTCGCCCTCGTCTCCACGGAGCTGTCGTGAGGCTCGGCTCAGGTCGCCTGCCGTGAGGATCGCCTTCGTCGGCCACGCCTTCCATCGGCGGACGCGATCGAGCGGCTTCTTCCTCGACATCCTCCGCAGGCTCGGCACCGTCACCGAGCTCGTCTCCTCGCCGGACGCCATCGGGCTCGCCGACGACCCCATCGTCGCGCACTACTTCGAGGCGAGCTACGACCTCTGGGTGTTCTACCAGACGGAGTACGTCGCAGCTCGGCTGATCCCGCACCGCCTGCGCAACGCGGTGCTGGTCCCCATGGAGGACGGCGTGCACGCTCTGCCGGACGATCACCTGCGCCAGTTCGTCGGCTGCCGGTTCGTCACGTTCTGCCGCGCGCTGCACGAGCGCCTGCAGCGGCTGGACCAGCGCTCCTTCGCCTTCCAGTACTGGCCCGAGCCGGCGCCGCCGATCGAGCGCACGTTCGACCGCGGATCATGGTCGGCCTTCTTCTGGGAGCGCCGTCCGCGCGACGTGCCGAACCTTGCGAGCGTCCTGGCCCAGTGCCGCGCGCTCGGCATCGGAAGGCTGCACGTCCACGCCGCGCCGGATGTGGCCGCCGACGGGCCTGCCGCGGGCTACGCAGGGCGCAACCGCGTCGCGGGCGTCGAGCTCACCACGTCGACCTGGTTCGAGGATCGTGCACGCTACGACGAGCTGGCTGGGGCTCCGCAGTTCGTCTTCGCGCCGCGCCTCCGCGAGGGGATCGGGCTGCCGATCCTGGAGGCGATGGCCCGCGGGCAGGTCGTCCTCGCGCCGGACCTGCCGACGGCGAACGAGGTCGTGGGACACCTCGCGAGCGGCATCCTTTATGACCCCGCCCGTCCCGCCGCGCTCCCCGAGCTGACGGCGGAGCGAACCGCCGAGCTCGCGGTGGCGGCGCGCCGGAAGGCGGCGTTCGGCCGACGCGAATGGGAGGAGGACGTCGCCCGGCTCACCTCCGTCCTGCTCGACGACGGGCGCCGCTGGCCGGACGGCGACGTCGCGGCTCACCTTGGAGTGCGGCTGCGACGGGCCGCGCGCGGACGGCGGTCCGGACAGCCCCGGGGAAGCCCGCCTGCGTAGGGTCAGGTGCGGCCTGTTCGATGGGCGACGAATCAGGCACCCTGTTGTTAACGAGCAAGGTGCGGCGCGTCGCGCCGGCCACCTTCTAGCGGAGGGGTAGCGTCATGAGCGATGCCGAACTCACTCGCGATCGCGACCGGATTCGCGCCTGGGCGGAGGCGCGCGGCGGACGCCCGGCAGTGGTGTCGGCGACTGCAGGCGACAAGCGGCCCGGCGCCCTTCTGCGGTTCGACTTCGCGGGGAAGTCGAAGGGGCTCGACGACACGTCCTGGGACGAGTTCTTCAAGGTTCTCGACGACAACAAGCTTGCAGTCCTCCTCCAGGAGAACACGAAGTCCGGCAACACGAGCCGCTTCGCCAAGTTCGTGGATGCGCAGGAGCACGGCGTGGAGGTCGCGCCGGCCAGGCCACAGCGGGCGCGCAAAGGGGCCAAGGCAGGCTCCCAGGCAACGGCCGAGGGCTCGGCGGCATCCGAACCGCAGCCGCGTGGCAGGAAGGCGGCGAGGACGGCCGAGCCGGACCACGCGGCGGCGGACGAGCGGGGCAGATCGACCCCCTCGAAGGGCGGCGCAACGGGCTCCTCCGAGCGTGGCCGGAGCGGGGCAGGGCGCCGATCGTCAGCCGCCGGCAGCGAAGCGGAGCCGTCCGGAGGGGGCGACCGCGACCCTGCGCAGGCGGTGACCACGCGCGACCACGGGACGATCCGCGAGTGGGTCGAGGCCCGAGGGGGGCGTCCCACCGTCGCAAAGGGGACGCGCGGCAAGAAGGCTGGTGGGATCCTGCGCATCGACTTCCGCGAGCCCGACGACAAGCTTGCCCAGGTCGACTGGGACGAGTTCTTCGAGGTGTTCGACCGGTCACAAGCTGCGTTCCTGCACCAGGACCGCACGAGGGGCGGCAAGCTGAGCCGGTTCAACAGGTTCGTCGACGCTGCGGCGAACGCGCCGCACGTGGACGGCGTCGCTGGCAAGGGGCGCGCACCGGGGAAGGCGGCGTCCGCCAGCGGCGCAACCACGACGCGGGCGTCGGGTGCAGGGTCGGGAAGGCGCCGGGCCTCACCCGTCGCGGCTGAGGAGGGGGCGTCGGGGACGCAGCGTCCGGCGAACACCTCACGCAAGGGGGCGAGCGCCAAGGGCCGGGCCGAGCACGTCACGAGCGGGACGACGTCCTCCAAGACGAGCGCCTCGTCGTCCGCGAAGGGCGGCTCGTCCGCCGAGCGCACCGCCTCGGCGAAGGACGCTTCGTCCGGGAAGGGCGGCTCGTCCGCCGAGCGCACCGCCTCGGCGAAGGGCGCTTCGTCTGCGAAGGGCGGCTCGTCCGAGAAGGATCACGCTTCGACGAAGGGCTCCTCCGCGAAGGGCTCCTCCGCGAAGGGCTCCTCCGCGAAGGCCGCGAAGATGGCGAAGCGCGACCGCGCGTCGGGCGCGTCGGGGGGCGTGGGGACGGCACGACGAAGACGCCACGCCGGCGCGCAGCAGGAGGCCGCGGCGCAGGCGAGCGATCAGACGCAGGCCAAGCGTTCCCACAACGGACGTCGGCACGGTTCCGCCCAGGGCAAGCGCGCAGAGGCGGAGGAGGCGTCGGCTCGCAAGGAGGAGGCGCCCGGTCGGCGCGCGCGATCGGACGCCGCCGCCGGCACGGCCCGCCGCAAGGCTGCCTCCAGCGACGACGGCTCGATGACGACCACCGACCACACCCGCATCCGCGAGTGGGTCGAGGCTCGCGGTGGACGACCGAGCCACGTGACGGACACGTCCCAGGCGGGCGACCTCGGCGTCCTGCGAATCGACTTCCAGGCGCCGGACGACGGTCTCGCATCGGTGGACTGGCGCGCGTTCCTGGAGGCGTTCGAGGAGAAGAAGCTCGCCTTCCTCTTCAAGGAGAAGACGAAGTCCGGGAAGGTCAGCCGGTTCTGTAAGTTCATCGACCGCGATCGCGGCTGAGCCCGCCCCCTCGCACCCTTCAGAAGGCTCAGGGTACGCGATCCTGCGCGCGGCAGCATCACGCTCCATGACGACGGACCGTTCGCCGGCTTGGCGCCGTCGCCGAGCCGCGACAGCACCCCTTCGTCGTCCTCCAGCCGAGCGGGCCCTCCGAAGTCCATTCCGCTCGGCGGCTGCGGCGCGTCGCTTCACACGAGGATGAAGTCGACGTCCACCTGCGCCAGCAGCGTGCCCGCCGCGCCGTCGGAGCTGAACGCGGAGGCGGTGACCGAGTACTTGCCGAGCCCCATGCTGCCATCGAAGTAGTTGCCCCCGGCGTCCCCGAACAAGGCGTATGGGGTGTAGCTCTCGATCTTGGTCTTGTTGAGCGCGCCGCTGACGTCGAACCGGATGCTTTCGGTCGTCCCGAAGTCGTCGGCGTCCGAGGCAACCTCGGCGAGGATCGAGAGGCGCTTCGTCTGCGCTACGCTCACGTCGATGATGTCGCCGCCGTCGATCTCTTCGATGATCGTGTCCGTCTTCGTGTCGATGAGGAAGAGCTTCAGTCCGCTGGGGACGGACGGCGGCGCCGAAGGAACCTTGCTGCCTCCTGCAACCACGATGGAGAAGGCGAAGGAGGCCGCGTCGAGCACCGGGCCGGCGGCCTGGGCGCCGGTGAACGCGGTCGTCGTAAGTGCGTAGCTGCCAGCGGCAAGCCCACCCTTGGCGGTGAGGTCGCCCCCGCTGTCGCCATACAGCGCGTAAGGCGCTCCGCTCTCGACCTTCGCCAACGTCGTGGCGCCCGACAGGTCGAACTTGATGCTTCCGGGTCGACCGGCGCCGTTCGATCCTGCCGTGGGCCGCGCGACCAGGGTGAGGTCGTCGATCTGCCCGGCGGTGACCTCCAGCGTGGCGCCGTCCTCGACCCGTGCGATGACGGTGTCGGTCGACGCGTCGACGAGCAGGACCTCGATGGCGCCCGCGTGCTGCTTCGGCAGCGGCACGCCCTCCTCCTTCACCGTGAAGGTGAGGTCCGCAGCGCCGAGCAGCGTGCCGAGGCCGTCCAACTGGGTGAAGGCTGCGGCGTCGATCTCGTATGTCCCGGCGCTCAGCGCCTTGGAGCGAAACCAACCGTGATCGTCGCCGAACAGCGCGTAGGGGGCGTAGTTCTCCACCTTGCTGCCGGACACTGGGCCGGAGAGTTCGAGCGTGATGCTTTGCTCGCGCACGCTCGTGTCCGCGACGGCGGCGATGATGTTGAGCGCCTTCATCTGCTTCGCCGAGAGTTCGATGACGTCGCCGTCGTCGATCACCTCGATGACTTCTTGGGTGCGCGAGTCGATCAGCGAGACGATGAGCGATGAACGCAGCGCAGGCTCGCCGGCGCTGCCCTTCACCGGATCGACGACGGGGGCCGGGCGCTCGGCCGGCAACGGCTCGTAGGAGACCGAGCGGACCGTCACCGACGTCTCATCGAAGGATGCGGGACCGAGCAGGCTCGGGTACCCGGCCCACGCGTTGAAGATGATCTTGCTCTTGACGTCCGGCACCGGAGTTCCCGGATCGAGCACGTCGAGGAGCAGCCGGTCGTCGGCGAACCAGCGGATGCTGTCGTCCTGCCACTCGATCGCGTAAGTGTGGAACCCGTCCGCTGCGTCGAACCCAAGGTCCACCCACTCGCTCGAGCTCTGGCCGTCGTAATGCCAGCTCAGCAAGACTTTGGTCGTATCTTTGCCGAGGAACTCGAAGTCGATCTCGTTCCAGATCGTGCCGTGCGCCGGTCCTGTGTACAGGAAGAACCCGGTATCGACCCCGCTCTCGCCCGAAGCGCGCAGCTCAGCTTCGAAACGCCCGTAGCCGAACGCCTTTCGCGTCGTGATCTCGCCGCCGGTGTAAGACTTGCCGTTGAGGTCGTCGTCGCTCAGCCGGAGCGTGACTTCGCCGTCACCTTGCTTGATGTAACTGGGGCTGAACGAAGTATCGATCCACGCTTCATTGATTGTATGATGCGCGTAATACCAAATTTTTGAGTCGATCGTGTTGAACGTATCGTAGAATGATGTAGCTTGCTCCACAGCTATTTCACCTTCCCGTTGAGACACAGCGGATCACGGATGCCGGTCGTTGTTGTTCAGGAAGATCTTTGGATCTGAACTATGAAGTCGACCAAGCTTTAACGTGGTTAACACTACTACGAGCTGTCGTCGAGTCGTTTCGCATGGAGCAAATATTATTACGTTTAGGATGTTGTCTGCGTTGTAGTGCAGCCGCTAGCCATGAAGAAGAGCTATAGCTATGAGCTCGTGCATTTAAATGATTGATGGTGCGGCGACCGCGCCGCACCATACGCGACCCATGTGCATGGCTGCTGCGAGCGCAGCGCATGACGAACGCGACTGCCGACGCCCGGGGGGGTCGTACGCCTTCAAGATCAGCCGGTTAACGGGGCTCCGCCCGTGCCCGTCCGGTGAGCCGGACCGACCTCTGCGGGTCGAGGAGGGGCAGCAGGCGTGCGGCGGTCAGAGGGCCTGTGCAGCCTGGAGCACGGCGTCCGCGTGCCCAGGAACCTTCACCTTGCGCCAGACCTTGGCGACCGTCCCATCCTTGTCGAGGAGGAACGTGGAGCGCTCGATCCCCATGTACTTGCGTCCGTACATCGTCTTCTCCGCCCACACGCCGTAGGCCTGCGCGACGTCCGTGGATGTGTCGGAGGCCAGGGCGAAGCCGAGGCCGTTCCTCGCCTTGAAGGTGTCGTGGCTCGAGACCGGATCCGGCGAGATGCCGACCAGCGCGACACCCGCGGCGTCGAACGCACCGGCCAGCTCGCTGAACGCGATGGCCTGCTTGGTGCAGCCGGAGGTGTTGTCCTTGGGGTAGAAGTAGACGACCACCGGCTTGCCCCGGTAGCCCGACAGCGCGACGGTGGATCCGTTGTCGCCGGGCAGCGTGAAGTCCGGCGCGGTGGCGCCCTCCTCGATCGTCGTCATGGCTTGGCTCACACGTTCCGTCCGTCGGTCGCCCAAGTGTTACCGACCAAACGATCCTGAAGAAAGGTGCGCAACAGGACGCGCTCCACGAGGTTCTTGTCCCATGGATCGACCGACGACCTCGACCGTCAGGCAGTCCCTGCGGCGCCTGCCGCGTCGTCAGATCATGTCGCTCGCGGTGCTTTGTCTGCTGGCCGTCGCTGCAGCACGCCTCGCGATGGCGCCGATCGCCCTGCCGGTCGCCGGCCTCGTGGAGCGAGCGGCGGCGGATCGCACCGGGCTCGAGCTGTCCATCGACCGCGTCGCCGCGCGGGTCTCGCTGGACGGGGTCGCGCTCGTCCTGAACGACGTCGGGACCGACGCGGCGACCATCGGTCGCGTCGTCCTGCGGCAGGGCTGGTCTGGCCGCACCGTGACCGCCGAGGACGTCGCGCTGCGCCTCGCGCCGCCCGCGGGCGATCCCGTCGTCCCGCCTGCGCCAAGCGAGGCGCTTGCGGCGCTCGACGGTGCGCTGGCGCGGGTGCACGCGGCGCTGGGGGCGGCCGGCGTCGAGCGGGCACACGTGACCGGCGGACGGATCGACCTCACGACGGCACAGGGCAGGGGACCGTCGTGGCGCGGCATCGAAGCCGAGGTGGTCGCCCATGAAGGCCTCGTCGCCTCGGTGCGGATGGACGGCGCCGAAGGCCCCGTGTCGCTGAGGGTCGAGCGGGCGGAAGGTCCCGCAGGCATCGAGCTCAAGGCGCAGCTAGCCGGGCTCAGCCCGATCGACCTCGCACCCGCAGGTCCCGTCGTCCACGGCTTCGCCATTTCCGCCGAACTCGACGCCGTCCGTCCGCGCGCCGGACCGACGGAGGCCCGGCTGTCCGTCGGGATCGGCGGTGGCACGCTGGTGTTCGGTCCCGATCCGCCGCGGGTCTTTGATGGCGGCGACCTCGCGTTCGAGCTCCGTGGGGACGGTCGCACGCTAGCGTTGCTCCCGTCGACCTTCCGCGCCGGCGGTTCGACGGTCGTCGTCGAAGGCACCATCGTCGCCGGCGTGACGCCCGACGCACCGTGGGTCTATGACATCACTGCGCCGCACGCCCGGCTGCACTCCGCCGACCTCGACAAGACGCCGGTGACACTGAGCGAGGTCGTCGCGGGCGGGCGGATCGATTTCCCCGGGCAGCTCGTCCACCTCGACAGGCTCCGTGCGGTCGCGCCGACCGGCAGGATCGACGCGGCGATGACGTTCGACCTGTCGCCCTCGGGGCCCGCCCTCTCTGGCGCCGCGCGCATCGGCTCGTCCACCGTCGATACGCTGCTCGGCACCTGGCCGCCGGCCATCGCCTACCCGGCGCGCGACGCGATCGCGCGCACCGTCCTCGGCGGGATCGTGCGCGGCGGCGATCTGGAGATGGCGCTCGACGCCCTCGAGCTCGACCCGGACCCGCTGACCAAGTCCGAGATGGAGGGCAGGCTGTCGGTGGACGCCGACTTCCTCGCCGCGACCTTGACCGCGCCCGAGCTCCCCATCGCGGTGACGCGGGCGGTGGGGGTCCTTCGCCTGCGTGACGAAACGATGTCGTTGCAACTCACGGGTGGGCGCGTCACCACTGCACACGGCGACCTCATCGTCAGCGAGGGGGCGTTGACGATCCCGGCGCTCGGCGCCGACCCCGCCGAGGCGAACATCAGCGCAACCTTGGAAGGGCCGCTGTCCGCCGTCGCCGCCCTCGCCGCGACGCTCGATGTGCCAGCCCTGGCGAAGTCGCCCATCGACCCCAACGACGTCGTGGGCACCGTGCGTGCGACCCTCGCCGTTTGGACGCCGCTGCGCGCCGGCGTGACCATGGACGAGCGGCGCTGGTCCATCGACGCCGTCCTCACCGACGCCGGCTCGACGCAGGAGATCGGCGGGCAGGCCTTCGCCGATGCGGACCTCGAGGTCCTCATCAACCCGCGTCGCCTCGCCGCCCGCGGCACTGCCACCATCGACGGCCTCAGGGTCGACGTGAACTACTCCGAGGTGTTCTCAGGCGACCGCAGCGGCGCCGCCCGCTTCGTCCTCACCGATCGGGACCGCCGCGCGCACGGGTTCGATACCGGGAGCTTCCTGACGGGACCCGTGGTCGTCACCGTGGAGGCGGACGGGCCGGCGCGCTCGTTCTCCGCCGACCTGTCGGAGGCGGCCGTGGAGCTGCCCGGGGTCCGCAAGCCCGCGGGGGAACCCCTGTCCGCAGAGGGGCTCGTCGCGGCGGAGGGTGAGGACGAGCCGCGCGCGCTCGACGTGGAAGATTTCAAGATGGAGGGTGGGGGCATCTCGCTTGCCGGACGCATCAGCGTCGACGACGGCGCCTTCGAGGAGGCAGTGTTCGACCGCTTCGCCCTGTCCGATGGCGACCGCGCGCAGCTCTCCATCACCCGCGACGGCGAGCGCTACGAGGCGCGGTTTGACGCCACCACCTTCGACGCCCGCCGCCTGGTGCGCGCGATGACGGGCGGCCCGAACGAGCCGTCCGGTGGGGAGGGGGACGACGGTCCTCCGGTGGCGCTGCGCGCGACGGCGGAGCGGGTTCGCGTCGGCGAGGCAGCGACGGTTCGCGAGCTCCAGTTGCAGGCCGTGCGCGCCGACGGGTCGCTCTCCGAGCTCTCCGCCTCCGGCCGCCTCGACGGGACGCCGGGCGGCGCCTTCGCGGCGACCCTCGCGCCTGAGGCTGCCGGCTCGCGCGACCTCGCGGTGGAGATCGCCGACCTCGGCCGCGTGCTATCCGCCTTCGGGATCTACGAGCGGATGCAAGGGGGCCGCACGCACGTCGCGGCGAAGCTTTCGGCGGACGGGACGATGGAGGGCACGCTGACGGCCACCGACTTCGCCTTTGCCAACGAGGTGACGCTGGAGGCCATCATCGCCCGCACGCAGCGCATCGCGAGCCGTGAGGGCAGCGGGCCGAACACGTCGGCGCTCGCCTTCCAAGCGCGATCGAACCCCTCGACGGCGCTCACCTTCGACCTCCTCAACATCGCGTTCGTCAAGCGGGGAGACGTCGTGACCGTGCGCGAGGCGATCCTGCGCGGCCCGGTGATCGGGGGCACCGCCAACGGCACCGTCGACCTCGGCACGGGCGAGCTGCGCGTCAACGGTACGCTGATCCCAGCCTACGGAGTCAACAACCTGTTCGGCCGACTGCCGCTGTTCGGCGAGATCCTCGGCGGCGGCGACGATGGCGGCCTGATCGGCGTGACGTTCCGCCTTTCGGGTCCGCTCGACGGGCCGCGCCTCCTGGTCAACCCGCTGTCGGCCGTGGCGCCGGGCATCTTCCGCAGGATCTTTGAGTTCCGATGACCGCGTTCAGACGGCACGCAGGAGCGCGTGGCGCTTGCGGCCGAGGGACAGCTTGACGGTGCCGTCGACGAGGTCCAACTCGGTGAGGACGCCCGTGTCGCTGGTCAGCCGCGCGTCGTTGACCCTGGCGCCGCCGCCCTGCACCGCCCGGCGTGCCTCCGAGTTGGACGCTGCAAGCCCGGCGCGCACGAACGCGGCGAGGACGCCGAGGCCGACGAGATCGCCGTGCGGCAGCTCCACCGTGGGGAGGCCCTCGGCGAGCCCGCCGGCCTCGAACGTCGTCGCCGCCGTCTCAGCCGCCGCCGTGGCAGCCTCGGCGCCGTGCACCAAGGTCGTGACCTCGTTGGCGAGCGCCTTCTTGGCCTCGTTGAGCTCGGCGCCCCGGAGCGCGGCGAGGCGGGCCACCTCCTCGAGCGGCAGCGTGGTGAACAGCTTGAGGAAGCGCTCCACGTCGGCGTCCGCCGTGTTGCGCCAGAACTGCCAGTACTCGTAGGGGCTCGTCATGGCGGCGTTGAGCCAGACAGCGCCCTCGGCGGTCTTGCCCATCTTCGCACCCGACGCCGTGGTGATGAGCGGCGAGGTCAGGCCGTAGAGCTGCGCGCCCTCCACGCGCCGCCCGAGGTCGACGCCGGACACGATGTTGCCCCATTGGTCCGACCCGCCCATCTGCAGCGTGCAGCCGTACCGGCGATAAAGCTCCACGAAGTCGTAGGCTTGCAGCACCATGTAGTTGAACTCGAGGAACGACAGGGGCTGCTCCCGGTCGAGGCGCAGGCGCACCGAATCCATGGTCAGCATGCGGTTGACCGAGAAGTGCCGTCCGACGTCGCGCAGGAACGGGACGTAGTCGAGCTCGTCGAGCCACTGCGCGTTGTCCGCCGCGATGGCGCCACCCGGGCCGTCGAACGTCACAAACCGCTCGAAGATGGCGAAGATGCTGCCCTTGTTCGCCTCGATGATCTCGGGCGTAAGGAGCTGGCGCGAGGTATCGCGGCCGGAAGGGTCGCCGATCTTGGTCGTGCCGCCGCCCATGAGCACGATGGGCCTGTGCCCGGTGCGTTGCAGCCAATGGAGCAGCATGATCTGGACCAGCGAGCCGACGTGGAGCGAGGCTGCCGTGCAGTCGAAGCCGATGTAGGCGGTGACGGTGCCGTCGGCACAGGCGGCGTCGAGGCCGTCCTCGTCGGTGATGCCGTGGACGAAGCCACGGGCTTGGAGGGTGCGGATGAACTCGGAGCGGGCCATGGCCGATGCCGTGGCATCGAACGCCGCTGAGGGCAACATGCGCGCCGTCGGCGTCATCTCCGGCACGTCGATGGACGGGGTCGACGTGGCGCTCGTCGAGACCGACGGCGAGGCGAGGGTGGTCCGTGGCCCGTCGGCGATGCGCCCCTACACGGCCCCGGAGCGCTCCGCGATCCGTGCCGCCATGGCGGACGCCGCGGCGGCGCCCGACGGGGCGCACCGCACGCCGTTGCTCGCCGAGGCGGAGCGCGTCGTCACCGAGGCGCACGGCGCGGCGGTCGCGGACTTCCTCGCCGAGGTCGGGACCGTCGACCTCGTCGGCTGGCACGGGCAGACCGTCGCCCACGCGCCGGAGCGGGGGATGACGATGCAGCTCGGGCGGGCCGGCGAACTCGCGCGGCGGCTTGATGTGTCCGTGGTCTCCGACTTCCGCTCGGCGGACGTCGCGGCCGGCGGGCAGGGGGCGCCGCTCGTGCCGGCGTACCACAGGGCACTGGCGTGGCAGGCGGGGCTCGAGGAGCCGGTGATGTTCGTCAACCTCGGCGGCGTCGCGAACCTCACCTTCATCGACGGCGAGGCGCTGATCGCCTTCGACACCGGCCCCGCGAGCGCGCTGATCGACGACGCGATGTCCGAGGCCGGAGAGCCCTACGATGCGGGTGGTGCGACCGCAGCGCGCGGCATGGTGGACAAGGCGGCGCTTGGCGCGCTCATGGACCACCCCTACTTCGCCGCGCCGTTCCCCAAGTCGCTGGACCGCGACGCGTTCGACCCCTTTCCCGTCGCACGGCTCGCGCTGCCGGAGCGGGTTGCGACGCTGACACGCTTCACCGCCGAGGCGCTCGCCGCCGGCGTCCGGCTGCTCCCGCGTCCGCCGACCACGGTCGTGCTGTGCGGCGGCGGCACGCACAATCGCACCATGGTGCGCTTCATCGAGGAGGCGCTGGGGGTGAAGGTGGCGTCGGCGACCGACCTCGGGTTCTCGTCCGATGCGATGGAGGCCGAGGCGTTCGCCTACCTCGCCGTACGCTCGCGGCGTGGGCTGCCCATCACATTCCCCACGACGACGGGCGCGCCGAGGCCCCTCGCCGGTGGACGGCTGACGCTGCCGTCAGCTGGCTGACGAGGGCAACGCCGCGGCTGGCTCGGGGACGCGACCGAGCCTGCGGTCGAGGTAGCCGGCGCAGAGGCCGACGACCTCGTCGACCTGGTTGTCGAAGAAGTGGTTGGCGCCAGGCACCACGGTGTGCTCGATCTTGATGCCCTTCTGAAGCTTCAGCTTGTCCACCAGCGTCTGCGTATCCTTGGGCAGCGCCACGCGGTCGCGGTCGCCGTGCACGATGAGGCCGGAGGATGGGCAGGGCGCGAGAAACGAGAAGTCGTGCAGGTTGGCGGGCGGCGCAATGGACATGAAGCCCTCGACCTCCGGTCGACGCATGAGGAGCTGCATGCCGATCCAGGCCCCGAACGAGAACCCGGCGATCCAGCAGCCCTGCGCCTCGGGGTGCACGGCCTGCAGCCAGTCGAGGGCCGAGGCGGCATCGGCGAGCTCGCCCGCCCCGTGATCAAACTCGCCCTGGCTGCGTCCCACCCCACGGAAGTTGAACCGGAGGACGGTGAAGTTGCGCTCCTTGAACATGTAGAACAGGTTGTAGATGATCTGATGGTTCATCGTGCCGCCGAAGTGCGGGTGCGGGTGGAGCACGATGGCGAGGGGGGCCCGCCGGTTCGGTGAGGCCTGGACGCGCCCCTCGAGGCGACCGGCGGGGCCGGTGAAGATCACTTCAGGCATCGGGCACCTGGCTGTTGAGCAAGGAGGCGCGTTATCCATCAGGCGACCCCTCAAGATCAAGGCAAATGACCCAGCGTCGGAGCGCCCAGGAGCCCTTGCCCCGCACCCCGCCTCCCAGGCTCTACCTCGACTGGAACGCCGGCGCGCCGACCTCCCTCGCCGCCCGCCGCGCCGTGCTCGCGGCGCTCGAGGCCGGCGGCAACGCGTCATCGGTCCATGCCGAGGGCCGCGCGAGCCGAGCCATCGTCGAGCGCTGCCGTGCCAAGCTCGCCCTGCGGTTCGGCGTCGCGCCGGACGCCGTGACGTTCACCTCCGGAGGCACCGAGGCGAACACGACGGTGCTCTCACCCGGAGTGACGGGCCGCGGCGGGCGTGGCGTCGAGCGGCTGGTCGTGGGGGCGACCGAGCACCCGAGCGTCGTCGCTGGCGGCCGCTTCATCGGGCGCGACGTGACGCTGGTCGGCGCGGACGGCGCCGGCCGGCTCGACCTCGCTGCCTACGACGAGGTCTTGGCCCGCGATGCGCGCCCCGCGCTGATCTCGGTCATGGCGGCCAACAACGAGACCGGCGTCATCCAGTCCCTCGGCGCGGTGCAAGCGCGCTCGCGCGAGGCGGAGCGCGGGGACGACGTGCTGCACACCGATGCCGTCCAGGCGTTCGGGCGGCTCCCCGAGCGCGACATCCTCGGCGACGTCGTCACGATCTCCGGCCACAAGATCGGCGCGCCTGCGGGCGTCGGTGCGATCATTCGACGGGGCGACGTGGCCGTGCCTGCGTTGGTGCGCGGCGGCGGGCAGGAGCGCGGCGCCCGCGGAGGCACCGAGAACGTCGCGGCGATCGCAGGGCTCGACGCCGCCCTCGACGAGCCGGCGGCGGACCCCTCGGCCTGGGCCGAGACTTCGGCGGCACGGGACGAGTTCGAGGCAGACCTCCTCGACGCGTTCGCGAACGCCACCATATTCGGGTATGACGCACCAAGGCTGCCCAACACGAGCCTGTTCGCGCTCGGCGTCCCTGCGGAGGTTGCGCTCATCGGGCTCGATCTCGCGGGCTTCGCCGTCTCGTCGGGGGCGGCGTGCTCGTCCGGCAAGGTGGGGCCGAGCCACGTGCTCGCCGCCATGGGCGTCGCGCCGGAGCTTGCCCGGTGCGCCATCCGCGTCAGCGTCGGGCCGACGGGCGCACGGGAGGCGCTGCGGCGTTTTTTGATGGCGCTTCGACAGGTCATTGTGCCAATGAGCACCTGACCTAAATCTTAGAACGTGTCCAACCTACGGGCCTTGAACCCGTGCGGAGGGAATTGATGCCAGCAGTCCAGGAGACCATCGACCGGGTCGCCGCGATCGATGTCGACAAGTACAAGTACGGCTTCATCACCGACATCGAGTCCGAGAAGGCCCCGAAGGGCCTGTCGGAGGAGGTGATTGCGTTCATCTCCGCCAAGAAGGGCGAGCCCGAGTGGATGCTCGAGTGGCGGTTCGAGGCCTATCGACGCTGGCTGACCATGGAGGAGCCCGAATGGTCCTCCGTGCGCTACCCGAAGATCGACTTTCAGGACATCTACTACTACGCCGCTCCGAAGGTGAAGGACAACCCGACGTCGTTGGACGAGGTCGACCCCGAGCTCCTGCGCACCTACGAGAAGCTCGGCATCCCGCTCAAGGAGCAGGAGATCCTCGCCGGCGTGCGCCGGCAGGACGAGCCGTCCGAGCTCGATGAGGAGGGCGCGCCGGCCAAGCCCTACGGGCGCGTTGCGGTCGACGCGGTGTTCGATTCGGTCTCGGTCGTCACCACGTTCAAGAAGGAGCTCGCCAAGGCGGGCGTCATCTTCTGCTCGATCTCCGAGGCGATCCGCGAGCACCCGGACCTCGTGCGCAAGTACCTCGGGTCGGTGATCCCCCAGTCGGACAACTACTACGCCACGCTGAACTCCGCCGTGTTCACCGACGGCTCGTTCGTCTACGTGCCCGAGGGCGTGCGCTGCCCGATGGAGCTGTCGACGTACTTCCGGATCAACGAGCAGAACACCGGGCAGTTCGAGCGGACCCTCATCATCGCGGAGAAGGGGTCCTACGTCTCCTACCTCGAGGGTTGCACCGCGCCGCAGCGGGACGACAACCAGCTCCACGCCGCCTGCGTCGAGCTGATCGCGCTTGAGGACGCTGAGATCAAGTACTCGACGGTGCAGAACTGGTACCCCGGCGACGCCGAGGGCCGTGGCGGCATCTACAACTTCGTCACCAAGCGGGGCGACTGCCGCGGCGCCCGCTCCAAGATCTCCTGGACGCAGGTGGAGACGGGCTCCGCCATCACCTGGAAGTACCCGAGCTGCATCCTGCGCGGTGACGACTCCCGCGGCGAGTTCTACTCCATCGCCATCTCGAACGGGCACCAGCAGATCGATTCTGGCACCAAGATGATCCACCTCGGCAAGAACACGTCGAGCCGGATCGTCTCCAAGGGGATCGCGGCCGGCAAGTCGCTCAACACGTATCGTGGCCTTGTCCAGGCCCACCGCAAGGCGACCGGCGCGCGCAACTTCACGGTCTGCGACTCGCTCCTCATCGGCGACAAGTGCGCGGCGGTGACGATCCCCTACGTGGAATCGAAGAACGGCTCGGCCCAGTTCGAGCACGAGGCGACGACGTCGAAGATCTCCGACGACCAGCTGTTCTACGCGCGCTCGCGTGGCATCGGTGAGGAGGAGGCGGTGGCCCTCATCGTCAACGGCTTCGTGCGCGACGTCATCCAGCAGCTCCCCATGGAGTTCGCGGTGGAGGCGCAGAAGCTCATCGGCGTGTCGCTGGAAGGGTCGGTGGGGTAGCTCTGCGATGGTCGATGCCGTGGATCCCGGGCAAGCGATCGACCGAACCGAGCGCGAGCTTCACCTGCGCAAGATCGACGCGGAGATCGCACAGCTCAACGCATTGACGGCAAAAATCATTGCCGAGGCGACGAAGCGGATGGACGCTGAAGTCGTAAGGATGGCGACCGACGCTCAGAAGGTGGACGCCGAGATCGCGAAGATCAATACCGAGACACGGCTCTACCCTTTGCTGCAGGGGGCGACGATCGTCGGTGGATTGGCTGCGCTGGTCGGCGCCCTCGCCGCCCTCATCAAGGTTCTGACCGCCTAAGCCGTCGCGGTTCGCCGCGCGACGTGCGGGGTGTCGGACCGGACACCGGCTCATCAGGCGCACGTAAGAGATGCTTAGATGCTAAAGATCAACGACCTACACGCCGCCGTCGAGGACGGCGATGCCACTCGCGAGATCCTGAAGGGTCTGTCCCTCACCATCAATCCTGGTGAGGTGCACGCCATCATGGGGCCGAACGGGGCGGGCAAGTCGACGCTCGGGCACATCATCGCCGGAAAGGACGGCTACGACGTGACCGAGGGGTCGATCACGTTCGACGGCGAGGATCTGCTGGAGATGGAGCCCGAGGAGCGCGCCGCGGCAGGGCTCTTCCTCGCCTTCCAGTACCCCGTCGAGGTTCCCGGCGTGGCGACCATGACGTTCCTGAAGACCGCGCTCAACGCCCAGCGCGAGGCGCGGGGGCAAGCTGCGATGTCGACGCCGGACTTCATGAAGACGGTGCGCGCGGCGGCCGACAAGCTCGGCGTCAAGCAGGAGATGCTGCGCCGGCCGATCAACGTCGGCTTCTCCGGCGGCGAGAAGAAGCGCAACGAGATCATGCAGATGGCGCTCCTCGAGCCGAGGATGTGCGTGCTCGATGAGACCGATTCGGGCCTCGACATCGATGCCCTTCGCATCGTGTCGGACGGGGTCAACTCGCTGCGCTCGCCGGACCGTTCCTTCCTCGTCATCACCCATTACCAGCGGCTCTTGGACTACATCGAACCCGACCGCGTGCACGTCCTCGCGGACGGGCGCATCGTCCGGTCCGGGGGCCGGAGCTCGCCAGGGAGCTGGAGGCGCGCGGCTACGCCGAGTTCCTCCAGGCCGCGTGATGAGGGTGAACCCCACCGAGGCCGAGACCGCACTTTCGGAGCTCTACAACACCCGGCGCGCCCAGTTCACGGAGACGCCGCTCGCCGAGGCGCGGGCGCGGGCCTTCGAGCGCTTCGCCACCGCCGGGCTGCCCCACCGACGCGTGGAGGCGTACCGCTACACGGACCTGCGCACCCGGCTGCGGCAGCTCCCACCGATGGCCGCCGCGGTGGAGGAGGCGGAGCTGACGGGGCTTCTCGTCGCCCATCCTCCGGTGATGGACGGCGCGGCGCGCATCGTCATCGCCAACGGGCGCTACGACGAGCCGGCGTCGACCGCGCCGGCGCACGTCACGGTCCGGTCGATCCTCGACCCCGAGGCCGACACGTCCACGGTCGGCGCGCTGGTCGCCGACAGCGACGATCCGCTGACGCTTGCCAACGTCGGACTGTTCGACGGCGGCGCCGTCGTCCACGTGGCCGGGGAGGCGGGCGCGCCGCTCGAGATCCTGCACGTCGCGACGGGCGACAACCTCGTCATGGGCCGCGTCGCCGTGACGGTCGCCGAGGGGGCGCGCCTTTCGGTGATCGAGCGCATGATCGGCCAGGCCGGCACCGTCGACAACTCGCTGACCGAGCTCACCATCGCACCCGGCGCCCACGTCGACTGGGTGCGCCTCGCCGAAGGGGCGTCGGACGCGGCGGTGAACCTCTCCTCGCTCCACGTGCGGCTCGGGGAGGGGGCGCAGCTCGAGCACCTCACGGTGACGACGGGCAAGGGGCTGTCGCGCAGCCAGGTGTTCGCCCACGTCGCCGGCGACGATGCGGAGGCCAACTTCCGCGCCGCCACCGTCGCCCTCGGCAAGCGCCACGCCGACAACACGTTTGTCGTGCGCCACGACGCGCTCGGCTCGCGCTCGTCCGAGGTCTTCCGCTCCGCCGTTGGAGCGGGCGGCACCGCCATCATCCAAGGCCGCATCGTCGTCGATCCCGGCGCGCAGAAGACCGACGCGCGGATGATGTCGAACGCGCTCTTCCTCGACGACACCGGCGAGGTGGTCAACAAGCCGGAGCTCGAGATCTTCGCCGATGACGTGCAGTGCGGTCACGGCGCCACCTCCGGCGACTTGGACGAGGAGGCGGTGTTCTACCTGCGGGCCCGCGGCATCCCCGAAATCATCGCGCGGAGGCTGCTCGTCGAGGCCTTCGTGCTCCAGGCCCTCGACCGGGTGAGCGACGACACGCTCTCTGCCTTGCTCGCGGATCACCTGCGCGCCGCGCTCGCCGAGATGGGAGGCCGCACATGGACCTGACGCTCACGCGCACGCTCGACTTGGAAGCCGTGCGCGCCGACTTCCCCATCCTGTCGCAGCAGGTGCACGGCAAGCCGCTCGTGTTCCTCGACAACGCGGCCTCGGCGCAGAAGCCGCAGGCGGTGCTGGACCGCATCATGCAGGCCTACGCCGAGGACTACGCCAACGTCCACCGCGGCCTGCACACGCTGGCGAACCGCTCCACCGAGGCCTACGAGGGCGCGCGCGAGATCGTGCGGCGCTTCCTGAACGCGCTCGCGAGCGAGGAGATCGTCTTCACGCGCTCCTCGACGGAGGCGATCAACCTCGTCGCGCAGAGCTGGGGCATGCGCGAGGTCGGCGAGGGCGACGAGATCGTCCTCACCGTCATGGAGCATCACTCCAACATCGTGCCGTGGCACTTCCTGCGCGAGCGGCGCGGGGCGGTCCTCAAGTGGGTCGGCATCCACGAGGACGGCTCGCTCGACATGGACGCCTTCGAGGAGGCGCTGACCGAGCGCACCAAGATGGTCGCGGTCGTCCACATGTCGAACGTGCTGGGCACGGTGAACCCCGTCGCCGAGATCTGCCGCATGGCACGCGAGCGTGGCATCGCGACCCTCGTCGACGGCAGCCAGAGCGCGGTGCACGGCCCCGTCGACGTGCAGGAGATCGGCTGTGACTTCTTCGCCTTCACCGGGCACAAGCTCTACGGCCCGTCCGGCATCGGCGTGCTCTACGGCCGCCGCGCGATGCTCGAGGAGATGCCGCCGTTCCTCGGCGGTGGCGAGATGATCGCGAGCGTGACGCAGGACGAGGTGACGTACGGCGGGCTGCCGAATCGCTTCGAGGCGGGGACGCCGCCCATCGTCCAGGCCATCGGCCTCGGTGCGGCCATCGAGTACGTGGAGCGGCTCGGCTGGGATGGCGTCGTCGCCCACGAGGCGGAGCTGTCGCAGTACGCCCGGGAGCGCATGCGTGGCATCAACGCGCTGACGCTCTACGGCGAGGCGCCGAACCGCGGCGCGGTGTTCGCGTTCAACATCGACGGCGCGCACCCGCACGACGTGTCGATGATCCTCGATCGCGAGGGGGTCGCGCTGCGCGCAGGCCAGCACTGCACCGAGCCGCTGATGGCCGCGCTCGGCATCAACGCGTCCTGCCGCGCCTCGTTCGGGCTCTACAACACGCGTGCCGAGGTGGACCGCCTTGCGGAGGCCATCGAGAAGGCCCATAGATTCTTCGCTTGAGGAGCCTCCCATGGACACCGCCAAGCCCGCTGCGACCGTTCCGCACGACTCCGTCGTCGATGCAACCGAGCCCGCGACGAACGCCTCGCAGGCAACCGGCGCGGTGACGGAGCCGGTCTCCTCGATCCCGGAGGAGGAGCTCGACCGCATCACGCAGGACATCATCGCTGCGCTGAAGACGGTCTACGATCCGGAGATCCCGGTGGACATCTACGAGCTCGGCCTGATCTACAAGGTCGACATCGAGGACGACCGCTCGATCCGCGTCGACATGACGTTGACGGCTCCGGGCTGTCCCGTCGCCGGGGAGATGCCGGGATGGGTGGAGAACGCCATCGGCACGGTGGTCGGGGTCGGCCAGGTCGACGTCAACATGGTGTTCGATCCGCCCTGGGACCCCTCGCGCATGTCCGATGAGGCGCGCGTCGCGCTCGACATGTACTAGTGCCGTCCCGGGTGTGGAGGAGCCGATGAGCCGTCCCTCGATCATGACGCTGTCGGAGGCAGCCGCCGAGCGCGTGCGCGACCTGATGCGGCGGTCGGACCCTCCCATCGCCGGGCTGCGCATCGGCATCAAGAAGGGCGGCTGCGCGGGCATGGAGTACACCATGGACGCGGTCGCCGAGGCCGATCCCAAGGACGAGGTGATCGAGGAGGACGGTGCCCGCGTGTTCATCGACAAGGCAGCGGTGCTGTTCCTGCTCGGCTGCCGGATGGGCTACGAGGTGACCAAGTTCCGCTCCGGCTTCACGTTCGAGAACCCCAACCAGGTTTCGGCCTGCGGCTGCGGCGAATCGGTGGAGCTGAAGGCGGCGAGCTGACGCCGAGCCTTGCCCAATCAGGCGCGCCTTGGAACTCCTGCGCGCGGGCGTCGCGCACCCCAGTGGAGGCGTTGAGTCATGGCCGGCGATGAACTCGTCACATCCCTCGACCTTCCCCGCGCCGAGCTGTCGGCCGAGACCGAAGCCTACTTCGAGAAGTGCCGGGAGAAGCTCGGCCTTGTGCCGAACGTGCTCATCGCCTACGCGTTCGACGAGGCCAAGCTGCGCGCCTTCACCGAGATGTACAACGAGCTCATGCTCGGGCCGTCGGGCCTGAGCAAGCTCGAGCGCGAGCTCATCGCCGTCGTCGTGTCGGCGGCCAACCGCTGCCACTACTGCATCGTCGCGCACGGTGCGGCGCTGCGTCAGCTGAGCGGCGATCCAATCCTCGTCGACACCATCGTCGCCAACTGGCACGCCGCCGAGCTCTCCGACCGGCACGCCGCGATCTGCGCGTACGCCTCGGCGGTCACGCTTACCCCGCACCTCGTCGGCCCGGACGAGACCAGGGCGCTCCACGACGCCGGCTTCACCGACCGTGACGTATGGGACATCACCGCAGTGGCGGCCTTCTTCAACATGACGAACCGCGTCGCCACGGCGACCAAGATGCGCCCGAACACCGAGTACTACTCCGCGGCGCGCGGCTGACCGGGCGACCATCTGGCCCTTAGCCGCGTTATGGGCCATGACGGAGAAGTCGCGCCACGCCGGGCGCGCGCGCCGGGGAGGTCGCCTTGATGTCGTTCGAACAGCTCTACGAGACCCTGACGGTCGAGGACCTCGAGTGGGTCGTCCCACTAGGCGGGGGGGTCCTCGTCCTCGTGGGGGCGCTCCTCGTCGGCGTGGTCCGCGGGATGACGTCGGGCGTCCTCGTCGCGGTGTTCTTCGGCGGGCTGCTGACGGTCTCGCCACTCCTCCTCGGTGCCCTCGACCGGACGGAGCGGCGCGCCGGCGGCGCCTCGCCCGAGGTCGTGCGCGGCGCGGCGGAGCTGTCGCTGCTCAACAGCGAGGTCGTCACCGACCTCTCCCGGGTCGTCGCCACGCTGCGGACCGCGCTGTCGAGCTTGGCTCCCATCGTCGAGGAGAACGGGGACGGGGGTGACGCAGATCCCCGCGTCGCGCAGCGCTTCTCCCAGAGCCTCAACGACACCGCCGAGCGGCTGGACGTCGCGATCGGCTCGCTGGAGCGTGCGAACGCACTGCGCGACGAGCTGCGGGACGACATGGACGCGCTCGCCGTCGAGCTGGGTGGCGCTCCTTCGGCGGCCGCGCAGTAGGTCGAGGAGAGGAGACGGGCGATGCAACCCTTCGTCACGCTGACCGCCGTCGCGGCGCCGCTGCCCATGATCAACGTCGACACCGACATGATCATCCCCAAGGACTACCTGAAGACGATCGGGCGTACCGGCCTCGGAAGGGGCTTGTTTGCGGAGATCTCACGCACCGCCGATGGCGCACCCGACCCCGACTTCCCGCTCAACCAGCCGCAGTACGCGGCGGCCGAGATCCTGATTGCAGGGGACAACTTCGGCTGCGGCTCCTCGCGCGAGCACGCCCCATGGGCGCTCCTCGACCGCGGGATCCGCTGCGTGATCTCGACCTCGTTCGCCGACATCTTCTACCAGAACTGCTTCAAGAACGGCCTGCTGCCGGTGGTCGTGACCCCGCAGGAGCTGGAGCGGCTGATGGCGCACGCCTCGCGCGGCGCCAACGCGACGCTTACCGTCGACCTCCCCGCGCAGACGGTGAGCGGCGCGGACGGCGATCCCATCCCGTTTTCGATCGACCCCGGCCTCAAGGCGATGCTGGTGGGGGGCCTCGATGAGATCGCGCTGACCTTGCACAAGCGCGAGGCGATCGCCGCCCACGAGGCGCGGTTCGGTGAACTGCGTCCTTGGGTCTGACGTTCGATCCGTAACCTGCACGGGCCTCCTCAACATCTGACCGCCGATCTTGGGATGGCCGAACCAACGGCGACGACGGCAAGGCGCCCGCGGCTGCCAACCTGTGCTTCATTCGGTTATTTCCGACAACCGGAATGTCCCATATCGGTTCGTAAAATCACCTTTTTGTTGCCATAATCGGTCATAGATGGTAAACACCACCCATCTCTCTAACGGGTGGCACGATGCGTACGCTTTTCTGGGCGTTTGGTAACAGGAACATCATCGGTACCAATTCCAACGATTCCCTTTTCGGTCTGTTCGGCAACGATACGATCACCGGGGGTGGTGGAGATGATCGTATCTTCGGCGGCTTCGGCAACGACATCCTGTACGGTGACGGTGCAGTCGAAGCGACTGGCCCCAACCTCGTCACCAACGGCTCGTTCGAGCTCACCACCGGCATGAAGTCTGCTGACTTCGGTTTCGAGGGCAAGATCCCGGGCTGGATCAACAGCGCCCGTGGCGATGCGGAAGTGGTGCGCGCCGGGATCGTCGGCATGCCCGCAGACGACGGAGGGTACTGGCTCGACACGGGGGCCGAAGGCGCCCAGATCGTCGACATCTCGCAGGCCGTCGCCGGCGTCCTTTCGGGTGAGACCTACCTGCTGAGCTTCGCCGCCGGTCAGTGGCAGGCGCCGAGCGCGGCCCCCGACGAGACGCTGAACGTCTACTGGAACGGCGACCTCATCGCGACCGTGCGTCCCGAGACCATCGACGCCTACGAGCAGTTCGAGTTCGAGGTGACCGGCGGCAGCGGCGACGGCACCAACACGCTGAGGTTCCAGGGCGTGACCGACGGGTCGAGCGACCATCAGGGCGTGGTCATCGACGACGTCAGCCTCGTCCACCTTCCTGACGGCGGCGGCGATGACATCCTGGTGGGCGGCTTCGGCAACGACCAGCTCATCGGCGGGCGCGGCGACGACATCCTGTCCGGTGGCTTCGGCGACGACGTGCTGACGGGTGGGACCGGCAACGACACGTTCGCCTTCGGCTACTTCGGCGGCTGTGACACGATCACCGACTTCGTCTCGGGCCAGGACGTCATCGAGTTCGACCTGCTGTGGTGCGCTGACATCTCCGCCCTCACCATCCGCCAGAGGGGCGATGACGCCCAGATCAAGGGTTTCGGCACGACCATCATCGTGCAGAACACCGTGGCAGCTGACCTTGCCGCGGACGACTTCTTCTTCGTCTGAGGCGACGGTTCGGCAAGGGCAGGCGCAACGCGCCTGCCTTCGGCCCAACAGGCTGGCGGTCGCCAGCGACGAGCGGGCGGGCGTGCACGGCCGGGCGATCCCCTGGGCCGTGCGCGTCCGTTCACCTGTCCGATGGTGTGGAAGGGTTCGGCGCGAGCTTGCCTTTCTGCAAACGCTTGCCGGTCGCCGCTCGTGAGGCGCGCTTCGGTAAGCTGCGGCTTTGGATTTATACTAATCGTATACGACCTTGTCCGCCGGACTTCAGCCTCGCCGCATCGAACTTCCAGACGACCGAGCAGCAATTCGACGGGAAACATCGAGGGGTACCAACCTCTTGTTACTCACGATAATATCCAACAACCAAAGAATGCCATACTTGTTTTTGTAAACACCTTTTTGTTGCCATATTTGGAAGGTGATGGTACAACCTGCGCAACTCTGCAAAAGGTGGTAGGATGCGTACGGTTCATTGGACGTCTGGTGGCCGAAAGATAGTTGGGACCAAGGGCGACGACTTCCTCTCCGGTCCGTCCGGCAACGACACGATCACCGGTCGTAAAGGCAACGACACGATCGCTGGCGGGGCGGGTGACGATGCGATCTCCGGCGGCTCCGGCAACGACGTGCTGTACGGTGACGCTGCAGCAGGAGTTGCCGAGCCCAACCTGATCACAAACGGCTCGTTCGAACTCACCAAGGGCATGAAGCCCACCGAGTTCGGCTTCGAGGGGAAGATCCCGGGCTGGGGCAACGGTGCTCGTGGTGATGCAGAGTTGGTGCGTTCCGGCACCCTCGGCATGCCCGCGGACGACAGCGACTACTGGCTCGACATGGGCGCCGAGGGCGCGCAGTTCGTCAGCATCTCACAGGCCGTCGACGGCGTGCTGTCGGGTGAGACCTACCTTCTCAGCTTCGCCGCCGGACATTGGCAGGCGCCGAGCGCGGCCCCCGACGAGACGCTGAACGTCTTCTGGAACGGCGACCTCATCGCGACCGTGCGTCCCGAGGCCATCGACGCCTACGAGCAGTTCGAGTTCGAGGTGACCGGCGGCAGCGGCGACGGCACCAACACGCTGCGCCTGAAGGGCTTGACCGACGGGGCGAGCGACCACCAGGGCGTCGTCGTCGACGACGTGAGCCTCGTCCTCATCCCCGACGGCGCTGACAAGATGAGCGGCGGGCGGGGCGACGACGTGCTGATCGGCGGCCGCGGCGACGACACGCTGATCGGCGGGCACGGCGACGACACGCTCAACGGCGAGCGCGGCAACGACAAGCTCGTCGGCGGGCGCGGCGACGACGTGTTGTCCGGTGGCTTTGGCAAGGACGTCCTGACGGGCGGCGCGGGCAAAGACACGTTCGTCTTCCACAACTCCGGCGGCAAGGACAAGATCACCGACTTTGCCTCCGGTCGGGACGTCATCGAGTTCGACGTGCAAGGGAACGGTGACATCTCCGACCTCAAGATTCGTCAGAAGGGCGAGGATGCCCAGATCAAGGGGTTCGGCACGACCGTGATCGTTCAGGACACCGTTGCGAGCGACCTCGGCGCGGACGACTTCCTCTTTACCTGAGGCGAGGCTCGGCCAGGGCTGGCGCATCGCGCCTTTCACGGTCCGAGGGGCCGGCGGGGACGCCGGCGACGAGACGGACGGGCGTGCACGGCCGGGCCATCCCCTGTGCCGAGCGCGTCCGTCCACCCATGCGACGGCTCAGCGGCCGAGGCGCTCGCGCACGGCCGCTACGACGCGTTGGGGCGTGATCCCGAAGTGCTCGTAGAGCTCCTCGTAGGGAGCAGAGGCGCCGAACCCCTCCATGCCGACGAACAGGCCGGAGGTGCCGATGAAGGCGTCCCATCCTTGGCGAACCGCCGCCTCGATGGCGACCTTCACCGGCGCCTCGCCGATGACCGCCTCGCGGTAGTCCTCGTCCTGCTCGAAGAACAGCTCGAACGAGGGCACGCTCACGACGTCGGCGGCGATGCCCGCGCCCGCCAGGGACTGCGCGGCCTTCACCGCCGTCTCGACCTCCGAGCCCGAGGCGAACAGGCAAGCGTCCGCCCGTGGCACGCTCGTCACCTTGTAGGCGCCGCGGCGGGTGCGGTTCTGCGTCGCCAGGCCGGTCGCGTGCACCGGCAGGTTCTGCCGCGTCAGCGCGAGCACCGTGGGGCCGCGCCGCTCCAGCGCGACCTCCCAGGCCTCCGCCGTCTCCAGCGCATCGCCCGGACGCAGCACCACGAGCCCTGGCATCGCGCGCAGGCTGGCGAGGTGCTCGACCGGCTGGTGCGTCGGTCCGTCCTCGCCGAGGCCGATGGAGTCGTGCGTCATAACGTGGATGACGCGCAGCCCCATCAGCGCCGCGAGGCGGATCGCGGGCCGCGCGTAGTCCGAGAAGCACAGGAACGTGCCGGCGTAGGGGATGAGCCCGCCGGCGAGCGCGAGGCCGTTCATCGCCGCCGCCATGCCGTGCTCGCGCACGCCCCAGTGCACGTAGCGCCCGGCGAACTTGCCGCGCGAGATCGGCGACAGGTGGTCCGTCTTGGTGTTGTTGGAGCCCGTAAGGTCGGCCGAGCCGCCGACGGTCTCCGGCAGCACCGCGTTGACCGTGTTCAGCACCCTCTCGGAGGCCTTGCGCGTCGCCATCGTCGGGCGCTCGGTGAGGAGCTGCTCGCGCAGCTGCGCCATCGCAGGGGCGAACTCCGACGGCAGGTCGCCGCGCCGCCTGCGGTCGAACTCGGCTCGGCGCTCGGCGTCCATGGCCTCGTAGCGTCGCCGCCACTCTCGGTTGGCCTGGGCCGACCGCAGCCCGGTGATGCGCCAGGCGTCGCGGATCGCCTCCGGCACCTCGAAGGGCCCGGCAGTCCATTGGAGCGCCGCCCGGGTCGCCGCGGCCTCTGCAGTGCCCAACGGAGCGCCATGGATGCCCGCGGTCCCGGCCTTGTTCGGCGCGCCGTGGCCGATGATCGTGCGCGCTGCAATGAGCGATGGCTTGTCCGAAGCAGCAGCCGCCGACAGGGCTCCATCGATGGCGCTCGCATCGTGGCCGTCGATGCGCTCGGCGCGCCATCCCGCAGCCTCGAAGCGGCGCACCACGTCCCCGGTCTCGGCGAGCGATGTAGCCCCGTCGATGGAGATCTCGTTGTCGTCGTAGATCACGGTCAGCTTGTTGAGGCTGAGGTGGCCCGCGATCGAGATCGCCTCGTGGGACAACCCCTCCATGAGGTCGCCGTCCGAGGCAAGGACGAAGGTCCGATGGTCGACGATGTCGCCGAACTCAGCATTCAGCATGCGCTCGCCGAGCGCCATGCCCACCGCGGTCGCCAGCCCCTGACCGAGCGGCCCGGTGGTGGTCTCGATGCCTCGCGCGTGGCCATACTCGGGATGGCCGGGCGTGCGCGAGCCGAGCTGGCGAAAGCGCTGCAGCTCGCCGATCGGGAAGTCCTCGTAGCCGAGCAGATGGTAGAGCGCGTAAAGGAGCATCGAGCCGTGGCCTGCGGACAGCACGAAGCGGTCGCGGTTCGGCCACTCCGGGTCGGCCGGGTCGACGCGGATGTGATGGACGAAGAGCGTGGCGACGAGGTCAGCCGCGCCCATCGGCATCCCCGGATGGCCCGACTTGGCGCGCTCCACCGCATCGACCGCGAGCATGCGCAGCGCGTTTGCCATCGGGGTCAGCTTGTCGACATCCACCATCGATCCGCCTTTGGGCCTTGGACTTGTCCGAGGGGCGCGTCACATAGCGCCCGACCGGCGCGGCGTGCAAGACGACGCCTCGGTGGGGACCGCCATCGGACCAAGCGGCCCCGGGACGACGGGAGGGACCCATCGCGGGGGTGAAGACGACGCAAGCGCTCGCGCGGCTCGAGGCAGCGCTCGTGCGCCTGGAGGCCGCTGCGGCGCTGAAGCTCGACGCCAGCGACTTCGCCACCTCGCTGCGTGACGATTGTGCGCGGCTCGAGCGTGACCGCGCGGCTCTCGCCGCCCGGCTCGACGCGTCGGAGGCCCGCGCGGAGCAGCTGCGCGCCGCCAACCAAGAGGTCGCCCAGCGCCTCGTGGGGATCATGGAGCGCGTGCGTCGCCTGGGGGCGGCCGGCGCGATGCACGCTGAGGGGGAGGACTCCCCCTGAGCCACGTCCAGGTCGAGATCGGTGGACACCCCTATCGCCTGTCCTGCGCCCCGGGGGAGGAGGACCGCGTGGTCGACCTTGCTGCTGAGCTCGACGGCACCATCAGGGCGCTGAAGGTGCGGCTCGGCGAGATCGGCGAGCAGCGCCTCACGGTCATGGCGTCGCTGACCCTGCTCGACCGCCTGCGCACCGCCGAGGCGACCATCGCCGAGCTGAGCCAGCGCGCGGACCGGCTGGAGCGGGCACGCGAGCGCGCGGTGCTGGAGGCGGAGGACGATGAGACGCCGATCGCCGCGCGCATCGACGCGTTGACCGAGGCGGTCGAGCGGCTGACGGCGGGGATCCACGCGCAGGTGCGCGCGTCCCGGGCTGCCGCGTCGGAGGGCCCGAGCCAGCAGGACGTCCCGCCTGCAAGCTTCATCGCCGTGCGCCCTGGCGGCGACGCATCCCCGGCGGTCGAGCCAGCCCCTTCCGGGGACGAGCCCAGCGGCACCGATGCGCCGGACGTCGAGGAGCCGTTTCAGGTCCCTTCGTTCATGCGGCGGCGCCGGCCGCCCTGGTAACCGCCCGATCGCCCGGCCGGCGGGCGCCCCCTTGCATGACGTCGCCCGTCGCTCGGCGCAGCTTCGTTGAACGATCGCCGCGTGGTCCGGTAGCATGGGGCTGACCGCAACCGGAGTTCGCGACCGTGCCCGACGCCTCGACGCTCATCGCCTCGGCCGCCATCGTCATCGTGCCGGGCCCACGGTGAGCGTGATCGTCGCGAACGCGCTGCGACGCGGATCGGCCGCAGGGCTTGCCAACGTCGCAGGCACCCAGGTGGGGCTGGCGACCATGATCCTCGTCCTCGTCGCCGGGCTCGACGTCGTCGTCGCGGCGATGGGCGAGGCGTTCGTGGTCGTGAAGCTCGTCGGCGCGGCCTACCTCATCTGGCTCGGCATCAAGCTGCTGCGCTCCGACGGCACCGTGACGCGTGCCCCGGAGCGAGGCACGAACTCTCGTCGGCTACGCGGCGCAGGGCTTCCTCGTCATCTGGTCCAACCCCAAGGCGCTGCTGTTCTTCGGAGCGTTCATCCCCCAGTTCGTCGACCGCACGGAGCCGGTCTGGCTGCAGGTGGCGGTGCTCGGCAGCATCTTCATGGCGGTGGCGACGGTCCTCGACGGGGCCTACGCCGTGCTTGCCGGCCGCGCCGGGCGGCTCCTGACCCGGGCGCGGGTGCGCCTGGTGGAACGCATTTCTGGCGGCCTCCTCGTCGTCGGCGGCGCCGCGCTCGCCTTCGCCCGCCGCTGAACGCGCCGTGCCTGTGGAAGACATCTTCACCAGAGGGTTGAGACGCGCTATATTCCAACCCAGGCGAGGCTGCGCGGTTCGTCAGGACAACTTGCATCCCCGGGGCCTTATCGATCCTAACGGGAGCTGTCCCTGTTCCGGCTCGTGGGCTGGAGTACACGGCGCCCACCTACCTAGTAGGTCCCGGGATCGAACCGTCCAACGGCCGAGGTGGCTTCGCCGCTCCTTCATCCAGTGCCAGCGTCGGGCCAGCGCCAGGGCTTACATTGCCGGCAGCAACTTGACGAGGGGCCGGAAACTCCCCACTTCTGCGATGTATGAGAAGAGGGACGATCATGATCATCCGTAGGATGCCTGGCGAACCGGAATTCTAGGTCCCGCCCGTCATCGGGGCCTCTCCTACTACGCGACGGCGGCCGGGATCCTGGTCGCCGTTTTGCTTTTCGGCATCTCCATCGCCTCGCTCCTGGCGGCGGGGGAGGGTTCCGACCTCAGGGTTGGCGCGGCGTTCTTCGCGGCCTTCGTCGCCTACGCAAGCTGGCTCGCCCGCGTCCTGTTCGACCACCGCCAGGCGCGGCGCAGGGCGACCATCGATCTGCTCCTCAGCATGCGCTCCAACGACATCCTAGAGACGCACAAGCGCACGCTTCAGGATCGAATCCGCCAGGGTCCACTGCTGCCGTGCGAGGCGGCAAGGCTACACGGAATCATGGTCAAGGACCCTGACGTCATCGCGACGGACGTCGAGCGGGAGGTGGCCCAGGCGCTCGCCTACGTGCTCAACCTGTTCGAGTTCATCTGCGCCTCCGTCGAGTACGGCACCTACGACGACGAGCTCCTGTTCGCGACGCTGGGTCCGCAGGTCGTGAGCGTCGCCGACAAGTACAGCGCCTACATCGCGCGGTCCAAGACCGTGAACCCGCTGCACTACCTCTACCTGACGACGCTGGCGTCGCGCTGGCAGCACCACCCGCCGCGCATCAGGTTCCAACCGGACGACCCGGTCGCCTGGTACTTCCGCCGCGCGGATCGGAACGCGCGGGGCGGGCGACGCTCGCGCTAGCCGCGCGACACCTTGCCGAGTACCGCCTGCTGCGACAGAACCTCCATCAACGAACGAAGGGGTTCACCATGGCCGTCAAGCTGGCAATCAACGGGTTCGGGCGGATCGGGCGCAACGTGCTGCGCGCCATCGTCGAGAACGACCGCACGGATGTCGAGGTGGTGGCGATCAACGACCTCGGCCCGGTGGAGACCAACGCGCACCTCTTGCGCTACGATTCGGTGCACGGCCGCTTCCCCGCTCAGGTCACCGTGCAGGGGGAGACGATCAACGTCGGCCGTGGCCCGATCCGCGTCACCGCCGAGCGCGATCCGGCCGCGCTGCCGTGGTCGGACGTCGACATCGCGCTCGAGTGCACGGGCATTTTCACCTCGCCCGACAAGGCCAAGCTCCACCTTCAGAACGGCTCCAAGCGCGTCCTCGTCTCGGCGCCGCTCAGCAACCCGACCCAGGGCGAGAAGACGATCGTCTTCGGCGTCAACGACAACACGCTGACTTCGGGCGACCTCATCGTGTCGAACGCGTCGTGCACGACGAACTGCCTCGCTCCCGTCGCCTCCGTCCTCCACAAGGCCATCGGCATCGAGCGCGGCTTCATGACGACGATCCACTCCTACACCGGCGACCAGCCGACGCTCGACACCATGCACAAGGACCTCTACAGGGCTCGCGCGGCGGCCATGAGCATGATCCCGACGTCGACGGGCGCCGCGAAGGCGGTGGGCCTCGTGCTGCCAGAGCTCAACGGCAAGCTCGACGGCGTCGCGATCCGCGTTCCGACGCCCAACGTGTCCGTGGTCGACTTCAAGTTCGAGGCTGCCCGCGACACCTCCGCGGAGGAGATCAACGACGCGATCCGCGCCGCCGCGGAGGGCGAGCTCAAGGGCATCCTCGGCGTCACCGACGACAAGCTCGTCTCCATGGACTTCAACCACGACAACCGCAGCAGCGTGTTCGCCACCGACCAGACCAAGGTGATGACCGGCAACTTCTGTCGGGTCATGTCCTGGTACGACAACGAGTGGGGCTTCTCGAACCGCATGGCCGACACCGCCGTCGCAATGGCCCGCCACATCTGACGGCGCTGCCGCGCGGGGTTCAACGATGGAAATAGGACCGGGAAGGCGACGCAAGTGACCACCGTCAGGAGCCTTGATGACCTCGGTCCCGTGGCGGGGCAGCGTGCACTGGTGCGCGTCGACCTCAACGTGCCCATGAAGGACGGCGCGGTGAGCGACCGCTCGCGGCTCGAGGCGGTGCGGCCGACCGTGACGGAGCTCGCCGACGGGGGCGCCAAGGTCGTCCTGCTCGCGCACTTCGGACGACCGAAGGGTGAGCGCAACGCCGACATGTCGCTCGCCCCCGTCGTGCCGGCGCTCGCGGAGGTCCTGGGGCGCGACGTCGCGTTCGCGGACGACTGCGTCGGCGACGCGGCGGCGGATGCGGTGGCCGCGCTGCCGGACGGCGGCGTGCTGGTGCTGGAGAACACGCGCTTCCACGCGGGCGAGGAGGCGAACGACGCCGGGTTCGCCGACGCGCTCGCCGTGAACGGCGACCTCTACGTCAACGACGCGTTCTCCGCCGCGCACCGGGCGCACGCCTCCACCGAGGCGCTCGCTCACCGCCTGCCGGCCTACGCGGGCCGCGCGATGCAGGCCGAGCTCGACGCCCTCGCCAAGGCGCTTTCCGAGCCGAGGCGCCCCGTCATGGCGGTGGTGGGCGGGGCCAAGGTCTCCACCAAGATCGCGCTGCTGGAGAACCTCGTCACCAAGGTCGACGCCCTCGTCATCGGCGGCGCGATGGCCAACACCTTCCTCCATGCCATGGGCATCGACGTCGGCCACTCGCTGCACGAGCGCGAGATGGCCGTCACCGCGCGGCGCATCATGACCGCGGCCGAGCGCGCCGGCTGCGCCATCACGCTGCCGAAGGACGCCATCGCGGCGCACAAGTTCGAGGCGGAGGCGCCGCACGTGCACATCGGCGTCGACGAGGGCGTCGACCACGACATGATGATCCTCGACATCGGCGGGCGCACCGTTCACGCGATCAACGAGGCGATGGATCGGGCCGAGACGCTGGTCTGGAACGGACCGCTCGGCGCCTTCGAGCTGCACCCGTTCGATCGCGGCACGGTCGCCGTCGCCCGCCATGCGGCCAAGCGGACCGCGGCCGGCATGCTCTCCGTCGCCGGCGGCGGCGACACCGTCGCCGCGCTCGCCCACGCTCGCGTCGCGGACGACTTCACGTACCTGTCCAACGCCGGCGGCGCCTTCCTGGAGTGGCTGGAGGGCAAGGCGCTGCCGGGCGTCGAAGCTTTGAAGCAGGCGCGATAGGCGCTAAGACCGACGGTGTTCGGGCATGGGATCGGGGGACGGAGGACGGCGATGAGCGAGACGTTGCGCGAGATCGCGGCGGCGATGGTGACCGAGGGGCAGGGCATCCTCGCGGCTGACGAGTCCACGGGCACCATCCAGAAGCGGTTCGACCAGATCGGCGTCGAGAACACCGAGGAGAACCGCAGGGCCTACCGCGAGCTGCTGTTCACCGCGGACGAGGCGATGCGCGACCACGTCTCCGGCGTCATCCTGTTCGAGGAGACGCTCGGCCAGTCGACGGCGGACGGGCGCCGCTTCGCCGACGTCATCAAGGCTGCAGGTGCGGTGCCAGGCATCAAGGTCGACAAGGGCGCCAAGCCGCTCGCGGGCTTCCCCGGCGAGAAGATCACCGAGGGGCTCGACGGGCTGCGCGAGCGCCTCGAGGCCTATTACGGGCAGGGCGCGCGATTTGCCAAGTGGCGCGCGGTCATCGACATCGCCGACGGGCTGCCTACGTGGGGCGCCATCGCGGCCAACGCGCACGCGCTCGCGCGCTACGCCGCGCTGTGCCAGGAGACCGGCATCGTCCCCATCGTCGAGCCCGAGGTCATCATGGACGGGCCGAGCTCCTCCCACGACATCGACCGCTGCGAGGAGGTAACGCGTTTGACGCTCAACGTCGTGTTCGATGCGCTCTACGAGCAGCGCGTCGATCTCACCGGCATGGTGTTGAAGCCCAACATGGTCGTGCCGGGGCAGACCGGTCCGCAGGTGTCCGCGCAGGAGGTGGCCGAGCGGACGGTTGCGTGCCTCAAGGCGACGGTGCCTCCCGCGGTGCCCGGCATCGCCTTCCTGTCCGGCGGGCAGTCGGACGAGGCAGCCACCGAGCACCTGGCGCTGATGACCCGGATGGGCGGGCTTCCCTGGGCGCTCACCTTCTCCTACGGCCGCGCGCTGCAGCAGGCGGCGCTGAAGGCCTGGGGCGGGCGCGCCGAGAACGTGCCGGCGGCTCAGGCCGCCTTCGCCCATCGTGCCCGGATGAACGGACGTGCCGCGCTCGGCAACTGGCGGGCGGAGGACGAGCGCGAGGCCGCCTGACCGTGACGCCAGCGTGCGCCAGCGGCTGATCCTCGTCGCGCCGCCGGACCTGGTCGCTGACGAGCTCGCCGCGGCGCTGGCGGGGGGCGACGTGGCGGCGGTGGTGATCCCGGTGTTGGCGGCGCGTCCGCGCATGCTCGTCGAGGCCGCGCAGGGGGCAGGGGCTGCGGCGCTCCTGCAGCACAGGTTCGCCGAGGGTGAGCCGCCACCGTGGCCGCTGGCGTTCGGCGCCGATGGGGTGCAGGTTGGCGGCGGCTACGGGGCGCGCCGCAAGGCTGTGGAGACGCGGCCCGAGGGCGCCACCGTGGGGGCGACGGCCGCCACGCGGCACGAGGCGATGACGCTCGGCGAGGTCGGGGCGGACTTCCTCTGGTTCGGCCGCGTCGACGCGCTCGACGAGGACGGGCTCGAGGTCGGCATCTGGTGGCAGGCGCTGTTCGAGGTGCCGGCCGTCGTCGCCGGGCCCGCGGACGAGGCGTCGGTGGCGCTGATGATCGCGACACGTGTGGAGTTCATCGCGGTGGATGTGTTCAGGGCTTGCGGCGGCGACGCGGCCGCGACGGTGTCACGGATCAACGCGGCGCTCGCCGAGCGGGTGCCCTCGTGAGGCGCGTCGCCGCCCTCTTAGTCGCGATCGCGCTCGCCGCCGGACACTCCCATGCGCAGGCGCAGGGGACGAGCGAGCCGCCGGCGGAGGTCGCGCCCGAGGCGAACGAGGAGCGCGCCGGACCGCTCGATCGGGTGCGCCGCTTCACCGGGCGCGTCGGCGATCGAGTGCGCGGCCTCGTGCCGTGGCCCGGCGGCGACGACGACGGACCGCCGCAGGGACCATCGGGGCCGATGGTCCTGTCGCCCGTGCCGGCAACGCCGCCGGTTGACCTTCCCGCCCCGGCCGCCGCGTCGGTGCCGGCCGCACCTCGCCAACCGATTGCGCCGCGCGCGCCGACCGGCGCGCAACCCTCGGAGCCAACGCCTTCCGCAGGCCCCTCGCGTGCGGCCGTCGCGTCCCCGTCGCCGAGCCGGCCCTCCCCGGAGCCGCACCGGCCCACTGTCACCCCGGCGCCCGCGCCGGAACCCACGGTCGCCGACGAGTTCACCGTCGCCGCACCCGTGCCACCGGCCGAGGCGCCTCCGGTCGCAGCGACGGCGCCCGAGGCGATGCCCAAGTTGGCGCCGTCGACGGCCGAGCCGACGCGGCGGCTGCCCGATGCGCCCCCTGCGAACGCCACGCCGACCACGGCGTCAGGGGAGGACGATGCCGAAGAGCCGGGTGGACGAGCCGCCGAGCGTCGGGCCGACCGGGCGTCGCCGCAGGAGCCTGCTGGGCCGGCCGAGCCGCTCGCGGCGGAGGCGACAGCGCCGGACGACGCTCGACCGGCCGCGGCCCCGGACCAGCCTGTGCAGGGCTCCGACGGTTCGGACATCGCCGCGTCGGCCTCGTCGCCCGGTGCCCCGATCCCGGACCTTGTCCAGGACCCATCGCCGGACGTCGCCATGGCGCCGGCCCTTGAGGGTCCATCCGCCGCCGGATCCCGCACGGAACCGCGAGGCGGGCCATCGGACGCGCGAGGGTCCGAGCCGAACGACCGCGCTGGGGACGCCCCTCGTCCGGTCGTCACCGCGCCGACCCCGGCGTGGTCGCTGGTGTCGGCTGTTCCGCCTTGGACGTTCGGCGCCACCGGCGTTGCGGGCGGCGGCGTGGCTGCGTTCCTCCCGATGCCGCTGGCGCGCCCGCCGGTGGTGCCGCAGCAGGAGGGACCCGGAGTCGTCGTCTCGCACGTTGCGGACCTGCCCCTCGCAGGCTCGACCCTCACCCTCGCGCACTACGCCTACGGCGCGTTCCAGCGCGGGCTCTACGGCACGGCGTTCAGCGTCGCCCTGCGCGCGGCGGCGGACGACGAGGCGGCTGCGGCGGCGCTCATCGGCCGGCTCTACGAGGAGGCGAAGGGCGTCGAGCAGGACTACTCCAAGGCGGCGGGCTGGTACGCCGTGGCGGCCGACCTCGGCTCCGTCGATGCGCGCACCCGCCTTGCCGCCATGCTCCTTCTCGGCCAGGGGGTGCCGCGCTCGGCGCAGCGCGCGGCCGACGCCTTCGAGGGCGCGGCAGAAGCCGGCAGCCCCGACGCGGCGCAGGCGCTCGCGATCATGCTCCTCAAGGGCGAGGGCAGGCCGCGCGACCCGGAGGCGGCGCTTCGCTACATGCGGCACGCGGCGGAGGGCGGGGCGCCGGGCGCCGCCTACGCGCTTGCTGTCATGCACGAGGAGGGGCAAGGCGGGCCGCCCGACGACGCGGCGGCCACGCGGTGGTACGGCCGGGCTGCCGAGTCGGGCGACCCGGCGGCAATCCTCGCCTACGCGGTGCGCCTGTTCAACGGCATCGGCACCGCGCCCGACGAGGCGTCCGCGGCGCGCTACTTCGCCCTCGCCGCCCGGCTCGGCGTGCCGGTGGCGATGAACCGCTACGCCCGCCTCCTCGCCAACGGCCGCGGCGTCGCGCCGGACCCGGCCGAGGCCATCATGTGGCACCTCCTCGCCCGGGAGGCGGGCATCTCGGACTTCCTGCTCGATGGCTACATGGGCGCCGCCGACCCCGAGCAGGTCGCAGAAGCACGCACCCGCGCACGGGCGTTCGCGCAACGCTGAGCGCAGCTCGGCGCGGCTTGCCCTTGCACGCGCCCTGTGGTTTCCAGCGCCCATCCGGCCTCTGGGACACCTTATGAAGATCAACGGCAACGAGATCCGCCCGGGCAACGTGCTCGAGCATCAGAACACGCTGTGGGCGGCCGTGAAGGTGCAGCACGTGAAGCCCGGCAAGGGGGGCGCGTTCGCCCAGGTCGAGCTCAAGAACCTCATCGACGGCCGCAAGCTCAACGAGCGCTTCCGCTCCGCAGATACGGTCGAGCGGGTACGGCTCGAGCAGAAGGACTTCCAGTTCCTCTACGAGCAGGGCGACGATCTCGTCTTCATGGACAACAACACCTACGAGCAGATGGAACTCGCCAAGGACTTCGTCGGCGAGCGCGCGGCCTTCCTGCAGGACGGCATGACCGTGACGGTGGAGATGTACGAGGAAAAGGCCATCGGCATCACGCTGCCGCAGCACGTCACGCTCGAGATCGCCGAGGCGGACGCGGTGGTGAAGGGGCAGACCGCATCGTCGAGCTACAAGCCCGCCGTGCTCGAGAACGGCGTCAAGGTGATGGTGCCGCCGTTCGTCGCCGCCGGCGAGCGGATCGTCGTCGACACCGGGGAGTTGTCCTACGTCCGCCGCGCGGACTGACGACGGCACCGCGCGACGGAGGCATCGGTCGGCCCCGCGCTCCATGCGGGCTGATCGAGGGTGAACGTCGGCTCCACATACCCCGGACAGACCCATGGCTCGCACGGCGCTCCTCAACGTCATGGTGTCCGCCGCCGACAAGGCGGGTCGCAGCCTCGCGCGCGACTTCGGCGAGGTGGAGAACCTGCAGGTCTCGAGGAAGGGACCGGCCGACTTCGTCTCCAAGGCCGACATGCGGGCAGAGGAGATCCTGTACCGCGAGCTGTCCAGGGCGCGTCCGTCCTACGGCTTCCTCATGGAGGAGCGCGGCGCCGTCGAAGGGTCCGACCGCCAGCACCGCTGGATCGTCGATCCGCTCGACGGCACCACCAACTTCCTGCACGGCGTGCCGATCTTCGCGGTGTCCATCGCGCTGGAGCGGCAGGGTGAGCTCGTCGCCGGCGTCGTCTACAACCCGGTGATGGACGAGCTCTACGTCGCCGAGCGCGGTCAGGGTGCGTTCCTCAACGATCGGCGGCGCCTGCGCGTCTCGGCGCGCACCGAGCTGTCCGATTGCCTCATCGGCACCGGCCTGCCGTTCCTCGGCCACGGCAACCAGGTGCGCACGCTCGCCGAGCTGCAGCCGCTGTTCGGGCGCGTCGCCGGCGTCCGCCGCCCGGGCGCCGCGGCCATCGACCTCGCCTGGACCGCGGCGGGGCGCTACGACGGCTTCTGGGAGCACGACCTGTCGCCATGGGACGTGGCCGCCGGGATCGTCATCGTGCGCGAAGCAGGGGGGTTCGTAAGCGACGCCGACGGCCGCGACAGGCCGCTTGTCACCGGCTCGGTGGTTGCCGGCAACGAAACCGTGCACCGCGCGCTCCTCAAGGTCATCGCCGACGCCCAGCGCGTCGGCCCGCGGGCGAGCGCAACGACCTGAGGGCGAGCGGCCGGCGTCCGGCGTTACCGATCCTTAAGCGTCCGAGCCGCGACGACGTCGCCCCGGTGCGCTAAGCATGGACTGCCGCGCGCAGAGCCGACGAAGGTGTTGACGGCGCTGGCGGCCACAAGCGCAACCCTCGTGCAACAGCTTGAACGATCACCGTCTTCAGCTACAGCTAGGCCCTATGGCGCGCAAGGATCCCTACAAGTTGTCGAGCCCGCAGGTTTACCTGTGGCGCATCGTCCTGTTCGTCATCCTCGCCTCCTTCCTCGTGTTCATCCAGTTCCAGACGGTGACCACAGCGTTCATGGCCAACCCGGTGCTCAACGGGCTGATCGTCGCGGTCGGCGTCCTCGGCATCGCGTTGTCCGTCGCCATGGTCGTCCGCCTGTTCCGCGAGATCGCCTGGGTGAACCGCTTCCGGACAGGCGCCCCGTCCGGCCGTCGTCCGCCGGTCCTCCTCGCGCCCATGGCGACGCTCCTGCGCGATGGCGTCGAGGAGACGGTGATGAGCGCGGTCACCATGCGCTCCATCCTTGACACCATCGGCACGCGGCTCGACGAGCAGCGCGACATCCTGCGCTACATCGTCGGGCTCCTGGTCTTCCTCGGCCTGCTTGGCACCTTCTACGGCCTACTGCAGACCGTCGGCTCGGTGGGCGCGACGATCAACTCGTTGGACGTCACGTCCGGCAACACCGCGGTGATCTTCCAAAACCTCAAGGAGGGGCTGCAGGCGCCGCTCGTCGGCATGGGGACCGCCTTCTCGTCCTCGCTGTTCGGCCTCACGGGATCGCTCATCGTCGGCTTCCTCGACCTGCAGGCCGGACAAGCACAGAACAGGTTCTACACCGAGCTCGAGGACTGGCTGTCGACGCTCACCGACATCGTCGATGACCTCGAGGGCGGCGGCGCGGCGCAGGCGGCGGCGGACCTGCATCACGCGGTGGACCGCCTTGCCAAGATGCTCGCTGAGGGCGGCCTCGGCGGTGCCGCGCCCGACCGGCAGACGGCCAAGGCGCTGGCCGCGCTCGCCGAGGGCGTCCAAGGCCTCGTCAAGAACACCCGGCGCGAGCAGAAGGTGCTCATCGACTGGGCCGAGGCGCAGGGCGCGCAGAACGAGCGCATCGAGGAGCTCCTCGTGCGGCTCAACCGCGCCCTCGAGCATGACGAGCGCGCCTGAGCGCCTCCCCCTCACGGCAGCGATCCTAGGAGGCGACCATGCCGCTCGTGCAACGACGCCGCGAGGTGCGCGCGGACTACTGGCCGGGCTTCGTCGACGTCATGGCGACGCTGCTCCTCGTCATCATCTTCCTCTTGTCCGTGTTCATGCTGTCGCAGTTCTTCCTCAGCCAGGAGCTGTCGGAGGGGGAGTCGGCGCTCGCCAGGCTCAACGCGCAGATCGCCGAGCTCTCGGATCTCCTGGCGCTCGAGCGGGCGGGCACCTCAGAGCAGGCGGACGAGGTGCTTGCCATGTCCGCGAGCCTCGACGACCTCATGCGCCAGCGCGACGAGCTGGCCGGCCTCGCCACCGGCGAGGCCCAGGAGGGGGCGGCCGCGGACGAGGCAGTGGCCGCGCTGCGCCGTGAGCTCGCGGAGGAGCAGCAGCTCGGCGCCGACACGCTGTCGCGCGTCGCGCTGCTCAACCAGCAATTGCGCGCCCTGCGCCAGCAGATCGCGGTGCTCGAGGACGCGCTCGAGGCGTCCGAGACATCCGGGCGGGAGAGCCGGACGGAGCTCGCCGACCTCGGCCGGAGGCTCAACGTGGCGCTGGCCCAGCGCGTGCAGATCCTCAACCGCTTCCGCTCCGACTTCTTCGGCCGCCTGCGCGAGATCCTCGCCGAGCGGTCCGGCATCGAGGTGGTCGGCGACCGCTTCGTGTTCCAGTCGGAGGTGCTGTTCCCGTCGGGGTCCGACGCGCTCAACGAGGAGGGGCGCCAGGAGATGGCGACGCTCGCCCAGGAGCTCATCGCGCTCGGCGCGGAGATCCCCGACGACATCGACTGGGTGCTGCGCGTGGACGGCCACACCGACGCGCGGCCGGTGTCCGGCACCGGGAGGTTCGGCTCCAACTGGGACCTGTCGGCGGCGCGCGCGATCGCCGTCGTCCAGTACCTCATCGCCCAGGGGGTCAGCCCCGAGCGGCTCGTCGCCGCGGGCTTCGGCGAGTTCAACCCGCTGGTGGACGCCGAGACGCCGGAGGCTTACGAGCGCAACCGCCGCATCGAGCTGAAGCTCACCGAGCGCTGACGGCAGGTCGGCCCGGTGCTATGAGGGCGCTACTGCGCCGCCAGGGTCGCGCCGGCCGGCTCGCGGAACTGCAGCTCGGCGAGGCGGGCGTAGACGCCCCCGCGGCGCGACAGCTCTGCGTGGGTGCCCTCCTCGACGATGCGGCCCTCGTCCATGACGAGGATGTGGTCCGCCCGCACCACGGTGGCGAGCCGGTGGGCGATGACGAGGGTCGTGCGCCCCACCATAAGCCCCTCGAGGGCGGACTGGATGTGCGCCTCGCTCTCCGCATCGAGGCTCGACGTCGCCTCGTCGAGGAGCAGGATCGGCGCGTCCTTCAGGATCGCCCGGGCGATGGCAAGGCGCTGGCGCTGGCCGCCGGACAGCGTGATGCCGCGCTCGCCGACGACGGTGTCGTAGCCCTGCGGCATCGCGCGCACGAAGGCGTCGACGTGAGCGGCGCGGGCCGCTTCGACCACCTCCGCCTCGCTGGCGTCGGGGCGACCGAGGCGGATGTTGTCGGCGATGGTGGCGGCGAGCACCGTCGTGTCCTGTGGCACCAGCGCGATGCGCTCGCGCAGCGTCCCAAGGTCCGCGCGGCGCACGTCCACCCCATCGACGAGGACGCGCCCCGCCGTGACGTCGTAGCTGCGGCCGATGAGCTGGAACACGGTGGTCTTGCCGGCGCCCGACGGGCCGACCAGCGCCACGGTCCGGCCGGGCTCGACGGCGAAGCTCACGCCGCGCAGCACCTTCATCGATGGGTCGCTCGGGTAGCCGAACGCGACGTCCTCGAAGGCGAGCGCCCCGAGCGGGGGCTCCGGCAGCGTCACGGGGTCGGACGGCGCCGCGACGTCGGAGCGCTCGGCGGCGAGGAGGGACAGCCGCTCCGCCGCACCGGCGGTCTGCGCCACCTCGCCCCACACCTGGCTGAGCTCGCCCAGCGCGCCCGCGGCGAACACGGCGTAGAGCACGAACTGGCTGAGGGCGCCGGCGGAGAGGTCGCCGGACAGCACTTCCTGCGCGCCGAGCCAGAGGACGGCGACGATGGCGGAGAACACGATGAAGATGACGACCGCGGTGAGGCTCGCCCGCGCCGCGACGGCGCTGCGGGCGATCTCGTAGGCGTCGTAGGCCCCCTCCCGGTAGCGCCCCGTCGTCCGCGTCTCGGCGCCGAAGGACTGGAGCATGCGCACCGCGCCGATCGCCTCGGTGGCGAACGCGGAGATCGCCGCCAGGCGGTCCTGCGCCGCGCGCGACTTGCCCCGCACGCGCCGGCCGAGCGCCACCAGCGGCAGCACGAGGAGCGGGATCGCCGCGAGCGCCGTCGCCGATAGGGTCGGGCTCGTCACCACCATCATCGTCATCGCGCCGACGAACATGACGAGGTTGCGCAGCGCCACCGAGGCGGAGGCACCCACGGCCGACTTGATCTGCGTCGTGTCGGCGGTGAGGCGGGAGACGACCTCGCCCGACAGCGTGCGGTCGAAGAAGCCCGGCGACAGGGTCATGACGCGGGCGAACACGTCAGAGCGAACGTCGGCCACCACGCGCTCGCCGAGCGTCGTGACGAGGTAGTAGCGCATGGCGGACGCCACCGCGAGCGCGCCGGCGACGACGACGAGCATCGCGAAGTAGGTGTCGATGAAGTCCGCGTTCTCCGGCGCGAAGCCGTGGTCGATCATGCGCCGCACGGCGAGCGGGACGGCGAGCGTCGCCCCCGTCGCGGCGAACATGGCAACGAGCGCCAGGGCAAGGCGCCCCTTGTAGCGCAGCGCGTAGGGCGCGAGGAAGCGCAGCGGGGCGAGCCGCACGGGCCCCCGCGTGTCGCTCTCCTCGTCGGATCGTTTGGACGCGCGCCGAATGCTCATCCCACGTCACAAGCGGGACGGGGCGCGGAAGTCAACGGCACCGGCCGGCTTGCGCGGGCACGCCGCAAGGTCTACCTCGCCGGATCTGAGGCTGGGACGCGCTCGCGCGCAGGTCGGCGACCGTGTGCAGCCCTTCCAAGCGGAAACTTTTAGCAAACGTCGAGGCGGCGAACCCATGAAGAAGGACATCCACCCGGACTACCATCCGGTGACCGTCGTGATGACGGACGGCACGGAGTACGTTACCCGCTCCTGCGCCGGCCGCTCCGGGGACCGCATCGCCCTCGACATAGACCCGCGGACCCATCCGGCCTGGACCGGCGGTCAGCAGACGCTGCTCGATCGCGGCGGTCGCATCTCGCGCTTCAAGAACAAGTTCAAGGGCATCCCGGGCGCCTGACCGCGGGTCAGCGCTTGAAGACGCTGTCGGCCACGGCCTTCGAGCGGTCGCGGCGCGCGACCTCGGCGGCGATGCGCTCGGCCTCGGCGAGGCACGCCGTCCGCAGCTCCTGAAGCTCAACCACCGACAGCCGTTCCAGGCTGTCGCCGAGGGAATGTCGCGGCGGCCTGCGCGGCTCGTCATCCATCATCCGGTCCCCCGCACCGCCTTCCGATGCCCACGGCCATGACGCCACGACGACGGCAAGCGCGCAAGCGTGCGGCGTTCGCGCATCGTCGCCGGCGGCGGTAGGGTCGTGCCGCGGCCGTGGCGGTCGCCCCAACGACGCGAGGACTGAGGCGCCATGACGATCCCAAACACGATGCGTGCGGTGACCGCACCGAGCCCCGGCGGGCCCGACGTCCTGACGGTGGGCGAGCATCCCGTGCCCTCGGTGGGCGCGTCGCAAGTCCTCGTCAGGGTCGCCGCGGCGGGAGTCAACCGGCCGGACTGCCTGCAGCGTGCCGGCAACTACCCGCCGCCACCCGGCGCCGGCCCGATCCTTGGCCTCGAGGTGGCGGGCGAGGTCGTCCACCGCGGCGGCGACGTCGAACGCTTCGAGGAGGGCGGGCGCCTTATGGCGCTGGTCCCGTCCGGGGGCTACGGCGAGTACGTCGCGGTGGACGAGGCCAACGCGCTGCCGATCCCGGACGGCCTCTCCATGGAGGAGGCAGCAGGCGTGCCGGAGACGTACTTCACCGTGTGGAGCAACGTGTTCGACCGCGGCCGACTGCGCGCCGGCGAGTGGTTTCTCGTCCACGGCGGCTCGTCCGGCATCGGCACCACGGCGATCCAGCTCGCCAAGGCGTTCGGCGCCAGCGTCATCGCCACTGCCGGCTCGGCCGACAAGTGCGACGCCATGGCCCGCCTCGGTGCGGACAGGACGATCAACTACAACGAGGAGGACTTCGTCGCCGCCTGCAAGGAGGCGGCGCCGGACGGCGTCCACCTCACCCTCGACATGGTCGGCGGCGACTACGCCATGCGCAACTGGCGCGTCGCGGCGGAGGAGGGTCGCATCGTCCAGATCGCGACCCTCAACGGCCCGTCGGAGGTGGACTTCTCCCTCCTCATGCGGAAGCGCCTCGTCCACACCGGGTCGACGCTGCGCGCACGTGACGTCGCCTTCAAGGCCGAGATCGCCCGCGCCCTGGAAGAGAACGTGTGGCCGATGTTCGCGGACGGGCGCACCCGCGTCGTCATGGACGAGACGTTCCCCCTCGAGGAGGCGGCCGCGGCGCATCGGCGGATGGAGGGGTCGTCCCACATCGGCAAGATCGTCCTCGTCGTGTAGGACGTGCTGCGATTGCGTCGTCGACACGACGGCCGTATATCCGAGGCGTTCCCGACAACCCGATCGTCCGCCGGGTTCCGCGCCCCTCGAGGCGCGGGAGCGCCAGGAGGCTTGATGCAAACCGACCCCGACACTCCCTTGATGCCCAAGGCCACCGCGGTCTGGCTGGTGGACAACACGTCGCTGACGTTTGACCAGATCGCGGCGTTCTGCCGGCTGCACCCCCTGGAGGTCGGCGCGATCGCCGACGGTGACGCAGCGCAGGGCATCAAGGGTGCCGACCCCATCCAGACCGGGCAACTGGCCCGCGAGGAGATCGAGCGCGGCGAGGCGAACCCAGCCTACCGCCTGAGGCTGTCGCGCCCCAAGACCATGGTGCCCGAGCTGAAGCGCAAGGCGCCGCGCTACACACCGGTCTCCAAGCGGCAGGACCGGCCGAACGCGATCCTGTGGCTCCTGCGCCAACACCCGGAGCTCAAGGACCAGGCGATCATCCGCCTTGTCGGGACGACCAAGACGACCATCGCCGCGATCCGCGAGCGCACGCACTGGAACTCGCAGAACCTGTCGCCCCTCGATCCGGTGACGCTCGGCCTGACGAGCCAGATCGACCTCGACCGAGAGGTCGAGGCGGCGGCCCGCGAGGCCGGGATCTCCCCGACCGTCACGCCGCCGGGGCTCGGCGATCAGCCCGACGCGCTGATGCCGGTGGAGCGCAGCCTCGAGCGCGCCGAGGACGAGCGGCCGTCGCGCGGCTCCGAAAGGTTCGACCCCGACGCGGTGTTTGCCGGTCTCCAGGCCTGGAAGAAGGGGAGCCGGCCGGACGACGAGGAGTAGGCAGCAGCCTTCGCGGCGCCAACCGGGCCTCCGGTCGGGCGGGTGTGACGCGGGTTCGCGATGGCGGCTGAGACGCTCCTCCTGTTCGCAGCGACCGAGCTCGTCCTGTGCGTGTCGCCCGGTCCGGCCCTCATCGCGATCATCATGGTCGCTCGTGCGGCTACGTCCTCGTCGCCGCGCGCTGCGCACGCCGCCCGTCCGGTCGCGTCGCGGCGTGGCTCGACGGCGCGGCCGGTGCGACGCTGATCGCCATCGGCCTCGCGATGGTCGCCCAACGAAGCTGACCGCAGCGCGGCGCGCCGCAGGGCCTCGCCAAAGGCGGTGCGACGCGAGGGACGCTCGCCCGGCGTCACCGAGCGGCGTGCAGGCGCATCAACCGTGCGCCGGGCGAGCGATCGTGCCATGTCCCTCAGCTGGGGTGCGCGGCGGGAGCGGTCGATGGGAGAGGGACTGGCCACGGGGCTGCCGAGGGACAGGGGCACGCGCTGGGGGCAGGCCATCACCGTCCTGCGCGAGCTCTACTTCGGCTTCACGCCGATGTCGCGGCGCTTCCGGTTCACCGTGCTCGCCTTCGACGTGGTGACGATCAGCTACTTCGTGACGACCACGGTGACCGGCACAGCGGAGCGGTTCCAGGAGCTGGACGTCGCCATCGGCGTCGTGCTCATGCTGGACCTAATCGCCCGCACGCTCGCCACGCGCCGCTCGGTGAGGCAGCTCGCCAGCGTGACGTTCTACATCGACCTCGTCGTCATCGTGGCGCTGTTCGGCTCCGCGGTCGTCCCCAACCTCGACTTCGCAAGGGTGCTGCGGCTGCTGCGCGTCCTGCGCTCGTACCGGCTGCTGGTCGAGCTGCGCCGGGACTTCTCCTGGTTCCGCCGCCACGAGGACGTGGTGGAGGCCTTCGTCAACCTGACCGTCTTCGTGTTCGTGACGACCTCGCTGGTGTTCGTCGTCGAGGGACCGCGCAACGCGAGCATCACGACGTTCATGGACGCGCTTTACTTCACGATCGCGACGCTGACGACGACGGGCTTCGGCGACGTCGTCCCCACGGACGGCGCGGGTCGAATGCTCGCCGTCGTCATCATGGTGTTCGGCGTCGGGTTGTTCCTCCGGCTGATCCAAACCTTGTTCAGGCCGAACAAGGTGGCGGTCGAGTGCCAGTCCTGCGGGCTCGAGCGCCACGACCTCGACGCGGTGCACTGCAAGCACTGCGGCGAGGTCATCAACATCGCCAGCGAGGGTGCCGTCTGAACGTGCGGGTCCGGCCGACCGGTGCCTACCAGCGGATGCGGATGCGCGTGTTGCCGCGTCCGTGCCTGCGCACGAGGTCGTAGAGCACGCGCGCGTTGTGCGGGTGCAGCCGCACGCAGCCGTGGGAGGCGGGACGGCCGAGGCTCTTGATGTAGCCGGTGCCGTGGATGGCGTAGCCGCCGCGGAAGAAGATGGAGTGCGGCATCGGCGAGCCGTGGTACTTGCGCGAGAAGTACGTGCGGTGCATGCGCGTCGGCCGGTACGTCCCCGTCGGCGTGCGGTAGCCCTGGCGGCCCGAGGAGATCGCCCAGGTGTAGGCGTGCTGCCTGCCCACCGTGACGTACATGCGCTGGGACGAAAGGTCGATCGTGGCGGTCACTCGAGCGGCCTCCGCCGTGCCCACCGGCCACAGGATCCCCACCGACAGCCCCACGGCGAGGGCGAGGACGGCGAGGCCGCGAACGAGGGGAACTCCGATGCGAGGCGCGCGGTTCGCAGGGTTCGGGACGGCTCGCGCACGAAGGGCGGTGCGGCGCATACGGAAGGCTCCGACAGATCGAGTGGCGACGGACTGCCCGTCAGGGTGGCGAAGGCGCCCCCTCCACGCAACGGCCAAACGAGCCATCCGGTGCCGCTGTTGCGGCGATGCTCATCGGGGCGGCGCGGCTCGCTTCCGCGCGACGCACCGACCGGCGGTCCGCTCAACGGACGCCATGGCCCTCCATCGCTGCAGCCACCGCGGCATCGACCAAACGGAGCGCGTCGACGCCGTCCCACGGAGCGGCGCCGGATAAGACGCCCGCGACGCAGCCGTCCGGACCGATGAGGAGCGTGGTCGGCATGCCCCGAGCAAGGCCCGCGGCGCGCAGCGAGTTGAACAGGGCCAACGTCGGCTCACGGTGGTAGTCGAGCGCGGTGGCGCCGGTCTCGGCGAGGAACCGTTCTGGGTCCCCCCGCTCGGTGTTGTCAATGGACGTCGCGACCACCTGGAACGCCTCGTCCCCACGGGCCTCCTGCAGCGCGGCGAGGGACGGCATCTCCGCGCGGCACGGCGCGCACCACGTGGCCCACAGGTTGAACAGCGTCACACGACCCTCGAAGTCCGCCACGGTCCGGGCCGAGGGGCCGGTGCCGTCGTACGGTAGGGCGGTGAGGTCGGCCGGCTGCACCGTAGCGAAGCCGGCCATCGTGCCGCGCGCGTGCGGCGCCACCGCCTCGGCGATGGCGGCGGAGGCGCGGCATTGCGGGGCGCTGGCGAGCCCACTAAGGATGTCCGGCCTCGCGGTGAGGACGACGGTCAGCGCGAAGACCGCCAACGCGGCGAGCGCGATGGCGCCGTAGCGCAGGAAGGGCCCACCGGACAGCCGACGATGCATCACCTTCACCTCCATCTTTGCAGCGCGCCGCGCGGCGCGCGCGCCTGAGCCGTCGTCCGTGAGCCGGCCCAACTCGTCCGCCGTCAACGCGTTGTGGGGCGGCCGCTTCGACGCGGCGCCCGGCGCCATCATGGAGGAGATCAACGCCTCCATCGACGTCGACAAGAGGCTGGCGTCACAGGACATCAGGGGCTCTTTGGCGCACGTCGCGATGCTCGCCGACACCGGCATCGTCGGCCGGCAGGATGCGGAGGCGATCGCCGCCGGTCTGCGCCAGATCGAGGGCGAGGTGGCGGCGGGGACCTTCCGCACCTCGCGCGCCCTCGAGGACATCCACATGAACGTGGAGGCGCGGCTCGCCGAGCTCGTCGGCGAGGCGGCCGGCCGGCTGCACACCGCCCGCTCGCGCAACGACCAGGTCGCGACGGACTTCAAGCTCTGGGTGCGCGAGGCGGTGGATGGACTCGGTGCCGAGCTCGTCGACCTGCAGCGTGCGCTGGTGGAGCGGGCGGAGGAGCACGCAGCGACGGTGATGCCGGGCTTCACGCACCTGCAGTCCGCCCAGCCCATCACGTTCGGACATCACCTTCTCGCCTACGTGGAGATGCTGGAGCGCGACCGCGGCCGCTTCGCCGACGCGCGGGCACGGATGAACACCTCGCCGCTCGGCGCGGCGGCGCTCGCCGGCACGGCCTTCCCCATCGACCGTGCGGCGACGGCGGCGGCGCTCGGCTTCGACGGGCCGGCGCGCAACTCGCTCGACGCGGTGTCCTCCCGCGACTTCGCGCTGGAGGCGCTCGCGGCGGCGGCGATCTGCGCCACGCAACTGTCTCGCCTCGCCGAGGAGGTGGTGGTGTGGTGCTCCGCGCCCTTCTCGTTCGTGCGGTTGTCCGACGCGTTCACCACCGGCTCCTCGATCATGCCGCAGAAGCGCAACCCCGACGCCGCCGAGCTCGTGCGGGCCAAGGTGGGCCGCATCGTCGGTGCCCTGACGAGCCTCCTCGTCGTCATGAAGGGCGTGCCGCTCGCTTATTCGAAGGACATGCAGGAGGATAAGCCGCCGGTGTTCGACGCCCTGCCGGCGCTGTCCCTATGCGTGCGGGCGACCGCCGGCATGGTGCGCGACCTCACCGCGAACGAGGAGGCCATGCGCGCGCTCGCCGGGAAGGGGCACACGACCGCCACCGACCTCGCCGACTGGCTGGTGCGCGAGGCGGGCCTGCCGTTCCGCGAGGCGCACCGCGTGACGGGCGCGTGCGTGCGTGCGGCGGAGCGTTCCGGCCGGGAGCTCGCCGAACTGTCCGCCGAGGAGCTCGCCGCGGTGGACGGGCGCATCACCTCGGACGCGCTCGGCGTCCTCAGCATCGACCGCTCGGTGGAGAGCCGCACGAGCCTCGGCGGCACCGCGCCCGAACGCGTGCGCGAGGAAGCCGCCCGGTGGCGCGCCCGCCTTTGGTCGTGACGCGTCTCCTCGCCGTCGTGCTCGCGGTGTCCGTCGCAGGGGCGCTCACCTCCTGCGGCCGTCGCGGGTCGCCGCAGCTTCCGGCCTCGGCCGCGGACGAGCCCCGTGTGGCGGTCTATCCCGCCGAGCCCGGGGGCGACACCGTACCGGACCGCTCCTTCGTGCTCGACCCGATCCTTCAATGAGCGGGTGCGACGGGGGCGGGACCGGGGTCGCACGGCCGCGGGTGGCGTAGGCCCGTGCACCACTTCACCCAGCGCGACGGCTCGCTGCACGCCGAGGACGTGCCGCTGCGCGCCATCGCCGAGGCCGTGGGCACGCCGGTCTACGTCTACGCCGCGGCGACGCTCGTCCGGCACTACCGCGTGTTCGCCGACGCGCTCGGCGCGGCGGGCGTGCCGACCCTCGTGTGCTACGCGATGAAGGCGAACTCCAACCAGGCCGTGCTGTCGCTGCTCGCCGGGCTCGGGGCTGGCATGGACGTGGTGTCCGGCGGCGAGCTCATGCGGGCCCTCGCCGCCGGGGTGCCCGGCGAGCGCATCGTCTTCTCCGGCGTCGGCAAGACGGATGCCGAGCTCGCCGCCGCGCTCGATGCGGACATCCTGTGCTTCAACGCCGAGTCGGAGAGCGAGCTCGCTCGCCTGTCCGCGATCGCCTCGTCCCGTGGGGTCCGCGCGCCGGTCTCCCTGCGCGTCAACCCGGACGTCGATGCGCGCACCCACGCCAAGATCGCCACCGGCGCCGCCGAGACGAAGTTCGGCGTCCCGGCCTCGCGGGCGAGGGCGATCTATGCCCACGCGGCCGCGCTCCCGGGGCTGAGGGTGGTCGGGCTCGACGCGCACATCGGCTCGCAGGTGACCGCGCTCGAGCCGTTCGAGCGCGCGTTCGCGGTGCTCGGCGACCTCCTCGACGCGCTGCGCGCCGACGGACACGCGATCGAGCACGTGGACGTCGGCGGCGGGCTGGGCGCCCCCTACGACCCCGCCGTCCCGGAGCCGCCGCTGCCGACGGACTACGCCGCCCTCGTCGCGCGACACGCCAACCGCTTCGGCTGCCGCGTCATCCTGGAGCCAGGCCGGATGATCGCGGCGAACGCCGGTGTGCTGCTGACGCGCGTGGTCCATGTGAAGGAGGGCGAGGCGAAGACGTTCGTGGTCGCCGACGCTGCGATGAACGACCTCATCCGGCCGACGCTGTACGACGCGCACCACGAGATCCTGCCGGTAGCGCCCCGGCCGGGGCCGATGAGGGTGATGGACGTCGTCGGCCCGGTCTGTGAAACCGGTGACTACCTGGCGCTCGACCGCCCGATGTCCCCGGTGGAGCGCGGTGACCTCCTCGCAGTCATGAGCGCCGGCGCCTACGGCGCGGTGCAGGCGTCCACCTACAACACGCGGCCCCTTGTCCCCGAGGTCCTCGTGTCCGGCGGCCGCTTCCACCTCGCCCGGCCGGCGCTCACACCGGCCGAACAGATCGCGCGCGAGAGCGTCCCGCCGTGGCTCGGCGAGGCCGCCGGTGGCGCGGCGTCAGCGCCGGAGCGAAGCCCTAGTCGTCGAGGACGAACGTGACCGCCATGTTCACCTTGTAGGCCGTGATGCGGTCGTCCTGCATCATGACGTTCATGTCCTTGACCCAGGCACCTTCGATGTTGTGCAGCGTCTTCGCGGCACGCTCGAGGCCCTGCTTGACCGCGTCGTCGAAGCTCGTCGGCGAGGTTGCCGAGATCTCGGTGATCCGTGCGACTGACATGCCATCCTCCCTTGGTTTATGGGTGGGGAGGAAAGTCCACGTGGCGACGATCGTTCCGGCCGGCGGTGGTGCAAGCCATACCGCGCGACCTGGGGGGAAAGTCTGCGAAGGACCTTCCGCCACACCTTGGGACACCGTTTCGTGAGCCCAATCGACGGACCATGGCTTGCCGAGGCGGCCGCCGCGTCTAAGGTCGCAGCGGCGGATCGGTCCGTGCGTATCAGGGGATAGGTGGCCATGGCCTCACCGTTCAGGACGCGACTGGGACGGCTCATCGTGTCCGCGCGCGCGGCGATGGCCTGGGAGCGGCTTTGGCCGGCGGCGGCGCCGATGGTGGGCGTCGCGATCCTGTTCATCGCCAGCGCGTGGATGGGGCTGTGGGTCGGGCTGCCGGCGATGGCCAAGGTCGCAGGGCTCGCGATGTTCGCCGCCTTGTTCGTCCTCGCCGGCTGGCGCCTCGTCGCGCTGACCATGCCGGGTCGTGCCGAGGCCATGCGTCGCCTTGAGGCGGACGCCGCGCTCGACCACCAGCCGCTCGATGCCTACGAGGACGCGCTCGCCCCGGGCGCGGACGACTTCGCAGCGCGGCTCTGGCAGGTGCACAGGGCCCGCGCCGAGGCGCGCCTCTCGGCGCTCCGCGTCCCCGTGCCTCGCGCCGACCTCGTGCCGCACGATCCTTACGCCTTGCGCTCAGCCGTGGGCATCGTCGCCTTCATCGGCCTCGTCGTCGGGGCCGGCGCGCTCGCCGAGCGGATCATCACCCCCTTCGACTTCACCGAGCCCACCGAGCTCGCGACCGGGCCGCAGTTCCGTCTCGACGCCTGGGTGACACCGCCGGCCTACACGGGGCGCGCCCCGCTGTTCCTGTCTTCGGCTACGCGCGTGGAGACCGACGACGGCATCCACGTCCCCGCCGGGTCCATCCTCACCGTGCGGAGCCAAGGCGCGGCGGGTGTGGAGCTCTTCGTCTCCAGCTCCCAGGAGGTCGGCTCCAGGGCCATGGAGGCCCTGTCCGGCGACGGCGCCACGGCGGCGCATGCGCAGCAGGGCGACGTGGTGATCGACGGATCCATGGCGGTGGAGGTGCGCCGGGACGGCGAGACCATCGACGGGTGGGAGTTCCGCGCCACCGCGGACGCCGCGCCGACCGTGGGCTTCACCGAGGCTCCGTCCGGCGCCCAGGGCGACACCTTCGAGCTGCGCTACGAGCTCGACGACGACTACGGCATCGCCTCCGCCCAGGCGGTCGTTCGGCCGCTCGACGCCGCGCCGTCCCGCCGGCCGCTGGTGGAGGACCCGACGTTCGCGCTGACGTTGCCCGGCGGCGCCGGGATGCGCGGCGCCGCGCGCACGGTGCACGACCTCACCGCGCACCCCTACGCCGGGCAGGAGGTGGAGATCACCCTGTCGGCGACCGATGGGCACGGCCAGGTCGGCCACAGCGAGGGCGAGGTGTTCCGCCTGCCCGCCCGTCCGTTCACCAACCCGGTGGCGCGGGCCGTGCTCGAGCAGCGCGCCGCGCTCGCCATGGATGCCGAGGCGCACGGCCGGGTGATCGATGCGGTGGACCTCATCCTCCTCGATCCGGAGACGCTCGGCGATGCCGGCGCCTACCTGTCGGCGACGTACGCCTACCGCGAGCTGGTGCACGCCGAGGGCGACGACGAGCTGCGCGAGATGCTGGGCGTCCTATGGGAGCTCGCGCTGCTCCTGGAGGACGACGGCCTGTCCGACGCCGAGCGGGCGTTGCGTGCGGCGCAGGAGCGGCTGCGCCAGGCGCTCGAGGACGGCGCGGACGAGGAGGAGATCGCTCGCCTCACCCAAGAGCTGCGCCAGGCAATGCAGGACTACATGCGCGCCCTGGCGCAGAACATGCAGGACGCGCCGCAGGGCGAGGTCGACCCCAACGCGCAGATGCTCACCCAGCAGGACCTCGACGACATGCTGCGGCGCATCGAGGAGCTGGCGCGCCAGGGTCGCCACGCCGAGGCCGAGGCGCTGCTCGCCGAGATGCAGCAGATGATGCAGAACCTGCAGATGGCGCAACGCGGGCAGGGACAAGGCCAAGGGCAGGGCCAGGGCGAGATGGGCCAGGAGGGCCAGACGCTCGAGGAGCTCGGCCAGATGATCCAGCGCCAGCAGGAGCTCATGGACGAGACCTACGGGATGAACCAGGGTCAGCCCGGGTCCGGTCAGCCGGGGAGCCAGGTCCAGCCGGGGCAGCCGGGGTCGCCCAACAGCCCGTTCGGCCCCTACGGGCAGCCGCCCAGCGGACAGTCGCCGTTCGGTCAGCCGAGCCCGTTCGGCCCGTTCGGGCAGTCCCCGTTCGGGCAGCAGGGTCAGCCGGGCCAGCCCGGTCAGCAGGGCCAGCCGGGGGCGGGGCCGCAGCAGGACGGGATGACGCCGCAGGAGCGCGCCGAGGCGCTGCAGCGCCTGCAGCGCGAGCAGGCCGAGCTCCAGCGTCAGCTCGGCGAGCTCATGGACCGCCTCGGCGAGCAGGGCTTCGAGCCCGGCGAGCGCATGGGCGACGCCCAGCGCTCCATGGGCGACGCGGGCGAGGCGCTCGGCCAGGATCGCGCCGGCGACGCCGTGGGCGAACAGTCCGACGCGCTGCAGGCCCTTCGGGAGGGTGCGCAGCAGATGGCGCAGCAGCTCGCCGAGGCGCAACAGCAAGGCGGCCCCGGCGGCGAGGAGCTCGGCGAGGGCGCGCCTGGACCAGGGCGCGACCCGCTCGGGCGCACGCGCCGCGAGGGCAGCTACGCGGACACGAGCCGCGTCGGGGTTCCCGACGAGATCGATTCGCAGGCCGCGCGCCGCATCCTCCAGGAGCTGCGCGAGCGTCTCGGCGACATGACCCTGCCCCGCCTCGAGCGCGACTACCTGGAACGGCTCTTGCCTTAGCCGGCTCCTAGCCCGGTCTCCGGACGCAGGCTCGGCTCGATCGTCGCGCCATCCCTCGCAGGGCCTGCGACGCGCGCACCGCGCTGCGGACGAACGACGTCCTCGTCAGCGCGCGACGGATCTACGAGGCGGCGGGGTTCCAGCGGATCGCGGCAGAGCCGCACCTCAGCTTCGGCCGCGCCCTCGTCGGCGAGACGTACGAGCTCGCGCTCTGACGTTCCCGGCGGTCGCGCCTCAGCCCGAGGGCTCGGCGTGTGGACCATGGCCGGGCCGCGTGCCGGCCGCGGCTCGGCTGTGCTAGCTTGACCGTCCGGGCACGACGTAGGAAGCCCCGACCCGCCGGCACCGGGGAGGACCATGATCACGCTGGAGAACGTCGGCCTGCGCTACGGCGGCGGACCGGAGGTGCTTCGCGACCTCACCTTCGAGATCCCGGCGCGCTCGTTCCAATTCCTCACCGGGCCGTCGGGCGCCGGGAAGACGAGCCTGATGCGCCTCCTGTCCCTGTCCCTGCGCCCCTCGCGCGGCTTCATGGGGCTGTTCGGCCGGGACGTTGCCACGCTGACGCGCCAGGACGTCCCGGGGCTCAGACGGCGCATCGGCGTCGTGTTCCAGGACTTCCGTCTCCTCGACCACCTGTCGACCTACGACAACGTCGCGCTGCCGCTGCGCATCCAGGGTCGCGCGCCGTCCTCCTACCGCTCCGACGTGCTCGAGCTTCTGAAGTGGGTGGGGCTCGCCCAACGTCGCCACGCCTTCCCGCCGGTGCTGTCGGGCGGTGAAAAGCAGCGCGCGGCGATCGCCCGTGCGCTCATCACCCAGCCCGACATCCTCCTCGCGGACGAGCCGACGGGCAACGTCGATCCCCCGATGGCCCACCGCCTGCTGCGCCTGTTCCTCGAGCTCAACAAGCTCGGCACGTCCGTGGTCATCGCGACCCACGACATCCACCTCATGGACCAGGTCGATGCGCGGCGGCTCATCCTGTTCGAGGGCTCCCTCGAGGCCTCCCCGTGAGCGTGCGTTGATGGAGCGGTCCGACCGCGATCCGCCGCCCCGCGCCGACCAGGGGCGCGACCCCCCGCGTGCCCGCGACGACCCCACGCCCGCGCCGCCGCGAAGGGAGCCGAACAAGCCCGTCAAGGGGAGGACCCCGCGCGACGCCGACCAGCGGGGCGGCGAGCCGCCTCGCCCGAGGAGGCTCGCGGTGGCCGGCCCGGCCGCGCGGGCGGAGCGCACCGGGCGACGTGCCGCCGAGGGCACCACCCACGCAGCGAAGGAGGAGCCGTCGAGCGCCGCGCGCCGGGGATCGCACATGGGAGCCGACGCGTCGCCGCAGGAGCTCTCCAGGCACCGCAGCGCGGACGCTGGCCACCGACGCCCCCGCGCGAACGCGGTCGAGCCCGCTGCCGAAGACGCGATGTTTCGAGGGCTCCGATCGAAGCCGCCGCGAGCTGCCGCCGACCCGGTGGTTCCCGTCCACGCACCGACGACACGCGACGAGGACGAGCCCGTCGCCGTCGAGGGGGCGATCGTCGCACCTGAGACGGTGGCCGGCCGCGGCCTGACCGTGATCGTTGCCATCATGACCTTCCTGTGCGCGCTCCTGACCGGCGGTGCCGTCCTCGTGGAGCGGGCGGCCGGCGCGTGGAGCTCATCGGTGCTCGACGAGGTCACGGTGACCGTGCTCCCCCTCGACGGCGATCCCATCGAGGCGCGCGTGGCGCAGGCGCAGGAGGTGTTGTCGGGCGCCCCGGGGCTTGCCGAGGTCAACGTCGTGTCCGCTCGCGAGGCCGGGGCGCTCTTGGAGCCGTGGCTCGGCGACGACGTCGACCTCTCCGCGCTGCCGGTGCCGCGCCTCGTCACCGCACAGCGCGTCGGCACGTTCGACGCCGAAGCGACTGCCGCCGCGCTCGATGCGGTGCCCGGTGCCAAGCTCGACGATCACACCGGCTGGAGCGCCCGGCTCGAAAGGATGGCTTCAGCGGTGGCGCTGGGGACGCTCGCCGCGCTCGGGCTGATGCTCGTCGCGACCGCGATCTCCATCGTGTTCGCTACCCGCGCGACGATCGCCTCGAACGCCGCAACGGTGGAGGTGCTGACCCTGCTCGGCGCCGAGGACCGGTTCGTGGTGCGCGCGTTCCGGCGCAGGTTCCTCGCCATCGGCCTGCGCGGCGCGCTCGTGGGCACCGCAGCCGCGCTCGCCCTATTCGGATCGCTCGAGCTCGCCTCATGGCTGGCGGTCGGGACGAGTTCGGCGCAGTCGCGTGCACTGCTCGGCGATCCGAGCCTCGGCGCCCTGGGCTACGGCCTCGTCGCCGCGGTCGCGGTCGGCGTCGCCGTGCTCGTCGCGGTGACGTCGACCACGGTGGTCCGGCGCCAGCTGCGTCGCGTCGCGCGATGATGCAGTCCCGCGCGCCCGTCCGCCCCCGCGCGGCCGTCCGGTCGGGCCCGGCCCACGTGCTCGCCCTGGCGCGCACCGCGCTCTACTCCGTGGCCGCGACGACGTTCTTCATCCTGACGACGCTCGCGTTCGCGTTCACCTTCGCGCTTCCCCCCGACCGCATGCGCTTTCTTCTGAGCTCCTGGGCGGCGGGGGACGTCCTCCTGCTGCGCCTCATCGTCGGCCAGCGCACGGCGATCCTCGGACGGGAGAACATCCCCCAGGCGGCCGCGCTCGTCGCCGTCAAGCACCAGTCGGCCTGGGAGACGCTGGCGCTCGTGCCGCTCCTGCCGCGCGGCGCCGTCATCCTGAAGAAGGAGCTCCTGTCGATCCCGCTCTACGGCTGGTACGCCCGGTACTTCGGCATGATCCCCGTGGACCGCGCAGCCGGCCCCGCAGCCCTTCGGCAACTCGTGAAGGACGCCGCGGTGGCGCTTCGACGGGGAGCGCAGATCGTCATCTATCCGGAAGGAACGAGGCGGCCCATCGGCGCGCCACCGGACTACAAGCCAGGGGCGATCTTCCTGTACGAGAAGCTCGACGTGCCGATGGTCCCCGTGGCGCTCAACTCGGGGCTCCTGTGGCCGCACGGACGCTACGTGAAGTACCCTGGCACCATCACCGTGTCGTTCCTGCCGGCGATCCCTCCGGGCCTGAAGCGCGCCGAGGTGCAGCGGCGGCTTCGGGAGGCGATCGAGGCCGAGACCGACCGCCTGGTCGCAGCCGCTCAGGCCGCGGCGCGCTGACGCAGCCGTGCCGCCAGGGTGTGGAGTCGCGGATCCGCGATGCCCGCCTCGGTGAGGAGGTCGGCGGTGGCGAGCACGTAGTCCTCGTTCGCGCCGGACATCCCCGCCGCGCCACACACATGCCCCAGCGTCTCGTCCAGGGAAAGCTTGCCGGCGTACTGGCGGTGGGTGCGGTCGACCACGTAGGCGAGCGCTTCGACCGCGGCGCCGGACGCGGTGACGACCGGGACGACGACCTCCTTGTAGACCAGCGTGACCTGCTCGCGCGCGCGCAGGTACGCGACGACGTTGCTCCGCTCGGCCTCCGCCACGGTGAAGACGATCCCACGGCACGCCCCGCCGCGGTCGAGGCCGAGGACGAGCCCGGGCCGCGTCTCGGTTCCGCGGTGTACAAACGAGTACACGCACAGCCGCCGGTGGCGTCCCCTTAGGGTGGCGAACTCCTTGCGTTCGTAGGGGAAACCAGGGCGCCACATCAGCGACCCGTAGCCGAAGACGAACAGTGACATCAGTTCGCACCCCCTCCCGCGACGCCGGAACCCCCGCCCATATCGACGTCAAGGGTGATAGTGTCCATGCCGGACGGCGGCGCCGACCGCGGCGATCGATGCGATCTGAGGCGGGTGATGGCGCCCGCCGCGGAGGGAGACTTGATGGGGGGACGTTCTACGACGCGCCGACTGAAGGTTTTGATGGGGCTTGCCCTCGCGGTCGTCGTCGGTTGGTCGGTGGTCTGGTTCGTCGCGGCGACGGTGGTCGATCGCCAGCTCGACAAGGCGATCCTCAATGCCGAGGCTCGCGGAGCGACGCTCTCGTGCGTGAACCGCACGGTCGCCGGCTACCCCTTCCGCATCGAGGTCCGCTGTGGCGCCGGCTCGCACGCCGGGAGCGGTGGCAACCGGATCGCGCTGTCCGGCTTGAGGGTTGCTGCGCAGGTCTACAACCCCTCACACATCATCGCCGAGGCCGACGGTCCGATGCAGGTTGCGCTGGGCGAGGGGCAGCGCGGCGTGGCGGACTGGACGCTCGCCCATGCCAGCGCGCGGATCGACCTGTCGGGCCAGGCGCTGCGTCAGCTCGTGGCAGAGTTGACCGACGTCACGCTGGCGATGGAGACCGGCCGCGAGGTAACGGTGGGTGAGATCGACGCCAGCGTGCGGCGCGATCCGGAGGCGGTGGACGACCTCGGAGTCGCCCTACGCCTCGAGGACGTCGTGCCGGCGCCCGGCATGCCGCCGGCAACCCTTTCGCTACGCGGCCGGGTCGGCGGGGGCGCGGCGCTCTTGGAGGCCGAGCCCGCGGTCTTTGCGGCGCAGCTGATGACGAGCGGCCTGCCCCTCGAGGTCGAGGCGGCGACGCTGCGGTCCGGGGACGTCCTCCTCGCCCTGAGCGGGACGCTGACCTTGGGAACGGACGGTCTCGTGGATGGCGTGCTCGACGTCTCGGTCGCCGGCTACGAGGGTGAGGTCCCCTACGTCGCGGTGCTCGACCCCGAGGCCGGATCGATGGTGTCGTCCCTCATGACGAACTTCTTCGCCAACGCGCCGAAGACGAAGATCGGCGAGCGCGAGGCGCGTACGATGTCCGTCATCATCGACAACAGCCAAGTCAAGCCGGGCGGCTGGTTCACCGTCTGGACCTTGCCGCCCCTGCTCATCGCGAGCCATTAGGCGCGCTTGCGGCCATCACGTGTGACCTTCGCCTCCGCCGAGGCCAGGACACCGACATACTCGTCCCCAAGCAGACCGCACTCAATCAACGAGCTGGAGCGTCTTGTCTGGGTCTGAAGACCGGGATGCTCTAGTCGCTCGCGGGCTCGGGGACTGGGGTGCGGTGCCGTTCCTCCGCGGCGGGACGGGGACGGCCGAAGTCGGGCGCGGCAGTGTCCTGACCGGCCTCGACGATCCCCATGCGGATGGCGCGCGTGCGCTCGAACAGGTCGTAGAGCTGGTCGCCCTCGCCCCAGCGGATGGCGCGCTGCAGGATCGCAAGGTCCTCCGAGAAGCGGCCGAGCGTCTCGATCACCGCGGCGCGGTTGTTGAGGAACACGTCGCGCCACATGGTCGGGTCGGACGCGGCGAGGCGCGTGAAGTCGCGGAAGCCGCCGGCTGAGAACTTGATGACCTCCGCCTCGGTCACCGCCTCCATGTCGTAGGCGGTGCGCACGATGTTGTAGGCGATGAGGTGCGGCAGGTGCGACGTGATGGCGAGCACGAGGTCGTGCCGCTCGACGTCCATCACCTCGATGTTGGATCCCATGGCGCGCCACATGTCGGCCACTACCTGGGTGGCTGAGGGGTCCGTTTCGTCCGTCGGCGTGAGGATGCACCAGCGGTTGCGGAACAGGCTCGCGTAGCCGGCGCGGGGGCCCGACTGCTCCGAACCGGCGATGGGGTGCGCGGGGACGAAGCGGGACGGGTCCGGCAGCGCGGCGCTGACGGTTCGCGAGACGGCGCCCTTCACCGACCCCACGTCCGTCACGATGGCGCGGGGGCTGAGGACCGGGCCGATGGCGCACGCGACCGGCTCCATCGCGCCGACGGGGACGGCGAGGATTATCATGTCCGCCTCCGCCGCCGCCTGCGCCGCGTCCGCGTGCGTCGTCGTCGCGATGCCGAGCTCGACCGCCGCGTGCAGCGCCTCGTCGTCGCGGTCCGCCGCGGCGATGGGCCCGGTGAACCCCGCCTCCCGCAGCGCGAGCGCGACGGACGCGCCGATGAGCCCGATGCCGATGATGGCGATGCTGGAGAAGCCGAAGCCTTCCGCGGGCGGCGCGGCGTCAGCCATGGCCGAGCGTGTCGCGGTAGGCGGTGAGGGCGGCGATGGTGGCGTGGTTCGCCTCTTCGTCGCCGATCGTCATGCGCAGCATCTGCGGCAGGCCGTAGCCGGTGACGCGGCGGAGCACCACGCCGCAGGCACCGAGCGCGTCGTCGGCGTCCCCGGCGTCGGCGCCTGCGACCGTGGCGAAGTCGATGAGGATGAAGTTGCCCGCCGACGGCGGCACGCCGAAGCCGAGCTCGCGCACCTGGCGCGTCACCTCGGGCAGCCAGGTCGCGTTGTGCTCCACGGCGCGCTCCACGTAAGCGCGGTCGGCGATCGCCGCGACCCCTGCTGCCATGGCAGGCGCGTTGACGTTGAACGGCCCGCGCACCCTGTGCAGCGCGTCGACGACACCGGCCGGCGCGTAGGCCCACCCGAGGCGCAGCGCGGCGAGGGCGTGCACCTTGGAGAAGGTGCGCGTCATCACCGTGTCCTCGCGGGTCGCGACGAGCTCGATGCCCGCCTCGTAGTCGTTGCGCCGGACGTACTCCGCGTAGGCGGCGTCGATGACGAGGAGGACGTGAGGCGGCAGGCCCTCGCGAAGCCGACGCACCTCGTCGGCCGGCACGTAGGCGCCCGTCGGGTTGTTGGGGTTGGCGAGGAAGACGATGCGGGTGCGCTCGGTGACGGCGGCGAGCATCAGGTCGACGTCGGGCCGGAGCTCCGGCTCGGCGACGACGACGGGCGTCCCGCCGGCGGCGAGGGTCACGATGCGATAGACCAGGAACGCATGCTCGGTGAAGATCACCTCGTCACCGGGGGCGAGGTAGGCGTTGGCGATCATCGCGAGGATCTCGTCCGACCCGTTGCCGCACACGATGCGATCGGCGTTGAGCCCGTAGGCGGAGGCGATGGCCTGGCGCAGCAACGTCGCACCGCCGTCCGGGTAGCGCTCCAACGTTGCCGCGGCGGCAAGGAAAGCCTCGCGTGCGGCGGGGCTCGGCCCGAGCGGGTTCTCGTTCGACGACAGCTTATGCTGCTTCACGGCGCCACCGGCGGACGAACGCCCGGGAACGTACGGCGCGATCTTGAGGACGCTCCGGCGGGCAACGGGCCGGGCGATCGGCGCGTCGCTCATCGGGCAACCGGGATTGTGAGCGGGAAGGGAGGGTAGAGCCCGAGCACATCGTCGCGCGCGCCGACGGCGCCTGCATCGACCTCGCGAAGGGCGCCGTGCGCGAGGAGGAGGGCGAGCGGGCCCGTGCTGCGGCTCACCCCGGCGCCGCCCAGCGCGAAGACTGTCACCCCATCGGACTGGTGGTAGGATGCGACGACGTGCGCCGCCCCACGGGTCTCCCACCAAGGTTCGTCGCCGGTGACGAGCGCCACGTCGTCGGGATGGGATGCGAGCCGCGCCACCGCCCCTGCCGCCGTCTCGTTCAGCGTGCAGCTCACGGGGCCGTAGAGGAAGCGCGCGGAATCGAGCGTGCCTGCGACATGGACCGCGAACGGGCGCTGCACCGCGCACGCCGCGCCGATGAGGACGCGCCACAGGTGGACGACGACCTCGCGCGGCGCCGTGCCACCGTCGAGGGCCAGCTGGTTCGCGATGACCGCCGCCTCCCGCTCGGGACGGATCACGGGCGCACTGGGACCCTTCACGGCGCCGATCTTGGCGACGATCTCGAAGCGCTCGCGCATGAGGTGATGCAGACCGAGGTCGACCTCGTCGAGGCGTTCGCGCAGCGCGCCGAGCGGATCGCTCGGAGCTCGGTTTGGAAGGGGCGAGGAGGGCAAGACCATGGTGTCATCAAGCACAAGGAGCGGGTCTCGCACCAGAGCCACCTGCGCTCGGTCGTACCCTGACACCGGGCTCCGCCTCGCAGGCGGGAAGACGTCAAGCGCTCGGTTCTCCGCATCACGCCGAACCCTTGCCGGAGGTTGGCCAGGGCGGTGCATGCGTTGCCGGACGATCGCGGCGCGAGCCCCGACGCGTCCGTGCACGGCCCGTCACCGTTGACGGTCGACGGGGCACGCGCATAGCGTCCGCCGTCGGCACTCCCGCGCGTCTGCAGGATGAGAGTATGGCACCCGACCGAGCCCCCGGCGCGTCGACGATCGTGCCAGCCGCTGAGCTCCTCGAGCGTCGTCGCAGGGCCGAGGTGGACGACCCGACGAGCCCGGTGCGCCGGTTCAAGGCCGCGCTACCCCTCGACGCCGGCGCGACGCTCGCCCCCTGGCAGGTCGCCTACCAGAGCTACGGGACGCTGAACGAGGACGCCAGCAACGCGGTCCTCGTCTGCCATGCGCTGACCGGCGACCAGCACGTCGCGAACCGCCATCCGGTCACCGGTCGCCCTGGTTGGTGGGACGTGATGGTGGGTCCCGGGCGGCCCATCGACACCGATCGCTTCTTCGTGATCTGCTGCAACGTCATCGGCGGCTGCTCGGGCACGACGGGCCCAGCCTCCAGCCGGCCGGACGGCGGCGGACCCTACGCGCTCGACATGCCGGTCGTGACGATCCGCGACATGGTCCGCGCCCAGGCGCGCCTGGTGTCCGACCTTGGCATCGACACGCTGTTCGCGGTCATCGGCGGCTCGATGGGGGGCATGCAGGTGCTCGAGTGGGGCGCGAGCTACCCGGACCGGGTGTTCGCCGCCGTGCCCATCGCTACCGGAACGCGCCACTCGGCACAGAACATCGCCTTCCACGAGGTCGGACGGCAGGCGATCATGGCCGACCCGGCGTGGCACGGCGGGCGCTACCTCGACCACGGAGCGAAGCCGCGGAAGGGCCTGTCGGTGGCGCGGATGGCGGCACACATCACCTACGTCTCCCAGGCCGCGCTCCACCGCAAGTTCGGGCGCGCGCTGCAGGACCGCGAGATCGTCTCCTACGGCTTCGACGCCGACTTCCAGATCGAGAGCTACCTGCGCCACCAGGGGTCGACGTTCGTCGACCGGTTCGACGCCAACTCCTACCTCTACCTGACGCGCGCCATGGACTACTTCGACCTCGCTGCCGAGCACGGCGGGCTCGTGGCGAACGCGTTCCGCGACAGCCCGATCCGCTGGTGCGTCGTCTCCTTCACGTCCGACTGGCTGTTCCCGACGGCGGAGAGCCGCACCATCGTGCACGGGCTGAACGCGGCGGCGGCGCAGGTCTCGTTCGTCGAGATCGAGACCGACCGCGGGCACGACGCCTTCCTCTTGCACGAGCCTGAGCTGCACCGGGCCGTGCGCGGCTTCCTCACCGGCGCGGCGCTGACGCGCGGCATCGCTCCCCCGGCGCCCGCGTGATGCTCGATGTTGCAGCCACCGCGGGGCGCCGGGTCGACTACGAGGTCATCCGCGAGCTCGTCGCCGCGGACAGCCGCATCCTCGACGTCGGTTGCGGCGACGGGGGGCTCATGGCGCTCCTGAAGATGACGCACGGGGTGCGCGCGTCAGGCATCGAGCTCAGCCAGGCCGGGGTCAACGAGGCCGTGGCGCTTGGCTTGTCGGTGATCCAGGGCGACGCCGACACCGACCTCGATGCCTACCCCGACAACGCCTTCGACTACGTCATCCTCAGCCAGACGCTGCAGGCGACGCGCGACCCGCGCCGCGTGCTGGAGAACCTCCTGCGCATCGGCCGACGCTGCATCGTCTCGTTCCCCAACTTCGGCTACTTCAGGGTTCGCTTCTCGCTCCTAGTCGACGGACGCATGCCGAAGACCGGTCTGCTGCCGGACCCCTGGTGGGCGACGAAGAACATCCACTTCTGCACGATCCGCGACTTCGTCGAGTTGAGCGACGACATCGGCGCCCACGTGGAGAAGGCGATCGCGCTGAACAGCTGGGGCCAGCGCATGTCGTTCAACGCGCCGTGGTGGTTCTGGAACCTGTTCGGCGAGCAGGCGGTGTTCCTGCTGCGCCGCTGACGGTGTCGCCGACCGGCGCCGCACCCTTCATCGCGGCGCGGCCCCAGCGGACCGCGGGCTTGGGGGCAAGCGCGGGCACCAGGTCCTTCAGCTTGCGCGGACGCGCCGGGATGCCGCGCATCACCGTCTTCTGCGCCTCGATCGCGACGACGCCGGCGAAGCGGGGTACGACGCGTCGGCCGAGCCGTTCCCAGGCGCTCGCCGAGCCGAGCACGAAGCGTCGCGAGGTCGGCGGCACGTAGAGGCAGCGGCGCATCTCCACCGGCTCGAGCCAGGCACCCTCGAGGAGCTGGCCGAGCTGGAAGCGCGAGAACGGCCGGCCGAGGCCCATCGGCGTCTGGTCGGCGCGGGCCCAGGCGCCGGAGCGGTAGGGCACGATGGCGAGCGCGCGGCCGGTGGGGACGAGGACGCGCCACACCTCCCGCAGCACCTCGTGCGGGTCCTTGGCGGTCTCGAGCAGGTGGATGATGAGGACCTTGTCCACCGAGTTGTCCGGCAGTGGCAGTGCATCCTCATAGGTGAGGCTGGTGAGGTTCGGCCCCTCGGGCGGCCAGTGCAGGACGCCCTCGGAGGCAGGCATCAACGCGACGACGCGCTCAGCCTCGCCGAGGAACGGGCGCAGGTAGGGCGTCGCATGGCCGAGACCGACGACCCGCTCGGCGGTGGTCGTCGGCCAGAGCGCCCGGACCTCGCTCGAGATGATCTGGCGCGCGATGCGACCGAGGGGGGTGAGGTAGAACGCGGCGAGCTCGGACACGTCGAGATGCATCATTGGCGATCCTCGCGTTTTGCCGGTGATCTATCACGGGATGCGATCGTTCCCCACCCTGCCCCCGCATGAGGGCGGCGTCGCGGCGACAACGGGGCATCGCCGGCATGCGTTGCTGGACGATCCGAAGCCCGCGCCTCATGTTGAAGGGGCGAACAACCCTGAGGAGCGCGTGATGGCCGAGGTCCGCCTGATCCCCTGCCTGTCGGACAACTACGCCGTCCTCGTCCACGAGGGCGATGAGACCGTGCTCGTCGACGCGCCGGAGGCGGGGCCCATTCGCGCCGCCCTCGACGAGACCGGGTGGCGCCTGACGACGGTGCTCATCACGCATCACCACACGGACCACGTCCAGGCCATCGACGACGTGAAGGGTGACGCGACGGTGGTGGGTCCGGCGGGGGAGGCCGACCGCATCCGTGGCCTCGACCGCACCATCGCGGACGGCGAGACCTTCACCCTCGGTCCGCTCACCGTGCAGGCCATCCAGACGCCGGGCCACACCAGCGCGCCGCTCAGCTACGTCATGCCGGAGGAGGGTATCGCCTTCACCGCGGACACGCTGTTCGTGATGGGCTGCGGCCGGCTGTTCGAGGGCGACGCGGCGACCATGTGGCGCTCGCTGCAGGCGCTGCGCGCGGCGCTGCCGGACGACACGGCGATCTACTGTGGCCACGAGTACACCCTCACCAACGCGCGCTACGCCCACGAGCGGCTGCCGAACGACGCCGCCGTGGCCGAGCGGCTGAAGGTGGTGGAGGCAGCGCGCGAGCGTGGCGAGCCTACGGTGCCGACGACGATGGCCGCGGAGAGGTCGACGAACCCCTTCCTGCGCGCCGACGAGCCGGCGGTCGCCGACGCGCTCGGCATGGCGGGCGCCGACCCCATCGAGGTGTTCGCCGAGCTGCGCCGAGGCCGCGACAACTTCTGACGTGCGCGCCGCCGACGTCATCCGCACCCTCGGCCTCGCCCCGCACCCCGAGGGTGGGCACTACGCCGAGACGTTCCGCGACGCGGCGGACGGCGGGCGCGGCCGCTCGAGCGCGATCTACTACCTGCTCGAGGCGGGGGACTGCTCCGCCTGGCACCGCGTCGACGTGGCGGAGGTGTGGCACCACTACGCGGGCGCGCCGCTCGCGCTGACGACCTCGCCGAACGGGCACGACGCAACGGCGTACCGCCTTGGTCCCGACATCGCCGCCGGCGAGCGCCCGCAACTCGCCGTCCCCGCGCATCACTGGCAGACGGCAGAGTCCCTAGGCGCCTGGACGTTGGTGGGCTGCACCGTCGCACCGGGCTTCTCCTTCGACGGCTTCGAGCTCGCCCCGCCCGGCTGGCGCCCCGTCCCCCGCGCGCCGACCCGCTGACGGCGTGGCCCGAGCGTCCCGTCGTCCGCTCCGGCAGCGCCGTTGCGCGCCGTCCGCGGCGCTTCTAAAGACCTGCAAGCTTCGCCTCGGCGCCGCGCGCCAACCTCCTCAACGCCGAAGGTCCGTCCATGTCCCTCGCCCTGTCCATCGTCGGAGGGCTGTTCGGCCTGTTGCTGGGTGGCGAGCTCCTCGTGCGCGGGGCCTCCGCGGTGGCGGTGCGGCTCGGCATCTCGCCGCTCGTGGTGGGGGTGGTCATCGTCGGCTTCGGCACCTCCGCGCCGGAGCTCGTGACCTGCGTGCGCGCTGCGCTCGCCGGCGCGCCCGGCATCGCGGTGGGCAACATCGTCGGCTCGAACATCGCCAACATCCTGCTCATCCTCGGCGCGGCGGCGTTGATGATGCCGTTCGTCACCTCCCGCACCGCGGTGATGCGGGACGGCGTCATCGTCATCGTGACCGCGCTTGCGTTCCTCGCCGTCTCGCTGACCGGCACGATCGGGCGGGCGGCGGGTGCCGTGTTCGTGCTCGGACTGATCGCCTACCTCGTCATCGCCATCCGCGCCGACCGCCAGGCGCCCGCGAGCACCGCGGACGTCCCGGCCGAGCGCGCGACGCCCCTTGCGTTGTCGCTGGCGTTCCTCGTCCTCGGCCTCGTCGGCGTCGTCCTCGGCGCGGAGTACCTGGTGGCCGGCGCGGTCGAGGTCGCCCAACGCTACGGCGTCTCCGAGGAGGTGATCGGCCTCACCATGGTGGCGGTCGGCACCTCGCTGCCCGAGCTCGCCACCTCGATCGTCGCGGCGTTGCGAAACCAATCGGCCATCGCGCTCGGCAACGTGCTCGGCTCGAACATCTACAATACCGTCGGCATCGGTGGCATCACCGCGCTGGTCCAGCCGGTGCCGGTGTCGGCCTCCATGCAGCGCTTCGACATCCCGCTGATGGTGGCGGTCTCGGTCCTCCTCGTCCTCGTGGTCGCCACCGGCAAGCGCGTCACGCGGTGGGAGGGGGCGCTGCTCCTTGCGCTGTATGGCGGCTACATCACCTTCCAGGCGTCGACGGTGGGCCTCACCTGATCCGCTCGCTCAGGCCATGTACTGCCCGCCGTTGATCGACAACGTCGCGCCGGTGACGAAGCCTGCCGCGTCCGACGCGAGGTAGGCGACGAGCGCGCCGATCTCGTCGGCCGTGCCGAGGCGCCCCACGGGGATCGCGCCGATGATGCCCTGCAGCACGTCCTGCGGCACGGCCGCCACCATGTCGGTGTCGATGTAGCCGGGACACACGCAGTTGACGGTGACGCCCTTGCGCGCGTTCTCGAGCGCCAGCGCCTTGGTGAAGCCGATGACGCCCGCCTTCGCCGCCGAGTAGTTGACCTGCCCCATCTGGCCCTTCTGGCCGTTGATGGAGGAGATGTTGACGACGCGGCCGAAGCCGCGGTCGCGCATGCCGTTGATGACGGGCCGCGTCACCGCGAACAGCGACGACAGGTTGGTCTCGATGACGGCGTGCCAGTGCTCCCACGACATGCGGTGGAACGTCCCGTCGCGGGTGATGCCGGCGTTGTTGACGACGATCTCGACGGGCCCGAGCGACTGTTCGATCTCACCGATCGCCGCCTCAGCCTGGTCCGGCTTGCCGACGTCGAACCTTCTCACCTCGATGCCGGTCTCCGTGTTGAAGGCGCGCGCCTTCTCCTCGTTGCCGGCGTAGTTCGCGACGACGGTGTGACCAGCCTCCTTGAGCTGACGCGAGATCGCCGCGCCGATGCCCCTCGTTCCGCCGGTGACCAAAGCGATCCGTGCCATGGACGTCCTCCCGTTGCGCCCGCTCGAGCGGGTCTGTAGACGACGGCGACACTAGCAACAGGTCAGTCGCGCTGAGAAGCGGTGGTTCTCCGCCGCCCGGGGCTCGGAGGTGAATTGCGCGCAGGCGCGGTCGTCGTGCGCGGCGCAACGTCCGCATGCCCGTGGGAGGGGTCCGACCACTCCGGCCCTCAGGCGCTGATGGCGGCTGACGTTGGTTTCGAGCGGGGGCGTTGTGCCGGTCATCGTCGTCCTAGCGCGCGTCGCGAGCGTGCTGTACCGCCTCGTTTACTACGTGGTGCGCGAGTTCTTCGGGCTCCTCGCGGCGGTCGCGGGCGTCGTCCTGCTGGTCCGCGCCGTGCTCGACGTCCTCGCGTGGAGGGCGGACGGCGACACCCTCCTCGCCGTCCCGTTCGCGCTTGCACTCATTGGCCTCGGCCTGTGGCTGCAGCGCCGACGCTTCACCTGACCGTCACGCCGCGGCCTCGTCGGAACGCGCAGCGCCGTCGAGGAGCGCGGCGACGGCGTTCTCCAGGATCGCGAGGCCGATGCCGTTGCCGAGCGACATGATCGATTCGGGGTGGAACTGGACCGCCATCAGCGGCCGGTCGCGGTGCTCCACCGCCATCACCGCACCGTCGGGGCTCGTTGCGGTGACGCGGAAGCCCTCCGGCAGGTGGTCGGGATCGGCCACGATGGAGTGGTAGCGCCCCACCGTCAGCGGGCCGGACAGGCCTGCGAACAGCCTCGAGCCCTCCTCGGTCGCGAGCGTCGAGGCCTTGCCGTGCATGGGGGGCGCGAAGGCGAGGCGGCCGCCGTGCGCCTCCACCATGGCCTGCAGGCCAAGGCAGACGCCGAAGACGGGGAGGTGGTTCGCCTCGGCCAAGCGGATGGTCGCCGCGCAGTCGAAGTCGGTCGGAGTCCCTGGCCCCGGCGACATGACGACGAGGTCCGGCGCGGTCCGAGCAAGGACGCCCTGGTCGATGGGCGCGCGCACGGTGACGACCTCGAGCCCGCAGCGACGCAGGTAGCCGGCCAGCGTGTGCACGAACGAGTCGTCGTGGTCGACGAGGAGCGCGCGCATGCCCGCGCCAGGGCGTGCCTTCTGAGACGCCGCGGTGGCCGCCCTGCCTGCACCGCGGATCGCAGCGCGCATGGCAGACGCCTTCAGGACCGTCTCGGCCTCCTCGGCATCCGCGTCGGAGTCGGCCAAGACGGTGGCGCCGGCGCGCACCTCCGCCACGCCGTCACGGATGTGGACGGTGCGCAGGGTCAGCCCGGTGTTGAGATCCCCGTTGAGGAGGACGATGCCGACCGCGCCGCCGTACCAGGCGCGCGGGCTCCTCTCGTGCGCCTCGATGAAGGCCATGGCGCGGCGCTTGGGCGCGCCCGTCACCGTCACCGCCCACGCATGGGACAGGAAGGCATCCAACGCATCGCGCCCTTCCAGCAGCGTCCCCTCGATGTGGTCCACCGTGTGGATCAGCCGCGAGTACATCTCGATCTGCCGCCGCCCGAGCACGCGGACGCTGTCCGGCTCGCACACCCGCGATTTGTCGTTGCGGTCGACGTCGGAGCACATCGTGAGCTCGGTCTCGTCCTTGGCCGAGTTCAGCAGCTTGCGGATCTGCTCCTCGTCCTCGATGGCGTCGCGTCCGCGGGCGATGGTGCCTGAGATCGGGCAGGTCTCCACGCGGCGCCCGGTGACGCGCACGAACATCTCCGGCGAGGCGCCGACCAGGAACTCGTCGTCCCCGAGGTTGATGAAGAAGCCGTAGGGCGACGGGTTGATCGCCGACAGGCGGCGCATGATGGCCGACGGCGCGTCCGAGAGGGGATCGCGGAAGGTCTGGCTCGGCACCACCTCGAAGAGGTCGCCGCGGGCGAAGTGGTCGAACGCGATGCGCACGGTGTCCGCGTACTCGCCTGGCCGGTGGTCGTCCTCGGCGCTGTTGCGCCTTGCCGCGAGCGGCCTGGGGGAGGGGACGCGCGGCACGCCGACCGTGGTCTCGCCGGCGAAGGCGAACTCGTAGGACGCCACCGTGGCGCGGCGGGCGTAGTGGTCCACGGCGAGGATCTCGTCGGGCAGGTAGAGCACGAGGTCGCGCTGGGACGCCGGGCGCTCGAGGCGCAGCGGCACGGGGTCGAACTGCAGCGCGAGGTCGTAGCCGAAGGCGCCGGCGAAGCCGAGCTGGCCGTCCTCGTCCGTGGCGAAGCAGTCCCGCAGCGCGCGCAGCGCGGTGAACGCCGTGGGCCTGCGCGATCGGTCCTCTTCGAACACCAGCTCGTCGCCCGGCTCCGGAACGGTGGCGACGACCTCACGCTCGCCGACCTCGACGGGAAGCTCGGCTGCGGTGAAGGCGGCGGCGACGGCGGGCAGGAGCGGGATCCCGCGCGGGTTCAACGCGCGCGCGGTGACAACCCGTCCGCGCGCCTCCACCGCGAGCGGCGGGTCGACCAACGCGAAGTCCCACCGCGTGTAGCGCCCGGGGAACTCGTAGCTCGAGGAGAACACGCAGCCGCGCTCGTGGTCGAGCCGGTCGATCCACCGCCCGAGCGCAGTGTCGTGGTCGACGGCGCGGTCCGTGCGGGTGATCGTCACCCCGCCGGCGGTGGTGAAGGTCTCGGTCATGCCCTGCCCATCGTGGCGCGCTGCGCGTCGGCCGCACCGGCGGACGCTCGCCCGCACGGCCATCCCTGTCAATCGCGAGCGTGCGTCACAGCAGCGGCATCAGGACGGCGAGGATGGCGCGCTGCGTGGCAGCGTCCCCGTCCGCGGCCTCGACGTTGGCGTAGTCCAGCCCGTTGGCGACGGCATAGTGCGACAGCGAGCAGTCCGTGCGCGCGGTGTCGACGGTCTCGACGAGTACGTTCACTCCCGCCGCGTTGAGCCGCTCGACGAGGCCGCGGACCCTTCCGTCGTCGGGACCCCGGCGGGACGCGAGGATGACCATCGCGTCCTCCTTGGCCAAGGGGCCCTCGGCGGGGAAGGCGGTCGCACCGTCGTAGGGCGCGCGGATCGAGATGGAGCCGGTGCCGCCCGTGCGCGCCGAGCCGGGGGCGTTGGTGTGGAGCGCGACCACGGGACTGCCGCGCGGCACCATCGCGGCGACGAAGGCCGTGCTGCGCGCACCACCGCACGCCAGCGCGCCGGCGTGGAAGTTGCGGTTGGGATCGACGCCGCCGTTGAACCTGCGGCCGCCGCTCTCCACCGCGGTCAGCGTGCCCCCGTAGGTGGCGAGCGCCGCTGCACCGGTGGCGAGGGCGGCGTCCTCGTCGTCGTGGGGCATCACGAACAGCGGACCAGCCCGGCCGGAGCGGAACGTCTGGACGCGCCAGTCGACGCCGTTCTCGGTGAAGCGGGTCTCCTCGGCGCACACCTCGCCGAGGACGGAGAGGTCGTCGTCGGCGTCGGCGAGGGCGGACGGTGCGAGGCAGCCGGGAGCCGCCTCGGTCCTCGGCGACGGACCGGCAGGCGCGCCGTCCACGCAGCCCACCAGCAAAAGCGCCGCGAGGGCAGTACCCCCTAGCCCGGCGCGTCCGACCGGCACGCGGGTCAGCTCGCCGGGTCCGCCGCGTCCTCGTGCTCGTCGCCGGCGTGCCCGTCCTCGTCGCGCTCCACCTCGCCGATGAGCTTCAGCGTGCCGGCGCCCTCGAAGCGCAGCGTGACCGGGAACAGCTCGCCCGGCTCGAGCCGGCGCTGCACGTCGTCGAACACCAGGCGCAGGCCCCCCGGCTGGAGGGTCAGCGTCTGCCCCGGGGCGATGTTGACGGCCGACACGGCGGTGATCGACAGGTTGCCGGCGCTGTCGATCACGCTCGCTTCGAAGCGGGCGGGCTGCGCGAACGGCACGGTGGCGCCCAGCAGGCGGTCCGGCGCGTCCGAGAGGTTCTCGATCGTCATATAGACGTAGATGCCGTGGGCGGTGGCCGCCGGCGCGTCGGTGTGGGCATGGCTGGCGCGCATGCCGTTCGCCTCGACGACCTCGCCGTCATGGTGGGCGAGCGCCGCGGTAGTCACCGACAAGGCGATGGCCGTCGCCAGTGTGCGGATGGAACGCATCTTGTCTCCTTGCCGGCAGTCGCGACCGGCGTTGGGGGTCCAGCGGAGTCGGCCGGTCTCCTGGCTCGCGGACGCTGGCGCGCGGCCCGCTCACAGTTGCGCGTCAGCGCCGGACTCCCACCGGCTTCCCGAACACCGCCTCCGCGCCGGACGCTAGCACCCGCCCGGAGGCCCGGCCAGCGCTAGATCACGAACGGGACGGGGTTGAGCTCGGCCTCCGTCAGCGGCCGGTCGCGCCAGCCGAGCGCGACGGGGACGTCGTAGAGCCGACCCGGTGCGAAGCGGGGTTGCCAGTCCCGCAGCGTCGTCGACACGGCCTTCACCACGGGCACGCCGAACTCCGGCCGCGTCAGGTCGACGATGCCGACGTCGATGCCCAGGGCGTCGAACGCTTCCACGAGGTCGCTGAACGAGCATGGCGACGGCGGGGCCGCCTCGCCCTCGCCCCGGAGGTAGGGGACGGCACGGGCGTTGGTCGCCTCGGACCAGGCGAGGAGGGATGGTGGCTCAGGCGCGTCGGTCAATTCTTGAGCACGGCGCATGTGGACAAGCGCGATCTCGCCCTGAAGGAGCTCGAGCGTAGCGGACCTCACCGCGCTGCGGACGTCGAGGGCTGCGGAGGCGCCGATCGCCGGCCGGGTTCCGTCGGGGGCCGACGACAGCGCGACGACCGCGGGAACCGGCAGGTCCGTTCCTGCAAGGAGGTGCCAGGTCATGCGGCGCCGGTCCCTCAGCCACGCGGCGAAGTCGCACGGCAACGCGGCATCGACGACCGCAGCCCCAAGCCTCGGGACGGCCATCATGTTGTACCACCAGATCGCAACCGCATCCCGCTCGACGCGTTCCAGCACCGCGTGGCGCCTTGCTGCCGCCACGTCGTCGTGCGCCGCTGTTCCCGTCGAGGACGACAGCACCGGCGGCAGGCCGAGTCGCACGTCCTCGTTGGCGAACACCGCCGTCGCGGGGACGTGATATCCCCGGTCGGCGCTGAGGGAGCGCGCACTCATCCACAGGTTGTCCACGGGCTGTCCACAGGCCGCGCCTGCAATATAGTGTCGCAATGCGTCGATTTGCATCAGCTGATCGGCACTAAACTGCCAGTATGAGCACTGGTTCAAACCTGCGCAATCCTGCGACCTTAGGGAGTAGGTCCTTGGGTCATTTCTCCCACCGGTCATTGAACAAGCGCGCTCAATAGCCTCTGCAAGCGTAGCAATCCGCGCCGATCGCTCGTCGAAGCCGCGCCCGCCGGCCATCGTCCACGCCCGGGTCCACGGAGGATCGGTAGGATTGTTCGCCGCGAACGCGGTGAAGAAATAGGCAGGGCATGATCTAAGGTTGAACTTAAGTAGGCGGAGGTCGAGTGATTGTAGTTCGGCGTCCTGTAACGGTATACGTACGTCACCGCCGGAGGAGATCCAGGCGTCAACGGAAGAGAGAAGGTGGTTTGGCATGTTCTATGAGGCCAAGATCGACTGTGATGCTTTCGATGTGTCCGAACACCTCGAAGGAATTGTCAAGCGCGAGCTGCGAGGGAAGAAGATGGCACGTATTGCCGTAAATCGTTCGGCTATTCCTCAGATCGGCAAGGCGTTCGGCGAGGCCGCCAACGACCCGGCCAAGCGGGAGGCGTTCCGCGCCGACCCCATCGCCTACCTTCGCGCCGCCGGCGTCGCCGAAGAGAACCTTGCCGGGCTGAACATCGTCCTGCACGAGGACGACGACGACACCGTCCACGTCGTGCTGCCCGACAGCGTCGACGCCGGTCGCCTGCGCGCCAACGACCACGAGTACCTGAAGATGCTCGGCACCATGGCAGTGCTCGGCTGCTGCCGTCCGCTCTCCTGAGCGACGCGGCTGGCCCTTCCCCTCAGCGGGCGATGCTGCCTACCGGGAGCCCCGCCCGCTCGAGCGCCCCGAACAGCCGCCGCTTGACGTTGGGATCGCTGTTCATGTTGCTGGACACGATCCACTTGGACAACGCCGACCTGTCGATGGTCGCCTGAGGCTCGGCGCTGCGCAGCTCGCGGTCGAAGCGCACCCGCGCGGCGGCCGCAGCCTCTGCGTCGCCGCGCTCCTCGTTTGCTGCGACGAGGAGGAGCGCGGAGTGGATGTTGTCAGGTGCCTTGCGCAGGTGCTCGATGCACGCGTCGAGGTCGCGTCTGAGGTAGGCGATGTTGGCGAGGTAGTGGAAGTAGTACGCCGGCGTGTAGCGCCCCGAAAGCTTGATCGCCCGGTCGGCGAGGGTCTGCGCTCGATCGAGGGCACCGGAGTACGCGTTTGCCTCCGCGGCCGCGATCAACGTGCGGCTCGAGAACGGGTTGAGCTCCATCGCATCGTCGAAGGCAACGATGGAGCGCGCGTGATCCTCGTTCTGCATGTGCATCCAGCCGAGGATGACGTGGTTGAACGGCTCGAGCTCGTCGATGGCGATCGCGCGTATCGCGCATTCCCGCGCCCGCGCCCTGTCGGCCTCCACCGCAGCAGCGTCCGCCGGGAGCATGAGGCGGCGGATCATCAGGATCGAGCTGATCGAGGAGTGGACCAGGCTAAGACGCTTGCCACGATCGTCCGTGGCGAGGTCCTCGAGGATGGTCAGCGCGGCCCGGTCGGCCGTCGGGTTCCACTGGGTAAGGAGCTTGTAGGCCTCCAGCCAGCGCCCGAACGGTGCGTCGCTGGCCCGTGCGTTGTCCGAGACTATGTCCTGCTCGAGGCTGTTGATCGACGACGCGATCATCGTCTCGGCGACGTCGCGATCCTCGAGCACGTCGTAGCCAATGCGCACGGACGACACGGTGTCCTGCCGCCGGACGTTGATGCAGCGCAGGTAGATCGCCCGCGCCTTCGGCTCATCCCACAGGAGGAGCCGATAGTCGTGGTCGAGCGCGTCGGACAAGCCGATCCGGCTGACGAGCGCGCCACCGTCCTCGACACCGTCCCCGTCGTCGCGCTCGAAGCAGCGCATGGTGCGGAAGCGCGTGAGCTGGTGGACGAGTTCGGCGTGGGCGAAGCTGAACAGGTCGGGCGTCGGCCGGGAGCCGCGCGGCCGCACCAGCGCCACGGTCGGCCTGTCCTCGACGCCCAGCGTGGGAGCGCGCGCCGCGGGCACGTCGATGTCGCTCGGCGCGTGCCCCTCCTCAATCGCCCTCGCCAGCGCGCGCGGCGGCGTCAAGTCGAGGTCGCGCAAGGCGCGCGCGTAGGAGCGGTACTGGCGCGCCGCGGCCGATGGGTAGCCCTCCTGCGCTAGGATCCGGATGAGCCGCTCGTTGGCCTCGCCGTCGCTCGGCTCCAGCTTCACGATGAGCTCGCACAGGGCGATCTGCAGCCCCGTGTTGCCAGCCACCGGCGGAATCAGAGCCAAGCGTTGAGAGAGCAGCTTGTGCGTGAGGCCCGCCGTCTCCGCCCGGAAGGAGGCGACCCAGTCGTCAAACAGCGGCTCCCCGAGCTCAAGCTCCTGCAATGGCTCGCCGGTCCAAAGTCGCAGCGCCTCACGGTAGGCCCGCTCGGTCCCCGCGCCGAGGCAGCGATTGAACGATGCAAGGTCCGAACGCGTCGGATCGCTGGCGAACCATACGTCCGTGCGGTCCTTGGCGATGAGGCTGCACGCGCCCGGGGAGGCGCCGATGAGCGACAGCGCCTTCCGCAACGAAGCCCGTGCGGCCTCCGCGTCCGACTCGCCCCACAGGAGCCCGGCGAGACGGCCCCGCTCCACCCGACGGCCACCGTGCGCCGCGAGGAAGATGCACAGCGCTGCCGCCTTGCGGCCAGGAAAGTCCACCCGAGCGCCACCGATCGACAGCGACGGCGGCCCGATGAGCTTGATCTGCGGTTCAGCGTTCAAGGGCACGATGGTGTTGTCTCAGCAAACTGCCTCAGTTTAGCCGTTTTGTAACGATAGATGGTAATGTGTAGCATTACAACTCGACGTACATAGTTGGATGCCCTTGCCGGTGACGCAACGCCAAGGCAGCCGACACCCGGTTTCGTTTCACGCTGAAATCACGGTGGCATAGTACGCATCTCCTGTCACGTCGGGTTGAAGGCAGGAGAACGTTGAATGTCGGGTTGTTTTGATCTGGGAATGGGCGTTGGCGTCGTCGCCCCCACGCTCACCGATCGCGAGGTGTTGCGCAGGCTCATCGAGTATGCCCGGGCCGAGGCCGAGGGCGAGGGCGAGCCGCTGTGCGCGCAACTCCTGTCTGCAGCGCTCGCCGCGCTCGAGATGTCGCCCGAGGAGATGACCGATTGGCGCTACGGGATGGTGTCCGCCCGAGCATTGGCATGATGCTTCGGTTGGATCGTCTCCGTGGGACACGCTGGACCGCGTCCCTTGCGACCAGTCGCCTCAGGCGACCTATCACGGTATTCCTATGACATCGATCGACACTGTGTCCGCCGAACGGCTCGGCCTGCGTCATTCCCTCCTCTCCACCATCGGTGGACGGGTTCGCCAGCGTCGCAGCCGCGCCCGGTTGTCGCGTCGCGTGCTCTCCGAGCGCTGCGGCGTGTCGGAGCGCTTCCTCGCCCAGCTCGAGCACGGCAAGGGCAACATCTCCATCGTGCGGTTGAAGTCCATCGCGGACGCCCTGCAGGTGCCGCTCGACGAGCTCGTGCGTGACGACACCGCGTCGCGCCCGGTGCAGTTCGACGACTGGCGCGCGCACCCCGGGGCCATCGCCGACCTCTACCGGCACGCCGACGCGCGGGATCAAGAGCGGGTCGTCGAGGTGCTGGTGCGCTCGCGCCGCGCCATCGCGGTGTGACGGCGCGGCGGGCGCAGCCCGCCTGCGCGGCCGGTCGTCCCGGGCGGTGTACCGCGGTCCCACTCGGCCGACGTGATCGCCTCGGCAACGCCCGCTGCACGAGCCCGCTTCAGCGCGGACCGGACTGAACCGGCGTACGCGGTGTCCCAGCGCTGACGCACGCCGACCGCCCGCCGCGCCATCGCGGTCGGCTCCCCCGATCGTCCCAAGGTGCCGACAGATTGTGCCGGCGCGCCGTGCCGGCTATGGCTGAGCGGCCTGCGATGGTTTGCAGGCGCAGTGGCGCGTTCCGGGGACGTGATGGACGAGGCCAGCCTCGAAGAGTTGCTGTCGAAGACCGCGCTTGGCGACCGGCGGGCGTTTCACGACCTCTACCAGCGCACGAGCCCCGCGCTCTACGCGGTGTGCCTGCGCATCCTTCAGGATGGCGCCGAGGCGGAGGATGCCACTCAGGACGCCTACGTGAAGGTCTGGCGGTACGCCGAGCGCTACAACGCCGGACGCGCGCGGCCGATGACGTGGATGCTCGCCATCACGCGCAACATCTGCATCGACCGGCTGCGGGTCCGCCGAACCCCGACGGCGACCCTTGAGGCCGCCGAGGCGGTGGCCGACGCGACCATGCGTCCCGACCAGAAGGCCCTCGCGAGCGGTGAGGCCAAGCGTCTCCTCGACTGCATCGACAAGCTGGGGCAAGACGAGGCGCGCCTGGTCCGCGTCGCCTACTTCGGTGGGGTGACCTACGCCGCGCTCGCCGAGCGCGACGGCACCCCCCTTGGGACGGTCAAGAGCCGGATGCGGCGGGCCCTGGCGACGCTCAGGGGATGCCTGTTCGAATGACCATGACGGACGGCGATAGGCTCGACGCAGGGGCGTACGCCCTCGCCCTCGACGACGGGAGCGAGCGAGCTCGTTTCGAGGCTGCGCTGCTCGACGACCCTGAGCTCGCCGAGGCGGTCTGGATGTGGGAGGAGCGGCTGCGGCCGCTCGGCGAGGCGGTGCCGCGGCGGCGTGTTCCGGCGCGGGTGTGGCGCGGCGTCGAGTCGCGGCTGTTCGGTGACGAGCTGTCCGCGAGGCGGCGCGAGCGTCGTGCCGTATCGTTCTGGCGCAGCTTCGCCATGCTGTTCGTCGGGCTGTCCCTCGCAGGGCTCGCCGCCATCGCCGTCCTCGTGGCGCGGCCCGACCTCCTCGGGCTCGACGGAGCACGACGGGCCGGTGGGGAGTGGATCGCGCCGATCGTGCGCCTCGACGGGACGATCGCGCTCCTCAAGGTGGAGCCGGACGGCACCCTCGTCGTCGAGCCGTTCCCGGTCCTCGGCCCGGACGAGGACGCGCAGATCTGGCTGGTGCCGACGAGCGGCGACCCTGTGTCCCTCGGCGTCGTCACCGAAGACGGCCGCACGCGCGCCTCCGTCCCACGCGCCGCGGTGGAGCGGCTCGATCCCTCGGCGGAGGTCGTCGTCACCGCGGAGCCCCCTGGCGGCTCGCCGACGGGGGGACCCACCGGGCGGCGCCTCGGCTCCGGCTCGCTCATCGAGTTCTGACTTCGCGATTGTCCCGAGGGCGCGCGATTGGACAGCGGCGTCACATCGCGGTCAGTGGAGGCGACGAGCAGCCACCCTCGATGCGGTCAGCCCTGCTCCCCCGGGACCTTTGGCGGCGCCGAAGGATCAGGCCGGCGTGGCACCATCTGCGGCGCGGCGCCAGGCGTGCGGCGGATCGTGCCCATGTAGTCCGGCGCCGTCACGCCCATGGAGACGTAGATGTTGGTGAGGCCCTCGACGCCGAAGGCGGCCGGGCGGACCCAGTCGGCGGGCAGGAAGAACAGCCCGCCGCCGAACGGCACCGGCGCGGTGGGCACCATGACGATGCGGTAGTCCTCGCCTTCGATCTGCACCGGCTCGTCGGACGGCATCAGTCCAAGCACGGCGGTCCGCCGCTCGTCGGAGAAGAAGCACCACACCGGGCTCATCGACTTTACGTCCACGTCGTCGCGATTCTCGAGGAGCTGCACGAAGCGCGTGATGGTCCGGTAGATCGTGCCGATGAGCGGGATGCGGCCGATGGTTTCGTTGAAGAACGTCGTCCAGAGGCTGCGCAGGCGCGACTGGACGAGGAGGCCCAGCATGTAGAGCCCCGCGAGCACGATGACCGTGCCGATCAGGTAGGCGACGTCGTCGTCGACGACGACGATGGCGCCGAGCCGCTCGACCGACCGTCCGAACCAGGATGCCGGGCCGAGGTAGTCGCGCACGTAGGACGCGACCCAGCTGATCACGAGGAGCGTGATGATGAGGGGCAGCACCGCCAAGAGGCCTGTGAAGATCGTCCGAGCCACGCTCACGATGGGCCGCATGCGGTGTCCTTTCATGATGACGCTTCGGGAACGCGCGGAATGGCGGGCCGTTCGCGAACAGGTCGCGCTTGCGACCGATCGCGAAGCATTGAGGGCACGATGGCGGCCAAGGGCAACGTCAGGATCATCTACGCTGCGTTGTTCGCCAACGGGGCTATCGCGGTCACCAAGTTCATCGCCTCGTTCGTCACCGGTTCGTCCGCGATGTTCGCCGAAGGCGTCCACTCGGTGGTGGACACCGGGAACCAGGGCCTGCTGCTCCTCGGCATCGCCCGCTCCAAGCGCCCAGCGACGCCGGAACACCCCTTCGGCCACGGCAAGGACCTCTACTTCTGGGCCTTCATGGTCGCGATCATCATCTTCGGCGCGGGCGCCGGCTTCGCCGCCTATGAGGGCGTCGAGAAGCTGCTGCATCCGGCCGAGGTTGAGGGGTCCTGGATCAACTACGCGGTGCTGGGCGCTGCGATGGTCTTCGAGACCATCGCCCTCACTATGGCGTTCCGTGCGTTCCAGGCGGCGCGCGAGGGCCGCGGGATGCTGGAGACCGTGCGGCAGTCGAAGGACCCGACGCTGTTCACAGTGCTGTTCGAGGACGCGGCGGCGATGCTCGGCCTCGTGATCGCCTTCTTCGGCATCCTCGCCACCGACCTCACCGGCGACCCGACCTGGGACGCGGTGGCCACGCTCGCCATCGCCGCGGTGCTCGCGCTGACCGCGGTGTTCCTCGCCATCGAGACCAAGGGACTCCTCGTGGGCGAGGCGGCCGAGCCCGGGCTGGTGCGCCGGATGCGCGAGGCGGTCCTCGCCGAGCCCGGGGTGCGGTCGGTCAACGAGCTCCTCACGATGCACCTCGGCCCCAACGAGATCCTCGTCACCCTGTCGGCCGACTTCGACGACACATTGAAGGGCGGCGAGCTCGAGGACGTGGTGACGCGGCTGCAGGAGAAGGTCCGCACGACGTTCCCGGACGTGAAGCGCCTGTTCATCGAGGCTCAGGGCCGGGCCGCGCACCGGGAGCAGGCCGCCGCCGCCGGTGACGTCGTCGCGCCGGTCTGACGCTTTACTTCGCCCCCTCGACTGACTAGGCGTGCCCCATGGCGAAGACGGGTCTCGGACGGCGGCTCCTGCAGGCGTTCACCTGGTGGCACGGTGCCACTTGGGGCACGGCGCTCACCACGTTTCTGCGTGGCGAGGAGGTGGGGATCGACCAGTTCGGCAACCGGTACTTCCGCACGCGCAAGGGGCGGATCGACCCTGCGCTCGGCATCGAGCGGCGCTGGGTGATCTATGCCGACCGCGCCGATGCTTCGACGATCCCGCCCGGCTGGTACGGCTGGATGCACCACCTGTCGAAGGTGCCGCCCAGCAAGGACGACTACACCCCGCACGAGTGGGAGGCGCCGCACCAACCGAACATGACGGGGACCGCCCAGGCGTACCGGCCGCGCGGTTCGATCTTCCGGCCGGACCCGGAGGCGTCGATCACGGCCGGTTACGATGCTTGGACGCCTGGCGGCGAGGGGGACGCGCGATGAAGCTTATGCGATGCGGCGAAACGGCGTCGATCAAGGCGCCCGAAAGCTACTTCATCGGGACGGTGTGGCAGACCCCGATCCACACCGCGCCGGACCCGGCAAGGGTCGCTGCGACGCTGGTGTCGTTCATGCCGGGAGCCCGCACCAACTGGCACCATCACCCACTCGGCCAGACGCTGTTCGTGACCCAGGGCTGCGGCTGGTTCCAGACCGAGGGCGAAACGCGGGTGGAGATCCGCGCCGGCGACACGGTGTGGATCCCGCCCGGCGAGAAGCACTGGCACGGCGCCACCGACACGACCTCCATGACCCACGTTGCGATGCACGAGCGCGACGGCGACGCGCACGTCGCCTGGCTCGAGCCCGTCGCCGACGCGGACTACCTAGGGAGCACCCGATGAGGCGCATGGCGCTCGTTGCGATCCTCGCCCTCGCGCCGGCGGCGGCCGCCGGGCAGACCGCCTCCGGAACCGGCACGCAGAGCGACGCGCCGGCGGCGGGCGGTGCGGGCGAGGAGCTCGTGTGTCTGATGGAGGACGGCGAGGAGATCACCCTCGTTCGCAACGAGGCCGACGGGAGCTGCGCGTTCGGTGGCACCACCGGCGAGCTGTCGGACGGCGTTTGCCGCATCGACGGCGAGGACGAGCGGTCCCTGACCGTCGATCCGGCCACCGGCGCCCTCGTCTACGAGGAGGGAGACACGACCCGCCGCGGGGTATGCGGCCCCGCCTGACGGCACCCGTCCTCGTCGCCTTCGCCGGATTGCCCGGCGTCGGCAAGTCGACGATCGCGCTCCGGCTCGCGCGCCAGCTCCGAGCGGTCTACCTGAGGATCGACACCGTCGAGGCCGCCTTGGCTGGGTCGGCCCTCGCCATCCATGTGCCCGAGGATGCGGGCTATGCCGCTGCCATCGCCGTCGCGGCGGACAACCTTGCGCTCGGGCATAGGGTGGTCGGCGACAGCGTCAACCCGGTCGCGGAGAGCCGTGCCGCGTGGCGGGCTGCCGCGGCGCGGACCGGCGCCAGCATCCTCGAGGTCGAGGTCGTCTGCGCCGACACGGGCGAACACGCGCGGCGCGTCGCCGCCCGCCATGCGTCCGCACCGTCACAGCATCCCCGTTGGTCGGCCGTGCTCCAGCGGGCCTACACACCCTTCCCGGAGGCGACCATGCGGATCGACACGGCGGGCGAGGGCGCCGACGACGCCGTCGCACGCATTGTCGCGACCCTCGCTCCGAACGGCCTAGAGCAAGGCAGGACCGGCGATCAGCCGCGCTCGAGGCGGGCGAGCAACGACGACGTGTCGTAGCGCCCCCCGCCCATCTTCTGGACGTCGGCGTAGAACTGGTCGACCAGCGCCGTCACCGGCATGCGCGCGCCGTTGCGCCGCGCCTCGTCGAGCACGATGGACAGGTCCTTGCGCATCCAGTTCACGGCGAAGCCGTGGTCGTAATGGTCTGCGTCCATCGTCTTCCAGCGGTTCTCCATCTGCCAGGACTGGGCGGCTCCCTTGGAGATCACTGAGATCACCTGCTCCACGTCAAGGCCGGCGGCCTTGGCGAAGTGGATCCCTTCGGCCAATCCCTGGACGAGGCCCGCGATGCAGGTCTGGTTCACCATCTTGGTGAGCTGGCCGGCGCCGGTGTCACCCATGAGGCCCACCATCTTGGCGTAGCAGTCGATGATGGGCTTGGCGCGGTCGAACACGTCCTGCCGGCCGCCGACCATGACGGTGAGCGCGCCGTTCTCCGCGCCCGCCTGTCCGCCCGAGACGGGGGCGTCGAGGAAGTCGAAGCCCGCCTCGGCGGCTGCGTCGCCGAGCTCGCGCGCAACCTCGGCGGACGCGGTGGTGTTGTCGATGAACGTCGCGCCGGACTCCATTCCGCCGAACGCACCGTCGGGGCCGGTGGTCACGGCGCGCAGGTCCTCGTCGTTGCCGACGCAGCAGAACACGAACTCCTTGCCAGCCGCCGCCTCGCGCGGGGTCGGCTCGTGGTCGCCGCCGTGCTCGGACGCCCAGCGCTCCGCCTTCTCGGTCGTGCGGTTGTAGACGGTGACCTCGTGCCCGCCCTTCTTCAGGTGGCCGGCCATCGGGTAGCCCATGACCCCAAGACCCAGGAATGCGACGTTCGCCATCTGCGGCTCCTTGCGTGTTCGTGCGTGTGTTAGCGGCGCAGGGCCGGCCTGTCAGGCCGTCAGGGGGCGTCGAGCGCCTCGGCGAGGTCGGCGACGAGGTCCTCCACCGCCTCGATCCCGACGGAGAGGCGCAGGAGACCTTCGGGGATCCCCGTCGCTGCGGGCTCGATGGAGTGGCGGTGCTCGATGAGCGACTCGACGCCGCCGAGGGAGGTCGCCCGCTTGACGAGGTTGAGGCGTCCGGCGACGGCGAGGGCGTGTGGCGCGCCGTCTTTTACGTCGAACGACAGGAGCATGCCGAACCCGTCCATCTGCGCGGCGGCGACGGCGTGGCGAGGGTGATCGGCCAGCCCAGGGTAGCGCACCGTCGCGACCCTCGGGTGCTCGGCGAGCCAGTGGGCGATGTGGAGGGCCGAGCGGCCCGCCTCGGCGACGCGCAGGTGCACGGTGCGCATGCCGCGCGTGAGGAGCCAGGCGTCGAACGGGCTCGCGACGGCGCCCTCCGTCGCGCGCAGCTTGAGGAGCTCGTCCCAGGCGTCCCCGGACGGCTCGGCGACGGCGACCGCACCGGCGAGGACGTCGGAGTGGCCGTTGAGCGCCTTGGTCGCCGAGTGCACGACGACGTCCGCGCCGTGCTCCAGGGGCCGCGTCACGATGGGCGTCGCGGCGGTGGAGTCCACGGCGAGGCGTGCGCCATGGCGATGCGCGATGGATGCGGCCTCGGCGATGGGGACCACGGTGAGCCAAGGGTTGGACGGGGTCTCGATGAGGACCAGCGCTGGGCGGTGCTCCGCGCACGCGGCTTCGAGCGAGCCCATGTCCGCCGGGTCGAACGTCGCCACCGGAAGGCCAGCGGCGGCGAGGCGCTCGGCGAGGACGGCGGTGCCGTAGTACGTGCCGCGCTGGACGACCACGGGGCCGCCGGCGGAGCGCATGACCGCGGCGATGGCGGCGAGCCCGGAGGCGAAGAGCCGCGCCTCCGCCGCCCCCTCCAGCGCGGCGATGACGCGTTCGGCCTCGCGCACCGTTGGGTTCTGGTCGCGCCGGTAGACGTCGCCCGAGGCTGGCGGCGCGTAGTCCGCGTCCCGCAGGAACGTGGTGGACGGCTGCCACGGGCCGACGACGCCACCGCTCGCCTCGTCCACCTGCCCGTCGGCCTGGGCGGCGATGGTGGCGCGCTGCCAGGGCCTGCGTCTCACGTGAGCGCCGCCTGCGGCTCGCCGCCTGCGGCCCTGCGGCGGACCTCCGGGTCGAGGTGGCGGGTCAGTCGGCGCTCCAAGAGGTTCCAGACGCGTCGCAGCGTCTCCACGAGGATGAGGTAGAGCGCGGCGGCGTAGAAGTAGACCGAGAAGTCGAACGTGTCCGAGTAGGCGAGCCGCGTCTCGCCGAGCAGGTCATACACGGTGACGACCGAGGCGACCGCCGACCCCTTGATGGTGAGGATGATGTCGTTGCCGAACGGGCGCAACGCGTAGAGCGCGGCCTGTGGGGCCACCACCTTCGTGAAGACGCGTCGGCGGTCGAGCCCCAGCGCGTCGCCGCCCTCCCACTGCCCGGTCGGGATCGCCTGCACCGCGCCGCGGAAGATCTCAGCCTGGTAGGCGGACGTGTTGAGCACGAAGGCGAGCGCGGCGCAGTTGAACGGCTCGGACAGGAACCACCACAGGCCGACGCTCTCCCAGAAGTCCGCGAACTGGCCGGCGCCGTAGTAGATCAGGAAGAGTTGGGCGAGCAGCGGCGAGCCGCGCAGGAGGTTGGTGTAGAGCCAGGTCGTCACACGGAGCCAGCGGCGATGGGACAGTCGCCCAGCGGCGATGAAGCCCGCCACCACCGCGCCGACCACGACGCCGATGACGACGAGCTCGATGGTGATGAGGAACCCCTCGAGCAGGTCGTCGGCGTAGTCGACGAGGACGTCCGGCAGCACGATCATCGGGCCGTGAAGCCGCGGCTGTAGCGCGCCTCGAGGAGCCCGAAGAGGCCCATGGAGGCCAGCGAGACCGCGAAGTAGATGAGGATCGCGACGAGGTAGAAGAAGAACGGCTCCTTCGTGGCTCCGACGGCGATGGTGGTGCGGCGCAACAGGTCTGGCAGCGCGATGACGGCGACGTAGGCGGTGTCCTTGAGGAGGACGAGCCACAGGTTGCCGAGGCCCGGCAGCGCGAGGCGCATGACCTGCGGCAGCGTGACCTTGGTGAGGATCGCGACACGCGACAGGCCGAGCGCGGTCGCCGCCTCGTGCTGACCGCGCGAGACGCCCGACAGCGCTGCCATGAAGACCTCCGAGCAGAACGCGGCGGACACCGCGCCCAGCGCGATCATGCCGGCGAGGAACGCCGGCAGCTGGACGTAGGCGTCCGACACGAGCCCGACCGCCGCGCGCAGGGCCATCGCCGCACCGTAGTACACGATGAACAGCGTGATTAGCTCCGGCAGGCCCTTGAAGACCGTGGCGAAGAGGGTCGCCGGGGCCGCCAGGAGCGGGTTGCCCCAGCGCCGTGCCAGCGCGAGCGCGAAGCCGAGGACGAGCGCCAGCGGCGCGGTGGCGAGCGCCAGAAGCAGCGTGATGCGCAACCCCGCAAGGAGCTCGTCACCCCATCCGTCCGGGCCGTAGGCGAGCAGCGCGAGAAGGTCCATGGGAAGAGCTCGGGTTGGGTATCAGCCTACGGACCGTAAGGGTCGGCCCGCGGCGCGCCCTGTCGCCGCGGTCGAGCCTGCGCCGACGTCAGTCGCCGTAGACGTCGAAGTCGAAGTACTTCGACTGGATCTCCTCGTAGGTCCCGTCCTCGCGGATCGCCGCGATGGCGTCGTTGAACTTCGCGATGAGCTCCTCCTCGCCCTCGCGCACGGCGATCCCCGCGCCCATCCCGTTGATGACGGGGTCGGGCGTCAGCGTGGTGAGGATCTCGCAGCACGCGCCGTCCTCCGAGTTCACCCAGTCGGACAGGACGACGACGTCGTCGATGGCGGCGTCGATGCGACCCGACGCGAGGTCGAGCTTGTACTCCTCCGGCGTGCCGTAGCGCCTGAGCTCGGTCTCCGGGAAGTACTCCTCCGCGTAGTTCGCGTGGGTGGTCGCGGACTGGGCGCCGAGCGTGATGTCCGCCATCGCCTCGGCGCTCGCCTCGGTGAGCTCGGAGTCCTTGGGGACCGCGATCGCCGGCGGCGTGTTGTAGTACTTGTTGGTGAAGTCGACGACCTCGTCGCGCTCCGGCGTGATCGACATGGAGGCGATGATGGCGTCGAACTTGCCGGCCCGCAGCGCTGGGATGATCCCGTCCCAGGACTGCGCGACGAAGGTGCAGTCGGCGTTCATTTCCTCGCAGAGCGCCCTCGCGATGTCGACGTCGAAGCCCGTCAGGTTACGGTCCGAATCATAAAAGTTGAATGGAGGATAGGCACCCTCGGTGCCGATGCGCAGCTCCATCGTGTCCTGGGCGGCCGCCGGCGCAGCGAGGGCCGCAGCGACGAGCGCAGCGATCAAGGGACGTGACATTCGTGGTCTCCCAACGTTTTGACCGTCATCATGACGGTCGACGCGGATCATGCAAGCGGCGTGACAGACCCTGCCGGACGCGTCGCTGGGCTGTGCCCTGCCCGTCGCCGTCGGCTTGACAGTGCGGGCAGCCGACCGTACCTGCGAGCACTTGGAGCAGGGTTTCGATCGGCCGCTGACTGCCCACGTTCCGGGCTTACGCGAATGGTGCGCGGCTGGCGTGCATTGCGTCGCTGCGGCGCGGACATCTGGGACGACGGGCCGGACGGCGTCGGGCGAGCTGGGTCGGCCCGCGTAGGGCGCGGGAGTGAGGGGACGACGATGTTCGCGGTGATCAAGACGGGCGGCAAGCAGTATAGGGTGACGCCCGGGGACCAGCTCACCATCGAGACGCTCTCCGGCGCCGCCGGCGACGCCGTGTCGTTCGACGACGTGCTGATGGTGTCGGATGGCGAGGCGACGTCGATCGGTGCGCCGCACCTGCCCGGCGCAACGGTCAAGGGCGAGATCGTCGATCAGGTGCGCGGCAAGAAGGTCATCATCTTCAAGAAGCGGCGGCGGCAGAACTCGCGCCGGCGCAACGGCCACCGTCAGCATCTCACGATCGTGAAGATCACCGACATCCAGGCGACCGCCTGACCCGTAACATGATCGGGGCTTGCACGCTCCGGTAGAAGGCTTCCGGGCGCTTGCTCCGGTGGAATGGACAGCGACGATGGCACACAAGAAGGCAGGCGGCTCCTCGCGCAACGGCCGTGACACGGCGGGCCGGCGGCTTGGATTCAAGAAGTTCGGCGGCGAATCGGTTGAGCCCGGCAACATCATCGTGCGCCAGCGCGGCACGCGCTGGCACGCCGGGGACAACGTCGGCATGGGCAAGGACCACACCCTGTTCGCGCTCACCGAGGGCTACGTGGCGTTCCGCCGGCGCCTCGGGCGCGTCTACGTGTCGGTCGCTCCGCAGCGTCCGGGGGTGAGCGTCCCCGCGGCCGAGTAGCCGGTCCCGCCCGCCGGCGTCCCTGAGATGTCGAGCGTGGGCGACCGGCGACGCGCGCCTGCCATGACGGCGGGAGCGCGCAGGCTCTTGTGGGACCGAGCTGCCCATCGGAGCTGGCGGGTCGTGCGGCCATGAAGTTCCTCGATCAGGCCAAGGTGTACGTGCGCTCGGGCAACGGCGGCAACGGCGCGGTGTCGTTCCGTCGCGAGAAGTTCGTCGAGCACGGCGGTCCTGACGGTGGCGACGGCGGTCGCGGCGGCGACGTCTGGGTCGAGGCGGTCGACGGCCTCAACACGCTCATCGACTTCCGCTATCAGCAGCACTTCCGCGCCGGGACCGGCGAGGGGGGCGCGGGGCGCAACCGCACCGGCGCGAACGGGCGCGACGCGGTGCTCCAGGTCCCCGTCGGGACCGTCGTCCTCGACGACGCGCGCGAGCGGGTCCTTGCCGACCTCACGGAGGCCGGCCAGCGCGTGCGCCTGCTCGAAGGGGGCAACGGCGGCTTCGGGAACCAGCGCTTCAAGTCCTCGGTCAACCGGGCGCCGCGCCGCGCGAACCCGGGCCTGCCCGGTGAGGAGATGGCGCTCTGGCTGCGGCTGAAGCTCATCGCGGATGCTGGGCTCGTCGGGCTGCCCAACGCCGGCAAGTCCACCTTCCTCGCCGCGGTCTCCGCCGCACGGCCGAAGGTCGCGGACTACCCGTTCACCACGCTCCACCCGCACCTCGGCATCGCGGAGGTCGACGGACGACGCCTGGTGATCGCCGACATCCCCGGCCTCATCGAGGGCGCGAGCGAGGGGGTGGGGATCGGCGATCGCTTCCTCGGGCACGTGGAACGCTGCGCCGTGCTCCTCCACCTCGTCGACGGCACCTCCGACAGCGTGGCGGCGGACTTCGCCACGGTGGACCGCGAGCTCGCGCTCTACGGCTCCGGACTGCCCGAAAAGCCGCGCGTTGTGGCCCTGTCCAAGGCGGACGCGACGGCGGATGTGGGGGCGAGGCTGGAGGAGCTGTTGTGTGCCGCCGGCCGACCGGTCCACGCGATTTCCGCGGTGACCGGCTCCGGTGTGGAGGGCGTCCTGCGTGCGCTGGCGGAGACGGTCGGGGCGGCTCGTGCACAGGAGGCTCCGCCCGAGGAGACGGCGTGGCAGCCATGAGCGACGGGATGAGCGGGATCGCGGGACGGCTGACGAGCGGCCGTCGCGTCGTCGTCAAGCTCGGCTCCTCGCTGCTCGTCGATGAGGACGGGCTGCGCGCCGAGTGGCTCTCCAGCGTGGCGCAGGACGTCGCGGTGCTGCGACGCGCCGCCGACGTCCTCATCGTCTCCTCAGGCGCCATCGCGCTCGGCCGTGGGCCCATCGGCTACGGGACGCGGCCGCTGCGGCTGGAGGAAAGCCAGGCGGCCGCCGCCGTCGGCCAGATCGCGCTCGCCGTCGCCTGGTCGGGCGCGCTCGCCGGTGCCGGCGTGCGGGCCGCACAGGTCCTCCTCACGCTGCGCGACACCGAGGAGCGGCGCGCCTACCTCAACGCGCGCTCCACCATCGCCGAGCTCCTGCGCGCCGGCGTCGTGCCGGTGATCAACGAGAACGACACCGTCGCGACGACCGAGATCCGCTACGGCGACAACGACCGGCTCGCCGCGCGCGTCGCTGCGATGGTGTCGGCGGACCGCCTGGTCCTGTTGTCGGACGTCGACGGGCTCTACACCGCGCCGCCGAACGAGTCCCCCGACGCGACGTTCGTCGCCGAGGTGCCACGCCTCACCGACGAGGTTTGGGCGATGGCCGGCGACGCTGGCTCGGCGCTGTCGCGCGGCGGCATGCGCACCAAGCTCGATGCCGCGCGCGTCGCCACCGAGGCGGGCGTCGCCATGGTGATCGCGTCCGGCCGCATCACGCACCCCCTTGCGGCGGTGGACGCCGGCGGGCGGGCGACCTGGTTCCACCCACGCTCCGATCCCGGCACCGCGCGCAAGGTGTGGATCGCGGGCTCGCTCCAGGCGAGCGGCGCGCTGGTGCTCGACGACGGCGCGGTGGCGGCGATCCACGCGGGACGCAGCCTCTTGCCAGCCGGGGTCGCTGCCGTCGAGGGCGAGTTCGCCCGTGGCGACGCGGTCCGGCTGCTCGACCGCGTGGGGCGTGAGGTCGGCCGCGGCCTCGTCGCCTACGACGCGGCGGACGCGCGGTTGATCGCTGGCGAGAAAACGCCAACAATCGCCGAGCGCCTGGGACCGCGCGTGCGCTCCACCATGGTGCATCGTGACGACATGGCGCTCGCCGCGGCGCCACCGGAGGTTCCGTGAGCGCGATCCCGATCCTCTCCGCAAGCGTCCCAGCAGGGTCCGAGGACGCCGCCGTGCTGGTCGCCGCGCTCGGTCGGCGTGCGCGAGCGGCCCAGGCCATCCTCGCGACCACGCCGACGGCGGCGAAGCGGGCCGCGCTCAACGCCATGGCGGACGCGCTGCGCGCTGCGGGGCCTGCGATCCTCGCCGCCAATCGGGCCGACCTTGCCGCCATGGCGGGGACGAGCGCGTTCCGCGACCGCGCGACGCTCAGCGAAGAGCGTGTGACGGCGATGGCTGCCGCGGTGGACGACGTGGCCCACCTCGACGACCCGGTGGGCCGCACGCTAGCGGCCTGGGAGCGTCCCAACGGCCTCAGGATCGCCCGCGTCGCGACCCCGCTCGGTGTCGTCGGCGTGATCTACGAGAGCCGGCCGAACGTGACCGCTGATGCTGCTGCGCTGTGCCTCATGGCCGGCAACGCGGTCATCCTGCGGTCGGGGTCGGAGACCCACGCCTCGGCGAGCGCCATCGCGGACGCGCTGCGGCAGGGCCTCGTTTCGGCGGGGCTGCCTGGGGACGCCGTGCAGCTCGTGCCCACCACGGACCGCGCCGCGGTGGGCGCCATGCTCGCGGGTGCGGCGGGCGGCATCGACGTCATCGTCCCCCGCGGCGGCCGCGGGCTCGTGGAGCGCGTCGAGGCGGAGGCGCGCGTGCCGGTGTTCGCCCACCTCGAGGGGCTGAACCACGTGTTCGTGCACGCCGCGGCGGACCTCGCGATGGCGATCGACATCGTCGTGAACGCCAAGATGCGCCGCACCGGCGTCTGCGGCGCTGCTGAGACGCTGCTCGTGGATGCGGCGGCGGCTGCGACCCACCTGCCGGCGCTGGCAGAGGCGCTCGCGGCCGCCGGCTGCACGCTGCGCGGGGACGCCCGCACCCGCGACCTGACGCCCATAGAGCCCGCCACGGAGGCGGACTACGCCACCGAGCACCTCGCGCCGATCATGTCCGTGGCCGTGGTCGACGGGCTCGGCGGCGCGCTCGTCCACATCGCGCGGCACGGCTCGCACCACACCGATGCCATCGTCACCGAGGACGCGGCGGTCGCCGAGCGCTTCCTCGCCGAGGTGGACTCGGCGATCGTCATGGTGAACGCCTCGACGCAGTTCGCCGACGGCGGTGAGTTCGGCATGGGCGCGGAGATCGGCATCGCGACCGGGCGGATGCACGCGCGCGGGCCCGTCGGCGTCGAGCAGCTCACCACGTTCAACTACAGGGTCCGCGGGACCGGCCAGACGCGGCCGTGAGGAGGCGCCGCGGAGCGGGCGCCGCTCCGCCGGACCTCGCGGCGGAGCTCCTCCGCGTCCCTCCCGTCGCCGCGGGGCAGCGGGTCGCGCTGTTCGGCGGCTCGTTCAACCCGCCGCACGCCGGGCACAGGGCCGTGGCGGACGCGGCGCTGCGCCGGCTCGCGTTGGACTGGGTCTGGTGGATCGTCACGCCGGGCAACCCGCTGAAGTCGTCGGGCGAGCTCGCCTCGCTCGCGCACCGCGTTGCCGCGGCGGAGGCGACCGCAGCACACCCGCGCATCAGGGTCACCGCGTTCGAGGCGGCGATCGGGACGCGCTACTCCGCCGACCTCGTCGCATACCTTGGCAAGCGGCTGCCGCACGTGCGGCTCGTTTGGCTGATGGGAGCGGACAACCTTGCCGAACTGCACCGATGGCAGGAGTGGCGGACCATCGTCCAATGCGTGCCGATGGCCGTCGTCGACCGTCCCGGTGCGTCCCTGAAGGCGCTGTCTTCGCCGGCGGCGCGGACCTTCGCGGCGGCGCGATGGCCCGAGCGCTGCGCCGCGGCGCTCGCCGACGCGACGCCGCCGGCGTGGGTGTTCCTGCATGCACCGCTCGACCCGTCCTCCTCCACCGCGCTGCGCGCCTCCGGCGGCCGCTGACACGGCGTCGCTATGCCGCGTCTTGAAAGCGCCATGGCGACAAACCTATCTTTCCCATCGCCGGACCCGAGTCGAAGCGTACGGAGCCGGCCGCGATCAGGGAAAGGAACCCGCGCACACATGGCTTTGACGTCAAGTGGGACGGCAGCGTCCCATGTTGAGGCGGCCGGCGAGCTCGCCGTGCCCCTCGCCGTCGTCCTCGACAGCCTTGAAGATTCGAAGGCTGAGGACATCGTCGCCATCGATGTGACCGGCAAGACGCCGATCGCCGACCACATGGTGGTGGCGTCCGGACGCTCCCACCGTCACGTGGGCGCGGTGGCGGAGCGCCTGCTGCGCGACCTCAAGGACCAGGGTGCCAAGGGTGTCAGGGTCGAGGGGCTCGCCAGCTGCGACTGGGTCCTCATCGACACCGGCGACGTCGTCGTCCACGTGTTTCGGCCCGAGGTGCGCACCTTCTACAACCTCGAGAAGATGTGGCAGATGGATAGCGCCGCGCAGGTGGAGCTCGTCGTCTGAACATCGTCGTCCTTGCTGTGGGCAAGGCGGGACAATGCGCCGAGGCCGAGCTGTGCGGGCGCTACATGGAGCGCGCCGGGCGGGTCGGTCGGCAGATCGGGATCACCGACGTCACGGTGCGCGAGATCGCCGACATGACGGGTCCGAACCATGCGGCGGCCGAAGGCGAGAAGATGCTTGCTGCCCGGCGGACGGGACCGCTCGTGGTGATGGACGAGCGCGGCGAGGGGTGGACGAGCGTCGAACTCGCATGTCGCCTTGCCGGGTGGCAGGAGGCCGGCACGACGAACCTCACCTTCGCCATCGGCGGGGCGGACGGCCACGCCGATGCCGTGCGTTCGGCGGCCGACCGCGTCCTGTCGCTGGGCCCGATGACGCTGCCCCACCTCCTCGCCCGCGCGGTCCTGCTCGAGCAGCTTTACAGGGCAGTCACCATCCGCCTCGGGCACCCCTACCACCGTGCGTGACGCCCACCCCCCCAGCCGGCGCCTGCTGCGGCTCGTGGCGCTCGCAGCGTTGGTGCTCGTCGCCTGTGCCAGTGTGGCAGTCGCCCAGAACGCGCAGCCGCCGACCGACGGCGGCACCTCGCAGGAGGGTGCGACGACGAGCGACGCCTCGAAGCCGACCGCCGCCGGCGCGGTGGCGCGCGAGCGGCAGCAGCTCATGGCGCGGCTGGAGCGGTTGCGCGAGGAGGCCGACGCGTTGCGCTCCCGCGCCGCCGACCTCGGCGAGGACCTGGTCGGCATGGAGGGGGACGAGGCGAAGCTGCGCGAGCGCCGAGCCGCGACCGCGCAGGAGGTGGCAGCGCTGGAGCAGCGCGTCGCCGACGATGAGGAGGCGCTCGAGGCGCTGACCGACGGGCAGGCGGCCATTCGCCGCAGGTTGGCAGGCACGCGAACCGAGCTCGCGACCGTGCTGATGGCCCTGCAGCGCATCGGCCGGCGACCCCCGCCCGCGCTGTTCGGCGACACCGGCGCCCCGACGGACACCGTGCGCGGCGCCATCTTGCTGAACGGCGTGCTTCCCGCCCTCGACGCGGAGGCACGCGAGCTCGTGGCGACGCTCGCCCAAGCCGCGCGGATGGAGGCGGACGAGCGTGCCCGCTGGGAGCGGCTCAGGGCGGACCTCGACGCGCTGGCCGTCGAGCGGCGCCGGCTCGACGCGCTTGGGGCCGAGCTTGCCCGCCGCCGCTCGCTGTCGCTCTACGAGCAGGAGCAGGCCGGCGCCGACCTCGCGCGGCTCGCCGAGGAGGAGGGCACGGTGACCGCGCTGCTGGAGCGGCTGACGGACGAGGCGGCGGTGGAAGCGTCAGTGCCAGAAGGGCCGCCGTTCACCTCCCGCCGGGGGACCCTCGCCGCGCCGGTCGCGGGCCGGATCGTGTCGCTCTTCGGTGAGCCGACGGCCGAAGGAGGGCTCGCGCAGGGCCGCGCCATCGCCGCGCCGCCGCGGTCCACCGTGTTCGCCCCCATGCACGCGACCGTGCTGTTCTCTGCGCCGTTCCGCGGCTATGGGCATCTCTTGATCCTGGACGCGGGCGAGGGGTACCATATGGTCTTCGCCGGCATGCAGGACGCATCGGTCGTCCCTGGGGACAGGGTCGAGGCGGGCACCCCCCTCGGACGCATGGGACAATCGCCTCAGCGCTCCGCGGTCGCCTCCGTGGGCGCGGAGGGGTCGGCCCTGGTCGGGGCACGCCCGGTACTTTACGTGGAGCTGCGCCGCGAGGGTGCGGCGGTGGACAGTCGCGGTTGGTGGCAGGACGCTCCGACCGACGTTGGAAGGACAGGTGGATGATCCGTCGGATTGGCTTGTTGGTGACCGGCGCTGCGTTCGGGGCGGTCACGGCCGTGGCGCTCGCGGACCCCGCTGCGCTCTTGCAGATCAGGGCGAACGCCGCTTCATCCGACGTCTACCGCCAGCTCAACCTGTTCGGGGACGTCTTCGAGCGCGTGCGGGATCAGTACGTCGAGTCGCCGGACGAAAAGGAGCTCATCGCGTCGGCCATCAACGGCATGCTGCAGTCCCTTGACCCGCACTCGAGCTACATGCCTCCCGACGACTTCCGCGACATGCAGGTCCAGACGTCCGGCGAGTTCGGCGGCCTCGGCATCGAGGTTACCATGGAAGGCGACCTCATCAAGGTCGTCTCGCCCATCGACGACACGCCGGCCTTCAAGGCCGGCGTCCTCGCCGGCGACCTCATCACCCACCTCGACGGGGACGAGGTGGCAGGCTTGACCCTCGCGGAGGCGGTCGACCGCATGCGCGGTCCGGTCAACACCGACATCACCATCACGGTGCGCCGCGATGGCGTGTCCGACCCCATCGACATCACGATCACGCGCGACATCGTGCAGATCCAGTCGGTCAAGTGGGAGGTCATGGGTGAGGACGTCGGCTTCATCCGCATCTCCTCGTTCAACGAGCGCACCAGTTCCGGCGTGCGCCAGGCCGTGCGCGAGCTGTCCGAGGAGCTCGGCGGCGAGGGCATGAAGGGCTTCGTGCTCGACCTGCGCAACAACCCTGGGGGCCTGCTCGACGAGGCGGTGGACGTGTCGGACGCGTTCCTCGACCGTGGTGAGATCGTCTCCACCCGTGGCCGGGACGAGGAGAAGGCGCAGCGCTACGACGCGGAGGACGGCGACCTCATCGACGGCCAGCCGCTGATCGTCCTCATCAACGGCGGCTCCGCCTCGGCGTCGGAGATCGTGGCCGGCGCGCTACAAGACCATCGCCGTGCCACCGTCGTCGGCACCCAGTCGTTCGGCAAGGGGTCGGTACAGACCATCGTGCCGCTTGGGGCGAACGGGGCGATCCGCCTGACCACGGCGCGGTACTACACGCCGTCCGGCCGCTCCATCCAGGCGCGCGGGATCGATCCGGACCTTGAGGTCATCCAGCCGCTCCCGGAGGAGCTGCAGGGCAAGCTCGAGGCGCGTGGCGAGGCTTCCCTGCGTGGCCACCTGGTCGCCGAGGAGGGCGAGGAGGAGGAGCGCTCGGGCTCGCTCACCTTCGTGCCGGTCGAGCGGGACGACGACGAGCAGTTGAAGTACGCCCTGGGCCTGCTGCGTGGCGAGCGTGTCTCGGAGGCCTTTCCGCCCGACCCGAGCGCTGGCGTGCCCAACTGAGGCACGCTCCGTGCACCCTGCGCTCGCCGCCCCCAGCGGGACGACCGGCGCTGCGGGGCGAAAGGCGGGGGGACAGCGTGCACGGTTCTTGCTAGGCGGACCGGCGCGGACGTCCTCCGTCCGCGGGGCGAACAGGCAAGAGGTCTTCCATGCGGGTTGTCGTAGTCGGCGCGTTGTACGGCGCGATCGGGGTTGGTTTGGGCGCCGTTGGGGCGCACGCGATCGACAGCAACTTCGTCGCGACCGACGCTGAGGCCTTCGAGACCGCGGTGACCTACCAGCTGTTCCACGCCGTGGCGATGGTGGCGCTCGGAGGGCTGCAGCCGCACGTCCTGAGGTCGCTGCTCGGCGTCGCGTCGTGGGCGTTCGGCCTCGGCATACTGTTGTTCTCGGGCTCACTGTATGTGCTCACGCTCGGCGGACCGTCCGAGGCTGCCATGGTCACGCCGGTCGGCGGCGTCCTCCTCATCGTTGGCTGGCTGATCCTCGCGGTGGCGGCGGCGCGCAGGATCTGAATGGGCTGCGCGGGGCGACGGCGGCGCCCCGTCGGTCGCGCGGCCGCGGTCCGCGCGCGGTCGGCAACCCGAAGTCCAACTGAACGGAGGCGGAAGCAAGCCTGGCCGGTACGCAACGAGCGGGCGGGTGGTGCCGCAGGGGAGGATTGAACTCCCGACCTCACCCTTCGTACCACCACGGCTTTCGCCGCCGCACCAGGCGGTGCGTTTGTGGTCTGGACTATCCCTTCACCCTCTCCCGTCGGCGGAAGGAGGGTGCCGCCCGTCTAGTCTCTACACCGTCCCGCGTTGCGGGCTTGGCTCGGGATCGGCAGCGCGCCAGCACAGCGTTCCCCGAATTTGAGCGGTTAGCACCCCGCGGTTTCCCACGAGGGAGGCAACGAATCACCAAGGGTGCGCTCTACCACTGAGCTACTGCGGCCCTTGAGAGGGCCATACCATCGCGGCCCATGTGCGTCCACCCTCGTGCACGGGGCGAGAACTTCGCCTGCTTTAACGAAGTCGTCGTAGGTTCACCGCTAGGCCGTCGATGTTGTTCCGTGGGGCCAAGTTGCGCCGATGGGCGGCAACCGATAGGCTCCGAAGGAGTTAAGTCGTTTCATGGACTGCCCCGATGGCGCGCGTCGGCGGTGGAGGGAGTGCGCTCACGAAGCGGTGACCGCGAGCAATCGCGGAGTAATCACAGTCCGCGTAAGCCAACTATTTCACGCCTGAAACTCTCCTCGACGGGTCGATGTGGAAAGCTGCTATTGGCTGGCGCAAAGATTCTTATCTTGTCTACCGCGGCTCGGTTTGGTTAATTCGTCACAGCCTAAGATGTGGCGATGGCGACACGACGTCGGCGTACCGCGGCCCGCTCGCCGAGCGGCGGCCACGACCGACCGATGCCACCCGGCCAGCCCGGTGTGCGGATGAGAAGTGCTGGAGGCGTGGAATGTCGGCTTGGAACAAGGACGAGTTTGATGACAGCAGTAGGTGCGTGGGCGTCCATGAATGATTCAAGACCCGACCCTCAGCCGAACCAGCGTTCCGCCAACTCCGTGGATGGCCATGTGGGGTCCCGGGTACGCCTGCGGCGCCTGGAACTCGGTATGAGCCAAGAGAAGCTTGCCGACCAACTGGGAATCACCTTCCAGCAGGTGCAGAAGTACGAGCGCGGCACGAACCGCATCGGCGCGTCCCGGCTGCACCAGATCGCGATCGTGCTGCAGTCGCCGATCACGTACTTCTTCGAGGGGGCGACGGACTCCGCGATCCCGCGCACCGGCGACGTGTCGCCCCTCGCCCAGGCGCTGAGCGATCCTGCCACCGTCCGTCTGGTGCGCGCGTTCGCCAACATCTCAGATCCGCACCTCAAGCAGAAGGCGGTCGGCATCATCGAGGCCATCGCCGAGACGCCGCAGTCGGCGAAGGCCAGCGGCGGCTGAGGCCGCTCGTTCGGGCGTTGGACGCCTCCCCCAAAGCTGTTAACTGACGCGGGCACCGACGAGGCCCGCCGATGACGACCCGCACCGAAACCGACTCCTTCGGTCCGCTCGACGTTCCGAGCGAGCGCTACTGGGGCGCTCAGACCGCTCGCAGCCTCATCAACTTCGACATCGGCGAGGACACGATGCCGGCACCGCTGGTGCGCGCGCTCGGCATCGTCAAGCGTGCGGCCGCGCTCGCCAACCGGGACCTCGGTGTTCTCGAGCCGCACCTTGCCGACGCCATCGCCGCCGCGGCGAGCGAGGTCGCCGCGGGCGAGCGCGCGGCGGACTTCCCGCTGCGCGTCTACCAGACCGGGTCGGGCACCCAGTCCAACATGAACGCCAACGAGGTGATCGCGAACCTCGCGATCGAGCGTTTGGGCGGCGTGGTGGGCTCGAAGGAGCCCGTGCACCCGAACGACCACGTCAACCGCTCCCAATCGTCCAACGATACTTTTCCGACCGCGATGCACATCGCGGCCGCGGAGGAGATCAACCGCCGCCTGTTGCCGGCAGTGGACGCCTTGCGTGAAGCGCTGGCCAGGAAGGCCGAGGCCTTCGCCGGCATCATCAAGATCGGTCGCACCCACACGCAGGACGCGACGCCGCTGACTTTGGAGCAGGAGTTCTCCGGCTACGTGGCGCAGCTCGACTTCGCGCGTGCGCAGGTCGCGGCCTCGCTCGGCGGCTTGTACGAGCTCGCCCAAGGCGGCACTGCGGTGGGCACCGGGCTCAACGCCCGCCAGGGCTTCGCCGAGGCGGTCGCCAGGCACATCGCGGACATCACTGGGCTGCCGTTCGTGACAGCGCCGAACAAGTTTGCCGCGCTCGCCGCCAACGACGCGTACGTCGCCGCCCACGGTGCGCTGAACACGCTGGCGACGGCGCTCTTCAAGATCGCCAACGACGTGCGCTTCCTCGCCTCGGGGCCGCGCTCGGGGCTCGCCGAGCTGTCGCTGCCGGAGAACGAGCCGGGCTCCTCGATCATGCCGGGCAAGGTCAACCCCACGCAGTGCGAGGCCATGACCATGGTCGCGTGCCGCGTGTTCGGCAACCACACCACGGTGACGGTCGCCGGCAGCCAGGGCCACTTCGAGCTCAACGTCTACCGTCCGGTGATGGCGGACGCGATGCTCCAGTCCATCCGGCTGCTCGCCGACGCGGTGCGCAGCTTCACCGAGCACTGCGCGGTCGGCATCGAGGCGAACCGAGAGCGCATCCAAGACCTCATGGAACGCTCGTTGATGCTCGTCACCGCGCTCGCGCCGGAAATCGGCTACGACAACGCGACCGCCATCGCCAAGGCAGCGCACAAGAAGGGGACGACGCTGCGCGAGGAGGCGGTGGGCGGCGGCTACGTCGACGAAGCGACCTTCGACCGCGTCGTCCGTCCCGAGACGATGTTGGGGCCCGCCTGATGGGCGATGTCTTGAACCTACGTCGCCAGCGCAGGCGGCGCGCGCGGGAGGAGGCGCGCGAGGAGGGGGAACGCAACCGTGCGCAGCACGGCCGCAGCTCCGCCGAGGAGGCCGTCGATCGAGCCCGCAAGGAACGCGACGATGCCCGCCACGAAGCGCACCGGCTCGACCGGCCTCGTTAAGCGATCCGTCATCCTGCACGGGCATGCGACGAGCGTCGCGCTGGAGCCTGCGTTCTGGGACGCGCTCGGCCGTTGGGCGGACGAGGAGGGCGTGTCGCTGGCCGGGCTCGTCGCCTCGATCGACCGCCGACGCGATGGTGGCTCGCTCGCATCGGCGCTGCGGTTGGCGGTCCTTTCGTACGCCTTCGCCACCGATCCTCGGTGTGGCCAAGCCGTCCGGCGAGGCTTGCCTCAGCCTACGCGGCAGCCGTGAGGAGTGCCTCATCGGAAGGCGCTCGCGGATCCTCAAGGACGATCAGGTGCCGCCGCGACGCACAGCGCTGGGTGCCGTGCCGGCGCGGATCAACGCCTCGACGGGGTCTTGCAGCGCCTGATCCGACCCTGCTCCGGTCTCGTCGAGGAGATCACCGATGGCGTCCGGTGTGACGCCGTCCGTGGCGCGATCGTCGTCCGAGGCGCTCCGGTCAGCGGAGGGCTGGCCGGTCGCCGGGGCCGCGCCGTCGTCGTCCGTGGCGCGCCGTGCGTCCAGGCCCCGCAGGGTCTCGGCCGAAGGGGTGCCGCGAGCGTCCGCCTCGGAGGCGAGCGCCTCGTTCTCGCGTTCCACCGCCTCGAGCTGCTGCTCCAGGCGCCGTAGGCCGATCCACGTCGCGAGGCGGCTGACGTCGACGGTGCGGCTCGGGTCATCGAGCGGCCCGTCGAAGGCGAGCCCGATGGACGCTGCCTCGGCCTCGCTCGCGACGGTGCGCAGGGACAGGTCTGCCCTTAGCCGCCGGGACCCGAGGTCGACCGCGGCGTTCTCGATCTCGAGGGGGGGCTCGGGCGTCAGGGCGACCTCGGAGAGGCGAACGGCGCCGTTCGCGATGGAAAGATCGGCCGACAGCGCCTCGAACGGGAGGTCCGCAGCGTCGAGGTGCTCGATGAAGGCGCGCCGCGACGCTGCCTCGTCGGCGGGCTCGGCGACGAGCGGCTCGCCCGACGTCGGCGCCGTGGAGGCCACGTCGAACGGGGCAGGGTTGAGCCCCTTCAGCGCGCCCTCGCGCACCAAGAGCGCGCCCGAGCCGGTCAGCTCCGACATCAGGCCCGCCACGGTGTAGTTCGAGCTGGCGAAGGTGGCGGTGAGGTCGAGGCTTCCGCGTGCGACCGCCTCGCCGGCACGATGCCAGACGAGGTCCTCCAGGGCGCCAGCCTCGAGTTGCACCTCGCCGTCGACGCGCGCCTCCGCACCGGATCGTGCGATGGAGAGCGCACCGGTGATGCGGCCGCCAGCGGCAGCAGCGCGGATGTTGTCCAGCGCGAGCCGCTCGCGCTGGATCGACAGGTCGAACGCCGCATCGGTGAGGGCGCGCGGCCCGACCGTCAGCCGCTCCGCACGCACCGCGAGCTCGACGGGGACCGCGGGCAGGGCGCCTCGCGCGAAGGCCCTGTTGGGCCAACCCTCATCGGCGGCCGAGGCCGTCCACGCGTCCTCGCCCAACGCCACGGCGGACAGCCCGACGAGGTCGACGGCGTCCGCCTCGACGGTGCCGGTGATCCTCGATCGTGCGACCTCGAGCGTCGCACCGACGCCGACACCTTGCACCGTGCCGGCGACGTCGGAGAGCTCGAGGCCACCGGCACGGCTTGCGACGTCGGCAGCAAGGTCGACGTCGGCCAGCGGCGGGAGGGCGACGCCGACGAGGTCGGCCAACGGGGCCAGGCGGTCCGCCTCGAACGCCAGGCGACCGGAGACCTCCGCGGACCCGTCGTAGCGCACCAGCCCCTCGTAGCGCGTCGCGGCGCCGAACCCCGCCGCGGAGAAGCGGGTGCCGACGCCTTGCCGCGGCACCCCCTCCGCCTCGAGCCGTAGCGTCGCAGGAACGTCCCCTCCGCTCGCCCCCGGCGGAAGGCCGAGTTGCTGCACGAGCGCGCGACCTTCGGCGTTCTCCGCTTCCAAGGCGAGGTCCAGCCGACGCCGGGTCCAATCGGGGTCGAAGGGTGCTCCGACGGCGGAGAGGCTCAGGTCGGTGCCGCCGAGGTTGCCGATGATCGTCGCTGCGAGTTCCGGCACGGCGGACGAAGTACCCCCGGCCAAGCGGAAGCGTAGCCGTCCCGGCGACAGGTGGGGCCCGACGCGCGATAGGCCGTCGGCGACGGCGCCGCCGGGCGCGAGCTCCCGCACCGCCGCCGCGAGCGCCGCGCCGTCGTCCACCGACACCGTCCCCTCGATGGACCCCACGGGGTCGGCGGCGAGGTCGGCGATGGCGCCCGAGGCGAAGATCTGCAGCCCGCCGACGTCCTCAGCCGCGAGCGCGTCGACCGTGAGCGTCCCGTCGCGATAGCTTGCATCGACGTTCAGCGCGTCGCCCTCGACGGCGCCGATGCGGATGCGGTCGACCGCGAGGTCGAGGGAGAGGTCCGCATCCTCAACGAGCGCCGCGCCGTCCGGGAACATCGCGGCGGCGGCGAGAACGTCCGCGGCGTCGAGGAGCGGCGCGGAAAGCGCGAGCGCGACGACCGGTGGGCCCGAACCGGACCGGTCGTAGCGGGCTCGCCCCGTCACCGCGCTCTCGGCCATCCGCACGGTGAGCCGTCGGGCGGCGACGCCGGATGCGGACACCTCAAGGTCCATCTCCGCAAGGATCGGCGGGACGCCGACGCCGCTGTAGGGACCGCCGGTCCACCATCGAGCCAGGATGGACGGCTGCGTCGCCGAGACGCGGACGGTGCCGACGTAGCCCCCGGGCGACAGCCTGCCGGCCACCTCCACGGTGGCGTCGCCCGGCAGGAGCGCCTCCGCCCGCTCGATGTCGATGCCGCCGCCGGGACCGCTCGAGGCCCGGGCGGAGACGTCGCGCGCCACCGCGCCGCCGGCGAGCAGCATGTCGATGTCGACCATCAGGCTCACGGGGAGCGTCGCGAGCGGCAGCGTGGCGACGCCGGCGGCGATGGGTGCGAGGTGCGCCGCCAGCCGCTTGACCATCTGCGCGGGCGCGCGTGGTGCCGTCGGCGCTGGCGTGTCCTTGGCAGGGGCGTCCGCGCGCAGGCCCCTGTCCAGCCGATCGAGGTCGAGCTGGCGAGCGGCCAGCGCGATGCGCACAGGACCGTCACCGGCGATGTCGTAGGCGGCGGTGCCGGCGAGCTGGAGCGGGGTCTCGGCTGCGCCGTACGTCAGCGTGGCGTTGCCCACCTGCAGCGCCTCGGTGTCGAGGGCGAGGTCGCCGGCGATCGCCCAAGGGGTCGGCCCGTCGCCGCTCATCCGGAACGCGCCGGCGACCGCAGAGACCGCAGATCCCACGGACAGCGACCCCTCGAAGGCCAACGCGACGGCGCCGTCCGGAGGGCTGACGCGCAGGGAGAGCGGCAGCACGCCGTCCTCGATCGCCCCGCCGGAGATCGCGATCGCCTGCTGCGTTCCCCCAAAGCTCACGTTGCCGGCGACGCTGAACGGGCCCAGGAGCGAGGTCGCGCTGCCCCTCATCGCGACATCGGTGAGCTCGGCGCGGGCCCCGGTCCGCCCGTCGACGACGATGAGCCGGCCGGCCGTCACCGCCAGGCGCTCGACGGCGATCTGCGACGCGTCGAAGTAGTCCGACAGCAGCGGCGGCTCCTCGCCTTGCGGTAGGCGCAGCGCGCCGGAGGGGGACACGCGCAGCCGAAGCGTGGGGGCATCCATGGCAAGCTCGGAGATGACGAGCTCGCCGCGCAGTAGCGGCGTCAGCGCGACGTCGAACTCGACCTCATCCGCCTCGAGCGTGGGGCCGTCGGCCGCGCCGCCGACGCGCACGTCCGTCACGCGCACGCGGGGGCTTGGCAGGAGGCGCACGCCGACGTCGCCGCGGATCGCGACCGGGGCGCCGAGCGCCCGCGACGCGTAGGCTTCGATGGCGACGCGGTACTCGGCCCAGTCGACGACGTGGGGTCCGACGAGCGCCGCCGTCAGCGCGAGGACCAGCGCGACGCCGACCGTGATGATGAACCCGTTCACGCTACTCCCTCACACCGCGGCAGCCCGAGGGCTCGCCGCGCACATATACGCGCGTCAGTGGAAGATCTTGCCGGGGTTCATGATGCCGTCGGGATCGAGCGTCGCCTTGATCGCGGCCATGACGTCGACGGTGCCGCCGAGCTCGCGACGAAGGTAGGCCATCTTGCCCTGGCCGATGCCATGCTCGCCGGTGCAAGTTCCCTCCATGGCGATGGCGCGCTCCGACAGGCGGCCGATGAAGGTGGCGGCGCGCGCCCGCTCCGCGGGGTCGTCGCCGATGAGCACCAGCGTGTGGAAGTTGCCGTCGCCGACGTGACCGACGATGGGTGCGACGAGGTCGAGCTCCTGCGCATCCTCGCGGGTCGCCTCCACGCACTCCGCCAGCCGTGAGATGGGCACGCACACGTCCGTGGAGATGCCCGTGCAGCCTGGCCTGAGGCCGAGCGCAGCCCAGTACGCGTCGTGCCGCGCCTGCCACAGGCGCGAGCGGTCCTCGGCCAACGTCGCGATCTTGAAGGGGCCGCCGCCCTCGTCCGCAGCAAGGGCTGCGACGGCCTCGCCGTCGGCGGCGACGGCGGCGGGCGAGCCGTGGAACTCGAGGAACAGCGTGGGCACCTCCGGCAACGTCAGCTTGGAGTGGGCGTTGACCGCCGAGACCTGCAGCCCGTCGAGGAGCTCGATGCGCGCGACGGGGATGCCGGACTGGACCGTCGCGATGGTCGCACGGCAGGCCGCCTCGACGGTGGGGAAGGGGCAGACCGCGGACAGGATCGCCTCCGGGATCCCATGCAGCTTCAGCGTGACGGCGGTGATCAGCCCGAGCGTGCCCTCGGAGCCGACGAGGAGGCGGGTGACGTCGTAGCCCGCGGACGACTTCTTCGCCCGGCTCGCGGTGGTGATCGTGTCGCCGTTCGCCAGCACCGCGCGCAGCGCCACCACGTTCTCGCGCATGGTGCCGTAACGCACCGCGTTGGTCCCCGACGCGCGAGTGCCGCACATCCCGCCGATCGTGGCGTTCGCGCCAGGGTCGATGGGGAAGAACAGCCCCCGGTCGCGCAGGTGCGCGTTGAGCTGGGTCCGCGTCACCCCGGGCTCCACCGTGCAGGTGAGGTCCTCGTCGTGCACCGCGAGCACCTGGTTCATGCGCGAGAAGTCTGCGGAGATGCCGCCCTCGGGGGCGTTGACGTGGCCCTCCAGCGAGGTGCCGACGCCGAACGGGACGATGGGCACGCGGTGGGTGCGGCAAACCTCGACGAGGTCGACCACGTCCTGGTGGCTCTCGACGAACACCACGGCATCCGCCGGCTCGCCCGCGATCCACGTCGTCGTGTGGGCGTGCTGGGCGCGGATCGCCGCGCCGGTCTCGCACCGCTCGCCGAAGCGCTGCTTCAGGATGGGCACCGCGAGCGCGATCCCGGAGGCGTTGCGCGCTCGCCGCGTCATTGGCACGGCCATGGTGGTTCCCGTCGGTGTGGCTTTTGCGGCACACTAGCAAACCGCGCCGTCAGCACAAAACGATCGCGCGACAAGGAGACCACCCATGGCACAGCTTGCCCCCTCGCCGCCGCCCTTCGGGCCGGACGACCTCGTGTGGTCCGATCCCTACGACATCGAGCTCAGCTGGCTCGATGCCAACGGTCACCTCAACATGGCGTACTACCACGTCATGTTCGACCGCACGGTGGACCTCGGGCTCGCGGTGATCGGCCTCGGCGACCCGTACCGCAAGGCGACCAACGCGTCCGTGTTCAACGTGGAGACCCACGTCGTCTACCGCCGCGAGGTCTCCGCCCACGACAAGGTGCGGGTGAGCTTCCAGCTCGTCGGGCGGGACGCCAAGCGGCTCCACGTGTTCCAGACCATGGTGCGGACGGCGGACGACGAGCTCGCGGCGACGTCGGAGTCCCTGTTCGTGCATGTGGACCTGTCGAGCCGAAGGGCCGCGCCGCTGCCGCCGCCGGGTGCCGCCGCCGCGGACGAGCTCATCGCGCGCCAGGCCGGCGCGGGGATGCCGGCGCTCGCCGGTCGGCGCATCGCCCCGCTCGGCTGATGGCCGCGCCGCGGGCGTCGCAGGATCCGGGAGGGAAGGAGGGCGAGGCCGCCGCCGACCGGGCCGAGGGCGACGCCGCGCGTGAGGAGCTCGCCGACATCGTCGCCGCGCAGCCCGGTGCGCAAGACCAGCAGGGCCGAGCCGCGCGCGTCGCCTCCAAGATCGGTGACGCAGCGGTCTGGTTCCGGGCACTCTATGCCCGCTCGACCGAGAACGTCCTTGCCTTCGTGGCCGCGCGCAACCCGGGGCTATGGCTGATCGCCGCGCTCGTCGGCGTCGCCATCGGCGCAGCGGCGGTGCTGTTCCGGCTCGGCATCGGCGCCGTCCAGTGGGTGTGGACGAGCGAGACGGGCGAGTACGTCATCGAGGCCATCCGCGCTCAGCCCTGGTACGTCGCGCTCCTCGCCCCCGTCGTCGGCGGCGCGGCGGTGGGCCTGCTCAACCAGTTCGTGCTCACCGGACGGCGGGCAGGCTCCGTCGCCGACGTGATGGAGGCAGCGGCCCGCGGTGGCCGCGGTCTCGGGCTCGCCAACGGCATCTGGTCGGCGGTGGCGACCGTGATCTCCCTTGGCGCTGGCGCCAGCGCCGGCCGCGAGGGTCCGGTGATCCACCTCGGCGCGACGCTCGCGACGGCGATGACACGGGTCGCGCGGCTGCCGCCCAAGTCGGGCCGCATCGTGCTCGCCTGTGGCGCGGCGAGCGCCATCTCCGCCTCGTTCAACGCGCCCATCGCTGGCGTCCTCTTCGCCCACGAGGTGATCCTGCGGCACTACGCGGTGTCGGCGTTCGTGCCCATCGTCATCGCTTCCGTGACCGGCACGCTCGCCGGCCGCGTGCTTTACATCGGCGACGTGGCGGCGTTCCAGATCCCCGCCTACGCCATCGGCTCCTACTGGGAGGTGCCGGCCTTCGCGCTCCTCGGCGTCATCGCGGCGGGCGTGGCGATCCTGTTCCAGTTCACCCTCATCGTGTTCGACCAGACGGCGCGTTCGATCATCATGCCAGCATGGACGCGCCCGATGGCCGGCGGGGTCGCCATCGGCCTCCTCGCCCTGACGCTGCCGGAGGTGCTCGGCGTCGGTTACGAGGCGACGGACGTCGCGCTGAACGGCGGCTTCTCCTTCTGGACGATGATGCTGCTGCTCGTCGCCAAGATCCTCGCGACCGCCCTGACGCTCGCGTCGCGCTTCGGCGGCGGCATCGTCTCTCCGGCGCTCTACCTGGGGGCCATGTTGGGCGGCGGGTTCGGTCTCGTCGCCGCCTCGGTCTTCCCGGAACTCGCATCCGACAACGGGCTCTACGCGATCCTTGGCATGGGCGCGGTGGCGGCCGCGCTCCTCGGCGCGCCGATCTCCACCACCGTCATCGTGTTCGAGCTCACCGGTGGTTACGCGCTGTCCATCGCGCTCCTGCTCTCGGTATCCATCGCGACCGGGCTTCACCTCGCGGTGCACGGGCGCGGCTTCTTCGATCACCAGCTCGAAACGCGCGGCGTCGTCCTCGCCGACGGACCGCACCGCTACTTCCTGAAGACCGTCACCGTGGCCGCCTTCATGACGCGCCTCGAGGGGCCGGCCAGCCTGACGGAACCCGACGACCCCCGTCACGTGCGGGAGAACGACACGCTAGAGACCGCCCTCAGGGTGTTCAACGAGACCGGCGCGGACGCGCTCGCGGTGACCGACCCGCGCGAGCGGCGCACCGTCGTCGGCACGGTCACCCACGTGCAGGCGCTGCGCGCCTACAATCGACGTCTGGTGGAGGCGAGCGTCGAGGAGCATCGCTGAGCGGGACGGGCTGCGGCGCCGATGGAGCGCGAAGCCTCACGTCATCGGCCGCGTCCGCTCGGCGAGGAACGCGCGCTCGGACGCCGAAAGGTCCGCTGCGAGCGCGCCGTGGACGCGGGCGTGGTAGGCGTCGAGCCAAGCGATCTCCTCCGGTCGCATGAGCGCGGGAACCACCGGCCGCGTGTCGATGGGCGCGAGGGTCAACGCCTCGAAGGCGTGCATCGGCAGCGTCCCGCCCGGGGGCACACGGCGCTCGCGCACGAGGTAGAGGTTCTCGATGCGGATGCCGAACTCGCCCGGACGGTAGTCGCCGGGCTCGTTCGACACGATCATGCCGGCCTCGAGGGGATCGCGGCTGCGCTTGGAGAGGCCGGCGCCCGCCTCGTGCACGGCGAGCGCCGCACCGATCCCGTGGCCGGTGCCGTGCTTGTAGTCCGAACCCGCGCTCCACAGCGCCGCCCGCGCCAGGGGATCGAGCTCAGCGCCCGACGTGCCCTCGGGGAAGAGCTGCCGGGCGATGGCGATGTGGCCGCGCAGGACGCGGGTGTACTGGAGGCGGAACGCCTCCGAGCCGGCGCCGCCGCCGGCGACCAGCGTGCGCGTCACGTCCGTGGTGCCGTCCTCGTACTGCGCCCCCGAGTCGACGAGGACCGGGTCGCCCGCGGCGATGGCACGGTTGGACTCACCGTCCGCCCGGTAGTGCACGATGGCCCCGTTGGGCCCGGCGCCGGCGATGGTGTCGAACGAGGGGCCGAGGGCGCCCACATCCTTGCGTAGCTCGGCGAGGCGCTCGACGAGCGAGAGCTCGTCGGCACCGACCGCGCGGTCCTCGAACCAGGCGAGGAAGCGCAGGAGCGCCAGCCCGTCCCGCCGGTGCGCGGCGCGCATCCCCTCGACCTCCGCAGCGTTCTTGATCGCCTTCAGGCGCACCGACGGATCCCCGCGCGCGACGAGCGTGCCCGACGCCGCGATGGCGGCGAGCGCGGCGTCCGAGGCACGGGCGGGATCGGCGAGGACGCGCCGTCCGGCCGACAGCGCGGCGAGGTGCGCCAGGTGATCGTCCGCCGGCACGAGGCTGAGGAGCCCATCCGCCGCATCGCGCAGCGCGTCCGGCACCTTCCCGGGATCGACGAAGACGCTCACCGCCCCGTCGCGCGGCACGAACGCGCGCGACAGGACGAGGGGCGTGTGGGCGACGTCGGTGCCCCGCCAGTTGAGCAACCAGGAGACGGTGTCGCTGTCGGCGACGTAGAGCGCGTCCGCCTCCGGATCGAGCGTCGCGCGCAGGTCTTCGACCTTCTGCGCCGCGGAGCGTCCGGCGAGGCGTTCGGGGTGGGCCCGCACGGCGCCGCGGGGTGCCGGGGGGCGGTCCGACCAGATCGCGTCCACGGGGTTGCGGTCGAGCCTGACGAGGGCGAGGCCCGCCGCGCGCGTCGCCAGGCGCTCGAGGTCGGCGCGGGTGTGCAGGTTCGGGTCGACGCCGAGCGTGCGTCCGGCGAGGTGCTCGGCCATCCACGCCTTGGCCGAAGCCTCGTCGCTGAGCACCGTGAAGAGGTCCGGCACCTGTTGGCTCGCCTGCAGCGTGTAGCGCCCGTCGGTGAGGAAGAGCGCGGCGTCGCCCAGGATGATCGCGCGCCCTGCCGACCCGGTGAAGCCTGTCACGTGCGCGAGGCGCTCCTCGGACGGCGGCAGCGTTTCGCTCTGGTAGGCGTCCTCGTGCGGCACGATCACGCCGTCGACGCCGAGCGCCACGAAGGTCGCGCGCAGCGCAGCAACTCGCGCCCCGATCGTCGCAGCAGAAGGGCGGGGCTCCTCGGCACTCATGGAGCGGTGTCCGGCCGCGGGGAGGAGGGGCCTAGCCCCGGCCTGTCGTGCTGCGTTGCAAAAGGCGGAGCCAGCCATGCGCGCGTGGGCATTGAGCGAACCTGCTGGATGCGCATTTTCACTGTAGTCATCGGCCGCAACGCCATCGACGAAAGTTGTTGCGGCGCAAAATCAAGGAATGAACTAAATGTCCATCACAGCGACCGAAGACTTCGCGATCGACCGGCCGGCCCCCCAGCGCGGCTTCTTCAGCCGCATCGGCGAGCGGATCATCGAGTCGCGCAAGCGGCGTGCGGACGCGGCGGTCGCGTCCTACCTGCTCAGCCTCGACGACAACTCGCTGCAGCGGCTCGGATACGATCGCCGCACCATCGAGCAGCGCGCGCCGCTCGGCACCCCGCTCCTCTAAGCCTTGCAAGCCCGAGGCGAACACCACGGTCGTCGTGATCCTCACGACGACCGGCGCTCCAGGACGAGCGTTGCCCAGTCCTCCTCGAGGATGAGCTCCCTTTGGACGAGGCCCCTCGCGCGGTAGGCTGCTCGGACGGGCCGCACGTGACGGGTTCGCAGCCCCGACAAGACCAGCGTTCGGCGGGCGGACCTCGCGAGGGGCCCCGCCATCGCGATCAGCGGCCGCGCCAGGATGTTGGCGAGCACGGTGTCGGCCACGATGCGAGGGCCAGACGCGGCGCAGAAATTCCGATCCAACTCGCGTCGTGCGGTTGATCGCCGCGTTGCCCCTGGCCACCTCCACGGCGACCGGGTCGATGTCGCTTGCACTGACGCGCCTCGCACCGAGCCGGTCGGCGGCGATGGCGAGGATGCCGCTGCCGGTGCCGACGTCGGCCACGGTCCCGAGCGGCCGGCGCTTCGCGACGCGCTCCAGCGCGACGAGGCAGCCGCGCGTCGAGGCGTGGTGCGCCGTGCCGAAGGCGCGTCCTGCGTCGATCACGAGGTTCCAGCGCGACGGAGGCACCCGTGCCGCGTCGTGCGAGCCGAAGACCGTGAAGCGTCCGGCGCGCACCGGATGGAGGGCCCGCTGGCTCTCGGCCACCCAGTCCCGGTCCGCGAGGGCGTCCTCGACGAACGGCGGCAGGATCGGGACGAGCTCGCGCGCCGCCTCGAGCCAGCGCGCCCTGCCCGCCGCGTCGCGTTCCACGAACAGGACGTCGAGGCGCCATGGCCCGTCCTGGACGGCGCGGTAGGCCGACAGGATCGGCTCGCCCTCGTCGACCAACGCATCCAGCGTCGTGAGCGCCCGTCGTGCCGCCTCCTCCAGCGCGTCGCCCGTGCCGAGCGTCGCCACAGCGCGCGTCACCATCGCCGTCCTCCCCGCCCGCTTGTGGCGCCTCGTCGCCCGCACCACAAGCGTGCGCGACCCCGCGATGGATCGAATGGCGCCGCTCCCGGCTTTTGCGCAAGGAGCCTAACGGGAGACCCAAGATGACCGACACGACGATCAAGAAGGTGACCTCGGCGACCTCGCCGAAGGGGGAGAAGGGGCAGAAGTACCTCGTCTCCGGCAAGTCCGTGGCGATGCGCCTTTGGGAGGACGAGGCGCCCACGTCGTCCAAGACGCCGCACAGCAACGACTACGAGACGGTGGGGTACGCGATCTCCGGCCGTGCCGAGCTCACCATCGCCGGGCAGACGGTGACGCTGGAGCCGGGCGACTCATGGCTGGTGCCGGCGGACGCGGAACATCACTACACGATCATCGAGCCGTTCACTGCGGTGGAGGCGACGAGCCCGCCCGCCCGCATGCATGAGTAGCGCCCGCGCGCATGCACGAGTAGCGCGCCTGCGTCACAGCCACGGTCCGGCCCTGCCCTGCGACCGTGGCGCCGCATGCCAGCTGCGCTTGGCGGACCTTGATGGTTCGGATCGAGCGTCCAGGCCGCGACGGTGCATAAGGGGGCCGCGACGACGAGGGCGCCGTTGGCTCGCAGACGGCGGATGACCGAGGCCGATGTCATTGGCACGACCGTCGCTGCGCTGCGGCGGCGGTTGCCGAACCCTTGAGCGCCTGAAGCCCCGCCTCGAACCACCGTCGGTGGTCGGCGCGGCGAAACGCCATCGCGTAGGACGTCGAACTCGCGAAGGGCAGGAAGGCGGTCGAAAGGTGTGGGGCGACGCGCTCGAGGTAGTCATCGAACATGGCCTCGTCGATGACGATCCGATCCACCGCTCCATCGGCGAGGAGCGCACCTGATCGGCCTGGTCCGACATCTCGACGAACAGCTCGGTCGTGCTGAAGTCGATGCCTGCAAGGATCGCCGCGGCGTTCGCGAACGCGGCGACGCGACGCCCGGCGAAGTCCGTGCGACCCTCGCTCGGCGCAGTGCCTGAGCAAGCATGGCCGACGCCGTTCTGGTACGTCACGTACGGCAACGAGCGCTCACCGGGGAGCTCGAGGCCGACCGGCACCGTCGCGACGCCGTCGTACCCTGCGGTGTCGGCGTCGTCTGCCCGCTGCCGACCGAAGGGGACGACGTGGAACACGACCTTCACCGGGCGTGGTGCACCCCCGACGAGCGCCGCCTCGATGCGCTCCGCCTCGCTGCCGCTGCCGTCCCTCAGGACGTAGGGCGACACCAGTCCAGCCACGATGTGGACGATGTCCGCTCGCCCCGGCGGGCCGAGGTCATCGGCAGCGCCGCCGACATCAGGCGTCAAGCACACGACGGCGATGGCAATGAGGCCGCCAGCGATCCTGAGCGGCGCTTGGAAGCGGAGCAGCTCACGGCCCCCGCCGCTCACGGACCCCTGTCCGTCGGCTGGCCGCCGGTCGCCTCCTCCTTCTCCCAGACGATGTTCTCCATCATGACGTAGTAGTCGCCCGTGTTCACCAGGTCGATGACGCTGTTCACGATCAAGGCGCCAAGCGCGAACAACATTGGCACGTGCCCGGGGGCAAGACCGGGCGCGAGGACGGCCCCCAACTCCTGCACGCTCAGGATGTCCCGACACGCAACGACGCCCGACCGGCAGCTCGACAGCATTGCGACGGCGCGAGCGCAAGGAGGGCGAACGCCAGGTTGTTGCGGGCCCAGATGCGGCCGATCGCGGCCTTCGACCCAAGACCGCGGTCGACGCGGCGGCCTGCGATCATGGCGATCCAGATGCCGTTGGCCACAAGGAGCAGGACATGGAGGAAGACGTAGCCGGAGAGCGCCGGCAGCGAGGGCGGTTCGTTCCGCTGAGCAGGAAGGCGATGAACTCGAACTCGGTGCACAGCACGTAGAACAGGAAGCCGCTCAGGATGATGGCGAGCCAGTGGACCGAGATCTCTTAGCTCGGGACACCGAGCGGTCGCTCGCGCTTAGCCCGTTCCCGGACCGCGTCGGAGATGGCGCGACGCAGGTTGCGCGGCACCCAGAAGAACCGCAGCCCGAGCATAGGATGTTGGCGAGGAGCAGGACGTAGACGAAGACGACCAGCCAATCCGCGGACGTCGCCGTCCGTAGCATGGCGATGAACGTCTGCGACCCGATGAAGACCTCACGCAGCCCAGCGCCATGACGAAGGCGTGCACGGCTTGCATGACGTCGAGGCCGGTCAGCGTCTGGACCGACTTTCGCTTGTAACCATCGACCGGCACGCCGTCCCGAACCGCTTAAAGTACGGTCCGCGTATGGTGCAGCGCGAGCGCAGGCGTCAAGGCGTCGCTCCGAGACCCGCTCCGTCCGGGCGACGGCTGAGGCCGACGGTCAATCGTTCGCGGGCACGTTGGCGGCTCGCCACTACACTGGTCTGCGGACGCCCTCGAACGACGAGCGCGCCAGAGGTGGCCAGGCGGGCCCACGACGAAGAAGGGCCGCGCCATGCGGCGCGGCCCCCTTGGTTCCTTCGACAGGGGCGGACTTAGAAGTCCATGCCGCCCATGCCGCCCATGCCGCCGCCGCCCGCGGGCATCGGCGACTCGCGCTTCGGCGCCTCGGCGACCATCGCCTCGGTGGTGACGAGCAGCGAGGCGATCGAGGCGGCGTCCTGCAGCGCGTGGCGCACGACCTTCGTCGGGTCGATGATGCCCTTCTCGATCATGTTGCCGTACTCTTCGTTCTGCGCGTCGAAGCCGAAGTCGGCCGACTCGTTCTCCATCACCTTGCCCACCACGATGGAGCCTTCGACGCCGGAGTTCTCGGCGATCTGACGGATCGGGGACTCGAGCGCCCGCAGCACGATCTTGATGCCGGCCGCGACGTCCGCGTTGTCAGACTGGAGGTTCGCGACCGCCTTCTTCGCGCGCAGGAGGGCGACGCCGCCGCCCGGCACGATGCCCTCTTCCACCGCGGCGCGGGTGGCGTTCAGCGCATCGTCGACGCGGTCCTTCTTCTCCTTCACCTCGACCTCGGTCGCGCCGCCGACGCGGATCACCGCGACGCCGCCCGCGAGCTTGGCAAGGCGCTCCTGCAGCTTTTCCTTGTCGTAGTCGGAGGTGGTCTCCTCGATCTGCTGCTTGATCTGGGCGACGCGACCCTTGATGTCCTCGGCCTCACCGGCGCCGTCGACGATCGTGGTCTCGTCCTTGTTGATCGTGATCTTCTTGGCGCGGCCGAGCATGTCGACGGCGACGTTCTCGAGCTTGATGCCGAGGTCCTCGGAGATCACCTGGCCGGCGGTGAGGATCGCGATGTCCTGCAGCATCGCCTTGCGGCGGTCGCCGAAGCCCGGCGCCTTCACGGCCGCGACCTTCAGGCCGCCGCGCAGCTTGTTGACGACGAGCGTCGCGAGCGCCTCGCCCTCGACGTCCTCGGCGATGATGAGGAGCGGACGGCCCGACTGCACCACCGCCTCGAGGATCGGCAGCATGGCCTGGAGGTTCGACAGCTTCTTCTCGAAGATGAGGATGTAGGGGTCCTCGAGCTCGACCGTCATCTTCTCGGCGTTCGTCACGAAGTACGGCGAGATGTAGCCGCGATCGAACTGCATGCCCTCGACGACCTCGAGCTCGGTCTCGAGCGACTTCGCCTCCTCGACGGTGATGACGCCCTCGTTGCCGACCTTCTGCATGGCGTCGGCGATCATCTTGCCGACCTCACGGTCGCCGTTCGCCGAGATCGTGCCCACCTGGCCCACCTCGTCGGAGGTGTTGATCGAGCGCGAGCGGCTCTCGAGGTCGCGGATCGCCTCGGCGACGGCCTTGTCGATGCCGCGCTTGAGGTCCATCGGGTTCATGCCGGCGGCGACCGCCTTGGCGCCCTCGCGGACGATCGACTGGGCGAGCACGGTCGCGGTGGTGGTGCCGTCACCGGCGAGGTCGTTGGTCTTCGAGGCGACCTCGCGCACCATCTGCGCGCCCATGTTCTCGAACTTGTCTTCAAGCTCGATCTCCTTGGCGACGGTGACGCCGTCCTTCGTGATGCGCGGCGCACCGAAGGACTTCTCCAGGACGACGTTGCGGCCCTTCGGCCCGAGCGTCACCTTGACGGCGTTGGCGAGGATGTCGACGCCGCGCAGCATCTTCTCGCGCGCGTCGGACGAAAACTTGACTTCCTTAGCAGCCATTGTGGGCTCCCTTGATTCTTGTGATGCGCGGATGGATCAGGCGGAGACGGCGACGCCTTCGACGACGCCCATGATGTCGGTCTCCTTCATGATGAGGAGATCCTCGCCGTCGAGCTTCACCTCGGTGCCCGACCACTTGCCGAACAGGACGCGATCGCCGGCCTTCACGTCGAGGGCCTGGATCTGACCATTCTCGTCGCGCGCACCGGGACCGACGGCGACGACCTCGCCCTCCTGGGGCTTTTCCTTCGCGGTGTCGGGGATGATGATCCCACCGCGAGTCTTCTCCTCGGACTCGATGCGGCGCACGACGACGCGGTCGTGCAGCGGACGGAAGTTCATGTCTGTCCTCATGACTTGGAGGGCATGGCGCCCGGCTCATTGATTGAGGCGCGGTTGTTGGCACTCCTTCAAGGTGAGTGCCAGCCGGCTGCTGCGCACATAGGCGGGCTGCGTCGGGGTGTCAACGTCACCCGCCGCGCAGCGTGGCAACATTTTGCGGCCTCGTCGCCGTGCGGGTCGGAGGGCGAGCGCGACGAGCGGCGTGGGCAGGATCGGCTCGTCGATGGGGCTTACTCCGCCGGGCCGACCGTCGCCGCGCCGCCCGCCGTGGGACGCGACCTGCGGCGCACCGACAGGACGTGCCAGGCGATCACGATGGCGCATAGGGCGAGCCCGGCCTCGTCCGTCGCCGGCACCGCGGCGACCAGCAACAGCGCGGCAGCCGCGGCGCTGATGCGCTCCCACCACGCCAGCGGGGCCAGGAGGTAGCCGATGGCGGCCGCCCCCCACAGGCCGATGGCGAGGCACACCTTGAAGATGATGTAGGCGACCGCCGGCACGTAGCCGATGGAGTCGGCGAGCGGTCCGCCGTCCTGCAGCATCAGCGCCGGCGTGTAGACCGCCATGAACGGGATCACGAAGCCGGCGGCCGCCACCTTGATCGCCTGGAACGAGATCTTGAGCCCCGACGCCTTGGCGATGGGCGCCGCCGCGAAGCAGGCGAGCGCCACCGGCGGTGTGATGTCGGCGAGGATGCCGAAGTAGAACACGAACATGTGGCTGACGAGGAGTGGCACGCCGAGGTCGTAGAGCGCCGGTCCCGCGATGGAGGAGGTGATGATGTAGTTCGGGATCGTCGGGATGCCCATGCCAAGGACGAGGCAGGTGAGCATGGTGAGGACGAGGGACAGGAACAGCGAGTTCGCCCCGACCGCCACGATGAACTGGCCGAACGTGTTCGCGATTCCGGTGAGGGTCATCGTGCCGACGATGATGCCGACGATGGCGCAGGCGATGCCGACGGGCAGGGCGGTCTTGGCCCCCTCCGCCAGGGCGTCGCGGGACAGGGCGAGCGTCTCGCGTCCGCCGCGCCACAACGCGCACAGCCCGACAAGGCCGGCGATCGCGGCGACGATCGGCAGGATGCCGTACTGGAAGAACGCCGCGGCGACGAGGCCGAGCGCGATCCAGAACACGTAGCGCCAGGCCAGCGGCGAGAGGCGTCCCGCGACCGGCGCGCCGAGCACCAGGAGCGCGGTCAGCGCGAGGCCGATGGTGCCCGCGTAGAGCGGCGTGAAGCCCGAGAACAGGAGCCAGACCAGGACGCCGAGCGGCAGCAGCAAATACCAGCCCTTGCGCAGGGCCTCGACCGGCGAGGGCAGCTCGGCGCGCGACAGGCCGACGAGGCCGCGCTTGCCGGCCTCGAGGTGGACCACCCAGAACGCCGACGCGAAGTACAGGATCGCCGGCACGATCGCGGCCGTCACCACCGTCGTGTAGGGCACGTTGAGCGTCTCGGCCATGATGAAGGCGACCGCGCCCATCACCGGCGGCATGATCTGCCCGCCCATGGACGCGGTGGCCTCGACGCCGCCGGCGAAGGCGGGGCGGTAGCCGAAGCGCTTCATCAGGGGGATGGTCAACTGTCCCGTCGTCACCACGTTGGCGACGCCGGAGCCGGAGATCGTCCCCATGAGCCCGGAGGAGATCACCGCGACCTTCGCCGCACCCCCCTTGGCGTGACCGACGAGTCCGAGGGAGACGTCGGTGAACAGCGTGATCATGCCGGCCCGCTCGAGGAACGAGCCGAACAGGATGAACAGGAAGATGTACGTGGATGAGACGTAGGTCGGGATGCCGTAGATGCCCTCGGTGCCGAACGCCATGTGGTCGACCACCTGGGCGAAGCCGTAGCCGCGGGTCTGCAGGAGACCGGGCGCGTACTGGCCGAACAGGCAGTACGCGAGGAAGACGCCGGCGATGATGGGCAGCGAGAGCCCCATGATGCGCCACGTGGCGGTGAACAGGACCGCGAGGGCCGTGACGCCGACCACCGTGTCAAGGCTGTTGGGGTTGCCGGCGCGCAGGATGAGGTCGCGGTACTCCGTCCACTGGTAGAGCGCCACGGCGGCGCCGGCGAGGCCGAGCGCCCAGAAGAGCGCCCGCACGGCCCGCCCCTCGTTCCTGAGGACGGCGACCAAGGGCAGTCCGAGGAGGCACAGGAAGCCCACATGGACGGCGCGCACGATCTGCGAGGGCAGGTCCCAGAGGTGCGCCGCGGTGACGATCTGGAAGACCGAGAACGCGAGGGCGAGCCCGAAGAGGACGCGCCCCTCGACCGAGCGCGGGAAGGCGGACGACAGGGCGTCGCTGAGGTCGGCCTGCTCGCCGATGGTCGGCTCGACGGCTCCAGCGCGGGACGGATGGGCGCTCACGAGACTGTCCTCTCGAGGATGGGTCTGGCGACGATGACGGCTCGGCTCGGCGAACGGGTGCCGGGGCCACGGCGCGGCGCACCGCGGCCCCGGTTCGGCTCCTCAGAGGAGGCCCGCCTCCTTGTAGTACCGCTCGGCTCCGGGGTGCAGCGGCACGGGAAGGTCCGTCGTCGCCGTCGCCGGGTCGATGGAGGCGGCCGCCGGGTGGGCGGTCTTCAGCTCGTCGAGGTTCTCGAACAGCGCCTTCGTCATCTCGTAGACGAGCTCCTCGTCCACCTCGGAGGAGGTGATGAGGATGTTCGTGATGGCGAGCGCCGGGACCGCCTCGTCCTGGCCGTCGTAGGTGCCTGCGGGGATGTCGGCCGCCTGGAACGGGGCACCCAAGGTGTCGGCGATGGACGCCGGGATCGGCACCATGCGGATGGGGATCGACGCCGACAGGTCGCGGATCGACGCGACGCCGAGGCCGGCGGACTGCAAGGTGGCGTCGAGCTGGCGGTTCTTGATGAGCTCGACCGACTCGCCGAACGGCAGGTACTCGACCTTGCCGAGGTCGTCGTAGGAGAGGCCGGCCGCGCCGAGGATCGCGCGGGCGTTGAGCTCGGTCCCGGAGGCCGGCGCGCCCACCGACAGCGCCTTGCCCCGCAGCCCCTCGAGGTCGGTGATGCCCGACGCCTCGGACGCAGCGATCTGCACGTAGTTCGGGTAGGTGGCGGCGATCGAGCGCAGCGTCTCGACGGGCTGCGGGAAGCCGGCGTCCGCGTTGCCTTCCGCAGCGGCGATGATCGTGTCGGCAAGGGCGAGGGCGACCTCGCCGCGGCCCTGCACCAGAAGGTTGATGTTCTCCACGGACCCCTTGGTCGACTGCACCTGGGTGCGCGCGCCCTCGATGGCCTCGTCGTAGATCTTCGCGAGCGCGACGCCGAGCGGGTAATACACGCCGGACGTGCCGCCGGTCAGCACGTTGATGAACTTCTGCTGCGCCACCGCGGCGGGCGCGACGACGCTCGTCGCGACGGCGAGGGACACGGCCGCCATGGCGAGGCACGCGGCACGGCGCCGTCCGCGCGGCGCGTTGGGGGTGGCAAGTCGGTTCGTGTTCTCGTCCATGGTGTTCCTCCCAGAACGGCGAGACGGGTGAGGGCGAGCGTATTATTCGTTCCCGCGGCGGACCGCGAGGCAAATCAGCGGACAGCGAGGCAAATCATCAGTCACCAGTCAGAGTGCGCGGCGGTGATCGTCGAGCGGTCGCAGGCGCGCTTGCTGCCGTGCCGCCGCCGCAGCGCGCAACGCGCTGGCATCGCGTCGGGGCGCGGTCTACACACGAGCGCATGGTCCACGCGGTGCCCGCCATGCTTCTTCGATCCTGCCTCGTCGCGCTCGCCCTGCTCGTACCCCTCGCCTCGGCGCAAGCGCAGGAACAGCGACCGGTCGTCGTCGGCATGGCGCTGGAGCCGCCGCACCTTGACCCGACGGCAGGCGCCGCAGCCGCCATCGACGAGGTCACCTACGCCAACGTCTTCGAGGGGCTGACGCAGATCGCGCAGGACGGCAGCGTCCAGCCGGCGCTCGCCACGGACTGGACGGTGTCGGAGGACGGCCTCACCGTGACGTTCACCCTGCGCGAGGGGGTGACGTTCCACGACGGCGCGTCGTTCGACGCCGAGGTCGCAAGGTTCGCCCTCGACCGAGCACGCGCCGAGGGCGCGCAGAACGCGCAGCCTGAGCTTTTCGAGGCCATCGAGGAGGTCGAGGCCACCGACCCGACGACGCTCACCGTGCGCCTGTCGCGGCCCGACGCGGACCTCCCCTACGCGCTCGGCTGGGGCGATGCCGTGATGGTGCACCCCGACACCGCCGAGGCGAACAAGCAGACCCCGGTCGGCACTGGCCCGTTCCGCTTCGAGCGCTGGCGCCGCGGCGACCGCGTGGAGCTGGCCCGCTATGAGGACTACTGGGGGGAGCCGGTCGCGCTGCCAGGTGCGACGTTCGCCTTCGTGTCCGACCCCACCGTGGCGCTCGCGGCGCTGCTCGCCGGCGACGTGCACGCGTTCCCGAACTTCCCCGCGCCGGAGCAGCTTCCGGTGCTCGAGGCGGACGACCGCTTCACCGTGGCCATCGGCACCACCGAGGGCGAGACGATCCTCGCGATCAACGCCGAGCGCGAGCCGTTCGACGACGTCGCCGTACGCCGCGCGATCGCCGCTGCCATCGACCGGCAGGCGCTCATCGACGGCGCGATGTACGGCACGGCCACCGCGATCGGCTCGCACATGCCGCCGCACGACCCCGCCTACCTCGACCTCACAGGCGTCAACCCCTACGACCCGGAGCGCGCCGAGGCGCTCCTCGAAGAGGCGGGCGTCGAGGACCTCGCCGTCACCATCACGCTGCCGCCGCCGGCCTACGCCCGCCGCTCCGGGGAGATCATCGCCGCGCAGCTTCGCGCCGTGGGCATCGAGGCGAGCTTAAGGCCGGTCGAGTGGGCGGAGTGGCTGTCGTCGACCTTCAGCGAGCACGACTACGACCTCACGATCGTCGCCCACACCGAGCCGGCCGACATCGGCATCTACGCGCGGCCGGACTACTACATCGGCGTGCCGAACGCGGACCTCGAGCAGACCCTCGAGGCGCTGGAGGCGGAGGGTGACCCGGAGCGCCGCTCCGCGCTGCTGCAGGACGCGCAGCGCATGATCGCCGAGGACGCGGTCAACGCGTTCCTGTTCCAGCTCCCCAAGATCGGCGTGTGGGACGCGCATCTGTCGGGGCTGTGGACCAACGCGCCGATCCAGGCGAACGACCTCACCGACGTCGCATGGGACTGACACTCGCGTAGCGATCCCGTGCCGGCGCTCGCGCGCCTCGCCCAGCTCGTCGGCACGCTCCTCGCCGCGGCCGTCCTGGTGTTCATGTCGATGAGCGTCCTGCCCGGCGACGCGGCGCAGCTCAGGCTGGGCATGAACGCCGACCCCGAGGCGGTAGCCGAGCTGCGCCGCGCCATGGGGCTCGACCGCTCGGTGCCCGAGCGCTTCGTGCGGTGGCTCGCCGGCGCCTTCGTCGGCGACCTTGGGACAAGTTCGACCTACGACGTCCCCGTCTCCCGGCTCATCGCGGAGCGGGCGACGGTCTCTGTGCCGCTCGCCGGGCTGGCGGTGACGCTGTCGGTGGGGGTCGCGCTGCCGGCGGGGCTTCTCGCCGCGGTGCGCCGTCGCCGGCTTGCGGACCGCGTGGTCTCGGCGTTGGCGCAGGTCGGCCTCAGCGTGCCCAACGTGTGGCTCGGCCTCATGCTCATCTGGCTGTTCGCCATCGTCCTCGCGGCGACCTCGGCCGGCGGCTTCCCCGGCTGGGACGCCGGCCTCGGCGCAGGGCTCGCGGCGCTGGTGCTGCCGGCCATCGCCCTCGCCACGCCGCAGGCCGCGATCCTGACGCGCCTCACCCGCACCGCCGTCGTCGAGGCAATGGACGAGGACTACGTGGCGCTCGCCCGCGCCAAGGGCCGCAGCCCCTCCGGCGCGGTCGTCGCCCACGCGCTGCCCAACGCGTGGGCCCCGATCCTCACCGTCATCGGGCTGCAGTTCGGCTTCCTCCTCGCCGGCGGGATCATCATCGAGACGGTGTTCAACCTGCCAGGGCTCGGTCGCCTGCTGTTCCAGGCCGTCGCGCAGCGCGACGTGCCCCTCGTGCAGGGCATCGTCCTCGTCCTCGTCGCCGCCGTGATCGCGGTCAACGCGCTGTGCGACGCCGCGGCCGCGTGGACCAACCCGAAGCAGCGGCGCGAGCCGTCGTGAGGGGCCTCGCCGCGATCGTCGTCGCGATCGTCGGCGCTGCGGCGATCGTCGCGCTGGCGTGGACGCCGCACGCCGTGGATGGGATCGACGTCGCTGGCCGCTTCGGTGCGCCCTCGCTCGCCCATCCGCTCGGCACGGACCACTACGGCCGTGACCTCGTCTCCATGCTGATGGCGGGCGCGTCGACCTCGCTCGGCGTGGCGGCGGGGGCGATCCTCGTCGGGGTCGGCGTCGGCGCGCCGCTCGGGCTCGCGGCCGCCGCGTCCGGCCGCTTCGTCGGCGGGGCCCTGATGCGGGCCTCGGACGTCGTGTTCGCGTTCCCGGCGTTGATCGTGGCGGCCATGCTGTCGACCTTCACCGGACCTTCCGCGCTCAACGCGCTGGTCGCCATCGGCCTGTTCAACGTGCCGGTCTTCCTACGCCTCACCGCCGCCACGGCGCGCAGCGTCCTTACGCTCGACTTCATCGACGCGGCGCGTCTCGCAGGCAAGGGCGAGGCACGCATCGCCGCCGAGCACGTCGCCCCCCTGGTCGCCCCCGTCGTCGTCACCCAGGCGAGCACCCAGTTCGCCGTGGCGATCCTCGCCGAGGCCGGGCTCAGCTACGTGGGCCTCGGAGCGCAGCCGCCCACGGTGTCGTGGGGCCGCATGCTCGCCGAGGCGCAGACCATGATGGCGCTCGCACCACAGCTCGCCGTCTGGCCGGGGCTCGCCATCGCCGTGACCGTGCTCTCGGTGACGACCCTCGGCGAGGCGTTCACCCGCAGCCTCGACCCGCGCCTCGTGCGCGGCTGATGCTGTCCCTCGAGGGCCTGCGCGCGACCTCGGGCGGGCGGACGCTCGTGGAGGACGTCACGTTGCACCTCGAGGCGGGGGAGCGGCTTGCGATCCTCGGTGCATCGGGCTCGGGGAAGTCGCTGACAGCGCGCGCCATGCTCGCGCTGCCGCCACCCGGGGTGCGCTACGGCGGCGCTGTACGCTTCCAGGGCCGCGACCTCCTCGCCGCGTCGGAGCGGGAGATGGCACGCCTGCGCGGCGCCGCCATCGCCATGGTGTTCCAGGAGCCGGCGACGGCGCTCAACCCGGTGCAGCACATCGGTACGCAGATCGCCGAGCCGATGCGCCTGCACACGGACTGGTCCGCCGCGGCCCGTCGCAGCGCCGTCATCGATCTCCTGGAGCGCACCGAGCTCGCCGCTGCGGGCGTCACCCCGCAGCGCTACCCGCACGAGCTGTCCGGCGGCCAGCGCCAGCGGGTCGCCATCGCCATCGCCCTCGCGCTGTCCCCACGCCTCGTAGTCGCCGACGAGCCGACGAGCGCGCTCGACGCGGTGACCGCGGCGCGCGTGCTCTCGCTCCTCGCCGACCTCACCGCCTCCGAGGGTGCCGCGCTGGTGCTCATCACCCACGACCTCGCCGTGGCGCGACGCGCCGAGCGGATCGCGGTGATGGCCGAGGGTCGCGTCGCGGAGGAGGGTCGCACCGTGCTCACGGCGCCACGGAGCACGGCGGCTCGGGCGCTGGTCGCGGCGCGACGGTGGGCAGGACCGCTGTCGCAGCGGCGCGTCGGCGATGTGGTGCTGGAGGCGAGGGGGATGACGGTCCGGCGCGGCGGACGGACTGTCGTCGACGACGCCACGCTGTCGGTCCGCCGAGGCGAGCGGCTCGCGGTGGTCGGCGGGTCGGGCAGCGGCAAGACGACGTTGGTGCGCGCCGTCCTCGGGCTGCTGCCGCACGCCGGCACGGTGCGGGTCCGCGGCAACGCGGTCGGCCCGGGCGATGCCACGCTGCGGCGCACCGCGAGCATGGTCTTCCAGGACCCCTCGACGAGCTTCAACCCGCGGCACTCGATCCTGCGCATCGTCACCGAGCCGCTGCACGGATCGCGCCTCCCCGACAACGAGCGCCGTTGCCGGGCCATCGAGGCGCTCGCGCGCGTCGGCCTCGACGCGGAGGCCCTGCCGCGTCGGCCGCACGCCTTTTCCGGTGGACAGCGCCAGCGGATCGCCATCGCCCGCGCGCTGATCGCGGGGCCCGCGGTCCTCGTCGCCGACGAGCCGGTGTCGGCGCTCGATGCGGCCCTGCGGGCGCAAGTCGTCGACCTGTTCGACCGCCTGGTGCGCGAGGATGGGCTGGCGCTCGTCTTCATCGCCCACGACCTCGCGCTGGTGCGCCGCCTCGCCGACCGCATCCTCGTGATGCACGACGGCCGCGTCGTCGAGGAGGAGGCGGTGGGTGCGATCTTCGAGGCGCCGCGTCACCCGACGACGAAGGCGCTCGTGGAGGAGGCTTGCGATGGACCATGAGGCCGAGCGGGCCGCGCTGGTCACGGCCTACCGCGCGCTGAAGGACGAGGGGCTGATCGTCGGGCGGGCGGGCAACGTTTCGCTGCGCGTCGCGGACGGGCTCCTCATCACGCCCAGCGCCGTGCGCGCGGAGAGGATGCAGCCGCACGACGTCGCGTCGGTCCCGTTCGAGGGATCGGCCCGCGGCAGGCCATCCTCGGAGTGGCGCTTCCACCGCGACCTCCTCGCCGCCCGCGCGGACCTTTGCGCCGTCGTCCACACCCATTCGGTGAACGCCACGGCGCTTGCCGTGCTGCGCCGGCCGATCCCTGCGTCGCACTACATGGTGGCGATGGCGGGGGGCCACGAGGTCCCGCTGGCGCCCTACGCGACGTTCGGCACTGAAGCGCTGTCGGCCGCGATCGTCGCGACGCTGCACACGGTGGACGCGTGCCTGCTCGCCAACCATGGCGTCGTCGCCGCCGGCGCGACGCTGGAGGTTGCGCTCGACCTCGCCCGAGAGGTGGAGCTCCTCGCCACCATCCATCGCGCCGCGCTCGCCGTCGGCGACCCGGTGGTCCTGCCGCCCGAGGAGATGGACCGTGTGCTCGCCGCCTTCCGCGACTACGGCCGCTGACGCAGCGCCGCAGCAGGGCTGGCCCTGCGATGGCCCGCCGCAGCAGAGCTGGCCCTGCGATGGCCCGCGCGCGGCGCGTCCCCGGCGGCTGCCGGCGGTTGTGTCGACGACGTCGCTCCCGCGGCTGCGCGCTGCGGTTGCCGCCGTGCGATGGAGAAGCTATGTGCGGCGAGCGCGATGGGGCGTAGCCAAGCGGTAAGGCAGCGGTTTTTGGTACCGCCATGCGCTGGTTCGAATCCAGCCGCCCCAGCCACGCCGTCCCAGTCCCTGGGCTCGCCCGTCGCCAGTTGTGTCCCTGCGCTGGATCGCCCTGCGTTCTTAGGGATGGACGTCAGTACCAGCGCCAGCAGCACCGCCTGGCGGCGTCGACGGGGGCGGTGGAGACCAATACCTTCGTCGCCGACCTGGAGGTGAGGCCTACGGGGGTCTTGACCAAGCATCCATCGCCGACGCCAAGCGTCGATCCAGTAACTGGGCGAAAGGCCGACACCACCCTTACGCCTACATAGCCAACTAGGGTTGATAGATGAACTTGATTGAAGAAAGGTTCATTGGAAAGATGGTAACAAGCATTCATTATTCTCAAGGTCATATGCACTTGGTTTTTTCGAAATATGGTATGATAACAGCACTTTATCAATGTAGTATTGAATTCTTTGGCGGCGTAGTACCCACATTACGGTTATTCACCGAGAACCCGAACAAGTTGACGTTTGTGTTTGATGGTATGGCGATCAGCGTACTGAACGATCCAGATGTTGACGATCACCCCGAAGTTCTTTGGGTACAAGCGGGAAAGGAGAAGCAAGTATTAAGATTCGACGACTTTGGATGGTAGTGTGTTTGATTCTGCATCAGCGGACTACCCATAACTGATGTTGCCTTATGAGGTAGTTCCGCCTCGTTATAGGTGGACTGCAACGCAATGGCGAAGGAAATTCGGTCTTCTTGCATCGAAGTCTGATGGATCCCAGCACTGCGGACGTCGACGGGAGCCTGCACTGACACGCTCTCGAGTGGTCCGTCGCCCAAGTGCCTCACCGCGGGACGCCTCGTCAGCGCCCTGCATCGTCCCTCGGGCGCGGTGACGAGCTACACCTACGACCGCGTCAACAACATGACGTCGCGGACCGGGCGGGGGAGCTACACCTACCCGCCGGCGGGCTCGGCGCAGCCCCACGCGCCGACGCAGGTCGGGAACGCGAGCCTGTCCTACGACGCCAACGGCAACCTGTTGCAGGTCAGGGACGCGCCCGCGCTCAACCGCACCCTCACCTGGGACGGGCTCGGCCGCCTCGCCACCGTCGCCCGCGGCGGGCTCACCACCATGACCTACGGGCCGGACGACGCGCGCCAGCAGCGCCGCTTCGCGCCGTCGACCGGGGCGGTGGAGACCACCACCTTCGTCGCCGACCTGGAGGTGAGCCCCACGGGGGTCTTGACCAAGCATCCCATCGCCGACGCCAAGCGGGTGGAGATGGCAAGCTACGGCGTCCACCTCGACCACGACGGCTCGGTGCGCCGCGTCACCGCCCCGTCCGGCGCGCCGGTCGTCGAGGTCGCCTACCAGCCCTACGGCGAGGAGGAGCGGACCGAGGTGGGCGTCGCGCCCGCCGAGGAGACCCGAGGCTTCCTCGGCGAGCGCCACGACGCGATGACCGGCCTCACCTACCTCAACGCACGGTACTACGACCCCCTCATCGGACGCTTCATCTCCCCCGATCGCCTCGATCCCACCACACCCGGCGTCGGCGTCAACCGGTACGCCTACGCCGCAAACGATCCCGTCAACCTCATCGATCCGGGTGGGGAGTGGGCTATGGCAGTTAACGCTGCGGTAGGTGCGGTTATCGGAGCGGGGGTCGACTATGCTCTCCAGGCACGGACTGGTCAGCAAATAGACTACGGCCGGATCGCCAAGTCAGCGGGATTTGGGGCGCTCGCAGCGGTAATTAGTCCTCGGGCAACGACTGCGATTTTAGGCCGGTCTGCTCCACTTGCTACTCAGGTGGTAGTGGAACGTACAATCGATCGTGTGGCTCAGCCAGCGGTTGCAGCCGCGGCCGTTGTAGCTATTGAGGATCATGTTACAGCCACGAATGTCGCATTGGCTGGTGTAGCGGGATATGTAGGAGCTGCTGTTGCCAGTTGGGCAAGCAGCCCCATCTCCGCTGCTTCGCGGGCGGTTGCTACACGAGGTGTTGCAGTTGCTGCAGCGGTTACTGCTGCGGTACGAGAAGTTTTTGGGAAAGAAGAGAAAAGCAAGACATTTGTTGGGACAAAAATCACGGTAAATCCAATGGCCGACGAACGCATAACAGGCAATGTCGGCCTATCCGCTCCGACATCCGAAAATAATGGGGATGATGGTAGTAACAATGATGCAAACAACTCTACACCCAGCGCAGCAGATGCCCCTGAAGTTGCTTCATTTAATTAGGTTCGCTTCATGAAAAAGCTCCATTATCTAAGGTGGGTCGATTTGAAAGAAGGCGTTAGAATTTCCTGCTTGGTCTCGGTTGTTATTGTCACCGTGGTCCCAACTTTTTTTTACTTAAGAATGGACATCTGCCAATATCAGAAATTATATCAGCTTTTCATGCGGCTTTCATTTTTTTTCCTATAGGGATAGTTGCTGGTGCTTTAACTAGTTGGTATTACAGACTACAAGAACCAAAAGAATGACCAGTTGGCCTCCCCCATCGGGTGGTCCGAGGGGGATCTTATTGCATGGTCGGTTTGAGCGCCATGCCATGACGGGCGCGGCCTGGGGCGGCGAAGCCGGCCAGAGCACGGTCTCAGGCGCGGGTGGTCGGTAGCCCAGCGAGGAGTGCGGTCAGACCGTGTTGTACTGCCGTCGGCATCCCTCGACGACGATGCGCGCCTCGGCCAGCGAGTAGAAGATCTCGCCGTCCAGCAGCTCGTCGCGGAGCTTGGAGTTGAAGCTCTCGCAGTAGCCGTTCTCCCACGGGCTGCCGGGCTCGATGAACGCGGTTCTGGCTCCCACCGCCGCGATCCATTCTCGTACGACCTTGGCAATGAACTCGGGACCATTGTCGGATCGGACATGGCCCGGCACGCCGCGCGAGATGAAGAGGTCGGACAGGACATCGATCACGTCCGTCGACTTCAGCCGTCGGTCGATGCGGATCGTCAGGCACTCGCGGGTGAACTCATCGATGACGTTGAGCATGCGGAACTTCCTGCCGTCGTGGGTGCGATCCTCGACGAAGTCGTAGGACCAGACGTGGTTGGGGCGCTCGGGCCGGAGCCGCACGCAGGAGCCGTCGGTCAGCCAGAGCCGGCCCTTCTTCGGCTGCTTTCCCGGCACTCTAAGCCCCTCCAGACGCCAGATGCGCTCGACCCGCTTGACGTTCACCGCCCAGCCCGCCGCATGAAGCATCGCCGTGATCCGGCGATAGCCGTAGCGGCCGTACTGCGTGGCAAGCGCGACGACGTCGGCGGTGAGTGCCGCGTCATCGGCACGCCCCCTCGGCGCCTTTCGCTGCGTCGATCGGTGCTGCCCCAGCACGCGGCACGCCACCCGCTCGGACACGTCGAACTTCGTCATGACCTGGTCGATGCAGCGGCGGCGGCGGGCGGAGCTCAGAAGTTTCCCGAGGCGGCCTCGCGCAGGATCAGCTTCTCCAGCGTCAGGTCGGAAACGGCCTTCCGCAGCCGTTCGTTCTCCTTCTCGAGCTCCTTCAGCCGCTTCACCTGGTCGGTCTTCAGCCCGCCGAACTCCTTGCGCCAGCGGTAGTACGTGAACGGCGTCACGGCGATCCCCCGGATCGCCTCCAAGGCCGGACGTCCCTGCGAAACCAGCACATCGACCTGCCTCAGCTTCGCGACGATCTCCTCGGGCTTGTGCTTCTTCTGCGGCATTCCTGACGTCCTCCAAAGGCTCGAAAGCCTACCTCACGGAGGACCACTTTTCAGGGGGCAGGCCACCTGCGGCGCCCCGTTGTTGAGGTGCACCAGCGCGGTGTAGAGTGTCAGCGCGGTGTAGAGCGTCGTCGTCTTGCCCGAACCGGTCGGTCCGGTAACCAGGAACAGCCCGTTGGGACGTTCGATGATGGCCCGGACCGCCGCCTGGGTCTCGACGTCGAAGCGAAGTGGGCTGAGCGGTCGGCGTCGGCGAGGTCTGGCTACTCGCCCACGGGTCGAAAGGTGATCTCGACCGCGTCGCGCCCGCCGTCGGTCTTTGCAACGCGCTGGACCAATACCATCCACCTGAGACCGGTTGCGCCCGATCGCGGGACATCGAGCTCGAACGGCGGCATCCTTGAACCACGACGGATCAGGGCCCGTGCAGCCTCCACGCGCGCCAGCTCGTGGGCCGACCATCGCGCGAACGCCTCACGGTTTGTCTCGATGAGACGTCCCACCGTCACAGCATCCGCCCCCGTCCGCGCCTGCACCAAAAGTGCCAGGCTCGAGAGGAGCATGGCGGCGATCAGCGCCGGGATCAACGCGATGCCGGTGCGTCGGGACCGTGGTGGGCGACTCATCGTGCTGTCGCTCGCGGCGGTGGCATCACCGACGACAGCGACATCCTCGCGCGCCTTTCCCCCAGCGCCGGTTGCAGCAAGAGGGGAACGAACGACCCCTCGCTCAACGTCGCTCCGATCCGCACGAGCTCCGGCAACAGGTCGGCGTCCTCCGGCCACGCCTGCGTCCAACCGAGCGCCATCACGGCATTGGCTCGCCCCCAGTACGCGATCGTCACGTCCTCGACCTGGCGGGCCAGAAGTTGCGGCACCTCGAGCAGCTCGCCGCTCGGTGAGGCACCGCGAGCCACCGCGACCAGCGTTCCCTCGTCTTGGGGCAGACGATCGATCGCGACGTCCGACCCGGCGCGGCGCCGAGGCACGCGATCCGCCGCCTCCTCGATGCCGCCCAGGCTGAAGGGGCTACCCAGACCATCAGCGAGGATCAGACGAGCCGCGATCGCGCGAGCGTCTTGGAAGGGGCTTCCGATGGCCCAGTCATCAAGTTCGTCGCCGACCGGCTCAACGATGCCATCGCGCACGGGGCGTCGGACGTCCACGTCTCGTCCGATGCATCCGGTCTGTCCATCCGCTTCCGGATGAACGGGGTGCTGTTGGCCCAGGACCGCGCCAACGCGGTCAGTGCCGACGCGGTCATTGCTCGCCTGAAGGTGCTGTCCGGCATGAACGTCGCGGAGCGTCGCCGGCCCCAGGACGGCCGCATGACCGTCGTGGTGGGCGGACGGGTGATCGATTTTCGCATGTCCTCGGTGCCGACGCAGCATGGGGAGAGCATCGTGTGCCGCGTCCTCGATCCGAAGGCGGTGCGGCTCGGATGGGACGCTCTCGGCTTCGACATCGACACCCAGGCAGCAGTCCGAGCCATCATCGAGCAGCCCAACGGGCTGTTCCTGGCTACCGGACCGACGGGTTCGGGCAAGACGACGACGCTCACCACCGCGCTGGTGCACCTCAACAACGGGCGCCGGAAGATCGTGACGGTGGAGGATCCTGTGGAGTACCAGATCGCGGGGATCGATCAGATTCAAGTTCAGGAGGAGATCGGGCTGACCTTCGCGAGCGTGCTGCGCTCGATCCTGCGGCAGGACCCGAACGTGATCATGGTGGGCGAGATCCGGGACGGGGAGACGGCGCAGATCGCCTGCCGTGCGGCGCTCGTCGGTCGGCTGGTGCTGTCGACGCTGCACACTTCGAGCCCGTCCACGGCGGTTCACACGGCTGGTCGACCTTGGCGTCGACGAGTACATCGTGCGCGATGTGCTGCGAGGGGTGTTGGGGCAGGACTTGGTCGCGGTGCCGTGCCCAGCGTGCGAGGGGCGCGGTTGTGGAGCGTGCGGGGGCATCGGCACTAGCGGGCGGCGATTGCACGCTCGACTGGAGGAGTGGCTTATGAAGGTTAACCACACGTCACCGTCTCAAGACAGCGGCGCCGGAACTTCATCGTCGGGCGACATTTCGGCTGTACATTTGCAGCATGTAAGGAACAGACCGCTCGATCAATCCTCATCCGTCGAGGTGTCCTTGCGAAGGACTATTTCAACATAGGCGTCGATCAAGTTAAGGAAATCGAGCATTTTGCCGGGAAATGCTACGTCAACAAATTGACTACATGAGGTAACAATAATCGAGCATACGGTTTTCGAACAAGCTTTTGACAGCTCAACGAGGGCGTCTTGTTTATCGTTGAACCGACTTTCGAGATATGTCCAATGATCCACAAGCGGTGCATCCCACGACATGGCATCAGATCTGTAAGAAATAAGATTATTTCTAGGTAGAATTTGGATACTATCACGCTCACCTCGTTCAAGAATCGTATTAGCCTTGGGAATCTTCAACTCGAAATATTTAACGCTTGGAGATACCCCTTGGAAGGCCAAGCGTATTTCCACTTCAAACTCATACCATCTGCTGTTCATTTGAAAGGTTTTTCCCAGTGTTCCCTAGGTGTTCGAAGAAGCCGGAACCTTTCCTAGGTCCAGCAAATACGTCCCCTGTTTAACTGTTATGATATAGGTCTGTCTTTGAGTCATAGTTGTACTCATCCTTTAAGGCATGTGCGTCCAGGTATTCCATCCTTCGGGCAAGCTTGTCGGCTCGGCGGTCGCTCAATTTCTTAGCGTCTTTCGCCGCTTGGGTTCGCTCATCGTCTTCAGGTGGTTGGGGAGTCGGGTTGGGTGCTTGCCCAGATCGCTCCGAGGTTATCGCATCTCGCTCAACCGGACCGTCTTCCGGGTGCTCTCTCTTGTCTTTGTCGTCCGCCTCCTCGTTCAGCAGACCGGCTATGGCGATTGCGATCGTGACGGCTTTAGGCAGCGCTATTGGTATCGACCGTCCGAGTGGCTTCGTCGGATCATTGTAGACGGAAACTGTTATATCGGTTGCATATGTTTGAGTTGGCCCAAAGCTGCTCCACCCGCCCCCGAAACCACCGCCGAAGTCACCGCCTCCGGGATCATCGGAGGGGTTTCCGCCGAGGCCGTCCATGGATCCGCCGCGGTCGGATGGCGAGGCCTCGGCGCTCCACATGCCGCTCGGATCGATGAGGTTGACGGGATCGTTTGCGGCGTAGGCGTACCGGTTGACGCCGACGCCGGGTGTGTTGGGATCGAGGCGATCGGGGGAGATGAAGCGTCCGATGAGGGGGTCGTAGTACCGTGCGTTGAGGTAGGTGAGGCCGGTCATCGCGTCGTGGCGCCCGCCGAGGAAGCCTCGGGTCTCCTCGGTGGGCGCGACGCCTACCTCGGTCCGCTCCTCCTCGCCGTAGGGCTGGTAGGCGACCTCGACGACCGGCGCGCCGGACGGGGCGGTGACGCGGCGCACCGAGCCGTCGTGGTCGAGGTGGACGCCGTAGCTCGCCATGCGACGGGTGTTGGGGCAGGACTTGGTCGCGGTGCCGTGCCCAGCGTGCGAGGGGCGCGGTTGTGGAGCGTGCCGGGGCATCGGCACTAGCGGGCGGCAGCTCCGGGCTTCGCTCGCGATCAACCGTTCGGACTGAACAGTTGCAAATCAGCTAATGACGCACACTCTAACAAACTACTTACACGGCTAATCGGTAACAATTTGATGGCCGTAGAAGGCCGCACCCAAAGCGCCGCATGATTATTGTCAAAGAAAATTAGATAAGGGCTCGATGCGTTTATGGTGAATGAACATCAACCAGTTGTCGGGATCAGACAACGCGTTGCTTCCGGTAAGCAGGGCATAAGGTCCCTTAGGCGTATTGATCTCGGTGGTCGCACTGTCGATTGACCTACAAAATACGTTATGCGCAGAGACTATGCTGAAGTTGTCGAGCCGATGACCAGTACTGATATCTCTGTAGGCAGACATAACCACCAACCAGAATTCACTAAGTATGTTTCTACTTTTCCCATCATGAAATGTTCGATCCGTCCGGTATGTTACGGCAAAGTGAAGGGAAGGGCCTCCGCGGCTCGGAAGGACTTGCGTCATAGGCGTGTCTTCATAAGAACGTATAATTCTATGTCCAATCGGCTGGATGGACACTCCAGGCTTAACCAACGCAAATGCGTGCACACCGCGATCCATGTTTGCCACTAACATAGAAGGCTTATCAAGCTTGATTGGGCATAGTCCGTCCTTCACGTAAACTTCAGTGCCTACCCATCCATCACTATCTAGCCAATCCGCCAAACGCGCCACATCATCGCCTGTTCCAAGAAAGTACACTTCAGTTCCAACTCATATCGTTGTCAAATGAGTCGTCCGTGGGATCTGCGCCACCTGCGCCGTCACCGTTCGGCGAGTCCGCGACATTCTCGGACTCCAGTGCACTTTCGATATCATCCAAAAGCTCACCGACAATTGATTGGCGCCTCTCTTCATCTTTCCAAGATTTTGCGTCAAGCGTCCTGGCAGGAATGCCAGCTTTTCGGTATGCGTCCATTCGGCCCTTATGATGTCTGCTCGACGTCTGTCGCTGCTTCCGCAGCAGCAACTAAATTCCGTTTGTCATCGACAGCCGTCGCCTCGCGCTCCGTCGGGCCCGTCGTGCGGGCCGCCGGTACGCCCACCGCCAGGCCGTGGCGGTTCTCCATGCAGACACGGCCCACGAAGGCGAGCCCGCCCTCGCCGCCGTCGCCCTCGCGGTGGAGCCGGGCGTCGGGCTCGGTGGCGGACGCATGGGTCGCGTCGGAGCGCGTCCCGCCGCGCAAGCCCGCGCCGGCGCTGCGCCCGCCGCCGCCGCCGGGAAGCGGCGTGGCGTCGTCCCTTCCGCACGGAGCTCTTCATGGCGGGCCACGCCTCGATCGGCGTACCGTCGACGGGAAGAGTGCTCGGCCGACATGAGCGCCTTCGCCTCCGGCAGCGCGACGAGCGCGGCACGGAACTCACGGGCCACGTCGCCCCCATCGGCCGCGTCCGATCGTGGGGAACGGTGGTCGGATGCCGGACGGCGTTGTCGAGCCGGAACCCAAGCTCGAGCTCGGCGAACCGGCGGAACAGGAGGTCGAAGTCGACCGCCTCCATGGGCTGGCGCTGCGAGCGCACCGAGTGCACCGAGCGGAGCGTCGGCAGCCGCGTCGCCCGGAGCCGCATCTCCGGCGGGAGCGACGGGCGGCCCATGCGCGAAGGGAGCGCCGCGACCCGCGGATCGAGCTTGTCCGGCGCCGCATCGCCGGGCGCGCGGATCGCGCGCAGAGGGCGGTCCTGCGGCCCCCGCCCCTCGAGCGGCACGGACGAGACCATCCCTCCGATCCGTCCCGCGAGCCACGCGCTTGCCGATCACCCCCGCTCGCCTCCGACGAGGGGATCGCAATCCGGCTGCGGTCGCCGCCCACGTCTTCGGCGGGCTGCTAGAGCCGGTGACCGCTGCGCAGGCGCTTGGTGGCGAGGTAGAGCCGGTTCGCCTCGGTGACGGGACCGAAGAGCGGCACGGCGACGACGGTGATGCCGAGCGCTTCGAGCCCCGCGGCCTTGGCGGGGTTGTTCGTCATCAGGCGGACGTCGGTGATCCCGAGCTGCGTCAGCACCGCGGCGGCCGCGGCGTACTCCCGCTCGTCGTCGTGGAAGCCGAGCGCGAGGTTGGCTTCCACCGTGTCGAGACCGCGGTCCTGCAGTGCGTAGGCGCGCAGCTTGTTGACGAGCCCGATGCCGCGCCCCTCCTGCGCGGTGTACACCAGGAGCCCGCCTTCCTGGGCGATGCGGCGCAGGGCGAGCTGCAACTGCGCCCCGCAGTCGCACCGTTGCGAACCGAGGATGTCGCCGGTCGCGCAGGACGAGTGGACGCGCACCAGCGCGCCGGGCATCGGATCGCCCACCGCGACCGTGGTCACCGTGCCGCCGACGGCGTTGCGGTACGCGGTCACCGTGGCCGTCGCGCCGGCGGCGAGGGGAACGCTGGCGCACGCCATCGGTCGTGCCGTGACCGCGATGGCGCGGCGCAGCGCAAGGACGTCGCTCGCGTCCGCGGCGAGGACGTCCGCCGGGAAGGTCCCCGCAGCGTCGGCCGGCGCGCCGAGCGTCATCGCGGGGACGACCCCGGCGAGCTTGGCGAGCTCGGTCGCGGCGATCGCGAGGAGCCCCGCCGGCTCCGCCCGTGGCGCCGCGACGCCGTCCGCCGCGGCGAGCGCGATCAGCGCGTCGGCGTCGGCCGGGCCTGCGAGGATCGTCGGCGCCTCGGTGAGCCCGAGGTAGGCGGCGCGCGCTCCGGTGACGGCGAGGCGACCGGACAGCACCGGACCGCCGTCGATGGGCGAGGCCAGAACCTCCTCGACACCGTCGCGCAGGAGCACGGGGCGTCCCGCGGCAACCTCGCCGACCAGCCGATGCGCCGCCACGAACCCCGGATCGGTCACCTTGAGGCGGGGTTCGGTGGTCGTCAGCATGTCCGTCCGGTTGGGTCACCGCGAGGCCCCTCGCGAGGGGTCTTCAGCGCGAGGGGTGTGCCGCGTGCCGTGGCACGCGTCCACCGCACATGGCGCGATGGCGCGCCCGTCGCAAGTCGCAGTGTCCCGAAGCGAGCTTGCGGTACGACGCACCGCGAATAGGATGCCGGCGTCCGCCGTCCCTTCCGGAGCCTCACCTTGACCACCGCCCCCGTAACCGAGGGGACGCTCGCCCGCCTCGTGCCCGACGTGACGCACGTCCGAGCATGCCCGGCGGCGACGCAGCTCCTCAGAGCGTTCTGCGACGACGACGGCGCCGACCTTAAGCGTGCGGAGCGCGGCGCTGCGACGCTCGCGGCATGAGGAACGCCGACCTCATCGCCCAGAAGCTCGCCGCGTTCGGGGCGACCCACGCCTTCGGCATCCCCGGCGGCGAGACGCTGGCGCTGGTCGACGCGCTGACGCGGGCCGGCATCGCCTTCCACCTCACCAAGCACGAGAACGTTGCCGGCTTCATGGCCGAGGGGGTGTGGCACGCCACCGGCGCGCCGGGCATCCTCGTCGCCACCGTGGGTCCGGGGGTCGCGAACGCGGTCAACGTGATCGCCAACGCGCATCAGGAGCGCGTGCCGCTGGTCGTCCTCACCGGTTGCGTCGAGGGCTGGGAGGCCGACACCTACACGCACCAGGTCTTCGACCACGCCGCGGTGCTGCGGCCCGTCGTCAAGGCAACGTTCCGCGCTGCGCCGCAGAGCCTCAACCGGGTCGTCGACAAGGCCTTGTGCCTTGCCATGACCGGGCAGCCAGGGCCCGTCCACATCGACGTGCCGGTGCCCGTCGCCGAGGGTGACGCCGAGAACAGCCCCACCGCACCCCCTGGGGTCGGCGGCAGGGCGCAGCCCGTGGCGGGACCGGAGCTCGCAAGGGCACGCGAGTGGATCGCCGGCGCCCAGCGGCCGCTCGTCATCGCGGGGCTCGACGCGGTGAACGACGAGGCGGCCGACGCGGTCGCCGCCTTCGTGCGGTCGATCGGCGCGCCGCTTGTCACCACCTACAAGGGCAAGGGGCTCATCGACGAGGACGGTCCGCAGGCGCTCGGCGGGGCAGGCCTGTCACCGCTCGCCGACCGCCACTTGCTGCCGCTCGTCGCCAGGGCGGACTGCATCGTCCTGGTGGGCTACGACCCCATCGAGATGCGCATGCCCTGGCGCGACCCGTGGCCGGACGACGCGCGCGTCATCGAGCTGACGCCGGTCGTGCGCCAGCACGGGATGCACGGGGTCGGCATCACGCTGTACGGCTCGATCCGGCACGGGCTCGCGCTACTCGCGGAGCGCACGCCGTCGGGGCCGACGTGGCCGCAGGGCGAGCCCGCCGCGACGCGCGCTGCCCTCGCCGAGGCTTTCGGGCCGGAACCCGAGGGGTGGGGGCCGGCCGCGGCGTTCCATGCCCTGCGCCAGGCTGCGCCGCGGGACGCCGTCGTGAGCGCCGACTCCGGCGCCCATCGCATCCTCATCAGTCAGGTGTGGCGCTGCCATGCGCCGCGCACGCTGCTGCAGTCCACCGCGCTGTGTACCATGGGAGCGGCGGTGGGCCTCGCCGCCGGCCACAAGCTCGCCGCGCCGTCGACGCCGGCGATCGCGGTGTGCGGCGATGGCGGGCTCGAGATGATCCTCGGCGACCTCGCGACGGTGCGCGACCTGTCGCTCGCCCTGCCCATCGTCGTCTTGGTCGACGAGAGCCTGTCGCTCATCGAGATGAAGCAGCGCGCGAGCCAGCTCGCCAACGCGGGCGTCGACTTCGCCGGCACCGACTTTCCCGCGCTCGCCGAGGCCATGGGCGGGCATGGGGTGTGGGTCGACGACGCCGAGACGCTGCGCCGCGAAATCACCGAGGCCCTGGACCGGCCGACCTTCACGCTGCTTGCCGTGCGCATCGGTCGCCGCGCCTACGACGGCAAGATCTGATTCCCGCGATCCTGCGTCATCACGACCTCATCAAGCAACAGTGACGGGGGCTTGGTCCACGTTCAGCGTGGCTAAGAGTATGAACGTAGTCCCGGAAGCGTGCGTCAATGAAGGTGCCGATGGTCGAGATCCATGTGCCGCCGTCGATGGCCGGTCATGAGGAAGCGTGGCACGAGCTGAGCGCTGCCATCCTCCGACATGAAGCTGCGATCCCCGAGCGGCTGCAAGTTGCGCTCGCGACGGCGCGGTGTTCGCCGGCGGTCCATGCTGCGAAGGGCCTCATGCTGATGCTGGCGGGCCGTCGCGAGGCGCGGGAGGAGGCGCAGCGGACGCATGCCCACGCGGCTCGCCTGGTGAGCGGCGTCCGGTCCGCGCACGACGAGGTCCTCGTCGCTGCCCTCGGCGACTGGCTCGCGGGCGCGCCGTCGGCGGGTGCCGCCCGCCTGGAGCGCTGGCTCGACGACGCGCCGGGCGACGCCCTCGCGCTCAAGCTCGCCCAGGCGATCCGCTTCATCGTCGGCGACGCCGTTGCCATGCGTGCCTGCGCCGAGCGGCACGCGCCGGCCTTCTGCGACGCCCATCCGTTCGCCGGATACGTCCAGGGTTGCCTCGCGTTCGCCCGCGAGGAGACGTTCGCCTACGAGGGCGCGCTGACCGCCGGCCGGCGCGCATTGGAGCTCGCGTCCGACGACGCGTGGGGCCTCCACGCGCTCGCCCACGTCCACGAGATGACCGGCCGTGCCCGCGAGGGGCGGGACCTCATCGCTGCGAACGGGGCGGCCTACGCAGGGTGCAGCACCTTCCGCCACCACGTGGAGTGGCACGCGGCGCTGTTCCACCTCGAGCTCGGCGAGCCCGAGGCCGCGCTCGGCGTCTACGACACCGCGGTGCGGTGCGAGGCGACCGACGACTACCGGGACGTCGCCAACGCGGTCTCGCTGCTTGCAAGGCTCGCTGGCGACGGGGTCGACGTCGGCTCGCGCTGGGACGAGCTCGCCGACCTCGCGGAGCGCCGCATCGGGGACGGCTGCATCGTGTTCGCGGACCTGCACTACCTGATGGCGCTCCTCGCCACCGGCCGCACGGAGGCGGCGTCGCGGCTCGGAGCGCGCCTCGCCGGCGAGGACGGTGGGACCGAGCTCGGCCGGGTCGCGGTCGAGGCGGGGGCGCCCGTCGCGGCGGGGCTCGCGGCCGCCTCGGCCGGACGCCACGACGCGGCTCTGCGCGAGCTCTTGCGTGCTCGGCCTGCCTTCCAGCGCATCGGCGGAAGCCACGCCCAGCGCGACGTGTTCGTGCGAATCACCATCGACGCTGCGGTGCGTGCCGAGCGGTTCGACACGGCTGCGCGCCTCATCGAGGAGCGCGCCGCCGAACGCGGTCATGATCGCTTCGCGCGCTCGCGCCTGGCGCGCTGCCCGAGCCCGGTCCCGAGCTGATCGCCCCACGTCCTCGTCATGCCCGAGGACGTGGGTGCACGTCCGCGAAATGATGTTACAGGGACGGAATGGATCAGACGACGTCGCCGCTGGAGCAAGGATGACGGGCGGACAAGGCGCGCGGCGGCCGCGAGACCCACGGCTCGACGTCTTCCGCGGGCTCGCGATGTTCATCATCTTCGTCGCGCACGTGCCGTTCAACCCGTGGAACAACTGGATCCCGGCGGCCTTCGGGCCGTCCGACGCGACGGAGCTCTTCGTGTTCTGCTCCGGGATGGCCTCCGCCCTCGCGTTCGGCGCGCTGTTCCGCGACCGCTCCTTCGCGCTCGGCCTCGCGCGGACGGCGCAGCGCGTGTGGCAGGTCTATTGGGCCCACATCACGCTCTTCCTCGTCTGCGTGGCCATGCTCGCGCTGTTCGACGAGCTGCGCGGTGAGACGTTCTACACCATCCGGCTCTACACTCGGCCCTTCTTCGAGGACACCGCGCCGCACCTCATCGGCCTGATGACGCTGCGCTACGTGCCGAACTACTTCGACATCCTGCCGATGTACCTCGTCATCCTGGCGATGATGCCCTTCGTCGCCTTCGTGGGGCTGCGCAGCCGCTGGGCGGCGTTCGCCCTCCTCGGCGCGGTCTGGCTCCTCGCCCAGTTCGGCCTCCTGGCGTTCGGCGCCGAGGTGCGGGTGGGCAACGAGCGCGAGTGGTTCTTCAACCCGTTCGGCTGGCAGCTCATCTTCTTCGTCGGCTTCTCCTTCATGATGGGGTGGATCAAGCCGCCGCCGCGCAGCATGAGGCTCGCGGCCGTCGCGCTCGCCATCGTGGCCCTCGGGCTGCTGTTCGGCTCGCGCTTCGGGTGGAACACCTTCGACTTCGTCGACGACGTGCGGAGTGCCGCGCCGTGGCTGTTCTGGAAGACCGACCTCGGCATCTTCCGCGTCGTCCACTTCCTCGCGCTCGCATACCTGTGCTGGCTCGCCGTGGGAGAGCGTGGGCGGAGGCTTTCCGGGTCCGGACCCGCGGGCAAGGCCGTCGACGTCGTGCGCAAGGTGGGCCAGCAGTCCCTCGCCGTCTTCGTCTCGAGCATGGTGCTGGCGCAGGCCATGGGGGCTGCGTTGGACTACACGCCCGAACGGGGTCCCGTCGCGGTGGCGGCAGCCAACCTATCCGGCTTCGCGATCCTGATCGGGCTCGCCTACGTCGTCGCTTGGTTCAAGGCGCAGCCCTGGCGGCGGGAGGCGCCCGTCGAGAGGGTCGTCGCCGAACGCCGGCAGGCGGAGGCAAGGCACGCCGAGGGTGCGATCGCGTGAGCGGTTGCCCGGCGACGGGCTGCCGGGTTACGGGGCCGGGACTGACGCGAAGGGCGGCAATGCGCATCCTCATCACCAACGACGACGGCGCCCGCGCCGACGGCATCAAGCTGCTCGAGGAGATCGCCCGGTCGATGACCGACGACGTGTGGATCGTGGCTCCCGAGTTCGACCAGTCCGGCGTCAGTCATGCGATCAGCCTGCACGAGCCCCTGCGGGTGCATCACGAGGGCGACAAGCGGTACTTCGTGCGCGGCACGCCGGCCGACTGCGTGGTCCTCGCCGTCGAGCACCTCATGGACCGCCGCCCTGACCTCGTGCTGTCCGGGGTCAACCGCGGCGGCAACATGGCCGATTCGATCGCCTACTCCGGCACGGTCGGCGCGGCGATGACCGCACTCGCGGTGGGCGTGCCGGCCATAGCGCTCAGCCAGTACTTCCAGAGCGCGGACATCCACTGGGAGACCGCGCGCGCGTACGCCAAGCCGCTGATCGAGCGCCTGCTGGAGTGCCGCTGGCCGCGGCCGGTGGCGCCCAACGTCAACTTCCCCCATCGCGCGCCGAACGAGGTGGCCGGGATCCGCGTGTGTCGTCCCGGGCACGGCTTCATCGCCGGCGTGCGCGTGGAGGAGCGTGTGGACGTCCGTGGCCTCTCCTACCACTGGCTGCAGTTCAAGCGCGCGGCGGAGGAGGTGGACGACCCCGATTGCGACATCAACCTCCTGCGCAGCGGGCACATCACCATCACGCCGCTGCGGGCGGACCGCCACGCCGAGGGCGACTGGCAGGGCTTCCAGGCCGAGTTCGGCGACACGCTGGCCGTCGCTCCGCTGCCCTCCCTCGGCTGAGCGGCCGGAGCGCGAGGTTCGCCGTTGCAGGACCCTCGTTGCACCCCTACCCTTCGCCGACCTTGCCGCCGGAGGGGCTGAGCGATGAGGGGATGGGTTGCACTGTCGTTGATCGCCGGGCTGACCGTGGCGCGCGCGGCCACGGCGCAGGAGGACCTGTTCGGCCCCGGCGGACCCTACGTCCCGCCGCCCGCGAAGGAGGGCTACTCCTACCCCGACTGCTACTGCACCGACAGCGACGGCCAGCGCGTGGACGTCGGCGAGCGCGCCTGCCTGCGGATCGGCAGCCGCCGGGTGCTTGCCACCTGCGGCATGTCCCAGAACAACCCCGCATGGCGTCCTTCGGCCGAGGGGTGCCCGATCTCCTGAACGGTGGGTCAGACCCCGCTCAGCGCGCCAACGACGCTTGGGCCTCCCTCGTGCCGACCGCGGGGGCTGGCGTCTCTGCGAGGTCGAGCTTGTGGTGCGCGACGCGGGCGTACGCATGACGGATCCGGTCCGCGAACGCACGGGAAGCTGCGGCGCGCTCCGCGAGGTCGTCGATAATCGCGTCGACGGTGGAGAGCCCCTGCCCCGAGGGTAGCGAGAGCAACGCGACGTCGCCCCCTGCCTCGATCATCATGCGCACCGCCGTCGCGGCGTCCCAGCGCGAGGACACGGCGTTCATGGCAAGATCGTCGGAGACGACGACGCCCCCGAAGCACAGGGTCTCACGCAGGAAGCCGTCGATGGCCTGGGGCGAGAGGGACGCTGGCAGGCCGTCCGGACCGGTGATGCCGTCGAGGGTCAGGTGCCCGGCCATCACCATGTCGGCCTCGCCCGTGGCGATGAGCGTGCGGAAGGGCGCCATTTCCGCCCGGCGCCACGTTGGCGTCAGGTCGATGGCGCGGTCGTGGCTGTCGTCGGTGGACGAGCCGTGCCCGGGAAAGTGCTTGAGCGCGGTACCCACTCCACTCGAGCGATGGGCGGCGACGAAGGCCCGGGCGTAGTCCGCCACGACCGCAGGCGCGTTGCCATAGCTGCGGCGATATCCGGCGATCACCGGGTTGTCCGGGTTGACGGCAAGGTCCACGACCGGTCCGAAGTTCGCCGTGAAGCCGAGCTCGGCCAGCCGGGTGGCCATGGCGGCGTAGGTCGCTGCCGCCTCGCGCGGCGACGTCGCCGCGACCTCTGCCGCGGAGGGGGTCGCCGGCGCGCCCTCGGACGGCTTGACCCGCATGACGACCCCGCCCTCCTGATCCACCGCGATCATTGGAAGGAGTTCCTCGCTCGCCTGGGCGAACGAGGCGTTCACCGCGGCGATGTCCGCCGCGGAGCCGATGTTGTGCCGGAACGTGAGGACGCCACCGATGCGTCCTTCCGCGATGGCGTCACGAGCCGCGAGGACGCCCGCATCGGTCGGTCGCGTGCCGGAGTAGCTGACGACGAGGAGTTGGCCGATCATGCGCCGCAGCCGCACCTCGCGCAGCGAGCGGGGGAGGGCGGCGTAGGCGAGCTCGGGGTCGGGTGCCGTGCAGCTCGAGGCGAACGTGTCCGCGATGGAGGGGCGCGGTCGCGGCAGCGGCGCCTCCGCCAGCGCGCTCGAAGCGACGCACAGCAGCGTCGCTCCGCAGATCGCCAGGCGAGCGGCACGCCGCAGGTCATGCAACACCGTGTGCGTCATCGCTCCGCTCCTGTACCCCGACCGCAGCCTCGCCGAGGGTGGTCGACCGTGCCTTGAAGGGAAGGCGCGAGGCAAAGGGCGCACTTCGTCGGCGTGTGCAAGGCCCGTCGATGAGCCTAATCAAGCATCGCCCTCGGCAGCCATAGCGCGACGTCCGGCACGTAGGTGGTCAAGAGGAGCGCGGCGAGCATGGCCATGTAGAACGGCCAGATCGTCGCCACCGCGCGCTCGATGCGCACCCCACCGATGGCGCAGCCGACGAACAGGCACGCGCCGACCGGCGGGGTGCACAGGCCGAGCCCAAGGTTCATCATCAAGATGATGCCGAAGTGGATGGGGTCGACGCCGATTTCGGCCGCGATGGGGAGGAAGATCGGCGTCGTGATGAGGATCAGCGCCGCCATGTCCATGATCATGCCGGCGAGCAGGAGCATGACGTTGATGAGGAGGAGGATGACGACGGGGTCGTCGGAGATCGACGTCATGAACGTGGCGAGCTCGCCAGGGACCTCGTAGAGCGCCAGCATGTAGGCGAAGGCGGTGGCGCAGCCGACGAGGATAAGGACGAGCCCCGTGGTCCGCGCCGCACGAGTAACGGCGGTGACGAAGCCCCCGAAGGTCAGCTCGCGATAGACGAAGGCGGTGACGAGGAGGGCGTAGATCGCGCCGATCGCGCCCGACTCGGTGACCGTGAAGATCCCCGACAGGACGCCGCCGACGATGATGACGGCGGTGAAGAGGCCGGGCAGCGAGACGACCGCCGCCACCGCGAGGGCGCGCATGCCCGGGAAGGGGACGGCGCTGTAGCCGTGGCGCAACGCGACGAGCCATGCGGCGAGCGCCAGGCACAGGCACATGATGACGCCCGGCAGGACGCCGGCGAGGAAGAGCTGCGAGATGGAGATGCCACCGCCCGCCGCCACCGCGTAGAGGATCATGTTGTGGGACGGTGGGATGACGATGCCGGCGATGGACGAGGTCACCGTCACGTTGACCGCGTAGTCCGCACGGTAGCCCTCGCGCTTCATGATCGGGATCAAGATCGAGCCGAGCGCCGAGGTGTCCGCGACGGCCGAGCCGGAGATGCCGCCGAACAGCATGGACGAAAGCACGTTGACGACGCCGAGACCGCCGCGGACATGGCCGACGAGGGCGGTGGCGAGGCGCACCAGGCGGTGGGCAATGCCGCCGTGCAGCATGAGCTCGCCGGCGAAGATGAAGAACGGGATCGCGAGCAGCGAGAACGACGACACCCCCTGGGCGACGCGGCGGAACATGGTGGCGGCCGGGAAGTCGGCGTGGACGAAGGAGGCCAGCGCGGCGAGCCCCATGGCGAAGGCGACGGGCATGCCGACGACGAGGCTCGCGGCGAAGGTGCCAAGGAGGATGAGGAGCCCGGTCTCCAAGCTAGGGGGCGCGCTCCGCCCCGGTGAGGCACGCCTCGTCGCCGACCGAAGAGGGGACCGTCCAGAGGGCGAGGGCGAGCGTCATGCCGTGAGGTTGGCCCGTGTGCAGAGGCGCGTCAAACGATCGTCCCGTCCGTCCACGACGCCGCCCTTGCGACAACGTCACAGCCGAGGGTGCCAGCGCAATCGTCGGAGCTCAGCCAGCGCCGTCGGGGCGCTCGCCGGTGGCCTCGTCGCGGCCGAGAAGCATCTTGAGGGCGTGGATCGTGCTGAAGAGGGCGATGCCGACGCCACCGACGACGAGGGGGACGTGGCGCGCGCCTTCGGGCAGGGGGAGCAGCGGGATGGGGCGGGACCAGGTCGCTGCCGCGTTGCTCCAGGAGGCGGCGGCCATCCACGCGCCGAAGGTCAGCATGCCAAGGTGGGCCGCGAAGCGCAGCGCCCGCTCGGCGGGCCGAGGGAGTGCCTCGCGGACGAAGACGATGGCGAGGTGGTCCTCGCTGCGTGTCGCGGATGCAGCCACCGCGAACGTCACCACCAACACCAGGACCAGCGAGGTCGCCTCGACCCATGTCGGCAAGGCGTTGAGCACGTAGCGCCCGAACACCAGCCAGCCGGCGAGCGGCACCAGCGCGAAGAGCGCCAGCGCCGCGATCGCCGTCAGCGCCGCGGACAGCGCGGCCGCGATCCTATCGAGGGCTGCGAGCATCCCGGCCACGGTGCCTGCTCCGTGGCGTCGCCGGCGCTACTCTTGCGCCGCGCGCACCTTGTCGATGAGCTCGGCCTGCTCGGGGTTCTCCTCCAGGAACTTGTCGTAGACCGGCTGCATGAGCTCCTGGAACGCGGCCTTGTCCTCGATCTCGACGATCTCGACGCCCGCCTCGAGGACCTTCGCCTTGGAGGCTTCCTCGCGCTCGGCCCACTCCTCGCGCTGCAGCTCGGCAGCTTCCTGGCCGACCTCCTTCAGCATCTCCTGCTGCTCCGGTGGAAGACCGTCGAACAACGCTTTGTTGATGCACAGGCACTCGGGAAGGATGAGGTGCTCCGAGTTGGAGTAATACTTCGCTGCCTCGTAGTGCCCCGACGACTCGTACGACGGGTAGTTGTTCTCCGCCCCGTCGATGACCCCGGTCTGAAGCGCCTGGAAGACGTCAGCGTACGGCATGGGGGTAGCGTTGCCGCCGAGCTCGGCGACCATGTCGACGTAGAGTTCGTTGCCCATGACGCGGAACTTCTGGCCCTCGAGGTCGGCGGGCGTACGGATCAGCTTCTCGCGGTGGTAGAACGAGCGCGCGCCGGAATCGAAGTAGCCGAGCGGCTCGAGGCCGATGGCGCGCAGGCCGTCGCCGATCTCCTCGCCCACGGGGCTGTCCATGACCTGATGCATCGCGTCGACCGAGCCGAAGATGAACGGCAGCGAGGTGATGTTGACCTCCGGCGAGATGGCGCCGAGCGGGCCGAAGTTGAACACCGCCCAGTCGAGCGCGCCCTCGCGAACCTGCTCGATGGCGTCCGGCTGGTCGCCGAGCACGCCGGAGTGGAACACCTTGGCGGTGAGCTCGCCGTCGGAGCGCTTCTCGATCTCCTCCGCGAAGTACTCCATGCCGGTGGACACCGGGTACTCGGGCGGGTGGATGTTCCAGCCGCGCCATTCGCGGGCCTGTGCGGCCGTCGCCGCGGTGGTGATCGCAAGGGCCGTCGCAGCCGCGAACGTGATGAGCCTCATGGGTCCTCCCTTGCGCCGGCGCTTCGATGCGCTGGCGCGCGCCTCCTGTCCCGTCGGCCGGCGTGTTGCCCGCAGGGCCGGACGGACAGCGCGACGATGGACCGAAAGCGTCTCGCGTTCAACGGGCTGCGTGCCCCGCTGCCTGCACAGAGCGCGGGAGCGCACCGCGGTCGCAGGTCGTCGATGCAACATGGATTGACAACCTGCGGACATAATATGCATAGTGGCTTGAACTAAACGACGCCGCGTAGACGGCGAATGGGGAGGATACCTTGCCCTTTGCGTTGTGCGCCGCCGGCTGACCGGCCGGCGGCGCCGCGCCTGGCACGACCGATGTCCTGCGTCCCTCCGCCTACGGCAGCCACCGCGCAGGACGTCCCGCGCGGTCGGCGCGTCGGTAGTAGGACAACGCGTTCCATCGGCAGGTTGACCGGACGCCGCCAGAAGTGTTCGGCGACGACTGGGGCGGACGCACTGCGTCCGCCCCTTTTTCTTGCTCTTGGGCTTACCGGAATTCGCTCGGCGTTCCCATCAAGCCTGCAGCGTGGCGCAGCACCTCACGCTTCGTAGGGTACGCTGATGAAGCGGTGGCGATCGCCCTCGAGGACGAGCGCGGTGAGCGGCCCGCCGTAGACGGCTCCCGTGTCGAGGTTCGCCCTGTGCGCGAACACCTCGGGCGCCGCGACGGGCGTGTGACCGTGCACGACGTAGACCGGCCAGGGACCCGGGGCGTCGTAGAACTCCTCGCGGATCCACATGAGGTCGTGACGGTCCTGCTCCTCCAGCGCGACCCCCTGCCGGATGCCGGCGTGCACGAACAGGATGTCGCCGACCCGGTGCTGCAGCGCGAGCCGTTCCAGGAGCGAGGTGTGCTCGGGCGGGATGACGGACTGGACGATGGGCTGCAGCGCGTGGGGCGCGTGGGCGTACTCGTTCGGCTCGATGCCGTAGGAGCGCAGCGTCGCGTCTCCGCCGAAGGCGAGCCATCGATCCATGCGCGAGCCGTCGGCGAGCGCCTCCACCATGGCGTCCTCGTGGTTGCCCATGAGACGCACCCGCTCGCGGCCGGGAACCTCCGCGGCGACCCGCGACAGGACGCCCGCGCAGTCCGCCCCCCGGTCCACGTAGTCGCCGAGGAAGACCTCAAGCACGCGCTCGGCGGGATGGCGCGCGATGTCGGCGTCGATCTCCTCGGTGAGGCGATCGAGCATCGTGGCGCAGCCGTGGATGTCGCCGACGACGTAGAGCCGCACGCCGGCGGGAAGGGGAGGGATCACGGCGCCGCTCCGTCCCCGCAGTCCGGCCGTCGGCGGTGCGCGCTTGCGGGCGGCAGGCGGACGGCGCACAAGGCGGCCGTCCCGCCCGTGAGACCGTCATGCCAGAGCTTGCCTTCTTCGCCCTCGTGCTCGCTGCGGCCGGCGCGCTCGCCGGTCTCATCGCCGGGCTCCTCGGCGTCGGTGGTGGCATCGTCATCGTGCCGGTGCTGTTCTACCTGATGCCGCTCGCCGGGGTCGAAGATGCGGTGCGCATGCACGTCGCCGTGGCGACCTCCCTCGCCACGATCATCGCGACGTCGATCGTCTCGGCCCGCTCGCACTACAAGCGCGGCGGCATCGACGTGCCGCTCCTCAAGAGCGTCGGGGTCGGCGTGGTCCTCGGCACGGTCATCGGGGTCTACCTGGGGACCCAGGCAAGCGCGTCAACGCTCACCGCCGTGTTCGCCGGGGTGGCGCTCCTCGTCTCCGTGCACATGGCGTTCTTCCAGGGTCGCCGACTGCGCGAGACGATGCCGGGCCAGCCCTGGCGAACTGCCATCGGGGTCGTCATTGGAGCGGTCTCCACCATGATGGGCATCGGCGGGGGATCGCTGTCGGTGCCGACGTTCACCCTGTGCGGCGTGCCGATCCGCCGTGCGGTGGGGACGGCGGCCGCGATCGGCCTCGTCATCGCGGTGCCGGCGGCGATCGGCTTCGCCATCGGGGGCGCCGGTCGCGCCGACCTGCCGCCGGGCAGCGTCGGGTACGTCAACCTCATCGGCTTCGCCCTGGTGGCGCCGCTCTCCATGGCGCTCGCTCCGGTGGGCGCGCGGTTCGCACACACGATCCCGCAGGCCTGGCTTAGCCGGCTGTTCGCGGTGTTCCTGGCCCTCACCGCGCTGCGGATGCTGGCGAGCCTTTGAACCGAGCGGCGTCGGCGCAGCGACGCTGCGGTCGGGACGGGCTCAGCCCGGGTCCTCGCACACCGCTTCCCAGGAGACGCTTCCGGTGCCGCGCGCATCGAGCGCTCCGGCCTCGGCTCGCTCCTCCCCTTGGGCGTTGACGATCAGCGCCGCGATGACCGCACCCTCCAGGGCTGGGCCGATGACGTCCTCGGCGGCGCCCTCCACTGCGGCGCCCGCGTCGTCGACGTCGAGCACGAACTGCAGGATGGACCCCGTGCCGAAGTCCTGGAGCTTCATCGTCAGCGCGGTGCCGCCGTCCTCGAGGCGAGTGATCTCCGTCACGTAGTTGCCGCCCTCGAGGTACTCGAACTGCTGACGGCTGTCGTCGTAGCCGGGGCCGCCGGGCTCCGGGTCAAAGAACACCCTTGCGGCCGCGCGGCTGAGGTCCATCGAGACCTCGAGGAGCCGCACGTCCGGGCAGGGCGCGACGTTCTTGATGACGAAGCGATCGGCCGGGTCGGCCTCGATGAAGGCGAACGTCGCGACGTTCTCGGCCCATGCGGCGCCGGTGGCCATGATGAGGACGCTCGCGGCGATGAGTGGCTTGCGCATGAAACCTCCGTCGATTTGCCGTTGATCAACGCGACGACGGCAGCTGAACGCCAGCGTCACTTGCGCGCATACGGCCAGGCGAACCTGTCGCCGCCCGCTGCCCGTACGCCGACCGCAAGGCGTTTCCGAGCAGGCCCCCGGTCCGGCCATGCGATCACGGCGCGGGGTGGCGCAGCTTGGCACCCGGGCGTGCGACCCTGTAGCGTCCGCCATGACGACGGCCGATCATCGACTTATTCCAAGGCTAAGCTGGCGCCTGCGGCGAGCGGCGGTGCGACGGGCGCGAGGCGCACGAGGCGCCCGGGCCGATGGTGCGGCCGTCCTCGTCGGTCTCTCCCTCTTCTTCTGCGCCGTCACGCTGCTGCCGCTCGTCGCCCTTGTCGCCACCGCCCTCGTGGGTGCGCCCGGCGAGGCGATCTCGCACTACGCGGCCACCGTGCTGCCGCGCTACATGGCGAACACGCTGGCGCTGGCCGGCCTCGTGGGTGTCAGCGTGACCGTCCTCGGCGTCGCGAGCGCCTGGCTCGTCACCATGTGCCGCTTCCCAGGCCGAGCCCTCTTCGCCTTTGCGCTGGTGCTGCCCCTCGCGATGCCGGGCTACGTCAGCGCCTACGCCTACACCGACCTGTTGTCCCACCCCGGTCCCGTGCAGTCGGGGCTGCGCGCCCTCACCGGCTGGGGCCCGCAGGACTACTGGTTCCCGCAGGTCCGCAGCCTGGGGGGCGCGGCCTTCGTCCTGTCGATGGTGCTGACCCCCTACGTCTACCTCATGGCGCGCACGGCCTTCCTGCAGCAGTCCGCCTCGGCGCTCGACTGCAGCCGCGTCCTTGGTCGTTCGCCGTGGCGCGCCTTCCTCGGGATCGCGGTGCCGCTGGCACGGCCGGCCATCGTCGCGGGCACCGCGCTCGCGGTCATGGAGACCCTCGCCGACTACGGGACGGTGGCGCACTTCGGGGTGGAGACGTTCACCACCGCGATCTACCGCACGTGGTTCTCCATGGGTGAGCGCGTGGCGGCGGTGCAGCTCTCCCTGGTGCTGGTGGGCTTCGTCCTCCTTGTCTTGGCGATGGAGCGGGTCGGACGGCGCGGTCGGCGCTTCGTGGAGGCAAGGGCCGCGCGACCCGCCACGCCGCTCGCCCTGTCCGGATGGCGCGCCGGCGCTGCCTTCGCGGTGTGCGCGACGCCGGTGGCGCTCGGCTTCCTCGTCCCCGCCGGCACGCTCGTGTGGCGCGGGCTGTCCCTCGACGTCGCCTGGCTCGACGCGCGTACCACGCGCCTGATCGCCAACACCGTCATGGTGGCCGGCATCGGTGCGCTGTGCGCGGTGACGGTCGCCGTCGTCATCGCCTACGCGCGCAGGGTGTCCGGCACGCGGCTCGGCCACGTGCTCGGCGAGCTCGCGAGCTTCGGCTACGCGGTCCCTGGGGCGGTGATCGCGGTCGGCCTCCTCATCCCCTTCGGCGCCTTCGACCGGTGGCTGAACAGCGTCGCGGTGGAGGCCTTCGGCGTTTCGACGGGGCTCGTCCTCACCGGGACCATCGCCGCCCTCGTCGTCGCCTACGTGGTGCGCTTCCTCGCCGTCTCGCTGAATGGCGTCGAGGCCGGGCTGGCGCGCATCCCGCCGACGCTCGACGTCGCCTCGAGGACGCTCGGCGTCGGCAGGGCTAGGACGTTCGTGCGCGTCCACGCGCCGCTCCTGTCGGGCGGGCTCCTCACCGCCTTCCTCATCACCTTCGTGGACGTGATGAAGGAGCTGCCGGCAACGCTCATCCTGCGCCCGTTCGACTTCGACACGCTGGCGATCCGCGCGCATCGCCTCGCCTCGGACGAGAGGCTGGCGATGGCCGCGGTGCCTTCGCTGATGATCGTCGCGGTGGGGCTCCTGCCCGTGATCGTCCTGTCGCGGCAGATCGCTGTCGCGCATCGTCGCTCCGGCGCGGTCGCCGGCGGAGCGGCGGTTCAGGCGGTCGCGACGCCGCATGACGTCGAGCTCGCAGCGCATGAGGCTGTCATGGCCTCCGACGGTCTCGAGCGGGCACGCGTCGGCCGCGGGTGAGGCGCGGTGCATCGGTCGCCGCACTTCAAGCATCCACGATCCCGCGGCGGCTCAGGTTTGCCGCGCCGTCCTCCACAGGCCGGTCCGTAACGTCACGCGACCCGATGCGGCGGTGGCTCGACGGTGGACAAGGTGTCGGCGAACCGAGCTCAGAGCGCCCTCGTGGGTGCGCATCGCAGTCGGTCGCGGTACGTCGGTGGGCAGCGACGCGGAGGCGCATGGCGATGGACGACGTGCGGCTGGCCGGTCCGGTGCGGAATCGGGTGGTGTGCGGGGTCGACGAGGCGGGCCGCGGCCCGCTCGCGGGACCGGTGGTCGTCGCCGCGGTGATCCTGCCCCGAAGGCCGCGCATCGACGGGCTCGCCGACTCCAAGACGCTGACCGCCGCCGAGCGCGAGGCGCTGTTCGAACTTATCGTCCGCGACGCGGCGGTGTCCACGGTGGTCGTGGGGTCCCGCCGCGTGGACGCGATGAACATCCGCGCGGCGACGCTTTGGGGGATGAGCCGAGCGGTGGCCGCCCTGCCGGACCGGGTCGACGTCGCCCTCGTCGACGGGCGGGACGAGCCGCCCTCGATGACGGTTCCGTGCCGCGCCATCGTAGGGGGCGACGGGCTTTCGGCGGCGATCGCGGCGGCCTCCATCGTCGCCAAGGTCACCCGCGATCGGCTCATGGTCCAGCTCTCCCGCGCCTTCCCGGGGTACGGCTTCGAGCAGCACAAGGGCTATGCCACGGCGCAGCACCGCGCGGCGCTCGCGGCGCTGGGGCCGTGCGTCCACCACCGCACCAGCTTCGCCCCGGTGCGCGAGGCGATGGTGCGGCTCACGGCAGCGGCACCGCCGTCGGGCTACGGCTAGAGCGGTTGGGGTTAGGCGGAACCACCTAACCCCAAGAGGACCGCTCTTAATCAGGAGCTAGAGCATCTTATCTGGGTCTGAGGAGACCCAGGATGCTCCAGCGCCTGCGGATCATGCGAAGAGGTCGAACTGAGGGGCTGCAGAGCGCGGCGGCACGAAGCGGTCGGTGCGCAGCTCGATGGTGCCGATGGCAAGGCGGTGTCGACGCGCTGCCAGGGTCGTGCGCTGGGCGATCGCCTCGGCGAACGGGCCCTCGCCGCGCTGGCGCACCCCCCACGCTGCGTCGTAGTCCTTGCCGCCGCGCATCGCCTGCATGATCGACATGACGCGACGCGCGCGGTCGGGGAAGTGCCGCGCCAGCCAGTCCCGCACGATGTCCTTCACCTCGTGGGGCAGGCGCAGCAGGACGAAGTTGACGTGGCTCGCCCCACGCTCGGCGACCGCCGCTGCGATGGCCTCGATCTCCTGATCGTTGATCGACGGCACGATGGGCGCGATGAGCGCCGTCACCGGCACACCCGCCTTGGCGAGCGCCTCGATGGCAGCGAGGCGCTTCGCCGGGGTCGGCGCGCGTGGCTCCATCGTGCGCGCGAGCGCGCCGTTCAGCGTGGTCACCGAGAGGGCGACCTTGGCGAGCCCGTCCGCCGCCATCGGGCCGAGGAGGTCGAGGTCGCGCACGACGAGGTCGGACTTCGTGACGATGCCCACCGGGTGGCGCGTCTCGTGCAGCACCTCGAGGATGCTTCGGGTGATGCGGCGCGTACGCTCGATGGGCTGGTAGGGATCGGTGTTGGTGCCAAGGGCGATCGCCGCACAGCGGTAGGATGGTGCCGCGAGCTCGCGGCGCAGGAGCTGCGCGGCGTCAGGCTTGGCGAACAGGCGCGTCTCGAAGTCGAGCCCCGGCGACAGACCGACGTGGCTGTGGCTGGGCCGCGCGAAGCAGTAGACGCAGCCATGCTCGCAACCTCTGTAGGGGTTGACCGAGCGGTCGAAGCCGATGTCCGGCGAGGCGTTGCGCGTGATGATGGTGCGCGCTCGCTCCTCCGTCACGGTGGTGCGTGGAGCGGCCTCGTCCGACGCCAGGTCCCAGCCGTCGTCGAACGCCTCGCGGTTCGTGCCCTCGAACCGGCCGTCCGGGTTGATGCCCGCGCCCCGCCCGGAACGCTGCCTCGCAGCTCCGTCCGCCGAGCGACGTGGAACGTGCAGCGCCAAGCTCATCCTGCGCCCTCCCTGGGAACGTTAGTAGAACGTTCCAGGACGGTTCGCAACAACGACGTTCCGTCCGGTCCGCCTCAGCGTTCGGCGAGCCGCGGCATGATCTCCACGAAGTTGCAGGGGCGGAAGCGGACGTCGAACTGGTCGCGCAGGATCTTGTCCCAGGCGTCGCGGCAGGCGCCCGGCGAGCCCGGCAGGACGAACACGAACGTCGTGTCGATGAGGCCGGCGGTGCAGCGCGACTGGATCGTCGAGGTGCCGATCACCTCGTGCGACAGCGCGTGGAAGGTCGCCGAGAAGCCGTCCATGCGCTTGTGGAACATCGGCTCCACCGCGTCGGGCGTCACGTCGCGGCCGGTGAAGCCGGTGCCGCCCGAGGTGATGACGACGTCGACTTCGGGGTCCTCGACACCTGTAGTGACGGCGGCGCGGATCGCGTCACCCTCGTCCTTGACGATGGTCCGGGCGACGAGGCGGTGGCCGGCGGACGCGATGCGCTCGGCGAGGAGGTCGCCGGACCGGTCGGAGCCGGCGTCGCGGGTGTCGGAGACGATGACGACGGAGAACCCGACGGGCTCGAACGCCACCGTCTCGTCGATGTGGGGCATCGCACACTCCATCGCTGCGGGCGCCGCGGGTGCGGGCTGCGTCCCCGTTGCTGGCGGACCGAACCGCCCTTAAGCGAGGCACACCCGGAGGGCCCCGATGACCGACACACCGACTGCCGCCGACGCCGCCGCGCTCGCCTACCACAGGCAGGAACCGCCGGGGAAGCTGGAGATCCGCGCCACCAAGCCGCTGACGACCCAGCGCGACCTGTCGCTCGCCTACTCGCCCGGCGTGGCGGTGCCGTGCCTTGCCATCGCCGCTGACCCGCTGGCGGCCTACGACGTGACGGCGCGCGGCAACGTCGTCGCGGTGGTGACCAACGGGACGGCGGTGCTCGGCCTGGGCGCCATCGGCGCGCTGGCCTCCAAGCCCGTCATGGAGGGCAAGGCGGTGCTCTTCAAGAAGTTCGCCGGGATCGACGGCATCGACATCGAGGTCGACGAGACGGACGTCGACCGCTTCGTCGACATCGTCGCCGCGCTGGAGCCGTCCTTCGGCGGCATCAACCTCGAGGACATCCGCGGGCCGGACTGCTTCGCCATCGAGGAGAAGCTGAAGGCGAGGATGGCGATCCCGGTCTTCCACGACGACCAGCACGGCACGGCGATCATCGTCGCCGCGGCGATCAAGAACGGGCTGACGATCTCCGACAAGCGGCTCGAGGAGGTGCGGATCGTCACCGCCGGCGCGGGCGCAGCGGCGCTGTCGTGCCTCGCGCTGCTCGTCGAGCTCGGCGCGAGGCTCGAGAACATCATCGTCACGGACATCGACGGCGTCGTCTACGAGGGCCGCGAGGTCGGCATGGACCCGTGGAAGGCACGCTTCGCCAGGGCGACGCCGCACCGCACGCTCGCCGAGGCCATCCAGGGCGCCGACGTCTTCCTCGGCCTGTCGGCGGCAGGGGTCCTACGGCGCGAGATGGTGGGCGCAATGGCGCAGAACCCGATGGTGCTCGCGCTCGCGAACCCGACGCCGGAGATCATGCCGGAGGTCGTCGCCGAAGTGCGGCCCGACGCGCTGATGTGCACCGGGCGGTCGGACTACCCGAACCAGGTCAACAACGTCTTGTGCTTCCCGTACCTCTTCCGAGGCGCGCTCGACGTCGGCGCCACGGGCATCGACGAAACGATGAAGCGCGCCGCCGTGGAGGCGATCGCGGGGCTCGCGCGCGAGCGTTCCACCGAAGAGGTCGCGCGGGCCTACGGCGGGACGGTGAAGACCTTCGGGCCCGACTACCTCATCCCGGCGCCGTTCGACCCCCGCCTCATCCTGCGCATCGCGCCGGCGGTGGCGCAGGCGGCCGAGAGCGCGGGGCTCGCGCGCCGCCCCATCGTCGACATGGCGGCCTACCGGGACAAGCTGACGCGCTTCGTCTTCCGCTCGGGCTCCATCATGAAGCCGGTGTTCGCCAAGGCGAGCGCGTCGACGAAGCGCGTGGTCTACGCCGAGGGCGAGGACGAGCGCGTGCTGCGCGCCGCGGAGATCGCGCTGGAGGACGGCATCGGCCAACCGATCCTCATCGGCCGGCGCCGCGTGGTGGAGGCGCGCGCCAAGCGGGCGGGGCTGACCCGCGTGCCGGGCGCGGTGGAGATCATCGACCCCGAGGACGACCCGCGCTACCGCGAGTACGTGGACGAGTACTTCGCGCTCGTCGGCCGGCGCGGGGTGACGCCCGAGGCTGCGCGCACGGTGGTGCGCACCAACACCACGGTGATCGCCGCGCTCGCCGTGCGCCGCGGCGAGGCGGACGCCATGCTGTGCGGCGTCGAGAGCCCGTTCAGCCAGCACGTGAAGGCCGTGCGCGACGTCATCGGCGTCGCCGACGGCGTCGGCGAGCTCGCCGCGCTGTCGCTGCTCCTGTCCGACCGCAGCAGCCTGTTCCTGCTCGACACCCAGGTCTGCCTCGAGCCGTCGGCCCGCCAGATCGCGGAGATGACAGTGCTCGCCGCCGACCAGGTCGCCCGCTTCGGCATCACGCCGCGGGTGGCGCTCCTGTCGGCCTCAAGGTTCGGCTCGCGCGACACGGCGTCCGCGGTGCGCATGCGCGAGGCGCTGGAGCGGCTGCACGACGCCGCCCCCGATCTCATGGTGGACGGCGAGATGACCGGCGAGGACGCGCTGAACGCGGCCGTGCGCGAGCGCGCCATGCCGACGAGCGGGCTCACCGGGGAGGCGAACCTGTTGGTGTTTCCGAACATCGACGCCGCGCACATCGCGATGACGCTCCTGAAGGAGGTGACGGGCGCGCTGCACGTCGGGCCCATGCTGCTCGGCACGCGGCTCCCGGCGCACATCGTCACGCAGTCCGCCACGGCGCGCGGCGTCCTGAACATGACGGCGGTGGCCATCGTCGACGCGGCGTCCCGTTTGCCCGAGTGAGCGACTTGTCATACGTGAAGCTTCGACGGATCGGACGGCTGGAGAGACGCGATGTTCCGGCAGCGTGTGGTGATGGTCTACGAGGGCAGCCACCGGGTCGTGCGGACCGTGACGGCGACGCCCACGGCCGTGGTGTACTCGCACAACGGGGACCTCATCGGCTTGAAGGCCGTGCCGAGCGGCACGGTGCGCGAGCGGCTCTACCCGGTCGCGGGTGTCCGCCGCTTCGCTGACGACGACCTCGCCCGCCTGTCCCCCGCCGATGCGATGGAGCGGCTCGACATCGAGGCCGACGAGGAGTGGACGGGCGAGCCGATCGATCCCGCCCGGCGGCGGAGCTTCCTGCGCGAGCGTGGCACCGGCATCAGCCGCACGCGGGGGCGGCCGCTGAGGTCGCTCCCCGAGGGTGTGGTCAGGATGGTCTACACCCACGGGATCAATCGACGGCGGACCAAGGACGTCATCATCCGCGCCTTTCGGCCGCGCCGCGACGATGTCGTCGTCATCGACCTATCGAACGGCGTGGTCCAGGCGCTCAAGCTCGCCGCGATCCTCACCCTCATCGACCCCGTCTCGGACCGTCGGCTCGACGACGAGGGGGCGATCCGCGAGTTCGTCGCGTCGCACGGCCCGCGGCCCCTGTGGCAGCGCCTCGTCGGCTCTTGGACGCGGCAGTGGGACGCGATCCTCACCTGAGCGCCAGCCAGGGCGACGCTTCAGGCGATCCCGGCGCGCAACAGGTCGTGCATGTGGAGGATGCCGACGGGTCGGCCCGCCTCGGTGACGAAGAGCGCGAGGACGGGCTGGCGCTGGCCCGTCACCGGGTGCGTCGCGTTGTTCATGGCGTCGAGCGCGGCGCCGGCTACGACGTCCGCCTCGATGGTCTTCGGCCGTGCGTTCATCACGTCCTCGACGCGGGCGGAGAAGATGCTCGGGTTGAGGTGGCGCCTGAGGTCGCCGTCGGTGATGACGCCCTCGAGCCTCCCTTCGGCCTCGCCCACGACGCCGACGATGCCGAACCCCTTCTGCGTCATCGCGAGGATCGCCTCGCTCATCGCCATGCCGCGCGGCACCAGGGGGACCCGCTCGCCGGTGTGCATGAGGTCGCGCACGAACTGCAGCCGCGCGCCGAGCCGCCCGCCCGGATGGAACACGTGGAAGTCCGTCGGCGTGAAGCCGCGCCGCTCCAGGAGGGCGACGGCGAGCGCGTCGGCGATGGCAAGCTGCTCCACCGCCGAGGACGTCGGGGCGAGGCCGAGCGGGCAGGCCTCCGGCGCGACGGGGAGGATCAGCGCAACGTCCGCCGCTCGCCCGAGCGCCGACTGCGCGTTCGAGGTGATGCCGACCACCTTGACGGCGAACCGCTTGGCATAGGCGAGGATCGGTGCGAGCTCCTTGGTCTCGCCGGACCAGGACAGCGCGAGCACCACATCGCGTGGCGTGATCATGCCGAGGTCGCCGTGGCTCGCCTCCGCGGGGTGGACGAACTGCGCCGGCGTCCCGGTGGAGGCGAGGGTCGCCGACACCTTCCCGGAGATGTGACCGGACTTCCCCATGCCGGTCACGATGATGCGCCCCTCGCACGCCGCCATGACGTCGACGGCGCGGGCGAAGTGGCCGCCCAGCGGACCGGCAAGCGCCCTCCGCAATAGCCCGAGCGCCTCCGCTTCGATGCGAAGCGTGCGCTCGGCCGACGCCACGACCCTGGGGCTGGGGATCGACGTCACCTCGGCGAGGGGCATGTCCGTTCCTCCGCTCTCGGTCCTTGGTGCAGAGCGCGCGTCCATGGGGACGGAGCGCCCGCAGTTACCACGGCTCGCTTGCCATGCAAGGACAACACTCCTTAACGCTTTTCCAACGGGTCCCCGTCAATCGAGACGACGTTTCCCACGACAGGAGGCCGAGCCCGATGCTCCAGCCGATCCCCCTTCGCAGGACGCGCCACCGTGGTGGCGTGGCCGCCGTTCTCGTCGCCGCATCGATGGTTGCCGCGGCGCCCGCGGCGGCGGACGCCTTCACCCAGTGCGTCCAGTCGAAGTGGCCGGCGGCGCGCAGCGCCGGCGTCACGCGCGCGACGTTCGACCGGGTGACCGCGGGCCTGCGTCCCGATCCCAAGACGGTGGAGCTGTCCGGCCGGCAGGCCGAGTTCGTCAAGCCGATCTGGGAGTACCTGGCGACCGCGGTCTCCGACAAACGCGTGACGGGCGGCAGGGCGGCGCTCGACGAGCACCGCGCCACGCTCGCCAACATCGCCGAGCGGTGGAAGGTGGATCCCGAGGTCGTCGTCGCGATTTGGGGCATGGAGACGAGCTACGGCACCTACATGGGCGACCACAACGCGGTGCGCGCGGCGGCGACGCTCGCGTGCAACGGGCGCCGCCGCGGCACCTTCTGGACCCAGCAGTTCGCCGCTGCCATCAAGATCGCCCAGGACGGCCACGTGCCGCTCGAGCGGATGAACTCGTCGTGGGGCGCCGCCATGGGCCACACGCAGTTCATCCCGACCAGCTGGCAGGCCTACGCGGCGGACTACGACGGCGACGGCAAGCGCGACATCTGGCGCTCGATCCCGGACGCCTTCGCCTCCACGGCGAACTACCTCGCCAAGCACGGCTGGCGCTACCAGGAGACCTGGGGTTACGAGGTTGTCGTGCCGCGCGGCTTCGACCACGGGCTCGCCGACGGCCAGCGCAAGCGCACGCTCGCCGAGTGGAGCCAACTCGGCCTGCGCCGCGCCGGTGGGGGGAGCTGGCCGCGGCCGAACGACCCGGCGTACCTGTTGTACCCGGCCGGGGCGAACGGGCCGGCGTTCCTCATGCTGCGCAACTTCGACGTCATCAAGCGCTACAACAACGCCGACGCCTACGCCCTCGCGGTGGGCCACCTCGCGGACCGCATCGTCGGCGGCGGCGCGTTCGAGCAGGCCTGGCCGCAGAACGAGCGGCCGCTGACCCGAGCGCAGGTGCGTGAGGTGCAGTCGCTCCTGACGCGGCGCGGCTACTCCACGGGCGGGGTGGACGGCCAGGTCGGCCCGATGACACGCGCCGCCATCCGCGCCTACCAGAAGGCCAGCGGCAAGGTGCCGGACGGCTACCCCTCCACGCAACTTCTCAGCGACCTGCAGCGCCGTTGAGCGGGCGAGGCGCGGCGGTCCGCCTCCACCAGCGCGGCGAGCGCGTTCGCTGCGGCGAGCGTCTCCCCGTCCGCCGGTGCGCCGACCCGGTGCGGCAGGTGCCTGCGGTGGAACGCCGTCACCGTCGCAGCAAGGCCCTCCTCGCGCTGGTCCGGCTCGATGCCGTAGCCACAGGCGGTCAATGCCTCTCCGAGGGAAAGCGGGCCGGTCATGCCCGCGAAGGGCCCGCGCACCGCGAGGGCGTGCCCGCGCTGGGCGAGCCGCGTCCAAGGGAAGCGCTCCCCCGGGTCGCGCTTGCGGGCCGGCGCGACGTCCGAGTGCGCCACCACGTTGCGGGCGGCGATCGGCCAGCGTGACCGGACCGTGTCCAGGAGGCGCTCCAGGGCGGTAAGCTGCGCCTCGGGGAAGGTCGGCGCCTGCGGTCGGTGGCCGGGGCTGTCGAGTTCGATGCCGATGGCGCGGCTGTTGACGTCGCGCACCCCCTCCCAGGCGCTGACCCCGGCGTGCCAGGCCCGCCGCGCCTCGTCCACCATGCGCACCACCTCGCCGCAGCGCATCACGAGGTAGTGCGCCGACACCTGCGAGCGCGGGTCGCACAGCCAGCGCACGGCAGCGCCCGCGTCCGCCATGTCGGTGTAGTGCAGGACGACCATGTCCGGCCCGTCGACGCCGACGCGCGGACCGTGGTTGGGCGAGGGGACCTCGATCACAGCCGTGCAATCAGGTCCGCGTAGGCCGCGTTGATCGCGGCGAGGCGGTCGGTGGCGAGGCGCACGAACTCCTCCGGCACGCCGCGGGCGATCAGCCGGTCGGGGTGATGCTCGGCGACGAGCTCGTGGTAGCGCCGCACGACGGTGGCGCGGTCCGCGTTGCGTGGCACGCCGAGCACGTCGTGCGGTGCCCCGTCGGGCTCCACGTGGCGGGCCTTGACGCGGTTCCAGCGCACCACGTCGAGCGCGAAGATCTCCGCTACGCGGTCGAGGAAGGCGAGCTCGTCCGCGTGGATGACGCCGTCGGCCGCGGCGATGGTGAACAAGATGTCGACGATGTCCTCGCGCACCGCGTCGTCGTCCGGGAACAGGCGGGCGATCTTCTGCGCGTAGGCCTCGAAGCCGGCGACGTCGCGCTGGGCGAGCTGGAACAGTCGCAGGACGGGGCGCTGCGCCTCGGGTGGGACGTCGACGGCCCGCCAGAAACTCGTCGCCTCGCTCATGCTCACCACGCCGTCGGCCTTGGCCATCTTCGCCGCCAGCGCCACCACGGCCATGGAGAAGGCGGCTTGGCGCGCCTGGGGTCCCGCACCGGTGGCGGCACGCACGCGGTCGAACACGTCCGCGCCGACGGCGCCGACGGAGTGGACCGCCTGGGCGATGGCGTCCCACACGGCCACGCTAGCGTGCCCGTGGACGGCGGGCGCGCGGTCCGTGCTGGTCGGCCGGCGGCCGGTGGGAGCGTGCGAGCGGCGGCACCTTCGCCTAATCCTTGCGGGGCGATCCGCGCCCAGGGCGTCGACGGCGTCCCTCGCGACGCAGCTGGCTGGCGGCGGTGGGCTCGTCGAGGGGCGCGGTGCGGACGGGTTCAGCCGAGCGTTGGGCCATCGCGCGCCTGCGTCGTGGCGGATTGCCGCCGGCCCCGGGATCGTCCCCACCGCTCGGCTCAGCGCCCTCGGAGGAGCCACCACGCGGCGACGGAGGATCGGCTGGCCGGGCGGTGGGGACGGTCGCGTCCGCCTCCGGGGGAATGGAGCTGCCGTCATGGTCGTCCGTCGACGGCTCGGCTTCCGATGCGTCCGGCGCCCCCGCCACTGAGCCGTCCTGTCCGTCGGCCGCAGCCTCGCCCCGCCGGCTGCGGCGCCTGCGCAGCCGCTCGCGCAGGCGCGCGGAGCCCGCCGGGCCGTCGGCGACGTCGGGAACCTTGGCTTCTGATTGCTCACCCGGCGGCGGCGACGCGTCGCTCGCCTGCACGGTTGGCTCCGGTGCTCCGGGCGGTGCGGTCGCAACGGTGCTCGTGGGGGTCGGGACCGCGTCGCGCGGTTCGGCGACCTCGGCGTCCACCGCGCCGTCGGGCCCCGTCATCCCCGTCCCATGGAGCGGCGGACCCTCCTCGAAGCGCATGGTCCTCGCAAAGCGCACCGGGCGCTGCACGGCGAGGCGACGGTCGACGTTGCGGATGAAGGCGTCGATGGCCGCGAAGGCCTGCACGCGCAGGCCGTCCCGCTCGATGAGGAGGTGGTGCCGCGCGCCCGGAACGATGACGACGCCCCCGCCGGGCGCGGCACGGGCGAAGCGGTCGATCGCCGGCGTCGACACGATGGTCTCCGAGCCCGCCGCGACGAACAGCGTCGGGATGGCGAGCGGCGTGCCCGTGCGGCGACGCACCCTCGCCATCGCCGACAGCGTCGCGCCGACCCAGGCAAGGGTCGGTGCGCCCGTGGTGAGTTGAGGGTGGTCGTCGAACACGCTCTTGTAGGCGCGGTAGCGACGCGGATCGCTGGTGATGCGGTTGTCCGCGAAGGACGGCATGGCACCCACCGACCGGGCGACCTTCGTTCGACCCAGGCCGAGGAGCCGGGCGAGGCCGACGACGAGCGCGACGATGGCCGGGGGTGCCGGCAGACGGTGGATGCCGAGGAGCGGCGCGACGAGGACCATCCGCTCGACCTCCTCGGCGAGCTGCGGTTGGGCGAGCAGGGCGACGAGCCCGCCCATGGAGTGGGCGAGCACGTAGTACGGCCGCGGCAGCCCCTCCTGCACGCCGTGCCGCACGACATCGAGGAGGTCGTCGACGTACTGCCCGTAGGACGCCACGTGCCCGCCGCCGGCGACCCGGCGCTGCGAGCCGCCCTGTCCCCGATGGTCGTAGGTTAGGACGGCGAAGCCGCGGCGTCGGAGGTCCGCGATCACCTCCGCATAGGCCTCGATGGCCTCGCCGCGACCCTGCACGAGGACCACCGTGCCGGGACCGTCGGGTGTCCCTGGCCAGCGCGCCACGCGTAGCCGCACCGCGGAGTGGAGCGTGCCCACCGTGCCGCCGGAGTCGGGGGACCGAGAAGTCGCTGTCGCCACGCCAACTCCACAACGCGCCCGGCGTCGGACGCCTCACGAAAAGACGCGCGGGCGTCTTGAACGCACCCTCGGCCTCGACCACATCTGGGGCGCGGCCGCCACCACGGGGCCGCGACCGAAGACCGGGCCCTGGCCTCGCGGCAGCGCCCAACCGTTGCTTCTCACGGAGGACACAATGCGTCAATTCGATCTTACGCCGCTCTATCGCTCCACCGTCGGCTTCGACCGGCTGTTCTCGATGCTCGACAACGCGTCGGCGGTGAACCAGACCCAGAGCTACCCGCCGTACAACATCGAGCGGACGGCTGAGGACACCTACCGCATCACGATGGCGGTCGCTGGCTTCACCGAGGGCGAGCTCACCGTCGAGGTGAAGGAGAACGGCCTCACCGTCACCGGGCAGAAGGCCGAGGCCGAGGGCCAGTCCGAGAACATGCTCTACAGGGGCATCGCCGGGCGCGCGTTCGAGCGCCGCTTCCAGCTCGCCGACCACGTGCACGTCACCGGAGCGTCGCTGGACCACGGCCTGCTGCACGTCTCGCTGCGCCGCGAGGTCCCCGAGGCGAAGAAGCCCCGCACCATCGCCATCGAGAACGGCTCGCAGCCTCAGACGATCGAGGCTCAGGCCGCGTAAGCGCCTTCTCGACAGCAACGCTGTGACCGAGCGCCCCGGACCTCCGGGGCGCTTTTTCGTTCCGGGTCAGGCGGCTGCAGGCAGGCCGAGCGCCGTCGCGACCGCGTCGATGTCGGCCTCCGTGGTGCGGAAGCTCGCCACGAATCGGTGCAGCGCAGCGTCGGGTGCCGGCGCGGCCGGCAGGTGGCGTGAGCGCGCCGCCCACGCGTAGGCGCCGATGCCGGCCTCCGACAGCCGGGCGGCCGCGTTCGGCGTCAGGAAGGCGAACACCTCGTTGGATTGCGGTGGCATGACGGGCGGCGCGCCGGCCTCGGCAAGCCGGTCCGCGAGGCGCGCGGCCATGCGGTTGGCGTGGCCGGCGAGCTCGGCGGCGTGGCCGCCCTCGAGGAGGGCGCAGAACTGCGCGGCTGCGAAGCGGTTCTTGGAGAACAGCATCGCCGACTGCTTGTGGCGGTAGGCGGTGTCCTCGGCGAGGGAAGGGTCGAACAGCACGACCGCCTCGGCGCACCAACCGCCGGTCTTGGTGAGCCCGAGGGACAGGACGTCGACGCCAGAGCGCCAAGTGAGGTCGGCCGCCGACACACCGAGGTAGGCGAGCGCGTTCATGAAGCGTGCGCCGTCCACGTGCACCGCCATGCCTCGGCTCCGCGCGATCTCCGCCAGCCGCGCCACCTCGTCCGGCGTGTAGCACTGGCCGAGCTCGGTGACGTTGGTCAGGCTGAGGGCGGCGGGGCGGCCGTCATGGACGTTGCCCGGCAGGTACGCGGCGACCCGCGCGGCGAGGAGGTCGGGGTCGATGCGCCCACCTGGGCCGTCCACCGGGTCGATGATCTGCGGTGCGAAGAGGACGGGTGCGCCGGCCTCGTCGCGGGCGATGTGTGCGTCCGCGTGGCAGAACACGACGCCGCCCGGCCGCGACGTCGCAGCGAGCGCAAGGCTGTTCGCCGCGCTGCCCGTGGCGACGAAGAACACGGTGACGTCGCGCTCGAACAAGTCGGCGATGAGCGACCTCGCACGCGCCGTCCATTCGTCCGCGCCGTAGCCGGGCGCGGTGCCCTCGTTCGCCAGGGCGAGCGCGGCCATGACGCGGTCGGACGCGCCGGCCCAGTTGTCCGAGGCGAACGTCGTCACCGGGCGACCCACAGCCGGCCGAGGAGCGCGTCGAGGGACAGTGGCCCCGGCCCCTTCAGCGCAAGGACGAGGAGGAGGAAGCCCCACAGCGCGCGCTGGTCGGCGATGGCGGAGCCGGCGAGGTTGTCGAACCAGGCGCCGATGGTCTCAGCGGACGCCCCGTGGGCGGCGATGTCGGTGTAGGTCATGACGGCCACGAACACGATCATGCCCACCGCCGCAATGCGTGTGAAGAGGCCGGCGACGATGAGGACGGGCAGGATCAGCTCGCCGAAGGTGCCGGCGTAGACCGTCGCCTGCTCCAGCCCGGTCAGCGCAGCGGGGTCGTAGCCTACGGCCTCCATCTCGCGCGGCAGGATCTGCACGTAGGCCCCGTCGTCGAGATCGACGAGCCCGGCCAGCCCCTCGCCCAGCTTGGTGCGCACGCTGTTCAGAAAGTAGATCAAGAACACGCCGGCGAAGACCAGGCGCGCGAGGGTGGCGATGAGCCAGTCTTCGGTGATGCGCTGGACCGATACGGCGACGGAGTTGTGCAGGCGAACGAGCATGACGGCTTCCTGGGGGGCGCTTCTTGGTGCGTCGTTTCAGCGTCAGCGTTCCAGCGCGGTGAAGGCGCCGGCGGACAGGAGCGCTGCGAGCGTGCTCGCGACGTCCGCCGCGAGCGTCGCGACTTCGCCGAGCGGTCGGCCCGCCACGAGCGCCGAGGCGAACGCGCCGTCCGCGCCGCCCAGCACCCTGACTTGTACCTCCGCGTGCGGACGGGTGACGACGGCGGTCTCGGGACGGTCGCCAGGGACGCCGGTGCGCCAGGCAGTGGCACCGCCGCACGGGGCTTGGAGGAGGCGGGTCGCGGGGTGCGGCACGAAGACCGTCGCGCCGAGCTCGTCGGGTCCAAGGGCTGCGAGCGCCGCCGGCTCGAGGGGCGCGGCGTCCGCCGCGTGATAGGCCTGGACGCGCGCGTAGTCGATGGCGGCGACCTCGCCGACGTGCGCCTGCAACCGGCCTGGTGCGGTCAGGAAGGCGGGAAAGGCGTCGCCGTAGAGGAAGAGGAGCGGCGAGCGCGGCTTGACCGCTTGCGCGTAGGCGACGGCCGCGCCGCGGAAGTCAGCCTCGCCCATGAGGCGGCGCGTTGCCGGGAAGGTCGCCCCGAGCGCCTCCGCCAGCGAGTGGACGACGTTGTTGCGCCACACCTGGAACCGGTCCGGCGCCGGCGCGCCGCGCCCGTCGGTGAGGCCGCCGACCCTCGCTCCAGGCTGCGAGAGCGCCGCTGCGAACGCCGCGGCGTGGTCCGCCCGCGCCTCAGGCGGCACGGCGGGAAAGGGCGGAGGCCATGGCATGGTCGGCACGCGCCGCCTCCTCGGCAAGGACGTCGAAGCCCGGCACATCGTTGTCCCACTCGATGAGGGTGGGGACGGGACGGCCGATCCTCGCGATCACAGCGCGGTACAGCGACCAGACCGACGGCGCCACTTCGCGATCGTGGGCGTCGATCAAGAGCGGCGGGTCGGTCCCCGTGTCCTCGGCGTGTCCGGCAAGGTGGACCTCGCCCACCGCCTCAAGCGGGAAGGCGTCGATGTACGCGGCCGCCGACGTCGCAAGGTTGCTCGCCGAGACGACGACGTTGTTGACGTCGAGGATGAGGCCGCACCCGGTCGCCTCAACGACGCGGCGGATGAAGCTCACCTCGTCCATGGTCGAGGCCTCGAAGGCGGCGTAGCTCGACGGGTTCTCCAACAGCATCGTGCGGCCGAGCGCGTCCTGCACCTCGTGGATGTGGGAGACGACGCGCGCGAGCACCGCCTCGGTGTAGGGCACGGGCAGCAGGTCGTTGAAGTAGGCGCCCTCGTGGGTCGACCACGCGAGGTGCTCCGACACGAGGCCGGGCTGGTAGCGTGCCGCCAGCCCCACGAGGCGGGCGAGGTGCTCGCGGTCGAGCGGACCCTCGCCGCCGATGGACAGGCCGACGCCGTGCAGCGACACCGGCAGCAACTCGCGCACCGCGGCGAGCATGGCGTGGGGCCGCCCGCCGCTTCCCATGTAGTTCTCGGCGTGGACCTCGACGAACCCGACGCGCGCCGGGTCGACGAGGATCGCGTCGGCGTGGGCGAGCTTGAGGCCGACGCCGGCGCGCGGAGGGATCGCGGAGGGGGCGGCGAACACGTCGACGCCCTACGCGGACGGATCCTCGACCGGCTTGAGGTCCGCGGTGTCCGTGCCCTCGGGCAGGTCGCGGGCGAGGCCCTCGAAGCCGTCGGCCTCGAGCGAGGCCTGGGTCGCACCGCTTCGGTCGGCCGGCAGCTCCATCTCCTCGCAGGTTCCAGCGGGCACGAGCGTCCACGCGTTGCCCTGGTAGTCCACCGTGGAGGTGCCGGCGCAGGTGGTGCCGGGACCAGCGGCGCAGTCGTTCTCCCCGGCGAGCGACACGCCGAAGCACTTCTCCCGCGCCTGCGCCTCGGCGGGCAGCACGGCCATGGAGCTGGCGGCGGCGACGGCACCGGCGAGGGCGGCGAGCGATAAGGTCTTGTTCATGGGATCCTCCGTCCTTGGGCGCCAAGTCTGGTCGTCGTTCGTCGGCGCCAGGCGGCAGCTAACCGCACATCCCGTCCAAATCCCAGTAAACACGTCGAGAGCGAGCCGCAGCGTTGCAGGCGCCGCTGGCCCTGCACGTCGTACCGCCGCGGTCGGCGCGACCGTTCAAATCGAGCGCTCCGCGTGGCAGTATCACGTGCGGGAGGTCCCATGCACTTCATCAACTGCCACGATGTGACCCTGCACGCGGCGCACCGGCCCGCTGCCGGCGGCGCGCCGACCCTGGCGTTCTCCAACTCCCTCGGCACGGACCTTCGGGTGTGGGAGGGCGTAATGCGAGCGCTGCCGGGCGAACTCGGCGTGCTGCGCTACGACACGCGCGGCCACGGGCTGTCGGACCTGGCTCCGGCGGACACCGCGGCGATCCACGCCGGCGACATCGCCGCGCTCGCCGACCACTTCGAGCTCGACCGCCTGGTGGTCGTCGGGCTGTCCATCGGCGGCGTCATCGCGACGAAGTTCGCCATCGACCACGCCGCGCGCTGCGCAGGGCTCGTTCTCGTGTGCACCGGCGCGAAGATCGGGGCGCGGGAGGCCTGGGACGAGCGCGTCGCCACGGTGCGCACCCACGGGATCGAGCGCCTCGCCGATACCACCATGGAGCGCTGGTTCTCCCATGAGTTCCGCGAGTCCGCGCCGGAGGTCGTCGCCGGGATGCGCAACATGGTGGCGCGCCAGCCGGCGACGGGCTACGCCGCGCTCGCCGAGATGCTGCGCGACGCCGACCTCACCGGCGAGCTCAGCCGCATCGATTGCCCTGCCCACGCCATCGCCGGCGCGCTGGACGAGGCGACGCCGCCGGACCTCCTGCGGGCCACCGCCGAGGCGATCCGCGGCGCCTCCTTCGTGGCGTTCGAGGGGTGCGCGCACATGGTGCCCGTCGAGGCCCCGGAGCGCACCGCAGCTGAGCTCACCCGGTTCCTGTCCCGCCACGGGCTCCATGGCTGACGACGGCGCAGCCTGATGGCGGTCGCCGTGTTCGAGGACGCGCTCCTCGGCTCGCTGTTCGGCGACGAGGCCGTTGCACGCGCGTTCGCCAGCGAGCGCACGGTGCGCCGCTACAACGAGGTCGAGGCGGCGCTGACCCGGGCCGCGCAGTCCGTCGGCCTCGTGCCGGACGCCGCGGCCGACGCCCTCGTCGCGCTGCTCGGCGACTTCGCGCCGGACCTGTCGGACGTCGCCGAGGGCACCCTCCGCGATGGCATGCCGCTGCCGCGCTACGCGGCGCTGCTCAAGGCGGCGGCCGGAGAGCACGCGCGCCACGCCCACCTCGGCTCGACGAGCCAGGACATCATCGACACCGCCCTCGCGCTGGCGCTCGCGGAGGTCAACGCGATCTACGCCGAACGGCTCGACGGCCTCTGCTTGGCGTTGGACCGGCTCAGCGCGGAGCATGGCCGTCGTGCGCTGATGGGGCGGACGCGCATGCAGGCCGCGCTCCCCATCACCGTGGCGGACCGCATCCGCGGATGGGCCGCGCCCCTCCGACGCGAGCGCGAGAGGCTGGATCGGCTGCGGCCGCGCGTGGAGCTGCTGCAGTTCGGCGGCCCCGTGGGGACGCGCCGCGGCTGGGATGGCCACGGCGACGAGATCGCCGCTCACATGGCACAAGCGCTCGGCCTCACCGACCCCGGCGAGGCGTGGCACACCGCCCGCGACGGCCTCGGCGCCTACGCCGCCTGGCTGACCCAGGTGTCTGCCGCCCTCGGCAAGGTCGGCCAGGACGTCTGCCTGATGGCGCAGCAGGGGATCGGCGAGGTCCGCCTCGCCGGTGGCGGCGGTTCGTCGGCGATGGCGCACAAGAGGAACCCCATCGACGGCGAGCTCCTAATCACCCTCGCGCGCTACAACGCGGCGCAGCTGGGCGGCTTCGCCCAGTCCCTGGTGCACGAGCAGGAGCGCTCCGGCGTGTCATGGGCGCTCGAGTGGATGATCCTGCCGCCGATGTGCGTCGCCACGGGCTGCGGCCTCCTCACCGCCCAGCGCCTGCTCGACGCCGTCGAGGTCATCGGCGCGCCCGAGGGCACGGTGTTCGAAGGCGACGGCTGAAGGACGCGCGGCGAGCCACCGGACGAGGCCGATCCGTGGTATGCCGCGCCGACTCACGCAGACCGGAAGCATCCAACGATGAAGGTCGCCATCGCCGGCCGCGCGAACGTCGGCAAGTCGACGCTGTTCAACCGCCTCGTCGGCAAGCGCCTCGCCATCGTCGACGACACGCCGGGAGTCACCCGCGACCGTCGCGAGGCCGAGGCGCGGCTGCACGACCTCACCTTCACGCTCGTCGACACCGCGGGCTTCGAGGGGGCGGACGAGGCCACGCTGGAGGGCCGCATGTGGGCGCAGATGGCGCCGGCGATGCGGGACGCCGACGTCACCCTCTTCGTCGTCGACGCGCGTGCCGGCGTCACTCCGCTCGACGAGACGCTCGCCGAGGACGTGCGCCGGCGTGGCCGGCCCGTCGTCCTTGTCGCCAACAAGGCGGAGGGGCGGGCCGGCGAGCTCGCCTCGATGGAGGCCTACGGGCTTGGCCTCGGCGACCCCGTCGCGATCTCCGCCGAGCACAACGAGGGCATGAGCGACCTGCGCGACGCGCTCGCCGCCGCGTTCGAGGCGGCCGGCGCCGGCGAGCCGGACCCTGCCGAGGCGACGGACCGGCCGATCCACGTGGCGATCCTCGGGCGGCCCAACGTCGGCAAGTCGACGCTGCTCAACCAGATCCTCGGCGAGGAGCGGATGCTGACCGGGCCGGAGGCGGGGCTCACGCGCGACGCCATCACCGTCGACGTCGAGCGGGCGGGGCACCGCTTCCGCCTCGTCGACACGGCAGGGCTGAGGCGCCGCGCGCGGGTGGTCGAGGCGCTCGAGAAGGCGTCCACCGGCGACACCATCCGCGCCATGAAGTTCGCCGAGGCGGCGGTGGTGGTGCTCGACGCGACGCAGCCCTTCGAGAAGCAGGACCTTGCCATCCTCGACCTCGTGGTGCGCGAGGGCCGTGCGGCGGTCATCGCGTTCAACAAGTGGGACCTCGTGGAGGGGCCCGACGCGGCGATCCGCGCCGCACGCGAGGCGGTCTCGAAGCTGGTGCCCCAGGCGGCGGGCCTGCGCGTGGTGCCAGTCTCGGCGCTGTCCGGCCGCGGCGTCGACCGGCTGCTCGAGACGGTGGCGGAGGCGGTGGCGCGCTGGTCGACGCGCATCTCCACCGGCAAGCTCAACCGCTGGCTGGAGGGCGCGCTGCAGCGCCACGCCCCACCCGCGGTGTCCGGTCGACGCATCAAGATCCGCTACGTGACGCAGGCGAAGACGCGCCCGCCGACCTTCGTCGCCTTCACCTCGCGGCCGGACGCGTTGCCCCCGTCCTATCAGCGCTACCTCGTCAACTCGATCCGCGAGACCTTCGAGCTGCCCGGCGTGCCCATTCGCCTGCTGCTGCGCAAGACGGACAACCCCTATGCCGACTGACGGAGGATCGCCGCCCTTGGCGGTTCCGCGCCTAGGCGAACGCGCCGGCCGGGTACGACCACGTCGCGCCGTGGCGCGTGAAGGCGGGGGCGCACATCGCGGCGATGGAGGGGGCGACGTCCTGCGGAGTTGGGATCGTCGTCGGATCCTCGCCGGGCGCGGCCTGGGCACGCATCGCCGTGCGGATCGCGCCCGGGGAGATGAGGTTCGCCCGCACGGATGTGTTGGCGAGCTCCGCCGCCCAGGTGGCGACGAGCGCGTTCAGCGCCGCCTTCGACACGCCGTAGGGGCCCCAGTTCGGCCTGAGCTCCGTCGCGGCGCCCGACGTCACGAAGACCGCGCGGCCGGCGTCGGACCGTCGTAGCAGCGGATCCAGCGTCCTGATGAGGCGCCAGTTCGCCGACAGGTTCACGTCCACCGCCTGCTGCCAGACCTGGGCGGGGACGTGGGCGAGGGGGGCGATCCGCCCGAGGACGCCCGCGTTGCCCACGAGGATGTCGAGCTTGCCCCAGCGCTCGTCGATGGAGCCGCCGAGCCGGTCGACGCCGGGTCCGTCCGTCACGTCGAGGGGGACGAGGGTGGCTGAGCCGCCGGCTGCGCGGATGCCGTCGTCAAGTGCCTCGAGCGCCTCGACCTTGCGCCCGACGGCGATCACATGGACGCCATGCTGGGCGAGCTCCAGCGCGACGGCCTCGCCGATGCCACGCGTCGCGCCGGTGACGACGGCGAGCCGGCCGGACAGCGCCCCAAGGTCCGCCTCGTCGAGCCCGTCCGGCAGCGGCCTCACGCCTTCTCCAGGAAGGAGAGCTGGGCGTGCGGCTCGTGCATCTCGCGGTCGGTGAGCGGCGTCGGGTACTCGCCGGTGAAGCAGGCGTCGCAGTAGCGCGGGGCCACGGCGTCTCGGCCGTCCGCTCCGGCGGCGCGGTAGAGCCCGTCGATGGACAGGTAGGCGAGGCTGTCGACGCGGATGTAGCGCGCGAGCTCCTCCACCGACATGCGTGCAGCGATCAGCTTGGACTTCTCCGGGGTGTCGACGCCGTAGAAGCAGGAGTCCGTGGTCGGTGGGCTCGCGATGCGCATGTGAACCTCCGCCGCTCCCGCCTCGCGCACCATCTCGACGATCTTGAGCGAGGTGGTGCCGCGCACGATGGAGTCGTCGACGAGCGCCACGCGCTTGCCGGCCAGGATGTTGCGGTTGGCGTTGTGCTTCAGCTTCACGCCCATGTGGCGGATCTGGTCCGACGGCTCGATGAAGGTGCGTCCGACGTAGTGGTTGCGGATGATGCCGAGGTCGAAGGGGAGGTTCGAGCCCTCCGCGAAGCCGATGGCCGCCGGCGTGCCGGAGTCGGGCACCGGCACCACGACGTCCGCCAGCGCCGGCGCCTCGCGGGCGAGCTCCCGGCCGATGGCCTTCCTCACGTCGTAGACGTTGCGCCCGCCGACGGTGGAGTCCGGCCGGGCGAAGTAGACGTACTCGAACACGCAGAACCGGTCGGGGCGATCCGGGAAGGGGCGCAGCGACTCCAGCCCGCGGTCCGACACGATGACGAGCTCGCCGGGCTCGACGTCGCGCACGAAGCGGGCGCCGATGATGTCGAGGGCGCACGTCTCCGAGGCGAACACGAAGGAGCCCTCGTAGTCGCCGATGACGAGCGGCCGGATGCCCAGCGCGTCGCGGCAGCCGATCATCATCTGCGCCGTCATGGCGACGAGCGCGAAGGCACCCTCGAGCTGGCGGATCGCGTCGACGAAGCGCTCGATGAACGTCGCCTTGGCGGAGGTCGCTAGAAGGTGGATGAGGACCTCGGTGTCCGACGTCGACTGGAAGATCGAGCCGGACGAGCGCAGCGCCTCGCGCACCTTCCTCGCGTTGGTGATGTTGCCGTTGTGCGCCACCGCGAAGCCACCCATGGCGGTCTCGGCAAACAGCGGCTGCACGTTGTGCAGCGCCGGCTCGCCGGTCGTCGAGTAGCGGTTGTGGCCGATGGCGCAGTCGCCGCGCAGCCGAGCAATGACGTCCTGGCTCGTGAAGTTGTCGCCGACGAGGCCCATGTGCCGCTCGATGCGGAAGGACCCGCGGTCGCAGGACACGATACCGGCGGCCTCCTGCCCACGGTGCTGCAGGGCGTGCAGGCCGAGCGCGGTGAGCGCGCTCGCGCCGGCATTGCGGAACACGCCGAACACGCCGCACTCGTCGTGGAAGTGGTCGTCCTCGGAGGAGAACCTCGCGTCGATCAGGCGTCGGGGCAACTCAGTTCACATGCTCCTCAGTTCGCGGGGCGCGGCTCGGCGTCGAGCGGCTGCGGCTCGGTGGCGAGCTCGCCCGGCTCGGTGACGAGTCCGTCCGGTTCGGCGACCGGCGGGGTCGATGGGTCGACCCCGTCCACCGCCTCGCCGGTGCGGTCGAGCTCGACGGGCGTGTCGGTCTCGGCGACGCCGGTGTCCGGCGGAGCGTCGGCCTCGATGGGTGCGGTCGGCGCGGTCGGCGCGTCCGGCGAGCCGGCCGCCTCGGGCTCGAACGCGCCGCGGATCGCCCGCTCGGGGTCGTCCGGGATCGCCGCGAGGAGGTCCTGGCCGAGCTGGGAGAGCTGCGGGTAGCTCGCGGCGGTCGTCACCCACTGCGGGCGGCTCGTCTCGTCGACCAGCCAGTTGAAGAAGATGACCGCGACCACCACGAGGAGCAGCCCACGGGCCGCACCGAAGATGAAGCCGATCAGCCGGTCCAGCGAGCCGACCGGCGAATCCATCACGAAGTCGGAGATCTTCATGGTGATGAGGCTCACCACGATGAGGGAGACGAGGAAGATGCCACCGGCCGAGATGCCCACCGCCAGCGAGCGATTGTCCACGTACTGCAGGACGTAGGGGACGAGGTCCTCGTAGAACGCGTACGCGAGGATGGCCGCCACGACCCAGGCGGCGATGGACAGAACCTCGCGCACGAAGCCGCGGAACATCGCCAGCACCGCCGATATGAAGATGACGGCAACGACCACGCCGTCCAGGATCGCGAAGTTCATCACTCGTCTCCAGAGGGGGAGCGCGACCCGTCCTCGGCCACGCCGTTCGGTGCGATGCGGTGGACCAATTCGCCGAGCAATGCAACCTCGCTCGCCCGGCAGCCCTCGGCCTCCACACCGCCCCCAGATGGGGGCACGATCGCCCCGCGAAACCCGAGCTTAGCCGCCTCCTTCAGCCGTCCGGCGGCGTGCGGCACGGGGCGGACGCGGCCCGACAGACTCACCTCGCCGAAGTAGACGACGTCGGGCGGAAGCGCGACGGCGGCCCGCGACGAGATGAGCGCTGCCGCCACGGCCAGGTCCGCCGCGGGCTCGCCGATCCTTAAGCCCCCAGCAACCGCGAGGTAGATGTCGTGGGCCGACAGTGCAAGGCCGCAGCGGGCTTCCAGCACCGCGAGCACCATGGAAAGCCGCGAGGCGTCCCAGCCGATGACCGCCCGACGCGGCGTGCCGAGCCTCGAGGGTGCCACCAGCGCCTGCACCTCCACCAGAAGGGGGCGCGTGCCCTCCATCCCGGCGAACACCGCGGAGCCCGGCGAGGCGACGTCGCGCTCGCCGAGGAACAGCTCCGACGGGTTCGCGACCTCGGCGAGCCCCGTGCCCGTCATCTCGAACACACCGAGCTCGTCGGTGGGACCGAAGCGGTTCTTCGAGGCTCGCAGCAGGCGGAAGGCGTGGGAGGGGTCGCCCTCGAAGGTGAGGACGGCGTCCACCATGTGCTCCACCACACGCGGGCCGGCGAGCTGCCCGTCCTTGGTGACGTGGCCGACGAGGACGACCGCCGCACCCGACACCTTGGCGTAGCGGATGAGCGCCTGCGCGGAAGCGCGCACCTGGGTGACCGTCCCCGGCGCGGCCTCCGCCACCGACGTGTGCAGCGTCTGGATGGAATCGACGACGACGAGCGCCGGAGGCGGACCGGCCGATAAGGTCTCGAGGATCGTCTCCATCTCGGTCTCGGCGGCGAGCGCCACCGCGGACCCGTCCGCGCCGAGCCGGCGGGCGCGGAGCTGGACCTGCGCGATCGCCTCCTCGCCCGTCACGTAGACCACGCTGTGCCCGCGCCTTGCGAGGGTGGCGGCGGCCTGGAGGAGGAGCGTCGACTTGCCGATGCCCGGATCGCCGCCGATGAGGATCGCCGAGCCCGGCACCAGGCCACCGCCGGTGACGCGGTCGAACTCGGCGATGCCGGTCTCGATGCGCGGCGCCTCCGCCACGGGGGCGTCGAGGGAAGCGAGGGCGAGGCGACGACCCTTGGCCCGCGCCGTCTTGCCGGTCGCCGCCGTCAGGATGTCGACGGTCGCCGCCTCCTCGACGAGGGTGTTCCAGGCGCCGCAGCCGTCGCAGCGGCCGGACCAGCGCGAGTGCACGGCACCGCACTCCTGGCATACGTAGCGGGGCTGTCGCTTGGCCACCTACGCCGTGCACCCGGCGGCGGGAGAGGGGCGCTGTGCCATGAAGCTCCCTTGTCCTGCAAGGCTCGCTCGGAGCCTGGCGAGCTTCAACCCACGCTGCGCTCTTCGGGGTTGACCCTCGCCACGCTCTGCGCGGTTCTGAAGGTGTCGGCTCCGCCGGAATGCCGCTTCAGGGAAGACTCGCCTCCGGCGGGTCTTCCACCGGAATGATCGGGCCGGACTCTGCGACGTCGGACCCCGATGCGCCGTTCGGGACGAGGCTTGCGTCGGGGGCGGGGCGATCACAGCGGGCCGACACGGCGCTCGGTGCGGCGGCTGAGGCCGGTCAGCAGCTCGTAGCCGATGGTGCCGGCGTGGCGCGCCACCTCATCAACCGGGACGTTCGGGCCGATCAATTCGACGAGGTCGCCCCGTGCGCAGGGCGCGTCGGTCACATCGACGGCGACGAGGTCCATGGAGACGCGGCCGACGAGGCGGACCGGGACGCTGTTCACCGCCGCGGGCGCGCCGCGCGCGGCGTCCGAGCCGCCGGCCGCCCTGAGGTAGCCGTCCGCATAGCCGAGCGAGGCGATGGCGATGCGGCTGTCGCGGCCGAGCGTCTGCGCGGCGCCATAGCCGACGGTCTCGCCCGTCGCCGCCCGGCGCACTTGGATGATGCGTGCCTCGAGCCGCACCGTCGGCTCCAGCGCCGCCACGCCCTCGGCCGCGCACGCACCGAACAGGGCGATGCCAGGCCGCACGAGGTCGTGGTGGGCCGCTGGCCGCGTGAGCAGCGCAGCGGAGTTCGCGAGCGAGGCCGGGACGTCGGCGAACCGGGCGCGCACCGCGGCGAAGGCCTCCTCCTGGGCGACGTTCTTGGGATGGCCCGGCGTGTCGGCGCAGGCGAAGTGGCTGGCGAGGAGCGCCGGCCGCGGCCCCCGGTAGGCGAGGGCTTCGGGCACGGTCAGGCCGAGGCGGTTCATCCCCGTGTCGACGTTCAGCGCGAACGGCGCGTCCGCGGGCCACTCGGCAACGGCCTCGCCCGACGACAGGAACGACGTCAGCCGCGCGCCGATGGCCTCGCGCGGGTCGCCGAACACGCCGTTCAGCACGTAGATCGCGGCGTCCGGCAGGGCGCGGCGCAGGGCGAGGCCTTCCTCGGGGAGCGCCACGAAGTAGGTCCGGCAGCCGGCGGCGGCGAGGGCGGGCGCGACGTCGACGATCCCGTGCCCGTAGGCGTCGGCCTTGACCACCGCGCCCACCTCGGCGCCGGTCCGCTGGGTGAGGCGACGCCAGTTGCGCGCCACCGCCGCGGAGTCGACGGTGACGAACGAACCCGCCGGGTCCGTCGCCGCGGCGCGCCCCCCGTCGGCCGCGCGCTCCTCAGGATCGACCCGCCGCTGCATCGCCACCCCCCGCTGCGCTCCCATGTGGGGTCGGCGCGCCCGGCGCCCAACGCGGGCTAGTCGTAGGCCGCAGCCTGGTCGACGGCGAGGTTGGAGAAGCGTGTGACCTCCGCGTCGAACTGCAGCTTCACCGTGCCTGTCGGGCCGTGGCGCTGCTTGCCGATGATCACCTCCGCCACGCCGTGGCAGGCCTCCATCTTTGCCTCCCACTCGAAGAACTCGGACGTGCCCTCGGGCGGCTTGCGGGATTGCAGGTAGTACTCCTCGCGGTAGACGAACATGACGACGTCCGCGTCCTGCTCGATGGAGCCCGATTCACGCAGGTCGGAGAGCTGCGGGCGCTTGTCCTCGCGCTGCTCCACCTGGCGCGAGAGCTGGGACAGCGCGATGATCGGCACGTCGAGCTCCTTGGCGAGCGCCTTGAGGCCGGTGGTGATCTCGGTGATCTCGTTGACCCGGCTGTCGGAGGCACGGCGGCCCGAGCCCGACAGGAGCTGGAGGTAGTCCACGATGAGGATGTCGAGCCCCTTCTGGCGCTTCAGCCGCCGGGCGCGCGCGGCCAGCGCACCGATGGTGATGCCGCCGGTCTGGTCGATGTAGAACGGCAGCGTCTGCATGGCCTTCGCCGCCTCGACGAGGTCGTTGAACTGGCCCTCCTCGAAGGCGCCGCGGCGGATCAGCGAGGAGGAGATGCCGGACTGCTCGGCGAGGATGCGCGTCGCGAGCTGCTCGGCCGACATCTCCAGCGAGAAGAACCCGACGCGCCCGCCGTCCAACGTCTTCGCAAGGCCGTGCTCGGCGCCGGAGCGGTAGGCGCGGGCGATGGCGAAGCCGATGTTGGTGGCGAGCGAGGTCTTCCCCATGGCCGGGCGCCCGGCGAGGATCACGAGGTCGGAGCGCTGCAGCCCGCCCATCAGGCGGTCGAGGTCGGCGAGCCCCGTCGCAATGCCCGACAGGTGGCCCGCCCGGTCGAAGGCCGCCGCCGCCATCTCCACCGCCGCGCCGAGCGCGTCGCCGAACTCGATGAAGCCCTGGTCGAAGCGCCCCGTCTCCGCGAGCTCGTAGAGCCTGCGCTCCACGCCCTCGATCTGCGTGCGGGGGGTGAGCTCGGGCGGCGCGTCGAACGCCTCGTTCACCATGTCCTCGCCGATGGTGATGAGCGCGCGGCGCAGCGACAGGTCGAACAGCGTGCGGCCGTAGTCCTCGGCGTTGATGATCGTTGTGGCGTCGGCGGCGAGGCGGCCGAGGTACTCGAGGACGGGGAGGTCCGCGATGGTCTCGTCCGCGCCGAAGAAGGTTTTGACGGTGGTCGGCGTCGCGACCTTCCCGGCGCGGATCAGCTTTCCGGCGATGTCGAACACCTTGCGGTGCGGCTCGGCGAAGAGGTGCTCGACCTTGAGGAAGTCCGAGACCCGGTAGTACGCCTCGTTGTTGACGAGGATCGCGCCGAGGAGCTGCTGCTCGAGCTCGACGTTCTGCGGCGCGGTGCGGACCTCGAGGGCGGCGTGGTCGAGCGGCTGGTTCATCGGGGCTCCTTCGCTGGGCCCCCGTCCTACCCTTCGATCCAGTGCTGTGATGACGGAACCCGGACGTTTCTGAGGTCGCCCACACGGGCGCCACAGAAGGCCCACCGAGCCACCCCTTAGAACATACCACGATCAGCTGGGCGCCTGTGGTTCGGCGCTAGGCACAGCTAGGCTCCAGCCTAGAACGTAGGGGAACGCGTCGCTTTGTGTGGACAACGTGATGTCTGCTCAGCGCGCGGCAAAAGGAGCGCACTTGACGGACCTATCCCGTTAAGCTGCATGATGGCCGTCGGCGTATCATTGCGTAAACGGAACATCGGTTTAGGCTTACGACGCACGCAGAAACAACTTGAAGGGACGCCATAAATCTGCGGTGAAATATCTAAGGGATGTCTTTTACATACGCTGTCCGTGAATGAGGTAGTACTTTGGTCAACTAAAAGGATTAAAATTTGAGCGATAACACTGGGTTGATTCTGGCACTAACGCTTGGGGCGATGATATCTCTTGCCGGAATAATCTATCCTTTCAAGCCGTTTAAAAAGCGATGGATCGCGCTCATTTCTTTTCTTGCATGTTTTTTGCTTATTGGGGTTTTTATTCCATCACTTCAACCGAATAATAATGAGTTGGTAGAGCCAAGCGTGCGCCTTACAACTAACTCAAATGGCAATGATCTTCACTGGGTTACAGCGGAACGATTGAACCGTCGCACTTGCCCATCGGAAAGCTGTGGGATCGTTGGTCGGTTACTTTTTCGTGAAGGCGTAAGGATACTTGAACGGCGCGACGGTTGGGTCCGTATAACGGAACCGTACGCATCGCTCTGTGTTGGCGGGCGAGTTGCCTATGTGGACTCTGGTAACGCCGCTTGCAACGACGCGAACGGGTTTACGGATGGTGAGTTCGCCGAATGGGTGTCGGCGGACTACCTTGCCGAAGATCGGCCGCCTGATCCGGCTGCATCTGCGTCAGGTGCCGAAAAATTGGTGGCAGGTTCCGATGACTTCGCCCGATATCGAACAGCGTTCGCAGAAGCTGCCCAATCGCTGATCGCGGAACGGCGCTGCACCGAACGAGACTTTCGAGAAACCGGTGGTTGGAGTAAGTCTCACCATCATGATCAACCCATCTATTTTGTCTACTGCGGAGGCTTCACAGCCAATAAGCGCCTCTATCTGAATACGCATACAGGTAAGATATTTAGGTAGATTCAGTCAGAGCGCAAATTACAAAACGACTTGGCTGCAATACTATTCCGAAAACTTCGCCAGTTTGCCCGCCTGCTAATAACAACCGCCAACGGGGTGCGCACAGGCCGCGACGGTTGCAGGTTAGCTACTATACGAACGCATTGGCGGCACCGCCGATGGGGTGCGCGCCGCCGGGCAGCGCGTCCGCGATCTGCAGCGGCGGGTAGCGGAACTGTACGGGGATGTCGTCCGCCGCGGCGTCACGGTCGATGCCGATCGCAAGGACGGCGAGGATGGCGACGAGGCAGCGCATGGGACCTCCCGATCGCGTCCTGCGCCGACCATGACGCATCCGAGGCGATCAGTCCGCAGGACCGGGCGCGCTCGGCGAACACGTTGGCGTGACGTCCGCGAGCTCGGCGAGGAAGAGATCGCCCTCCACCGGCCGTCCATCCTCGCGACGCACGACGATGGGTTCGTCAGCGGCGACGCGAAGTCCCGCTGCCTCCAGCGTCGTGCGGACGTAGGCGGGGGCGTGGGCGAAGCGCTGGGTGGTGGTGACGCGCCAGCCGGACGCCGCGCGCTCGGTGGAGGCGATGAGGTGGCCGCCCGGCACGAGGCACCGCGCCGCCGCGGCCGCGAACGGGGCGAGGTCGCCGATGTAGGGCCACACGTCCGTCGCCACGATGGCGTGGAACGGCGCCTCGTCCCAGCTCTCCAGGAAGGCGACCGCCTCGCCGACGTAGAGCTCGTCGTAGACGCCGCGGGCGTCGGCGCGCTCCAGCATGGGCTCGGCGAGGTCGACGCCGACGATGGTCCCCGCGACGTCGGAGAAGGCGGCGCCGGCGAGCCCGGTGCCGCAGCCGAGGTCGAGGAGGCGCGCGCCGTGGGGCAGGTGGGGCCCGGCAAGGCGACGGGCGAGGGCCGGCACGTCGTAGCCCAGCGCGCCGACGAGGATGCCGTCGAAGGCCTCCGCGTGCTGGCCGAACAGCGTCGCGATGTAGGAGGGCGGAGCGACCGTCGGCGCGGCGAGGCCCCAGGCGGCGAGCCGCATCGCGACGCCGCAGTGGTCCGCCGGGTCGAGCTCGAGGCAGCGTCGGAAGTGTGCCGCGGCCGCGCCGACGTCGCCGGCGTCCTCGGCGCGGCGGCCCGCATCGTAGGCCTCCGCGAGGGCGTCTTCGTCAAGCGCGCTCACCCGTGGCGGGCGACGAGGGCCGGCGCGGTTGGACGCACGGCGTCGCGTGCGGCGAGCGCGGCCTCGGCGCTCGTCATGTAGTCCCGGGTGAGCGGCACGGCGTGCTGGTGGCGGGCAAGCTGGATCTGGAACACCATCATGTCGCCGGCTCGGAACGCGGCCTCCGACCCTGCGAGGTAGAACTCCCACATGCGCGCGAACGCCTCGCCGCGCGCGCGCACCACCTTTGCCCGGTTGTCGGCGAACCGCGCACCCCAGTGCCGCAGCGTCTCGGCGTAGTGCAGTCGCCAGACCTCGATGTCGGTGGCGACGAGCCCCGACCGCTCGATCGCCGACAGCACCTCCGACATCGCCGGAATGTAGCCGCCGGGGAAGATGTAGCGCTGGATGAACGGGTTGGTCGTCCCGCCGACGCCGGTGCGGCCGATGGAGTGCAAGAGCATCACGCCGTCGTCGTCGAGCAGCCGACGGCACTGGGCGAAGAACGCGTCATAGTAGGCGAGCCCGACGTGCTCGAACATGCCGACGGAGACGATCCGGTCGAACTGGCCTTGGACGGCGCGGTAGTCCTCCAGGTGAAAGCGCACCGAGGGCTCTCCCGCCGCGCGCTCGCGGGCGAGCATGGCCTGGTTGTCGGCGAGGGTGACGCCCGTCACGTCCGCCCCGGTGTGGCGTGCGAGGTAGAGCGCCAGTCCGCCCCACCCCGAGCCGATGTCGAGCACACGGTCGCCGGGCTCCACGAGGAGCTTCGCCGCGATGTGCCGCTTCTTGGCGCGCTGCGCGTCCTCGAGCGACACCCCCTCGCGCGGGAAGTAGGCACACGAGTACTGCCAGTCGTCGTCGAGGAAGAGGCGGTAGACGTCGTTCCCGACGTCGTAGTGGTGTCGCGCGTTGCGCCGCGCGGCGCGGCGTGAGTTGCGCTGATGCCAGCGGCGCAGCGCGGTGCGCGCGAGGCTACCGAGGCGCGAGCGCGGCAACGACTGCTCGTTCGCCATCAAGAGCTCTAGGAAGGATGCGAGCGTCCCCGTCCGCAGCCGCCACCTCCCCTCCATGTAGGTCTCGCCGAGGGCCAACTGCGGGTGGATCGCGATCGCCCGCTCGACGTCCGCATCGGCGAGGACGAGCACGTGGCGCCGTCCGCTGCCGTCCCCGAAGTCGAAGCTCGCGCCGGACGCGTCGACGACGGTGAGCGACCCGCACCGGACGAGGTGGGTGAAGAAGCGCTGCAGGATGGTGCGCATGGCGGTCTCCCAACGTGCGCCGACGGGGGAGACACGAGAGGGCGCGACCCCTGTCGGTTGCCGCGCACTGCGTCGCGGTTGACGGTGGAATGAAGCGATGCGCGAAACGTTCCGGCCGATCGGGCAAGCGTCGGCCGCGCGGAGGCCGACGTGAGCGATCGCCGGGCGTCTCGACGCGACCGGCGATCCTCACACGGCTGGGGTCTCGGGTCAGACGTCCGGCTGATCGCCGAGGCCGGGCGGCACAGGTGCCGGCTCTGCGGGTGCGTCGTCGTCGTCCTCGGCGAAGTCGAAGTCGTCGTCGCGGTCGGCGAGGACGTCCTCGCCCTGCGCCTGGCGCTCGGCCTCGTCGACGCTGCGGGCGACGTTGATGGTCACGGGCACCATCACCTCGGGGTGGAGGACGAGGGTGATCTCGTGCAGTCCGATCTCCTTGATGGGCGCGCCGAGGTCCACCTGTCGGCGCTCGACCCTGTAACCCTCCGCCGCGAGGACCTCAGCAACGTCCCGCGGCGAGACCGAGCCGTAGAGCTGTCCGGTCTGCCCGGCCTGGCGGATGGCCACGAACGTCTTGCCGACGAGGCGCTTGCCGAGGGCGTCGGCGGCGGTGCGGCGCTCCGCGTTGCGCTGGGTGAGCTCCACCTTCTGCGCCTCGAAGCGCGAGCGGTTCTCGCGGTTGGCGCGCAGCGCCTTCCCCTGCGGCAACAGGAAGTTGCGGGCGAAGCCGTCGCGTACGCGGACCTCCTCGCCCATCTCGCCGAGCTTGGGGACGCGCTCCAACAGGATGACTTGCATGGTGTCTCCGATCTGTCCCGCGGTTCGCGGTTAGGGGGCACGCCCCCAGATGGCGGCCGCCGTCCGACGGCCGGTTGCGCTACTTGATGACGTAGGGGAGGAGGCCGATGAAGCGCGCCCGCTTGATCGCCTGGGACAGCTCGCGCTGCTTGCGCGCGCTGACCGCGGTGATGCGCGAGGGCACGATCTTGCCGCGCTCCGACACGTAGCGCTGCAGGAGCTTCACGTCCTTGTAGTCGATGCGCGGCGAGTTTGGCCCTGAGAAGGGGCACGTCTTGCGTCGCCGGAAGAACGGGCGGCGCGTGGGAAGCTGTGCAATGTCGATCATTTAGCTGAACTCCCTCTGCCGGCGCTCGCCGTCCCGCTCACCGCGATCGCGGTCGCGACGCTCACCGTCGCGGTCGCCGCGCTCCCGGTCGCGGTCGCCGCGGAAGCCGTCGCCGTCGTCGCGCTCACCGCGCTCGCGGCGCCGTCGGTCGTCCCGGTCGCGCTTCTGCTTCATGACCGACGGGCCGTCCTCGTGGGCGTCGACCTTGACGGTGAGCGTGCGCAGGACGTCCTCGTTGAGCCGCATCTGCCGCTCCATCTCCTGCACCGCGGGGGCGGGCGCGTCGATGTCCATGAGGGCGAAGTGCGCCTTGCGGTTCTTGTTGATCCGGTAGCTGAGCGTCTTGAGGCCCCAGTTCTCGGTCCGGCCCACCGCGCCGCCGCCCTCGGTCAGCACGGTCTTGTACTGCTCGACAAGCTCGTCCACCGCCTGTCCCGACACGTCCTGTCGGACGAGGAACACGGTCTCGTATAAGGGCATTCGCAGTCCTCATGCTGCCCGTGCCGACCATCCGGCGCGGGGCTCCCGTCGGCGCAAAGCCTCGTCGAAGCCCCGTGAGGCGATCGACCTTCGCGAGCAAGGACACGGGCGGACGACCGGCACCGCGCACGAGGTGCGTCGCAGGTCGGAGGGCGCGGACGCCCCCGCCGTTCAGCCCTCGGCCAACGGTGAGCGAGGCGCCATGTAGGTCCTCGCCGCCCATCGAATCAAGCGTGAAGTTGGGCCGGCGCATGGATTGAAGCTGGCGCACCTTGACGCGCGACCACGCAGGATGGTGTCAATCAGCCCTTCGGGACGCGGCTCCTGTCCGCCTTCGCCCGATCGGACCTCGACCCTCAACGAAAAGAAGCGTTCCTCATCCCCATGACAACCGCGCTCACGTTCCCCGGCCAGGGCAGCCAGTTCCCCGGCATGGGCCGCTCGCTCGCTGACACCTATCCCGCGGCGCGCGCCGTGTTCGAGGAGGTCGATGACGCACTCGGTGAGCCGTTGTCGCAGCTCATGTTCGAGGGACCCGAGGAGACGCTGCGGCTGACCGCCAACGCGCAGCCCGCGCTGATGGCGGTGAGCCTTGCAGCCATGCGCGCGCTCGAGGCGGAGGGCGTCAAGGTGCGCGAGGCTGCCCTCGTCGCCGGGCACTCGCTCGGCGAGTACAGCGCGCTCGCCGCCGCCGGCTCCCTTGGGGTGGCCGATGCCGCGCGCCTGCTGCGTCGGCGGGGCGAGGCCATGCAGTCCGCCGTGCCGTCGGGGGAGGGGGCGATGGCCGCGCTCCTCGGGCTCGACATCGACGCCGCCGAGGCCGTGGCGCGGGATGCCGCCGGCGATGGGGTTTGCGAGGTGGCGAACGACAACGCGCCCGGACAGTGCGTCGTCTCCGGCGACCGTGACGCGGTGGAGCGTGCGGTGGCGCTCGCCAAGGAGCGCGGCGCGCGCCGGCCGATGCTGCTGCCCGTCAGCGCGCCCTTCCATTGTTCGTTGATGCGCCCCGCAGCCCGCGTGATGGAGGAGGCGCTCGCCGCGACCGCGCTGCGCTCGCCCACGACGCCGCTGCTCGCCAACGTCTCGGTGCGTCGACTGACCGACCCGGACGAGATCCGCGACAGCCTCGTCGGTCAGGTCACCGGCCGGGTGCGCTGGCGGGAGGGCGTGCAGCGCTTCGCCGGGCTCGGCGTGACGACGGTCGTCGAGGTCGGAGCCGGCAAGGTCCTCACCGGCCTCGCCAAGCGCATCAACCGGTCGCTGCGTACGTTCGCGGTGGGCGAGGCGGACGACGTCGCGGCGTTCGTCGGGGCCTGGGCCGAGGCTTGATGTTCGACCTTTCGGGCAAGGCCGCCCTCGTCACCGGCGCCACGGGCGGCATCGGCGGCGCGATCGCCGCGGCGCTGAAGGCCCAAGGGGCGCGCGTCATCGTGACCGGCTCGACGCGCGAGCGGGCCGAGGCGGCACGCGAGGCGCTCGGCGCGGACGCAGCCCTCGGCGCGGACCTTGCGGACCGCGCGGCGGTGGACGCGCTCGCCGCCGACGCGGAGGCGGACGGCCCGGTGGACATCCTCGTCAACAACGCGGGGATCACGCGCGACGGCCTGATGATGCGCATGAAGGACGCGGACTTCGACGCAGTGCTGGAGGTGAACCTCACCGCCGCGTTCCGCCTTTCGCGCGCGCTCATGCGGTCCATGCTGCGTCGCCGCACGGGCCGCATCGTGTCGGTGGGCTCGGTGGTGGGCGCGCAGGGCAACGCCGGCCAGGCGAATTACGCCGCGGCCAAGGCCGGCCTCGTCGGCTTCTCCAAGGCGATGGCCCGCGAGGTCGCCGCCCGCGGCATCACCGTCAACGTCGTCGCGCCAGGCTTCGTGGAGACGGCGATGACCGAGGCGATCCCGGACGACCAGAAGGCGGCGCTCATCAAGGAGATCCCCGCCCAGAGCGCCGGCCGTCCGCAGGACGTCGCGGCCGCCGTCGTCTACCTCGCATCCGACGAGGCGCGCTACGTCACCGGCCAGACGCTGCACGTCAACGGCGGCATGGTGATGGGCTTCTGACGTCGGCGGCGGGCGCGGCTCGCCGCTTTTCAAACCGCGAAAAGGTGTGATACCGCCGTCCGCGATCTGGGAGCCCACAGTCGGATCCCGCTGAGAACCCCCCCGCGCACCGCCGCGACCCGACACCATCCCTAGGGCCAACTGGAACGGCCTCTAAGGTTAGAAGGACTTGCCATGAGCGACACCGGTGAACGCGTGAAGAAGATCGTCGTCGAGCACCTCGGTGTCGAGCGCGAGAAGGTGACCGAGGACGCCTCCTTCATCGACGACCTCGGCGCCGATTCGCTGGACACGGTCGAGCTCGTGATGGCGTTCGAGGAAGAGTTCGGCGTCGAGATCCCCGACGACGCGGCGGAGACGATCCTTACCGTGGGCGATGCCATCAAGTTCCTCGACAAGAACGCCACGGCGTAGCACGCACACGTCGGCGGACTTGTTCATCGGGGGGTCATAGTGCGGCGCGTGGTGGTTACGGGGCTGGGGACGGTCAACCCGCTCGGGGACGGCATTGAAGCCTCCTGGGCGGGCATCCTCGCCGGCCGGTCCGGCGCTGCCCCGGTCACGCGGTGCAAGGTGGACGACCTCGCCTCGCGCATCGCCTGTCAGGTGCCTCGCGGCACGGGGCCGGGCGAGTTCGACCCCGACCGCACCATGGACCTCAAGGATCAGCGGAAGTTCGACGAGTTCATCCTGTTCGCCGCCGCGGCGGCTGCCGAGGCCATCGCAGACTCCGGCTGGCGACCGACCGAGGAGGAGGAGCTCGACCGCACCGGCGTCCTCATCGGCTCCGGGATCGGCGGGCTCAACTCCATCGAGTACTGCTCCAACGTCCTTGAGGAGCGAGGACCGCGCCGCATCTCGCCCTTCTTCATCCCCGGGGCGCTCATCAACATGGCGGCCGGCTTCGTGTCGATCCGCTACGGCTTCCGCGGTCCCAACCACGCCGTGGTGACGGCCTGCTCCACGGGAGCGCACGCGATCGGCGACGCGGCGCGGCTCATCGCCCTCGACGATGCGGACGTCATGGTGGCGGGCGGCGCGGAGGCGTCGGTCGGCCGGCTGTCGCTCGCCGGCTTCGCGGCCTGCCGCGCGCTGTCCACGGGCTTCAACGATCAGCCGCAGCGCGCCTCGCGACCGTACGACAAGGACCGCGACGGGTTCGTCATCGGCGAGGGCGCGGGCATCGTCGTGCTGGAGGAGTACGAGCACGCCCGCCGGCGCGGCGCCAGGATGTATGGTGAGGTGGTGGGCTACGGCCTGTCGGGGGACGCGCACCACATCACCGCCCCGGCCATGGATGGCAACGGCGCCTACCGCTGCATGGCGGCGGCGTTGAAGCGCGCTGGCGTCATGCCCGAGGACATCGACTACGTGAACGCGCACGGCACCTCGACGCCGCTCGGCGACGAGATCGAGCTTGGCGCGGTCTCGCGCATCGTCGGCAACGGCGAGCGCCTCACCATGAGCTCCACCAAGTCGGCGACGGGCCACCTCCTCGGAGCGGCGGGCGCGGTGGAGGCGATCTTCTCGCTCCTTGCGATGCGGGACCAGGTGGCGCCGCCGACGATCAACCTCGACAACCCGTCGGTGGAGACCGCCATCGACCTCGTCCCCCATGAGGCGCGGCAGAAGTCGATCGACGTCGTGTTGTCCAACTCGTTCGGGTTCGGCGGGACGAACGCCTCGCTCGTGTTCCGTCGGGTCTGAGCGGGGAGGCGCCTGTGCGCGGCAGGAGGCGAAGCGTCGACGGCGCGAAGACGGAGGCCGGGACGCCGCGTCGGCCGAAGCCGTTGGTGACCAACGGAAGGCGCGCAGGGGAGCGCCGCGGTTCGCCCGACGCGCCGGCCCCCCATCGGCGGTCGCAGGCGGCGCGGCACCCCGTCGTGCTCCTCGCCAACATGGTGATGTTCGCGGTCGTCGTCACGCTCGTCGCCGGCGTCGCCCTCCTCGTCATCGGCCAGCAGATGTTCACCGCCCGCGGGCCGCTGACCGAGGACGTCGGCGTCGTCATCGAGCGCGGGGCTCCTGTGCAGTCCATCGCCCAGGGGCTGCGCGAGCAGGGCATCATCACCAACGAGTACGTGTTCCTGGCGGCCGCCTACGGCACGGACGTCGTCGGCCGCATGCAGGCGGGCGAGTACCGCATCCCGGCCGCCGCCTCGATGGCCGAGGTGCTCGACCGGCTCGTCTCGGGCCGCGTGATCCAGCACGCCATCACGTTCGCGGAGGGGCTGACCTCGGCGCAGATCGTGGCGCGGCTGATGGCGGACGACGTGCTCACCGGTCCGGTGGAGGAGATCCCGCCCGAGGGCTCGCTGCTGCCCGAGACCTACAACTACTCACGCGGGGAGGCGCGCTCAGCGGTGCTCGCCCGCATGCGGGCCGCGAGGGACGCCGCCGTCGAGCGGGTCTGGCGCGAGCGCGATCCGGACCTCCCCATCGAGACGCCCGAGGACCTCGTCACCCTCGCCTCCATCGTCGAGAAGGAGACCGGGCAGGCGGACGAGCGCGAGCGCGTCGCGGCGGTGTTCGTCAACCGGCTCGAGGAGGGCATGCGCCTGCAGTCCGACCCGACGATCCTCTACGGCCTTTATGGCGGCGAGGCCTGGTCCGAGCCGCGCACGATCTACCGCTCCGACATCGACCGGCAGACCCCGTACAACACCTATCAGATCGACGGACTGCCGCCCGGCCCCATCGCGAACCCCGGGCTCGCCGCGCTGGAGGCGACCGCGCGTCCGGCCGAGACCGACGAGCTGTTCTTCGTCGCCGACGGGTCCGGCGGCCACGCGTTCGCCGAGACGTACGAGGCGCACCAGCAGAACGTGGCACGCTGGCGCGAGGTCGAGGCCGGTCGCGCCTCTGCTACGTCCGGGACCCGGTAGGCGTGAACGCGAGGGGCGACGCCACGGTCCAGTCGATGACCGGCTTCGCGAGCCGTGAGGGCGAGCACGACGGCACCGCCTTCCAGATGGACGTGCGCTCGGTGAACGGGCGCTCCCTCGACGTGCGCCTGCGGTTGCCCACGGGGCTCGAACGGCACGAGCCGGAACTACGCCGCATGATCGCCGCCGCGTTCCGTCGCGGCAACATCGCGGTGTCGATGACGCTCCGTCATCGCGATACGCCCATGCGCTACCGCATCAACCACGAGCAGCTCGAAGCCTACGTGGAGGCGATCCAGCGCCTTGCCAACTCGACCGCCATCGCAGCACCGCGCGCCGACGGCCTGCTTGCGCTGAAGGGGGTCGTGGAGGCCGCCGCCGACGAGGACATGGCCATGTCGGGGGCCGTCCTCCTGGAGGAGGTCGGCGCGCTGCTGGCGGACCTTGCCGCCGACCGTGGTCGCGAGGGCGCGCGCATCGTCCCAGTCATACTCGACCACCTTGCGCAGATGGACCGGCTGCGCACGGAGATCGACGCTCACCCCGAACGCGCCGTGCCAGCGATCAAGGCGCGCATCGACCGGCAGGTGGCGGAGCTGTTGTCCGGCCAGCCGCTCGCCCCCGAGCGCCTCCACCAGGAGGCGGCGCTGATCGCGACGCGCGCCGACGTGCGCGAGGAGCTCGACCGGCTCGCCGCGCACATCGAGGCGGCGCGCGAGCTCCTCGGGGAGGGTGGCAACGTCGGCCGCAAGCTGGACTTCCTCGCGCAGGAGCTGAACCGCGAGACCAACACCATCTGCGCGAAGTCCCCGCACCACGCGATCACTGCCATGGGGCTCGAGCTGAAGGCCGCGGTCGAGCAGATGCGCGAGCAGGTGCAGAACCTCGAATGAGCGACGCGCCGCCCGCTCGTCACATCGCGCGGCGTGGGCTCCTCGTCATCCTGTCCTCCCCGTCGGGCGCGGGGAAGAGCACCCTGTCTCGGCTGCTCCTCGAGCGGGACCGCTCCCTTTCCCTCTCGATCTCCGTCACCACGCGCCCGCGGCGCAACAGCGAGGTTGACGGCGTGCACTACCACTTCTGCACCGCGCGCGACTTCGAGCGCATGCGCGAGCGCGGCGACCTCCTCGAGTGGGCCGAGGTCCACGGCAACCGCTACGGCACCCCGCGGGACTTCGTGGACCAAGAGCTCGCCGAGGGCCGCGACGTCCTGTTCGACATCGACTGGCAGGGCGCCGACCAGATCCGTACGACGCTGGCGAGCGACGTCGTGTCGATCTTCGTGCTGCCTCCCTCGGGCGACGAGCTGCGCTTCCGCCTGGTGCGCCGCGCTGAGGACGACGAGGCGACCATCCTGCGCCGCCTCGGCAACGCGCGCGAAGAGCTCGGGCACTACACCGACTACGACTACGTGGTGGTGAACGACGCGCTACAGGACGCGCTGGACGGCGTCGAGGCGATCCTGACCGCCGAGCGGCTGAGGCGGCGCCGGCTCACCGGCGTGGACGGCTTCGTCACCGGCATCGTGGAGGCGCTTTGACCTCCGGCCTCGTCATCGCGCGGGCCCGGGCGAGCGCCAACTTCGGCAAGCTGCGCACGCCCATGGCGACGTCCCAGGGGCGCATCTCCGCAGCGCTGATGCGCGGCTTCGACGTGCTCGGCGGGATGTGGATCCCCGGCACCGCGACGCTGTTCGCCGACACGCTCGCCTTCGAGGGCCTTGCGCTGCACCGGGCGATCTACGGCGAGGCCGTGCGTGCTGCGCTGCCGCTCGCCGAGGTCGACAGCGTGACCGTGCGTTCGGGCATCGCCTCGCGCGTGGTCGTCCTGGCGATCGCCGGTGGCGTGCTGCGCCTGCGCGGCTTCCAGATCGATGGGTTCGCGGCGAGGGTGGAGGGTCAGCGCCGCGCGCTGGCGGAGGGGTCGGACGCGCCGCCGCACACAGGGACCTGAGCCCCTTCAAGCTGATCCGGAAGAAGGCCTAAGGCTTTGCTCGCGCTGTCATCGCTGCGTGGGCTTCAGCGAGGCGGACGAAGTCGGCGACCGGCACCCTCTCGGCGCGCTCGGTGGGCATGATGCCGACCTCGGCGAGGAGCGCCTCGGGGTCCTTCGTCAGCGTCTTCAGGCTGGAGCGCAGCATCTTGCGGCGTTGGCCGAAGGCGGCCGCAGTGACGGCTTCCAGCATCGCGACCGGCGCGTCGGACGCGGTGCTCGGATCGAGCCTTACAACGGACGACCATACCTTGGGCGGCGGCACGAAGGCGGACGGCGGCACGTCGAACAGTCGGGTCGCGCTCGCGCGCACTCCGGTGAGGACGGCGAGGCGTCCGTAGTCGTCCTCGCCCGGTGCCGCTACGAGCCTCGCCCCGACCTCGCGCTGGACCATCACCGTCGCCGAGCGCCACCACAGCGGCCAAGGGGCAGTGAGCCAGTTCACGATCAGCGGGGTTGCGACGTTGTAGGGCAGGTTCGCGCAGATGATCGCGCCACGCGGCGCAAGGGCGGTCCAGTCGACGGCAAGCGCGTCGTCCACGTGCAGCGTCAGGCGTCCCTCGGCCGCATCGACAAGTGATGCGAGGACGGCGGCGACGCGTTCGTCCTTCTCGACGGCGACGACCTCGGCGCCGGCGGCGAGGAGGGAACGCGTCAGCCCGCCCGGGCCCGGCCCGACCTCCACGACGGTGGCACCGAGGAGGGCCGCGTCGGAGGGCGCGCCCGGCGCGCGGGCGGATCGGGCGATCTTGTCGGTGAGGTTGAGGTCGAACAGGAAGTGCTGGCCGAGGGACCTCTTCGTCCCGCGCGCGTCGAACCCTGCAGCGGCGAGCCCCTCGCGCAGCGTCGGCAGCGCGGCGAGCCGACCCCTGAGGGCGGCGAGCTCGGCCCGGCCCACGCGCCGCGGTCAGCGGATCTCCACCACCGCGTCGCGACGGAGCTGGCGCAGGTACTGCTTGACGAACGCGTCGCCCCGCTCGGACTGCATGTCCGGCTCGAGCGCCTTCATGGCAGCGTTGGTGGAACGCATCGCCTTTTTGTCGCAGACGGCGAACATGACGAGGCCGATCGCGGTCTGCACCGGCTCCGACAGGCGGCCGACGGCGACGTCCTGGACCGCGTCGCCGATGGGCTTGGGCAGCTCGGCGTGGGTGCGGCGGCCGTACTGGCGCACGACGACGTTGCGCGTGCCCTTGGCGCCCTGCAAGCCGTCGCTGCAGGACGTGAAGCTGCTGCGCACGTTGGCCGCCGTCGCCTTGGCGCTCGCCAAACGCTGGTCCGACGGGTCCTTCGGCAGGGCGACGATCACCTGATGAAGGTCGTACTCAAAGGTGTCGATCTCCTTCTCGAGGCTGTCGTCGCGCATGAGCGCCGCGACGAGGTCCTGCTCGGTCACCTGGAGCGCTGCGGAGAAGCGCGTCCGGGTCAGCCGTCCGAAACCGATCTGCGCCCGGATGCGGTCGCGCAGCGTCCCGATGTTGACCCCGTTCTGGGCGAGCGCCTGCTCGAGCTTCGCGGGCGACAGCTTTACGCGCTCGGCGATGGCCGCGATGGCGCGGTCGACGTCCGCCTCGTCCACCGTGAGCTTCGCCTGCCCGGTGGCGTCGAGCTGGACCTGCTCGTCGATGAGCTCCTCGAGCGCCTTGCTTTTGAGGTTCCCCTTGGTCCCGGTGAGCTTGAGGAGGCGCTCTCGCTGGCCAAGGTCGTAGCTCGTCACCGCCTTGCCGTTGACCACGGCAACGATGGTGGTCTGCGCCGAGGCTGCGCCAGGTGCGCACAGGAGGGCGACGGCGAGGCCGAGCGGGACGAGGGAGGCGAAGCGGAACATGACGTCACCCGTGTCAGACGCGACGGGCGGAGGTAGCGGGAAGGCGCCTTAGTTATCAAGCCCCGTGGAGACCGTGGCGTCGCCGATGGTCCTCAGGCCCACGCGAAAGAACACGGTGCGGTCCACCGGCTCGTCGGGCAGCCCGCCCCGGTCCTCCGAGAACGCGAGCGACACGGACAGGCTGTCGTCATCGTAGGCGACGCCGAACCCGTCGCGGATGACGTCCTTGTCCTGGAGGTCGTAGCGCAGCTGGCCGAACACGCGGACCTGGTCGAACACGCGCAGCGACGCGGCGCCGTGGACCTCCGAGCGGTCGTCCACGAGGCCGAGGTCCGGCTGGGCGGCGAGGAAGGCGTAGACGAGGCGCGTCGACAGCGGGCCGGTCCTGGTCGAGGCGGCGACCTCGGCACGCTCGACCTCGAAGGTCTCGTCGTCGAAGCGCCCCTTGGCGGTGAGCGCGAGCCCGCCGTTGGTGTCCAGGGTCAGCCCTGCGACGTAGTCGGACCGGTCGGAGGTGAGGCCGGAGTGGCCCGCGCTGTCGAGGATGTCGGGCACGCGGTAGGAGTTGCGCCCGGCGAGGTGGTAGGACTGCCCGAGCGTCGCCGACAGGAACGCGCCGGAGTAGGTCTGCAGCGTGTACCGCAGGCCGACGTTGGCGCGCACTCCGCCCTCCACGCGGTCGTAGCCGGAAAACCTCGTCGGGCCGAACAGGTTGGTGTCGTCGAACACCACGGACTGGGCGTCCTCGTTGGGCAGGTCGCCGATGAAGTTCTCGCTCGGACGCGCGATGAGCTCGCCGATGGGCTCGACGGTCTGCGTGCCCCAAGGCGCGGTGACGAGCCACGGCCAGCGATAGGTGAGCCCGATCCACGGCATTACGCGGCCGACGAGGGGATCCTCGGCCAGCGCGTCGACGTCCACGTCGCGGTTGTCGATGTGGAACAGGTCGCCGCGCACGCCGGCGAACGGGGTCATCACCTGGCCGTAGGGGCCGATGAAGCGCCTGCGCCAGCCGAGCTCGGCGCTCGCCCGGGTGAAGGTGCCCTCAACGCCGCGGAAGCGTGCGGTGAGGCGGTCGTCGACGATGGCGCCGAAGGCGTCCGTCTCCTGCCGGGACAGGGAGGTGAGGTTGAACCCGTAGGCGAGCTCGCCGCCCACGATCGCACCCTCGTGGACGCCCTCGTAGTCGATGGCAGGGTGGACGTAGGCCTGCTTGCCTTGCAGCCGCTCGCCGACCTCGCTGAACGGTGGTGGCGGGTTCAGTACCTCGTCGGTCTCGTAGTCCTCCTGCAGGATGCGGAACGCCCACAGCTGCGCCTCGAAGTGGTTCCTGACGCCGAGGCCCTCGAGGTAGAGCGTCGTCGGCAGGGTCGAGTTGTCGCCGGTGGACTGCTTGTAGTCCGACAGGTAGCGCCGGTCGGTGGAAACGGTGCTTTCCCAGCCGTAGCGCCAGCGCGGGTTGATGTAGAAGTCGCCCTCGGTCGACAGCGAGCCTCGGAACTTGCGCTCGCCGCCGGAGCCGTCGAACGCCTCAGGGTCGAGCTGGCGAATGCCGGTGGCGCGGACCTCGAAGCGGCCGCCCGCGGTGCGCTGGCGGTACGTCACGTCGCCGAAGACGCCCTGGCGCGACAGCGGCGTCGCCCCGAACGTGACGTCGGCGGTCGGCCCCAGCGTCTGGAAGTAGGAGCCGCGGACGCCGACGCCGAGGAGGTTCGAGGCGATGAAGGTGGGGGTGAGGACGCCCGACTTGCGTCGCACCGTCGGGTCGGGGATCGAGAAGGTCGGCAGCGCGGCGACGGTGTTGCCGAACAGGTCGAAGCGCGAGCCCTCGAAGGTCAGCTCGCGGTCAGCCTCGTCGTAGATCACGCGCCGCGCCCTGATCGCCCAGGTCGGCGGGCGGTCGGGGCGACGCCGGCAGGTGTAGCAGGCGGTGTAGCCGGCGTTCTCGAAGATGGTCACGTCGCCCTGGCGCGAGGCGTCCGTGGCGGCGAGGCGGGTGCGGTAGATCGTGTCGACGCGCAGGCTCCTGAGGAACCCCTCGCGAAGGTCGTCCGACAGGTCGACCTCGCGCGCGACGACGATGTTGCCCTCGGGCTCCTCGAGCCGCGCGCCCCCTGAGGCGCGGAGGCGGTTGGCCGCCCTGTCGTACTCCACGCGCTCGGCGAACAGCTGGTACCCCCCGTAGGCGATGAAGACGTTGCCGGTGGCGACCGCGTTGCCGGTGTTGGTGTCATAGGTGAGGAGGTCCGCCTCGAGGAGGAGCGGCGCGTCGTCCTCGACGGTGGCGGGACGCTCGAAGACCTGCGCGGTGGCCGGGCCGGCGAGCGCCGTGCACAGGACGAGAAGCACCCCACGGGCAACCTGCGCAAGGCGGCGGTTCACCTAGCCGTCCTCGCTGAACAGGAGCGCGGTGGTGCCGAAGAGGGTCGCTGCGACCCCGGGCATCCAGGCGGCGAGGATCGGAGGGACGGCGCCCGCCTCGCCGAGGTCCGAGGCGACCGCGGAGGCGACGTAGAGCACGAAGCCCGCGACGACGCCCCCGGTTGCCGCCCGCGCGACGCCGCCGAGCCGCACCAGGCGCAGCGACACGCTGGCGGCGATGAGCACCATCGCGGCGAGGAGGAGGGGGCGGGCGAGCAGCAGATGGTACTGCATGGCGAAGCGGTGGCCCGGCAGCCCTGCGCGTTCGGCGAGCGCCACCGCGTCCGGCAGGTTCCAGAACGCGATGGCGTCGGGCCGCGCCACCGCCTCGCGCACCTCGGCGCGCGACAGCAGGGTGGGAAGGCGGGCGCTTGAAAGGTATTCGCGGGCACCGCCGGCGTCGTAGCGCACCACGTCGACGAGCGTCCACGCGCCGTCGCCGAGGACGGCGGTCTCCGCCTGGAGCCGTCCGGCGAAGCGGTGCGCCTCGTCGAACAGGTGCGCCTCGACCCTGTAGAGCGTCAGCCCGTCCGACGAGGCGGCGGAGGCGTGCATGATGGACGACCCCTCGGCCCCCTCCTGGCGGAACCACACGGTCTCTCCGCCGCCGGTGAGGCTGAGCGCGTCCTTGCCGAGGACGCGGGCCGCGAGCGCGTCGGACGCCTCGCGCGCGTTCGCCGACAGCGGGTTGTAGAGCGTCGTGGCGAGGACGCCGACGGCGAGCGCGACGGCGAGGGCCGGCGCGACGAACTGCCAGGCGGAGATCCCGGCGCCGCGCATGACCGCGAGCTCGAGGCGCCGGTTCAGCGCCAGGAACGCGGCGATGGCGCCGAACAGGACGGCGAAGGGCAGGAACTCCTCGCCGAGCGCCGGGGTCTTGAGCAGGGAAGCGAGGACGGCGGTGCCGGCGTCGAAGGTGTCGCGATCCACGGTGCGGCGGACGAGCTCCACCGCATCGGCGAGGAAGATGATGGCCGCGCCGAGCAGGAACACGCCACCGATCCATCGCACGAACGTCATGGCGACATAGCCGAAGAGGACCGGCCCGGTGCCGAGGACGTTCACGCCGCACCCCGGGCGGCGCGTCCCGCGGTGAGCCGGGCCGCACCCCCGGCGAGCGCGCCCGCCCAACGCTCGTGGAAGGTGATCGTCCGGTCTGTCGCGATGACGGCGAGCGCGGCCGCGGCCACCGCGGCGAGGAGCACGTAGACGAGGAGCGCCAAGGCCGGCACCTCTTCGGCGGCGAGGAGTGTGGCGTAGGTCGCAGCGCGCACCGCCGCCACGGCGACGCCCGCGGCGACGACGCCGGCCATGCGTCCCTGCCGGTGCATGCGCGGGTCGCCGACGAACAGGAACACGACGAGGGCGTAGACGAACGGCGCGAGGGGTTGCGACAGGCGGTCGTGCAGCTCGATCCAGAAGCGCGTCTCGCGCTCGGCGCGGTACGTGTCGGTGGGGTCGACCGGCGCAAGGAGCTCCGCGAGCGTCCGCTCGGACGGCCGGAACGTCGTCTCGACCGGGCCCGACGCGAGCGCGGTGAGGTCGAAGGCGTAGGCATCGAACGCGACGACGGAGAGCTCGCCCTCCGGCCGCTCCAGGCGCTGGAGGCTGCCATTCGTCATCACGAGGAGGGTGTTGTCCTGTGCCTCCACTACCCGCCCAGTCTCGGCGAGGTAGGTGAGTTGCGAGGCCTCGTTGCGCCGGTCGTCGAGGAGGAGGCCGAGCAGGGTGCCGTCGGCGGTGCGGTCGCGGATGTGCACCGTGAGCCCATCCTCGATCTCGATGAACCGGCCGGGCTGGACGATGGAGGTTACGACGTCCGCCCTGACCTCGGTGATCATCACGCGGGCCTTCGCGAGCCCGGCTGGAGCAAGGTGGACGACGCCCGCCGTGACGAGCACCGAGCACACGGCCGCCGCAGCGAGCGCCGGGGCGAGGAGACGGAGCCGGCCGGCCCCCGCTGCGCCGATGACGACGAGCTCGGAATCCCGGTTCATCGTGTCGTAGACGATGACCATCGCGATGACGAAGGCGATGGGTGCGAGGAGCGTCGCAAGGTACGGGACAGCGGCGAGCGTCAGCTCGAAGAAGGCGAGGAAGGTCTGCCCCTTGGCGGTCACGAGGTCGAGGCGCTGCAGCGCCTGCGTCGACCAGATGATGGCCGTCAGCACGGCGAGCCCGGCCGGGAACAGCGTGAGGATGCGCCTTGCCGTATACCAACCGATCAGCGGCATGCACCTTCCAGAACGCATCGGCGCCGGCCCGGCCGACGCACTGACCCTCAGCGCCTACACGAACGCTGCATAGGGATGAACACGGCGTATCCTCGTCCGCCGAGAAAGGCGTCGCGCGTGGCCCGCAAGCCTCACCCCGACCCTGGGTCCGGGAGCCTGCCCGTAGTTGTAAGGGTCGACCAAACCCAGTACGTGCCGCGGTCAGACCGGAAGGGACGCCCATGCCGACGCTGCCAACCCTCGAGTTCCGCCCCGTGGACCTGCCTTCGTCGGGGACGCTCGTCGTGTTCGCAGCCGACGGCATGGCGCTCGGCGAGGCGGCGCGTCGCGTCGAGGAGGCGAGCGACGGGCTGCTCGCGGCGGCGGCGGAGGCGCAGGGCTACAAGGGGAAGCGCCTCGCCACCATGACGGTGCCGCTGCCGCGCGGGCTCGACGCGTCGGCCCTCGTCGTCGTCGGCCTCGGGGACCTGACCAAGCTTACCGAGGCGGATTGGGTGAAGGTGGGCGGCACCATCGCGGGCGCGCTGCCGTCCGGGCCGAACCGGGACGTGACGGTCTTCGCCGAAACCCCGTCCGGTCCGCTCACCACCGAGCAGTCGCTCGACGTGGCGCTCGGCCTGCTGCTGCGGTCCTACGAGTTCAACGCCTACAAGACGAAGAAGGGCGACGATCCGGAACCGGCGCCGCGCAAGGTGACGATGGGACTGCCGAACGCCGGCGACATCGAGGCAAGGTGGGAGGCGGTGCGGTCCATCGCCGAGGGCACGATGCTCGCCCGCGACCTCGTCAACGAACCGGCGAACGTCCTCGGCCCGGTGGAGTTCGCCGAGCGTGCCGCGAAGCTCGCCGACCTTGGCGTTGAAATCACCGTGCTGGAGCCCGATGAACTGGAGCGGCTCGAGATGCGCGCGCTGCTCGGCGTCGCCCAGGGCTCGGAGCGGCCGGCACGCGTCGTGGTCATGGAGTGGAAGGGGAGCCAGTCCGGCGCCAAGCCCGTCGCCCTCGTGGGCAAGGGCGTCGTCTTCGACACCGGGGGCGTCTCGATCAAGCCCGCCGGCGGCATGGAGGACATGAAGGGCGACATGGCGGGGGCGGCCGCCGTCGTCGGCACCATGCACGCGCTCGCATCGCGCGGGGCGAAGGCCAACGTCGTCGGCATCATCGGCCTCGTGGAGAACATGCCGGACGGCAAGGCGCAGCGCCCGGGCGACATCGTGCGCTCGAAGTCGGGCCAGACCATCGAGATCATCAACACCGACGCCGAGGGCCGCCTCGTGCTGGCCGACCTCCTCACCTACGTCCAGGAGGCGCATGGGCCGAATGTCGTCATCGACCTCGCGACGCTGACCGGCGCCATCATCGTGGCGCTCGGCCACCACCACGCGGGCATGTACACCGACGACGACACGGTGGCGGCCCAACTCACCGACGCGGGCCGGGCGACCGGCGACCTCGTTTGGCGCATGCCGCTGGGCAAGGACTACGACACGCTGATCGACTCCAAGGTCGCCGACATGAAGAACACCGGTGGCCGCTTCGCCGGCTCGATCACCGCCGCGCAGTTCCTGAAGCGCTTCGCGAAGGACGCGCTGTGGGTGCACATCGACCTCGCCGGCACCGCAATGGCCGCGCCCGCGAACGAGGTGAGCCGCACGTTCGGCTCCGGCTGGGGCGTGCGGCTGCTGGACCGCTTCGTCGCGGACTACCACGAGGACGGCGCGGCGGACGTGCCACGCGGCCCCGCTGCCTGAGGAGGACGTCATGAAGCTCTACACCTCGCCCACGTCGCCGTTCTGCCGCACCGTGGAGGTCGTCGCCCACGAACTCGGCCTCATGGACGACATCGAGCGGCTGCCAACGAAGGCGATGCCGACGCAGGGGGATCCCGCGTTCCGTCAGGTGACGCCGCTGCGCAGGATCCCCGCGCTCGACGCCGGCGACGGCCTCGTCATCGTCGATTCGACGGTCATCGCCGAGTACTTGTGCGCCCGAGTCGGCGACCACGCCATGTTCGGCCGCGACGGCGGCGACCACTGGCGGATGATGACGGACTACGTGCACGCCCGCGGCATCGCGGAGGCCGGCGTCCAGGGGCGCTACGAGAGCGCCGTGCGGCCGGACGAGAAGCGGTGGGACGCCTGGCTCGACGACCAGATGGACAAGATCGACGCGATCCTCGCCCGCTTCGACGGCGCGCCGCCGGCCGCGACGGGCCGCCTCACCATCGTCGACGTCATGCTGGGGGTCGCGCTCGGCTACCTCGACTTCCGCTACGCCGACTTCGGCTGGCGCCAGCGCCACGCTGCGCTCGCCGACTGGGCCGAGCCTGTGCTCGCGCGGCCCTCCTTCGAGGCGACCCGCCCCGGGTGACGCGGCGGACGTGGCCGACGTCCTGTTCTACCACCTGGAGCAGCAGACGCTCGAGGACGTGCTGCCGACCCTCCTGGAGCGCACGCTGGCCCGCGGCTGGCGCGCCGTGGTCGAGACGCCGGACGCATCGCGCGTCGACGCGCTCGACCGGCACCTGTGGGTCTTTCGCGACGATGCCTTCCTGCCGCACGGGCGGGTGGACGACAACGCCGCCGAGCACCCCGTCCTCCTCACCACGGGGCCGCAGAACCCCAACGGTGCGAAGGTGCGCTTCCTCGTCGACCGCGCCGCCCCCTCCGCGGTGGACACCTACGAGCGCGTCGTCCTCATCTTCTCCGCCGACGACCCCGACGCGGTGGCCGACGCCCGTCGCCACTGGCCGAGCCTGAAGGCCGCCGGGCATGCCGTCACGTACTGGCGGCAGGGCCGCGACGGGCGCTGGGAGAAGAAGGGCTGACGGCGCCGCGCTGCGCCCCCGCGCTCGTCCCGCGAACGTGCCTCACTCGGACCAGCGCAAGAACTCGGGCGGATTGGCCCAGTCGCAGTACGTGGTCGCGTCCGCGTACCGGCCCTCGAAGAACGCCTCGGGCCGCGCGGCAGCCAGGGTGCTAGGCCGTATGGACACTCTTCCAAGTGACGGGCTCAGCTCGCTTGGCCATGTCGGCAGCAATGACGACGTGATCGTACACGCCCTTCCACCACGTCAGCATCGGGACGGCGGCGTCGGTGTGGTCGATGGCCTTGTTGACCGCAGGGGGCCGCGATCGGGCGCCACGTTAGACCGCGACCTCGAGGGGCTGCTGGGCGCCGACGTCGAAGACGCGGCGGTAGCGCGCGATCTCGTCCGTCGGGCCCGTCGCCTTGTTGGGGTTGTCGGACAGCTTCACCGTCGGGCGGCCGTTCGCCGACACCGCCTTGCACACCAGGCTGAAGGGGGCGAGCGCATCGCCCGCGACGAGGCCGCGGAAGTCGTTGGTAAGGAGCGTGCCCCAGCCGAAGGAGACGCGCAGGCGGCCCGCGAAGCGCCGGTGCAGGTCGACGATGGTGTCGACGTCGAGCGCGTCGGAGAAGATGATGCGCTTGGTGGACACATCCTCCCCGCGGGCGTTCCACCAGGCGATGGCGCCCTCCGCCCCCGCGACGGGGTCGCCCGAATCGATGCGCACGCCCGTCCACTCGGCGAGCCAATCGGGCGCGCGCGTGAGGAAGCCGGCGCTGCCGAAGGTGTCAGGCAGGATGATCCTCAGGTTGCCGTCGTGCTCCTCGTGCCAGTCGGCGAGTACCTGGTAGGGGGCCTCGGCGAGCGCCTCGTCGTCCCCGGCGAGCGCCGCGTACACCATCGGCAGCTCGTGGCCGTTGGTGCCGATCGCCTCCACCTCGCGTCGCTGGGCGATGAGGCAGTTCGACGTGCCGGTGAACGCGGGGCCGAGGCCCTCCATCATCGCCTGCACGCACCAGTCCTGCCACAGGAACGAGTGCCGGCGCCGCGTGCCGAAGTCGGCGATGAGGAGGCCGTCGACCCCGCGCAGCCGCTCGATCTTCTGCCACAGCTTGGTCATCGCCCGGGCGTAGAGCACCTGGAGCTCGAACTTGCCCATGGTGGTGAGGACGGCGCGCGAGCGCAGCTCCATGAGGACCGCGAGCGCCGGGATCTCCCACAGCATGACCTCAGGCCACGCGCCCTCGAAGGTGAGCTCATACTGTCCGTCGCGCACCTCGAGGTGGTAGTCCGGCAGGCGCAGCTCCTCGAACCAGGCCATGAACTGCGGCGAGAACATCTGCCGCTTACCGTAGAACGTATTGCCGCGCAGCCAGGTCGATTCACCGCGCGACAGGGAGAGCGAGCGGATGTGGTCGAGCTGCTCGCGCAGCTCGCCCTCGTCGACGAGGTCGGCGAGGCGCACGTGGCGCGAGCGGTTGATGAGCTGGAACGTGACGCGGGTGTGCGGCTTGTAGCGCCGCACCGTCTGGCACATGAGGAGCTTGTAGAAGTCGGTGTCGATCAGCGAGCGGACGATCGGGTCGATCTTCCACTTGTGATTGTAGACCCTCGTGGCGATGTCGACCATTAGCCGTCCCGGCGACGTTCCATCGCGCCCTGTCTACGCGAGCCTTGCCGGAAAGTCAGGCGAGGACGCTCAGTGGGGCTCGCCGGCCGGCAGCCAGCCTCGTCCGCGACGAGGGTGTCGGCGGAGGTGCCGACGACGGTGCGCGACGGACGTGATCGCCAGCGTACTCGGGCGCTACTGCACCTCCATGCGCACCGACGCGACGCCCGCCTTGATCATGCCGATCTCCGCTGCGGCCGCCCGCGAGAGGTCGATGTGGCGGCCGCGGGCGAAGGGTCCACGGTCGTTGATGCGCACGACGACCGACTGCCCGTTGGCCCGGTTCGTGACCTTGACCTTGGTGCCGAAGGGCAGCAAGCGATGCGCGGCGGTCAGCGCGTGCATGTCGAAGCGTTCGCCGCTGGCGGTCGGCCGCCCATGAAAGCGCTTGCCGTAGAACGCGGCCTCGCCATTCGAGTCGAACGCGAGGGCACCAGGTGCGGGAAAAAGGAGCGGGATCGAGAGAAGCGCCGTCCACGCGACGGTCCTGGCGAACTTGAACATCGGTCGTCCTCAATGGTCCGCGGTGGCCCGACGCGCGTCACACGCGCGGCCCGGCCGAGCGGGCCGGACCATCGCAGGGGTGCCGGCCGTCGGGCGCCGGCTGGTGCACGACCGCAGCCGCGCTTGAACAAGCCAACCGGCACAATTCGGCCATTTTAGGGCAACCGCGACGGCGGCCGTGGATGGAACGTTCCGCTCGGGCCGTGCCTCAAGCGGGGAGCGCTGGGGGGACCCCAAGTGATCGGTGCGCGCGCATGGCGACGAGGGCAGCGAGGGCGAACAGCGCCGCCTCGGTGAGGAAGACGCCGGCGAAGGCCGCAGGGTCGTCGCCGAACGCGCGCAGGGCGTCGAGCAGCGCCGCGCCGAAGAACATGCCGACGCCGAAGCCGATGGCCTGGGCCGCGCCCCACAGCCCGATGCGCGTGCCCTCGCGGCCGGATGCCCCGAGCTTCGCCAGGGAGAACATCGACGCGATGGCAGCTCCGGCGAAGACTCCGTTGGCGAGGCCGAAGGCGAGCACGGTGGGCTGCAGCGGCCAGTCCGGTGCGTTGAAGGCAGCGAGGGCGAGGAGGCCGAGTGCCGCCGCAGAAGCGAAGCATCCCGCCATGGTGAGGCCGACCAGCACGCCGGGCCGGCCGCGCAGCATCCGTCCGGCGATCCCGACGAGCACGAGCCCGGCCAGCACGCCGGCGTGATGGTCCCCGGACAATCTCGTCGACTGTCCGGGCGACAGGCCGAACACCGCGGCGCTGAACGGCTCCATGACGAGCTCCTGCATGTTGTAGGCGAGCATGGAGACGAGGATGAAGAGCGCGAAGCGCCGAACGTCGGCCTGGGCCCAGACCTCGGCGACCGCCGTCCAGAACCGGATCGCCGGCCGCTGCGGCGAGGGGCGTCCCTGTCCCTCCACCCCGGCGAGGGCCACGGCACCCACCACGAGCGCGAGGGCAGCGACGACCGCCGCCGTCGTCACGAGGCGCGCGAAGGTGAACGGCTCCAGCGCCGCGCCGGCGAGCTTGGCCGTGACGACGAGCCCGGCGATCATCGTCACGAACACGCCCGTCGCGGCGGGGGCGAGCCGTTCCGGGCTCACCGTCGTCGCGAGCAGCGCGAACAGGGTCGTCCCGGCGGCGCCTACGCCGAGCCCCAGGCCCGCGTAGGCGAGGCCGGCGAGGAGGAGGCCGAGCACGGGGTTCGCGCTCGTCAGCCAGACGGCGAGCGCGGCGACGACGCCCGAGGCGCCGAGCAGCGCGAGGCCGCCGAGGATCCACGGCGTGCGGCGGGGTGTGACGTCGGACCCGTAGCCGAAACGCAGCCGGGCCCCCTGCGCGGCGTAGAAGATGGCGACGAGGACACCTGGCACGACCGCAAGGAGCGCGAGCTCCTCGACCATCAGCCGCGGGATCGTCGAGATCGGCAGCACCGTGACCGACGCGATGGCGGCCTGGACGAGCGCAAGCCGTGCGATCGTGCGCCATGCGCCTGCAGCGCTGCGGGGGGCGGCCCGGTCCATGGTGTCGATGTAGGGCTGCACCGTGCCTCAGGCAGCGCGGTGCAACGCTGTCCCCAAGCTGGCAGTCGCTGCCCCATACCAGCACGACGCCGCTCGACAAACGCATAGGCTCGACTTATTCTAATGAACACTTGCTCACCCAACGGTGGGAGGGGTCCGGTCGAGGGGCGGAGGTCGAACCTTCGATCGGGGGCTTGGCAGCCGGTTGGCTTCGACGCGTGACGTCGCCGGCGAGCTGGACGAGCGTCGGAGGGCTTGGTGCCAAGGACGTTGATCGACATGTGGGACGCTCGTCCGCCGCACGCACCGGCGAACGCCGCGCTGCTTGCCATCGCCACGGCTGCACCGCTCCTGGGCCGCACCCTGCCGGTGCCGGCACGGCCGGGCGCCAACGTCCACCGCCCGGCCGGCACGCCCACGATCCCAAGGACGATGATCGAACGACGCTCGGGGTCGGCGCGGCATCCGTCCTAGCACCCGTCGGTCCGGGCGGCGCGCGGCGGCGAGGCAGCCGGCGTTACAACGCGTCCTTCCCTCCCTCGGCCGCCATCTCGACCGCATCGGCGACCCAATCGTCGTCGCGGGCCGTACGGAGCCTGGGCTCCACGCGCGACGCAGCTGGCCTCGCCTTCGCCTCGACCATGTGGAGGTCGCGTTGCGGAAACGGGATCGAGATGCCGTTGTCGCCGAAGGTGCGCCAGATCGCCGACAGCACGTCCGAGCGCACGACGAACACCGAGTGGGTGCCGCGCAGGTCCACGTAGTAGCAGACCCGAAGGTTGATCGCCGAGTCGGCGAACTCGTCCACTGTGACCAGCGGCGGCGGTGCGGTCAGCACCCCCGGGTGCGCCTCAAGGACGTCGTAGACCAGGCTGACGCCCACGGCCGGGTCGTCGTCGTAGGCTATGCCGACGGGGATCACCACGCGCATCACCGTGTTCGTGCGCGTCCAGTTGGTGAACGTGTCCGAGATCAGCGCCGAGTTCGGCACGATGAGGTCGAACTCGTCGAACGTCTTCATGCGCATGGAGCGGATGCCGATCTGCATGACGGTGCCGGTGTTCGCCCCCACGGTGACGATGTCGCCGAGCCGCAGCGGCCGCTCCACGAGGAGGAGCAGGCCCGAGATGAAGTTGTTGACGACGTTCTGCAGCCCGAAGCCGATGCCGACGCCGAGGGAGGCCGCGAACACGGTGAGCGTCGTGACGTCGAAGCCCACGGCCGACAAGGTGATGAGGACGCCCACCACGATGACGACGTACTGGGCGAACACCGACAGCGACTGGCGGATGCCGATGTCGCGCAGTCGCCCGAACACGACGGTGTAGGCAACGCGCCGGCTCCAACCGGCGAGCCAGAAGACGAACGCGAAGGCGAGCACGGCGAGGGCCACGCTGCCGACCTGGTAGTCCGTGCCCGCCGCGTCGAACAGGGGCGCGCGCCACAACATGACCGCCTCGCGCACGACCGGCGTCTCCGTGGTCCAATCGAACACCCACACGCACGCGGCGATCGCGGCGACGAGGAGGCCGACCTGGATCGTGCGGGCCACCGGCTGCAGGAAGTTCGCGCGGGCGAAGTAGGCCCGTGCCGGATCGCGCGCGCGCAGACGCCCGGTGATGCCCTCCACGAGGTCGTTGAGCACGCCGAGGGCGAGGGCGAGGGCGGCCGCGATGGCGATGGCGATGGCAAGGTTCTCCATCATCACCGCGGCGAGGCGCGTGTAGCCCGCGAGCCCGGTGATGCCGGTGGCGATCAACGAAAGGGGCGGCAGGAGGGACAGGAGCGCAGCCACCCAGCGGCGGATCCGCCCGTACGAGCCCGCCTGCCCCGAGGCCGCGAAGAAGAACACGAACAGCAGCATCGGCAGTCCGGACAACACAAACGCCGAGTAGGCGAGGCGGTTGAGCGCGGATTGCGTGGACGGCCGAAGCTCGACCTCGCCGAGCAGCACGTAGGCGAACACGAAGGCGGCCGACAACACCACTGCGATCAGGGTTGAGCGCGTGATGATGCGCCCCAGCCGACGTTGGTGCGAGGCGACGGTGCGGCGCGAGACGATCACCTGTGTGAGGTCGCGCAGGGACGCGGCGACCGCCGGGATGACGATCAGCGTCCCCACCGCGTAGATCGTCTCGTCCGACAGGGCGAAGACGAGGCCGAACAACCACCACAGCGCCACCGGGAACAGCCAGAAGAGGTTGCGGCGGACGACCTCGAGGGGGATCTCCGTCGCACGGGTTGCCTCGGCTCGGATGAAGCGCTGGATGAGGTGCTCGCGCAGGTAGAAGGTGACGAGGAGGAGGAGGACAGCGGACAGGCCGAACACTGCGAAACGGCGCTTTTGGGCCACCTCGACCGCGGCCCGGACCTCCACGAGCCAGCCCTCGGCGACCGTTCCGAGCGCGGCGGGCAGCCCGGCCAGCTCAGCGGCCATGCGCTGACGCGCCGCCCGGTCCGTGCGCGCCGCCTCACGCACCAAGAGCGACGACCTCTCCCTCAGGGCGCGTTGGCGCGCCAGCGCCTCCATGGTCGCGACCGTGCGCTCGCGCAGGGTGCCGATCTCCTCCTCCTGGATCGACAGGAGCTCGCTCAGGCCGGCGATGCGCTGGACGAGCGGCTCGGCGCCGTCCCCGCCCGGCTCGGCAAGGATGCGCGACAGGTCCGCGAGCGCGTTGCGGTTGAGCGCGATCGTGGCGGCGCGCTGGGCGAGCAGGCGTTCGGCGTCCGCCGCCGCCTCGACAGCGTCGGCGAACAGGTGGATCGGGATGGCGGGCTCGTCGACGACGGGTTGCAGGCTGGCGACGAGGCGGCGCGTCTCGACGATGCCGACGTCGGTGAGGCGCATGTTGGAGCGGAGGAGCGCCTCGTCGGCGCGCAGGCGCAGGAGGTTGCGCCGCGCCAACGCCGTCGGGCTCGCGTCAGCGATGGATGCCGCCTCGTTGGACAGCGCGAGGGCCTGCTGGGCGAGGTGGTCGACGAGCGCCTGCAGGCGGCGCACGAGCGGGTCGTCCTCGATCGCCGCGAGCCCTACGACGTCGCTCAGCGTCATGGAGCGCTGCACGATGTCGAGCTCCTCACGGCGAAGGCTGAGGTAGGCCTCCGTCAAACCCTGGTAGGTCTCGAGCCGAACGAGGGTTTGCGAGGCGAGGCCGCGGATCCGGCCGCGCCAGTCGAGCACCGCCTCCTCCACGAGCCGCTGCAGCGTGTCGGGTCTGCCGGCCGTGAGCGCCGCGCTCGCCTGGACGATGCGCGCGTTGAGCTCATCGATGCGCTCGGCCTGCTCGGCGATGCGGTGGTCCAGCGTGAGGAGGCGCGTGCGCGCGATGTCGACCTCGAACTGCGCCTGGCGCAGGGCCGCGATGGTCACGGGGCCGGTCGACGGAGGAGCGGCGAGTGCAGCGACGATGCGTGCGTTCTCGACGCGCTGCTGCTCGATCGCGGTGTCGAGGTTGCGCGCGTCGCGCTGCAGCGCGGTGAGCTGCCGCTTCAGCCCCGCAAGGTCGGAGGCCTGCGCCATCGCGCCGGTCGTTGCAAGGAACGCGAGGACGAGGCCCGCCAGGACGGCGGGGACGAGCTTGACGGGGCAGGGCATGGAAGGCGAAGGCACCATTGTGCTGGACGACGGGCACATGCAAAAACGCCGTCGGTGCAAGCGCTTGAGGTCCGTGCCGCGCCGGGTCTAAGACGCCTTCGCGGCGCACACAACCGTGCGTGACGCGCGTCCTACAGCCTGCGCCACAGGCACCAGCCCCTCGCTCCGGAGTGCGACTTGAAGCCGTTCCGCGTCCCGCTGCCCATCATCGTGCTCGCGGTGTTCCTCGCCGCGGTGCCTACGCCTTCGACCGCCGTCAACCTTACGCTGTCCTGCCTCGACGTCGGCAGCGCGGTGGAGGCGTGCCGCGCCTCCGCCCGTCGGTTCGAGGCCGCGAGCGGGCACGTGGTCCGCGTCGTCGCCGCTGACGCTTCGGGGCGTATGGCGCTGGGGCGCTACCAGGCGCTCTTCGACATCGACAGCCCGCGGCTCGACGTGTTGCAGTTCCCGGACGCCTGGGTCCCGGCGATGGCCCCGGACCTTGCGACGTTGCCCGAACCCGGGGAGGGGGCAGCGATCCCCGAAGTCCTCGACGCAGCGCGCGATGCTGGAAGGCTCGTCGGATGGCCGCACCACATGGCGCTGACGCTCCTGTTCCTTCGCAGCGACCTCCTGCCCACCGACCCTTCGGCGTGGTCGGAGCTGCGCGAAGCGCTCTTGGTCGCGCCGCCCGACGGCACGTTGGGCCTCGCCTTCGGTGGCGCAGGACCCACGCTCTTCGTGCTGTTCCTCGACTGGGTCGCCTCGTTCGGTCCCGGCGGAGTCGAGGACGGCCCGCAGGTGCGTGCCGCGCTCGCCGCCCTCAACGACGCGATCGGCACGATCGCGCCGCCGTCCGTCGCGTCGACGAGCCCACAGGAGGCGGTGGCGGCCTTCACGAGCGGCGATGCGGCCGCGCTCCTCGCCCGATCCACCGCCCTCCCCGCGGTACGCAGCTCGCCCATCGCGCAGGACGTCGCGGCGGTCCTGCGGCTTCGGGCCGCCGGCGCTCCGTCGCGGACGCCCCTCGTCGTCACCACGTGGTTCGTCGGTGTGTCGCGGCACTCCAGCAACGGCGAGGCGGCGCTGGACCTCGCGCGGTTCCTCGCCTTGAAGGACGAGCAGCGAGCCGCCGCCCTGGACTTTGGCGTCCCACCCGCCTCGCCGTCGCTCTACGAAGAAGCCGCCGTGGCGGCGATCGGACCAGTGTTCGCGCGCATCGGCCGCGAGCTCGGGCGGCTCGTGCCACCGCCGGTGGCCCGCTACGGGAGCGCCTACCTCGAGCTTTCCGATGAGGTCGCCGGCGCGGTGCGTGCCCTGCTGCGCGGCGAGGCGGGCGAGGCGGAGACGGCCGCGCTCATCGAGCGCGCCGTCGCACGCGCCGGACGGCAGGGCGAGTGATGCGCGTCGCGCGCCTCGTGTCCAACGTGCTCCTTCTCGCCCTGTGCGGACCGGCCCTCGCGCAGGCTGGAGCCGACGCACGGTCCGCCTCCGGCGAGGCGGGTCGTCCCGTTCCCGTCGGCGAGGCGGCCGCGGCAGCGTCGGGCGCGCTGGGGATCGAGGCCACCTCGGAGCGTCGAGGGCAACCCTTGGCGTCGGTCAACGTCGCGGTGCTCGAGGATGCCCCGCCGTTCTCCTTCACAGGACGGTTCGGCGTGCGGACGGGGTTCGACGTCGAGCTCGCCTACGCGCTGTGCGAGGCGCTGCAAGTGCGCTGTACGCTGGTGCCGACGGCCCAGGAGGATCTGTCCGCCGCGCTCCACGAGCGTCGCGTCGCCTGGGCCATCGCGACACCGGTCCTGACCGCGGAGGCCGAGGGCGCGGTCACCGTGACCGGTCCCTACGCGCGCTTGACGGTCCGCTACGTCGTCCCGAGCGCGACAGGCCGCGATGTGGAGGACGATGACTTGGTGTACGGAGCGGTCATCGGGACCGCCCAGGCGCGATACCTGCGCGAAACGTTCCCTCGGCCGGAGGCCGTGCGGCTCTACCCGAACGGCGATGGCCTTTGGATCGACCTTGCCCTCGACCGTCTCGACGCCGTCCTTGCCCCGGCCATCGTGGCGCGGCTCGAGTTCCTCTCAACGCCGATCGGCGAAGGGTTCGGCTTCGAGCCTCTCGCCAGCGGGGGGGACGCCAAGCTCGGCCGATCGGCCGTCGTCGCCGTGCGCGAACGCGACGAGGAGCTGCTGCGCAGGCTGAACGCGGCGCTCGGGACCATGGCCGCCGACGGCGCGCTCGCCGAGATCGCCCGCCAGTACCTCGATCAGGACCTTCTCACCCCGCCCGTGACCAGCGGCGGCGGGGGTTGACAACGTCCGGGAACGATTCGCTCGCCCAAGGGGTTGGTGATTCGTTCCGCAGAACACGTGCGGAGCGTCTGCGTTCCGAGCGATGGAGCGATGCGATGGCAAAGCGCAAGGATCCCGGTCCTTCCGTGCTCGACCACGAGACCTACGAGGCGCTGCGTGACAAGGGCGAGAGCAAGGAGAAGTCCGCTCGGATCGCCAACGCGAAGGCGACCGGAGGGCAGCCCTCGAAGAAGGGCGGTAAGGCGCCGGCCTACGACGAGTGGAGCCGCGACGACCTCTACAAGCGGGCCCGCGAGATCGGCATCGACGGACGCTCGAAGATGTCGAAGGACAACCTCATCCACGCGCTGCGCAACCACTGATCGGACGCCATGGCTCCTCGCGCCTACTGGAAGGGGCACATCCGCCTCGCGCTCGTCTCCTTCCCCGTGCGGCTCTACGCGGCGGTGACGTCCACGGAGCGCATTGCGTTGCATCGCATCCACAAAGAGACGCACGAGCGCGTCAGGATGCAGAACGTTGTGCCGGACGAGGGGCCGGTCGAGCGCGACGAGATCGTCATGGGCTACGAGTACGAGCGCGACAAGTACCTGCCAGTGAGCGAGGATGAGCTCGACGCGCTCCAGGTCGAATCCAAGCACACCATAGACCTGTCGCGCTTCGTGGACCTTGCGCAGATCGATCCGATCTACTTCGACAAGCCCTACTTCGTGGCGCCTGACGGTGACATCGCCACCGAGGCGTTCGTCACCATCCGCGACGCGCTGCGGGCGGCGAAGAAGGTGGCGCTCGGCCAGATCGTCCTGTCAAAGCGCGAGCGGATCGTCGCCATCCAACCGTGCGGCAAGGGCCTCCTCTTGGAGACGCTGCGCTTCGCCGACGAGGTACGCGAGACCGATGCCTACTTCGACGACATCGGCGATGTGTCGGTGTCGAGCGACCAGGTCGACATGGCCGAGGCGCTCATCAAGGCGCGGGCCGGCGACTTCGCGCCCGAGACGTTCGTCGATCACTACCAGGCAGAGCTGCGCGCCCTCATCCAGAAGAAGCTGAAGGGCAAACCTCCGGCGCCGTCACGGACCGGGGACTCGCGCCCCTCCAACGTCATCAACCTGATGGACGCCCTCAAGGCGAGTCTGGGCGGGGACGGCGACGAGGCTCCGAAGACGGAGGCGAAGGCCAAGACGAAGTCGGGCGGCGCCGCGTCCGGTCGAACGAAGGCGTCCGCCGCGAAGGACGCGAAGGAGAAGCCCAACGCGGCCCCCGCGAAGGCGGCCCGAGCGAAATCGTCCGGCCCAGGGCGGGCGAAGGCCTCCTCGGGAGGCACGCGGCAGAAGAAAAGCGCGTGAGTGGCCGACAAGCTGGAACGTTACCGCGCGAAGCGCGACTTTAAGCTCACGCCGGAGCCGCCGCCCGGCGAGGCCGCACCCTCCAAGGGCGTTCTCGCCTACGTCATCCAGAAGCATGATGCCACCCGCCTGCACTACGACTTGCGCCTGGAGGCGGACGGCGTCCTGAAGTCGTGGGCGGTGACGCGCGGCCCCAGCCTCGACCCCTCCGACAAGCGCCTCGCGGTCGAGACCGAGGACCATCCCCTCGACTACGGCGCCTTCGAGGGGACGATCCCCAAGGGCGAGTACGGCGGCGGCACGGTGATGCTGTGGGACCGCGGCACCTGGGCCATGGCGGACGGCAAGAGCGCAGAGGAGGGGTTCGCCAAGGGCTCGCTCAGCTTCGACCTGTTCGGGGAGCGGCTGACCGGCCGCTGGCACCTTCAGCGGTTGAAGCCGCAGAAGAACCGGCCGCCGAACTGGCTGCTCATCAAGTCGCGGGACGAGGCTGCGGACGAGGATGGCCGTCCGGTGACCGAGCGCCACACGAAGAGCGTCGCCACCGGGCGCACGATGGCCGCCATCGCCAAGGGTGAGGCCGTCTGGCACTCGGGCCGCCCCGCGGACGACCAGCCGGAGGCCGGGCTCGACCGGTCGGCGGTCCGCCAGCGCGGCTCCGTTCCAGCGTTCGTCGCCCCCGCGCTGTGCAGCAGCCGGACCGCACCGCCGCGCGGCGAGGGCTGGCTCGCCGAGGTGAAGTACGACGGGTACCGCGCGCTCCTGCGCGCCGCGGACGGCGCCGCCACCATCGTCACGCGCAGCGAGAAGGACTGGACGCACCGCTTCCCCGCCATTGCCGAGGCGGCAGGCACCTGGCGCGATCGCGGCGTCATGCTGGACGGCGAGGTCGTGGTGTTCGACGCGGAGGGCCGCACCCGATTCGACGCGCTGCAGAAGGCGTTCCGCGCTGCCGGCGCGGTGCGTGCGACCTACGTCGCCTTCGACCTCCTGTTCGACGAGGGGGAGGACCTGCGCAAGCACCCCATCGAGACGAGGAAGGAGCGGCTGGCGGCGCTCGTCCAGACGCACCCCGGAGGAACGATCACCTACGGCGACCACGTCGGCGCCGGCAAGCAACAGGCGCTCTACGAGCGTGCGGTGGCGCTTGGGCTCGAAGGCATCGTCGCCAAGCGGGCCGGTAGTCCGTACCGCTCGGGACGGCAGGACGCGTGGGTGAAGGTGCGGGCGGTCCGTACGGCCCGCTTCGTGGTGGGTGGGTACACCGAGGGCGGCTCGGGCGGCCTCGGCGCGCTGGTGCTCGGCGCCCACGACGGCGATGGCAGGCTCGTGCCGGTGGGCCGCGTCGGCACCGGCTGGTCGGGGCCGGAGGCCAACCGTCTCCTCGGGCTCCTCACGCCGCTGCGCTGCAAGTCGCGCCCGTTCGCCCGCAAGGTGGAGGGTCGGGAGGTGCGCTTCGTGGAGCCCGCCCTCGTCGTCGACGTCGCCTACCTCGCGATGACGGACGACGGCCAGCTGCGCCACGGCGTCTACAAGGGGGTCGCGGAGGCCGACGCCGGCGCGATCCTCCTGCCGTCGGATCATCCGAGCACCGCGGTCGACCGCTCGCCCGCGGGCGGGATGAGCCCCGGCGGCCCGGCCCGCACGGAGGCTGTCATGGACCAAGATCCGCTCTACGGCGTCTCGCTATCCAACCCCGACCGCGTGCTGTTCCCCGAGCAGAACGTGACCAAGGTGATGCTCGCGCAGCACTACGCGCGGCACATGGACCGCATGCTGCCGCACATCGCGGGTCGGCCCTTGACCCTGGTGCGCTGTCCCCAGGGCCGCGCCAAGGCGTGCTTCTACCAGCGGCATCCCGAAAGCCTGCCAGCCGCGCTGGCGCGCGACATCGGCGAGGAGGACGGCGCGGCGATCGTGGTCCACGAGCCGGGCCACGTCATCGAGCTCGTGCAGAAGGGCGTGCTGGAGATCCACCTGCGCGGGTCGCGTGCAGACCGTCCGGACCGCCCGGACCGCCTGGTGTTCGACCTCGATCCGGGCGAGGGCGTGGACTTCGAGGGCGTGAAGGACGCGGCCGTCACGCTGCGTGACCGGCTGGAGGCGCTCGACCTCGCGTCGTTCGTGAAGACGACCGGCGGCAAGGGCTTGCACGTCGTCGTCCCCATCGAGCGACGCCTGCCATGGGACGAGGCCAAGGCGTGGACGAGGGCCTTCGCGGAAAGCCTCGCCAAAGCCGAGCCTGATAGGTTCCTCATCGTCATGGCAAAGGCGAAGCGGCGCGGTCGCATCTTCATCGACTACCTGCGCAACGACACCAAGTCGTCCGCGGTCGCACCCTACTCCACGCGGGCCCGCGTCGGGGCCCCGTTCGCCTTCCCCCTCTCGTGGGAGGCGCTCGCGGCGTTGGCGGAGCCCGCGCCGCTCCACGTCGGGGAAGCGGCGGAGGGAGACCCGTGGAGCGGGCTGGCGGAGGTGCGTCAGCGGCTGACCGCGTCCCACCTGCGCGCCTACGGCCGCTGAACGAGGCAACCAACCGAGGGTTCGGTGCGTTGTCCCCTCCCGGAAAGCAATCCGGTGAACAATGAATGAATGAAGAGCGAGGAGACGCCGATGCTGCCCCAGGATGGCGCGTCCCAGGCACTGCCCGCCCCCGCGCGCATGACGACCGCCCCGTCGACCGAGCTCGACGGTCGTCTCATCGCGGTCTCGAACCGCGTGTCGCGTCCGGCCAAGGGAGCCGCGCCTGGCGGACTCGCGCTCGCGCTCTCCGAGGCTCTGCAGTCCCGCGGTGGCACGTGGGTCGGCTGGTCCGGCGCCACCACGCATGCCGATGATGACGGTGAGCTCGACCTCACCACCGTCGATGACGTCACCTATGCGGTGATGGACATCGAGGCGAAGGCGTTCGCCGGGTTCTACGAAGGCTACGCCAACGGCGTGCTCTGGCCGGTGTTTCACGGCCGTCCAGACCTTTCCGACCACGACGGGTCCGCCTACGCCGCCTACCGTGAGGTCAACCGAAGGTTCGGCGCCGCCGTCGCGCGGGTCGCCGCGGTCGACGACGTCGTTTGGGTGCACGACTACCACTTCCTGCCGCTCGCCGAGGAGCTTCGCCGCATCGGCCTCACCAACAGCGTCGGCCTGTTCCTGCACATCCCGTTCCCCCACGAGCAGCTCTTCCGCGCCGTCCCCGAGGCGGTCGAACTCGCCCGCGCGCTGACGCACTACGATACGATCGCCGTGCAGACGCGCCGCGACGCCACGAACCTTGCCGAGGCGCTCGCTGCGCTGTCGGAGGGGGTTGTCCGCGAGACAGGGGATGGCATGGTCGCAACGGCCTGGGGGCGCACCGTCCTGGTGACGGCCGCCCCCATAGGCATCGACGTCGCCGGGCTGCGCGGCCAGCTGCGCGCGCCCGCCCCGGCCGAGGTGGCGCGTTACCTCTCCGGGCTGGACGGTCGCGCCTCGCTCATCGGCATCGACCGGCTGGACTACTCGAAGGGCATCCCGCAGCGGCTGGAGGCGTACTACCGCTACCTCGGTGCCGACCCGGAGCGCGCCTCGCGCACGGTGTTCACCCAGATCGCCCCGATCTCGCGCGGCGCCGTCCGGGCCTACGCCGAGACGCGGCGCGAGGTCGAGCTCATCGCCGGGCGCATCGCTGGGCAGTTCGCGACCCTCGACGGCAGCCCGCTGCGCCTGCTCACCCGAGCCTACGAGCGTCGTGCCGTCGCCCACCTCATGGCCTCGGCGGACGTCGGACTGGTCACACCGCTCGCCGACGGCATGAACCTCGTGGCCAAGGAGTTCGTGGCGGTGCAGGATGCCGCAGATCCGGGGGTGCTCGTGCTTTCGGAGTTCGCCGGAGCGGCGGAGGCGATGACCGAGGCGGTCCTCGTCAACCCGCACGACGTGGACGGCATGGCCGAGGCCATCGACCGCGCGCTCACGATGCCCCTCGCCGAGCGCCGCGAGCGGCACGCGAGCCTGATGGACGTGGTCTACGACACCGCGATTACGCGTTGGACGGACCGCTGCATCGCGTCCCTCGCCGCAGCCTGAGGAGCGATCGGACCTCGCGGCGGCGAGGCTGCGAGGGCCGAGGCCGACGCGTCGACCGTGCGCGCGGCCTCGTCGGAGGCTCTGCGGGAAATGCGGGCTGGTCGCACGGAGCGCTCGTCGGGGCGACCTCGGAGCAGCTGCGCCGTCGTCCGACCCGGCAAACGTCGCCCGGCCGGCGCGGCGCTCGCGGGTCGCCGCAACTCCACGAAGTGCCCACGCCCGCGGTCGAATGCCGCGGCGCGACCTCGAGGCGTTTCAGCCCACGGCGCAATCGCTAGCCCCTCAGCGGCCCCAGCCACCAGCGAACCCATCCGCGCCACCGGGGCGGATGGGCAAACGCCCCCTCGCACGTCGCGTTGGAGCCTCCGCCATCGTCTGGTCCGCCGGCCGCGTACGGTGGCTGCACGGCGCCGGAAGGTCGTCGCTCATGGCCGCATCACTCCACCACGAACCCCTCATGACCATGCCTGTCGCGTTCGGCTGGCTCGTTACCGTCTGTTGCCATCGCCGCGTATGATCGTCGGGGCGGCGTTCAAGTCCTCGATCATGATGACCTAGCGGTGGACCCATTTGCCGCTGAGCCAGACGCGGATGGCGGCCAGCTTCAGCGCGGCGAGGAAGTTGTCGGGCCGGCGGTCGTAGCGAGTGGCGATGCCGCGGAAGTGCTCGATGCGGTTGAAGAAGCGCTCGATGAGGTTTTGCTGCCCATAGACGAAGCCGCTGAACGGGAACGCCCGTTTGCGGATGAAGCGCGGCGGCGCGTTCGCCCATGCGCCGCAGGCTGCGGTGGTCGAAGATCGCATCGGTGTCGTAGGCGCGGTCGGCAACCAGGACGGAGCCTTTGCCGAGATCGCCAATCAGTTCGCGAGCGGCCGGCGCATCGCCGGCCTGACCGGGCGTGAGCGCAAGGCGGACGGGCCGGCCCCCGGCATCGACGAGGGCGTGGATCTTGGTCGTCACGCCGCCGCGGGAGCGGCCCATGCCGCCATGGTCCTCGCCCCCCCTTTTGCCCGTCGCGCCGTGCTGGTGCACGCGCACGCCAGAGGGGTCGATCATCACGATGCCGCCGTCGTAAGCCTCGGAGACGGCGTCAAGGATGCGGTTCCAGATCCCGGCCGCCCGCCACCGGACGAAGCGGTTGTAGAGCGTCGTCCGCCGAGCGGGCAACACCGAACAGCGTGGAGGCCCGCCGCTGCGACAGACAGCGACCCACGCCGAACAAAACCTGGGCACGGCGGTCCGGCACGCTCACCATTGTACAGCGGCCTCCATCATCACCCCGATCGTGAGGTCACGCTCGACCGCTAGGCCCTGTTCCCAATGACCGGAAGCCTACAAAACCCGACGGATCTGCCCGATGGGGATGCGGCAGGCGAGGTCGTGGCCGAACGAGCGGCGGAGGCGCAGTGGGCGCTGATCGAGCCGCTTCTCCCCACCGACGTGCCGGCTTGCACCGGGTGGACGACCGCACAGGGCTGTCGGGGATCGTCCGGCGGCTGCAGACCGGGGCGCCGTGGGCCGACGGCGCGGAACGCCTCGGCCCTCCCATGACCTGCGACGCGCCTCGTGCGGTGGCGCAAATGCTTCGCCGAACTTACCGAGCCGCACGGGGACCTTAAGTTCGTCGACGGCTCGTCGGTGCGCGTCCATCAGCATGGCGCCGACGGCAAGAGGGGGTCGGCCCGCCGCGCGATGGGACGCTCGCGCGGCGGGCCGACCCCCAAGATCCAGCCCCTCGCCGACGCCGAAGGCCGTCCTGTCGCGCTGGCGCTGACGCAAGGACAGGCGCACGACGGACGCTCGGCGGTCGATCTCGTTGCAGACGTCGGGCCCGATCATCCTCATCGCCGACCGCGCCGATGACCCCGACGCCCTGCGCGAGGCGATCGCCGGCCGTGGCGGATGGGCCGTGCGGCCGATGTCGAACCTGAAGCGTCGCCGGCCTTCGGCGCCTTCTGCCACCGCCCTCGCAACCTGGTCGAGCGCTGCCGGGACGTGGCCTCATTCACCGCTGAGCCAGACGCGGATGGCGGCCAGCTTCAGCGCGGCGAGGAAGTTGTCGGGCCGGCGGTCGTAGCGAGTGGCGATGCCGCGGAAGTGCTCGATGCGGTTGAAGAAGCGCTCGATGAGGTTTTGCTGCCCATAGACGAAGCCGCTGAACGGGAACGCCCGTTTGCGGATGAAGCGCGGCGGCGCGTTCGCCCATGCGCCGCAGGCCGCGGCGTTGTCGCGGATCGCATCGGTGTCGTAGGCGCGGTCGGCAACCAGGACGGAGCCTTTGCCGAGATCGCCAATCGTTCGCGAGCGGCCGGCGCATCGCCGGCCTGACCGGGCGTGAGTGCAAGGCGGACGGGCCGGCCCCCGGCATCGACGAGGGCGTGGATCTCGGTCGTCACGCCGCCGCGGGAGCGGCCCATGCCGCCATGGTCCTCGCCCCCCTATTGCCCGTCGCGCCGTGCTGGTGCACGCGCACGCCAGAGGGGTCGATCATCACGATGTCGCCGTCGTAAGCCTCGGAGACGGCGTCAAGGATGCGGTTCCAGATCCCGGCCGCCCGCCACCGGACGAAGCGGTTGTAGAGCGTCGTCCGCGGCCCGTATCGCTCCGGCACGCCGCGCCAGGGCGTCCCGGCCCGGAACCGCCACAGGATGGCGTTGATCAGCCGCCGGTCGTTGCGCCGCGCGTGAAGGGTCTCGTCGAATAGTGACAGTTTGCGGGTCGGATTTTGTGGGATGACCGGCAAGGTTCCACGTTCGATCACGGTTCGACGCAGCCCATGGGCGGCTTGGGCCGTGTCGGCCCGGCACATGCGTCCGGGCTGCTCCGCGCCAGGCCGCGGGAGCGCAACGCGGACGTCGCCGAACTGGTCCGGGGATGAGCTGGAAGGCGATCGGCCAGCCGCGCTCGTCCGTCGGTACGTGGATCTTGGGGCGGCGACCGCCGCGTGAGCGGGCGATATCCTGGCCACGCGCGCCACTTCTCCGCGGGCGGACGAACGGTGTGCCTTCGCGCTGGTGGGATCGATGCAGTGCGGGTCGCCGGGACCGACCTCGCGCAGCGTCCAAGGGGGCCGCTAGGACCGCCGTTGCGACCAGCGGTGCCGACGGTTGTTGACCGTCGTGCACGGGCCGTGGACCGCCGGCAGGTCTTTCCAGCGGCAGCCACTCTTCAGCACGTGGATGATCCCTGAGATCACGGGCCGGTCGTGCACGCGCCGCGCACCTGGCGGGTTGGTCGGCGAGTGCGGCTCGATCGCCGCCCACGGGCGATCGCTCGCCCAGAACTCATTCGCCAGAACGCTTCCCCAACACGTCGCGCCGACGCGGGATGATGCGACAAGGCCCGTAAGGCCTTTGTGGGGGCGACGACGCAAAGGCCATCCGCCGAGCGGTCGGCGCTTGGGCGCCGTGCTCCAACATCCCACCGAGGTCCAACCGGTGCTGGACGAGCTGCTTCTCGTCCCCTTCCCCGACCGCGACCGCGACGCCATCGAAGGTATGTTCGCCGTCTGAAGAACCTCCATCGCATCGCCACACGCTACGACAGGCGTGCGCGAACGTTCTCGCCGCCGTCTGCCTCGCCGCGACTGTACCCCCTGGATGTGAGGCCCGAGCCTGAGGCGGGCTGCCGACCGTTGACTGGGGATGTGGGCCCACTCACCACGATGCGTTCGGCGCGATACGCGGGCGGACGGCTGAGGCGACAACCACTGCCCCACCAAGCAACGGAGCAGGCTGTGGCCAACGGTCCCACGCGATGGCGACCGGCGGTCCGCCGCGGCCACGGCAACGCCAATCTTCGACCATCGACCAAGGGACGCGGGAACCTTCAGGACGGCGCGGGAACCTATGCGTGTTCCCTGCGATCGCGACCACGATGGGATCGGCGACACCTAGTTCGAACTTCGCGCCGGCGATCGCGACCGCGATGGGACCGGCGACCCTTGGTTCGCCGCTCGACCAGCGACCGGCAGCGTGTACATCGACCTGCCTCGGAGGATGGCGTCATGCGACGACCCTGTCGGTGGCGATGGAAAGGTGCGCAGCGTCGATGAGCGTCAAAGTGCCGCGTGCGATGGCCAACACGAGGTCTTCGCCGGACCGTGTCGACGGCTCCGCCGCCTCCGCGGCGCTGAGGTCGAGGGCCGCGACTTCGATCCCGTCGCCTTCAGACGGATCGAAGTCGATGATGACGTTGTCGCGCCGTCCATCGGCATGGAAGCTGTCGGCCCCGCCGCCACCGCGCCGCGTATCGCGGCCCTGGCCACCGTCGAGGCGGTCGTCGCCCGCACCGCCAACCAGCGCATCGGCTCCGACACCGCCGCTGAGTAGGTCGGCCCCATCGCCACCGTCGAGCGCGGCGCGTCCCCATCGGCCAAACAGCAGGTCGTCGCCCCTGCCGCCTGCGAGCGCGTCGCTCCCGTGGCCTCCGGCGAGCGCATCGTCGCCATCGCCGCCGGACAGAGGGTCGCGTCCGCAGCCGCCCGACAGGACGTCCTCGGCCTCCCGCCCCATGAGGAGGTCGCCCCCGCGACCCCCCTCGAGGACGCCGCGGTCGTCGATGCCGATCAGCATGTCGTCGCCGGGCGTGCCGACGGCGAACAGCGTGCCGGCGGCTTGGTCGAAGGCGATGCGGACGCCGTCGATGGCGTCCGGCGGGCCCTAAAGGTGCCGCAGCGCCGCGACGTCGAGGTGCTGGAACCCGCTCCTTGCGCGGCCCACCTCGTTGTAGCTCATTGCTGTGTGCGTGGTGTTGTCGAGCTTTCGGCCTCGCCCCGGTCGATGACGTCTTCGGCATCGTCGCCGGCGAGCGCTGGCGGTTTAACGGGATGACGGACCGCGGCAGTGGTGTACCGCACCTTGATCATCGCGTCGGCGTCCGCGGGCACCTCGATGAGCTGCACGCCGGCGACACGCTGGAGCTCGGCCGCGACCCGTCGGGTGGCCGCCATCAGCTCGGCGTCCGCCACGGCTTCATTGCGGGGCCGCTCACCGTGGTCGCGAAGGCGTGGGTCGCGACGACGGGCGTGGCAGTGGCTGGTCATGGGCGCACTACCCCTAAACGCGCGCCTCGCGGCAGAACCTCGAAGGCGACATCAACCTCGCGCGCCGGAGCGAGGCGCGGCGGGACCATGGGACGGGAGGGCTCGGCCGCGTCCTGCGCGGGATGATCGGCGACGCGGACTGCCTCGGGAGCCGCCCGCCGGCATGCCTGGCGCCGTGCCCGCCGGTGGCCGCGCAGGCAGGGCAATCGCATCGCACGCCCATGGCGACGTCGTCAGTCGGGTTCAGGGCCGGCGCGATCCGTCACCAGAGCCGGCCAGCGAGGGGTCTGGATCGCAACGGACGGGGTACGGACGGTGACAAGGCGGCGTGCGGTGGCTACATGCAGCGCCGTACCCGTGCGAAGGTCGGCCGATGCAAACCGTCATCATCGTCATCCACCTGATGATCGTGATCGCCATGATTGCGGTCATCCTGCTCCAGCGCTCGGAGGGCGGCGCCCTCGGCATCGGCGGCGGCGGCGGCGGCGCGATGTTCTCGGCACGGGGCAGCGCGAACCTCCTCACGCGCACCACGACGATCCTCGCAGTGGTGTTCTTCGTCACCTCGCTTGCGCTGGGCTTGCTCGCGAGGTCCCAGTCCGACGCTCCGTCGATCCTTAGTGATGGCGAGGGAGTGCCCCCCGGCGCCACCGTCCCGCTCGGCGACGCCGCGACCCGAGGCACCGGCGAGGGCCTGCTCGAGGAGCTCCAGCAGTCGCCGTCCACGCCGGGCGAGCCGCTGCCGGCGCCGCCGACGGATGCCGGCGCGCCGGATCCCGGCGCGGTGCCCGTCACGCCCGGCGGACCAGAGGTGCCCTCCGGCCAGTGACGCCGTGCTGTTGATGGTCGCACCGCTCGCCGGTCGGCTTCGTGACACGTGGATGCGGCGGCGCTAAGTCGGTCCAGCCCGCGAGGAACCCTATGGATCGGCAGCAACGCGGCGGCATGCGCGCCGACGCCACCGGACGCGCCGACGGCGCCCGGCGAAGGACCTGCACGACGGGACCGCGCCACAGTCGCACCGTCGCGTGACGCGCTACATCTTCATCACCGGCGGGGTCGTCTCATCGCTCGGCAAGGGGCTCGCCTCGGCCGCCCTTGGTGCGCTCCTCCAGGCCCGAGGCTACCGCGTGCGCCTCAGGAAGCTCGACCCCTACCTCAACGTCGACCCCGGCACGATGAGCCCCTACCAGCACGGCGAGGTGTTCGTCACCGACGACGGCGCGGAGGCCGACCTCGACCTCGGGCACTACGAGCGCTTCACGGGGCGCGCCGCAAGCCGCGCGGACAACATCACCACCGGGCGCATCTACCAGGACATCATCGCCAAGGAGCGACGCGGCGACTACCTCGGCGGCACCGTCCAGGTCATCCCCCACGTCACCGATGCCATCAAGGCGTTCGTGCTGGAGGGCAACGAGGACGAGGACTTCGTGCTCGTCGAGATCGGCGGCACGGTGGGCGACATCGAGGGACTGCCCTTCTTCGAGGCGATCCGCCAGCTCTCCGTCGAGCTGCCGCGCGGTCAGACGCTGTTCGTCCACCTCACCTTGATGCCGTTCATCGCGTCGGCGGGCGAGCTTAAGACCAAGCCGACGCAGCACTCCGTGAAGGAGCTGCGCTCCATCGGCATCCAGCCGGACATCCTGCTCGTGCGCTGCGATCGGCCGATCCCTGCCGGGGAGCGACGCAAGCTCGCGCTGTTCTCCTCCATGCGTGAGACGTCGGTGATCCCCGCCCTCGACGTCCCGTCGATCTACGACGTGCCGCTGCGCTACCACGAGGAGGGCCTCGACGAGGAGGTGCTCGACGTCTTCGGCCTCGCTGCGCCTTCCCCCGCGCTCACCGGGTGGGCCGAGGTCTCCCGCCGGGTGCGGAACCCGGAGGGCGAGGTGACGATCGCCGTCATCGGCAAGTACACGGAGCTGAAGGACGCCTACAAGTCGCTCATCGAGGCGCTGACCCACGGCGGCATCGCCAACAACGTGCGCGTCCACCTCGATTGGATCGAGGCGGAGGTGTTCGAGACCCAGACGCCGGCCGTCCACCTCGAGGCGGTGCACGGCATCCTGGTGCCCGGCGGGTTCGGCGAGCGCGGCTCGGAGGGCAAGATCGCAGCCGCGGGCTTCGCGCGGCGGCACCAGGTGCCCTACTTCGGCATCTGCTTCGGCATGCAGATGGCCGTCATCGAGGCGGCGCGGCACCTGGCGGCCCTGCCGGGCGCCGGCTCCACCGAGTTCGGGCCGACGCAGGAGCCGGTGGTGGGGCTGTTGACGGAGTGGCTACGGGGCAACCTCCTCGAGCGACGGATGGCGGACGGGGACCTCGGCGGGACGATGCGACTGGGAGCCTACCCCGCGCAGCTGGCCTCGGGCTCGCGCATCGCGTCGATCTACGGGGGGTGCCGCATCGAGGAGCGACACCGCCACCGCTACGAGGTGAACATGGCCTACCGCGAGCGCCTGGAGGCGGCGGGGCTCATGTTCTCCGGCACCTCCCCCGACGGCGTGCTGCCGGAGACCGTGGAGCTCAAGGATCACCCCTGGTACATCGGCGTCCAGTTCCACCCCGAGCTGAAGTCGCGCCCGTTCGAGCCCCACCCGCTGTTCGCGAGCTTCGTCGCCGCCGCGGTGACGCAGTCGCGCCTGGTCTGAGCCGACCTCAACCGGTGTGGGTTGTACGACCGGGTTCGTCGACGACCGCCGGGTCATCGCCGTCCTGACGTCGGACTGCTGGTGGAACGATGCGCGTCAAGCCGACGGCCCGCACGAGACGCTCTGCAACCGCGTCGTCCGTTGGGCGGCGAAGGCTTGGGGGTCGATGTCGTCCGCGCTCGGGCCGCAGCTGGCGGACCGCCCTCGGTGATCCTGACCCACTCGTCGGTCGTGAAAGGGGCAGCGCTGCGCCGCCGGCGGCACAGGGGGGGAGCGGGGCCGGCGATCGGCCGGTCGCGCGGCGGGCGCCCGACCAGGATCCACGCCCTCACCGATGGCCTCGGTAGGCCGGTCGCGCTCCACCCGACCGGCGGGCAAGCGGCCGACTGCGGGCAGCCGAAGGGCGCCTGCCGGGTCGTCCACGTCGACACGGCATGCGACGTCGGTGCGATCCGCCGGGCTGTCGAGGCCCGCATCGCGCTGGCGAACATCCCGCCGACGTCCAAGGGGCGCTGGAAGGGCTAATTCCTACCCTTCCTCTCCCGCGACTTGAACGCCATCGAGCCCATGTTCGGCCGCCTCGGGGATGTCCCCCGTGTCACGCCCCGCTATGACCGGCGGCGGCCGACGTCCTTGCCGCCGTCGGTCTCGCCGCAACCGTCAGCTCCTGGACATCAGTCCCAGCCCTAAGCTGCGGCGCATCGTGACCGTCACCCCTTCCCCAAACATCGTTCGCGAAGCTGATCGATGTCCGGAGGCCCATGTCGCTCCATTGATCTTGGATACGCCCCTGGCTTGACGAGCGATCTTTCCCATTGCGGCCGCGACCCGCCAATGATGCTCTCACTGCAATCGCCAACCACTGCAACATTGGACAGGTGTCCATACCGGTGCGTCGCGGAATCGCCTACCACAAGTAGGCGTACACCGCCCGTCAACCTGCTGAGGCAGGCGTCGTGGTTCCACGGCAAAGGGGCGGATGCAAGGTGGGCTGCTGCCATCGCCGTTTCGATCCCTGCTACCCCACAATGATCCGCACCGCTCACGGGTTCGGCACAGTCTCGGCCGGCGTCGCTGGCTAAGGGAACACGGAGCCTCGTGGGCGCTGGCGGCAACGCTGATCGTCTGGTGAAAATGTGATGGACGAAAGCCGAACGGTGGGGTCTGAGCGCCGGCAACCTCTCGACATCCTGGCGACCCCGGCAGGACTCGAACCTGCGACCCACGGATTAGAAGTCCGTTGCTCTATCCAGCTGAGCTACGGGGCCAGCGCACCTTGCGACGCTGGCCTGTCCGTGCCGTCGAGGCAAGCCCCCAAGCGGAGCCCCGACACCCGCTCCGTCACGCATCGCGGCGAGCTCGTTTCGCCCGGTCGCAAACGCCACGGGAACGCTGCGTTAGGCAGGCGATCCACCGGCTAAGGCGGGTCGGCTGACGCGTGTCTCGCAGCGCAGTCCGGTCAGTGCGTCCAGGGGGCAGCACGGTCGGCGCGAAAGTTGTCCGCGTAGGCGATCTTCTTCACCTCGGCGGTCTTCTCGTCCTCAACCCGGTACTCAAGGCCGCATCGCTCGGCGTAGGCGACCGCGTCCTCGCGCGTGGGGAAGTCCATGCGCACCTGGCGCCTCGTGTCGTTGCTCGCGGTCCATCCCATCAGCGGCTCGACCTGCGGCGGGGCGAGCCCCTCGAACTCCAAGCGCCAAGCCCGCGTCTTGCGCGTGCCCGACTGCATGGCGGTCCTCGCCGGCTTGAAGATCCGTGCTCGCATCGAGCTCCCCTGACGCGCGGGCCCATGACAGATGGTGGGCGGATGGTCGGGGCAGCAAGATTCGAACTTACGACCCCCGGTTCCCAAAACCGGTGCTCTACCAGGCTGAGCTATGCCCCGCTCCGCACACCTTCCTACAGGCTCGGCACGTGCGCATCAACGCGGTCGCTCGTCCTCGACGCGGCGGTGCACCAGCCGATCCCCCGGCGCGAGGCCGATGGCGTCGGCGACCCCGGCGTTGACCTCGAGGACGAAGCGCGCGGGCCCGTTCGACGGGACAGCTTCCAGGGAGAACGGGGTCGTGGCCCGGGCGATGGACACCACCGTCCCGTCCGAACGGGCGTAGATGATGTCGAGCGGCAGGATCGTGTTCTTCATCCAGAAGGAGCGCTCGCCTTCGCGACCGAAGTCGAACAGCATGCCAGCGTCCGGTGCCATCTCCTCGCGGAACATGAGCCCGCGCTGGCGCTCGATGGGGTCGTCCGCGAGCTCAACCTTGAAGGTGTGGTCGCCCGTCACGGTCCTTGCGATCAGCCGGTCCGGCGGAAGGTCGGCGCCGTCCACCATGCCAGCGTCGGGCGCCGGAGATGGCGTTCCAGGCTCGGCGGTCCGCAGCGGAGCGTCGGCGCCAGGGTCGGCCACCTGAAGGGGAGGGGCGTCGAGCCTGCGTCCCTGCGTCGAAGCGTCAGGCCACGCTCGGTCTGCAGGACGCGACGAGCTTAGCACGCGGTGACCGTGCGTGTGTGCTGCGCTCGCGGACCGCAACGTCGCCAACCGAAGGCGTCGGAGCTCCGTCGGCGCGCCCAGCGCGGCCATGCGATGGACGCCGGTCGACGGGAGCACACCGGCCGCTGCACGTGCGCCGCTCGCCGAGGCGTCGACGACACCGGCGAGCCCGGCCATCGTCAGGACCGTGCTTACGAGCGCAGCGACCATGTTGCGGCTCGCAAGGACGGCTGTCCGCGACGGGTGCCGCGGCGCGGCCACGGTCAGTGCGAGGCAGGCAGGTTGACCCCGGTTTCCGGAAGGATCTCGGCAGCCATCAGTCCCTTCGGCCCGGTCCCGAACCGAACCCTGACGACTTGGTTCGGCCTGAGCTCGGTCACGCCGAACCGCCGTAGTGTCTCCATGTGGACGAAGATGTCAGGCGTGCCGTCGCCACGGGTCAGGAAGCCGTACCCCTTGGACCGGTTGAACCACTTGACGCGCGCGGTCTCGGCCGGTCCCTCGGGGGTCACCTGAACGTTGGTGCGGGAGGGCGGGAGCTGCGAAGGGTGCGTCGCCTGCGACTCGTCCATCGACAGGATGCGGAACGCCTGCCGTCCCTTGGCTCCAGAGATCACCTCGCAGACGAGGCGCGCACCCTCATAGGCGCTCTGGTAACCGTCGCGGCGCAGGCAGGTGACGTGCAGCAACACGTCCGCTCCGCCGTCCTCGGGAACGATGAAGCCGTAGCCCTTGCCGACGTCGAACCACTTGATGCTGCCTGATACCTCGGCGAGGTCCTTGAACCCGTCGAAGTGGGCCTCACCGCGGTCGTCGTTGGAATATTCGTCGAGGTACCGCACCGCTTTGCTGTCGCTCACCACACTACCCGCCACTGACCCGCCTTCGCCGCCGAGCGGCACATTCATGAACTGCACGTTACCATCCCAGGAAAAATCGTGCGACCGGTCCCTGTCCCGTTGTTCGACCGTGTTGCCGTGGAGACACACGACCGGCTAAACCAGGGACGCCTCCGCAAGCGGCCGGAACGTCTCCGCCAGCGGGGTCCGCAGCACGAGGTCGGCGATCCCGTCCTGATCCGTCGGCTGGTTGTTGGCGATGACGAGCTGCGCGCCGGCCTCCTTGGCCATGATCGGCAGCGCCGCAGCCGGGTAGACCACGAGCGACGTGCCCATCGCCACGAACAGGTCCGCCTGCACCGCCTCCGTCATCGCGCGCTCCATGTCCTCCTGCGGCATCGCCTGGCCGAACGAGACGATCGCCGCCTTCACCAAGCCACCGCATCGCGTGCAGCGGGGCGACGCCCCTGTCTTCGCAATCGTGCCTTGCGCATGGCTGATTTCGTGTCGTTCCCCGCAGTCGAGGCAGCGGGCGTGGTCGTTCGTCCCGTGCAGCTCAACGAGCATGTCGCGTGGGACCCCGGAGCGCGCGTGGAGCCCATCGATGTTCTGGGTGACGACAAGGCAGACAGGGCCGTGTCGCGCGAGGTTCGCCACTGCGAGGTGCGCCGCGTTGGGCTCGGCCTCGGCGAACAGGCGCGCCATGTCGAAGCGGCGCCGCCAGTCCTCCAGGCGTGCCTCCTCCGACGACAGGAAGTCGTCGTAGTAGATGGGCTGCATGCGCGACCACAATCCTCCCGGGGACCGGAAGTCTGGGATGCCCGACTCGGTGGAGATGCCCGCGCCGGTGAACACGACGGCACGCGTCGCGCCGGCGAACGCCTCGGCGAGCGCCGTCCGGGCGGCGGCGAGCTTGGTGATGGGACCGTTCATCGGAAGAAGGTGCCGGCTCTCCCAGTGTCGTGGCAAGGGCTCGGCAGCGGTGGGGCGCCGGACGAACAGGATGCGTGGCCGAGCGCACCCGCCCAGGGTCCGATCACAGGGTGCGCCTGTAGGCGAGGGCCTCGGCCACGTGGGTGCGGCGGACGGTGGCGCAGGCGGCGAGGTCGGCGATGGTGCGGGCCACCTTGAGGGTCCGGTGATAGGCGCGCGCGGAGTAGCGCCGCTCGGTGGCGGCCTTGTCGATGAGCGCGAGCGCGTCGTCCTCGGCGCACAGCGTTGCATCAAGGAGGTCGGCGCCGCACTCCGCGTTGACCAGCGCGCCCCGGCCGGAGAGGCGGGCGGTTTGCCGCTCCCGCGCGCCGACGACCCGTGCCGCGATCGCCGCGGACGGCTCGCCGGAGGGCGCGCGCAGGTCGGCGGGCGACACGGCGTCGACGCGGATCGTCAGGTCGATGCGGTCGATGAGCGGGCCGGAGATGCGTGCCTGGTAGTCGTCCGCGCACGCCTTGCCGCGCTTGCAGGTGTGCCCCGGCTCGTCCGCCTTGCCGCAGCGGCACGGGTTCATCGCCGCGATCAGCTGGAAGCGCGCCGGGTAGGTGACGCGCGAGTTGGCTCGAGCGATCATCGCGCGCCGCGTCTCGAGGGGCTCGCGCAGGGCATCGAGCACGGTGGGGGCGAACTCGGGCAGCTCGTCGAGGAACAGGACTCCGCCATGGCACAGCGAAACCTCGCCGGGCCGTCCACGCGGGCCGCCACCGATGAGCGCAGCCATGGACGCCGAATGGTGCGGCGCGCGGTAGGGGGCCGACGCCTCGAGCCGCCCATCGGCGAGGTCGCCGGCGACGGAGCGGATCATCGCGCTTTCCAGGAGCGTTGCCGGCTCGAGCGGCGGCAGGATCGAGGGCAGCCGCTCGGCCAGCATCGACTTGCCCGATCCGGGCGGCCCGATCATCAGGAGGTTGTGCCCACCCGCAGCGGCGATCTCCAGCGCGCGCTTGGCGCTTTCCTGACCCTTCACCTGCGAAAGGTCCGTCGCGAGGCGGCGGTCCTGGCGCATGCGAGGCTCGGGGCGCGACAGGAGCTGGTGCCCGGCGAAGTGGTTGACCAAGGCGACAAGGCTCGCTGGGGCGAGGATCGGCATGTCGCTCGAGGCCCACGCCGCTTCGCTGCCGTCCGCCGCCGGGCAGATGAGCCCCTTGCCAAGCGCGTTCGCGCCCACCGCCGCTGGCAGCACGCCGGCCACGCCGACGATGCGCCCGTCGAGGCCGAGCTCGCCGAGGACGACGCTCTCCTCCAGCGCCTCGGGGGGCACGATCCCGAGCGCCGCCATCAGGCCGAGGGCGATGGGCAGGTCGTAGTGGCTGCCCGCCTTCGGCAGGTCCGCCGGTGCAAGGTTCACCGTGATACGGCGTGGCGGCAGCGACAGGCCCGACGCGGTGAGCGCGGCACGGACCCGCTCGCGGCTCTCGGCCACCGCCTTGTCGCCGAGCCCGACGACCATGAACCCCACCGCGCCGGCCGCGATCTGCACCTCGACGTCCACGGGGACGGCGTCGATCCCGCGAAAGGCGATGGTGGTCACTCGGCTTTGCAAGGCCGCCTCTTCCGCCTCGGCGAGGCTCCGCACGGATGGCAACCTCGGGTAGCATCAAGCCGACGTTCCTGCAACCGCTCACGGGACCGGTCCGGTGCGTCGCGAAAGTTGCGTATCGCCCCGCTGGGCCATAGGTTCGGCCCCGCGCCGCGCACGTCGGCGCCGCGGGAAGGACGCATCGCCACGATGAACGCCATCGGCCAGCCCTTGGGACGGGATGACCTGACGTGATCGTGGACCTCAGGAGGCGCCGCCGCAGGCGCACGGTGGCAACGCTGCGATCCCTGTCCTCGCCGGTGGTCCGTCGCTTCGTTCCCGACCGAACCGTGCCCTTCGCGCCGACGACGGTGGTGCGACCGCGCCTGCCCGGTCGCAGGATCGCTACGCTCGACCGCACGACGCCGACCATCGGCCAGCTGGGCACGCTCGAGGTCCGCCTGGCGCGCACGACCGGGGAGGTGCGACGGGCGCAGCAGCTTCGCTACAAGGTGTTCTACGAGGAGATGGCCGCCCAGGCCGACCCCTTCACCATGGCGACGCGGCGCGACCGAGACCACTTCGACGGGCTGTGCGATCACCTCCTCGTGTTCGACCACAACGTGGCCGCCCGCAGGTTCCGCCGGCCGCGCCCGCAGATCGTCGCCACGTACCGCCTGCTGCGTCAGGAGATCGCCGACCACAACGGCGGCTACTACGCGAGCTCCGAGTTCGAGGTCGATGCGCTCGTCGCCCGGCACCCGACGCTGAACTTCCTCGAGCTCGGCCGCTCCTGCGTGCTCAAGCCCTACCGGGACAAGCGCACCGTGGAGCTCCTATGGCACGGGGCGTGGTCCTACGTGCTGCGGCACAACATCGACGTCATGTTCGGCTGCGCATCGCTCGCTGGCACGGATCCCGATGCGCTCGCGGTCGCGCTCTCCTACCTGCACCACCAGCACCTCGCGCCGCCGGAATGGCGGGTCCGCGCCCTCTCCTCGCGCTACGTGGAGATGAACCGGCTGCCGGCGAGCGAGATCGACGTGAAGACGGCGTTGAGGGCCCTGCCGCCGCTCATCAAGGGCTACCTCCGGCTCGGCGCGTACATCGCCGAAGGCGCGGTGATCGACCGCCAGTTCAGGACCACGGACGTGCTCATCATCCTGCCGGTGTCCGGCATCTCGCATCGCTACATCAACTACTACGGCGCCAACGCCACGCGGCACGCGTGACGCGACGCCGGCGGTTCCGTCGGGCGATCGCGAGCTGTCCATGACCGTCGCCGTGATCGGTGCCGGCGTCGCCGGGGCGGCGGCGGCTCGGCGACTGCGGGCCAGCGGCCTCGGCGTCGTGGTGTTCGACAAGGGTCGCGGCCCTGGCGGGCGGACCGCCACGCGCCGACGCGACGACCTCGCCTTCGATCACGGCGCGCCGTGGGCGGCGGACCCGAGCGGCCCGCGGCCGCATGTGCCCTTCACCGCGATGCTCAACGAGGCGGTCCACACTGGGACCGCGGTGCGTTGGCAAGGTCCGGAAGGTCCCACGACCGTCGGCCTGCCGGGGATGAGCGCGCTCGTGCGCGGCATGCTCGCGGAGGTGGACGTGCGCTGCGGCGTCGAGGTCGACGCCGTCGAGCGCGAACCCGAAGGCTGGCGGCTCGGCGCCGTGCGCGGCGAGGGCGCTGGCGGCTTCTCCGCCGTGCTCGTCACGGTCCCCGCGCCGCAGTGCGCCACCCTCCTCCAGGGCGCGCACCCGGGCCTTGCAGCCGTCGCCCGCGACGCTCGCATGGACCCCACGTGGACGCTCATGCTCGCGGCGGAGGGCGTGGCCGACGCGATGGTCGGCGTCGGCTCGGACGCGCTCGGCGGCGAGGGCATCGCGACCCTGGTCAACAACGGTGCAAAGCCCGGCAGGGACGCCCGCACGCTCGTCGCCCACGCCACGCCGGAGTGGACGCGTTCGCGCCTGGAGGACGAGCCGGAGCGCGTGTGCGACGACCTCGCCGCGGTCGTGCGGCGACGCCTCGCCCTGCCGCAACCCGTCCGCGCTACGGCGCACCGTTGGCGCTACGCGCGCGTGGCGGCAGCTGCGAAGGAGGGGCCGTCGTTCGACCCGGAGACCGGCCTCGGGATCGCCGGGGACTGGACCGTCGGTCCGACGCTCGCGGATGCACACGCGGGCGGGATCGCCCTCGCGGACGCCGTCCTCGCCGCTCGCGGCTGATGGCGACCCTCGTCACCGTCCTCAGGAGCGGCGGTCGCTACGACGCGCGGTGGGTCGAGCGGCTCGCCGGCGGGGCACGGCGGCACGTCCCTGGCCTCGCGCGCGTCGTCTGCCTCACCGACCTGGCGCTCGACGTCGAGGGCTGCGAGGCGGTCCCGCTGACGCACGGCTGGCCGGCATGGTGGTCCAAGTTCGAGGCGTTCCGGCCGGGGGTGTTCGACGGGACGGTGGCGCTCGTCGACCTCGATACGGTGTTCGCCGGAGATGCCGCGGCGCTCGTCGCGTCCCCGAGCCTGTGCGTCATGGAGGACTACTTCCACAAGGGCCGCGTCTCCAGCGCGCTCATGCGCTTTGCGGCGGACACGCTGGTCGAGCTCTACGACGCGTTCGCCGCCGACCCTGTGCGTTGGATGGCCCCCGGCTCCTGCGGCCCCGTGCCGAACGCGGTGCACGGCGACCAGGTTGTGATGGATCACCTCCTGCGCACCGCCGGCCGGCCCCCGGCGTTCTTCCAGCACGAACACCCCGGCCTCATCGACTTCTACGCGCCACACAAGACCGGCTACGGTCCCGTCATCGTCTTCATCGGCGACGCGAAGCCGGACCGCGCGGGCGAGCCCATCGCCTCGCTGTGGCGGGGTCCGGCCGACCCGCCGGTGCGGGGTTGAGCTCCTACGGGTCGTAGGCGGGCGCGGCCTTCGCACGCCTCGGGTTGCGGCGCCGCGAGAGCATGTTGAGCGCCTCGACGAATGCCGCGAAGGCCATCGCGGCATAGATGTAGCCCTTCGGCACGTGGCTGCCGAACCCGTCGGCGATGAGCACCATGCCGATCATGAGGAGGAAGGCGAGGGCCAACATCACGACGGTCGGGTTCTTCTGGACGAAGCGCGCAACCGGCCCAGCCGCCAACGCCATCACGGCGACGGCGATGACCACCGCCGCGATCATCACGGGCAGCAGGTCGGTCATCCCGATCGCGGTGAGGATCGAGTCCAGCGAGAACACGACGTCGAGCGCGATGATCTGGGCGATGACCGTCGCGAAGCTTGCCGTCGCCGCCTGGCTGCCGGTGAGGTGATGCTCGCCAGGGCTCATCTTGTCGTGGATCTCAGTCGCAGCCTTCCAAACCAGGAACACGCCGCCGACGATCAGGATGATGTCGCGCCAAGAGAACGCCGTCTCAAAGGTCGGGTCGCCGTGCTCGTTCAAGGGTCCGGTGATCCCAAGATCGAGGACGGGTGCGGTGAGGCCGATGATGAACGCGAGCACCGACAGAAGCGCCAAGCGCAGGACGAGGGCGAGCCCGATCCCGATGTTGCGCGCGAGCGGCTGCTGCTCCGCCGGCAGACGCTGCGTCACGATGGAGATGAAGATCAGGTTGTCGATCCCGAGCACGATCTCCATCGTCACCAACGCGGCGAACGCGGCCCAGACCTCGGGTTGGGTAAGAAGTTCCAATTCGACCATCCTCGCGAGCCATCTTGCAAACGCTTAGCGGTCCCGCTCGCGTTCCCTCGTGCCGCAGCGCCCGCTCGCCTGCGCCATCCGTCGGGTCGGGTCCGTCCTCGCACCAGCCCGTTCAGCGGCGAAGTTGCAACGTGGGCTCCTTCATCGCATCGACCTCGAACGTCGTCGAGGCAAAGGTTGTCGCCCGGCGGCCGAGCACGCCCTTCTCAACGTCGTGGCCGACGGCTACATCGCGCAGCATGAACACACTCGCCCCCAGCCTGTCGGCCGAGGCCTCGCTGAAGCCTCAGATCGCCCGGCGGCGCACCTTCGCGATCATCTCCCACCCGGACGCCGGCAAGACCACGCTGACCGAGAAGCTCCTGCTGTTCGGCGGCGCGATCCACCTCGCCGGCGAGGTGGCAGCGCGCGGCGAGCGGCGCCGCACGCGCTCGGACTGGATGGAGATCGAGAAGAAGCGCGGCATCTCGGTGTCCTCGTCGGTCATGATGTTCGAGCGCGACGGCATCGTGTTCAACCTCCTCGACACGCCGGGACACGAGGACTTCTCCGAGGACACCTACCGCACGCTGACCGCGGTCGATTCGGCCGTCATGGTCGTCGACGCGGCGAAGGGCATCGAGGCGCAGACGCTCAAGCTCTTCGAGGTGTGCCGCCTGCGCGACATCCCGATCATGACGTTCATCAACAAGGTCGACCGCGAGGGCCGCGACCCCTTCGAGCTGATGGACGAGATCGCCGACAAGCTGGCGCTGGAGCTGTCGCCGGTGACGTGGCCCGTCGGGATGGGCGGCCAGTTCCACGGCTGCTTCAACCTCACCACCAACGACTTCCACCGCGTGAAGGATGGCGGGGGCACGGGCTACGGCGGCAGCACGACGCTGTCGGGGGTCGACGACCCGGCCCTCGATGCCGCCGTCGACGGGACCGTGCTCGAGGCGTTCCGCGAGCAGGCTGAGCTCGCCGCGGGCGTGCTGCCGCCGGTGGACATGGAGGCGTACCGCGAAGGGCACCTGTCGCCGGTCTTCTTCGGCTCGGCGCTGCGCGACTTCTGCGTCACCGACCTCCTCGACGGCCTCGCGGCCTGGGCCCCGCCGCCCCGGCCGCAGCCCGCGGGGGAGGCGCGCGTCGACCCCAACCTCGACGACGTGTCGGCGATGATCTTCAAGGTCCAGGCCAACATGGACCCCAACCATCGCGACCGCATCGCCTTCGCGCGGATCTGCTCGGGCCGCTTCTCACGCGGAATGAAGCTCAACCAGGCCGGTTCCGGCAAGGCGCTCGCCGTCACCGCGCCGATCTTCTTCCTCGCCGAGGAGCGCGAGCTCGCCGAGGAGGCCTGGGCGGGCGACATCATCGGCATCCCGAACCACGGCACCCTGCGCGTCGGCGACACCTTGTCGGAGCGCGGTGACATCCGCTTCACCGGCCTGCCGCGCTTCGCCCCGGAGATCCTGCGCCGCGTGCGCCTCGGCGACCCGATGAAGACCAAGCAGATGCGTCGCGCGCTGCAGGACCTGTCGGAGGAGGGGCTGGCGCAGGTGTTCCGCACGCACCTCGGTGGCGACCACATCATCGGCGTCGTCGGCGCGCTGCAGCTCGACGTGATGGCGGCGCGGGTCGCGGCCGAGTACAAGGTCGCCATCGAGTTCGAGCCCGCGCCGTACTCCACCGCGCGGTGGCTCGCCGGCGACCCCAAGGTCGTGAAGGCGTTCGTCGATGCCAACCGCTCGACCCTTGCCGACGACGTGGACGGCGATCCGGTCTACCTGGCGCGCAACGCCTGGGAGCTCAACTACGTGCGCGAGCGCAACCCCGACGTCGCCTTCGTCGAGGTCAAGGAGATGCGTTGACCGTTCCTTGGCGGTTCACACCGCCGCTACATCGCGTTCACGGGACGTCGGCGTAGCGTTCCGACCAGGTCGGAACGCGGTCCTTGGGGTGCGGCGTCGCCCGGAAGACGGCCCGGGCGATGGCGCGCGCGAGGCAGGCGCTCGCGGCCGCGTGCAGCCCGATGATCGAGGCCACGCCGTCCGGCGCGGTTCCGAGCCCGGTGCTTGCGGCGAACACCGTGTCACCGTCGAGGAGGGTGTGCGCGGGCCACACCGCGAGGGCGATCCCGTCGTGCGCCACGGAGGCGAGCCGCGTCGCCTCGCCGCGGGTCAGCTCAGCGTCCGTCGCCACCACGGCGATCACCGTGCTGGCGCCGATCGTCGCGCCGAGCTTGGTGCGGACGCTGCGAAGGTCGGCGGACGGCGGCGCGTCGAGGCCGCCGAACTCGTCGTCGACCTCGAAGGGACGGGCGCGAAACCACGGGCCGTTCGACGCCGTCACCGCACCGACGGCGTTCACCACCACCGCCGCGCCGACGCACCAAGGACCGACACGGGCGGAGGCGGAGCCGAAGCCGCCCTTGAGGTCCGCCGTCGTCGCGTTGGTGCCTGCGCCGACGGTCCCCTCACGGCGATCGGCGGCGCCGAACGCGGCCGCGACGCTCGCCGCGCCGAGCGCACGGTGGTCCGCCGGCGGGCCCGAGAGGTCGAACACAATCGCCCCAGGGACGATGGGGACCCTGTGAGGCCCCACGGCGAAACCGCGGCCGCGCTCGGCGAGGGCGCGCTGCGCGCCGTCGGCTGCAGCGAGCCCGAAGGCCGAGCCGCCCGACAGGCAGATCGCGTCGACCGGGGGGCCGAGGGCGCCGGGGTCGAGGAGGTCCGTCTCCCGCGTGCCCGGCGCGCCGCCGCGCACCGCGACGCCCGCGACCGCCGGTCCATCGAAGATAACCGTCGTCGTGCCCGTGCGTGCATCCTCATCCGTCGCGTGCCCGAGCAGGACGCCCGGCACGTCGAGGATGTGGCTCACGGGGTCGCAGTGACGGTCACGTTGAGCAGCGCCGGAAGGCTGCGCGGCTGCATCACCGCCCCGCCGAAGAGTTGCGCCACGGAGACCTCGGACGGCGGCGCGGCGCTCAGCGTGAGCGTGCCCGGATCCGCGAGGAAGGCGGACAGGGCGCTCGCGACCTCCTCGGTGAAGGCGGGGTCGCCGACGACCGCGAGGGCGGAGCGCAGCGCCTGCACGGTCCCCGCGATCACCTCCTGACCATCGACGCCGCGCTGCACCGCCGCCCGGTCGATGAGGCGCTGGGCGAGCCCATCGTCGTCGTAGCGCACGGTGAGCGCCGAGACGCTGACGGTCTGCAGCAGCGACAGCAGGCGGCCGACGTCGCCCCCGCCATCTGACAGCGCGGTGATGGTCGCCGCCGTCACGCCGTCCATGGTGGCCTCCAACGTGACCGCGCCGAGCCCGTCGGCCGACAGCGTCAGGTCGCGGATCGCTGCGGCGCCGCCCGCGCGGTCCCACCGCCCGTCGAGGAGCGCGTCGATGGTCATCCGCTCGTAGCCGACGTCCCGCAGGAACTGCGTCGCCGCGCCCTGCAGGAAGGCGACGTCGAACTCGACGCCCTCGAGCGCGATGCGCCCGCTCGTCACCTCGCCCCCATCGGCCGGCGCGCTCGCCACCTCGACATGCTGGACGGACACCGGCCCGCCGACGGGCGGCCGCGCGACGAGGCCGTCGACCTCGACCCGTTCGAACCCGCCGAGCACGGTGGCGAGCCACGAGCCGTCCCCCTCGCGCAGGGGCAGCCGTGCGTTCGTCACCGTGATCAGCGTGGCCGTGGAATCGGCCTCCTGGCCGCCGCGGTTGGTGATGCGCACGTCGCCGTAAGCGATGCGGTCGGCGATCAGCCGATTGTCGGCGTCGATCACTCCGCCGTTGATCTCCACCGTGCCGATGGTGAGGCGCTCGGCACGGTCCTCGGAGGTGGCGCTCACGCCGGTGAGCACCGTCGCACCGTCCTGACGTGCGACGTCGGTGGCGGCAACGTCCATGTAGCCGCCGGACTGCACGACCGCCAGGAACCCGTCGGCGACGGCGTTGCCGGTGGCCTCGAACGCGCCGGCCCGCGGCACCGTGCCGACGGCGGCCGCGACGACGAGCGTGAGGACGAGTGTGGCGCGGCGCATGTGGACCTCGTGCAAGCTGGCTGGGCGAGGCGTACCGGATCGGCCGAACGCGTTCAAATGACCCTTCCGTCAGGCGGCGTGCGCACGCTAAAGCGTTGGCAGCGCGCCGCCAGCGGCGCGTGGTCGCTGCGGGGGAGGTTGGCTTGGAGGCACGAACGCTCGCGGTGGTGCTCGCGGCCGGCAAGGGCACCCGTATGCGCTCAGCGCGTCCCAAGGTGCTGCACGAGGTCGGCGGCCTGTCGATGATCGGCCACGCCCTGCGCACCGCCGTACGTTCCGGCGTCGAGCGGACGGCACTCGTCGTTGCACCGGACGCGACCTGGGCGGACCGGCTGGGTGGCGATGCCGTGACGCTGCACGTGCAGGCCGAGCAGCGCGGCACGGCCCATGCGGTGCTCGCGGCGCGCGAGGCGTTCGCGGACACGATGGACGCCGTGGTCGTCCTGTTCGCCGACACCCCGCTCGTGCGCCCGGCGACCGTCGACCTCCTGTTGGAGAGGGTGCTCGGCGGGGCCGACATCGCGGTCCTCGCCTTCCGCGCCGAGGACCCGACCGGCTACGGCCGCGTCCTGCTCGACGAGGACGGCCACCTCGCGGCGATCCGCGAAGAGCGCGACGCGGACACGGCCGAGCGCGCCGTCACGCTGTGCAACTCCGGCGTGATGGCGATCCGCGGCGGCGCGCCGACCGAGGCGCTGCAGGCGATCGGCGCGGACAACGCCAAGGGTGAGTTCTACCTCACCGAGCTCGTCGCGATCGGCGCCGAGCGCAGCTTCAACATGGTGGTCGAGGAGGCGCCGTTCGCCGAGGTGATGGGGATCAACGACCGCGGCCAGCTCGCCCTCGCCGAGGCCGAGTTCCAGCGCCGCGCACGGGCCGACGCGCTTGCCCACGCGACCCTCCTCGCCCCCGACACGGTCTACTTCAGCCACGACACCGTGATCAGCGAGGACGCGCTCATCGAGCCCTACGTCGTCCTCGGGCCCGGCGTCGCGGTGGGCGAGGGGGCGACGGTCCGCGCCTTCAGCCACCTTGCCGACACGGTGGTCTCGCCCGGCGCCGTGATCGGCCCGTTCGCGCGTGCCCGCGGCGGCTCGAGCATCGGACCGGATGCCAAGGTCGGCAACTTCGTCGAGCTCAAGAACGCCACCCTCGCCAGCGGCGTGAAGGTGAACCATCTCTCCTACGTGGGTGACGCAGGGGTCGGCGCGGGCGCCAACATCGGCGCGGGCACCATCACCTGCAACTACGACGGGGTGGACAAGCACAGGACGGCGATCGGGGAGGGGGCGTTCATCGGCTCCAACAGCGCCCTCGTCGCGCCGGTGAGCATCGGCAGCCGCGCGTTCGTCGGCTCGGGCTCGGTCATCACCGAGGACGTGCCGGACGGCGCGCTTGCACTCGGGCGGGGCCGGCAGGTCGTGAAGGACGGTCGCTCCCCGGTGAAGGCCAAGACGACGCTGAGTTAGCCGCGGCGCCGGACGACGGTCGTCGCGCCTCAGGAAGGGATGGAGGGTGGCATGAAGGCGATGATCGAGCGGATGCTGCAACGGGTGCTGGGTGCGAAGGCCCACGATCCCGATGTGGCGACGATGAACGCGATGGAGCGATCCGACGCCTTCCATGCCGGCCAACGATCGGGGGCGGGGACACGCTCCGAGCTCGCCGACGCGACGGCGTCGGCGCAGCACTACGCCGACGAGGCGAACCAGCATGGGCGCGTGGACATGAGCTCGCCGCTCGCGGAGGACAACGAGGCTGCCGCGCAGTACGCGCGGGCGGCCAACGAGCACGACGGCTCGTACCTGCGCACCGAGCTCGCGGACGACGACGACGTTGCCGAGGAGGAGGCGACGCTCGCCACCCACCACGAGCCGCCCCGCAGCGAGCTCGCCGACGGCACCGAGACGGCGCGGGACTCGGCAAGGCGCGCCGCCGAGCCGGCGAAGAAGCGCAGCCAGCAGGAGAGCGGCGAACGCTGACCGAAGCACTTGTCCGACCGTCCCCGGTGTAACGCACTGTGACCATCGCACCGTCCACGCTACGCTAATCGGGGGTCGCCACGCCGGCAGCGACGACGGCCGAATCGGGCACACTGGCCGCATGCGCTTCGCATGGCGGCGCGGACGTTGTTGCGTTGGCGGCGGAGGGGGACCATGTGCGGGATCGTCGGGGTGATCGGCACCAGCGAGGCCGCACCCCTCCTCCTCGATGCGCTCAAGCGCCTGGAGTACCGAGGCTACGACTCGGCGGGGATCGCCACCGTGGCACCGGACGGGGCGATGACGCGTCGCCGTGCCGCCGGCAAGCTGCGCAACCTCGAGGCGCAGCTCCAAGGCGGGCCGCTCGCTGGCAGGACCGGCATCGGCCATACCCGCTGGGCGACCCACGGCGCCCCCACCGAGGGCAACGCGCACCCCCACGTCGCCGAGCCCGTGGCGGTCGTCCACAACGGCATCATCGAGAACTTCCGCGCGTTGCGACGACAGCTCGAGGCGGACGGCGCGGTGCTGTCGTCGGAGACCGACACCGAGGCCATCGCGCACCTTGCGGCGCGGCACCTTGCCTCCGGCGCTCCCCTCAAGGAGGCCCTCGTCGCGACGCTGGCTGCGCTCGAGGGCGCCTACGCGCTCGCCTTCGCCTTCGCAGGCCACCCCGGCGTCCTCGCCGCCGCGCGGGTCGGGAGCCCGCTCGCCATAGGGCTCGCCGACGACCTCGTGATGATCGGCTCCGACGCCATCGCGCTGGCGCCGTTCTGCGAGCGGATCATCTACCTCGAGGATGGCGACGTCGCGCTGCTGACGGCGGACGTGATCGACGTGTTCGACAGGTCGGGGGCACCGGTCCACCGGACGGCGACGTCGGTCCCGGTGCAGGTCTCGCTCGCCGAGAAGGGCAACTACCGCCACTTCATGGCCAAGGAGATCCACGAGCAGCCCGAGGTCCTCGCCCGCACGATCAGCCACTACGTGGACGTCGGCGCGGGGACGCTGCGGTCCGGCGCCGTCCCGGTCGACTTTGGCAGGCTCGCACGGCTGTCGATCTCCGCGTGCGGCACCGCGTACTACGCCGGGCTGACCGCGCGGTACTACTTCGAGCGCCTCGCTGGCCTGCCGGTCGACCTCGACGTCGCCTCGGAATACCGCTACCGGGCGCGGCCGTTCCCGGCCGACGAGCTTGCCCTGTTCATCTCCCAGTCCGGCGAGACGGCTGACACCCTGGCCGGACTGCGCGCGGCCAAGGCCGCCGGGCAGCGCATCGCGGCGGTGCTGAACGTCGCCACCTCCACCATGGCCCGCGAGACCGACGTCTTCCTACCGACGCTCGCCGGGCCCGAGATCGGGGTCGCCTCCACCAAGGCGTTCACCTGCCAGCTCGCGACGCTCGCGAGCCTGGCCGTCAAGGCAGGGGCCGATCGTGGAACGCTGTCCGACGCCGAGGCGGCCGAGCACGTGGAGGCGCTCGTCGAGTTGCCGCGGCTCGTCGCCGAGACCTTGGCGCTGGAGGCGCAGGTCGAGCGTGTCGCCCGGCAGGTCGCCTCCGCGCAAAGCGCCCTCTTCCTCGGTCGCGGTCCCGCCTTCGCCATCGCCATGGAGGGGGCGCTGAAGCTGAAGGAGCTCAGCTACATCCATGCCGAGGGGTATCCCGCAGGCGAGCTCAAGCACGGCCCCATCGCCCTCGTCGACGACAGGATGCCGGTGGTGGTCGTGGCGCCGTCGGACGACTTGTTCGCCAAAACGGTCTCCAACATTGAGGAGGTGCACGCGCGCGGCGGCCGCATCATCGCCATCACCGATCGGACCGGGGCCGATGCCATTGCGGAGACGGCGAGCGAGCTCGTCGTGGTGCCGGACGCGCCGCCCCTCGCCAAGCCCATCATCGCGGCCATCCCGTTGCAACTCCTCGCCTATCACAGCGCCATCATCAACGGCACGGACGTCGACCAGCCGCGCAACCTCGCCAAATCGGTCACGGTCGAGTAAGATGGCTGGTCCGCCTGCCGTCTCGCGCCACGGCCGATCACGCTGCGGACTCGGCGTCGGCGCCCGGTGCGAACGACGGCGCGCGGAGGTGGGAGAGCACCCATGGACGAGGAGCGCAGCGAGGGGCGGATCGGGCGCCGGAGAGCGTTCGTCAATCGACTGCGCAACTACCTGTTGACCGGCATCATCGTCGCCGCGCCGCTGACGATCACCGCCTACCTCGTCGCCTCCATCGTCAACTTCGTCGACGGCAAGGTGAAGCCTTGGATCCCGGCCAGGTGGAACCCCGAGAGCTACGTCGACTTCCCGGTGCCCGGCATCGGTGTGCTGGTCGCGGGGGTCGGGCTCATCCTCCTCGGCTTCCTCGCGGCGAACATCTTCGGCCGCACGGTGCTCAAGATCGGCGAATCGATCCTGGCGCGCATGCCGCTCATCCGCACGCTCTACGCCGCGCTGAAGCAGATCTTCGAAACCATGCTGTCGGAGCGCAGCCGCACGTTCCGCACCGCCGGGCTCATCGAGTACCCGCGGAAGGGGCTGTGGGCGCTGGTGTTCATCGCCACCGACGCGAAGGGCGAGATCAGCCACCGATTGAACGACGAGGACGATGCCATCTCCGTCTTCCTGCCGACCACCCCCAACCCGACGTCGGGCTTCCTGTTGTTCGTCCCTCGGCGGGAGGTCCTCGTCCTCGACATGTCGGTGGAGGACGCGGCGAAGCTCGTCATCTCGGCGGGGCTGATCACGCCGCACTGGCGGCCGGGCCGCGCGCGCCCGCCCTCGTGGCCGACGCCGGGGCCGACGGCACGGCTGTCCGGCGACGAGGTCCGCGTGCCGGTCCGCGGCCGGCTGATCGACGAGCCGGCGTCTGAACAGCCCGCGGACGAGGGGTCCCTAGAGGACCACCGGCGTCGCCCGGAGCCAGCCGGGTCGAAGTAGGGTTTGCGCGGTGTCCCCCATGCGCTAGCAGGACGCGCCATGACACCGACATCCGCCGACGACCCGCGCACCTCCTTCCAGGCGATGATCCTCGCCTTGCAGGCCTTCTGGGCGGAGCGCGGCTGCGCCATCCTGCAGCCCTATGACATGGAGGTCGGCGCTGGCACCTTCCACCCGGCGACGACGCTGCGCGCCCTCGGTCCGCTACCGTGGCGCGCGGCCTACGTGCAGCCCTCGCGCCGGCCCAGCGACGGCCGCTACGGCGAGAACCCGAATCGGCTCCAGCATTACTACCAGTTCCAGGTCATCTTGAAGCCCAGCCCGCCGGAGCTGCAGTCGCTCTACCTCGCCTCGCTCAGCGCCATCGGGATCGACCTCGCCACGCACGACGTGCGCTTCGTCGAGGACGACTGGGAGAGCCCGACGCTCGGCGCCTGGGGCCTCGGCTGGGAGTGCTGGTGCGACGGCATGGAGGTCTCCCAGTTCACCTACTTTCAGCAGGTGTGCGGGATCGACTGCCGTCCGGTCTCCGGCGAGCTGACCTACGGGTTGGAGCGCCTCGCCATGTACGTGCAGGGCATCGAGAACGTCTACGACCTCGTCTACGTCCCGGCCGCCGAAGGCCGGGCCGCGGTGCGCTATGGCGACGTCTTCCTGCAGGCGGAACGCGAGTATTCCGCCTACAACTTCGAGCATGCGGACACCGACATGCTGCTGCGCCACTTCAGGGACGCGGAGGCGGAGTGCCACGCGCTGCTCGCCGCCGGCGCACCGGGCCCGAACGGCGGACCCCATCGCCAGGTGCTGCCCGCCTACGACCAGACCATCAAGGCCTCGCACATCTTCAACCTGCTCGACGCGCGCGGCGTGATTTCCGTCACCGAGCGGCAGAGCTACATCGGGCGCGTCCGCGACCTCGCGAAGGCCTGCGGTCAGGCCTACCTCGCAACGGTCGGCGGGGGCTACGACGGAGCCGCCGAGACGAACGTCGCCGCCTGACCGCGCGCGGCGCAGGGCAGCGCGGCCCACGTTACGGCGTGTGCGAAACCGCGCGTTAAGCTGGGCATGGTGGTGTTGCCCCGGTCCTGGATTGAGCTCATGCCGACGCGCTACCGGAAGAAGTCGCCCGTCATGTCCCTGCTGGGGCCGCTCCTCCTCATCGGGGTCGCGCTGTACTTCGGCTGGCAGTCTACCCGTGGGGACTTCGGTCAGGTCGCGCGTGAGCGGCTCGCCTCAGAACGCGACGCACGTGCTGCCGAGCTGTCGAGCCTCGTCGAGCATCGGGAGGCGCTGCAGCGACGGGTCGAACGGCTGCGGACCGACGCGCTCGACGCAGACCTTCTGGACGAGCGCGCGCGGGCGCAACTCAATCTCGCCCACACCAACGAGCTCGTCATCCTGCACGGTTCGCACGCGGGATCGCTCGACCGCGCCCTCGCCGCACGGCGCTGACGGCGGCGGCTCCCTTGCCGCCGGGACGCCCCATGCGCTGCGGCGGCACGTCCCAACACCGGCGCCCGACCTTCCCACTGTCCAGGCGGTGGTCTAGGTTTACGCAGACGCCCGGTTCGGAGGGAAGCGAGCATGCAGGCCGAGGCCAAGGTGAAGACCGAGGAGGTGACGTCCGCGCCCCAACGGGCCGACGCGGCGAGCTTCTCAGCCGATGACTACCGCCGCGCCTACGAGGACATGCTCCTCATCCGCCGGTTCGAGGAGAAGGCCGGCCAACTCTACGGCATGGGCCTCATCGGCGGCTTCTGCCACCTCTACATCGGCCAGGAGGCCGTCGTCGTCGGCGCGCAGATGGCGATGCGCGAGGGCGACCAGGTCATCACCGGTTACCGCGACCACGGCCACATGCTCGCCACCGGGATGGACCCCAAGGGCGTCATGGCCGAGCTCACCGGCCGCGCCGCTGGCTACTCCAAGGGCAAGGGTGGCTCCATGCACATGTTCTCCGTGGAGAAGAACTTCTACGGAGGCCACGGCATCGTCGGCGCACAGGTTTCCCTCGGCACCGGGATCGCCTTCGCCAACCGCTACCGCGAGAACGGCGCGGTTGCGCTCACCTACTTCGGCGACGGCGCGGCCAACCAGGGGCAGGTGTACGAGAGCTTCAACATGGCCAAGCTCTGGTCGCTGCCGGTGGTCTACGTGATCGAGAACAACAAGTACGGCATGGGCACGTCGGTGGAGCGTGCGTCCTCGACGACGAACCTGTCCCAGCGCGGCCGCTCCTTCGGCATCCCCGGTGAGCAGGTCGACGGCATGAGCGTGGAGACGGTCCGTGCCGCGGTGGACAAGGCGCTCGCCCACGCTCGCGACGGCAAGGGGCCCTACATCCTGGAGATGATGACCTACCGCTATCGCGGCCACTCGATGTCCGACCCTGCGAAGTACCGCACCCGCGACGAGGTCAACGAGTACCGTCAGAAGCGCGACCCCATCGAGCACGTCCGCGACATCCTCATCAAGGAGCACGGCGTCGCCGAGGATGACGTGAAGGCGGTGGACAAGCGCGTGCGCGACCTGGTGAACACGGCAGCCGAGTTCGCCCAGTCCGAGCCCGAGCCGGACCCGTCCGAGCTGTGGACGGACGTCGTGCGCTGACGGTCCGCTTGGTTGGCGTAGCCTGAGATGGCGACTGAGCCGCACGACCTTATACTCGACCACCTTCGTGCCCTGCGGGCGGGCCAGGACCGGATCGAGGAGCGGCTCGGCAAGTTGGAGGTCCGCGGGCGGGCGCTGGAGCAGCGCGTCGACGCGCTCACCACGCTGCTGCGCGGCTTCGCACAGACCGACGACCGTCACGAGGCGCGTCTCGCAAGCCTTGAGAAAAGGCTGGAATTTGTCGAGGCGCGGCTGCGCGATCATTAGGGAAGAACACGGACACGATGCCCACTGAGATCCTGATGCCCGCGCTCAGCCCGACCATGGAGGAGGGCAAGCTCGCCAAGTGGATGAAGTCGGTGGGTGACGCCGTCGCCCCCGGCGACGTCATCGCCGAGATCGAGACCGACAAGGCGACGATGGAGGTCGAGGCCGTCGACGAGGGGACGCTCGGCAAGATCCTCGTGGAGGAGGGCACCGAGGGCGTGGCGGTCAACACGCCCATCGCGGTGCTGCTGGCCGAGGGGGAGAGCGAGGCGGACATCGGCGCCGCGGCGCCGGCGGACGGCGGCGGCGCGAAGGACGTCGACGCCGGCGCGGGCGGCCGTCCGGCGCACGGCGGCGAACCCTCGGACGACGCGCCGAAGGGGACCCACGCGCGGCAGGGCGCGAAGGGGGCAGGGACCCCCGACAGGACGCACGCCGAGGTCGAGGCACCGGACGACACGGCGCAGACCGCGATCACGCGGGCGGGGCCCGGGCCAACCGGGAGCCTTGCGGCGGATGCGCCGCGACCCCCTGCGGCGCCGCGCTCCGGCCCCGGCGTCGCGGAGATGCCCGAGGACCAGCCCGATGAGCCGGAGGTGCCGGCGGGCGTCGAGATGGTGCAGGTCACCGTGCGTGAGGCGCTGCGCGACGCCATGGCCGAAGAGATGCGCCGTGACGAGGACGTCTTCCTGATGGGCGAGGAGGTCGCCGAGTACCAGGGCGCCTACAAGGTGAGCCAGGGCCTGCTCGACGAGTTCGGCGCGCGCCGCGTCGTCGACACCCCCATCACCGAGCACGGCTTCACCGGGCTCGGCGTCGGCGCCGGCTTCGCCGGGCTGAAGCCCATCGTCGAGTTCATGACGTTCAACTTCGCCATGCAGGCGATCGATCAGATCATCAACTCCGCCGCCAAGACGCACTACATGTCCGGTGGCTTCATCAAGTGCTCCATCGTCTTCCGCGGTCCGAATGGCGCGGCCGCGCGCGTCGCCGCGCAGCACAGCCAGGACTATGCCGCCTGGTACTCCCACGTGCCGGGGCACAGGGTCATCCAGCCCTACTCGGCGATGGACGCGAAAGGCCTCCTCAAGGCCGCCATCCGCGACCCCAACCCGGTCGTGTTCCTGGAGAACGAGATCCTCTACGGGCAGACCTTCGAGGTCCCGGCGGACGACGAGTTCGTGCTGCCCATCGGCAAGGCGAAGGTGGAGAAGCGGGGCCGGGACGTGACGATCGTCTCGTTCGGCATCGGCATGACCTACGCGATGGCCGCGGCGGCCGAGCTCGCAGGGATGGGCATCGACGCCGAGGTCGTCAACCTGCGCACCCTGCGTCCGTTGGACATCGACACGGTCGTGAAGTCGGTGCGCAAGACGAACCGGTGCGTGACGGTGGAGGAGGCGTTCCCGACCTGCTCGATCTCCTCGGAGATCGGCTACCAGCTCATGGAGAAGGCGTTCGACCACCTCGACGCCCCGGTGCTGCGCGTCACCGGCAAGGACGTGCCGATGCCCTACGCCGCGAACCTCGAGAAGCTCGCGCTGCCCTCCGTCGCCGAGGTCATCGACGCGGTCAAGGCGGTGACCTACACCGCTTGACCGCCGCTCCCCTGCCGAACGGGACGCGACGCAACGCCGCGTTTACGCGGGATCGCCGACCTCGCCCGAGCGCAACCGTCCATTGTAGCGCAACGGACCCTTTGGTAAGGCCGCGCTGCCCATCCGCGACGCGCGGGCCAAGCGGCCGGCCGATCCCGGCGCGGCTGACGCGTGCGAACTCCAAGCGAGACGCCCATGGCGAAGAGCGCAGTCATCACCGGCGTCACCGGCCAGGACGGCGCGTACCTCGCCCAGCTCCTCCTCGGCAAGGGGTACGACGTATGGGGCGTGGTGCGGCGCTCCTCCCACTTCGGCGTCGCCGACCACCGGCTGCGCTGGCTCGGCATCGCCGGCGACGTGCGCTTCCTCGACGCCAACCTCACCGACCTGTCGAGCCTCGTGCGTTGCATCGAGCTCGCCAAGCCTGACGAAGTCTACAACCTCGGCGCCCAGAGTTACGTGGCCTCGTCCTGGCAGCAGCCGTTGCTCACCGGCCACGTGACAGGGCTCGGCGCAGCGAACGTCCTCGAGGCGGTGCGCATCGCCCAGCCGGCGGCGCGCTTCTACCAGGCGTCGTCGTCGGAGATGTTCGGCCTCATCCAGGAGGCGCAGCAGAACGAGAGGACCCCGTTCTACCCGCGCTCGCCCTACGGCGCGGCGAAGCTGTTCGCGCACTGGATGACGGTGAACTATCGCGAGAGCTTCTCCATGCACGCCTCGTCCGGCATCCTGTTCAACCATGAATCGCCCCTGCGCGGGATCGAGTTCGTCACCCGAAAGGTTTCGGACGCGGTCGCTCGCATCAAGCTCGGCCTCGCCGACGAGCTCCGGCTCGGCAACGTCGACGCCCGGCGCGACTGGGGTCACGCCCGGGACTACGTCGAGGCGATGTGGCTCATGCTGCAGCAGGAGAGCGCCGACGACTACGTGGTGGCCACCGGCCGGACAACCTCCGTGCGCGACATGGTGCGCATCGCCTTCGGCCACGTCGGCCTCGTCGCCGAGGACTACCTCGTCGTCGACCCGACGCTGTTCCGCCCGGCAGAGGTGGACATCCTCCTCGGCGACGCTTCGATGGCCAAGTCGCGGCTCGGCTGGGCGCCGAAGACGACCCTCGAGGAGATGATCCACGAGATGGTCGAGGCGGACCTCGACCGGCACCGGAGGGGGCCTGTGGCAACCTAGCCGCCGGCGGCGTCACCTCTTCCGGCAGACGCGCGAATGCTGTTAGGCGTTGTCGCGACCAGCGCGCCCAACGTGAGGTCGCGTGCCCGTGAGGCCACGAGAAGGAACAGAGTGAGCGAGACCGTCGCCTACAACTACAACATCGACGTCTTCACGCCCTCGCAGATCGCTGGCTGGATCTGCCCTCGCGAGGACCGGTCGAGCGCGCCGCTGACGGTTCAGTTCCTCGTGGATGGGGTGCCGAGCGGGATCGTGCGGGCCGACATCGCCCGGTTCGATGTTGCAGAGGCGGGCCTTGGTCCCCCGCACTGCGGCTTTCATTGGCACGTGCCGGACGTCGTCGGCGAGGGAGTCGCGCGACGCGACCTGCCGGTGGAGATCTTCGTGCGGCGACGCGACGGCTGCTACGAGAAGGTCGGTGAGCGCGTTCTGCGCCACGAGGCATCGCTCACCGACGAGGTCCGGGCCGCCATGCGCCCGGCCCTCGAGAACGCCATCGCCCAAGTCACGCGCGCGGCGCTCGTCGGCGACGGCTCTGCGGAGCCCGTCCGCGGCGAGCCGAAGCGCTTCCCACTGCACGAGAGGCTGTTCTTGCGCGGCGGCAATGGGACCGCGGACGCGCGATGCTCGGTCTCCCGCTACCTCGACTTTCAGCACGTGCGGCTGAAGAAGGACGCGACCCATCCCCTCGACGGCTCGGAGGCGACGAAGAACCGCTACCTGCGCTGGTACCTCGATCACTACCTCGACGTGCGCCGACCCATGCGCGGCCCGTTGGGGGCCAAGGAGATCGCCTACCTCAACTGCCCCGTCGCGCTGCTGGGCGTCGAGCACAAGATCTCACGCGCATCGCTCTCCTACGGCCTTACGTCGGCGCACGGGGTGACGCTGTTTCCGCTCACCGACCAGGGTCGCTATGAGGAGTTCGTGCGCTGGTGGTGCGTCGAACGCGCCGTCGAGCTGCATGTCGAGGACTGCCTGGTTCCGGAATACTACGTCGAGGCGCTGCGTCGGATCCCCGTCCGCTACATGGGGCAGGACTGGCCGTTGTCGGTGTTCATCGAGGGGCACTTCAACGCGAACGTGCGCTTTCACGTGTTCGACGGCACCATCGAGCAGCATCGCCTTCTCGTCCACGTCTGGCTCCTCCTGGAGGCGATGGCGCAGCCTGGGGTGATCCGCTTCCTGCCGCAGAAGAACCTCACCGCGCTGTTCGACGGGCCGCCGCGCGAAACCTTGTTCGATAGGACGGTCCAGTCGCTGCACCCGAGTGGGGAGGCCATCGGCGAGCTGTTCGACGCGACGCGCTACGCAAGGCACCTCGCCAGCCTCGGCTTCGACTTGAAGCGTCGGCGGTTCCTTGCCTTCGACACGCACGGCAACCGCTTCGAAGCGGCGCGGTTCGCTCCAACGACCGATCGGACGCAGGAGCGTGTGCCCGTCCAGATCATCGGTCCCTTCGCCAAGTCGTCCGGCCTCGGCCAGGCGGCGCGGCTGTCGGCGGCGACGCTCAAGGCTGCGGGCTACACGCCGAACGTGGTCGACTTCGACCTCGACAACCCTGCGCCCATCGGCATGAACTCGAACAGCCTCGCCTTCGGCCTGCCCCGGCCGGCGGACGTCAACCTCCTGCACCTCAACGGCGAGACGCTGCCGATGGCGCTCGCGTACCTGCGCGACGCGTTCAACGGCGCCTACAACATCGGCTACTTCTTCTGGGAGCTGTCGCGCCCGTCCAGGGCGCAGGAGCTCGCCATCGAGCTAGTGGACGAGATCTGGGTCGCGACGGACTACGGGGTGTCGGTTTACGCGGACGCTGGCAAGCCGGTGCACAACGTCGGCATGGCGGTGGAGCCGGTTTCCGATCCGGGTCGCGACGTCGCACGGGCCTGGCTGTCGGAGCGGCTGCCGGTGGGGCCGAACACGTTCGTGTTCCTCGCCGCCTTCGACTCGTTCTCGTTCGTGGAGCGCAAGAACCCCCATGGGGTCGTCGAGGCGTTCCGTGCCGCGTTCGACGACGCAGACGACGACGTCCACCTCGTCCTCAAGACGCACAACCGCGACTTCGTGAGCGACCCGCACCAGACGCTGAGGTGGGATCGGCTGATCGAGGTCGCGACGCACGATCCGCGCATCACCATCCTCAACGAGACGCTGCGCTACGGCGAGCTCATGAAGCTCATCAAGGGGGCGGACTGCTACGTCTCGCTGCATCGATCGGAGGGGTGGGGCTTCGGGCTGATCGAGGCGATGGGTCTTGGCGTGCCCATCCTCGCGACCGCCTACTCGGGCAACATGGACTTCACTCGGCCGGAGCACGCCTTCCTCGTCGACTACGACCTCGTCGAGCCGCGGCCGAACGAGTACATCTTCGTCGATGGCGGTCAGGTGTGGGCCGCGCCGAGGCTGGAGAGTGCCGTGGAAGCCATGCGTGCAGTTCGCACGAACCCTGCCGAGCGCGCGCGCCGGGCGCGCGTGGCGCGGGCCTACGTGATGGAGAACTTCTCCCTCGCCGCACAGGCGAAGAAGTACCGCTCGCGGCTCGACGAGGTCCTTGCGATGCGTCGGCGTTGACGTTGGCGCGATGAGAAGGAGCGTCCTTTGCCTGGCGTCCCTCGGCGTTGCCGCCGCGTCGCTGCAGGCAACGGCACAGTCGCCACCCGAGAGCGCGCCCCTCGTGATCGTTCCCTCGCCGTTCGAGGCACGGCCGGCGGAGCGGCTGCTTGCGCCCGACGTGGCTCGTGCGGCGACGGCGGCGATGACCGGGACGACGGCGACGGTGGAGCAGCCCGATAGCCTGCGCGGGCCCGCAGCGAGCGTCCTCGTTGCGGAACTCGTCATGGGGCCGCTTGCGCGCCTCGCTGACGCGGCGTTGGCGCTGCAGAACGTCGTCCTGCGCCGCTGCGTCATCGCCGACGAACGGTCCGACGACCCCTTGCGCGCCGCGTTCCTCGCGACGGTGCGGGCGGCCGCTTCGGTCATCGCCCTCGGCTACGGCACCGATCAAAATCGCACCGCTGTCGAGGAGCTTCTGACGACCTTCGATGCTGCATCGGATGGCCGCGAGCGGGTCGGTGCGCTCATCGTCAGCCTGGAGCGAGTCCCGGCGCAGCTTTCCGCGCTGCGTGGGCTCGAGCCCGCGCTGACTGGGTTGCCCGCCCTCGAGATGGTGGTGCTCGACGGCGAGACGGACGGCGAGCGCTGTGCCCTCGCGGTGACCATCGTCGCCAACGTGCGAGAGGTCGCCCTTGCCATGAAGCAGCGCTGGCGCGAGGGCCTCGTCGATGCGCACTGGGCGGGCGGGGCGGACGACCTGTCCTCCCGACGGCGCCTCCACGACCTCATCTCCGGCATCCTCGCTGCGGTCGACCGGCTGGCGGGCAACCTCGCTGCCCCGTTGGATGGCGGAAGGCCGAGCCTGCCGTTCCTGGCGGCGGAGCGCAACCGCACCTACTTGATCGAGGCGTTTTCGGGGACGCAGCGGCAGGCGGCGATGCTGCACCGCTTCGCGGCGCCGGACAGCCCGGCGGACCAGGCGGTCTCTGCCCTGGAGCGGCTCATCGAGGAGGCCGCGGGTGAGCTCGCCGGCTGGAGCGGCGACGGGGTCGGCGCAACCCGCGCCGAGCTTGCCTCCGCGGACCTGCGCAGCGCGCGGCGCCTCATCGTCTCCGACCTCGCCGAGGCGTTCGGCTTCGACCCCGCTGCCATCGCCCGACCGCTCGCCGCCATCGGACCGGACGTGGTCGGCTCGCCGCTCGTCCCGCCCACTCCGGCGACGCGGTAGCCCCGGCGGCCGACCGCCGCGGTGTGCGTCGTCAGCCCGCCCGCAGCCTCTCGATGGCGCGGCGCCGCTCGTGGAGCGTCAGGAGCCCGCGCAGGGCGCGTCCGCGCGGGCTCGCGAGGTTCCGGTCGGTGGCCACGATCAGGCGGGCGTCGTCGCTCGCAGCGACCAGGAGGTCGCCGTCGCGCTCGAGGTCGGCGACGCGGAACTGCGGCGCGCCGGACTGACGCGTCCCCAGGACCTCGCCCTCGCCGCGGAGCCGCAGGTCGTCCTCGGCGATGCGGAAGCCGTCGTTGGTCGCCCGCATGGTGTCGAGCCGCTCGCGCGCGACGGCCCCGAGGGGAGGGCGGTACAGCAGGACGCACGTGGAGGGGCGCGCGCCGCGTCCCACCCGACCGCGGAGCTGGTGGAGCTGCGACAGGCCGAACCGCTCGGCGTCCTCGATCACCATGATCGTGGCGTCGGGCACGTCGACGCCCACCTCCACGACGGTGGTCGCCACGAGCACCGAGAGCGCGCCGTCGCGGAACGCGGCCATGACGTCCTCGCGCTCGGGTGTTGGCGTGCGGCCGTGCACGAGCCCGACATGGCCTCCGAGACACCGGGCGAGCGCGTCGTGCCGCGCCACCGCTGAGGCCATGGTGGACGACCGGTCCGCCTCGACGAGCGGACAAACCCAGTAGGCCTTCTCGCCGCGCGCGACCGCGGTGGCGAGGCGCTCGACGACGGCATCGAGCTGAGAGAGGGGAAGGGCGCGCGTCTCCACCGGCTGGCGTCCGGCCGGCTTGTCGGTCAGGCGCGAGACGTCCATGTCGCCGTACTGGGCGAGGACGAGCGTGCGTGGGATCGGCGTCGCGGTCATCACGAGGAGGTCGCTCGCCGGGCCCTTCTGCGACAGCGCCATGCGTTGCGCGACGCCGAAGCGGTGCTGCTCGTCGACGACGACGAGGGCAAGGTCGGCGAAGGCGACGCGCGACTGGAACAGGGCGTGGGTGCCGACCGCCACCTTGGCGCGCCCGTCGGCGAGCTCTTCCAGCGCGGTGGCACGATCGGCTTCGGACACGCGGCCGGTGAGGAGGCGCACCGCGAGCCCGTGCGGCGCGAGGGTGCGCGACAACGTCTCATGGTGCTGGCGCGCGACGAGGTCGGTGGGCGCCATCACCGCCGTCTGCCCGCCGTCACCCGCCGCCATCGCCGCGGCGAGGAGGGCGACGACGGTCTTGCCCGACCCGACGTCGCCTTGCAGAAGGCGGATCATGCGGTGGGGCGAGGCAAGGTCGGCGGAGACCTCCGCGACGGCGAGCCGCTGCGACGGGGTCAGCGCGAACGGGAGCGAGGCCTCGAGCCGGTCGATGGCGGCGGCGTCCCAGCGCCGGGCGCGGCCCTTGGTGGTGCGCTCGCGGTCGCGGATCACCGCGAGGGCGAGCTGGCTCGCCAGGAGCTCGTCGTAGGCGAGCCGCCGGCGCGCCGGCGAGCCCGGCGCTGCCTCGTCGAGGGTGCTTGGGCGGTGGACGGCGCGGTAGGCCTCGGCGAGCCCGGGCATGCGCCCACGCGCCTGGAAGGCGGGATCGAGCCACTCGGCGGGCGCGCCGACCCGCTCAAGCGCCGCGCCGATGATGCCCGCGAAGACGCCCGCGGTGAGGCCCGGCGTCAGCCGGTACTGCGCCTCGAGCCCGAAGCCCGGCCCCGCCGGAGCGTCGGGCCCGTCGACCACCGCGGACGCGTCGGGGTGGACGATCTGGGGGCGGCCGTCCCGCCAGGTGACGTCGCCCGACACGCGGACCCAGGCGCCGAGCGGGTACGCGCCGGCAAGCCAGGTGAGCCCGCCGCGGAAGTAGACCACGGCCAGCTCCCCGGTGCCGTCATCGCCGATGGCGCGCACGGGACCCTTCGGGCTGCCCGAACGCTCATGACGGGCGACGCGAACCGCGACCGTCGCCACGCCACGCTCGGGAAGATCGACCACCGCCGTGCGGTGCCGGCGGTCAACGACCGACAGCGGCATGTGGTTTAGGACGTCGAAGACACGCGTCTCCGCAGCGCTCGGTCGGTCGAGAAGGTGCGCCAGCCGCTCGGCTCGGCCTGGCCCGACCCCGGCGAGCCGATTGACCGCGCCGGTCAGCCGACCAATATCGTTGCGATCCGTCACACCGGCGCTCGCAAGGGCTGCCGGGGCGCGTGTTCGCGTTCGCCCGCCGAAGGAGCCCAATGTCCGGCACCACCCGCTCGTCCGCAGGCCTCGACCCGCGCCGCAAGCGCCTGCTCTACCAAACCTGGCACCGCGGCACGCGGGAGATGGACCTCCTCCTCGGCCGCTTCGCCGACTCCACCATCGAGGGCTGGAGCGAGGACGAGGTCGGCGAGATGGAGGCGCTGCTCGCGGTTCCCGATCCCGAGCTCTATCGCTGGATCACCGAGCAGACGGACGTCCCGAACAATCATCGCTCGACGGTTCTGTCCCGCGTCATCGCGTTTCACAAGGCGGTCTGATGGCCAAGCCCAAGGCGCTGTCCCTCGACGAGATCCGCGCGCTCTCCAAGCCAAGCCTCACGAAGCTCGCCGAGCCCGACCTGCCGCGCGAGCTCACCGTGACCCAGGTGCCCGACGGCATGGAGGGCGACGTCCTCGCGACTCTGGCCGCGGCCACGAAGGGGCCCGTGGTCTACGTCGCACGGGACTGGGCGCGGCTGCGCTCGGCCCAGAACGCGTTGCACTTCTTCGCGCCGGACGTGCCCGTCGTCCACCTCCCGGCATGGGACTGCATGCCCTACGACCGCGCCTCGCCCTCGGCCGTGGTGCAGGCGCGGCGCACCGGCGCGCTGGCGGCGCTCGCCGAGCGCGAGGGCGACACCCCGCTCGTGGTGATGACGACGGCGAACGCTGTCCTGCAGCGCGTCCCGCGCCCAGAAGTCATCCGCGCAGCGACGCGCCACCACAAGGCCGGCGCGGACGTCGCGATGAACGACGTCGTCGCCTGGCTCGAGGACAACGCGTTCCTGCGCACGCCGACGGTGCGGGAGGCGGGGGAGTACGCGGTCCGCGGCGGCATCGTCGACCTCTTCGCGCCGGGCACGGACCAGCCGGTGCGGCTCGACTTCTTCGGCGACACCTTGGAGACGATCCGGCCCTTCGATCCGGAGACCCAGCGCACCACGGGGCAGTGGGACGCCATCGAGCTCATCCCCATGAGCGAGGTGATCCTCTCCGAAGACAGCATCTCGAGCTTTCGCGAGGGGTACCTTCGCCACTTCGGCGCGCCCTCCAAGGACGACATCCTTTACCACTCGGTGTCGGAGGGCGTCCGCGCGTCCGGCGTCGAGCACTGGATGCCGCTGTTCCACGATGGCCTCGCGACGATGTTCGACTACGTGCCGGACGCGCCCTGCGTGATCGACCACCTGGTCGAGGACGCCATCGCCAAGCGCATCGCGGAGATCGAGGACCACTACGCCGCGCGCAACTCGGCGGTGGCGCAGGTCGCGCAAGGCGCCCCTTACCACGCGCTGCCGACGAGCGAGCTCTACCTCACGGGCATGACGCCCGCCGAGCTCTTCGACCGGCACCGCATGATCCACCTCACGCCGTTCGACGAGCCCGACCGCGAGGATGCGCTGACGATCCCCGCTGGCGGCAAGGTCGGCCGCTCCTTCGCGGCGGAGAGGTCGGCGGGCAAGGTCAACATCTTCGCCGTCCTGTCTGAGTACGTCGACGCCATCCGCCGCGAGGGTCGGCGGGTCGTCATCGCCGCCTGGTCGGAGGGCTCGCTCAGCCGCATGGGGCAGGTGCTCGCGGACCAGGGGCTGAAGCGGCTTACACCGGTCGCCTCGATGCCCGAGGTCGGCGCGCTGAAGCCCGGGGAGGCCGCCCTCGCGGTGCTCGAGATCGAGGACGGCTTCGAGGCGCCGGACTACGTCGTCGTTGCCGAGCAAGACGTCCTCGGCGACCGCCTCGTCTCGTCCGGTCGCCGGCGCAAGCGCGACGCCAACGTGCTCACGGAGGCCGCCTCGCTCGCCGAGGGCGACCTCGTCGTCCACCTCGACCACGGCATCGGCCGCTTCCTCGGCTTGAAGACCCTGGAAGCCGCAGGCGCGCCTCACGACTGCGTAGAGATCGCCTACCAGAAGGACGACAAGCTCTACCTGCCGGTGGAGAACATCGACCTGTTGTCGCGCTACGGCTCGCAGGAGACCGAGGGCGTCCAGCTCGACCGCCTCGGCGGCGCGGGCTGGCAGGCGCGCAAGGCCAAGATGAAGGAGCGCGTGCGCGAGATCGCCGGCGGCCTCATCAGGACGGCCGCCGAGCGGATGATGAAGAAGGCGCCGGTGATCGAGCCGCCATCGGGCGTCTACGACGAGTTCGTCGCGAAGTTCCCGTACAACGAGACGGACGACCAGCTCGCCGCCGTCGATGCCATTTCCGACGACCTCGCGGCCGGTCGTCCCATGGACCGCCTGGTGTGCGGCGACGTCGGCTTCGGCAAGACCGAGGTCGCGATCCGCGCCGCCTTCCTCGCAGCAATGAGCGGCCGGCAGGTAGCGCTGATCGTCCCAACGACGCTGCTTGCGCGCCAGCACTACAAGACGTTCGCCGAGCGCTTCGCCGGCTTGCCGATCAAGGTCGCTCAGGCCTCCCGCCTCGTCTCGACGAAGGAGATGCGCGTGGTCCGCGAGGGCTTGAAGTCCGGCGAAATCGACCTCGTGGTCGGCACCCACGCACTCTTGTCGAAGTCCGTCGAGTTCCGCGACCTCGGCCTCCTCATCGTCGACGAGGAGCAGAAGTTCGGCGTCAAGCACAAGGAGAAGCTGAAGGAGCTCAAGGCGGACGTGCACGTCCTCACGCTGTCCGCGACGCCGATCCCGCGCACCATGCAACTCGCGCTCACCGGGGTGCGCGAGCTCTCCATCATCGCGACGCCGCCGGTGGACCGGCTGACCGTGCGCACGTTCATCACGCCCTTCGACCCGCTGACGATCCGCGAGGCGCTTCTGCGCGAGCGCTACCGCGGCGGCCAGTCGTTCTACGTCTGCCCGCGCGTCGCAGACCTTGCCGGTCAGAAGGAGTTCCTCGCCCAGCACGTGCCGGAGGTGAAGGTCGCGGTGGCGCACGGGCAGATGTCGGCCACCGAGCTCGACGACGTGATGAACGCGTTCTACGACGGGCAGTACGACGTGCTCCTCGCCACGACCATCGTGGAGTCCGGCCTCGACATCCCGACCGCGAACACCCTCATCGTGCACCGCGCTGACATGTTCGGCCTCGCCCAACTCTACCAGATCCGCGGCCGGGTCGGCCGGGCCAAGACACGGGCCTACGCGCTGCTCACGACCCCCCTCGACAAGACGCTCACCGCGCCGGCGCAGCGCCGCCTCAAGGTGCTGTCGTCGCTGGACAACCTCGGGGCGGGCTTCCAGCTCGCCTCCCATGACCTCGACATCCGCGGCGCCGGCAACCTCCTCGGCGACGAGCAGTCCGGCCACATCAAGGAGGTCGGCTTCGAGCTCTACCAGTCGATGCTCGAGGAAGCGGTCGCCTCGCTGAAGACGGGCTCAGACGAGGAGGTCGAGGACCGTTGGTCGCCGCACATCTCCATCGGCATCCCGGTTCTGATCCCCGAGGACTACATCCCCGACCTGCAGCTGCGCATGAGCCTTTATCGCCGGCTCGCCGACCTCGACGACGCCCAGGCCATCGACGCCTTCGGCGCCGAGCTCGTCGACCGCTTCGGCCGGGTACCCGATGAGGTCGAGTGGCTGATGAAGATCGTGTACATCAAGTCGCTGTGCAGGCGCGCCAACGTCGAGAAGATCGACGCCGGGCCGAAGGGCTGCGTCGTGACGTTCCGTGGCAACGAGTTCGCCAACGCCACGGGCCTCGTCGCGATGATCGCCGGGGAGGGCACGCTCGCCAAGATGCGTCCGGACCAGAAGGTGGTGTTCATCCGCGACTGGCCCGACGCCGACAAGCGCGTCAAGGGCGTCGCCATGGTCCTCGCCAAGCTGGCCAAGCTCGCGCAGATCAGGGAGAAGGCCGCAGCGTAATCACCGGCGCGGTTGGCGCATGGCGGCGGTGGGCGACGCCCGACCTCGCCTCCTACGGCGGCGGATGGAGACACGCTCAATGGGCGCGTGCGTCCGCGCGTCGTCCGCCCGCCCGAAACAAGAGGGGCAGTGCGCTGACGAGCTGGATCGCGATCAGCAAAAGGAAGGCGGCCTGGAAGCCCTCGTAGGTGGCCTGTCCGCGCTCCCCGGGGTAGGCGGCGAGCACCACGCCGAAGCCCCACTGGCCGAGGAACGCGGCGACGAAGACGACGAAATTGAGCGCGGTGTTGACGCGGCCCGCCATCGCGGCAGGGAACGCCGACGTCGCGATGTTGTAGCTGTGGACGCCCACCGAGCCTACCGCGGCGTAAAGGATCCAGACGATCCCGCTGTAGCTCGGCGGCACCACGATAAGGACGAGCGGGAACGCGACCGTGACGAGGGAGCCGACGACGAAGGCGGTCGTCGCGTGCCCGGTGCGCTCCACGCGGGCGAACAGCGCGCCGTAGAACAGGAACCCGGCGACGAGGCCGATCCCGGCCGCCGAGAGCCAGCCCGCGGCGACGTCGTCCGTCATCCCCGCGACCTCGCGCAGCCACGGCCCGGCCCACAGCCCGACCACGGCCAGCATGCCCACCTGCACCGTCGCCGAGAGCGGGGCGACGCGCCACAGGGCCGGGCTCCTCAGCACGGAAGCGACCTCGCGGGTGAGCGCAAGGATCCGCACCGCCGCCTGCGGCTCGCGCTGCCGCGGCACGACCAGCGCGATGGTGAGCGCGGCGACGACGATGCCTCCCGAGAGGACGAGGAACATCCCACGCCACCCCACCGCGTCGATGAGCGCCTCGGCCGGACCGCCGGCGATGGCGCTGCCGAGCCCGCCGAAGGCCATGTGGAGGCCGATGACGAGCGCCCGTCGCTCCGGGGTGAACCAGCTGCGGTACGCGGTCATCGGGGCCATCAGCGACATCGAGGCGCCGAGCCCCATGAGGAAGCGGCCGAGGAGGAGGTGCGGGGAGGCGGCGGCGAGCGCGAAAAGGACGCAGCCTGCCGCGGCGAACAAGAGCGCGAGCGCCTCGACCCGGCGCGGGCCGTAGCGGTCCATCAGCACGCCGAACGGGATCTGCATCACCGCGAAGCCGACGAAGTAGACGCTCGTCAGCAGGCCGAGGTCGGCCGGCGACAGCCCGAACTCGGCGGTGAGCGGCGCGCCGGCTACGGCGTTGACCACGCGCATGAGGTAGGCGAGCAGGTAGGCGAAGGCGAACGGGAGGAAGACGCGCAGCGCGAGGGCCATCGCCCGCCATAGGAGCTACGCGCGGTGTTGGCCAGCGTCCGCGGTCAAGGAAGGCGGAAGCGGTCCACGAAGGCACGGTCGAAGCGGTCCTTCAGGCGCCAGACCCAACGTCCCTCGACGAGGAGGCCGTTGCGCGTGCCGATCGCCCGGCGGTCCCCCGTCGACAGCAGGATGAGGCCGCGGCGCTGCAGGCGCACCGGCGTCGGCGGATGCCCGCGGGCCAGGGCGGCGATGGCGTCGGCGAGCGGCGGGCCGGAGCGCACGGAGAACACGCCGGCCTTCGGTCGTGGGTCGTCGACGCGAGTCGCCGCGTCCCCCACGGCGAGCACCCTGCTATGGGAGGTGGAGCGCAGCGCACTGTCGGTGGCAAGGTAGCCGTCGGCGGTGCGCGCGAAGGGCGTGCGGGCCAGCCACTCAGGCGGGGCGGGTCCGGTGAAGGCGAGGACGGCATCGGCGGGAACGGTGTGCCCGTCGGTGAGCTCCAAGGCGTCCGCGTGCACCGCCGCGACCTTCCTGCCCAAGCGCAGCGCGACTCCTGCCTCGACGAGGCGTCGACGCACGCGCCGGCCGACGCCGGCGGGCAGCCCGGCGAGGAGGTCGGCCTGCCGCTCGACCAAGGCGATCGCAGCGTCGGGCCGACGCGCCGCGAGCGCCAGCGTCACCTCGATCCCGGCGACGCCGGCACCCACGACCGCGAAGGAGGTCGCGGTGCCGAGGGTGGGCTCGAGGCCCGCCATCATCGCGTCGAAAGGCTTGCCCGCGATGACCCGCGGGTCGGCGAGGGGGCCAGGCCGGGCTGCCACCGAGCCGGCGTTGACGACGAGGGCGTCGTAGGCGACGCGCCTCCCGTCGGCGAGGCGGAGCTCCTCCTCGTTCGCCCCGACGATCCTGCCCTCGACGAGCTCGACGCCGGCGCGTGAGGCGAACGGAGCGAGGGGGATCGACATGGACGCGGCCTCGTAGATCCCCTCGATCCACCCTGGAACCATGCCCGAGTAGTGCGCATGCGTACCTTCGGTCACGAGGGTGAGACGCGCGCCGTCCGCTGCCCCGGCGAGGCGGTCGAGCGCCACGAGCGCTGCGTGCCCCGCGCCGGCGATCACGATGCGCGGCCGCTCCGTGCTCATGGCTGCCCCCCGCGGTCCGGAAGCGCCTGGTGCGCCTTCCTTGACCCGATCCCGTGCGCCCGTCACATAACCTTCGAGCCTCCGATGTGAAGCGCGTCAGGAGCGGCCATGGCCGACGCCGCAGTTCCCTATCGTCCGCCGTTCGACAGTCCGGTGCGCAGCCTTGGGATCGCAGTGATCCCGCTGGCGCTGGTCGCGGTGACGCTGACGTTCCTCATCCTGACCGGGCTGACGCCCATCGACCCGAGCCGACGCGTCATCACGGTGGCGCTCGTCATCAACGCCGTCCTCGTCGCGCTGCTCCTCGGAGGGGTCGCCTACGAGGCGGCCAAGCTCTGGCGGGCGCGATCGGCCCGGCGTGCGGGCGCGCGGCTCCATGTGCGGATCGTCGCGCTGTTCTCGATCATGGCGGTGCTTCCGGCGGCCCTTGTCGCCGTCGTCGCGACCTTCACGCTGTCGCGCGGGCTCGACCGCTGGTTCGAGGAGCGGACCCAGGCGATCGTCGCCAACTCGGTCGCCGTGGCGGACGCCTACGTCGGCGAGCACGCGCGAGTGCTGCGCTCCGACCTCGTGGCGATGGCGCGCGACATCGACCGCGCCAAGGAGGTCTACGACTTCGAGCCCAGCCGCTTCGACACGATCTTCCAAGCCCAGGCCGCGCTGCGCCAGCTCCCGTCGGCGTTCCTGCTCAACGGGGCGGGCGAGGTCATCACCCGCGCCGTGGTGAACCCGGACATCGAGCTCAGGATGCCGCCGCCGGACGCCATGCGCGAGGCGCTGAAGGGCCAGCCCGTCCTCATCGCCCCCGGCGAGGCGGACCAGGTGGGCGGCATCATGAAGCTCGACTCCTACCGCGACACCTACCTCTACATCGCGCGCCTGATGGACCCGCAGGTCAACGGCTTCCTGCGCCTGACACGGGCCAACGCCGAGGAGTACATCCAGCTCGAGCAGTCCCGCCTCGGCGTCTCGATGGCCTTCGGGCTGGTCTACGCCGGCGTCACCCTCGTCCTCCTGGTGTGCGCGATCTACCTCGGCTTCGGCTTCGCGAACCGCCTCGTGACACCGATCCGCGAGCTCATCGGCGCCTCCGACCGGGTGGCCAAGGGCGACCTCGACGTGGAGGTGCCCGTGCGCTTCTTCGACGGCGACATCGCGCACCTCGGCGAGACCTTCAACGACATGACGTCGACGTTGAAGCGGCAGCGCTCCGACCTCGTCGCAGCGAACGACCAGCTCGGCCGCCGCAGCCGCTTCACCGAGGCGGTGTTGGGGGGCGTCTCGGCCGGCGTCATCGGGACGGACGCGGAGGGCCGCGTCACGCTCGCCAACACCTCGGCGCTCGCCATGCTCGACCTCTTCGAGCGCGAGGTCGTCGGTCGGCGGCTGGCCGACAGCGTCCCCGAGCTCGCCCCGATCCTCGAGGCAGGGGACGGCCTCCTGCGGCTGCGCATCAAGCCGGAGCAGATCAACCTGGCGCGCAGGGGACGCGACCGCACGATCCTGGTGCGTGCCACGACCGACCGCGCCGACGCCGCGCGCCCCGGCTTCGTCCTCACGCTGGACGACATCACCGACCTCGTCACCGCGCAGCGCACCTCCGCCTGGGCGGACGTGGCGCGCCGCATCGCCCACGAGATCAAGAACCCGCTGACGCCGATCCAGCTCTCGGCCGAGCGCATCAAGCGGCGCTACGGCAAGCAGATCCGCGCCGACGACCACGAGGTGTTCGACCAGTGCGTGGACACCATCGTGCGGCAGGTGGACGACATCGGCCGCATGGTGACGGAGTTCTCCAACTTCGCGCGCATGCCCGCGCCCGCCATGGAGCGCCGGGACCTGCGCGAGGCGGTGCGCGAGGCGGTGTTCCTCCAGGGCATCGGACGCGAGCGGGTGGAGAAGCGCACCGACATCCCGGACGAGCCGGTGATCGCGCACTTCGACCAGCGCCTGGTCGCGCAAGCCCTCTCGAACCTCGTGAAGAACGCGGCGGAGTCCATCGAGCAGACCAGCGATGCGGACCGTGGCGGCGAGCGTGGCCGCATCGAGGTGCGGCTCCACCGCCTGGCCGGCGAGGTCGTGGTCGACGTCATCGACAACGGCCTCGGCTTTCCGGCGAGCGGCCGCGAGCGGCTCCTCGAGCCCTACATGACGACGCGCGAGAAGGGCACAGGGCTCGGCCTCGCCATCGTCAAGAAGATCGCCGAGGAGCAGGGCGGACGCATCGAGCTCCTCGACGCGTCGTCGGTGTCGCACAACACCCGTGGTGCGTGCGTGCGCTTCGCCCTGCCTGCCGAGGCCGACCGATGACCGACACCCGCAGGAGGCCGCAGTGACCGGAACCGCGCACCCCACCGTGTTCGAGGACAACGACCGCGTGAGGGTCACCGAGTGGCGGTTCCCGCGCGCCGGCGACAACACGGGCTGGCACCGGCACGAGTTCGACTACGTGGTGGTGCCATTGTTCGACGGTGCCCTGGAGCTCGTCGATGCGGACGGGAACCGCACACGCGGCGAGATGCGACGCGGCCTGCCCTACTTCCGCAGGGCCGGTGTGGAGCACGACGTCGTCAGCACCGCAGCAGAGGAGTGCGCGTTCGTGGAGATCGAGATCAAGGCCTAGCGCCGACCTGCGCCGGGCGGCAGTCTGCTTGACGCTCGCGGCGCACCGCGCGACGTAGGCGGCGCACGATCGCAAGCATCCGGTGCCGCCCAAGGCACGTGGAGTTCTGATGGCATCCGACATCCTCGTCGTCGACGACGAGATCGACATCCGCAACCTCATCGCCGGCATCCTGGAGGACGAGGGCTACGAGGTTCGCACCGCGGCGGACTCCGACGAGGCGCTCGCCACGATCGGGGCGCGCCGCCCGCAGCTCACCTTCCTCGACATCTGGCTGCAAGGGTCCAAGCTTGACGGGCTGCAGCTCCTCGACACCATCCGCTCACAGCACACCTTGATGCCCATCGTGATGATCTCGGGGCACGGCAACATCGAGACCGCGGTGTCGGCCATCAAGCGCGGCGCCTACGACTACATCGAGAAGCCGCTGAAGGCCGACCGCCTGCTCCTCGCCGCCGAGCGCGCCTTGGAGAACTCTCGTCTGCGGCGCGAGGTCGAGAGCCTGCGGACGAAGTCGGGCGAGTACCAGGACCTCATCGGCGGCTCGGCGGTGATGAACCAGATGCGGGCCATCATCGACAAGGTGGCGCCGACCAACTCGCGCGTCATGATCATGGGGCCGATGGGCTCCGGCAAGGAGCTCGTCGCCCGCACCATCCACACCAAGAGCCTGCGCAAGGACGGGCCGTTCGTGTTGGTGAACTCGGCCTCGATCACCCCCGACCGCATGGACGAGGCGCTGTTCGGCGCGGAGGCGCGACCGGGCCGCGCGGCGTCGGTGGGCGCCCTTGAGGAGGCGCATGGCGGCACGCTCTACCTCGACGAGATCGGCGACATGGCGCTGGAGACGCAGGCCCGCATCCTGCGCGTCCTCGTGGCGCAGGAGTTCACCCGGGTCGGCGGCACCCAGAAGGTGAGGGTGAACGTGCGTGTCATCTCCTCCTCGGCGCGCGACATGGCCGAGGAGATCGCCGACGGCAGGGTGCGCGAGGACCTCTTCCACCGCCTGTCCGTCGTGCCCATCCGTGTCCCCGCGCTGGCCCAGCGCCGCGAGGACGTGCCGATGCTGATCGACTACTTCCTGCGCCAGACCGCGGAGAACCAAGGGCTGCCGCGCCGCATCGTCGGCGAGGACGCGATGGCCGTCCTCCAGGCGCACGACTGGCCGGGCAACGTGCGCCAGCTCAAGAACAACGTGGAGCGCCTGCTGATCCTGACCCGCGACGGCGACCCCAACGACCCGGTCTCGGCGGACCTGTTGCCCAACGAGATCGGGGCCATCGTGCCGCCGCTGTCGTCCCAGTCCGGCGGCGAGCACATCATGGCCCTGCCGCTGCGCGAGGCCCGCGAGATCTTCGAGCGCGACTACCTGCGCGCACAGATCAACCGCTTTTCCGGCAACGTGTCGCGCACCGCCGAGTTCGTCGGCATGGAGCGCTCGGCCCTCCACCGCAAGCTGAAGACGCTCGGGATCGCGTAAGGTCCCCCGCCGACGGGTCAGGTCGGTGACCGGCGTGGTTCGACCCTTCGTAGAGCGGTCCGTCCGCTCGATCGGTCTACGTCGGACCAGCGTTGCAACGGGCGCCGTTGTCGGCGGGGCATTCGGCATCCATCCTCGCGTGGTGTTCGACGAGGATCGGTGTCCCATGGCGTCTCTTCTGCGTGATGTCCGCGGCGGTCGACAGGCCGCACAACATGCCGTCCTGCGGCGGCTGCGGCGGTCCGAAGGTGCGCAGTTCGCACAGCACCTGTTGCGGCTCGACGCGCACAGCCGCGTGCGCCGCTTCTGCAGACCTGTGTCCGACGCCCTCGTCGCCGAGTATGCGTCCGGTTGCGGCGATCGGCTGGGCATGGTCGAGGGCGCGTTCGTTTCGGGGGTCCTGCGCGGGGTCGCCGAGCTGCGCCCCTACAACGACGGGACGTTCGAGGCGGAGGCTGCCTTCAGCGTCGAGGCGCCGTGGCAGCGCTGCGGCCTCGGCGCAAGGCTGTTCCAGCGCCTGGTGCTGCGTGCGCGCAACGGGGGAGTTCGCTCGCTGTCGATGGCCTGCCTGCCGGAGAACCGGGCGATGCAGAAGCTCGCCAAGCGGCTCGGAGGAACGCTCGTGCGCTGGCCTGGCGAGGTGCACGGCCGCATCGACGATCGCCCGCCCAACGCCTTCTCGGCCGTCCGCGAGGGCGTGGCCGACCTCACGGGAGCGCTCGAGAGCTCGCTCGACTGGTGGGGGCGCAACAACCCGCTGGAGCGCTGCGGCGGCGTCGCCTAGGCCGAGCGGCGGGCGGGGGCCGCGTTGCCCTCGCTCAGGGAACATGGCACTAGAGAGCGCTCGTTGCCGCGGAGGCTCCACGTTGAACGTCCTCGACGTCCGTGACCTCGTCATCGACTATCGTGCGGACGGCATCGTGCGCGCCGTGGACGGCGTGTCGTTCGGCATCCCGAAGGGTGGCACGGTCGCCGTCGTCGGCGAGTCCGGCTCGGGCAAGTCCACCATCGGACAGGCCGTCATCGGGCTGTTGCCGTCCTCCGCGAGGATCGCCGCCGGCTCGATCCTGTTCGACGATCCGGCGACGGGCGCGGTCATCGACCTTGCAGCGCTGCCGCGCGACGGCACGGCGATCCGGTCGATCCGCGGCAACCGCATCGCGATGATCTTCCAGGAGCCGATGACGAGCCTGTCGCCGCTGCACACCATCGGCGATCAGATCGGCGAGGCCGGCCGGCTGCACCGCGGCATGGACCGCGCCGCCGCCCGCGCGGCGACCCGCGACATGCTGGCGCTCGTGCGCTTCCCCGACCCTGCGCGTGCCGTGGACGCCTACCCGTTCGAGCTGTCGGGCGGCCTGCGCCAGCGTGCGATGATCGCGATGGCGATGATGTGCCGGCCCGCGCTTCTCATCGCCGACGAGCCGACGACCGCGCTCGACGTCACCATCCAGGCCGAGATCCTGAAGCTGTTGCGGGACGTCCAGGCTGAGCTCGGCATGTCGGTGCTCCTCATCACGCACGACTTCGGCGTCGTCGCGAACCTCGCCGACGAGGTGGTGGTGGTCTACCAGGGCCGGGTCATGGAGCGCGGCACCGCGCAGGAGGTCTTCACCGCCCCCGAGCACCCCTACCTCAAGGCGCTTCTGAAGGCCGTGCCGACGTTCTCCATGGACACGAGGCTCTCTCCGATCCGGCCGATCACGCCGAAGCTCGACGCCTTCGGCGCGCCGTGCGCGGTGGATCGCGGAGCGCCGCTCCTGGAGGTGGACGCGCTGGTCAAGCGCTTCGCCCTGCGGAAGGGGAGCCTGTTCGCTGCGCCGAAGGTGGTGACCGCGGTCGAGCAGGTCTCGTTCGCCATCGACGCCGGCGAGTGCCTCGGGCTCGTCGGGGAGTCGGGCTCCGGCAAGACGACGGTGGCGATGGCGGTGATGCGGGCGTTCGCGCCGACGTCGGGGACGGTGCGGCTGCGGACGGGCGAGGGCTGGCAGGACGTCGCCTCGCTGTCGGGCGAGGCGCTCGCCGCCTACCGCCGCCGTGTGCAGCTCGTGTTCCAGGACCCGTACTCCTCGCTCAACCCGCGCATGTCGGTGAACGAGATCATCGCCGAGCCGCTGGTGATCCACCGCGTCGGCACGGCCGACGCGCGTGCCGCGCACGTGCGCGAGCTCATGGGCCTCGTCGGGCTCGATGCGAAGATGCTGCGCCGCTACCCGCACTCGCTGTCCGGCGGGCAGCGCCAGAGGGTCGGCATCGCGCGGGCGCTGGCGCTGCGCCCCGACCTCCTCGTGTGCGACGAGCCTGTGTCGGCGCTCGACGTCTCGGTCCAGGCCCAGGTGCTGAACCTGCTCAACGACTTGAGGCGAGAGCTCCACCTCACCTACCTCTTCGTCAGCCACAACCTCGCGGTGGTGGACTACCTCGGGACCCGCATCGCGGTGATGTGCCGGGGGCGCCTCGTGGAGCTCGGTCCGACGCGCGCCGTCATCGACCGCCCGCAGCACCCCTACACGCAGGCGCTGCTCGCCGCCGTGCCTACCGCGAACCTCGACCACCCGCTCGACTTCGAGCGCCTGTCGGCCGGCCGAGCGTCCGATCCGGAGGCCTGGCCGGAGCCCTATCGCATCGTCCCCGGAGCCGCGCCGGTCATGGTGCCGCGAGGGCCGGGCCACACCGTCTGCGCCCCCGGCGAGGCGCGAGTCATGAAGGAAGCCGCATGATCCGAACCCTCGTGCTCGCTGCCGCCGTCCTCGCTCCCTTGACGATGGCCGCACACGCGCAGGGTCCGGGGCGCCCGCCGCTCGTGGAGACGCCGACCCTGTCGCGGACCCATGAGGGCCTGCCGCCCATCGAGGAGCGGGTACCGGACGAGCCGCTGGTCGTCGACCTGTCCGCCAAGGGACGCGAGGAGGGCGTCCATGGCGGCGACCTCGACACCCTCATCGGCCGGGCCAAGGACGTTCGGCTCGTCAACGTGTGGGGCTACGCCCGCCTCGTCGGCTACGACGAGGACTTCGCGCTACGGCCGGACATCCTGCGCGCCGTGGACGAGGAGGAGGGGCGAGCCTTCACCCTCCACCTCAGGCGCGGGCACAGGTGGTCGGACGGCGAGCCGTTCACCGCCGAGGCGTTCCGCTACTGGTTCGAGGACGTCCTCACCAACGCCGAGCTGACGCCGACACCCGACACCTTCATGCTCGTCAACGGCCGCCTGCCGACCTTCGAGGTGATCGACGACGTCACCGTTCGGTTCACCTGGCATGCGCCGAACCCGCGCTTCCTACCCACGCTGGCGCAGGCGCGCCCGCCGTTCATCGCCCGCCCGGCGCACTACCTGAAGCGGTTCAACCCGAAGTACGGCGATGCGGACGAGATCGCTCGCCTCGTCACGGAGGCGCGCGTCCGCTCGTGGGCACCGCTACACAACCTTCGCGATGAAATGTACGACGCGACGAACCCGGCGCTGCCCTCGCTGCAGCCCTGGGTGCCGTCGGAGCAGTCCAATGACCGGCGCGCGGTCATGGTGCGCAACCCGTACTTCCACAGGCTGACGACGAGCGGGCACCAGCTCCCCTACATCGACCGCGTGGTCATGCAGGTGGTCGATGGCAGCCTGATCGCCACCAAGGTGCAGGCGGGCGAGACGGACCTCCAGGCGCGTGGCCTAGTGTTCGCGGACCTGCCGGTCTTGAAGCGCGGCGAGGCGCAGCGCGGCTACTCCGTGCGGCTGTGGCCTGAGGCGAACGCCGCGGCCATGGCGATCTACCCGAACCTCACCGTCGCCGACCCGCAGCTGCGCGCGCTGTTCCGCGACCGTCGCTTCCGCGAGGCGCTGTCGCTCGGCGTCGACCGCGAGCTTCTCAACCGCGTGCTGTACTACGGACTCGGCAAGCCCTCGGCCAACCTGGTGCTCGAGGCGAGCCCGCTGTTCGAGGGGGAGGGCGCGCCCGAACCGCCGGCCTACGACCCCGAGCGGGCCAACGCGCTGCTCGACGAGGTCGGCCTCACCGAGCGGAATGGTGCCGGCATCCGCCTCCTTCCGGACGGGCGCCCGCTGGAGCTCGTCGTCGAGACCGCCGGCGAGGAGGCGATCCAGATCGACGCGTTGGAGCTCATCAAGGACACTTGGGCGGAGATCGGGGTTGGGCTGTTCCCGCGGCCCTCGCAGCGCGATGTGCTACGGAACCGCGCGTTCTCCGGCGAGCTCGCCGTGAGCGTCTGGTACGGCTACGACAACGGCCTGCCCTCGGCCGACATGCCGCCGGACGAGCGCATCCCGTTGTCCGAGATGTTCCTCGCGGGCCCCGCGTGGGGAGCCCACGCCGCGAGCGGCGGGGCGGCTGGCGAGGCACCGGACTACCCCCCGGCGAAGACGCTGATGACGCTCTACGACGGCTGGCTCACCAGCGCGTCCCGGGAGGCACGAGCGCAGGCTTGGCGCGACATCGTGCGGCTGCACGCCGACGAGGTGCTCACCATCGGCACCGTGGAGGGCGTCGTGCAGCCCGTCGTCGTCTCTGCGGGCCTCAAGAACGTGCCCCAGGAGGCGATCTACGGCTGGGATCCCGGCGCGCAGTTCGGGCTCTACCGCCCGGACGAGTTCTACTTCGCGGATGGCGGCTGACGGAGGAACCACGTGCTCGCCTACGTCCTGCAACGGCTGGCGGGCATGGTGCCGACCCTCCTCGTCATCTCGCTATTGATCTTCCTCATCATCGAGCTGCCGCCGGGGGACTACCTCTCCAACCAGATCGACCAGCTCCGCGCGCAGGGCGAGACCGCGTCCATCGCGAAGCTCGAGTTCCTGCGCCGCGAGTTCGCCCTCGACCGCCCGTTCCTGGAGCGCTACGGCGTGTGGGCCGGGCTGTGGCCCGGTCCCAACGGCTTCGACGGCATCCTTCAGGGCAACTTCGGCTGGTCGTTCGAGTTCTCGCGGCCGGTCCGCGATGTGGTGTCCGGGACGCTGCTCCTCACCGTCATCCTCAACTTCGCGACGATCCTGTTCGTCTACCTGATCTCCTTCCCCATCGGCATCTACTCGGCAACGCGGCAGTACTCGTGGGGGGACTACGGGTTCACGTTCCTCGGCTACATCGGGCTTGCGACGCCGAACTTCCTGCTCGGCCTCATCCTCCTGTACCTGATGAACGAGTGGTTCGGGGTGTCCATCGGCGGGCTGATGGCGCCGCAGTTCGTCGGCGAGCCGATGAGCCTCGACAAGGCGCTGTCGGTGCTTGCCCACCTCGTGGTGCCGACCATCGTCATCGGCACGGCGGGGACCGCCGCGATGATCCGCCGCCTGCGCGCCAACCTCCTCGACGAGCTGCACCGGCAGTACGTGACGACGGCGCGGGCGAAGGGGCTATCGGAGCGCACCCTCGTCTTGAAGTACCCGCTGCGCATGGCGCTCAACCCGTTCATCGCCGACATCGGCAACCTCATCCCTTCGCTGGTGTCGGGCTCGGTCATCGTGTCCGTGGTGCTGAACCTTCCCACCGTCGGCCCGGTGCTCCTCACCGCGCTCCAGTCCCAGGACCAGTACCTCGCGGGGTTCATCCTCCTGTTCGTCGCGGGGCTGACCCTCGTCGGGATGCTGATCTCCGACCTCCTCCTCGCCGTGCTCGACCCGCGCATCCGCCTGGGCCAAGGGGCCGCCGCGTGAGGGAGGTGCAGCGCACCGATCCGACGCGCAACCTCGGCGGCTCGCCGGCGGACGCGCCGACGCCGCACGGGCGGAGCGGCGAGCGCTACGTGGACGCCGCCCCCTTCGACCCCACCGAGGCGGAGCGCCTGACGCCCGAGCAGGAGCGCTACTTCCAGGCCTCGCAGTGGCGCATCATCTGGTGGCGCTTTCGACGGCATCGTGTGGCGGTGTGGTCGGCGGTGATCCTGGCCGTGTTCTACCTGTGTGTCCCGTTCGCCGAGCCCATCGCGCCCTACGACCCCAACGAGCGCGATGCGGACCACCTGTTCGCCCCGCCGCAGCGACCGCGCGTGCTCCACGAGGGCGCGCTGCGCGCCCCGTTCGTGTACCCAATCCGCGCCGAGCTCGACATGACCACCTTCCAATGGATGTACGTCGTGGACCGCACGAGGCCCCAGCCGATCAGGTTCGTGTGCCTCGGCGAGCCCTACACCCTGTGGGGGCTCGTGGAGGGTCGCCTCCACCTTGTGTGTCCACCCCGGGATGGAACGATGTTCCTTGCAGGGACCGACCGGCTCGGGCGCGACGTCTTCTCCGGGCTCGTCCACGGCGCACGGATCTCGCTGACCGTCGGCCTCGTCGGCGTCACCGTGTCCATCGTGCTGGGGATGCTGTTCGGCGGCCTTGCGGGCTACTTCGGCGGCCTCGTCGACGGGGCGATCATGCGCCTCATCGAGATCCTGCGCTCGCTCCCTGAGCTGCCCCTGTGGATGGCGCTGTCGGCGGCGCTACCCGTGACGTGGTCGCCGCTGTGGATCTACTTCGGCATCACCATCATCCTAGGGCTCCTCGACTGGCCGGGGCTCGCCCGCGCGGTGCGCTCCAAGCTCCTCTCCCTGCGCGAGGAGGACTACGCGCGCGCGGCCGTCCTCATGGGCGCAAAGCCTTCCCGCATCATCGGCCGCCATCTCCTGCCCGGTTTCTCCAGCCACATCATCGCGTCGGCAACGCTGTCGATCCCGGCAATGATCCTCGGTGAGACGGCGCTCTCCTTCCTCAACCTCGGACTGCAGCGGCCGGCGATCTCCTGGGGCGTCCTGCTCAACGAGGCGCAGGACATCACGGTCGTCACCATCTACCCGTGGCTGATGGCGCCCGTCATTCCCATCGTGATCGTGGTGCTCGCGTTCAACTTCCTCGGCGACGGCCTGCGCGACGCCGCCGACCCCTACAAGAGCTGACCCGCGCGCACAGCCGCTCAGCGGGGGACGCGCACGCCCGGGTTCGCGCTGCCGCGCTCCAGGACGCGGGCCAGCACCTGCGTTCCTTGGTTGTTGAACGCGAGATACTCGTAGGCGATGGCGTGCCTGTCGACGTGCTCGGCCCACGCCTTCACCTCGTGGTCCTCCCAGCCAGGATAGTTGAAGTACTCGTCGAACAGTACGATGGTGCCTGGGACGATGGCGTCCGCGAAGGTGTCGAACACGATCTTGGCCGAGCTGTAGAGGTCGCCGTCGATGTGGACGAAGGCGAGCTGCTCCCCCGGGTGCTCGGCGGCGAAGGCCGGCGCGGTGTCGTCGAACCAGCCGCGGTGCAGCGTCACGTTGGCTGGCACCTCGGGCATCGCACCCTTCTGGTCGAAGTGGCCCGCGCTGCGCCCTGGCACCCAGTGCTCGGGCAGCCCCTCGAAGCTGTCGAAGCCGTGGAAGTGCAGGTCGGGCCGCTTGTTGGCGAACCACGTGATGGACTTGCCTTGGAACACGCCGAACTCGAGGCACAGGCCATCCAGCGTGACGCTCGCCATGGCGCGCTCCCACACCGCCGGCGGGTTCGGAGTCGCCGTGAGGTGCCACATGGTGCGCCGCGCGTAGTCCGCCGCGCTGCGCCGGTCCTTGTCGCGCACCGCGGCCATGAGGTCGTGATGGTGGAGGACGCGCCGCGGGATCTGGCCGAGCAGCGTGCGGCTGAGGGTGGCGAACTCCTGCCGCATCTCCTCCCGGAAGGCATCGAGGTCGGCGCGGGTCAGCGGCCGCTCGGCCAGGTCCTTCTCGTCGTCGACTTGGCTCACAATGCTCTCCTCCCCGCTGTGGCGGCACGCTCGAAGAAGCGTTGCGCCCTTCCGGAGGGCAATGCTAACCGAGCGACCGCCTCGGAGAAATGCATGTCCGTCGACATCGACACCGTTCGCCGCGTCGCGCGGCTCGCGCGCATCAGGGTGAGCGAGGAGGACGCCGCCCGCCTGACGGGCGACATGAACGCCATCCTCGGCTTCGTGGAGGAGCTCGGCGAGGTGGACGTCGACGGCGTCGAGCCCATGACTTCGGTGGTGGAGGCGCGGCTGCGTCGCCGCGACGACAGGGTGACCGAGGGCGGCGAGCCCCAGCGCATCCTGGCCAACGCACCCGAGGCGGCGGACGGCTTCTTCCTCGTGCCTCGGGTGGTGGAGTGAGCCTCACCGACCTCACCCTCGCCGAGGCCCGTGATGCGCTCGCCACCAAGCGCGTCCGCGCGTCGGAGCTGACGGAGGCGTACCTCGACGCCATCGAGCGCCAGGCCGCGCTCAACGCCTACGTGACGGTGACGGCCGAGAAGGCGCGAGAGATGGCGGCGGCGTCCGACGCGCGGCTCGAGCAAGGGGAGGGGAGGGCGCTGGAGGGCGTCCCGCTCGGCATCAAGGACCTGTTCTGCACCGAGGGCGTGCGCACCACCGCCGGCTCCAACATCCTCAGCGACTTCGTGCCGCCCTACGAGTCCACCGTGACCGCAAACCTCTGGGCGGCCGGCGCGGTGCTCCTCGGCAAGCTGAACCTCGACGAGTTCGCCATGGGCTCGTCCAACGAGACGTCCGCGTTCGGGCCGGTGCTCAACCCGTGGGGCCCGCAGGATCGCCTGGTGCCGGGGGGGTCGTCGGGGGGCTCGTCGGCGGCGGTGGCCGCGCGGCTGTGCGCCGCCGCGACGGGGACGGACACCGGCGGCTCGATCCGCCAGCCGGCGGCGCTGACGGGGACGGTGGGGCTGAAGCCGACGTACGGGCGCTGCTCGCGCTGGGGCATCGTGGCGTTCGCCTCCTCCCTCGACCAGGCTGGCCCGGTCACGCGCACGGTGCGCGACGCGGCCATCATGCTCGGGGCCATGGCCTCGGTTGACCCCAAGGATTCGACCTCAGTGGACCTGCCGGTGGCGGACTACGAGGCGGCGCTCGAGGCGCCCGTCCGCGGGCTCAAGGTCGGCGTCCCCAAGGAGTACAGCGTCGACGACATGCCGGACGCGCTTGTCGCGTTCTGGCGCGAGGGCGAGGCGTGGTTGCGCGCCGCGGGGGCGGAGGTCGTGCCGGTCTCGCTGCCGCATACGCGGTACGCGCTGCCGGCGTACTACATCGTGGCGCCGGCCGAGGCCTCCTCCAACCTCGCGCGCTACGACGGCGTGCGCTACGGGCTGCGCATGCCCGGCGAGGACGTCGCCGGCATGATGGAGGCGACGCGGGCCGCCGGCTTCGGCGAGGAGGTGAAGCGGCGCGTGCTCGTCGGCACCTACGTCCTGTCCGCGGGGTACTACGACGCGTACTACCTGCGGGCGCAGAAGGTGCGCACGCTGATCAGGCGCGACTTCGAGGCCGTGTTCGCGGAAGGGATCGACGCACTCCTGACACCGACGACGCCGGGCCCGGCCTTCCCCATCGGAGGCAAGCCCGACCCCATCGCGATGTACCTCAACGACGTCTTCACCGTGCCGGTGAACATGGCCGGGCTGCCGGCGATCTCGGTCCCCGCGGGGCTGTCGGACGGGCTGCCCCTCGGCCTCCAGCTCATCGGCCGCCCGTTCGGCGAGGCCGGGCTAATGCCGCTCGCGCGCGCCGTGGAGGACGCAGCGGGCCACTTCGCCCCGTCGCTCATCGTCGCGGGCTGAGGAACCCGTCCGCCCCGCGCCGGCTCGCGGTACGGCAGGGACAGGGGAAGGCCATGACAAGGACAATCGCCGCGCTGCTCACGCTCGCGTTGCTTACAGCGCCCACGGCGGCGCAGGATGCGGTGACGGAGGACGACGCGAGGGGCTTCTTCGACGGGCCGGCGGAGGACGCGAACGAGCTCGTGCGGGATGGCACCTACCAGGGCGCCGTGGCGTGGCTGGAGGGGCGCCTGGCGCCGGAGGCGAGCTTTGCCATCGCAGGGTCGGTGCACACCGCCCGCGGCCTCGCGGTGACCTACCAGGCCGCGCTCGGCCGCGAGCAGTTGACCGGCCTTGCCGCGACCTCCACCTCACCGCTCGCCGTCGGCACCCAGATTTGGGACTTCACGCTGACGAGCGACGTGCGACGGGTGACACCATTGCCAGACGGCGAGGCTGCCGCCGTCGTCACGCTCACCGAGACCGGCACACTCTCGACCGCCGGCGCCGCCGCGCTGTCGGCGACGTTCCACTCCGTCGCCGACTGCACCATGCGCCTTGGTCGCGCGAACGGCTCGGTGGTCATCGAAGTCGCCGCCTGCGAGCAGGTGACGATGTTCTGACCCGTCAGCTCGGCGCCGCACAGGCGGCACCGGTCGGCGTCAGGACGGCTGGTCGACCCCCGCCCAGACCTCGGCGACACGGGCGTCGCGGCCGCAGCTCCAGCGGTAGTACTTGTACTTCAGCGAGCTCTTCTCGTAGTAGTCCTGGTGGTACTCCTCGGCCGGGTAGAACGCGCCGGCCTCGAAGATCGGCGTGACCACTTCCTCCTCGATGAGCGCATCGGCCTCGGCCTTCGACGCCTCCGCCGCTGCGCGCTCCTCGGCGCCATCCACGAAGATCGCGGTGCGGTAGCTGTCGCCACGGTCGCAGAACTGGCCGCCGGCGTCCGTCGGGTCGATGTGGCGGAAGTGGTAGTCCACGAGCGTGCGGTAGTCGACCTTCGCGGGGTCGTAGGTCACCTCGACGGCCTCGTAGTGCCCCGTGTCGCCGTAGGTGACCTCCTTGTACGTGGGGCTCTGCGTCGTCCCTCCGGTGTAGCCGGAGACGGTCTTGAGGACGCCGTCCACCTTGTCGAAGTCGGCCTCGACGCACCAGAAGCAGCCGCCGGCGAAGACCGCGGTCGCGGTCCCGTCCGCCGCAGCGCCGGACGCGTCCTGCGCCGACGTCGCGGCCGGCGAGAGGAGGGCGAGGACCGCGACCGCCGCCGTCGCCCGTGACACCATGTTCATGCACAAACTCCTTGGGTTTACCCCTAGGTAGGTTGCGCGGTGGCCGACGGGAGCGTCCCACGCGAATGTTATCGCTTGCTCCGGGGACGCTCGTGGGCAAGGCAAGCCCTCACATGCCGGCCTCGACCCGTGGCGCGCGGCAAACGGAGCCGGACCATGCAGACCGATGCCATCCTCACGGTGGAGGGCCTCCACAAGACGTACGCGTCGGGGGAGACGGCGCTGCGCGACGTGTCCCTCACCATCCGTCGCGGCGAGATCCTGGCGCTGCTCGGCCCGAACGGTGCCGGCAAGACGACGCTCATCTCCATCATCTGCGGGCTGACGACCCCGAGCGCCGGTCGTGTCACCGTCGACGGGCACGACGCCGTGGCGGACTACAAGCGCGCCCGCTCCCTGATCGGCCTCGTCCCCCAGGAGGTTGCGCTCGAGCCCTTCGAGACCGTGGCGGCCACCGTGCGCTTCTCGCGCGGCCTGTTCGGCAAGAAGCAGGACCCCGCGCACTTGGAAGGCCTCCTGCGCATGCTGACCCTGTGGGACAAGCGCGACGCGCAGCTCAAGGAGCTGTCCGGTGGCATGAAGCGTCGCGTCCTGATCGCCAAGGCGCTCGCGCACGGCCCGCGCGTGCTCTTCCTCGACGAGCCCACCGCGGGCGTCGACGTGGAATTGCGCAAGGACATGTGGGCGATCGTGCGGCGCCTGCGCGAGGACGGTGTCACCATCATCCTCACCACACACTACATCGAGGAGGCGGAGGCGATCGCCGAGCGCGTCGGCATCATCTCGAACGGCCAGATCCTGCTCGTGGAGGACAAGGAGGCGCTGATGCGTCGCATGGGCCGGCGCGAGGTGGTGGTCACGCTCGCAGAGCCGCTCGATCGGCTGCCCGATGGCCTGTCCAACCACGACGTCAGCCTCACCGAGGACCGCCGCACGATCACCTACGCGATCAGCGATGCCGGGCCCAGCGTCGGCGACCTGTTCGAAGCGCTGAGCAAGGCCGGACTCACCTTGACCGACGTCGAGACGGCGCACCGCTCGCTCGAGGACATCTTCGTGGAGCTCGTCGAGAACGGCACGCAGCAGTGGGAGGCGGCCGAGTGAACTGGTGCGCCGTCTGGGCGATCTACCGGCACGAGATGAGCCGGGCGGTGCGCACCACGCTCCAGTCGCTGGTGGCGCCGGTCATCACCACCTCGCTGTACTTCGTCGTCTTCGGCGGCGCCATCGGCTCTCGCATCCAGGAGGTCGAGGGGGTGAGTTACGCCTCGTTCATCGTCCCAGGCCTCATCATGCTCACGGTCCTCACCCAGTCCGTCACGAACGCAGCGTTCGGGATCTTCTTTCCCAAGTTCATCGGCTCGATCTACGAGTACCTGTCGGCGCCCGTCTCGTACCTGGAGATCACCCTCGGCTTCGTGGCCGCAGCAGCGACCAAGTCGTTCGTCATCGGCCTTGTGATCCTCGTGACGGCGACGGCCTTCGTCGAGGTCCGCGTCGCCCACCCGGCCGCCATGGTGGCGCTCCTCACCATGACGTGCCTGGTATTCTCCCTGTTCGGCTTCATCATCGGCATTTGGGCGAAGAACTTCGAGCAGCTCCAGCTCGTCCCGCTCCTCATCATCACGCCGCTGGTGTTCCTCGGCGGCAGCTTCTACTCGATCTCCATGCTGCCGGAAACGTGGCAGACGGTGACGCTGTTCAACCCGGTTGTCTACTTGATCTCGACTTACCGCTGGAGCTTCTTCGGTGAGGCGGACGTGAACCTTGCATTTTCGATGGCGATGATCGCGCTGTTCGCCGCCGTGTGCCTTGCGGTGGTGGCTTGGATGTTCCGGACCGGTTATCGCCTCAGGACCTAGAGCATCCTGGGTCTCCTCAGACCCAGATAAGATGCGCTAGCTCCTTGATGAAGGGCGGTCTTGTTGGGGTTAGGTGGTTCCACCTAACGTCAAACCGCTCCAGGCGCTTGTTCGAGGCTGACCCCCGAGCGGCTCAAGGGCTTGAAGCCGCGGCGGCTTCGCGGCACGGTGAGGCTGTCGCAGCAAGACACGGGGTGCCGATGCGTCACCTGTTGTGCCTCCTCGTCGCCGCGACGCTCGCAGCGCCGACGATCGCCGCCCGTGCAGCCGAGGTCCGCATCGAGCGGGGCGATGATCGGCCGCGCGTGTTCGTCGAGGGAGACATCAAGCTCGGCGACGCGGCGCGCTTTCGCCGCGCGGTGCGCGGGTTGCCGGTCGCCACGATCGTCCTGGACGGGCCGGGCGGCAAGCTCATTGACGCGCTGACGATCGGCGAGCTTCTGCGCGAGCGGGGCGACCACACGGTCGTCGCTGCGGATGGGCATTGCACGTCCGCCTGCGCCCTGATCTGGCTTGCTGGCGAGGAACGCACGTTGGAGGACGGCGGCTCCATCGGCTTCCACGCCGCTGCCGCACGGCAGGGGGACACCTTGCGCATGACGGCGAGCGGAAACGCCATCGTCGGCGCCTACCTCACGCGGCTCGGCTACCCGCTCGGGGTCGTGGTGATGGCGACGGAGGCCGACCACACGTCCATGGCGTACCTCACCGCAGAGAGGGCCGCACGCTCCGGCCTCACCTACCGACGAACCGCCGCGCTCGCGCCGCGCCGCCGCGACGAGGGGTCAATCGGGACCGAGGGCGGCGACCGCGCCGTCAGCGAGGTCATGGAGTTCTACTTCGCGAGCGCCAACGCCCCGCCGCACGCCATGCGCGCGCTCGCTGGCAGGCTGTACGACGAGCGGGTCGTCTACTTCGGCGAGGCGGTGTCTCGGGGCGAGCTCATTCGCCGGCGTGAGGCCTACACGCGGCGCTGGCCGCACTTCAGCTTGGTGCGGGCGGGACCGCCCCAGGTGTCGTGCGCGGCGGCCGGCGCCCGCTGCATCGTCTTCGGCGTCGCCCGTTTCACCGCCTCGAACCCGGCGGGGCGCACGGCGCTGCGCGGCACCTTGCGGTACGAGGTCGAGCTCATCCGCGACGGAGGCTCTTACCGCATCACCGACGAGACGAGCACCATCACGTCGCGCATCATCGGGCCCAACGGCGTTGGGTCGACCGCGTTGACGCAGGCACTCCAGACCGAGCTCGCGCGCCTGGGCTGCGAGCCGGGGCCGGTGGATGGGCTATGGGGGCGCCGCAGCGCTGGGGCGCTGGAGCGCTTCGCGGAGAACAGCACGCTCGCCGTCGACGCAACCTCACCGAGCTACGTCGCGCTCACGTTGACCCAATACGCCGACGACGACTGCCGCACCGACCGCGACGGCGCGGCGCACCTCACCCACAGCGGCCACCCTCTCTGACGGCGTCGGCCTGACGTCCCCCGGGACGGTGAACTCCCTGGGAGGCGATCCGCGGGCGCTCGCGCCGCGCACCCGCCAGCGCCGAACCGAAGCTCACGCAGCGGCGTCTCGCGTCGGAACGCCGGCGTTCGAGAGGTGCTCCTGCAGCTCGCCGGCCTGGAACATCTCCCGCACGATGTCGCAGCCACCCACGAACTCGCCCTTGACGTAGAGCTGCGGGATCGTCGGCCAGTTGGAGTAGTCCTTGATCCCGGAGCGCACCGCATCGTCCTCGAGCACGTTCATCGTCTGGTAGTCGACGCCGAGGTAGTCGAGGATCTGCACGACCTGCCCGGAGAAGCCGCACTGCGGGAACTGCTTGGTCCCCTTCATGAACAGCATCACGTCGTGCCCCTTCACGGCGGCGTCGATGGTCTGATGTGCATCGCTCATCATCACTCCTTCGGTGCTTGGCTCGCGGCGAGGCCGCTCATCTGCGAGGCTCACGCCGGCTGCGTGCCAGCGCACTCATCGCTCACATAGGCGCAGTGCGAGCCGGGGGAAAGCCTCAGGCCTCGGGCGCGGAGGTCTGCAACGCGAGGGCATGAAGCTCTCCACCCATGCGACCCTGAAGCGCGTCATAGACGAGCTTGTGCTGGGCGACGCGCGTCTTGCCCCGGAACACCTCGGACACGACGACCGCGGCGTAGTGGTCGCCGTCGCCGGCGAGGTCGCGGATCTCCACCGTGGCGTCGGGCAGCGCCTGGCGGATGAGGCGCTCGATCTCGTTCCGGTCCATCGCCATGCAGAACTCCCCCGGCAATGCTTGCCACGCGAGGGACGATAAGGCGACGGCACCGCCAGCGAAAGGGCACGCCGCGCGCTCGTTGGCCATGATGCAGCGCGCCCGAGCGAGCCCAGGATCTACCGCGTCGATCGACCCTCATCCTCTGCCCAGCCTTCGACCCTGCCGCAAGACGTGTTCACGCCGTCGCCAGCGCGCGGGCAAGTCGAGCGAGCCCGGCGCGCGGTCGTCCTCGCAATGATCGCTCGCGCGAACCATAGAGGTCGTCTCGGCCGTCGCGTAGGCTAGCATGAGGGCCCGCAACTTCGGTCGTCCGTCGCGCGCCTTCGGGCCAGCGTCTAACCGACTTGCGGGGCGAGCCGAGGGTCGACGACCGACGGATCATCCACGTGCTGACCTCTGGGGACCGCTGGAAGGATGCGCTCGACGGCGACGGGCCGCACAAGACGCTCTACAACCGCTTCGTTCGTTGCGCCGCGAAGGGCGTGTGGATCTCTGCCGCGCCCTCGCCTCGGCGGGCGGGCCCTCGCCAGCGCTGTTGGTCGACCCCTCGGCCGTCGAGGCGCACCGCAGTGCGTCCGGTGCCAAAGGGGGGGGGGAGCGAACCCCAGCCATCGGGCGCTCCGGCGACGGTCGCACGACCGAGATCCATGCGCTGACCGACGAGGTCTGTCGCCGGTCGCCTTCTCGCTGACCGGCGGACAGGTCGCCCACTGCACCGACCCTGTCGAGATGGTCGCGGACTGCCTGATCCTGCACCCCGACGAGGGGGCTACGACACGAACAGGGCTCGCCGGACGGTCGAGGCTCGCGACGCCGTGCCCAACATCCCGCCGGAGGGCAACCGCCGCTGGACGAACGGCTTCTCGCCGTGGCTCTACGGTGATCGCAACGCCGTCGAGCCCATCTTCGGCCGGCTCAATGACTTCCGCCGTGTCGCCACGCGCTACGATCGCCTCGCCGCCAACTTCCCGGCAGCAACTTGTCTCGCAGCAACGGTTAGATGCATCACCGCTGGAGCGGTTGCCGCGCGAGCGCTCGCCTCTTGGTCACGCCGGTTGGCTCGGCGCACGGGCTGTGGCAGAGGGGTCGCCGCGGTGTACGGCCGCACTTGGGTGGGTGGCCGAGTGGTTGAAGGCACCGGTCTTGAAAACCGGCAGGCGGGTGACCGCCTCGTGGGTTCGAATCCCACCCCACCCGCCACTTCGGAACAAAGGTGGGCACTACGCCCCCCAGCGTTCCCGCGCTCCCTGCGGCAAGCGTCCGCAGCAGGTCGCTTTTCGATCCCATGATGCGGACCTCGCCGTCGTTGACTTCGACGCGCTGGGCGAGCGCGCGAAGGTGGTCGCGGCGATAGCCGCCGCCATCGAGACGTATCCGCTGGCGGGCGGTCTGTGCGAACTTTCGCAGCATGGGCGTGGTGATCGTCTTCTGACCCGCGCTTTCGAGCATGGCCGACGCACGGTCGGCATGGACGCGGGATTGGTCGCGGACGGCCTTGAGGCTGGCGATGCGGTCCTTGAGGTCGGGGTCGTCAAGGTCGGCGACGCCGCTCTCGATGGCGTCGTAAAGCCGCTTGAGCCGTAGGTCGGTCTCGGTCGCCCGCTTGTTCAGCTCGGCGATGTGATCGCGGCGACGCTCGGTTCGCTCCTGCCGCCGGTCGAGGACAGTGGCGAGCACCTCCTCCAGCCGCGTCGGATCAAGCAGCCGGTCCTCCAGATGCCCGGCGACCAGCGCGTCCAGCTTCTCCATCGGGACGGTCATGCCGGTGCAAGCGGTCGGTCCCTGCCGCGCTTTGGTCGAGCAGGTGTAGTAGCGATAGCGACCGCCCTTGCCGGTGCGGATGGTCATCGCTCCACCGCACTTGGCGCAATGGATCAGGCCGGTAAGGAGCGTGGGTCCGCCCACGATTTGGGGCGGCGTCACCTTCGGGTTGCGGGCCTTCATGCGCGCCTGAACGGCGTTGAAGATCCCCTGGTCGATGATCGGCGGCACCGCGACGGGGATAACTTCCTCATCCGGCTTGTTGTCGCCGTTCTTTGTGCGGCGGTTGAACTCGTGGCGACCGATATAGGTCTGCCGGGTCAGCATCCGGTGGACGGTGCCGATGCCCCAACGCCCGCCATCGCGGGTGAAGATGCGATGGGCGTTCAGGTGCTTGGTGATCGACTTGACGCCCATCGGGCCGCTCGTGCCATCGCCCTCCAGCGCGAGCCGGAACGCCAGCCGCACGGTGTCGGCATGGAGCGGGTCGATCTCCAGCTTCTTCTTGATCTTGGCCCCGCGCTGCTCGGCGGCGACGACGCGGTAGCCGATCGGCGGCAGCGAGCCGTTCCAGAACCCTTGCCGCGCGTTCTCCTTCAAGGCCCGGAGGACGTGCTTGGCGTTCTCCTTGGACTGATACTCGTCGAACAGCGCCATGATCTGGCGCATCATGACGTGCATCGGGTCGTCGCCCATTTCCTGCGTGATCGACACAAGTCGGATGCCGTTCTTCGCCAGCTTGCGGACGTAGAACTCCAGCTCGAAGTGATCGCGGAAGAAGCGACTGAACGAGTGGACCACTATGACCTCGAACGGGGCGGGCTTGCCGGTCCCGGCCTCGATCATCTGCTGGAACTCGGGGCGGCGGTCATTGGTGGCGGAAGCGCCCGCGTCCACAAAGGTCTCGACGAGCTGATAGCCGCGCGCGACGCAATAGGCTTCGCCCTGCTTGCGCTGATCGGGGATCGACACGTCATGCTCGGCCTGCCGCGCGGTCGAGACGCGCAGATACAGGGCGGCGCGCAATGGAACGGCGGCGGTCACGCCGCCTTCTCCACCACACGGAGCCGCCCGCGTTGGCGGCTTCTGGGCGGCGCTTTGACCACGATATCCACGTCCTGCCCGAGCGCGGTCAGGCAGCGCAGCAGCCGATCGCTCGAAAAGCCGGTCAGCCGGCCGTTAATCAACGCCGACACCTTGGGTTGGTCGAGCCCGACCAGCTCGGCCGCCGCCGCCTGGGTCAGCCGCCGGCGCTTGATCGCCTCGCGGATGTGGCTGGCGAGCTGCGCCTTCGCCAACTCCTCCTCGGGCTCGGCGACGCCAAGGTCTGCGAACACATTGCCGGACCCTTCCGTCACCTTCATGTCGTCCTGCTTGCTCGCCATTGTTCGTGGTCCTCTCTGGCTCGCTTCAATCTCTGTTCGATCAGCGCGATCTCGTGTTTCGGCGTCGCGATGCCGTGCTTCGCCTTCTTCTGGAAGGCGTGGAGCACATAGACGACGCCCGCGAACCGCACGGTGTAGACGGCGCGGTAGGTGTTGCCGTCATGGTCATCGACCACCTCCAGTACGCCCGCGCCGCCGAACCCTTTAAGCGGCTTGGCCCATCCCGCCTTGCCGCCGGTCTGCGCCTCCCACAGCGCTCCGCCGACGCGAAGCCGCACCGGCTCGGGGAAGGCCCGCAAGTCATCGCGGCTGCTCCCGATCCACCTGACAGGCTTGACGCTCGCCTCATCCGTCACGCGCCTCCTCCTTATGCTAGATATAGCATATTCGTGGCGTCGGTCAATCGCGCTGCGCTTGCGCCAGACGATCATTCCGGCCCGAACAACTCGTCGAAAACGTCCCCGAACCATGCCTCGAAGACGGCGATCTCGGCGTCGGTGACCGGCACCTTCTCGGGCCAGTCGTCACTGACACGCCAACTCGCCACGTCATGCCTGGGCGGACGGCCGGGGAACGGCCACGGCTCGCCGAGCAGCGCTTCAAGCTGCTCGGAGGCTGAGGGTTCATGGCGACTCGACGGGCGGGGCATCCCGCCAGAGTCGGCGATGTCGAAGCAATGCGGAACGACGCATCTCTACGCCCCGCTACGCCGCGTGCTCCAGCGCGCGAATACAGGCGCGCGGCGGCTCCCGGCATTTCGTGGCGGTGGTGGGGTAGCGTGCTCGGCGCTCCCGCACCGTTCTTCTGTTCGGTGCGGGAGCGTTCATCCGTCCCGTCGCACCCCTCCGAAGCGGCGGACAGGCGGCGGCGGATATCGACCGATTGCAGACATTCAGCCACAGGCTTCGTGGTAATGCCGCAGTCAGCTGAACATCGAGAGCAGGGGTGCCCAGATCGGAGCCGAGGCTAACGCGTTACCAGCTGCGCCCCCGATTGCGCCTTCAACAACGGTCTTCAGGGACTTGCCGGCGGCTTTAACGATTGTCGGGTCAGGTTCATCGATCAGCTGAGCTTCGATGGTGGCGACCTGTGCATCGGCTCGGCGGCGCTGTGCGGCATCAAGGCCAAGTTCATCAACATGCCGTTTATAGAGGGCCACAATGGCCTTCAGGTCGTCAGTCGAGTAAGTAGTTGTCTGCACCCCGTGTCCGCCAGACGAGACGTGCTGTAACGGAGAGTTGTGCATAGCCCCGATATTGTAAGTTACCGCCGGTGCTGCTGTAGCGCGTCGTTGCTCTGCTCGCTTCCGCCCTGTGGACGAAAGGTCGACGTAGTACATTGCGCCTGTAGGATTGAGGATCGCCTCCTCTTTCACAAGGGCCTCCGCTGCATTGAAAAGACGATCCCGGTCCCATTCGGGAAAGAACTTCATCGCAGCATCTTGAACTGATGGTCGTTTACCGCTGGCCTTGCCCAGTTCGAACAGTGCCTGAAGCAACTCCTCTTTGTCTTCTTCAGCTGCTGTTCTCATTTCTGCCTCCTTCACCGGCAGAGTTGGGACAAGTTCGTCCATATAGGAGATGAAATCGCGGTTGAACGGGATAATCACCGCAGCGGTAATCTTTCTAATGTCGCCGACGATCTTGCGTCCGCTATAGTAGTATGTGTGGGCGAGGTTAAGGAACCAGTGTGGATCTTTCGCAGCACGCTCGATGAGCTGGATGGTTAGGCCAAGCTCCTCCTCGCGCGCAGATGGCCAGTTGAGCCGAGCGCTCCCCATCATGCCGCCGCCCTCGCTGGCACCCTCGAGAAACTTATCGAAGTCGGCCTTCGACCTAAGTCCATCCGTGATCGGTTTTAGATCGTTGGCGTTCAGTGCCGAGGCAAGCCGCTCAAGGGGACGCTCGAATGTATTGTAGTCCGCAGACTGCAAGTCCAAGACTGCGTTGTTCACTTCGCGTAACGCGGTTTTGATCGTCATGACTCGGACTCCCCTTCCGTACGGCCTGTGGCAGCACGATCAAGGATTGCCTGTCGATACCGCTCCTTCATCTCGATGACGATCTTTTGGACCATGTCGTTTTTGCTGTAATCGCCCACCCGTTCGTCGATCGCTGCCTCCATCTGCTGAATGGCAAGTTCGATGCTTTGGGGATCATGGGGATCGAAGCCAACGCTGGTGATTTCGCCGTCCAAGGCTGCGGTCGCCTTTTCAAGCTCTTTCATCTTCCGTATTAGCTCATCCAAGCCTTTCATCGCCATGTGTCTACTCCCTAGAGGTCTTCGCACTTATTGCCTCATCGAACATCAGCTTTCCACCAAAGCCGGTCATTCAGTCGGCGCAGAGATTCCGGCTTCGCTCCATCATCGAGTCAGGTTGGGTGCCACCAACATTGAGGGTGGTCGCTTGTCCGCCGATGCTCGCGAGTCCGGGCAATCGAGCGCCGATCAAAGCCCCAGCCCCCGGCTCCGCCCAAGCGTCCACTCGATCCCGCCGCCGGTGCTCGCGATTCCGGAGATATGCTGGCCAAGCCTCTTCTCCAGCGGGTCGCTCCACGGCACCAACTGGAAACCCAAACCATTGTCGATCATCGCGAACCGCCCGCTGGCAAGCTGGGTCGATCCGACCAGCGTGCCCGAGACATACTCGCCGGTCGCCGCCGCTTGCCATTCGCGCCCGCGCTCGGCTGCCAGACCTATGCCGACGCGAGTGACCTCGGTGCGCTCCAGTTTTTGGAGAATGTCCTTGGGCGCGTGGATGCGCCCGTCCTTCAGCGGGGTGGCATAGCCCATTGCGACGAGCGCCGTCCGCCGCCGTCGCATCGCCGCCGTCACGTCCGCGCCGAACCCGTGCGGCGAAAGCTGCGTGCGGTCGCGCGAGGCCAGCTCGCGGTCGAGCCATGTCGCGCCTTCATGGTCGATCTGACGGTCGAGGGGCAGGTGCGATAGCTCGCTTACGCGCGGCCCCGGCCCGACGCGCTGGCGGTCATAGGCCAGTCCGCGTTCGGGCAGGTCGGCGGGAACCTGCCAATGGTCGTCATGGATGCGTTCGACGATGTAGGCCCGACGTAGAGCCTCCAGCCTACGTACATACGACTGAACGTGACGCTCGTGATCGATCCGGGGCATGGTCTCCCGCACGGCCTCCAGATGCGTCGAGGGCCGATAGACGCCCTGGGCATCGGTGTGTTGCAGGATGTTGTCGTCGGCGACGCGTGGCGTGCTCGGCGGCGGCTCGATCGCGACGATGCTGCCGCGCCGGATGTCTTCGGCCTTGGCCGTCGGAACCTCAAGGTGATGGACTCGCCCGTCCACGCCGTCGATGGTAAGCTCGATGCGTTCGCCCAGCTCGTCGCCGCCCAGCCCCTTGGCGACGACGCGCCCGATGATCCGCTCCCTGGGTGCCGTGCCGTGAAGCGCGTAGCCCGCATAGGATCGCTGCTCGGCGATCCCATCGCGCTCCAGTGCCTGGTGCATGGTCTTGATGATGTCGCCCCGCGTGCCCAGCTCGCGGAGCATCGGTTCGGCGCGCGGCGAGATGGTCCAGATGCCCGATGTATGTTCGGTCGCCAGCCCCATGCGCTCCAGCTTGCGGGCGCGGTCGATCAGCAGCGCCCGGTTCTGCCGGGCGGTTTCGAGCATGTCCCTGTCGGGACGCAGATCGGAAAACTCGTCGCGTTCCTGCGCCGCGATCAACATCCGGTCGAGCCGCGTGAACCGCTCGGCGTCCACCTCGCGCTCAAGCTGGCGGCTGACCTCCTGCTCGGTCTGGCGCCCCAGCTCCAGGGTGACGATCTCGCCCGCCCGTTCGCGGATGCCGTGAGCGATATAGTCGCCGGCGATATTGAGCATCTTGCCGTCGTCGGTGACGCCGCGCATCAGGATGTGGGTATGCGGGTGGCCGGTGTTGTGGTGATCGACCGCTATCCAGTCGAGCTTGGTGCCGAGATCGGATTCCATCTGGGTCATCAGGTCGCGCGTGGTCTGGCGCAGGTCGGACAGCTCGACGCCCTCCTCGGCCGACACGATGAAGCGGAACTGGTGCCGGTCCTCGCGGCCCCGATCGAGGAAAGCGGGACCATCGGCGATGTCCCTGTCGGCGGAATAGACCTGGCCCTTCTCGCCGTCGCGGGTTACGCCGTCGCGCTCCAGGTAGCGAAGGTGCGCGTCCACCGCCTTGCCGCTGACGAACTGCCGTCCCCGTGCCGCGCCGCGCTGGGGATTGAGCTTCACCACGCGAGCCTTGACCGTCACCCGGCGCGACCGGGTTCGGACGCCGCTCACGTCCCGGCTCCACCCGTTCCGGCCCTTCAATCCCGCCGCGACCTGAGCGCCCCGGCCCCGAGCGTTGAACCGGCCGCTTCCCTTCCCCGTCCCGGCCAGTCTATTGGGGTTGCCGCCCGCCCGGCGGATGGCCTGATGCACCTCACCGATGAAGGACTTGGGTCGCGCCCGCACGACCCTCGGCAAACGGGTCGCGCCCCGGTCACGGACCTTGCCGGGGCGGATGCGGAAGCTGTCGTCGTCGCGTGTCATGACGCGACGATTGAGGGCCGGAATCAGCGATGCAAGACAGTAAATCGAGGCGTAGGATCGTAGCGCGTAAATACTTGCGACCGGCGGCAAACGGCGGTTCTGCATTCTCCGCACCTTGCGATGGGTGCCACTCGGAGCGTTGATATTAAACGAGAAAATAGCTTCAGCGCCACCCGCACACCTCGCGGAGCCGATCGCGTAGCGCCGAAAAACAATGTGCAGACAAACACTTAGGAACGAAGTTCCGGCAGCGAGGAATCTCGCTTTATCTTGCCGTCAACTTTCTTCCGGCTTTCTGCTCCATGCCACAATCCTCAACTTGGAGTTCGCCCACGACTCAGCTCAAAAAGAATCCGGCAGAGAAGCGACCACGAACTTGCGGCCGATTGACGGTTAACTTGCACGTGGATCGCGATTCATGCGCTACCGAAACGTCGCTGCGCGTGCTTACAGACGACGGTCAAGCGGCCGTCGCGTTGGCGCTTGTGCGAACGCGGATGGAACACTTGGTGGAGGTCGATGGCTTGAAGAAGAGTGAAAACGTCGACACTTCTTCAACACGAACGCAGCAAGCTTGTCAGCCATTTGGGTGCGCAAGACCCATCTCAACCAGAAAACGCGACGGCTGCTTGTTCCAACCGCGATAGGTTTTTGCGCGACTCAGGATGAGCGATTCCTTGGCGCGGGTGATCGCGACGAAGCAGTTGCGTCGCTCCTCCTCCATTTCAGGGCTGGTGTCACCTTTCTGGCGACTCTGGAACGAGGGCAGAATGTCTTCGGCGAGGCCGATCAGATAAACAAAGTCGAACTCGCGGCCTTTCGTTCCATGCACCGTCATAAGGGTGACGGTGTGGGCCTGCGGCGATGGTGCCTTTGAGCGCAGTTGAAGCTGCTGCAAAAATTCATCGAGCGAGATGTTGCGCCCGAAGTGCCGGGCGATATCGCCGGAAATCTCGCGCCATGCCGCGAGATCTTCCACCAAATCCGAGTCAGGATCGTCGCCCGATGCCCGCGCGTCCAACTCAGCAAGGACCGTGTCGATGATGGTTCTTGCGGAAGCTGAATCGAGGCGAGCTGCGGCTTCAAGGAGCTTTGCGTGTGGCGAGGAAGCGTCGATCTCAAAGTTGGCCGCCGTAATCCATGTGCTTAAATAGGCTACACCGCTCGCCTCGGCGTCGGACAAGACCTGCCCGACGGCGATCTGAACCTCGGCAAACCGATTGAAGGCGGCAATCAGCGCGGCCATGTTGCGCCGGTCGAGCGGGCGCACGGTCTGGATAAGACATGCGACCAGCCATCGGACTTCGGCGGACAGAAAATCGTCGCGGCGCTGCGCGATGACTGCGGGCACCTGAACGGCTTGAAGCGCCCTCTGCATCTTTTCCAGCAATGCGCGGGTTCTGGCGAGAACGGTGATCTGGCTCCATTGATCCTTCCCGTGCGCGGCGATCTCCTCGGCGATCTTCTCCGCCTCGATCTCGTCGGATTCAAAGGCACGAAGCTGGATGTGCTCTTGTTCGGGGAGCTTGAGATCGGTCTTGCCAGCGACGAGCGGCTTCTTCGCGTCCGTCCGCTGGACGTTATACGCTACAAGCCGGTTCGCTGCAGCGACGATGGCGGGCGGGCAGCGGTAGTTCGTCGGCAACTGAATCAGTTGTGGCTGGAAGTCGGCGCGAAAGCGTTGAATCTGCCGGAAGCTGGCCCCGTTCCATTGATAGATGATCTGGTCGTCGTCCGCGACGGCGAATACGTTTTTGAACTCGTCGCCAGCCACCGTGCGAATGAGCCGGTATTGAGCGTCATTCGTGTCCTGAAACTCGTCGAGCAGCCAATAGGGATAGGACCGACGATAGCGGACCGCGATGGCGGGAAAAGTCGAGAACAGGCGAAACGCCTCGAAAATGAGGGAGTTGAAGTCGAGGACGTTCAACCGGCGCAATTCACTTTCGTAAGCCTCATAGGCTTGCGCGATGGATTGGGGATCGGCGGCGCGCGTGATGCGGGACGCCGCATCTTTGGGTTCGATCAGCTTGGTTTTCATGCGATCGATCAGGCCAAGATAGCGGACGCCCTCTGCGTCCATGTCCGCACGTTTCAGCGCGTCCTCAAGAACAGCCTTCCGGTCATCGTCCTGGGAATAGATGGCGAAGTCCGGTTTGATGCCGAGATGGATGCCGTGCTGTCGCAGCACCTGTCCACAAAAGCTATGGAACGTCCCGATATTTGCGCGACCTTCAAGGCCGGGAACGAAGGTTGCGACACGCTCCTTCATTTCGTCGGCGGCTTTGTTCGTGAACGTCAAGGCGAGAATGCGGAATGACTGGTCGCGGCCCGCGTCGAGCAGGCGAGCGATCCGACAGGTGAGCACCTGCGTTTTCCCCGATCCCGGTCCCGCAAGAACCAGCATCGCGCCGTCGCCCCACGCGACGGCTTCACGCTGAATGTCCGTCAGCTTCGCGAACGCAGGTTCGAGTGGATTGTCTGTCATGTCAGCCCCCGAAGGTCCGCAATCGCGTCGCGAAAGGCTTGGGGCATGCGCCCAGCAAGCGCGACGTTCCCACGCAATATGGTCGCGAGCGCCCCAGCGTAGGCCGTTTTGTTATCGCGCAGTTGCCCTAGCAGAGTCGCCTGGTCGGCTGTCGCAGCACCGGCGACGCCGATCTGGATGAGCGCGTTCCTGAGTTCGGCCTCAAGGCCGTCGGCCATCATCTGTTCCTCAAGGTCGCCTGCGGCATGAGTCCGGCAACGAGCTTTAACAAACGCCGCCGAGAAATCCCTCGCGGCAACGCTCTGGCAGTATTGATGCCCTGCTCCATCGCCGTCGAAAACGGCAAGCCACGGTATCGCGAGCGCCCGTGCGAGCACCGCAAAGGTAGCGGGGTTGCCGTTGTTCTTGGCGTCGATTAACGCGACGCCGTGCTCGTCGAGGTCATATCCGAGTTCGCGCGCCACGGCATGAACGAGCAGGTAATCTGCCTGTCCCTCCACGATGAACCAGCGCCGGGCAAAGAAGATTTCGCCGCGTATCCGTCGCGCACAGGTTTCCAGCGACCTCAATTCCTCGTCGCTGACAAAGAGGAGCGAACGGTCATGCAGTTCACGCAGGACACCGTGAATGACTGCCCTGTCGGCGTGGGTGCCGTAACAGGTCAACAAATTTCGGTATGGATTCTGTTCGATCTTGCCGTGAACGGTCAGCAGCTCGGCAGCGCGATCATATTCGATCAATCCGCCGCTTCCGGCAACGACGGCATCGAGAGCCGCAACATGGGGAATACGCGCGGAAAAACTCGGCGGCAGCGATCGGACTTCGGTGCCGTTGTCGGTCAGCCGGACAAGGCGTAGGTCCCGGAACGGAACGTGCTGCACAAAGTAGGGCGAATGCGTGGTGATGATCTTTTGGCCGGGCAGCGCATTGATGTGCGTCCAGAGCGTGCGCGCCGCCTGTGGATGCAAATGCGTCTCGGGTTCTTCAAGCGCCAGCACGGGTGCGCTGTCCGCTTCGTAGAGTTCTGCAAGCAAGTGTTCCACAAAAGCCTGGAACAGGAAAATGACGGAGAGGCTTTGCACGCCCTGGCCGTGCCGTTGCAGCGGGAGCCACGGCCAGTCCGGTTCATTGCGCAGAATGATCTCTGCCTTGGAAAGCAAATCCCACGACTTGAGGGGAACAAGCCGAAGATCGAAGCTACCATCGCGATCGCGTGCTGCGACCCGCGTTGCGCCGGACAGCGTGCCGGCAATTTGGGCTAGACGAGGATCGGCTTGCAGCAGCTTCCTGTTCAGAAGATCAAGAACGCGCTGGATTTTGGTTTCCAGCGCGGACGGAATCTCCATAGCCTTCAGCAATCGACCCCAGAACTGCGAACGCGGCGAAAACTCGTCGTCCACGTCGCGCAGTGCGCCGAGGTAAAATACCGGCAGATACTGCCAGAAGCGTTCGAGATTCATCCGCCGCGCCGATCCGCCAACGAGCGGAGCGTGGCCCGCGTTCAGGAATACCCATGACGGCTCGAAGCTCCCCTCCGCCTCGCTCCAAGCACAGCTTGCACGAAGAATGATGAAGGTCTTGCCCGTTGCGGGATCGGTCTGAGCGATCTCGTCGAGGTCCTGTTGTAACGCATCGGGCCATTCCCCCGCCTGCTGCTCCTCAACCCGAATCTCTATCGAGACGCCGGGAGGGGCTTTCGGGTCGGCATGTTCGTCAGCGAGGTGAACATCGTATTCGGTGAAGCCGGTGCCACGCTGTCCCCAGCGGCGCGTCAGGACAATCCTGATGGCGTCAAGAATGGCAGTCTTGCCCGCATTGTTCGGGCCAATCAGGACGGTTGTCTCGTTGAGATCGAGGTCGAGCGCCTTGATCGAGCGAAAATTCTCAATGGTGAGGCGGGTGATGCGCACTAAGCACCAACCTTGGAGTACGGCCTATCAGCACGCACGAGCCGGGCCGTTTGAGGGTCGTAGGTATATTCAGTGATCGTGCCGTCCTTGATCCGCTCAACCGCCTCGTCGACGACGAAACGCGGCACAAGGAACCATTCGCGCGGGATTACCGGATTGCCGAAGCGATCCGTGATTTCGATGTCGAGCCGGGCGGGGTCGAAGACGCGGTGAATCAGGTTTTCGAGCTTGGTGCGATTGATGTTGAACAACTCATAGGTGGCGACGATTTCAACGTCGGCCATGAGGAAGGTGGGGTCGAGTTTGACGTTAGCGATGCGCCGCGCCACGTTGCCCCCCGTGACGCCGATCTTGTGTAGAATGCCGCGGTCGGCCGCGACGAGCGGATGATCGGACTTGCTGCGCAGCACATAAATGGTGCCGCTCGCCAGGTCGTCGTCGTTGCTTTCACCGGCAAATAGAGGACCGGCGGCGGGTTCCGTGATCCGCCTTCCGGCTTCATCCTTATATAAGGCGCGCTGGAGGGACCGCCGCAGCAGATTGCTTTCGGTCCCGTTGGAATAGATGACGCGCAGGCGTGCGTCGAACTCCCCGTTTGGGGCTTTTAGAGTGTCCCCGACCTCGGCGACATAGGCCGTCTGGCCGCCGAGAATGAAGAACTGCCCCTCGGTGATGTCCGCTTTCAGGAATCCGGCATCCTTCACGAATGGGCGAGTGGTCCGAACGCCGGAGTCGAGGTCGCCCTGAACCTGAGCGAACAACGGCTTGAATCTTTCAAAATCTGGACACGGCTCACGGTTAGCGATTTCCTCGGCGGCGCGCTTTTCGGCACTGGCCCGGACATGGCGAAGCTCGGTGATGTCCGACGTCCCCGCCGCGCCTTCCAGCTCGGCCAGCAGTTCGTCCTCGTCCATCTCCTCCTTCGGCAGAGCGGCACCGGTTTCGGCACCGGCCAGCAAGCCCTGATGGTCGAGCGGCGCGAGAAGCGAACGACATTCCTCAAGGGCGCGTAGGCGATCGAGCCGCACCGCATAAAGACGCTCGAAGATGTCCCGCTCCTCGCCATGCTGCGGAGCGTGGTCATGCCCGTTCACAAATCGCTGGATCTCCTCAAATCCAGCGATGATGCGTTCTTCGCGCGGGGAGCGACCGGCCCTCTTCTCCGGTTGGGCGAAGTCGTCGAGTTCGGAGCGCAGCTCGTCGAGGTCGAGGTCACTCATAGCGGCCCTCATCCTTGAAGCGCACGAAGGCGGCGGCGCCCTCGGCCATCCGTTTCTCCCAGGCATCGGTCGAGCTGATGGAAGGCAACCGGCCGCGCTCTTTTTTGAAGCGGACAGCCCGGACGGCAATCTCCTTGGCTTCCTCGGGCGTCAGGCTGGTGCGCTTGGCGGCAATCGCCGCCGCGACTTGCTTCAGGCTCTCCTCGCTCATGGTCTTGGCGAGGATCGCATAGGCTTCGCCGAACGGATTGATCCGGTCGATCAGGTCGATGTCCAGCTCGCGCACGTCCATTGCAAATTTGCGCACGCCGTCGATCAGCGCGGTGTTGGCACCGGGTTCTGCGTCGCCACCGCCAAGCGCAACCTGCTTAGCCTGCTGGGTGAGATTGAGGGCAGCGATGGCGTGCTGACGCACCGCCTCCTGATCCTCTTCGTCCAGCTCGGGATATTTGTCCTTGATGATCTTGCCGAGGCGGAGCTGGGTCAGCTCCTCGGGCACAAGCTCTTCGTCAAACAGGCCGCGCTCGATGGCGGTCTTTTCCTGAACGAAGGAGGCAATCACCTCGTTCAAATCCTCCTGACAGATGCGCGCCGCCTCCTTACTCCTGGGTTCGGCGAGGCCCTTGATCTCGATCTGGAAGCTGCCGCGTTCCTCATTGAAACCGACATTGCACCTCTCGGGATCATAGCCGCCCTCGCCATAATCGAAGCCGGGCGTCGCGACGTTGGTCGGATTCTTGGGCTTGAACTCGAAACGAGGCGCAAGCACCTGCTCCATCAGCAGGCTGGCGGCGATGGCTTTGAGCGTGTCGTTTACGGCCTCGGTAACTGCCGCTTCGGCGGCATCGGGTTCGGCGATCAGATTGGTGAAGCGCGCACGGGTCTTTCCCGGCGCGTCGCGGGTGGCGCGACCGATGATCTGCACGATCTCGGTCAGGCTGGAACGATAGCCGACGGTCAGCGCGTGCTCGCACCAAATCCAGTCGAAGCCTTCCTTCGCCATGCCCAGCGCGATGATGATGTCCACATAATCGCGGTTGTTCTTTTGCGCGGGGTCTTTCAGCGCGGCGGAAACGCGGTCGCGCTTGGCCACGTCGTCGTCCACCAGGTCGGCGATGCGCAGGATGCGGCCTTCCGGCGTCTTGACCAACTGAAAGCCGGTGGCCGGGTCGGTGCCCTGCCAGTCGCCCAGCTCCTCGATGATGTGCTCCACCTCCCTGATTTTGTCCTTCGTGCTCTCGCGCGAGTTGACGTTGGGGATGTGGATGATGGTTTTTTCGGCGGGGTCCAGCACCCCAAGAATCTCGTCGGCATAGGAACCGGAATAGAAGAAATAGCCGATGTCGAGCTGTTTCAGATATTCGTAGCCGTTGAGCTGCTCATAGTAGGTGTAGGTGACGGCATCGAACCTGGACTCGTCCTGCGGGGCCAGGACGGCTTCGGCATCGCCCCGGAAATAGGAGCCGGTCATCGCCACGACATGCACGCGGTCGCGGGTGATGAACTGGCCGAGATGCAGCCCCAGCTTATTGTCGGGGTTGACGGAAACGTGGTGGAACTCGTCCACGGCGATCAGCCGCTCGTCGAACGCCTCGATCCCGAACCTGTCCACGGCGAAGCGGAAGGTGGCATGGGTGCAGACCAGCACCTGGTCATCGCTGGCGAGGAAAGCGCCGACAGAAGTGACCTTGCCGCCGTCTTCGCCGGGGGCGTTGCACAGATTCCACCTGGGAGCGACAATCCAATCCGCCCAAAAGCCGAACTTGGTCAGCGGCTCGTCGTTGAAGCTCGCGCCGATGCTCTTCTCCGGCACGACGATTATCGCCTGTTTCAGCCCCTGATTGGCAAGCTTGTCGAGCGCGATGAACATGAGCGCCCGGCTTTTGCCCGACGCCGGCGGCGACTTGATGAGCAGATATTGCTCGCCGCGCTTCTCATAGGCGCGCTCCTGCATCGGCCGCATTCCGAGCGCGTTCGACTTGGTGGAGCTGCCGTTGCGCGCATAGGAAACCGACACGGAGGGAACAGATTTGGCTTCTGGTTTCACTTTCTTTCCCCCGCGACACTGGCAAGCGCCGCCTTAAGCACCTGAAAACAGACTTTCGCCGTATGCTGATCCGGCGTGAAGCCGGATAGCATCTGTTCGTATGGGTGGATGTAGTTGCGAAAATCCCGAAGCCCGTGACTGAATTTCTTCACATCGGGTTTCAGCAGGCCAGCTTCGCAGGCGACATCTATGAACTGGGCGAGGCTCCACTCGTGAAAGCGTTTTACGCTGCCGTCGGCGGCCTTCGGGCTGGCTGAAGCTCGATTGAAGCGCACTGGCTCTTTCTGTGCCGCCCCGAGAAGGACGGCTTCCAGCACGCTGCCGCATAGGAAGATGGTGGAAAGATACGCGCCCGCGCCCATTGCTGTCCGCGCTTCATCAAGGCGGCTCTCGATGATGGGCACGGCGAGCGCCTCAATCGGCAGTTTCCGAATGTTGGGGATCGAAAATTCGCTATGCAGAAAATCGTCAACCGTCTGGGTCGGCTTTATCGACGGCGCGGGCACCCCTGAAAGCCGCGCGACCATTCCCCGAGATTTTTCGAGGACGGATGCTTCTGCGTCCCGGTTGTTCAGGCTGCAATCGGCCTCATATGCGTCCAGCATCTCCCCAAGCACTTTTGCGACCAGAACATCCGGCTCCTGTTCCCAGAAAGATCGCATCTTCTTGGCCTTGGAGGTGCCATAGGTCTGATATTTCTGGCCGTGAATGTTGACTCCGTGGCGATTGAAAAGTTCGCCGAAAGTCGCGTCGGAGTAATCTAGAACGTAGCCGCTCTGCATCCCCAGCAGCTTTTCAAAATAGCGTTTCTCGATGTCGGTGAGGCTGCTCATGCTGTCCCCACCTGTAGCCTCTTCCTCGTACCCGCTCCGGTGGTCATCTTGGTATATAGCTCGAACAGCTTTTCCAGCCGTTCGGTATCGTTCTTGAAGCGGCGCCCGATATAGATGCGCTCCAGCACCTCATCGTTACGCTCGTGCGCCTCACGTAGATCGGGAAAATCCCGATCCATCCGTTGGGGGTCGTAAAACTCCGCGATGGTGGCCGGGAAATGCGCTTCGCGCGCCAACAGAATGTTTTCGGCGCAGCGGGTCAGGTCGGCCTTGTTCTTCTCGGTCAGCGGAGGGATCGGGAAGGTGTTCCAGCCCATCGTATTGGAATAGCGGTAATCAGTCTTGAACTTCCCGCAAACCGTTGCAACCCAGATGAAGTGCAGTCGGGAATTGAGGATGGCAATGTCCGCAATCGGTCCATCCAACTGCGCGAACGAGAGGTTCGTAATGATCGCGCCTGGGGCTTCTAACCCTGCCGGGATGAACTCCCGTTTTTCGGACGTGAGCACAGGCACGAGAGTTACCTTCTCAAGCCCGGTCTGCTTCACTTCCTGAAACCGATGTGGCCTATTTGCGCTCGCCTTAGTCGCGGGCTTCGGACTGGCTAGTCGCATCTCGCGGACGCCATCCAGCCTGCGTTTCAAATATTCATCCTGCTCAGCAATGGATGCGTCCTCATTGCCAATCCAGAGAGCATATCGAACGATCCCTTTGTTATGTTCGTTGGCTCCAAAGACGCGCTTCAAGAACCGCGCCGCCGCCGGGGAGTCTGCCAGCAACCGGTTGCGTTCGTTGGGAGTGAGCAAGAGGTGCCCCCCCTCGACGGGCTTTCCGCCAGCATCGATCTCCCGTCGCCCGGAAGGTGGCGCGCTGCGGGAATGCACAATGATGTCCTGCGCCGCCACCAAATACGCGTTGATATTGGGAACCTTCTGCACGATCGGTTCGCCATTGTCGGATATTGAAAACAGTTGCCTGAGGATGGGTGAGCCATTGGCGATCGCGACAATCACGACGGTCACACCGGCGTTGTAGCTTGCCAGATTGGCCCATTTGAAACTGGTGTGAGCAAAGGCTATTTCATGTCTAGTGGCGAAAATCAGGGGCCAGAGGATCGGCACCTGCTGGCCTTGGCAGATGCTGTTTGTCGAAACGAACGCGGCCGTTGCCTTGGTTCGGGTTCCATAGTCCGCCGCCTTTATGAACCATCCGGCGACGTAATCGAGTGACTTCCAGTTATTTGTGCGATGGCCGAAAATGGCCTCCAAATCCGCTTTGCGCCTTTCAGCTTCCTTCCTCAGTCGATCTTTCACTTCTGCGCTTGCATCCCTGGGAGCTGTTACCGTCGCGCCTGCATAAGGCGGGTTGCCGCAGATATACGTCTCGCCCCCCTCGTTCTCGAAGTCGATCTGTGCCTGATCGAGCGGCGTCTGAAACAGGTCATCCCCTTTTAGCTTCACGCCCCTCCCGGTCGGCGGGCAAATGCTCAGCCAATCGAGCCGGAGAGCATTGCCGCAGGTGATCCAGTTTTGACTGTCGAGCGGCAAGAACTCGGCCAAGGCGAGCTTCTGCCCGCGATACAGCACGTCGCACTGAAACTCCGCGATGATGAGCGCGAGGCGGGCCACCTCGGCCGGGAAGTCGCGCAGTTCGATGCCGCGAAAGTTCGTGAGCGGGATGGCCGAAGGCCGGTCCGCTTCGCCGCGCCGCCGAGTGATCTCGGCCTCGATCGCCCGCATTTCCTTATAGGCGATGACAAGGAAATTCCCGCTGCCGCAGGCAGGGTCGAATACGCGGATTTTCGCCATGCGGCTGCGCAGGTTGAGCAGCTTGCGCGGGTTGTCGCCCGCCTCCTCCAGCTGCGTTCGCAGGTCGTCGAGGAAGAGCGGGTTCAGCACCTTCAGGATATTGGGGACGCTGGTGTAGTGCATCCCCAGCGCGCCGCGCTCCTCGTCGTCGGCGACGGCCTGGATCATCGATCCGAAAATGTCCGGGTTGATCTTCGTCCAGTCGAGGTTGCCGATGTGGAGAAGATAGGAACGCGCGATCCGGCTGAAGCGCGGCGCCTCCAGCCTTCCCGAAAACAGCCCACCGTTGACGTAGGGAAAGCCATCAGCCCAACGCGGCAGTCCGGCGCGAGGTTTGTCGGCGGGGATGGTGTTCATCGCGCGGAACAGTTCGCCGATAACCTCGTGGGTGTTGGACGAATCCCGCGCGCTCATCCTCTCGACCGTGTCGGTGAAGCGATAGCTCCCGTGAAAGATGTCGGTGTCCTCGGCGAAAAAGCAGAAGATCAGCCGCGCCATGAAATTGTTCATGTCGGGGCGGCGCTCGGCGGTTCCCCAATCGGGATTGTCCTTCAGTAGCTCGACATAGAGTTTGTTCAGGCGGCTGGTCGCGCGGATGTCGAAAGAGCTCTCGCGGAGCTGCTTGACGGTGGTGATACCGGCCAGCGGCAGAAAAAACCCGAAATGGTCGGGGAAATCGGCATAGTCGCAGGCGAGCGTTTCACCCGTTTCCACATCCTCGGCCTCGAACGTGTCGCCGTCCGTCGCCAACACGAACTTCGCCTTCGCGCGGGCCGTGGCCGGGCTATCCCTGAGCGCGGCCAATGTTTTCGTGACCTGGCCCGGCGCGCTAACGGCAATATGAACGTGGTTGGTTTGAAGAACGCCGCCAAGGTCGGACTTGTTCGACGCGCCCGCGCGCAGTCGCTTGATGGTCGTCGCCTTGTTTCCAAAGGCTTCAAGGAACGAAAACGGAAACTCCTCGGGATCAAACGGGCGTTCTGCCAGCGCGGAGACGGCTTCTTCGATTTCGACGGCGTTCATGCTTCTCCTCGCCTTTCCGCGACTGGCTGTGCGGTCGTGCTGAAAGGCTCCACCGTGATCTTGTTTGCCCGTCGCATGACCTCGGCTAACTCGTAGTCAAGTTGCTGGATCAGCCATTCGCGGGCCGGCGTACCGAACGCCTTTTCGAGACGGACGGCCATTTCGGGCGAGATGCCTGACCGGGCGTTCAGCAGGTTGCTGAGGGTCTGCCGATCGACGCCAAGGATTCGGGCGGCGTCAGTCACGCTCAACCCATTCCTTTCAATGCAATCTTGCCGAACGGTTGTTCCTGGGTGCATTGCGTGTCATATCGTCTCGCTCTTGGGAGGCATACCGTATAGTGATAATCGACACTCGACAATCCGCTTAAGGTCGGCTCTTCCGGCTGCGCTACGGCGTTGCGATGCAGGCCGATCACGCTGAGCTAAGCGTAATTACGGATACCCGGTCGGACGGAAGGCGAAGCTCAGAGTGCTATGGCGTAGACGTAGTGCTCATCTTCATCGGCCGTGGCCCGCCATTCGCCGCCCATTGCCGCCTAGCGCCGTCGCACTCACCCAAGGACCGCATAGGCTTCGCTGGTAGCATACGCCGCCTTGGCTTTCTCGACAGTTTTGCGCCCGCCATGTCAGTCGTTCAGTCCGCGGAGCTGGTCCCTGAAAGCTGCCCCTCCAGCGATGATCTGGGGGGGGCATCTCAGTGTCATTTGGATTGACGCAGTTTTTGCATTGTCAGATCAATAGCTATCGCGTATTCTTCACTTTATCATGAGGAGGTAGATTTGTCGCCGAGCCCGCGGAGCGTCTCTCTTTCCATTGTGCCGGATCCTAATGCCTCGCCCACGCGTCACTTCGCGGCACTAGCTTGGTATCCTGGCATCCGCGTGCTTGACTTGCTCGTGCTAGCCGATGCCAGCCTTACCGACAGTTTTACATTTAGAGCTATTTACGGCTCACAATACGGGGTGTTCATCGACCAGTTCGACGGCATAGCCGACGCCCCGGACCGGTTCTGGCTCCTATATATCGATGGCCAACTCGCAGAACGAGGTGTTTCGGAATCGCTCATTATTCGGGATGGCTCCCACGTGGAGTTTCGATTTGAAGTGCCGCCGAAGGAGCATTCTCAATCGACGGCCAAGCTGGCGCTGGCTTCAATGTTGAGCAAAGCCTGAAATGTTTTGGCCGCGCACCTCGACGGCAGAAGTCCTTGATGTGCGCAACCTTTACGAAGCCGGTATCGTCTCGAGACCGCAGGCGATCCGCGCGCTCGTGTCTCTAGGTTATGCCCCCTCGTCGGCCGCGGCGATCTTTGGTGATCCCGGCAGAGCGCGCGCAGCCGCGCTTACGGGCTTGATCGGCGATGGGCCGCCGAACGGCGCCGCAGCCGAGTATGTCCCCAGATACCCGTCCAACGTACGTGTAGACAAAACCGAGAGCCTGTCTCAACGGGTCCGCGACCTTACGGATCTCCTCGAGCGCAGAGTGAGACGGCAAGCGCAGCACCGAAACCTGTTGGTTTATGACGGTTCAATCTTCGACCAACTGGTGCACACATTAATCGCCTCGGTGCTGCCGCATCATTCCTATGAGGTCATTTGCGCTCTCCGTCCCTGTATGGAGGAAGAGCTGCAGAAGGAAGTGAAGACATTTGCCACTCATCACGGCTACGAGACACTCGGCTATAGCGGCGACTGTCAGGTAGACTTCGCCAAACTCCAGATCGCTTCGCCGCGCTGCTCCAACCTAACAGGCCGTATCGCGGCGTTTTTCGACCATGAGGGCGGCGCCCTGTTCGTGGGAGGCGCGTCGACTGACGATCACCTGCTGGAAATAGGCGCGGTCAGTGAATTCTATGGGCGCTCGGTACTGCAGTATGAAGACCTTACGGGGGATGTTCTTTGGGAGACCAGTACTCAGAGTGGCGCTTCCTTTCGCACCGTGTTGCTGCTGCACGGCCTTATGCCCTACGAGATCGTCGCGTGCGCGATCGCGTTGCTGAGCTACCCGCCAAAGCCCTGGCATGTCCCCGAATGCTACCTGCCCTGTTATTCCGAACTCGAGAAACGGAGGGTGCGCACAGTCATAGAACGTTGTTCGCCTGAAATAGAGGAGGCGCTTTGTGAGCAAGGCGGCACCGGCGACAATATGAAGCCGCACCATGTTGCGTGTCACAGCGATCGGAGAGACTAATGTCGAAGGAACAAGACGTACAAGTCGAGATCCTCCGAAAGGCGCGGCGCGACCCGGATTTCCGAGCGGAGCTAAAAGCGGATCCCAAAGCGGCTTTGCAAGCTCATTTCGGGATTGAGGTTTCCGACGAAATCGACATTGAGATCGTAGAGAAGAAGGACTGGCGCTCGGTCGTGCTCGTGCTGCCTCCGCTCGACGAAACCGTCGTCGAGGCTTCGCAACTGGCTGCGGAAGCAAATGTAAGTACGATGTGCACGACCTCGGTTCCAGGTGGCACCTGTTGGCTTCCCACCGTAAATGCTCCGACTTGCCGCGGTTGCAAATAGCTGGCCCCGAGACCGCGTGCGCCGAGCTCGAAGTGGCCGCATCCCTCGATGGCTGGGCGCAAAACGCAGAACTCTCAGACGTTAGGCACGTTATCGGCCGGCTGAACGACTGCAAGTTTGCACCACTTTTGGCACCCATTGCCGCGGGTGCAGTTTCTCAAGTTCGCACCGCGCTTTGCGCTCATTTTCGTCAACCCGTGGCAGAAGGCGCATGGCGCGACCTTATGACGACCCTTGCTCGTCGCTTGACCCAAGCGGCTGAACTGGCGGTTTCAGAAGACTATGACCTCTTCCGATCTGCATCGCCGAGACTTGCCTTTGTTGCCGGCAATCAGGCGGGAGCGGCCACGATCTATACCGAAGCGATCAGCCGCGGCACTTGGGCGGCGCCGCTTCGCGCGGCTCCTGCCGTGGCCAACCTCCTCGCCCAGATGGTACGTCATGAGCAAACGGCCCTATTACGGTTGTTCGCACGTCTTGCGCAAGATCGGCCTCGTCTCGGCCTTGCGGCAAGCGATCCCGTCTCCGCAATAGACAGAGCCGCCGGTGATCAGCATGACGGTGACGCCGTCTCCATCCTGCACTTTGAGTCCAGCACCTGGGTTTACAAGCCAAGGCCCCAACAGCCGGCTGCGCTTTATGCCTCTCTCGCCGCGAAACTAGCCGAACAAGGGCTGAGCATCTTGTCGCCGCGCGTTGTGGTGGGCGAGGGATATGGGTGGTTGGAATTCATGTCACCGGCGACTGATCCGTTCTCAAATTGCCACTGGGCCCGTAGCTACGGTGAATTGGTCGCTGTAGCGTACGCGATTGGGCTCCACGATCTACACCACGAGAACGTTATTTTCTCCGAACGAGGGCCAGTGGTTGTCGATGCGGAGACGCTGCTTGCGCCTGTTCACGCCTTCTCAGGTGATGTCGTCAGCGAGCGGGTCTCTGGCGAGATTTTCGGTGACACTGTCCTCGACAGCGGTCTCTTGCCGCGCTGGGAGGTCTTGCCGGGGGACCGCTTAGTAGATTTCAGCCCCCTTGCAGCGGGTTTTCCCGGCGAACTGGGAGCTGCGACTTGGGCGGGACTTGCGGCGCAGAGATTTTGCGGCCTTTCGGGCGCGGATCGCGAAGCATTCACGACTACAATAAACCAGGGCTTCGAACAGGCTTGGTCGGTACTGCGTACCAATCGAAGCGGATTGCTGAATGCGCTGAGCGGTGAGGCTATGGCAACCCGGATCGTGATACGCTCGACGCATTTTTATCTTCGCGTTCTCCAGGCATCCCTGCATCCAGCACGGTGCGGTTCAGTGGGCGCTCGGCTCGATTTCATCCGCGAGGCGTTGAGGCCGAACCCCAACCATCTGGACAACTTGCGATGGCATTTTGAGTTGGTCGAATGCGAAGCTGAAGCCTTGTTGGCCGGATGCATTCCGATCTTCCATGCACAGGCTTGTGGTTATGATCTGTATTGCGGTGATCGCCTCATCGCGGAGAATTTCTTCAAGCGCACCGGCGTCGGTGGAGTCGTAGCGCGCTTCTCCGCGATCGATGATCCCAGTATGGCGCAGCAGCGGCGGTTGTTGATGAGCGCCTTCTTGCTTCGCTTCCAAGGCTTAAATCCGGCGGAGGTGCCAGCGCCTCAAATCGTCAAGGGGCTACCTCCCAAACCGTTTTCCGCTTCACTGCGCGACATCATTGAAGAGCTGCGGCGCCGGGAGATGCCCGACTCAAGGGGTGAGCCTACTTGGCTTTCGGCAGGGTTGCCTGACGCCGCGTCCCATCTTGCTTATACTCCGCTTGATGTAGGGCTTTATTCCGGCAGATGCGGCGTTTTGTGCTTCCTGACATCCTATCTTCGTTTCCAAACTGACCCTTGGGCAGAGCGCACTGCAAACGCGCTTCGAGTGGCTTTGTTTGCCCATGTTCGCAATAGGGCAGCCGCACGCGAATTCGTCTCCCTTTACGGCGTCGGTGCCGGCTACGGGGCGGGCGCTCTACTTTACACGCTCGCCTTCTCGGCGGACCCGCAAGTTGAGGCGGACGCCAGTGAAGGGGCCGCCAATCTTGTTCAGGCTTTGCATGTCTCGGATCTCGCTGCTCATCCCCTCGAGTTCATCACTGGCCTGTCCGGGCTGATCCTGGGCTTGTTGGCGGCGTATGACCGCTTCGGCGACACGAGCGCCCTGGGGGTTGCTCGCGACGCCGGCGCTATCATGGCCCGACAGATTCGCGACGTCCCAGGCTTGAGTGGCCCTGCAGCCTTACAGAGCGGCATGGCCCACGGCGGGTGCGGCATAGCGCTCGCACTTAATCGGTTGTCGCAGAGGCACTCTGATGCCGAGACCTTAAGAGCGATGGACACCCTTCTTGATGCGCTCGCAAATGAGGCTAGCAGGAGGGAGGCGATGGATCCTGCCGCCAGCACAGGCGATAATGCTACCTGTCACAGCTGGTGTTGGGGTCTGGCTGGCACAATGCACTTAGAATCGGTTTTCAGGGGCCGGGGCCTAAAGCCGCCGACTGCCGCGGCCGCGGAAGCGATCATCCGAACTCTGGTTCAAGGCGGAGCGCTCCCGTTCGACGTGGATCACCTTTGTTGCGGAGCCGCAGGCCTGATCGATGCCTTGCTCGATTGTACAACTCCCGGCGCTGAGGATGCGGCCCAAGCGCTCGCCGCGCAGATGCTTAGCGGCGCCGAAGCGAGAGGTGGATTCCGCTTCTTCCCCAATTCTAGCGTTTCAGTGTTCAACGCTTCAATGTTTCGGGGATTAGCAGGTATTGGCTACACCATCCTCCGGCTGTCCCACCGAGCCATGCTGCCCTCAGTGGCGGTGATGGACCTGAACGGTCCGGATTGGCATCGCTTGCGAGCCCGACCTCACGGATCCGCTACGGGTCGCTCGGGGATTCCCATTCTCCGATAGATGCTAAAGCCGAACACGCAAGCTTGTCATGCAAGATGAGGTAAAGAGCCCACGAAATCCGTCACCTCGCATGGACCATTGGGCGTCCGCTGTTCTGCTTCGCCAGCCGCAAAGCAGCGAGTCCGCTAACCGTGCGCTTCGGTCGCTTATCGTAGTGCTACAGCGAAGGAATAGTTCGCATTTTCATCACGCGTGCCCCGCCACCCTGGAACATGAGTGCGAACGCAGTTTGGCCTGATGCGACGCCATTTGGGGGCGTCAGAACCTGACCCAAGAGGCTCGTTGAGGAGATGCTGCGAGGTCGCGTCGGATAATTCTAAGGCGGTGCGGGCCTGTGGACGGACGAGGATCGCGCGCCTCATCGCCAGCGGGGCTTTCCGAGCAATCTACGCGAGTCGGAATGGGAGCGCCCGGGGCCACCGATCTCGCGGGCCAGACCCGGTGGTCGGCCGCGCAGGACCGCCTCGCACGCGGTCATGAACGCGATCTTCCAACTCCTGCGCGCAGGCTGCCCCTGGCGCCATAGCCCGGGCGGGGACTTCCCGCCGCGGTCGACCGTTCGCAACATCTTTCGCAAGCTCCAGGGCGATGGGACCTGGGAGGGCGATCCGGGCCGAGCTGCACATGGCCCTACGCGAGCGCCCCCGGGCGCGAGGCGAGCCCGGCGCGGCGATCCCTCGATGGCCGGACGGTCGAGGCGGCCGGAACGGGAGCTCGAAGGACGACGAGGTTGGCTACGACGCCGGCAAGCGGGTGAAGGGACGCAGGATCCACGCCTGGTCGACACGAGGGTCTTGCCCTGCGCGTCGTGGTCCACTCGGCTGGGATGCAGGACCGTGACGGCGCCGCACTCGTGCCGTCGCGCATCCGCTGCGCCCGTCGCCCAGCATATCGGCGGTGCCGGTGTAGCTCGATGCTCCGGCGGATCGTCCGTGCGGATGGCGTGTTCAAGCGTCACCGCCTCCCGCAGCAGAGCGCGGAGCGATGCGTGTGGCGGACGGTGCGCAGCCTTACGCTCAAGAAAAGTCCTGCGCGTGGCCGAGCAGGCTCGCCGGACGTCGCGCGGCCGCGAAGACGACGGCGGCTGGGGCAGCGCTGCCTCGATCCTGAGGCCTTCGTCCTCATCGACGAGACCGGCGCTCGCACGAAGATGGCCAGGCTGTACGGCTGGGCGCCCAAGGGAGCCCGCGTGGTCGACGCCGTGCCGCACGGCCATCGGCGCCCCCTACCTTCGTCTGCGGGCTGGCGACGACCGGCCTTGTCGCTCCGCTCGCCTGTCCCGGGCCGATGACGGGGCCGGCCTTCCTCGCCGCCGCCGAGCAGTTCCTCGCAACGGCACGTGCAGCGGGCAGCGTCGTCGTCGTGGACGACCTCACCGTCCACAAGGTCGCCGGCGTGCGCGAGGCGATCGCGGCCGCCGGGAGCACCGTCCTGTCCCTGCCCCTCTTCGGCCGACCCCAACCCGATCGAGACGGTCTTCGCCAAGCCCCAAGGGCTTGCTGCGCGGACGCCGGGAGGACCTTCGGACCGCGACCGGCAACCGGTGCAGCAACCCGGTCCGACCGGATGCCAACGCTCCCTCGAGCACGCCGGCGATCTACGGTCATGAGGAAGCGCTGCCAGCTCGCAGACGGTACGATCTCGAAGGCGGCCGTCAGCCCTCCGTCGTTTCACGAACGGGAGTTCCGCCATCTCGTTGGTGTCGAGCTTGGCGGCGGGACGGGCGGAGATGGCTTGCCGATGCTCGGGCCCGCATGCGCTGCAGCAGCCCGTGCCCCGGGGCCGATGTCGTCCGCTCGTCGCTCACGGGCGGCCGTCACGGCGACCTCGACGTGCCCTCCGGACCGTGCCGCCGAACCGTGCCTCCCGGCCCCGCCGTCGCCGGGTGAGCGACGGCGGGGCCGCGTTTCCCAGCACGGCATCGTCCGCCGCCGCTGGCCGGTCAGGCCAGGGCCATCTCGCGCTCCAGCCGGCCGGCGACGGTGTCGAGGAAGCCCGTCGTCGACTCCCACCCCTGGTCCGCGCCCACGAGGAGCGCGAGGTCCTTCGTCATGTGCCCGTCCTCGATGGCGCCGACGGTGGCACGCTCCAGCGTCGCGGCGAACTGTGCAAGGTCGTCATTGCCGTCGAGCTTGGCCCTGTGGGCGAGCCCGCGCGACCAGGCGAAGATCGACGCGGTCGAGTTCGTCGAGGTCTGCTCGCCGCGCTGATGCTGGCGGAAGTGCCGGGTGACGGTGCCGTGCGCGGCCTCCGACTCCACGGTCTGCCCGTCCGGCGTCATCAGCACCGAGGTCATGAGGCCAAGCGATCCGAACCCCTGGGCCACCGTGTCGGACTGCACGTCCCCGTCGTAGTTCTTGCACGCCCAGACGTAGCCGCCGGACCACTTCATCGCGGACGCCACCATGTCGTCGATCAGGCGGTGCTCGTAGGTGATCCCCTTCGCTTCGAACTTGTCCTTGAACTCAGCGTCGTAGACGTCCTGGAAGATGTCCTTGAAGCGACCGTCGTAGACCTTCATGATCGTGTTCTTGGTCGACATGTAGACCGGGTAACCCCGGTTCAACCCGTAGTTGAAGGACGCACGCGCGAAGTCGACGATGGACGGGTCGATGTTGTACATCGCCATGGCGACGCCCGGGTCGGCGAACTCGTAGACCTCGTGCACCTCTGGCTCACCGTTCGCCGGCGTGAACGTCAGCGTGAGCTTGCCGGGCGAAGACACCTTGATGTCGGTGGAGCGGTACTGGTCGCCGAAGGCGTGGCGGCCGATGATGATCGGCTCCGTCCAGCCGGGGACGAGGCGGGGCACGTTGCGGCAGATGATCGGCTCGCGGAAGATGACGCCGCCCAAAATGTTGCGGATCGTCCCGTTCGGCGAGCGCCACATCTTCTTGAGGCCGAACTCCTCTACTCGTGCCTCGTCCGGCGTGATGGTCGCGCACTTCACCCCGACGCCGTGCCGCTTGATCGCGTTCGCCGCGTCGATGGTCACTTGATCTTCGGTTTCGTCACGGTGCTCGACGCTGAGGTCGTAGTACTCGAGCTCGACATCAAGGTAGGGATGGACCAGTTTGTCCTTAATGTACTGCCAGATGATCCGCGTCATCTCATCCCCATCGAGTTCAACGACGGGGTTCGCAACTTTGATCTTCGCCATTCCCGGGCCTTCTACCATCGGAGCGCGCAACCACACGCGGTTCACCCTAGAGGGCCTTAGCACGCAGCCCGATGGCAAGGAAGGTTCGCGCCGTCCTGTTCGGCGACGGCGCGTGGCTTCACCCAGCGTTGGCCGGCGCCGCGGCGGCATCGAGGGCCGCCCCTGCAGGATGCCCGGCCCCCGCGCTGGCGTCGCCGCTGGCGCCCTCCACGACGCCGGAGGCGGGCCCGCGAAGTGTCGCGTGCTTCCCCGGGGGAACGGGGCTAGAGCGAGGGGATGAGCGCTCCCGACCTCCCGTCGCCGTCGCCGTCGCCGTCCGCGCCCGCCGTCGTCCTCGTCGCGCCGCAGCTTGGCGAGAACATCGGCACCGCGGCGCGGGCGATGGCGAACTTCGGCCTCACGGACCTTCGCCTCGTCGCGCCGCGCGACGGCTGGCCGAGCGAGAGGGCGCGCGCGGCCGCCTCCGGTGCCGACCACGTCGTCGACGCGGCGAGGGTCTACGACGACCTCGACGCCGCCATCGCGGACCTGACCTTCGTCATCGCCACCACGCGGCGCCCGCGCGACATGACCAAGCGGGTCGAGGGTCCCGCCGATGGCCTCGCCGAACTCGTGGGCGCGAGCGCAGCCGGGCGGACCGGCATCCTGTTCGGTCGCGAGCGCTGGGGGCTGCAGAACGATGAGGTGGCGCGCGCGAACATCATCGTCACGTTCCCCGTCGACGCCCGCTTCGCCTCGCTCAACATCGCGCAGTCCGTCCTGCTGATGGCCTACGAGTGGCGTCGCGTGGCGCTCGGCGCGGCACCGCCGCCGCCGCCACGACAACCACCCGCCACACGCGAGGACGTGACGGGGTTGTGCTCGCACCTCGTGTCGCTGCTGCGCGCGACGGGCTACTTCCGGCCGCCGCACATGGCCGAGCGCATGGAGCGCAACCTCGTCACCATCATGTCCGACGCGAGGTGGGACCGCCAGCAGGTGCGCACCCTGCGCGGCGTGCTCGCGCACCTCGACCCGCGAGGGCGCGCACGGGCTGATCCGCCGTCGCCGGACGAGGAGGCGGTCGGCCGAACCGCCGATACTTGATGAACGGCGTCACCGCCGCGGCGTCAGGCTCGCGGCTCCGCGAGCTTGCAAGAGACGCGGCCGATCCCCTCGAAGGTCGCCACGAGCTCGCCGGGCCCGCTCCGCGTCGGCGGCGTGTGCGTCCCCGTGGTGATGAAGGAGCCACTTTCCAGGTGATGGCCTCGCTCGGTCACGAAGCGCGACAGGAACGCCACGACGGCGAGGGGATCGGGCCGCGCGTCGGCGGGCAGCCCCTCGACGATCGAGCCGTCCCCGAGCTTGAGGGAGACCGCCGCCCTGCGCGCGTCGGCAAGCCCCGCGATGGGCTGAAGCTCGCCGATCACCAACGCGCCGCACGAGTTGAGGTCGACGATGATCGAGGGCACGCCCACCGCTGGCTTGTCGGCGTAACGCGTGTCGGCGACCTCGATGGCGAGCCGGAAGCCGGCCGCGCGCTCGCGCACGCCGTCGGCGGACACGGGCTCGCGGATCTCGTCACCGAGCTCGATGACGATCTCGGCCTCACCCTCCGGCTTGTAGAACTTGCGCTCGGGGAACGTCGTGTCGTCCTGCACGATCATGCCGCTGAGCAACGGGGCGACGGTGGGAGCGTCGATGCCAGCGGCCTTCTGAGCGCCCGGCGTCGTCTGCGCCAGCTTCCAGCCGATCACGAGCTCGCCGAGGGCGTCGCGGACCTCCTCCTGCAGGGCGTAGGCGGCGGCCACGTCCTTCGGCGGGTTGTCGAGCCCGGCGAGCGGACCCTCTCCACGGATGGCGGCGACGATGCGGTCGATGTCGGTCATGGGGAATGCTCGTAGGCTGGTCGAACTCAAATCAAGGGAGCGCAGCGCGTCGCTCGCGTTGACCGTGACCGCTGCCAGCGCCGCCACCGAACACAGCGTGCGGGCCGACGCCCGTGGCATCCAGGCTGCCCGCGCTCGGTCGCACTCCCAATGGATCGGCGGTACAGGACGCGACACCGCAACGCAAGCAAGCTCAGCCCGCCTCACGCTGGGACGATGGTGACCGCGGTCACCTGACGGTAGGGACGGTCCGGCGTCACGACGACGGACGGGAACCCCTCGTGGTTGACCGCGTTCGGCCAGTCCTGCGCCTCGAGCGCCACGGCGCACCGCGGGCCGTAGCGCTCCCCGTCGAGGCCCGGCATCGCCACGGGCGGCATGTCGTAAGCGTTGTAGACCTGGAGGCCCGGACGGTCGGTGACGAGCGTCAGCGCGAGGTCGCGGCCGGTCAGCGTGGCGGCGGGAGCTGCGCCGGTCAGGCAGAAGTTGTCGTCGAGGTCGAGGTTGCCGATGGGACGCTCCGTGCGGAAGTCGAGCGGCGTCCCATCCACGGGGACGACCTCACCGGTCGCGACCTTGTCGGCGTCCTTCAGCGTCACGCGGTCGGTGGCGACAGCGAGCCGATGCTCCCGCGTGGGGCCGCCGAGCCGATAGTACGAGTGCTGCGCCAGCGCGATGGGCGTCGCGCGGTCGGGAACCGCGGTCATCGCGAAGGTGACGGCATGTTCGTCGAGGGTGATCTCAACCCCCACGTCGACCGCGCCGGGATAGCCCATCGCGCCGTCGGGGCTGCGGAGGCTGAGCCGCGCCGCGCGGTCGTCCGCATCGAGCCGCCAGAGGCTGCGACCGAACCCCTCGGAGCCGCCGTGGATGTGATGACGACCCTTGTTGCGATCGAGGGCATAGGTCCGCCCCTCCAGCGTGAAGCGCGCGTCGCGCACGCGGTTGGCGAGGCGCCCGGCGATGATGCCGAAGGAGCGGCTGTGCTCGGGGTAGGGCGCGAACGCCTCGAACCCCAGCGTCGCCTGGCGCGGCATGCCGTCGGCGCCGGGCACCGTCCAGCTTTGGATCACCGCCCCATAGGAGAGGATGTTGACCGCGACGCCCGCATCGGAGGTCAGCGTCGCCCGGTAGACCGGCTCGTCGCGGAACGTGCCGAAGCGCTCGACCGGCACGTCATGCCCGGCGCGCCGCGACGGCGCGGACGCGTGCCGCATCGGCCATTCAGCGCGTCAGCCGTGCGGACAGCGAGCGGTCGAGGTCGCCCGCAAAGCCGTCCGAGCAGAAGCCGCCGCCCTGAAAGCGGTCACCGACGGGGTCCGGCTGGAGCTTCGCCTGCTCGGCCATGGCGAAGTCGACGTGGTCCTCGGCGCGGTGCTGGGGGGCGTAGCCGAGCGCGTAGGCGGCGGAGTTGTCCCACCAGGAGCGCTCGTTGTGCGAGGCGCCGTAGACGATGGCATGGTGCACGTCCGGGTGCTCCAGCCCAATGGTAATAAGCTGCGCGAGGTCCTCGGGGTGCTGCCAGATGGAAAGGCGCCGGTGGTCGGCGGGGCGCGCGGCGATGTTGCCGATGCGGATCGACATGACGCGCACGCCGAACTTGTCGGCAAAGAGTGAGCCGAGCGCCTCGCCGAACGCCTTCGACACGCCGTAGAACCCGTCCGGCCGCACCGCCTCGTCGACGCCGATCCGCCGGGTGCGCGGATAGAACCCGATCGCGTGGTTGGAGGAGGCGAACACGATGCGCGGCACGCCCGCGTCGCGAGCGGCGGCGTAGGCGTTGTACAGGCCCTCGATGTTGGCGGCGTGCACGGTCGGCCAGTCCGCCTCCACCGACTGCCCGCCGAGGTGGAGGAGCCCGTCCGCGCCCGCCATCAGCGCGGCCATCGCATCGGGGTCGGTGAGGTCGGCCTCGCGCCACTCCTCCTGCGGCGCGAGGTCGTCCGGCGCTGCGGAGCGGTCGGACAGGACGAGCTTGTAGCGCTCGCGCAGGAGCGGCCGCAGCATGCCAGCGACGCCGCCAGCGGCGCCCGTCATCACGATGGTCTTGTCCGGCATGGTTCCCTCGCGCGCACGTCCGCTTCGGTAGCGCAGCCATCCGTCCGAACGCAATCGCCGGGCAGGTGCCGCGAGTCGGCCGCGCTGGTCGTCAAGGGGAGGACGTCGTCACGCGGATCGAGCGGCCCGAGGTTTGGAAACCGCGCCCTCGCGAAGTTGGACACAGTAGGGCAAGTCCGCTGACTTCGCCGGCAGTTTGGCGAAGGGTGGCACGCCCTAGGGGACTCGAACCCCTGTTTCCGCCGTGAGAGGGCGGCGTCCTGGGCCACTAGACGAAGGGCGCGTGCGATGTCGCAGATAGAGGGTTTTGCCGCGCTCGCCAAGGGGGGCGATGGTGTTGGCGCGGCGGACCTGTGGCACTACCTCCGGCGCAACCCATGAGGAGGTCTTCATGATCACCCGACGCATCGCCGCGGCGAGCTTCTTCGCGCTGCTCGCCGCGCCCGCCGCCCTCGCGCATCACGGCTGGAGCTGGACTACGGGAGGCAACATCGAGCTTACCGGCGTCATCCGCTCGGCCGCGCTCGGCAACCCGCACGGCGTCCTCGAGGTGGACGTCGACGGCGAGGTGTGGACCGTCGAGGTGGGCCAGCCCTGGCGCAACGCCCGCGCTGGGCTGACGGACGGTGACTTCGCCGAGGGCGTCGAGCTGACTGCGGAGGGCGAGCCGGCCGCCGCCTCGTCCGAGCGGCTGCTCAAGGCCGAGCGCCTGACCATCGCGGGCACCCTTTACGAGCTCTACCCCGAGCGCAGCTGACGCGATGGAGGGGGTGCTCGAGGCGGTGGAGGCGCTCGCGCCCGTCGCCTGGGTGCGCACCTCCCGCTGGGGCTACGCGGCGCTCAATGCGACGCACATCCTCGCCATCGCGCTGCTCGTCGGCGCGATGGTGCCGCTGAACCTCGTCCGCCTCGGGCTGGTGCGGGCGTCCCACGCCCACGCTGCGCAGCTTCTGACCCCGTTCGCCGCCGCTGGACTCGCATTGGCGATCCTCACCGGCGGGGCGTTGTTTGCCGTGCGAGCCAGCGAGTACGCGGCGCTCACCGTGGTGCAGGCGAAGCTCGCGCTCGTCGCCGTCGGCGCCCTCTCGGCGGTCTCGCTCCACCTCGCCTACGGGGCGTCCATCGAGCGCGCGTCACCGACGCGACGCGCGGCGCACGCCGGAGCCTCGCTCCTCCTGTGGCTTGCGGTGCTGGCCCTCGGCCGCCTCATCGCCTTCGCCGGGTGACGTTCGGCTCAGCCGAGCCCGGCTTCGAACTCATCGACGGTCAATCCAAGGAAGGTCGCCGAGCCGTGATTCCAGCGCACGGTCACGGAGTCATCAACCGCCTCGACTGAAAGCGTAGGATCACCCTTCAAGCGCAACACGTCGACGCCTGCCTCGAAGTCGACGACAACATCATGGCCGCCTCGACCGAGGATGAAAACGTCCTGCCCAGCACCCCCGCGCATCGTATCGTCGCCGTTCCCGCCGTCGAGCACGTCGTTGCCGCCATGGCCAAACAGGCGGTCGTCGTCAGGCCGAGCAGCCGATCCCTGCCGGCCAGCCCCTTCAGGACGTCGTCCCCGCCGCCTCCAGCCAGCCAGTCGGCTGTTGCCGACGAGGACGTCGTCGTCACGCCCGCCGTCGAGGAGGTCCGCACGCTACCGCCGAACAGCGTGTCCTCGCCGTCTCCGCCAAGAAGTCGGTCGCTGCCGGATCCGCCGACGGCGAGGTCTGGCCGCTGCCGAGGAAGTTGTCGGTGTGTCGCCGCCACCCAGGTAGGAACTTTTCGTTGCCCCGCAACTGGATGCGCACGCGCTTCCTAGCTTGTGAAGGTGAACTCCGACAGGACGAAAGTCGACCGGTTGCCGGGTGCGTACCTCCAGTCGAGCCCCGTCAGCAGGCGCTCTACCGCGCTGCTATCACGGACCGAGCCGCTTCCACGAATCAACGTCGCCGTCACGCCGAGGTCCTCGATCTTGAGAAGCGTCTCCCCGCGATCTCGATAAGGTCGATGCGACCGCCAACAGGTGCTCTGACGCCTTGCACGGTCGTCGTCAAGTCGAACCCCTCGCCCTCGACGCGAAGGTCGATGACGCCATTGGTCCCAACTCAGATCCGCTCGGCGAACGTTAAGCTCGGCACCGAAAAGGAGGATCTGAAAGGCGTCGACCACGCGAGAAGATCGCTCGCAGTGTTTGGTCCGAACGAAATCTGGCATCTCTGCTCCTGACGTGCCCAACGTAAGAGCGAACCGTAGCCATGGCTACAAAAATAAACTTGCGCGAAGATTGCGGTGCGGCGGCTCACGCGGTGGCACGCCCTACGGGAATCGAACCCGTCTTTCCAGATTGAAAATCTGGCGTCCTAACCGATAGACGAAGGGCGCTCGGCCGACGGCCCGCGGGTTATAAGGACGCCGATCCCATGAGACAAGATCGGGGCCGGCGGCCCGGCGTTGGGCGTTCGGCCGTGCCCGGTGCGGGCGGGGAGGGCATCTCGCTCGCCCATGTCACCAAGCGCTTCGGGACGACGCTCGCGGTCGACGACGTGACGCTGACCATCGAGGCGGGCGAGTTCTTCGCGGTGCTCGGCCCCTCCGGCTGCGGCAAGTCGACGTTGCTGCGCCTCGTCGCGGGCCTCGAGACCCTGGACGCCGGGACCATCGCGCTCGCCGGGGAGGCGGTGGCCGGGCCGGGACGGCACCGTCCGCCCGAGGCGCGCGGCGTCGCCGTCGTGTTCCAGTCCTACGCGCTGTGGCCGCACATGAGCGTCGCGCAGAACGTCGCGTTCGTGGCGCAGTCGGCGGGGCTCGCGCGCAGCGAGGTGCGCGAGGTCACATTGCGGGCATTGGAGGCGGTGTCGCTCTCCGCGCTCGCAGATCGGCGTCCGGCGTCGCTGTCCGGCGGGCAGCAGCAGCGCGTGGCGCTCGCCAGGTGCCTCGCCTCGCGGGCGCGCACCGTCCTCATGGACGAGCCGCTCGCCAACCTCGACCCGCACCTGAGGGGCGCGATGGAGGCCGAGCTCGCCCGCGTCCACGCCGCCTCGGGCGCGACGACGCTCTACATCACCCACGATCAGCGCGAGGCGATGGCGCTCGCGACGCGCATCGCCGTCATGGAGGCCGGCCGCGTGCTGCAGGTCGCTGATCCGGTGGCGCTCTACGAGCGGCCGGCGAGCGCCGCGGTGGCGCGCTTCATCGGCCGCGGCGCGCTGGTCCCCGCGACGGTCGAGGCCGCGACGGGCAGCCAGGCGAGCGTGCGCCTCGGCGGCGAGGCCGTCACCGTCGCCGCGCCCCGGGGCACTCGCCCGGGCATGGCGACCGTTCTCGTGCGGCCGGAACAGGTGCGCTTCACCCCGGACGGACCCTTCGAGGCACGCGTGGCGGCGACGGCCTACCGGGGCGGCGGCTACGAGGTGACGCTGGCCACCGATGGCCTGCCCGCCTTCGAGGCCATGGTCCCGACGCCGCCGGACGGGTCGTTCGTTCGGTTCGTCGTCGACGGCGGGTGGGTCCTGCCTACCCCATGAGGCTCAACGCCACGGCACCGCGCCCTGGGGCAGGTGGCGGCCGAGTCGATCGAGCGCCAGCATCAACAGGACGGTCGCCGCGACGGTGACCGCCGACATGGCGGCGGCGAGCGTCGTGTAGCCGCCGTCCTCGTAGTTGAAGATCGTCGTGCCGATGGTCTCGTTGCCCGACGACCACAGGAGGGCCGACACGGTGATCTCGTTGTACGCCGTGAGGAAGACGAGGATCGCGGCGGACGCCGCCGCCGGCGCGACGAGCGGCGCGAACACGCGCGCCATGCGCCGCCCATAGGACGCACCGGCGACCCGTGCCGCATCGTCGAGGGCCGGGTCGAGCTGGGCGAACGCGGCCGACACCGGCTTCACCGCGATGGCGAGGAACGCGGTGACGTAGGCAAGCGCGATGATGAGGAGCGTGTTGTAGAGGGACACGCCAAGGATCGGCAGCGGCCGCAGGAAGGTCAGGATGAACGCGATGGACACCACGATGCCCGGGATCGCGTAGGCGAGGTCGCCGAGGGCCTCCGCGCCGCGGCCGACGCCGCGCCGCACGCGGTGCGTGCGGGTGACGAGGTGGCCGATCACCACGGCGAGGGCGGCGAGCACCAGCGCCGCCCCGCCAGCCGCCACGGTGGAGTTGGCGAACGCGCGCACCGTCACACCCTGGCGCACCAGGATCTCCGCGAAGTTGTCGAGCGTCACCGTCGCCGCCGTGAGCGGCAGGCCGTAGGTGCGCACCAGCGCGGTGGCGAGGAGCGCGGCGAGGGGCAGGACGAGGACCACGGCGATGAAGGCCCACAGCGCCCCCTCCACGGGGAGCCGCGCGGAACCGAGCCGCACGCCGAGTGGCGGCCGCGGCGGACCGATCAGCGCGGCTCGGCCGAGCCGTTGGAGGAGCGCGGTCACGGCGACCGCGATCACCGCGACGCCCGCCATGATCGCGGCGATCACCGCGACGCCCTCCAGGATCGACACGCCGAAGCTCGCCATGCGCTGCCACATCAGCACGGGGAGCGTGGTGTAGCGCCCCGGGATGCCGAGCAGCGCAGGGATCCCGAAATTCTTCAGCGCCGACACGAACGCCAGCGCGAAGCCGGCGACGAGGGACGGTGCGAGGAGGGGGAGGATCACCCGTCGCAGCACCCGCGTCGGCGCCGCGCCCGCGACGCGCGCCGCGTCCGACAGCTCGCGCGGCTGCGCCCGCAGCGCCGCGCGCACCACCAGGAAGACGAGCGGCGCGTGCTGGATGGTGAGGAGCAGGATCACCCCCTCGCGCGAGTAGAGCGGGTGCGTCGTGCCGATCTCCGGCGCGAGGCCGACGGAGCGCAGGAGCGGGCTCGACGGCCCCAGCGTCTGGATCCAGGCGATCGCCGTGACGTGCGGCGGGATCATCATCGGCAAGAGGACGAGGAAGACGAGGAGCCCCTTGGCGCGCACGTCGGTCAGGCCGACAACGAGCGCGAGGAGCGTGCCGATGGCGGTGGCCGCGAGCGCCGACCACAGCGAGGAGTCGAGGCTGTTGATGAGCGCGCGCCGCGTGGACCCGCTCGCGAGCGCGTCGGCGAGCGGCGCGAGGCTCAGCTCGCCGTCCGGCGCGAGGCCCGCGGCGAAGAGGTTCGCCAGCGGCAGGACGAACAGGACCGCCGCGACGAGGACGACGGCGGTGAGGGCAAGCGCCTCCCCGCCGGGCCGGACGACGTCAGCCCCCGAAGATCTCCTGGAAGCGCATCTTCATCTCGCCATCGTCTCGCAGCGCCTGCTGGGGATCGAAATCCATCAGCTTGATCTCCGAGCGCGGCGGGAAGCCCGCGGGCGCCGCGACGTCCGGATGGGCGGGCAGGTAGCCCTGGGCGGCGGCGAGCTCCTGCCCCTGCGGGGAGAGGAGGAAGTCGACGAACGCCTTCGCTGCCTCGACGTTCTGCGCCGTGGATAGGATCGCGACCGGCTCGGTGACGTAGGAGACGCCCTCGGGCGGGAACACGAAGTCCACCGGCGCACCGTCCTCGCGGTTGCGGATGGCGAGGAAGTCGACCAGGAAGCCGTAGAGCTTCTCGCCGCCGGCGACGGCCTTGTAGACGCCGCCGTTGCCTCCGTCGGCCAGGGTGTCCTGCTCGGCGAGGCCCTCGTAGTACTCCCATCCGAGCTCGGCATCGCCGGTCAGCGTCGCCATGGTGATGGTCGCCGCACCCGATGTGAGCGGCGAGGGGATCATGATCTTGCCCTCGGCCTCTGGCTTCAACAGATCCTCGTAGGTGGTGGGGACCATCTCGGCACCGGTGTTGTAGACGATGCCGGTCGTGATGAGCTTGGTGGAGAAGTAGTGCCCCTCCTCGTCCATCAGCTCGGGGTCGTAGGCGGAGGTTTCGGCCTCCTTGTAGGCCATCAGGCGCCCGTCCGCTTCGAGCGCTTCCATCGTCACAGTGTCAGCGATGAGGAGGACGTCGGGCTGCGGTGCGCCTGCGGCGAACTCCGACTCAAGCTTCGCCATCACCTTCGTCGTGCCGTCGCGGAAGAACTCCACCTCGACGCCCGGATGGGCGGCACGGAACGCGTCGACGGTCGCCTGCGCGTCCTCGTTGGGCTGGGAGGTGTAGAGCACGAGGTTGCCGGACGGCTGGGCGAGGGCGCTGCCGGCGAGCAGCGTCGCGGCGGCGACGAGGGCGATGCGCATCTTTGGAACTCCGATGGTTTTCGCCGTTGTGCCGGCACGACGTGTCGGTCCGATGACAGCGCAGCAGGGCTCACAGGCGCAGCTTGTGAAGCATGTACCACTGGTCGAGGTGGGCCCTGACGTGGGGCTCGTAGATGCCGTTGAGCGCGCCCGCGGCCTGGCCGAGGCCCTCTTCGCCGGGCCGCACCTCGATCGCGGGCCGGTAGGCGAACGCATGCGTCGAGGGTCCGGTGCGGGCGATGACGACTGGCAGGACGATCCCTCCTGCGCGCTGGGCTACGCGGAGGGCGAAGGCGAAGTTGCAGCGCTCCGGCACGCTGCGGCCGAACAGCGGGAACTTGACGGTCCCCTCCGACGGCTCGTCCACCACGAGGACGATGAACTGCCCAGGCTCCTTCAACACGCGGTAGAGCCGCGGAGCGAGCTGCGGCGTCGCCGGGAGCGCCTTGATGTCGAGGCGGCGCCGCGTGCGGGCGACGATGCGGTTCTCGAACCGGTTCGACTGGGGCGCCCACGCCCCCGAGCCGCGGTTGAAGAGGTGCCGTGAGGAGAAGTACGAGACGAGCTCCCACGTCCCGGTGTGCACGGTGACGACGACGAGGGGCCGACCATCGTGGCGGGCGGCCTCCATCGCCTCGCGACCCGTCACCTGCGTGTGGCGCGTCGCGATCGCCTCGAGGTTCGCGAAGTCGCTCATGGTCCGCCCGGTGCTCGCGAACCAGCGGCGCACGAAAGCCTCGCGCGCCTCGTCGTCGCCAAGCGTGGGGTCGAGGACCGCGGCGTGGGCCTTCATCCGCTGAACGAAGGGGGCCTCGCCGTAGTACCGCCGCGAGAAGGTGCCCGCCACGCGGCCGCCGAGTGAGGCTGCGGCTGGCGGAGGGAGCACGCCGAACAGGGCGTTCAACGCGACCTTGCCGCCGCCGAACACGCGGTCCGTCAGGTGGTAGCGGCGTGCGGCCCGTCCGGTGGGGCCGCTCTTAAGCGCCTCGGTGATGGGCGGGGCGGTGGGCTCGGGGGCGAAGGTCCACTCCCAGGGGATGTCGTCACGCCGCACGGCGTTCGTGCACCGTCATGGGGAGCGGCGCGCTGGGCCGCAGCGTGAGGCGGCAGTCGACCTCGACCTCCGCACCCTCCGCCAACCTCACCTCGAACGACTGGAGGAGCGCCGCAAGGCAGATGGTCGCCTCGGTCATCGCGAACGTCATGCCGGGGCACACACGAGGGCCGCTCGCGAACGGGATGTTGGCATACTTGTTGGGCCGCGGGGCGACGGCCTCGTCGAAGCGCTCGGGGACGAAGTGATCGGGCATCGACCACAGGTCGCGGTTGCGATGCATGAGCCACGGCGCGATGATGAGGACGTCACCGGGCGCCACGTCGCGTCCCATGACCGTACCGGCGGCGCTGGCGGTGCGCCCGAGGAGGGGGACGGGCGGGTAGAGCCGCAGCGTCTCCTCGAGCACCATGCGGGTGTAGACGAGCCTCGGGACGTCGGCGAGGTCCGGCAGGCGGCCGCCCAGCACGCAATCGAGCTCGGCGAGGAGCTTGCCGCGCACGCGCGAGCTTTGTGACACGAGGTAGATCGCCCACGCGAGCGTGTTCGCCGTCGTCTCGTGCCCCGCCATGAAGATGACGATCGCCTCGTTACGGATCGCCCGCCTCGACAGCGGCCGGCCGGCGGTGTCGCGCGCGGCGAAGAGCTGGCCGATGACGGCATGCGCGTCGGTCCCCCCCGCCTCGAAGCGCGCGATGATGCCGTCGATCACCCGGTGGACGCGGTCGCGGGCGCGACGCGTCCTGCGGCTTCGCGGTCGGGGCATCCAGTCCGGCAGTCCGAGGAGGGTCAATGGGTCGAACAGCTGCACCGCACGCTGGTACTGCGCGAACCCTGCGATGATCTCGTGCGTGTTCTCGCGGCCGAGCCGGCTCCCGAAGACGGTGCGGCAGATGATCTCGGCGGTGAGCTCACCCATCTCGAACAGCAGGTCGACGGTCGCGCCGTCGCCCGCCGCCCGCCAGTGCGCGCACCACTCGCCGGCGACCTCGCGCATCACGGGGGCGAACGTGTGGATGTTGCGACCGTGGACGATGGGCGCCACGATCGCCCGCCGCTCCGCCCACGTCGTGCCGTCCGAGACGAACAGCCCGTCCCCGAGCAACGGCGCCAGCGAGTGCCGCATGGGCGGGGACTTCTTCTCGAAGGTCGCGTGCTGGCGGTGCAGCGTCTCACGCACGCCGTCCGGGTGGTTGCAGACGTGCAGCGTCTGGCCGAGGAAGCCTTGACGGATGCGTCGGGTGGCGAAGTCCTTCTCCTGGAACACTGCGAGCACGTTCGTCCAGACCAGGAGGATCTGCCGCCACACCCCGATGCGACCAGGGTGGCGCGGGGGGTGCGGAGGCACGATGCTGTCGGCGAGTCCGTGCGCCGCGATCGTCTCCGGCGACAGGTGCAACGGTCCACCCTCCTCGCGACGCGCGTTGTTGCCACGGCGTCGGCCGGCCGACAAGCGGCTCGGTTGACGCTCGGACCCGCCACCGTTATCTCGCAAGCTCTCTTACGAGGGAAACTGCGCACCCGCGGGCTTCGGCGACGCTTGCCGCCAAGGCCCTGTCGGCGCGCCGCGCTCCCGCCGGCCGCGGGTCGGTGACGCGCGGTCGCAAAGGAGGGGCGTCTTCGCCGGCCGTGCCGGCAGCGTCCGGGATGGGCCCGGTCGCGTCAGGAAAGACGTTGATGACGAAGCGACACAGCCAGAAGTACAAGATCGACCGCCGCATGGGCGAAAACATCTGGGGACGGCCAAAGTCCCCGGTAGGCGCCGGCCGCCGCGAGTACGGCCCAGGGCAGCACGGCCAACGGCGCAAGGGAAAGATGAGCGACTTCGGCCTGCAGCTGCGCGCCAAGCAGAAGCTGAAGGGCTACTACGGCTCGATCTCCGAGAAGCAGTTCCGCGGGATCTACGACGAGGCGGTGCGCCGGCGCGGCGACACCTCCGAGCAGCTCATCGGGCTCTTGGAGAGCCGCCTCGACGCCGTCGTCTACCGCGCGAAGTTCGTGGCGACGGTGTTCGCCGCGCGTCAGTTCGTCAACCACGGGCACGTCAAGGTCAACGGCCAGCGCGTCAACATCGCATCCTACCGTTGCAAGGCGGGCGACGTGATCGAGGTGCGGGAGAAGTCGAAGAACCTGCTGGCGGTGCTCGAGGCGGTCAGCCTCGCGGAGCGCGACGTCCCCGACTACCTCGACGTCGATCACCAGAAGATGACGGCCTCCTACGTGCGCGTCCCCCAGCTTGGCGACGTCCCCTACGCCGGCAGGATGGAGCCGAACCTCGTCGTTGAGTTCTACTCGCGCTGATCTGGCCGCACGCGGAAGCACCGCCGGCGACGAGCGCAAGCGACGTCCCCAGGCGTGCTCAAATTTGAGCACGCCTCAGGGGGTCGTCACATGCGTGTGGGCGCAAGCGACCTTGGGGTGCTGCGGCCCTCAAGCGCGGCGCGGGCCCGCGCGGCCTCCTCCTCGATGGGGGCAAGGGCGGCCTCGCTGTCGGCCGCGGACGTCGCGCTCTTGACGACGCGCTCGATTTCCTCGGCCAAGGCCGGCCGCAGCCTCGGGTCCGCCGGGACGCCGACGTCGCGCAGCAGCGCGAGGAGGCGGACGGAGACGGCCGGCTCGGCCGCACCGAAGGGCCGCGGCTGGCCGCACGACAGGCGCGCACGTAGTCGATCAGTCCAAGGGACGGCATTGCGACCACCGCCCCGTGCGGTCCGAACTTCTTGACGTGGCGCAGCAGGCCGCGGCGCGGCAACTCGCACAGCAACATCGCCAGGTGGTTGACCGCCTGACAGGCCGTGTACGGGTCGTTGAGCGACGGCGACATGGCACGCACGGCGACGTCGACGAGCTGGTGGAACGTAGGCGACGTCGAGGCAACCGGCCGCTGGGCGACCAGACGTGGGCGAGCGCGGTGCCGGCGACGACGAGGTCGCCGACGCCGGGCTGCATCCTGATCGAGGCCCCCTCACGGATCGCCGGCGCGGCAGGCACGCCGAGGTCCACGTCCTGGAGGTAGCCCGTGCGCTCGGCCGCAACGGTCCCGGCGTGATGCGGCACGTCGGGCAGCTCTTGTCGAGCGCCATCGTGCGTGACGCCGAGTTCCGCGGTCCTCAGCGCGCGGTCCAAGGCGGTCCGCGTCTCCGTCTCGACGCGCTGGGTGGCGTCGTGCACGCGGATCACGTTGGTGATGTGCTGCGCAAAGTACGCCACCACCCCGGCGCAGGCCGTGAACCGGACCATGCCGCCGAGGACCGCAACGCCGGGGAAACAAGCACTGGCGCTCGGCGGCAGCGACCGCAACACGGCGAGCATGGAGGCCACGGTCCCGGCGAAGACGCCGAGGGTGATCTTGGTCCCGCGGTCGCGCACGAAGTTTTGCAGGAGGCGCGGCGGGTATTGCTGGTGGACCGTCTGGAGGCCGGTGATCGTGAGCGAGAATATCACACTGAGCGCGGTCACGAGGCCGCCGACGAGCGCGGTCAACAGCGTGCGGGCTCCGGACGCATCGGCGCGGAAAAGGCCGCCTTCACCAATGCTCGGCCCAGCGGCTTGTTCGTCGCCGGCATCGGCGAGCCGGTTGCAGCGCGCCGCGGCGAGCGACATAACCCTCGGACGCAAGGGGATTGGCCCATGAACGAACACGCGCTTGCACGGGCCCGCGAGCCGATCGGCAGCCGCCGTGCCGCGCCCGAGCAGCTGATCCGCGGCGCCGCCGACGACTGGGAGGTCATCGTCGGCCTGGAGATCCACGCGCAGGTCCAGTCCCGCGCGAAGCTGTTCTCGGGTGCCTCCACCGCGTTCGGCGGCGAGCCCAACGACCACGTGAGCCTCGTCGACGCGGCGATGCCGGGGATGCTGCCCGTCATCAACGAGGCGTGCGTCGAGCAGGCGGTGCGCACCGGGCTCGGCCTGCGCGCGCGCATCAACACGACGTCGCGGTTCGACCGCAAGAACTACTTCTACCCGGACCTGCCCCAGGGCTACCAGATCTCCCAGTACGCGCACCCCATCGTCGGCGAGGGGGAGGTGTTCGTGGACATGGCGGACGGCGAGCGCATCGTCGTCGGCATCGAGCGGCTGCACCTGGAGCAGGACGCCGGGAAGTCGGTGCACGACCTCCACCAGGGCCGCTCGTCCGTGGACCTCAACCGGTCGGGCGTCGCGTTGATGGAGATCGTCTCGCGGCCGGACCTGCGCTCGGCGGAGGAAGCCCGCGCCTACCTCACCACGATGCGGCTCATCCTGCGCACGCTCGGCACGTGCGACGGCGACATGGACAAGGGCAACCTTCGCGCCGACATCAACGTGTCGGTCCGCAGGCCCGGCGAGCCGCTGGGCACGCGCTGCGAGATCAAGAACGTCAACTCGATCCGCTTCGCCGGGCAGGCGATCGAACACGAGGCAAGGCGGCAGATCGGCATCCTGGAGGACGGCGGCGCCGTCCTCCAGGAGACGCGCCTTTTCGACGCGCGCACCGGCGAGACACGCTCCATGCGTTCCAAGGAGGAGGCGCACGACTACCGCTACTTCCCCGATCCCGACCTCCTGCCCCTCGTCCTCGACGAGGCGATGGTGGAGCGCGTGCGATCCTCGCTCCCGGAGCTGCCGGACGAGAAGCGCGCGCGCTACGTGAAACTCGGGCTCTCACCCTACGATGCGTCGGTGCTCGTCGCGGACGTCGCCGCCTCGGCCTACTTCGAGGCGGTGGCGAAGGGGCGCGACCCGAAGGCCGCGGTGAACTGGGTGAACAACGAGCTCCTCGGTCGGCTCAACAAGGAGGGGATCGCCATCGAGGCCTCGCCGGTGTCGGCGGCCCAGCTCGGTGCGATCCTCGACCTCCTTGCCAAGGACGTGATCTCGGGCAAGATCGCCAAGGACCTGTTCGAGGTCGTGTGGACGGAGGGAGGCGACCCTGCCGAGATCGTGGAGGCCCGCGGCATGGTCCAGGTGACCGACACCGATGCCATCGAGGCCGCGGTTGATGAGGTGATCGCTGCGAACCCCGACAAGGCAGAGCAGGCGAAGGCGAAGCCGAACCTTGCCGGCTGGTTCGTCGGACAGGTGATGAAGTCCACCGGCGGCAAGGCGAACCCCAAGGCCGTGGCGGCGACGGTGCGGCAGAGGCTCGGCATCGAGGGCTGAGACCCCGCCGTCCGCAGCGCGCAGCCTCGGTTGGGACGAGGGCGGACGGCGCCTCATCCCTGGCGGAGGGGTGCCCGGGGACGCGCGCGACGAGTCCTGGCGCGCACGTGGTTGATGATGCCGCCGGCGAACAGGACCTCGACCTGCCGCGAGCTCAGCTCGTGCGCGAGCTCGAGGCTGCGCGGCCCGTCGGCGCCGTCGACCTCGATCCGGACCGTCGGCCCGCCGTGCACCTGGGCTCGCAGCTCCCTCACGGTCAGCCGCGCGCCTGCGGGCAGGTGGTCGCCGTCGCCCAGCATGAGGGGCAGAACGCCGAAGCTCGCAAGGTTCTGCCAATGGATCCGGGCGAACGAGCGCGCCAGCACGAGACGCAGGCCGAGCAGGCGAGGCACCAAGGCCGCGTTCTCGCGGCTGGACCCCTGCCCATAATTTGCCCCCGCGACGATGGCATGCCCCTCGGGCGAGGCCTCGGCCCGCTCGGGGTAGCTCCGGTCGAGGTGGTGGAAGGCGTACTTCTGCGTCTCGAACACGTCGGACCAGAACGGCAGGATCCGCCCGGCCGGGATGATGTCGTCGGTGGAGATGTTGTCGCCGAGGCTGAGGAGAACGGGCACGGTGAACTCGTCCCGGATCGGCTCGATCTCAGGCAACGAGGGCGTGTGCTTGGTCTGGTAGAGGGGTGGGCGGTGTCCGGGCCTCGGGCGGACCAGGCCGGCATCGTTGAGCGGCTGCGTCGCCGGCTCGTCGATCCGCGGGTAGGGCATGTCGAGGGTGCGCGGGTCGGTGATGACGCCGGCGAGGGCCGACGCCGCGGCGGTCTCGGGGCTGCACAGGAAGACCGAGTCCTCCGTCGTCCCCGAGCGCCCGGGGAAGTTGCGTGGCACCGTGCGCAGGCTGTTCTGACCGCTCGCCGGCGACTGGCCCATCCCGATGCAACCGTTGCAGCCCGCCTGGTGGAGCCGCGCGCCGGCGGCGATCAGCGGGCCGAGCTTGCCCGTCGCGACGAGCTGCGAGAGCACGTGCCGCGACGACGGGTTGACGTCGAGCGAGACGCCGTCGGCGACCCGCTTGTCGGCGACGATGTCGGCCACCACGGCGAAGTCGCGGTAGCCAGGGTTGGCCGACGAGCCGATGTAGGCCTGCGCGATGGGTTCCCCGGCGCACTCGCTGACCGGGACCACGTTGTCCGGGCTCTGCGGCCTCGCGATCAGCGGCACGAGGGTCGACAGGTCGATGGCCTCGTGGCGATCGTAGCTCGCGCCGCGGTCGGCGGCGAGCGGTCGCCAGTCCGCCTCCCGTCCGCGCGCGGCGAGGAAGCGCCGCGTCCCCTCGTCGGACGGGAAGACGGTCGAGGTCGCGCCGAGCTCCGTCCCCATGTTCGCGATCACGTGCCGGTCCATCGCCGAAAGGCCGTCGAGCCCTGGCCCGTGATATTCCATGACGTGGTGCTTGGCGCCCGCGACGCCGTGACGGCGCAGGAGCTCGAGGATGACGTCCTTGGCCGAGACTCAGTCCGGCAGCGTCCCCGTGAGCTCGACCCCCCAGACCTTGGGCATCGCGAGGGTGAGCGGCTCGCCCGCCATCGCCATCGCCACCTCGACGCCCCCGGCACCGATGGCGAGCATGCCGAGCGAGCCGGCGGCCGGCGTGTGGCTGTCCGAGCCCACGAGGGTGCGGCCCGGCACGCCGAACCGCTCCATGTGCACCGGATGACTGATGCCAGTGCCTGGGGAGGAGTAGACGATCCCGAACCGCTCGCAGCCCGACTTCAGGAAGGCGTGGGCGTCGGCGTCGATCTCGTTCGACTGGACGAGCCCGTGGTCGATGTACTGGACCGAGGGCGACGTGGCGACGCGCTCGATGCCCATCGCCTCGAGCTCGAGCATCACGAGGGTGCCGAGCACGTCCTGGAGCAGCGCCTGGTCCACTCGGAGGGCAACCTCGTCGCCGGGGACCAGCTCGCCGCTGACGAGGTGGTCGGCGAACAGCTTCTGGGTGAGGTTGAGCGGGGTGTCAGACAACGGCGCTGCCCTCCTGCGGCCTGGGCGGCTCGCGGAAGGCGTTGATCGCGAACTGCAGCCCGAGCGTGCCGAAGCCGATGGGCAGCATCGCGTAGGGGATCCACGTCGGCGTGCCGAACGCGCTCGACACGCGCTCGCCGTAGGACCACGCGTCGTAGGTCATCAGCGCACCGCGCCACGTCAGGATCGCGCAAAGGGCGATCCCCACGACGCAGGTGATGGCGCCGAGCAGGCGGCGCATGGTGGGGCTCGCCCTGTCCGGCCAGAGCGAGATCGCGATGTGCTCGCCCCGCCGGTGCACGTCCGCCGCCGTCATCACCGCAAGGTAGACGACGAGGTAGGAGTTGATCTCGAGGGACCACGAGGTCGGCGCGGCGAAGAAGTACCGCACGGTCGCATCGTAGCAGATCGTCAGCGCCATGAAGGCGAGGGCGGCGAGCCCGACGACCTGCAGGACCCTCCCGAACGCCTCGACCACGTTCACCGGCAGGGCGAGCATGGGCGTCAGCTCTCCTCGCCGAGCGCCAGGGCGATCGCGCGGTTGCCGACGTCCTCGCCGACCTCCTGGACCCAGGCCTCGCGGACGTCCTGCGAGGCCTCCTCGAGGCGCTGCATCGCCGCCTCGTCCGGCTCGATCACCTCGATCCCGGCCTCCTCGAACGCCGGCCAGTACTTGGCCTCGAAGTACTCCGTGTTGGCCGCCTTGGCGCTCTCGGCATCGAACCACTCGGCGCCTTCGAGGATGGCGTCCTTCGCTTCCTGCGGCAGCGCGTCCCAACGGTCCTTCTGCATGAAGATGCCGATGGAGAACGACGTCAGCGGCAGCTTGTAGACCGCCGCGGTCTGCTCGTTGAGGTCACGGCCGTTGATCGTCGAGATGTTGGCGACGGCCGCATCGACGGTGCCGCGCTGCATGGCAAGGTAGAGCTCCGAGGAGGGGATGCGCACCGCAGCGCCGCCGAAGTCCTCGACGACGTTGGTCGCCTCGAACGAGACGACGCGGATGCGCTTGCCATCGATGTCCTCGATGGAGGTCACGGGGGCCGCCTCGGTGCTCCAGATGTACTCGGGCTCCATGAGGCCGCCGCCGAGGCTGAGGAGCTCGAGGCCCTGCTTGGCAAGCTCGTCCCTGACGAGCTCGAACAGCGGCGAGCCGCGCTTCAGGCGCTCGGGGTGCTCGTAGAGGTCCTCGACGACGCCCGGTAGGCCGGTGATGCCGAGGATCGGCAGCGAGCGGGTCACGTAGCTCGTCGTATGGAACATCAGGTCGATGTTGCCCGAGCGCAGGGCCGGGAGCTGCTCGTCGGCCGAGACGAGGCGGCCGGAGTCGTAGAAGTCGATCGTGACGGCGTCCGGGTTCGCCTCGTTCACCCGCTCCACGAAGCCCTGGTAGCCGAACGCGAGGTCCTCGTAGGACGGCGGGATGTAGGTGACGCCGGTGATGGTTTCCTGGGCGCGCGCCGCGAGCGGTGCAGCCGCAAGCGCTGCGCCGACGGCGACCGCGCTGACGGCGGCCAAGAGGGTGCGTCTGTTCATTCGTATCTCTCCCTTTCGATCTGTTCCTACTTGACGAGGCTCGGAAGCCACAGGCTGATCGATGGGAACAGGACGAAGACGATCAGCAATGCGAACTGCACGAAGACGAACGGGACGACGGACCGCACGATCTCCTCGAGGCGGAGCGACGGCACGACCGCCTTCAGCGTGTAGAGGTTCAACCCGACCGGGGGTGTGATCACCGCGATCTCGAGGTTGAGCACGAGGATGATGCCGAACCACAGGGGATCGTAGCCGAGCGTGGTGATGAGCGGCAGCAGGATCGGTGTGGTGACGACGATCAGCGAGACCGCGTCGACGAGCATGCCGAGCCCCACGAGGACGAGCATCACGAGGATGAGGATCGCCTCGGGTGGAAGGTCGGTTCCCACCAGCGCGCCGGTCACCGCGTCCGGCACGCGAACGAGGTTGAGGTAGTCGCCGAAGATGCGCGCGCACCCCATGATGAGGAGGATCGCCCCCGAGATGCGCGCCGACGATCCGAGGACGCGAAGGATGCCGCGCACGTCGAGCGACCGGAAGACGAACACCGCGATCACGAACGCGCCGAGCGCGCCAAACGCCGCCGCCTCGCTCGGGGTCGCGATCCCGCTGTAGATCGCGCCGAGCACGAACGCGATCAGCGCCAGCGCGTGCCAGATCCCGGCAAGCGCACGCAGGCGGTCCGCCCAGGTGACGCGCTCGCCCACGTAGGGCGGCGCCTCCTCGGGGAAGATCAGCACGCGGACGTAGAGGTAGAGCGCGAGCGCCAGGGCGAGGGCGAGGCCTGGCACGATGCCGCCGATGAAGAGGTCCGCCACCGAGACCGAGGAGACGGCGCCGTAGATGATGAGGGGCACCGACGGCGGGATCAGCATGGCGAGCGCTCCCGACGAGACGACGCTGCCCGCCGCGATGGTGCGGCTGTAGCCGCGCTCCAGCATCTGCGGCACGGCGATGGAGCCGACGGCGGCCACCCCTGCGATGGACACCCCGCTGACGGCGCCGAACACCGCCGATGCGCCCACGGTCGAGATCGCGAGGCTCCCGCGTAGCCAGTGCAGCCAAGCGACAGCGGCGTGGAAGAGGTTCATCCCCACCGGCGTCGCGGCGAGGAAGTTGCCCATGAGCACGAAAAGCGGCAGCGCGAGCAGCTCGAAGCTGTTGAGCTGCCCGAACAGCGAGGTCGGGCCGAAGAAGAACGCCAGCGAACCGCGCGCCATGTAGAGGCCGAGCAGCCCCGACGCGCCGAGCGCGAGGAAGATGGGGGAGCCGATCGCGATCAGGCCGAGCAGCGTGACGACGACGATGATGGGCTCGATCATCGATGGATGACCTCGACCTCAAGCAGCAGCTCACCCGCCATGGCGTTTCCTCCCGGAGCTCGTTGGCCGCCCCGCTCGTTGGTTCGATGTCGCGCGCGGCGCCCCGGCCGCGAGCGGTCGCTCAGATGATGGCCTCTACGCGGGCCCGCTGGAGCGCCGCCTCGTCCCATCCGAGCCAGTCGCGCAGCACGTCGTCCGTGTGCTCGCCGAGGCGTGGCCCCGTGTGCCTGACGGCTCCGGGCGAGGAGGACAGCTTCGGGAACACACCCTGCATGGCGACCTCGCCGAGGTCCGGATCGTCGACGTGCAGGATCGCCTCACGTGCCGCGAAGTGCGGGTCGGCAAGCATGTCGGGCGCGCGATAAGTGAGCCCGGCCGGGACGCCTGCGGCGGACAAAGTGTCGACCAACCATTGAGCGTCCTTCGTCGCGGTCCACTCGGCGATGATGTCGTCGAGCTCGCCTTGATGGTGCCCGCGGGCTTGATGGGACTTGTAGCGCTCGTCCGTCGCAAGGCCCGGGCGGCCCATGACGTCGGCGAGCCGGCGGAACAGGTTGTCCCCGTTGGCGCCGATGATCACCGGGACGCCGTCGGCCGTCGGATAGGCGTTGGATGGCGCGATGCCGGGCAGGATGCTGCCGGCCCGCTCGCGCACGTGGCCTCCGGCGTCGTACTCGGTGACAAGGCTCTCCGTCACCGAAAGCACCGCCTCGAAGATCGACGCGTCGACCTGCTGGCCGCGGCCCGTCCGCGCGCGCTCGTGCAGCGCGAGGAGCGCCCCTTGGAAGCCGAGCTGCCCGGCCAGCGTGTCGCCGATGGAGATCCCGGCGCGCACGGGCGGCCGGTCGGGGAAGCCGGAAATGTAGCGCAGGCCTCCCATCGCCTCGCACACCGACGCAAAGCCGGCACGCTCGCGGTAGGGACCCGTCTGGCCGAACCCCGATACGCGCACCATGATGAGGCGCGGGTTGATCGCGCTGAGCGCCTCGAAGCCGAGGTTCCACTCCTCCATGCGGCCGACGCGGAAGTTCTCGACGAGGATGTCCGCGCGCTGGGCGAGCTCGCGGACTACGTCCTGGGCCGCCTCCTTGCGCAAGTCTAGGGTGATCGACTTCTTGTTGCGGGCGATGACAGGCCACCACAGGGTGCGGCCCTCGGCATCGGCGCGGCCCCACTGACGCATGGCATCGCCGGTTCGCGGGGGCTCGACCTTCACGACCTCCGCGCCGAAGTCCGCGAGGAGCTGGCCGCAGTACGGCCCGGCGATGAACTGACCGAGCTCGACGACCTTGATCCCCTGGAGCGCTGCCACCCCGTCCCTCCCCAGCGACCGCGTTGGTTTGACGGGCGGTAAGACCGTCGCCAGAACACGCAGCTCTCGCGAGTGCCCCTACGGCCATTGTGTACAATATGTCAAGCTGGACCTGGATCCTCGTTCTAATACCGAGTTGTTGTGTCCAGTGCGCGGCTGAGGGGCTGAGGCCATGACCAGGAAGGGTGATCGCGGCGGCGCAAGGCGTGCAGCCGATCGCGTCTACGAACTCGTCCGCGAGGACATCGTCGCTGGCCTCCACCCGCCCGGCGGACGGCTCGGCGAGGAGACGCTGGCGGACCGTCACGCCGTGAGCCGGACGCCGGTGCGCGCGGCCCTTGCCCAGCTGGCCAGCGAGGGCTTCGTCGTGATGGTCCCCCACGCAGGGGCCGTCGTGGCGCAGCGGTCGCCGCGGGAGGTTCGCGACATCTTCGAGGTCCGCGCGCTGCTGGAGGGCGAGGCCGCGGGCCTCGCCGCGCTGCGCCGGTCGAAGGATGAGGCCGATGCGCTGGGGGGCATCGCCGGTGCCATGGAGGCGGAGTTCGCGGTCGGCTTCGACGTCAGCCGGTTGTCGAAGCTCAACCAGGACTTCCACGCGAGGATCCTCGATGCCGCCGGCAACCCGACCCTCAAGCGCTCATCGGAGCTTCTCATGGCGCTCGGCTTCCTGGTCCACACCTACGCCAACTTCGACGGCGACGACGTCCGGCGAAGCCTCAACGACCACCGCAACCTGACCGCGGCCATCGCCAGCCGGGACGCCGAGTGGGCGCGGGCTGTCATGCGATCCCACATCCTCGGGGCCAGCAACGTGCTGAGGTCGCGCATCCAGCAGGAGCCCTGCCCATAGACGCCCGCCCGGAACGATCGCGGCGCCAGCTCGCTCTACGTTCGATGCTGGCCCGCGAGGGGTCCGGCGCAATTGCAGCGAGCGGCCATCCTCCGAGGTGCTGAAGCGAAGACCGTCCAGTGCGGATGTGCGTCCGGACGGGCATCGGCGCTCCATGTCGCCGGCACGAACGCTCAGCGCTGCGAGCCGGGCCGGTAAGAGTGACCTTCCCTCCACGCACCGGTTCGTTGGTTCCAGCCACCCCATGCCGTTGAGATCGGCGAGCTCGCTCCGGATCGGACTTGAGATGCCGCGATCATCGGCGATCATTCATCGGCGGCTGCAGGGGCGTCCGGCGGGCCTGCGTGCCGCATTGGCCCGTGCCATCCCGCACATCGCGAACTTGGCGTGGATCGCACCCCCTCGGCAACGTTGCTCGGGTCGTAAGCCGACCACGCTGATCTATTCCGTCGTCAACCGCGACGAGGCCGGTGGCGTGCAGGGCGTCGTTCGGCGCCTCATCGAGGACTTGCGTGCCATGGCCGTGTCGGTGACGGACGTCTGGTCCCATGGCGTCGCGCCGCCGACCGTCGAGCGCGACGCCTGGCGCTGCCCCTTGCACATCAGGACGGACGCCGTCGGCCGGGTGAGGGCACGACCCCTGCACGCCCCCTCGCTGGTGCGTCTGACGCGCGGGCTCGTGAAGGTTCGGCCCGACGTCGTCAACGTGCACTTCATCACGTCCGAAGCCCTCTACTTCGCGCGGTTGCAGCGGCTGTTCGGCTATCGACTGGTTCTCTCGGCGCACGGGAGCGACCTGTTGCTTCCGCAGATGAGTTGGCAGGGCGCGCTGCCGGAACTGCTCCGTCGGGCGGACGCCGTCACCGCCGTCTCCGAGGAGGTTCGACGCGCCGTCATCAGGGAGGGCGGCCTCAGCGAGGACGACGTCGACGTCATACCGAACGGCATCGACATCGAGTATTGGCGTCCGGCACAGGCTTGCCAACGCAAGGGCACCGTCGCAGTGGGTCGCCTGGAATCAGTGAAGGGCTTCGACCTATTGTTGCATGCGTTCGCTGGATTGTCGGCGCGCGGGAGCCGAACGAGCCTGACCTTCATCGGCGACGGGCCGCAGCACGCCGCGCTGCGGGACCTTGCCGACGACCTCGAGATCGCAGACCGCGTCGAGTTCACCGGTCGCCTGGATCGCGACGCCGTTCGACGCCGTCTGCACGCCGCCGAGCTTTTCGTGATGCCCTCGCGCAGCGAAGGCCTGCCGCTCGCCCTCCTCGAGGCCATGGCCTGCGGGCTTCCCGTCGTCGCAACGCGCGTCGGCGGCATGCCTGAGGTCGTTGGATCGGACGCTGGGCTGTGCGTCGAGCCAGAGGACCCAGGAGCGCTCGAGCAGGGCATGCGTCGCCTGCTCGACGATCCCGAGGGCGCTGCCGCGCTCGGCCGCGCAGCGCTCGCTCGAGCGCAGGACTTCTCCGCTGAGGTGGTGGGTCGTCCGTTCCTGGCCCTCTACGAACGGGTGCTCGACACGCACCCGCGCCAGGACACCCGTCGATGATCCCGGCGTCGTTCAGGCGGCTCTACGCGCTCCTCACACCACGCGACCGTCGCAATGCCGGCATCCTCTTCGCGATGATGTTGGTCGGCGCCGTGCTCGAGGTGCTGGGCGTGGCGTCCGTGCCGGTGTTCGTCGGCGCGCTGGTCAGCGAGGATCTGCTGCGGGACTATCCAACCGCGGCCGCAGCGCTGGACGCTCTGGGGCTGGACACCACGGTGGAGCTCGTCCTTTGGGGCGCGGGCGCGCTCATCGCGATCTACGGGCTGAAGTGCGCGTTCCTCCTCGTCAATCATTACGGGCAGGTGCGCTACGCGACGCGGCGCAGGGCGGACCTCGTTCGCAGGCTCATCAGGGCCTACCTCAGCGCTCCGTACGCGATGCATTTGAAGCGCAACAGCTCGGAGCTCATCCGCAACATCGATCGCGAAGCCTCCATCATCGCCTACCAGCTCATCGGCACGGTCCTCGACTTCTGCACCCAGCTCCTGGTGCTCGTCGCGGTGTTCGGCCTCCTCTTCGTCGTCGAGCCGGTGGTGACGCTCTACTGGATCGCCTTCTTCGGCGCGATCGGGATCGTGGCCGTGCTCCTGGCCGCCAAGCGCCTGCGCCGGTACGGCCAGCGTGACCAGAAGGCCCGCGCCGCCTTCGTGCAAATCCTTTACGAGGCCTTCGGCGGCATCAAGGAGGCCATGGTCCTCAACCGCGAGGGCTACTTCGCCGACCGCGTCGACGAGGTGAACAGGACGATCGCCGAGGTCCACCTCTACAAGCACCTGTTCAGCCGATCCATCATGCCGGTCTCGGAGTTCGTCGCCGTCGTCGGCATGCTGATCCTGACGGCCGCGTTGGTCCTCTCGGGTCGTTCCACCGAGTCGGTGCTCATCACGCTCTCGCTCTTCGGCGTCGGGCTCGTGCGGCTGCGGCAGACGGTGAGCGGGGCGATGCTGTACTGGACGAACCTGCGCTACAACCTCGTCAGCGTTGATCCGGTCTTCGAGGACCTCAGCCTGCTGGAGGGGAAGGGCCGGGACATCTTCAGTGCGCCCCCTCAGCCGATCAACCTCAAGGACGAAGTCGCGCTACAGGACATCTGGCACCGCTACCCCGGTGCCAAGGAGTTCGCGCTGCAGGACATCAACGTGACGATCCCGAAGGGTGGGGCGATCGCGTTCGTCGGGAGCACCGGCGCGGGGAAGTCGACGCTGATCGACGTTCTGATGGGGCTCCTGCAGCCCGAGCGCGGCGGCGTCTTCGCCGACGGCACGGACGTGCGCGAGCTCGGGCTCGCACGCTGGCGCGCCAGGGTGGGCTACGTGCCTCAGGCCATCTACCTGCTCGACGATACGATCCGGCGCAACATCGCCTTCGGTGTCCCCGACGAGGCGATCGACGAGGGGGCGTTGGGCCAGGCCATCGAGGCGGCGCAGCTCGGTGCGTTCCTGGCACGCCAGTCCGACGGGGTGGCTACGATCATCGGTGAGCGCGGGGCGCGACTGTCCGGCGGCGAGCGACAACGCATCGGATCGCCCGCGCGCTCTACCACGATCCGGAGGTCCTCGTCCTCGACGAGGCGACGTCCTCCCTCGACAACTCCACCGAACGCGCGGTCGTCGGCGCGATCGACAAGCTGCGCGGCGAGCGGACGATCATCATGATCGCGCACCGCCTCAGCAGCGTCGCCAACTGCGACCGGCTCTACTTCCTGAAGGACGGCGCGATCGAGGCCGAGGGCACCTTCGACGAGCTCGTTTCACGGCACGACGACTTCCGCCTGATGGCAACGGTGGAGTGATGGGGGCGACGAAGGACGCTGCCATCCTGCGACGCGACCTCGCCGCGACCCGCCCGCGTGGCTCACGCCTCCCCATGGCCGCGGTGCGACGTGGCGTGCCGCCCGGCTGGTTCGGGTGGCGTTGGGTACCCGAGATCCTGCCGGACGGTCCGGTCGGACCGCACGATGGCATCGCCGTCGAGACGCTCCACCCGGTCGCTCACGCGAATTACCCGCTCCCCAGGAACGTCGCCTCGGCCGAGGAACTCTACGGCGACGCCGGTTGGTGGGGGTTCTCCATGCGCGAGGTGCCGGCACGCACGCTCGCGCCGACGTTTCAGCTCACCCTGAAAGACGCGCTGATCACGTCGTTCGACGAGCCTACGAGCGGCAACTTCTACCCCGCGATACTGACGCGGACGCACCTCGCGCTGCGCCTGCGGGAGATGGTCTTTCGCGGGGGGCATGCGATGGCCCTGCGATCGGCCGCCGCCCCCGTCACGGTCCCGCGTGGCGCCTGGATCGCCGAGCGCGTTTACCACAATCACGCGCATTGGGTGACGGCGCATCTGCCCAAATTGTGCCTGCTCGAGGAGATGGGTCTCCTCGGCGACCTCATCCTCCCGCGCCGACGCGGTGCCGTCATCGACGCGTGCGTCGAGCTGTTCGGCGTCGACCCGGCGAGCTGCGTTCAGCACGACCCGTCGCGACCCCTACGGGTCGGCGAGCTCACGGTCTTCTCGACCGACCGGTTCCGCCCCGAACTCGTCTCGAAGGTCCGCAGCCGACTCGGCCGCCCGGCATCGCGTCCCCATCGCAACATCTTCATCTCGCGGGCCAAGGTGCATGGGCGCAGCGTGCACAACGCGGCCGAACTCGAGCGCGTCCTCGAGCGGTTCGGCTACGAGCCCGTCGTCATGGAGAGCCTACCCTTTGCCGAGCAGATCGCGCTGATGGGCGAGACCAGGCGTCTGTTGGCACCGCACGGCGCCGGGCTCAGCAACATGATGTTCTGCGCGCCGGGCACCGACGTCATCGAGATCTCCGAGCCGAGCTTCCCCAACCCGAACTTCTACGCGCTGGCGAGCGCGCTCGAGCTCAACTACTGGATCACCAAGGCGCGCTACGTCGGCCCCCCCACGGGCTATGCGGTCAACCGGGAGCTCGAGGTCGACGCCGATGGCCTCGCGAGGCTGCTCGCCGACGTGGAGGCGGCGGGGTGACCATCTCCGTGATCGTGCCGGTTCACAACGGCGCGGCGCACCTTGCCCAGACGCTGCAGACGCTCGTGAACCAGACGCGACCGGCGGACGAGCTCATCGTGGTCGACGACCGCTCGGACGACGGCTCCGGCGACGTCGCCGAGGCGTTCGGGGCGGACGTGCGCGTCGTCCGAGGGGCGTTCGGCGGTGCGTCGGCGGCAAGGCTCGCGGGGCTCTCGCACGCCCGTGGGGACAGGCTGATGTTCCTCGACGCCGACGACCTGCTCGGCCTCGACGTCCTTGCCGCGCTCGATGCGACCCTCGATCGTCATCCGACCGGCATCGCCTGCTGCACCTGGATGCGCTACGCCAGGACGGGCGACGGTTGGATCGCGCAACACGCGTCGTGCGCACCGCTCAGGAGTGACGATCCGCTCACTGGCTGGCTCGAGGGCTGGTATCACCCGCCCTGCAGCATCCTTTGGTCCCGCGAGACGTACGAGGCCAGCGGTGGCTGGGACGCCGGCACCTTCCTCAACAACGACGGCGACCTGATGATGCGGGCGTTGGTCGCCGGCGGCCGCCTGATCCACGCACCGGCTGGCGTCGCGTACTATCGGCGTGCGGACGGGAGCTCGGGTTCGCTGAGCGGGCACCGCAGCACCGCGAAGGGTCTGGCATCGCGCCAGCGCGTCCTCGATCGACTGGCGGACCTCCTGCGGGTTGAGGGCAGGCTGGCACCCTACCGCAGCCCCCTTTCGCACGCCTATGAGCGCATCGCGGTCGAGGCGCGGCCGGTGGACCGGGAACTTGCCGAACGGGCCGCCGCCTCCGCTGCCCTGTGTCGTCGGGCAGGGCAGGCCGGTGTCCGGCACGGCGGGCCGCGCGCGCGCGTCGCCCCACTGATCCGCGAGCGGCGTGCCACGTTGCGACGCAGCGTCGCCGAGACCATGCCTCGGACCCCGCCATCCGATCCGCTCGTCTCGGTCGTCATTCCGACGTACAACCGCGCGCACCTCCTCGGTGGGACGTTGGAGTCGGTGCTCGCGCAGACGTTCCGACGCTTCGAGGTCTTGATCGTCGACGATGGTGGTGACGACGACACCGAGGCCATCGTCGCGGCGCTCGACGATCAGCGCCTCTCCTACATCCGCCAGCCTCGCAACGGCGGCGTCGCTCGGGCCCGGAACCGCGGGCTCGATGCGGCCCGGGGCGACTACGTCGCCTTCCTCGACTCCGACGACCTGTGGCGCCCGGGCAAGCTCGCCGCTCAGGTCGAACTTATGACCGGCAGTCCGGACCGGGTGGGCATCATCTATACGGGCGTCGAGGAGCACGGCGCGGACGGGAGCGTCATCCTGTCCCGCCCCGATCGACGCGGCGACGTTTGGGTGGACATGCTTCAGTCCAACGTCATCCACGGGGGCGCATCGAACGCCCTGATGCGCCGAGCGGCCGCCGACATCGTCGGCGGCTTCGACGCCACCCTGCCGGCCGCGGAGGACTACGACTACTGGCTGCGGGTCTGTCGGTTCTTCGCGGTCGACTTCGTTCCGGACGCCCACGTCGTGTACCTCAACCCGGCGGCCGACATTCGGGAGCGCCGATCGCGCAACTTCGCGGCGAACCGTGCGGCTCGCGCGATGCTGTTCGAGCGCTACCGGGAGGACATGATGCGCGCCGGCGTCGCTCACCGCTTCCTGCTCGACACCGCGCGTCGCGAGCTCACCGCGCCCGATGGCGTCCCGACATCGGCCCTCAAGACCCTCGCCCGGGCGGCGCGGCACAACCCGGCGGATCCGGCGATCTACAAGTGGGCGCTGGCAGGCATGCTCCCTTGGTCGGTGCGCGCACCCCTCACCGACGCGATCTACCACGCCCGCGCGTGACGCGCGCCGCTTGCCGGACGCACGTCGGTCGGGCGCGGCACCTCAGGCCCAGGTCACGCCCTGGCGGACCACCCTGGCCGGCACGCCCACGCACAGCGATTGGGCCGGAAGGTCGCTCGTGACGACCGAGCAGGCGCCGACGACGGACCCCTCGCCGATGCGCACGCCCTTGTAGATCTTCACATCCTCGGCGAGCCAGACGCGCGGCTCGAGGACGACGTCCCCCGCCGGGTTGAGCCACTCCCCCGTCGCGACGTCGACGACCTTGTGCATGTCGTTCGTGCGAATGCGGACGTTGGCCAGCAGGCAGCCCGCGCCGATCTCGAGCGTCGCGCCGCCGGCCACGATGAACTGCGACTTCTTGATGATCCTGACCCCGTTGCCGATCACGATCCGCGTCGCGTGGAGGTCGAAGTCCGCCGCCTGGTTCACGAACACGTCGTCGCCGATGACGATGCTCGTCGGAGCGCCCTTGCCCAAGAAGCGGAACTTGGCGTTGCGCAGCCTCACGTTGGCGCCGAACGTCAGCTGGTGGCCCCTGCCGCGAAACACCACGCTGCACCCGCGATGCTCGGAAGGGTACCCCTCGATGACGTTCCCTTCGGCTCCGCGAACGTCCATCGACGGCCCCACCTCTCCGGGGTCATTGATCCATAAGACGCGTGGCCGTCAACGCAGCGCGGTCGAGCGATGGAGCGCCGACGGGACGGCAGCGCGACTGCCGCCCAGGAAGCAGAAGGGTTGGAGCGCTGAGATCAAAGGTTCAGGCCGCGCGCGTCCGGGGACCGGCATCGGCCGTCGCCGCACGGTGTGCCTTGCGCAGCCAATCCGACAGCGGTTGGTCCGGCAGCCGGGCGAGGCGAAGCGCGTCGAGCGCCGCGCGAAGCTGCGTCGCGCTCGCCGAGCGCAGCATGATGGAGCGGCCCGTCGCCTCCCAATCCGGCACCTCGAAGGTGCTGACGGTGGCGCTCACCGGACCCCTCGTCATCCGTTGGGACTTGATGAGGACGCTCGCCTGACGCAGCGCCGGGTGGGCGAGCGAGTCCACGAGGCGTTGCGCGGTCCGCCCGTCGATCTTCAGCGTTCCGATCGCCGGCGGGAGCACTCGGCCGATCATGTCGAGCGCCGTCCCGTCGAGGGGGAGGTCGGCCCGGAGAAGCTCGTCCTCCACGCGCAGCCCGTCGACGAAGCGACGGCGCGTGAGCTCGATCCTGCGCGCCGAGACGAGCGCGAGGGTGTGGCCACCGCCCACGAGGTAGTGCCGCGCCCAGCTCGCCGCAGCAGGCTCGTGCTGCCAGGCACGCAACGTGGCCGGCTCCGCTGCCACGATGGCGTGAAACTCGAAGATGTCCTGGTCCGACATACACCCCTCGACCTACACATACCAATGCATCTTGGCAGCGTGCGGTTAACCGAAGGTAGATGTCAGGCCTGTGCCGGGGCTGCCGGTCCCTTCGCGACGGGGCGATCGGTGTCGGCGCCCCACTCGGTCCACGAGCCGTCGTAGACCGCCGACGACCCGCCGACCTCCTCGAGCGCCAAGGACAGGATGGCCGCGGTGACGCCCGAGCCGCACGTGGTGATGGCCGGCCGGTCGAGGGCGACGCCGGCCTCCTCGAACGCGCTGCGCAAGGCGTCGGGGGGCTTCAGCCGACCGTCGGCGTCGATGAGGCTCGCGTAGTGCAGGTTCCGCGCCCCCGGCATGTGGCCAGAGCGCAGCCCGGCGCGCGGCTCAGCGGCGCGTCCCTCGAAGCGCTCGGACGAGCGCGCGTCGACCACCGGCCGGCCCTCCTGAAGCGCCTCGGCAACTTGCTCGGCGTCGGCGAGGAGCTCTGGTCGCAGCCGTGCGGTGAAGGTCGCGACCTCGGGCACGCGGGGTGGACCCGTCTCGACCGGGTAGCCCTCGCGCACCCAGCGTTCGAGCCCACCGTCGAGCACCTTCGCGTCGTGCCCCATCACGCGGAACATCCACCACGCCCGGGGCGCGGCGAACGGCGCACCGCCCTCGTAGACCACGATTTCGGTGTCGTTGGAGATGCCCAGCGCTCCCACCATCGCGCCGAACGCCTCGGGCGAGGGCAGGGTGTGCGGCAGCCCGCTCGCGACATCGGCGATGCGCTCGATGTCGAAGCGCAGCGCTCCGGGAATGCGACGCGCCTCGAACTCGGCGGCCGCGTCGCGGCGACTGTCCGGCATGGGCAGGGAGGCCTCGAGCACGGTGACGCGATCGAGGCGGGCGTGGAGTTCGGCAGGATCGATGCGCATCAGTCCACCAGGCTCAGCCGGACGCGGCGGTTCTGCCGGCCCTTCTTTTCGATCTTCGTGACGGCGACGCGACCGACCTCGGCGGTGGAGGCGACGTGCGTGCCGCCGCACGGCTGCAGGTCGACGGAGCCGATGCGCACCAGGCGCACCCGTCCCGAGCCGCGCGGCGGCTTGACCGCCATGGTCTTCACGAGGTCAGGGTTCGCGTCGAGCTCCTCGTCGGTGATCCACTCCGTGGTCACCGCGTGGGCACCGTCGACGAGGTCCTGCACACGCTCGGCCAAGGCGTCCTTGTCGAGCTGCGGGTCGGGGATGTCGAAGTCGAGCCGTCCGTCGCCGTCGCCGATCTGCCCGCCGGTCACCGGGTAGGGCAGGGCGACCGATAGGAGGTGCAGCGCGGTGTGCACGCGCATGAGCCGGTAGCGTCGCGGCCAGTCGAGGTGCTGCGTGACGGACGTGCCGGCGGGGGGAGGGGAGGCGACCGCAAGGTGGATCGAGGCGCGGTCCTCGCCATAGCGCGCGTCGGTGACGGCGAGCGCGTCGCCGCCGTCGAGCTCGAGCCGCCCGGTGTCGCCGGGCTGCCCGCCGCCGGCGGCGTAGAACACCGAGCGGTCGAGGCTGAGCCACCCCTCGCCCGCCTCGGTTACGACCCCATCGGCCGAGGTGAGGTAGGCGTCATCGCGGAACAGCGGTGTCGTCACTGCGCGACCTCCTCGAACGGGACTGCGATGGACGACCGAGCCTCTAGCCAGGAAGGCACCGGGAGACCCTTGGAGCGCAGGAACTCGGGGTTGTAGAGCTTGGAGGCGTAGCGGCCGCCGTAATCGCACAGGATGGTCACGATGGTGTGGCCAGGCCCCATCTCCCGCGCCATGCGGATCGCCCCCGCGACGTTGATGCCGGAGGATCCTCCCAGGGTGAGGCCCTGGTCCCTCACGAGGTCGAAGACGATGGGGATCGCCTCCTCGTCGGGGATCTGGAACGGCATGTCCACCTCGACCCCCTCGAGGTTCGCGGTGACGCGGCCTTGCCCGATGCCCTCGGTGATGGAGGAGCCCTCGGAGCGCAGCTCGCCGTCCGCGTACCAGTGGTAGAGCGCCGCACCCATGGGGTCGGCGATGCCGATCTTCACGTCGCCGAACTCCTTCAGCGCCATGGACACGCCGCCGAGCGTGCCGCCCGAACCGACGGCGCAGATGAAGCCGTCCACGCGGCCATCGGTCTGCTGCCAGATCTCCGGCCCGGTGCCCTCCACGTGGGCGCGCCGGTTCGCCGTGTTGTCGAACTGGTTGGCCCAGATCGCCCCGTTCGGCTCGCTGCCGGCGAGCTGCTCGGCGAGGCGGCCCGACAGCTTCACGTAGTTGTTCGGGTCGCGGTAGGGCACCGCGGGGACCTCCACCAGCTCGGCGCCGGCGTGGCGGATGGCGTCCTTCTTCTCCTGCGACTGCGTCTCGGGGATGACGATGACCGTGCGAAACCCCATGGCGTTGCCCACCAGGGCGAGCCCGATGCCCGTGTTCCCGGCCGTCCCCTCGACGATCACGCCGCCCTTTTGGAGGGCGCCCCGCTCCATCGCATCGCGCACGATGAACAGCGCGGCGCGATCCTTCACGGACTGCCCAGGGTTGAGGAACTCGGCCTTGCCGAGGATCTCGCACCCGGTCTCCTCGGACGCGCGTTGCAGCCGCACGAGCGGCGTGTTGCCGATGAGTTCGATCATGCCGGTTCCCCCCGCCGCCCGGCATAGGCCCCCACCGCCCGGCCATCAAGCGCACCGCACATCGGCCTTTCCGCCCGCGCCGACCCGCTTATATCCAACCCGGCCATGACGACCGCCCACCTCACCGACCTGCGCGCCGGCCGGCCGGCGCCGACGATGCCCCCCGGCAACGGTTACAGGATGGTCGGGGCGGGAACGGTCACCGTGCCCATCGATCGATGGGAGCTGTGGGACATCGTGATGGACGAGCGCCGCCTCGCAGCCGCCATCCCCGGCGCCGAGACGCTGCGTCGCGCGGACGAGGATGGCGCACGGGTCTACGCGGCGGACGTCGGGATCGGCGTCGGCTTCGTGCGCGGTACCTGGCATGTCACCGCGCGCTTTGCCGAGTGCGTGGCCCCAGAGAGCTTGGTGCTCTTCGGCGGGGCTCGTGGTCCGCTCGGCAACTCCACCGGCGAGGGATGGGTCGACTTCGACGACGACCCCACCGGCACACGGGTCAGCTACGCGTATGCGATCCTCATCAGCGGCACGGTGGCAAGGGTCGGCGGGCGGCTGCTCGATGCCGCCGCGGGCCGGCTCATCGCGAAGTTCTTCACCCGCCTCGCTCATGCGGTCGAGCGCGGCGCTCCAGACCGGGCGGACCAAGTCGGCTGACGCTGTCGCCCGTCGGCAGCTCGGACAGGACGAGGCGCCAGACGAACTCGCCCATCTCAGCGACGTGGCTGATCGACGCCCGCGCCGGGACGATGGCGCCGTCCGCCGCGGCCGCCTCCACGAGGATGGACCTAACGCGATCCTGCCCCTCGGCCAACGCGGCGAAGGCCTGCTCGAACATCGTGAGGAGGCGCTCCCACCCGACGATGTAGTGCCCCACGGGCGCACCAAGCAGCGCGTCCGTCGGCGCGCGCAGCAAGCGGTTGGCCGCGCGGTTGGCGAACGCCACGAGCCCGCCCTCGGTCACGGTGAGCACCGCCGCGTCCGAGCGCTCGGCCACGAGGTCGAACTGGTCCCCACGCACGGGCCCCATGAGCCGCGTCGCGGTGTGTTCGATGGCCTCGCCGCACAGCGAGGCGAGCGACATCAAGGCGTCGAGCGCGTTGGGCTCGGGGGCCTGGCGAGCGGCGTAGTCGACGGCGCACAGGACCCCGATGGTGCGACCGCGGACGGTGACGGGGGTGCCCACGTAGAACCTCGTGTGCGGGTAGGCGCGCACCATGACGTTGTCGGCGAAGCGTGGGTCGTTGGCCGCGTCGAGGACGACGAAAACGCCGCCGCGCGCCACCGTCCAGCGCGAAAACAACGTGAGGCCCGGCTGGAATGTCAGGTTGCTCGACGACGCGTCCGGCAGTTCAGGCCCGTCGGTGTCGGCAAGGTTCACCATCGCGGTGGGGCAGCGCAGCAGGTGCCGCGTGATCGCCGAGACGGTCGCGTGCTCGGGCGAGGACAACCACTTGATCGCGGCGATCCCCATCAGCCGCTCGGAGCTCATCGTCGGCCGAGGCCTTCCTGCCCGGCGCTAAAAGGGAGGGAGCGCGCACCAGCACCATCCCGGTCCACCACCCCCGATCGAGGCAAGTTGTTCACGACAGGAACCGTGCAAGTAGCGAAGAACGCTCGTTGCAACTATTCGTTTTCGCTGCGTTCATTGTACTTCAAAGAACTACTCGTGCCAGGCAGAGTGCACGTAACGGCGAACATCATCAGACTGGCTGAGATTGTCAACGGCCAAGCGACGTTGCGCGCCTCGCCCGCCTTGCATCGTGGCGCAATACTGAAATGATGCGAATTATAGTAAAATATGAGGGCAGTTGGTGGCACCGACGAGGCCAAGGTGCGCTCAGCGGCTCCGTCGGGGACGACGGAGGGGGCAACCTCCGCTTCGGGGAGGGGGCCGAGGTCCGCCTAGTGCAGGCGGCTCACCGCGAAGCCGACGACGTCGGCGATGATGTCGCGCATGTGGCACGCCGGAGCCCGTGAGAGGTCCTGCAGCGCCCGGTCTGCGAAGCCGCGAGCGCGCCGCCGCGCTTCGTCCAGCGCCCCCGTGGAGCGCACGAGCACGACCGCCGTGGGGACGTCCCCGTCCTCGACGTCGCCGCGCTCGATGCAGCGTTCCCAGAACGCCCTGTCGGCAGCGTCCCCTCGCGCGTAGGCAAGGAGCACCGGCAGCGTGGCCTTCCCCTCGCGCAGGTCATCGCCGACGTTCTTGCCAAGCGCGCCCGCATCGCCCTCGAAGTCGAGCACATCGTCGATGAGCTGGAAGGCGAGGCCGAGGTGCCGGCCGAACGACTCAAGGCTGGGACGGTACGCGGACGCGCCGGCGAGGATCGGGCCTGCTGCGGTCGCCGCGGCGAACAGCGCGGCCGTCTTGGCGTCGATCACCGCCATGTAGTGCGCCTCACCCACCGACAGGTTCTTCGCCCCGGCGAGCTGGCGCACCTCCCCTTCAGAGATCGTCGCGGCGGCGCGTGAGAACACGTCGAGCGCCTCGAGCGAGCCCACGGCGACCATGAGCTTGAACGCCTGGCCGAGCAGGAAGTCGCCGACCAGCACGCTCGCCTGGTTGCCCCAGATCATGCGCGCGGCGGGGCGGCCCCGTCGCATGGCGCTCTCGTCGACCACATCGTCGTGGAGCAGGGTGGCGGTGTGCATGTACTCGACCGCCGTCGCGAGCTTCACATCGCCGTCGCCCTCGTAGCCGAAGAGCTTGGCCGTACCGAGCGTCAGCATCGGGCGGATGCGCTTGCCCCCTGAGGAGATCAGGTGATCCGCGATCGCCGGGATCATCGCGACGTCGGAGCCCGCATGCTCGAGGATGAGGGCGTTGACCTCGCTCAGACGATCGGCGACGCTTGAGCTTAGCCGATCGATGTCGCCGGACGCGGACGGTGCTGTCGCGGCGGGCGCCGTCACGGGGTCGCTGCGAGCGTGTGGAGCATGTTGGGGACCATAGGCGCACGCCTTGGCCCGGGCAAGCGGTGGCGCGGGCCAAGGCGTCGCGGCGCGCAGGTCGCGAGGCCGGGCGGCGCCACCGGAGCCCAACCGTCACGCTCCGTCGCCGTGGCGGTGCAGGAGGACCAGCTTGGACGAGCTGCTGCGCACGAACGACGTCGTGTTGATCTCGTTCGTCGAAGCCCTGTTGTCGGAGGCGGGCATCGAGCACCTCGTCGTCGACCAGAACATGAGCGTGCTCGAGGGGTCGCTCGGCGTCCTGCCGCGCCGAGTCCTGGTGAGCCGCCAGCGGCTCGGCAAGGCGCGCGCGCTCCTCGTCGACGCGGGCATCGCCGACGAGCTGTCCGCACGACCTCGACCCTAACCGAGAGCGGCGGTCGCGGGCACCGGCAACACGGGCGCAGGCTCCTCATGGGCGCCCGCAAGCCGCACCGGCGCGACCCACCACGACGGGGCGTCCCTGCCGATCGCTGCCGCCGCGCCATCGCGGGACTGGGCGTCGCCGTAGAGCGCGACCACCGTGGCGCCGGACCCCGACATGCGCGCCAGCAGGCAGCCCTGCGTGGCGCGCAAGGCATCGAGCGCCGTTGCGATCGCCGGGACGAGCGCGATGGCGGGGGCTTCGAGGTCGTTGCGTGCCGCCGCGAGCCAGCTGGCGAGCGCGTCGGCGTCCGCCAGTGGTGGCGGCGTTGGGAGCGGCTGGTTCTCCCTCACCGCCAGACGGCGGAAGACGTCCTGCGTCGACACCGGCACGCGTGGGTTGACCAGCAGCGCCTCCACCGAGGGCAGCGCGACGTCGGTAAGCACCTCGCCGATCCCGGCGACGAGGGCAGGTCGGCCCGACAGGCACATGGGAACGTCCGCCCCGAGTGCGAGGGCGACGCCGGCAAGCGAGCTCGGCGCAACGCCGCGGCCGTGGGCGACCGCACGAAGGACGGCCGCAGCGTCCGCCGAGCCCCCGCCGACGCCAGCGGCGACGGGCAGCGACTTCGTGAGCCACACGCTTGCCACGCCGCCGACCGCCTGCGCCGCACGGAGGACGAGGTTGCTCGGCCCACCGGGGACCTCGCCCGCGAACGGCCCCGTGACGCGCAGACGCGGCGTTTCGGCCTCGCCGAACGCCACCGTCACGCGGTCGGCGGCCCCCACGGCGAAGGCGACGAGGCTGTTGAGGAGGTGGTAGCCGTCCTCGCGCTGCCCCACCACATGGAGCGCGAGGTTGACCTTGGCGGGGGCGACCGCCTGGAGCGCGGCGGACGTTGCGAGCTGCACTCAGTCGGCTGCGGGGTCCACCGCGCCGTCCGTCGCTTCGGTCGCGTCCTCGGCGTCGGCGGGCATCGTCGAGGGCTCGGCGGTTGCCGATGACGCGCCGGCCGCGTCGGCCTCGTTGGCCGCGGCCTGCACGGGCTGCGGATCGTCGGGCAGCCCCTCGCGCAGCTTGCGCAGGATGGTCGGCGCGATGTCCTCGTCAGGATCGTTGTCGCGCGCGTGCGCCCACTGGAACATCGCCTCGAGGCGCCGTCCGACGCGCCAGTAAGCATCCCCCAGGTGGTCGTTGATGACGGGGTCGAGGGGGATCAGGCTGACGGCGCGCTCCAGCTCGCGCACCGCGTCCTCGTAGCGGCCGAGGCGGTAGTACGCCCAGCCGAGGCTGTCCACGATGTAGCCGTTCGTGGGCTCGGCCGCGACCGCCCGGCGCACCATGTCGATGGCCTCCTCAAGCTTCTCGCCGCGGTCGATGAGCGAGTAGCCGAGGTAGTTGAGCGTATGCGCGTTGTCCGGCTCGTAGGCGAGCGCGCGTCGGAAGTCGGCTTCGGCACCGGTCCAATCATCGGTGCGCTCGCGGGCGATGCCGCGGTAGTAGTACAGCGTCCAGTGCCGGTCGGGCACCTCCCCGAACGCCGTGATCGCCTGATCGTAGACCGACCTCGCCTCCTCGAAGCGCTCTAGGCTGCGGTAGACGTTGCCCAGCACGATGGTGGTCCCGACGTCCGTCGGATCGGCGGCGACGAGCTCGTCGAGCAGGGCGATCGCCTCCTCGTTGCGCTCCAGGACGTTGAGGTTCAGCGCCTCCTGGACCCGTGCGTTGCGCGACAGCGGATGCTGGCGGGGGATGCCGCGGTAGATGCCGATGGCCGCCTCGTACTGGCGAAGGCTCTCCATCACCTCGGCGAGCGCCATCGAGGAGAAGTGCCGGTCCGGCACGAGGAACAGCGCGAGCTGGAAGAGGCTCGCCGCCGGCGCGCGGCCACCGTCCCGGTTGTAGGCGATGCCGAGCCCGTGCAGCGCCTCCGCCGCGCCGTCGAGCGCCGAACCCACCAGGGGGGCGACGTCGCCGCCCCCGGAGAGCGCCTCGCGCAGCGCCTCCACGTAGCCGTCGCCACCAAGCCGCTCGTCGAGGACGTCGAGGACAGCCATCGCCCGGTCGGCCCTGCCACTGCGGGCGAGGTGCCGAGCGTAAGCCTCTGCCACGCGCAGGGAGTCGGGAGCGCGCTCGTAGGCGAGCCGCAGCCGGTCGTCGGCGATCTTTGACAGGTCCGCGAAGTCGGCGATGAGCCCGGCGTGAAGGGTCGTGAACCCGTCGTACCAGCGCGGGCCGTTCAGCTCGTCGAGGAGGTTGATGCCCTCGGCCGCACGGCCCTGCGCCACGAGCGTCCAGGCGTCGAGGAGCCCGGCGACGAGCTCCTGGATCTGGCCGCCCGCGGCAGTCAGCCGGCCGAGCGTCTCGCGCGCCGCGTCCCGCTCACCGGAGCGCAGCTGATGGACCGCCAGCGTCGTCAGCGCGATCCAGTCCTCGGGGTCGGAGCGCAGGAGGTCCTCGGCGAGCCCGACGGCGCGGGCGATGTTGCCGGAGGCGACGTTGAGGATCACCGACGGCTCCAGGAGCTCGGTGTTGTCCCGGTCCTTCGACAGCGCCGACACGTAGAAGCCTGCAGCGGCGCTGAGGTCCTCGTTCACCGAGGCATGTCGTGCCGCAAGGTAGAAGCCGGCGAGCGAGCCGAAGGTCATCGCCCCGACCCGCTCTTGCTGTTGACCGATCGGGGCGAGCTCGTTGCCGGAAGGCATGGCCGCGGCCGGCGTCGCCAGAAGGGCGGCGGCCAGCACCGGCCCGAGCGGAACCTTGATGCGCGGAGCCAAAGCAAATCCCCTTGTCAAAGCGTACGTCCTGTCACGCGCCCACGGGCGTCGGGTGGGTCCATCGTGCGTCCGAGCGCTGGCACGGCCGCGGAGCGGGCACGTGGGGGGCCGACGCATCGGCACGCCCGCGGCACGCGCCGCGCCTCGTCAAGCGCTGGCACGTAAGCCGACCGGCCGGCGCGCGCAAGCTTCTATGCGGGAACGTTGGCCATGGCCGTCGTTTCCAGCGCCCCTACACTTCATTATACGTGAGCGTCGATTGGTGGGGGAACTTTCGTAATGGGCAGATGGGTGTACACGTTCGGCGACGGTGCGGCCGAGGGTGACGCGAGCCAGCGCGACCTGCTCGGCGGCAAGGGCGCCAACCTTGCCGAGATGGCGAGCTTGGGGCTGCCCGTGCCTCCCGGCATGACGATCACCACCGAGGTGTGCACCTACTACTACGAGCACGACCAAACCTATCCGCCCGAGCTCCTCGCGGAGGTGGACGCCGCGCTCGACACGATCGCCGCCTCAACCGGGCGCACGTTCGGCGACCCGGCGATGCCGCTCCTCGTGTCGGTGCGCTCCGGCGCCCGCATCTCGATGCCTGGCATGATGGACACCGTGCTGAACCTTGGGCTCAACGACGACACCGTGGGCGCGCTGGCGAAGAACGCCGAGGACCAGCGCTTCGCGGTCGATTCCTACCGCAGGTTCATCCAGATGTACGGCGACGTCGTCCTCGGCGTGCCGATGCAGAAGTTCGACCGCCACCTCGATGCGCTTGAAGGACAAGCTCGGCGTGGAGCTCGACACCGAGGTGTCGGCGGACGACTGGCGCGGCCTCATCGCCACCTACAAGCGCCTCGTCGAGGAGGAGACCGGCTCGCCCTTCCCGCAGGACCCGCGCGACCAGCTGTGGGGCGCCATCGGCGCCGTGTTCGGCTCCTGGCGCAACGAGCGCGCCATCACCTACCGCCGCCTGCACCAGATCCCGGAGAAGTGGGGCACCGCCGTCACCGTCCAGGCGATGGTGTTCGGCAACATGGGCGACACGTCCGCCACCGGCGTCGCGTTCACCCGCAACCCGTCCACCGGCGAGAACGCGCTCTACGGCGAGTTCCTGATCAACGCGCAGGGCGAGGACGTCGTCGCCGGCATCCGCACGCCCCAGGACATCACCGAGCGCGCGCGCATCGAGGCGGCGTCGGACAAGCCGTCCATGGAGCGGGCGCTGCCCGAGGCGTTCGCCGAGTTCCGCGACGTCTGCGCCAAGCTGGAGGCGCACTACCGCGACGTGCAGGACCTCGAGTTCACCATCGAGCGCGGCAAGCTGTGGATGCTGCAGACCCGATCGGGCAAGCGCACCGCCAAGGCCGCGCTCAAGATCGCCGTCGACATGGTCGACGAGGGCATCATCACCGAGGACGAGGCGGTCAAGCGCATCGAGCCCGGCTCGCTCGACCAGCTCCTCCACCCGATGATCGACCCCGAGGGGGAGAAGACGCTGTTCGCCAAGGCGCTGCCCGCCTCGCCCGGCGCCGCGGCGGGCGAGATCGTGTTCTCCTCCGAGGACGCCGAGCGCCTCGCCGCCATGGGCCGCCCCTGCATCCTGTGCCGCATCGAGACGAGCCCCGAGGACATCTCCGGCATGCACGCGGCCGAGGGCATCTTCACGACGCGCGGCGGCATGACGAGCCACGCCGCCGTCGTCGCCCGCGGCATGGGCAAGCCCTGCGTGTCGGGCGCGGGCTCCGTGCGCATCGACTACGACAGGCAGACCATCCAGGCCGGCGACGTGACCCTGAAGGCCGGCGACAAGATCACCATCGACGGCGGCTCCGGCGAGGTCCTCCTCGGCGAGGTGCCGATGCTGAAGCCCGAGCTCTCCGGCGACTTCCAGCGCCTCATGGGCTGGGCCGACGGCGCCCGCCGCATGAAGGTGCGCACCAACGCCGACACGCCGCACGACGCGCGCACCGCGCGCGACTTCGGCGCCGAGGGCATCGGGCTGTGCCGCACCGAGCACATGTTCTTCGACCCCGCGCGCATCATGGCGATGCGCGAGATGATCCTCGCCGACGACATCCCCGGCCGGCGCGCCGCCCTCGACAAGCTGCTGCCCATGCAGCGCGAGGACTTCACGCAGCTGTTCGAGATCATGGCCGGCCTGCCGGTGACGATCCGCCTGCTCGACCCGCCGCTCCACGAGTTCATCCCCGAGTCGGACGAGGAGATCGCCGAGGTCGCCGAGGCGTTGGGCGCCGACCCCGACAAGCTGAGGAACCGCGCCCAGGCGCTCGCCGAGTTCAACCCGATGCTCGGCCACCGCGGCTGCCGCCTCGCCGTCTCCTACCCGGAGATCGCCGAGATGCAGTCCCGCGCGATCTTCGAGGCCGCCATCGCCGCGGCGCAGAAGACCGGCTCGCCGGTGGAGCCCGAAGTCATGGTGCCGCTCGTCGGCCTCAAGACCGAGCTGGAGTTCGTCAAGAAGCGGATCGACGCCACCGCCCGCGCCGTCTCCGAGGAGACCGGCCAGACCTTCGCCTACCAGGTGGGGACCATGGTGGAGCTACCGCGCGCGGCGCTCAACGCGGGCCAGATCGCCGAGGTGGCCGAGTTCTTCTCCTTCGGCACCAACGACCTGACGCAGACGACCTTCGGCATCAGCCGCGACGACGCCGGCGTGTTCCTCGGCGCCTACCTGCGGGAGTCGATCATCGACGTCGACCCGTTCGTGTCCATCGACGTGGACGGCGTGGGCGAGCTCATCAGGATCGGCGCCGAGCGGGGCCGCGCGACGCGCCCCGACATCAAGATGGGCATCTGCGGCGAGCACGGCGGCGACCCCGCGAGCATCGCCTTCTGCGAGACGGTCCGCCTCGACTACGTCTCCTGCTCCCCCTTCCGCGTGCCCATCGCGAGGCTCGCGGCGGCGCAGGCCGCGCTCAACGGGGGTGGCTAGCGCGCGGCTACCGATTCGGGGCGCTCGAACCCCCTCGCGAGCGAATGCGCACGATGCCTCCTGCAGGACCGGCGCCTTGGAGAGCGGGCGAGCTGGTCAGCGGCGAGTGAAGTAGAGCGTTGTGCCCTCGCGCTGGCCGGAGCGGACGATGCCAAGGTCGGCGAGCACGCCGAGCACCTCCTCGACGCGCTGCTTGCGTTGCGGCGAGAGGCGGCCCTTGAAGGCGCGGGCGACGGCCTCGGTCGAGATCGGCTCGGCCGCCGCGTCGATCAACGCGCGCACGGCGGAGAACTGCTCGCGCTCCTCGGCGGGCCACGGCGCGCTCTCGGCGGCGACTGCGACGGCGACGTCCGCCTCGATCTGCTCCTCCGGCCGCCTCACTTTGTGGCCGAGCTTCGGGATCTGGTAGTCTGGGCGCAGCCAGCGCACGTGACCGCGCGCCTCCTCGCGGGCGCGCTCGGCGTTGAGCGCGACGAGGCGGGACAGCATCTCCTCCTCGGCGGCCTCCTGGCGCTCGTCCTTGTGGGTGGACGTTGGACTCAACAGTGGCCACTTACAAAACGACAATCTCGAGAGGAGATTGGTCGCCTCTGCCACACCTTTCGGACGCGGGCACAAACCTCGTTGTCAATGTCCGCTGGTGGTGACCTTAGACGGCACCGTCCTCCCCTAAAAACGATTGGTCGGTACCTCCGACTAAAGGACAGCGTAGGGAGCTTGGCGATGCGGACGAGTCAGACTTTCCACGCTAGCCTTCACATAGCTCGATGGGGACCGTGATGGACGTTGTCACGCAAAGTTTATTAAGGGAATTTGCGTTGAGTCAGAAGATAGATGTAGAAGCTGAAGCTGACAAATTCGAAGGATTTATAAACTACATCGTTGTGTCAGATGTTTATCAAGAAGAATTTGATTTTAGCGTTATTTCAACGGGCAAAGGGGAGTTCGGAATCGACGGCGTCGCAATTATTGTAAACGATACGATCGTAGATGATGAGGATCAGATTGATGATATTATAGAGCACCATGCTGTGTTACAGATGCAATTTGTGTTCGTTCAGTCGAAGACCAGCTCAAGTTTTGATGCAGGCGATTTATCAAAGTTTCTCCAGGCGGCCACTGATTTCTCTAATCAACAAACCGCCTTCGTTCAAAGTGAGCGGATAATTGAGCTGCATCGCGTCAAGAATAAGCTCTATCAGGCCGCTGCCAAATTCGCTAGGGGCTTACCCAAGCTTTCACTCTACTATGCAACTACGGGCACTTGGAATGAGGATCGAAACCTCTGCGCTATTCGCGACGGAGCTGTTACCCAGCTAAGGAGTTTACACATGTTTGAAGGAGTAGCGTTCCACCCAGTGGATGCAACTCGGATCCAGAAGCTGTATTTTCAGACCAAAAATGCCTTCCGGGTGACGGTCTCCTTCGGTCAAAATGTCTCCATACCGGAAATCCCTGACGTCAGGGAGTCCTACATCGGCCTTCTCTCGATCGGTGAGTACCTCAAAATGATTACCGATGAAGAAGGCGCTGTGCGTCGTCGGCTTTTTTTCGATAACATCCGAGACTTCCAAGGTGACACACCGGTTAATAAATCGATCGCGGAAACCTTGAGTTCTCAGAATTGTATTCAGTTTCCTTTAAGGAATAATGGCATCACCATTGTCACAAGAAAGCTGCAACGCGTTGGCTCCCAGTTCACCCTCGAGGACTTCCAGATCGTCAACGGCTGTCAAACAAGCCACGTTATTGTTCAGACTGCGCATAACCAAAATAACGATACAATGATACCGGTTAAGATCGTTGCAACAAAGAACGAAGATATTATTCGGCAAGTAATTATTGCATCAAATCAACAAAACAGAGTCGATCAAGAGAGTTTTTGGGCTCTAGATCCAATTCATAAAGCAATAGAGATTTATTTTGAGTCAAAGCCCGACGATCAAAGATTATTCTACGAGCGTAGGCCGGGCCAATTCAACACGGTGGTGGGCATTGAGAAGGTTAGAATCATTACTAAAGAGTTCCTGCTCAAGGTCTATGCGTCTGTCTACCTTGAGCAACCCAACCAAGTTGGGCGCTATTATAAGGATTTGATCCCCATGATAGGGACCGACATTTTTGCACCGACGCACGAGGTTCATTCTTACTACACCGCAGCGTACATGGCTTACCGACTTGAGTTCCTTTTCCGCAATCGGCGCATCGCATCTGAATGGAAAGCATTTCGCTTTCAGCTGGTGATGGCGGCTCGGCTCATCACCGAGCGCGAACTCGGCCTTGACCCGACGAAAAAACGATCAAAGACTTATTGCCACGCTATGGATAAAGTGATGCTCGATCCAGAGAAAGCCTTGAAAGTATTTGAGGAAGGATGCGAGTCTATTACGACTGCGATCAAAGCTCTTAAGCACAACGGCGCTAAACTCGACCGCCGGACTGCAAAAATGCGAGACATGAAGGAAAAGTTGAAAGCTGTACTCGCGGAAAGCATAAATGTAGGTTCAACAAATACGACAGTTTAGTTTAATTCTGGGATAATTTAGGTAGTTAACGGTCAACGTCTTTAAGCGGTCCGTCTGGAAGAACTGTGTCACGACTTCTGCTGTGCGCGGATATGCCTTAAATCTTCGATCGAGAGCGCACGTCCCTAAACTGCCTTCTGTAAGATTTCGGCAGCTACTTTGCATTAGCGTTCCACGTTCGCTTTGGATCCCCGCTAAGTTCCGGTCTAAGGCCTGCAAAAAAAGCAAAACAGGATTGGCCCCCGTGCTGCTGTTAGCCAAACTTCCTAATGATGGTCGGCACCACCAGGCGCTCGACGTAGGCGCGCGGCGTATAGTGCGCGCCGAGCCGCGCGCGCTCGCGCGGGTTGAGGGCGCGCTCGAGCAGCGTGCCGAAGATCGCCGGCTCGACGTCGCGCCAGTCCTTCGACGCCGCGACGGCGAGCTCGTGGATGCCCTCGCGGTCGAGCGGCAGCGCGCGGCGCTCCTTGAACAGCGTGCCGTTGAACCGCTTCAGCACTGCGCCCATGCGCGGCTCGAAGCCGCCCTCGTCCATCGTCCGCCACAGGTGTTCGAGCTGCGGCACGAACTGGCGCGGCTCATCCTTCAGCTCGGTGAGGAGTTTCGTAAAACTCGCCTTCGGAATGAGCTCGACGTCCTCGGCGAACATCGTGAACAGGCAGCGCATCAGGAAGGTCGCGACGGCGGCGGGATCGTGCTTGCCCTCGAGCCGCTTCGCGACCCTCGCGACCCTCGCGAGCCGCTCGGCGACGTCGCGCGTCACCTCCGCCGCGCGGATCGCCGGGTTGAGCGACGCCGGCTCGAGCCACACCTTGGCGAGGCGCTCGCGCACCGCCTCCTCGCGCAGCGCCTCGAGCGGGATCGAGAACTCGCGCCGGTTCGGGAACTGCGTGTAGTTTCGGCCCTGGCCGGAGAAGTCGGCGTAGAGCTCGATGACGTTGCCGACGTCGATCACCATCAGGAAGAGCGGCGGCGCGTGGTCAGGCGGCAGGTCGCCGACATAGCCCTTCGCCTGAAGGTAGGCCCGCCGCATTGCCCGGTCCCACGCCGGCGTGCCGCGCTTCGCGGTGCCGCCCTTCACAGCGGCCGTGTGCTCGGGCAACAGCTCGCCCTGACCCTCGTTGGACCTGCGGGCGGAAGGCAGCGAGGACTGCTTCGATTCCAGGATGAAGCAGCTCCTCTTGTAGCAGTCTATCCGGTTCGTGCTGACCGCGTCGCGTGTGACGTGGCGGACCGAGCGCTCGAACACGTAGCTGTTGGCAGCGTCGCTCGGCACCGTCGGGCTAGGCCGCGGCACCCCGATGAGGTCGCAAAGGTCTAGGACGAAGTGCTGTGCGTTGGCGTTCTCGGCGCCGCCGGAAGGCGCCCACTTCGCGATCAGCTCATCAGGCGTCATCGGCGTCCCGTCGCTGTTGGCCCCAGCGAGTTATCCCCACTTTCCCAACCTCCGGTAAAGTCCCGCCCGTCGCTCGGCTCGAGGGGAGGCGCGTCCGGACCGGCCGCTGCGAGGATCGAGGGCTTTGGTGATCGAGGCGGGCCGGTAACGGACGGCCCGCGTCGATCATGCGACGGACCGGCCTCCACCGGGACGCCAATTCGGCGAGGGTCGCACCTCGTGGCGCTTGGCCGCACCCGCACTCCGCCTGCGGGGAGGAGGGGAGGGACGGTAGGCCGTCCACGTCCGCGCGAGCCGAAGGCGGGACACGTGGGCACGGCCCACAACCAAACCTTCCACCGGGCCACCCGCGTGTCCCGCCGTCCCTGCATCCCTCGGCTGCCGCGCAGCGCGAGCGCGACGGCACACGTCTCCACCATGCCTTCCAAGCCCAGCGCGCACCGCGCCCACGGCTCGCGCCCGGCCTCCGTCGCGATGGCCCGGCCCGCGGCGAGGCTCGCCGCGGCAACGGGGCTGAACACGAGCGGCGCTTGCGCGTTCGTCGGCCGACGACATGTCACGACAAACGCAAGGAGACCCTGCCATGATGTTCCCCACCGCCTGCGACCTCCCCGAGCAGACCCGCCAGTCCATGTGCGCGCTGCTGCAGTCGCACGTGTCGGACGGCATCGACTTGTTCAGCCACGTGCGCCAGGCGCACTGGACGCTGCGCGGGCCGAACTTCATCGGCCTGCACGAGCTGCTCGAGACGATCTACGAGCAGGTCAAGGACCAGACCGACCTCCTCGCCGAGCGCCTCCAGCTCCTCGGCGGCCACACCGAGGGCACCATCGACGTCGCGGCGCAGAACTCGCGCCTGCCCAAGTACCCGCTCGACGCGGTCTCGCCGTCCGAGCACGTCGACGCCGTGACCAGCTCGCTCGCGGCCTACGCCAAGACCGTGCGCGGGGCGATCGACGAGGCGGACGAGGCGGGGGACATGGGCACGTCCGACCTGTTCACGGAGATCGTGCGCGAGGTGGACCGGGCGCGCTGGATGATCGAGGCGCACAAGCCGGTCAAGTGAGCCAAGGCGCCGACGCACCGTGCGCTCGCCGCTCGGCCGCGCCAGGGTGTCGCCGCCCAGCCGCCGACCCGCCCACGCCTCCGGCGTCTGCGGCGGATGCGGGCAGCACCCTCGGCGACGGCGAGAGCGGCACGAGGGGCGCTAGGAACAGGAGCGTCATGCGCACGTTGGCGATCCATCGCACCGAACCGCGCAGGACGCACGATGCCCAAAAGCCGGAACGACGGACTGCGCCTTCAGGTGGCCAACGCAAGGCCGGAGGATGCCGGACGCGGCATCGCGCGCCTGTCGAGGGAGGCGATCGCTGAGCTGGGGCTGAGACCCGGGCAGCCCATCGAGATCGTCGGTCGCCGCCACACCGCGGCGATCGCGATGCCGCTCGCGGCGGAGGACGAAGGGCTGTCCCTCATCAGGCTCGACGGACTGCAGCGTGGCAACGCGGGGACGGGGTCCGGCGACCACGTCGAGGTCCAGGCCCCCGACCTCAAGATCGCAACCCGCCTCGTCGTCGCGCCGGCGCAGAAGAACCTGCGGCTCCACGGCACGGGGGACGCGCTCAAGCGCTCGTTCCTGCAGCGGCCGTTCGTGGCGGGCGACATCGTCTCGACGTCGGTCGCCTCGCGGCTACCGGGCGCCGACCTGCCGCCGGAGATGAGGGCGATGTTCAACGCCCCGTCCTACGGGCTGCAGGAGATCCGCCTCGTCGTCGTGGCGACGCAGCCGCGCGGCGTCGTCGTCATGGGCCCGGAGACGGAGGTGGAGCTGCGTGCCACCCACGAGGAGCCGAAGGAGAGCCGCCGCGCGGACGCGAGCTACGACGACATCGGCGGCCTCGGCAACGTCACCGAGGAGATCCGGGAGATGGTCGAGCTGCCGCTGCGCCGGCCCGAGCTCTTCCAGCGCCTCGGCATTGATCCGCCCAAGGGCGTCCTGATGCACGGCCCTCCCGGCACCGGCAAGACGCTTCTCGCTCGGGCGGTCGCCAACGAGGCGGAGGCGACGTTCTTCTCCATCGCCGGCCCCGAGGTGATGGGCAAGCATTACGGCGAGTCCGAGGAGCGGCTGCGCCAGCTCTTCGAGGACGCAAAGCGGGCGAGCCCGTCCATCATCTTCATCGACGAGATCGACTCCATCGCACCCAAGCGCGACCGCGTGTCCGGGGAGGCCGAGCGCCGCCTCGTCGCGCAGCTCCTGACGTTGATGGATGGCCTCGAGCAGCGCGCCAACGTCGTCGTCATCGCAGCGACCAACCGGCCGGACGCCATCGACGAGGCGCTGCGTCGTCCGGGTCGCTTCGACCGCGAGATCATGATCGGCGCGCCCGACCAGAAGGGCCGCCGGCAGATCCTCGGCATCCACACCCGCGGGATGCCGCTCGCCGAGGATGTCGACCTCGACGCGCTCGCGAAGGCCACCTACGGCTTCGTGGGGGCGGACCTGTCGGCGCTGTGCCGCGAGGCCGCCATCGACGCGGTCCGGCGCACGCTGCCATCCATCGACATGCGGCAGGACGTCCCCGCCGAGGTGCTGGAAAACCTGCGGGTGGAACGGCGCGACTTCATCCAGGCGCAACGGCGCGTCCAACCGTCCGCCATGCGTGAGATCATGATCGAGGCGCCGAACGTCGCGTGGGAGGACATCGGCGGCCTCGACGCCGTACGTGAGACGATGCGCGAGGGGATCGAGCTTCCGCTCAAGAACCCGGAGGCCTTTCGCCGGCTCGGCATCCGCCCCGCCAAGGGCTTCCTGATGTTCGGGCCGCCCGGGACCGGCAAGACGCTGCTCGCCAAGGCCGTCGCGCGCGAGGCGGAGGCGAACTTCATCACCGCCCGCTCGTCCGACCTCTTGTCGAAGTGGTACGGGGAGTCCGAGCAGCAGGTGGCCCGGCTGTTCCAGCGCGCCAGGCAGGTGGCGCCCTCCATCATCTTCATCGACGAGATCGACAGCCTGGTGCCCGCGCGCGGCGGCGGCCTCGGCGAGCCCCAGGTGACGGAGCGTGTGGTCAACACGATCCTGTCGGAGATGGACGGGCTCGAGGAGCTGACCAGCGTCGTCGTCATCGGCGCCACCAACAGGCCAACGCTCGTCGATCCAGCGCTCCTCCGCCCCGGACGGTTCGACGAGCTCGTCTACGTCCCGGTGCCGGGGTCGGAGGGGCGGCAGCGGATCCTCGAGATCCAGACGAAGAACATGCCGCTCGCCGCGGACGTCGACCTCGGCGCGCTTGCCGAGCGCGCGCAGCGCTACACCGGCGCCGACCTCGCCGACCTCGTGCGTCGCGCCGGGCTCGTCGCGCTGCGGCGCGGCGACGGGTCGGCGACCGTGATGGCATCCGACTTCGAGGAGGCGTTCAAGCAGACCCGCGCCTCCGTCACCGCGGACATGGAGCGCGAGTACGAGGAGATCGTGCGCACGCTGAAGCAGGAGGCCCCCCGGCGTCAGCCCATCGGCTTTTTGCCCGCGCAGTCGCGAGGCTGATTGAAGGCGAGGGGCGGCCCGTCAGAGGCCGAACGGGTAGGTATCCGCCGCACCCTCGCCGGCGTGGTCGGGCCCGAGTGGGGTGACCGCGGCGGTCTCGTCGAACCACACCCAGGCGTCGAACTGCTGCGACAGCGACGCCTCGGCGTAGTGGCTCGCAAGCTCGGTGCGCGGGCGGTAGACCACGCCGATGAAGCGCTCCAAGCGCGCCTCCGCCAGCCCCCGTCGCAGCGCCTCATCCGCGCCGAGATCGAGGAGGAAGCGCGGCACTCCGGCGTCGTGACACAGCCTCTCGATGCTGTCGGCGCGGGAGGGCACGACGCGCTTCACCTCGACGTCCCCGCCCCAGTCACTGGCGGCTGCGACGGTGCCGGTGTGCGTGCCGAAGCCGATGAGCGCCGCCTCCTCGCCGAAGCGCTCGCGGCAGAGCTGGCCGATGTTGAGCTGCCCGTGGAGCTGCCCCATCTCGGTGTGGCGGGCGTCCCCGATGTGCGAGTTGTGCGCCCAGACGACCGCCTTGGCATCCGGCCCTGCAGCGTCGAGGACGTGGGTCAGCGTCTCGAACATGTGCGTGTCGCGCAGGTTCCATGATTCCTCGCCGCCGTAGTACATCACGCGGTAGTAGCGCTCGGCGGCGGCGATCAAGCGGGCGTTCTGCGCGGCGTCGAGCACGTCGTCGCCGTCGCGCTCGGCGTCGCCGAGCTGGCGCGACAGGAGCTCGCTGCACTGCGCGACGACGGCGGCCTCGCACTGCTTGTAGCGGCCCGATAGGACGGCTCGACCGTAAGTGGCCGGATCCTTCTGCCACGGTGTCAAGCATCCGTAGCGCTCCCGTGCGACCATCGCGGCCTCAGGATCGACGTCGTCGAGGTAGTCGAGGACGGCGGCGATGGAGCCGCCCATGTTGTACATGTCGAGGCCGCGGAAGGCTGCACGGTCCGCTTGCGGAACGCTTGCATTGCGGGCGTGCAGCCAGTCGACGAGCGAGGCGAACTCGACGTTCCTCCACATCCAAGTCGGAAAGCGCTGGAACGGCCGCTCGGTCCCTGGGCGTGCCGGGCGATGCCGCACGTGGCGATCGACGGTGGCCGCGTCCGGCCAGTCCGCCTCCGCCGCAACGATGGTGAACCCATGATGCTCGACGAGGTGGCGCGTCACCGCGGCGCGGGCCCGGTAGAACTCGGACGTGCCGTGGCTCGCCTCGCCAAGGAGGACCACGCGACGCTCGCCGTAGCGGTCGAAGTAGGCACCGAAGTCCGCCTCGCCCGGATCCGGCAGCGCGACGGCGGCGTCGGCGACCAACTGAGAGAGGGCGTCCGCAGGGTCGGGCACTCAGCGGCCGGGCCCGGATGGATCGTCCTCCAGCCATCCTTGCGCTCCGACGAGCGGCACGAACGCGACGGCGCCCACGTCCTCGCGCTCCCAGGTGTCCTCGCCGGTGCGCGTGACGCGGACCAGCGTCTGCCGCCGCTCCTCGAGCCCGACGGGGATGACGAGCCGGCCGCCGACCGCGAGCTGCTCCTTCAGTGCGGTCGGCACCTCGGGGCCTCCCGCTGCGACGAGGATGGCGTCGAACGGCGCAGCGTCGGGCAGACCAAGCGTTCCGTCGCCTGTGACGACCGTCGCGTTGTCGACGCCAAGAGCCCGGAGACGGGCGACCGCCTCGCGCGCCAACGCCGGATGCCGCTCGATCCCGTAGACTTCGGCCGCGATCCTGGCGAGGACGGCCGTTGCGTAGCCGGAGCCTGCCCCGACGTCGAGCACGCGATCGGCGGGTTGCAGCTGCGCGAGCTCCGTCATCAGCGCGACGACGTAGGGCTGCGAGACCGTCTGCCCTTCGCCGATGGGCAGCGCCGTGTCGTCGTAGGCGAGGTCAGTGATGTCGGAGGGAACGAACGCCTCGCGCGGGACGGTGCGCATGGCCTCCAGCACGGCGGGGTCGCCAACGCCGCGGTCCGCGATCTGCGCCTGCACCATGCGCTCGCGAGCGTCGGCACGGTCGGCAAGGGTCGCCTCACTCACCCCGTCGTGCCTCCGCTGACTATGTCGCCGGCTTCCGCGCAAAGGGCGCGCCGCCTACCGACGACCTGTGAGGGGGATACTCGGCCTAATCCTGGGGCAGCCGGAAGGGTTCCACCTTCTGCTCGATGTAGGCGGCGAGGGCGCCTGGGTAGAGCGCGTGCTCGGCGGCGAGGACGCGCGCGGCCAGACGGTCCGAATCGTCTTCGGGCAGGATCGGGACGCGGACCTGGGCAAGGATCGGGCCGTCGTCGAGCGCCTCCGTCACGAGGTGGACCGTCGCACCGTGCTCGCCGGCGCCTGCGGCAAGGGCCCGCGCGTGGGTGTCGAGGCCGCGGAGTGCCGGCAGCAGCGAGGGATGGATGTTGAGGATCCGGTCCCGCCAACGAGCCACGAACGGTGCGCCGAGGATGCGCATGAAGCCGGCGAGGGCGATGAGCTCAGCGCCCGCCTCGACCGCCACCTCCCCGAGGGCGGCGTCGAACTCGTCGCGGACGGCGTAGTCGCGGCGCGACACCACGCTGGTCGCGATGGCGTGCGACCGCGCGATCGTCAGGCCGCCCGCGTCCGGCCGGTCGGATACGACGACGGCGATCCGCGCAGGATAGGCCGCCTCCGCTGCCGCGGCAGCCAGTGCCGCGAGGTTGGTGCCGCGCCCGGAAAGGAACACCGCGACGGGAACCTTGCCGTCCGCCCCCCTTACGAGATGCGGCATCGCGGCTGGTCCGCCTCGCGCCGGACGATGTCGCCGATCAACCGTGGCCGCTCGCCCGCCAGCGTGAGGTCCGCCAGGATGGCGTCCCCGGCGTCGGGTGCGACGGCGAGGACGAGGCCGACGCCGCAGTTGAACACGGCGCGCATCTCGTCCGCTGCGACGCCGCCGGCGTTCTTTAGGTGCTCCATCACGGGGTGTGACGGCAGCGCCGCCGCCTCAATGCGCGCGGCGAGGTCGTCGGGCAACATGCGCGGCACGTTGCCGACAAGCCCGCCGCCGGTGATGTGGGCGATCCCGTGCACCCCCGCGACCCGCGCGAGCACCCCCAGCACCGGACGGACGTAGATGCGGGTGGGCGCCAGAAGCGCCTCGCCGAGCGTCACGTCGCCGAGCGGGGCGGCAAGGTCCCAGCCGCCCTCGGAGATCAGGCGCCGGATCAGCGAGTAGCCGTTGGCGTGTGCCCCCGAGGACGGCAGCCCAACCAGGACATCGCCGGCGGAGACACCCTGCGGCAGCAGGCGATCGCGACGCACCGCGCCGACCACGAAGCCGGCGAGGTCGTAGTCGCCCGGCGCGTAGTGCTCCGGCATCTCGGCCGTCTCCCCACCCAGCAGCGCGCAACCTGCGAGGCGGCAGCCCTCGGCGATCCCATCGACGACGTCCGCCGCAGCCGCGACGTCGAGCCTGCTGGACGCGTAGTAGTCGAGGAAGAACAGCGGCTCGGCGCCCTGGGCGAGGACGTCGTTGACGCACATCGCGACAAGGTCGATGCCGACGCCGCGATGACGGCCCAGCGCCGTCGCAAGGCGCAGCTTCGTGCCGACACCGTCGGTAGACGCGACGAGGAGCGAGCCGTCGTGCCCCGCGCCGGCAAGGTCGAACACGCCGCCGAAGCCGCCGAGGTCGGGGGATGCGCCAGGCCGGGCGGTCGACCGCGCTGCGGGCTTGATGCGTTCGACGAGGGCGTCCCCGGCGGCGACGTCGACGCCGGCCTCGCTGTAGAGCGCGCGGGAGGGATCGGACATGCGCCGCCTTTCGCACGTCGTCCCGTCCGTGCCAAGGCTCGCCGTTGCAGGCGCACAGTCCACAGGGAAGTCCCCTGCACCGTGTTGAAAGCGGTGGCGGACGGGCACGATCGATGGCGGCGCCCGCGTCCAGCGCTAGCCTGTCGACACCACCAAACGCGGATCGCCGCCGATGCGCCAGCTCGCCCTCGACCTCGGTCCACCGGACGCGCTCCACGACACGGTCGTGTCGTCCTCGAACGAGGCGGCCTACGCCGCGGTGGCCGCGTGGCCGCGCTGGCCCGATCCCGTGCTCCTCGTGCGCGGGCCGCACGGCTCGGGCAAGTCACATCTCGCGGGCGCCTTCGCGCAACGGCTCGGCGCACGCCTCGTCGGAGGCGCGCAGCTTGACGCGGTGGACCCGCTCGACCTCGCCCGGGGCATGGTGGTGGTGGACGACGCCGACCGGGCGCAGGAGAGGGCGCTCTTTCACCTCATCAACGCGGTGCGGACCTGCGGCACCACGCTTCTCCTGACGGCGGGCTCGCGGGGCGGCGAGCGCCTCGCGGACCTCGCGTCGCGGCTGCGCGCGGTCCCCGAGGCGGTGCTCCTCCCTCCGGACGACGCGCTCCTGCGCAAGGTGATGGTGATGGCATTCCAGGCCCGTCAGCTCCCCGTCGACCCGGGCGTCATCAGCTTCCTTCTCGCCCGGGTGGAGCGCACGCTCCATGCGGTGGTTGCGATGGTCGACGCGATCGACCGGCAGGGCCTCGCCGAGCGTCGCGGGCCGACGCGGCCGCTCGCGGCGCGCGTGCTGCGCAGCGCCGGTTCACCGGACGCCGACAGTGTGCCATAGCGGCCCCGGAGACGCACGGGGAGGCGGGCATGGCGATGGCGGACGTGCGAGAGCTGCCGGCGGAGGATGGCCAACGCACCGCCTCGCCGAAGCACTGCGTCTCCGGTCCAGGCCATTCCGTCGACGAGGCCCTGCGCGACGGTCCGGATCGCTTCACCAACCGCGAGCTGTCCTGGCTCGGCTTCAACGAGCGGGTTCTCGAGGAGGCGGCGAACACGAGCCATCCGCTGTTGGAGCGGCTGCGCTTCCTGTCGATCTCGGCCAACAACCTGGACGAGTTCCTGATGGTGCGCGTCGCAGGCCTCCTCGCGCAGCAGCGTGCCGGCGTCGACGCCCGCAGCGATGACGGGCTCACGCCGGCCGGCCAGCTCGCCAAGATCAACGAGCGGGTGGCGAGCCTGCAGCGCGAGCAGCAGAGCCAGTTCGCGGGGCTGCGCCACGAGCTTGCCAGGGAGGGCATCGAGATCGTCGCGCCCGACGCGCTCACCGAGCGCGAGCGCGACGACCTCGAGCAGACGTTCCTCACGCACGTCTTTCCGGTGCTGACGCCGCTCGCGATCGACCCCGCGCACCCGTTCCCGTTCATCCCGAACCTCAACCTGTCCCTCGCGCTGCAACTCAAGGCCCCCGAGGGGGAGAGTCGCGTCGCGCTCGTGCGCATCCCGGCGCAGGTGGAGCGCTTCATCAGGCTCGACCCCGCGGGCAAGGGCGAGCGCTTCATCATGCTGGCCAACGTCATCAGGCTGCACCTCCACCGCCTTTTCCCGTCCCATGAGATCCTCGCCACCGGCTCGTTCAGGGTGATCCGCGACAGCGACCTCGAGATCGAGGAGGAGGCGGAGGACCTCGTTCGCACGTTCGAGAGCGCGTTGAAGCGGCGCCGGCGAGGCTCAGTCATCCGCCTGGAGATCGAGGCGTCGATGCCCGAGGCGCTGCGCGAGTTCGTGGCGAGCCGGCTCGGTGTCGACGCCAGCGGGCAGATGATCGTCGACGGCACGCTGGCGCTGAAGGACCTCACGCAGCTCGTGGCGCTCGACCGGCCGGAGCTGAAGTTCGAGCCCTACACGCCGCGCTTCCCCGAGCGCGTGCGCGACGCCGGCGGCGACATCTTCGCGGCGATCCAGGCGAAGGACCTCGTCATCCACCACCCCTACGAATCGTTCGATGTCGTCGTGCAGTTCGTGGCGCAGGCGGCGGCGGATCCCGACGTCGTCGCCATCAAACAGACGCTCTACCGCACGAGCGCCGACTCCCCCATCGTCGCCGCGCTGATCGCCGCCGCCGAGGCCGGCAAGTCCGTCACCGCGCTCATCGAGATCAAGGCGCGGTTCGACGAGGAGGCCAACATCCGCTGGGCCCGCGACCTCGAGCGCGCCGGCGTGCAGGTCGTCTTCGGCTTCCTGGAGCTGAAGACCCACGCCAAGCTGTCGATGGTCGTCCGGCGCGCGGGCGGCAAGCTCGTCACCTACACGCACATCGGGACGGGCAACTACCACCCGGTCACGGCGAAGATCTACACCGACCTCTCCTTCTTCACCGCGGACCCGGTCATCGGCCAGGACGCGGCGCGCGTGTTCAACTTCGTCACCGGGTATGCCGAGCCGGCGGAGCTGTCGCGCCTCGCGGTCTCGCCCATCACGCTGAGGAAGCGCATCCTCGACCACATCGACGCCGAGATCGCGCACGCGCGGGCGGGCCGTCCCGGTGCGATCTGGATCAAGATGAACTCCCTCGTCGACCCGAAGCTCATCGACGCGCTCTACGACGCGTCCGCCGCCGGCGTAGAGGTCGACCTCGTGGTGCGCGGCATCTGTTGCCTGCGGCCAGAGGTCCCCGGCCTCTCCGAGAACGTGAGGGCGAAGTCGATCGTGGGGCGATTTCTCGAACACTCTCGCATCTTTTGCTTCGGCAACGGTTCGGCGCTGCCGTCGCGCGATGCGGTGGTTTACATCGGGTCGGCAGACCTGATGCCTCGCAACCTCGACCGACGCGTCGAGACGCTGGCTCCCGTCGACAACGACACGGTGCACCAGCAGATCCTCGGCCAGATCATGGTCGCTTCCATGCGCGACAACGAGCAGAGCTGGCGCATCCTGCCCTGCGGCGGCCACGAGCGCGTCTCGGTGGCTCCCGGCGACGACCCGGTCAACGCTCACAGGTACTTCATGACCAACCCGTCGCTGTCCGGCCGGGGCCGCGCACGCGAGCTGCAACAGCCGAGCGCATTTGCGCCATACATGGGCTGACGCGGGCGTCCGCGCGGAGGGCAAGCCGATGACCGAGATGCCCGAGGCGCGATCGCTGCCGCGCGGGACGCGCATGGGGGAGGGGATCGCCGTCATCGACGTCGGCTCGAACTCCGTGCGTCTCGTGATCTACGAGCGGGCGTCGCGCGCCCCCACGGTGATGTTCAACGAGAAGGTGCTGGCCGCACTCGGTGAGGGGCTCGCCGAGAACGGCCGCCTCGGCGAGGAGGCGATGGGGCGTGCGCTCTTCGCAGTCCGGCGCTTCATGGCGCTAGTCCAGGCGGCGGAGGTGGCGCAGGTGACGATCCTCGCGACCGCCGCAGCCCGCGTTGCAACGAACGGCAACGACTTCATCGGCGAGCTGGAGGCGATCTCGCAGCTGAAGGTGCGCGTCCTCACAGGGCCGCAGGAGGCGCAGATGGCGGCGGCGGGCGTCCTGTGCGGCTTCTGGCGGCCGGACGGGATCGTCGGCGACCTGGGCGGCGGCTCGCTGGAGCTCATCGACGTGTCGGACGCGGGGCTCGGCACGGGCGAGAGCCGTCCCCTTGGGACGCTGCGGCTGCGCGGCGACGCGAAGGGCTCGGTGAGCCGCGGCGCGGGTCTGGCCCGGAATGCGCTGGAGGGATCGGAGGCGTTGCAGCGGCTCGCTGGCCGCGCGTTCTACGCCGTCGGCGGGACGTGGCGCTCCATCGTCAAGCTGCACATGGCGGTGACGGACTACCCGATCTCCATCATGCATCAGTACGCGGTGCCGGGACCGCAGATGATGGACTTCTGCGACGAGGTCCTGCGCGTCGGGCTCGACACCATGGACAAGGGCGGCGTGGTCGCCAAGGGCAGACGCGCTCTGGTGCCCTGGGGCGCGGTTGTCCTGCGCACGCTCATCGACCTCGGCCGTCCCGCCACGGTGGTCGCCTCGGGCCTCGGGGTGCGCGAGGGGACGATCTACGACGGGCTCGACGAGGCGGAGCGGCGGCGCGACCCGTTGACCCTCGCCGCGGAGGAGCTCGCGGTCCTACGCAATCGCTCGCCGCGCCACTCGGCCGAGCTGATCGCCTTCACCCGCGCCGGGCTCGACGCGCTGGGGCTCGCCGAGGACGGGGAGGAGGAGCGGCTGAGGCACGCGGCCTGCCTCCTGTCGGACATCTCCTGGCGCGCACACCCGGACTACCGTGCCGATCAGGCCCTCGCGATCGTCTCCAACGTCGCGCTCTACGGCGTCGACCACGCCGGTCGCGGCTTCCTCGCGAAGGTGCTCAACGACCGCTACGGCGGCACCGAGGATCCTGTCCTCAAGCCCGGTGCGGAGGCGCTGTGCTCCGAGGCGATGGGCGAGCGCGCGCGCCTCGTCGCCGCGATGCTGCGCCTCGGCTACGTCCTCGCCCCGGGCATCGCGAACGTGTTGCCCAAGGTGCAGCTCATGAGCGATGCCGCCACGCTCGTCCTCGAGCTGCCCGACGAGCTCGCCACGTTCGACGGCGAGCGGCCCCAGCGCCGAGTGCGCCAGCTCGCCAAGCTCACCGGACGGGAGGGCGTGATCCGCATCGCCTGATCCTCGCCCCCGAGGCGCCATGGGCGACGCAGGATGGTACGGGCGGCGGGACTTGAACCCGCACGGCTTGCGCCTCCGGATTTTAAGTCCGGTATGTCTACCATTCCATCACGCCCGCGCGGCCTGCTCTTCGAGCATCCGCGCAACTGGTTTGCCATCCCTGCGACTGATCTGCCAACTTGCGGCGGGGGGACGCTCGATCGATGCCACAACGATGGACCAACAGGCCGCCTGGCTCAAACTGGGGCGACTTCGGCCTTGATGACGAAATCGGCCGGCTCAACCTCCTCACGCCCGAGCGCGTAAGGCGCGCGGCCGAGGAGGTCCGCGAGGGCGTCCGCTTCTGCCTCAGCCTGCCGCTCGACCTGCCGGGCGGCATGGTGCTGAACAATCGGCGTCACCCTCCCCAGCTCATCCCCATCCAGCGCGAGGGCCGCACCTCGTTCAACCTGCCGCTCGAGGAGATCGACCCCGGACGCACCGACGTCGTGTCGGACGAGGCGTTCACCTTGCACAGTCAGTACTCGACGCAGTGGGACAGCCTCGCCCACATCGGCTCGATGTTCGACGCGGACGGGGACGGCACGCCGGAGCGCGTGTTCTACAACGGCTGGCGTATCGTCGGTGAGGACGGCCGGGGGCGCCAGGGCGAAGTCGGCGCACTCGCCCTCGGCATCGAGACCGTCGCGGCGGCCTGCGTGCAGGGCCGCGGCGTGATGGTCGACCTCCATGCCCACTTCGGCGAGGCGCGCGAGGCGGTGGGGCACGACAGTCTGATGGGCATCCTCGAGGCGGACGGCGTCGCCGTCGAGGAGGGGGACATCCTGTGCCTCCACACCGGCCTTTGCGAGGCGCTCCTGGCGAGCGCCGGCCGCCCCGACCCCGAGCTGCGCACGCGCTATCCGGTGCTCGACGGCACGGATGCTCGGCTCCTCCAGTGGATCACGGACAGCGGGGTGGCTGCCATCGCCTCCGACGCGCTTGCGGTCGAGGCGTCCTCGCAGCTCGCCTCATCGGCGAGGGGCGCCGGGCCGGTCCTGCCGCTCCACGAGCACTGCCTGTTCAAGCTCGGCGTGCCGCTGGGCGAGCTATGGTACCTGACGGAGCTCGCGGCCTGGCTGAAGGAGCATGGCCGGTTTCGCTTCTTCCTGACCGCACCGCCGCTGCGCCTGCCGGGCGCTGCAGGCTCGCCCGTCACCCCGATCGCGACGGTCTGAGGGAGCCATCATGCCCGAGCGCTGGCAGAACCGACCGGACGGCTCCAACTGGGGCGACTTCGGTCCCGACGATCAGGTGGGACGGCTGAACCTCTTGACCGCTGAGCAGGTCCTGAAGGGCGTCGCCGAGGTGCGCACCGGCCGCACCTTCTGCCTCAGCCTGCCGCTGGACTACCCGGGTGGCAACGCGGTCAACCCGAAGCGTCATCCGCCCCAGCTCCGCCCGACGCTGCACGAGGGCCGCGTGCCGTACTACAACATGGCCTGGGCCGAGCACACGCCAGGCCTCACGGACGTGTCCGCCGATGACGCCGTCGTCCTGCACACCCAGTACTCCACCCAGTGGGACAGCCTCGCCCACGTCGGCTCGATGTTCGACGCCGACGGCGACGGGACGCCCGAGCGGGTGTACTACAACGGCTGGCGCGCGGGCTCCGACATCCCCGACCCGGACGCCGAGGGCCGCGTCGGCGCCCACGCGCTCGGCATCGACACGATCGCCGCTACCTGCGTGCAGGGGCGCGGCGTCCTCGTCGACCTCCATGCCCACCACGGCGACGCGCGCGTGGCGGTGGACCGCGCGGAGCTTGGGCGCATCCTCGAGGCGGACGGCGTGGTGGTGGAGCCCGGCGACATCCTGGTCCTGCATACGGGCTGGTCGCAGCTGGTGCTCGACATGGGCAAGCGGCCGGATGCTTCGATCCTGCACACGTCCTGCCCGGTGCTCGACAGCCGCGACCCGACGCTCCTCGAGTGGGTGGCCGACAGCGGCGTCGTCGCCATCGCCGCCGACAACTTCGCGGTGGAGGAGGCGCACAAGCCGCTCCCCCCAGGCGCCGCGGGGTCGCGGCTGCCGCTGCATGAGCTCTGCCTCTTCAAGCTCGGCATCCCGCTCGGCGAGCTGTGGTACCTCACCGAGCTCGCAGCCTACCTGCGCGCCGAGGGACGCAGCCGCTTCCTGTTGACCGCGCCGCCGCTGCGCCTCACCGGCGCCGTCGGCTCGCCGGTGACGCCGGTCGCCACGGTATAGTCCAGCCAACGGTGTGCGGCACCGGCGTGCCGCACGCCCAACACGACGGAGGAAACCATGCTTCGCTCACTTCTGACGACCCTCGGCGCGCTGGCGCTCGCGGCAGGGGCCGCCCACGCGGCGCCGCGCGAGGTCAAGCTCGGCCACCACGTGGAGACCAACACGCCGCTGCACCAGCAGGCCGTGCTCTTCAAGGAGGAGATCGAGCGGCGCCTGCCCGGCGAGTTCGAGATCGTGATCTACCCAGGCGGGCAGCTCGGCAAAGAGGCGGCGCAGATCGACGCCGTCCGCCTCGGCGTGCAGGACATGTCGGTGATCGCATCCGGCGCGATGAAGCTCGACACCAAGGTCGGCGTGTTCGACCTGCCGTGGCTGTTCGAGAGCCGCGAGCACGTGCGCCGTGCGCTGGAGGGTCCGCTCGGTGAGGCGGTCGAGACGCGGCTCGAGGAAAGCGCCGGCTTCGAGGTGCTCGGCACCTACGAGAACGGCTTCCGGCACGTCATCAACAAGGTCCGTCCGATCGCCCAGCCGAGCGACCTCGAGGGGCTGAAGATCCGCATCACCGGCGGCAAGCTGCGCCAGGACGTGTTCGCCAAGATGGGCGGCAACCCCGCGCCGGTCGCCTGGACCGAGGTGTTCAGCGCGATGCAGACCGGCGTCGTCGACGGCGCGGAGGCGGCGATCTACGGGTTCAACTCCGCCAAGCTCTACGAGGTTGCCGACAAGCTGAGCCTCACCAAGCACGTCTACTCCCCGTCGTTCCTGATCGCCTCCAACACGTTCATGGACAGCCTGACGGACGAGCAGCGCACCGCGTTCCAAGAGGCCGCCGAGGCCATCACCGACCCGGCTTACGAGCAGGCCACCGAGCTTGAGAACTCTGCGCTGGAGGCGATGAAGGGCGAGGGGGTCGAGGTCAACGAGGTGGACTTCGAGGCCTTCCAAGAGGTCACTCGGCCGGTCTACCAGGACTACATCGACGCCGAGGGCGGCGAGTTCATCGACCTCATCGACGCGGCCGGCCAGTCGTCCTGAGCTGCGACGATGCTGCGCGTCGTTGATGCGGTCGTGGCGGCGGTCACGGCGGCCCTCGTGGCCGCCACCGTCGTCATCACCTGCACCGCGGTGGTCTTCCGCTACCTCCTCGACAGCGCGCTGCCGTGGCCCGAGGAGATCGCAAGCTACCTCCTCGTCTGGATCAGCTTCTTCGGCGCCTACCTCGCGCTGCGCCGTGAGGGGCACATCAGCTTCGACATGCTCCTCGACGCGCTGCCCCGCGCGGTGACGCTCGGCATTCGGGTGGCCATCGACCTCGTCCTCATTGGCTTCTTCGGCATCATCCTCGTCCTGTCGGTGCGCATGATCTCCGTCGTCGGCTGGACGGAGATCGAGACGGCGGCGATCCCCCAGGGTGTCTTCATGGCGGTCCTGCCCATCGCGTCCGCCCTCCTCGTCGTGGCGCTCGTCGCCGACCTCGTCGGCCGGCTGGGGGGAGGGCGGTGAGCGGCTCGATCCTCTCCCTCCTCCTCGTCCTCATCCTGATCGGCTTTCCCATCGGCTTCTCGCTGATGGTGATGGCGGGCGTCTCCATGTGGGTCGCAGGCATCGACCTGATGACGCTGCCAATCCAGCTGTTCCGTGGGACGGCGAACTTCGTCATCCTCGCGGTGCCGCTGTTCATCCTCATGGGCGAGCTCATGAGTGCGACGACGATCGCCCAGCGCCTCATCGACCTCGCCGCGGCCCTGGTCGGCTGGCTGCGCGGCGGGCTCGCCCACGCCAACGTCGTGACGTCGATGTTCATGGCGGAGATGAGCGGCTCGGCGGTGGCGGACGCCGCCGCCATGAGCAAGATCTTCGTGCCGGGGATGGAGCGCGCCGGCTACCCGCGGACCTACGCCGCGGCGGTCACCTCGGCGACGGCGACGCTCGGCATCATCATCCCGCCCTCGATCCCGATGGTGCTCTACGGCGTCACCACGAACACCTCGATCCGCGACCTCTTCATCGCCGGTTTGGTGCCGGGGCTCCTCCTCGGCGCGGCGTTCATGGTGACGTGCTACATCTTCGCCGTGCGGGAGGGCCATCCCGTCGACGAGCGCTTCGAGGTGCGCCGCCTCGGCGTCGCCTTGCGCCGGGCGTTCGTCCCCCTCCTCATCCCCGTCCTCGTGATCGGCGGGCTGATCGGCGGCGTGTTCACGCCGACCGAGGCGGCCGGGGTGGGCGTCGCGCTCGCGCTCCTCTTCGGGCTCGTCCTGTCGCGCGAGCTCACCGCGCGCCGGCTCTACGACATCCTCGTGCTGACCGCGCGCCAGTCCGCCGTCGTCATGATGCTCGTCGCGGGGTCGGCCGCGCTCAGCCTGTTCCTGGCGAGCCAGCGCATCCCGCAGGCGATCGCGGAGCTGCTGCAGGGCTTCGGTGAGCAGCCGCTCCTCGCGATCCTCCTCATCAACCTTTTCCTGCTCGGCGTCGGCATGTTCCTCCAGGCCGCCGCGGCGATCATCGTCGTCGTGCCCATCCTCCTGCCGTTGGCGCTTCAGATCGGCCTCGACCCGGTGCACTTCGGCATCATCGTGTGCCTCAACCTTGGCATCGGCCAGCAGACGCCGCCGGTGGCGACCGTCATGCTGACGGTGTGCTCGGTGACCGGCCTGCGCATCCAGGACGTGCTGCACTACGGCAAGTGGCTGCTCCTCGCGATGTTCGTCGTCCTGATGATCGTCTCCTACGTGCCGCAGACGGCGATCTGGTTCCGCTGATCGTCCGGATCGGTCCGGCGAAGCCCTAAACGGTGGGCCGGTCCTGTTCGCCGTAGATCCCTCGTGGCACCTCGCGCGTCGCCAGCGCGATGGTGTCCGCGTCGGCGCCGGCGAACACCAAGTCGTAGAGCCGGCCCGCGTCCTCCTCGCGGAACGGCACCGGGCGCAGCCGATCCGGCGGCGCCGCCGCCCGGGTGTGCGGCCAGTCCGACGCCCACAGGCAGCGATCCGGCACCCGCTCGAGGAGGGTGCGGGCGAGCAGGGTCGCTGCGGCGGCATCCTCGTACCGGTAGGGTGCGGAAAGCTTCACGAACACTGGCTCGGACCTCAGAAGCACGGTCAGCTCCCCAGCGTCCGCCGGCCGGGCGTAGGCGAGGTGGTCGAGGACGACCGGGCCGCCCGTTGCCGCGGCGATGCCTGCGACCAATCCGAACGCCTCGGCCGTTGCATGGAGCTCCACGTGCCACCGGTACGCCCGGGCGAGCGCTGCTGCCTCTCGCGTCCGATCCGTGAAGTCCGATCCCGGGCCGTCCAGCAGGTGGAGGCGCAGGGCGCGGACGCCGGCAGCCGCGAGCCGCTCCAGCTCGCGGTCCGGCGGCGGTCGGGTCGGGTCGAAGCAGGCGACGCCTGCGCACCGGCCGCCGAACGCCTCCAACGCATCTGCGAGGCAGCGGTGGTCGTCGCCGTAGGGCGTCGGCTGCACGAGGACGGCGTGGCCGATGCCCATGCGGTCGAGCATGGCCTCGAGGTCGGAGCGCGAGGCGGCGCCGGGCGTGTAGCGCCGCTGGGCAGACAGCGCGTACCGTTCGTGTGGGCCGAAGACGTGGACGTGGCAGTCCCACGCCCCCTCCGGCACGGCAAGACGGGGCGGCGAGGGGATCGCCGCGCGGTGCGATGCGTCGGCGTTCAGGTCGGCGCCTTGCCCAGCGCCGCCGCGACGGCCTCGCCGAACGCGGCGCAGCCGAGCGACCCGCCGAGGTCGGCCGTGCGCCGCGCCGGGTCGGCGAGGCAGTCCTCCACCGCGGCCTCCACCGCGCGGCCCGCCGCGCCGAACGCCGGCTTGCCGCGCGTGTCGTCGAACCACAGGAGCATCATCGCCGCCGACAGGATGAGCGAGGTGGGATTTGCGCGGTCCTGCCCGGCGATGTCCGGTGCCGAGCCGTGCTGCGCCTGGGCCGCGCAGCGCTCCTCGTTGGCGTTGATCGAGCCGGCGATCCCCAGCCCGCCCGACAGCTCCGAGGCGAGGTCGGAGAGGATGTCGCAGTAGAAGTTCGTCGAGCAGATCACGTCGAAGCGGCTCGCATCACGCACCAAAAGCGCCGCGGTGGCGTCGACGATCAGCTCCTCATAATCGACGTCCGGGTACTGCGCGGCGACGGCGCGGACGGCCTCCAGGAACAGCCCGTCGGTCTGGATGAAGTTGTTGGCCTTGTGCACGGCCGCCACCTTGCGGCGCCGCTTCATGGCGAGGTCGAACGAGGCCCTGGCGATGCGCGTGCACGCCTGCCGCGAGATCTTGCGCATGGAGATCGCGATGTCGGGCGTCGGCATCACCTCGGCGTGGCCGCGGAACATGTTGCGGTCGGGGTACATGCCCTCGGTGCACTCGCGCATGATGACGAGGTCCATGGGGCCGCCCTTGTTGGGCACACCGGGGCGGGACTTGGCCGGCCGCACGTTGGCGAAGAGGTCGAGCTTGCCGCGCACCGCCGCGGAGACGTTGACCCCGCCCTTGTCGCGGTCCGGGTAGTCCATGTGGCTGATCGGCCCCAGCAGGATGCCGTCGGCGGCCCGCGCGCGCTCCAGCACCGCGTCCGGGAACGTGGTGCCCGTCGCCTCGAGCGCCTTGAAGCCGATGTCGTGCGCCTCGAACGTCAGGCCGAGCCCGAAGCGCGCGTCCGCGGCCCGCAGCACGCCGAGCGTCGCGGCAGTGATCTCCTCGCCGATCCCGTCGCCGGGCAAGACAACGATGTCCATGGGGTCGCACTCCAGAGAGGGTCCATCCGTCACAGGACGAGGTCGGGCAGGCCGGTCACGAGGAACGGGAACAGGATGAGGAGGACGATCACCGCGACCGTCAGCCCGAGGTAGGGGACGACGACGCGCGCCAGCGCCTGGAAGGAAAGCTCGGTCACCCGGGTCAGCGCATAGAGCACCATGCCGACGGGGGGCGTCAGGAGCCCGAGGGTCAACGTCAACGTCATGACGACGCCGAAGTGGATGAGGTCGAGGTCGAACGCGGTGGCGATGGGCATCAGGATCGGCGTCAGGATGAGGATCGCCGGGGTCTGCGCCATGAAGCAGCCGACGACGAGCCACAGCACCATCATGAGGAGCATCAGCACCGTGCCGTCCTGCGTGAGGCTCGCCAGGAAGTCGGCGAGCGCCACCGGGACCTGCGCGCGGATCATCACCACGCCGAACGCCGACGTGAAGACGATGATGAGCATGATGACGGCGGTGTCGATCATGGTACCGCGCAGCTCACGCACGAGCCCGGCAAGCCCGTAGGCGCGGTAGATCAGGAATCCGAGGAGGCAGGCGTAGAGCGCTGCCACCGCAGCTGCCTCGGTGGGCGTGAAGATGCCGAGCCAGATGCCGCCCATGATGATGAACGGGGTCAAGATCGGCAGGATGGCGAGGCGGAAGGCCGGGGCGAGCTCGGAGAGCGTCGCGACGGGTCCCTTCGGCATCCCCTCCTTGCGCGCCCGGTAGGCGACGTAGCCCATGTACGCGGCGGCGAGGAGGAATGCGGGCACCACCGCGGCGAAGAACATGCGCGCCACCGACACCTCCGCCTGGATGGCGTAGGCGACGAGGGCGATGGACGGTGGCAGGATCGGCCCGATGAGCGAGGACGCCGCGGTGATGCCGGCAGAGAAGCGCCGGTCGTAGCCCTCGGACAGCATCGCCTTCATCTCGATCTGCCCGAGGCCGACGGCGTCCGCGGTCGCCGAGCCGGACATCCCCGCGAACATCACCGAGGCAAGCACGTTGGCATGGCCGAGCCCGCCCCGCACCGGCCGCACGAGGAGGCTGACGAAGCCGAAGATGCGCTCGGTGATGCCGCCCTGGTTCATGAGGCGGCCGGCGAGGAGGAAGAACGGCACGGCGAGCAGCAGGAAGTTGTCCATCTTGTCGAGGGCGAGGCGCGCGATCATCGTCGCCGCCCGCGGGTCGAAGATGTCGCCGAAGAACACCCCCGCGCCGACGAACGCGGCGAGCCCGGCGGCGAAGCCCACCGGCATCCCGATGACGATGAGCGCGATGAGAAGGCCGATCAGCCCGACGTAGACGGTCACGCGTCCATGTCCTGGCCGGTCGCCAACGCCTCGCGATTGCCCCGCGCTCGGGCGACCGTGTCAAGGAGGACGTAGAGGAACAGGAGCGCGATCGCCGCGAGCTCCCAGTAGTAGAAGTAGGCGACGCGGAAGAACGGGATCGTGACGAGGTTGGAGCCCCAGTTGAGCTCCGCGAGCTGGAGCGCGCCGCGCGCCCAGAACGCCAGGAAGGCGAGGATGAACAGGTTGAAGGCGAGCCCGAGCCAGCGCTGCGCGCTCGCCGGCAGCTCGCCGAAGATGAAGTCGACGATGATGTGCTCGCGCTCGCGGTAGGCGAAGGCGATGGCCATCACCATCGACAGGACGAACAGGGTGCGCGCCGCCTCCTCGGTCCAGACGACGGAGATCTCGAGCACGTAGCGGAACAGGATCTGCGCCAGCGTGGCGCCGATCATCGCGATGAAGAGGACGAGGCACAGGGCGACGAGCGCGCGCTCCACCCACGTGTAGGGCGTGGTGCGGGGCGCGCCGCCCTGCGCCTCGGGCAGGTCGGCTCCCGGGGCGCGGGGTCCCTCGGCGCCGTGCTGGTCCCCGGCCGGGTGCATCGTCGACCTACTTGGCGGCGGCGATGTCGTCGAGCAGGCCGGGACGGCAGTTCTCGGCGGCGAACTCCTCCACGATGGGCTTGGCGATCTCGCGGAACGCTGCGACGTCAGGCTGGACGACGTTGACGCCCTCGGCCTTCATCTTCTCGAGCAGGGTGTCGGTGTCGCTACGCACCTTCTCGTTCAGCCAGGCGATCGCCTCGTCGAGCGTCTCGTCGAAGATCGCACGGTGCTCCTCCGACAGGCCCTCGTAGAAGTCCTGGTTGGCGGAGAACACGTAGTAGCTGATGACGTGGCCGGTGAGGTTCACCGACTCCTGCACCTCGTAGAACTTGTTGCCCCAGATCGTGGGGATGGGGTTCTCCTGCGCCTCGAAGACGCCCTGGCGCAGCGCGCCATACAGCTCCGAGACCGGCAACGGCCCCGGCAGCGCTCCGTACGCGCGGAAGATCTCGGTGCGCAGCGGGTTCGTGACGCGGATCTTCACGCCCTCGAGGTCGGCGGGCGTCTCCACCGGCTTGTTGGCGGTCAGGTGGCGCTCGCCGCGCAGCCCAACGCCGACGATGGTGATGCCGTACTCCTCCTCCAGCTTGTTCGACAGCTCCTCGCCGAGCGCGCCGGTCCAGACCCGATAGCCGTGGTCGGCGTCCTCGTAGACGAACTCGGCCTCCATGCACTGGTAGGGCTGCAGGAGGTTGTGAACCACGACGGGGCCCGCGACGTGCATCTGGATCTCGTTGGTCGCAAGCTGCTGCAGAAGCTGCTGATCGCCGCCGAGCGCGCCGCCGGGGACGAACGTCATCTGGATGTCGCCGTCTGAGCGCTCCTCCAGCGCCGCCTTCCAGCGCTCCACCGCCTGGGACGAGAAGTCCTGGATGCCGTTGGTGGACGCGAAGGTGAAGCGCACGGCCTGCGCGTCAGCCGCGAGCGGTGCGCCGACGAAGGCGGCGAGGGCGACGGCGCCGGCAAGGCGACGGCTGAACGGTTGTCGCATCGAGGGTCCTCCCATGCATACGTTTCTGTGCTTCTACGTATACAATCATCGCCGGTCGTAGGCTGTCAACACGCCGTTCAATCCTTGAAGTCGGCTTCTGCCCGCGGTAAATCGAATGAATGGTCGATGTAGTGGATGCGAAAGCGGTGAGTGCGGATCCGCACTCCAGGGGCATGGACACGGTGTCCCGCGGCGAGGCGGCCTACGCCGCGTTGCGCCAGCGCATCCTCACCGTCGACCTCGCGCCGGGGACGGTGCTGCCCGAGGCGCAGATCACGACGATGCTCAACATGAGCCGCACCCCCGTGCGGGAGGCCGTCGCCCGCCTCAGCTACGAGGGCTTGGTCGACGCGCTGCCGCGCCGCGGCATCCGCGTCACGCCAGTCACCGTGCGCGACGTGCGCGAGATCAACGAGGTGCTCGCCTGCCTCGAGGTCGAGGCGGTGGTCGGCGTCGCCTCGCGGGCGCTCCCGGCCGATGCGATGGCCGCACTCGACGCCGCGATCGCCGCCATGGACGCCGCGCTGCGCGACGGGGACAGGACCTCTTGGGCCACCGCCGACTTCGCCTTCCACAGCCTCTTGTTCGACCTGTCGCCGAACCGCCACCTGCGGCGCACGGCGCGGCTCTACCTCGAAAAGGCCCACCGCGCGCGCCTGCTCACGCTGCCGCTGCGGGCCGACCCGGTCTACTCGAACTCGAACCACGCCGCGGTGGTCGAGGCGGTTCGGCGCGGCGACCCCGAGACGGCGCAAGAGATCCACGGCGCGCACAAGCGCCGCTGGTCGCGTGAGCTCGACACGATCATCGAGCGCTTCCCGGACTTGTTCGGCGAGGCGCCCACGAAGGCTGGAGGACCACGACATCGCTGAGCGTCACCGCATCGTCCTCATCCACGCAGTCACCGTGGCGATCGCACCCATCCTGACCGCCTTCAGGGAAGGGTGGCCGGAGGCCGAGCCCGTCAGCCTGCTCGACGATTCGCTCAGTCCCGACCGCGCCGGGACGACGACCTCACCGAGGCGATGTCGTCGCGCATCGCCGCGCTCGGCGCGTACGCGGACTCGATCGGCGCGCACGGCGTGCTTTACACCTGCTCGGCCTTCGGGCCCGCCATCGAGGCGGTGGCAGCCGGGAGCGCGCGGCCGGTGCTGAAGCCCAACGAGGCGATGTTCTTGAAGGCGCTGTCCGCGGGCTCGCGGATCGGCATGCTTGCCACCTTCCCTCCGTCCGTCGCCAGCATGGAGGCTGAGTTCGCCGCCGAGGCCGCGCGCGCCGGTGCGGACGCCCAACTCATCACGATCCTCGTCCCCGGCGCCATCGACGCGCTGAAGGCGGGCGACGCGGCGACGCACAACCGCCTGCTCGCCGAGGCGGCGCCGCGCCTTGCGGACTGCGACGCGATCCTCCTGGCGCACTTCTCCACCTCGGTCGCCCGCGAGGCGGTGGAGGCGGCGGTCGACCGTCCCATCCTCACCGCGCCCGACAGCGCGGTCGCCGTCCTGCGCGAGCGCGTCCTAGGTCATAGCGGCGCCGGAGGCTGACCGCCTCGAGCATCCTGGGTCTCCTCAGACCCAGATAAGATGCTCTAGCTCCTTGATTAAGAGCGGTCTTTTTGGGGTTAGGTGGTTCCACCTAACCCCCAAACCGCTCTAGCGCGTCGGCAGGCCGGACAGGGACGACAGGATGACCGCCGGCGGCAGGTCGAGGTACTCGTCCGGCTCGCCCGTGCGGTTGATCCACACGGTGCGGAAGCCGATCGCGGTCGCGCCGGCGATGTCCCAGCGATTGGACGACTGGAACGATACCGCCTCGGGGAAGACGCGGAAGCGGGTCGTCACCATCTCGTAAACCGCCGGAAGCGGCTTGTAAGCGGCGAGGTCGTGCACCGAGAGCACCGCATCGAGGAGCGAGCCGATGCGCGCCGCCTCCACCGCACGCTCCAGCATGTCAGGGCTGCCGTTGGACAGGATTGCCGTCGACCGGCCGGCCGCCTTGAGCGCGGTCAGGACGTCGATCACCTCGGGGTAGGCGTCGAGGGCGCGGTACGCGTCGAGGAGCGCGGTTCGCGTCTCGCGCGGCGCCGACGGCACCTTGGCGAAGGCGGTGTCGAGCGCAGCCTCCGTCACCGCCCAGAAGTCGGCGTAGCGCCCTACGAGCGCACGGACCCAGGTGTACTCGAGCTGCTTCTGACGCCAGATCGACGACAGCGACTCGGCGTCGGGCCCCACCGCCGCGGCGTGCCTGCGGACGGCGGAGTGGACGTCGAACAGCGTGCCGTAGGCGTCGAAGACGTAGACCGCGTGCATCGCACCTCCGTGCGCAGCGCTATCGCACGAGGTGCGTCGGCGCCACCCCGCACCGATCGCCGCGCGCGCCGCGGCAGCCTCGCTTCGCCCCGTGCGCCTGGTCTAGGGTCCACCGCACCGATGCACGGGCGAGGGATCGACATGGCGGACTGGTCGCAGACGTGGACGTGGCTCGACGGCCGCTGGCAGCCCGGCAACGCCGCGATCATCGGACCGCGCACCCACGCCTTCTGGCTCGGCTCCTCCGTGTTCGACGGCGCCCGGGCCTTCGAGGGGGTAACGCCCGACCTCGATTTGCACCTCGAGCGCGTCAACGCGTCCGCCGAGGCGCTCGGCCTCGACGCCACAATGCGGGTCGGCGAGATGACGGAGCTCGTCACCGAAGGGCTGCAAAAGTTCACCTCAGGGACGCCGCTCTACATCAGACCGATGTACTGGGCCGAGGAGGGCGGTCCCGCCGCCGTCGCACCGCGCCGCGAATCGACGCGCTTCCTCATGTGCCTCTACGAGGCGCCGATGCCCGAGCCCAAGGGCGCCGCGATCACCGTCTCGCCGTTCCGCCGCCCCACCATCGAGACGATGCCGACCAACGCCAAGTCCGGCTGCCTCTACCCCAACAACGCGCGGGCCCTGACGCGGGCGCGCGACAAGGGCTTCGACAACGCCCTCGTCCTCGACATGCTGGGCAACGTCGCCGAGCTCGCGACCTCGAACGTCTTCATGGTGAAGGACGGCGTGGTGGCAACCCCGCGCGAGAACCGCACCTTCCTTGCCGGCATCACCCGCTCGCGCGTGATGGCGCTCCTCGAGGCCGCGGGCTACCGCGTCGCGGCGACGACGCTCTCTGTGGCCGACTTCCTTGATGCGGACGAGGCCTTCTCCACCGGCAACATGGGCAAGGTCCTGCCGATCGTGCGCATCGAGGGCCACGAGATGCAGCCCGGCCCCGTCTACAACGCCGCCCGCGAGCTTTACTGGCAGTACGCCCACGCCTGAGGGTTCCCCGCCGGCTGCGCGCCGCGTCATTGAAGCGCGGCAGGCCGGCGTTATCTGCGCGGTCTAGCCCGAGGGCCCAACGAGCCCACCAAAGGAGAGAAACGATGGCGTTCACGCTGCCCGACCTTCCGTACGCGCACGACGCGCTGGCCCCTCACATGTCCGCCGAGACGCTGGAGTTCCATCACGACAAGCACCATCAGGCGTACGTGACCAACGGCAGCAAGCTCCTGGAAGGCTCCGGGCTCGAGAACGAGCCCCTTGAGGAAATTGTTAAGAAGAGCCATGGGACCAACGCCGGGCTCTTCAACAACGCGGGCCAGCACTACAACCACATCCATTTCTGGAGGTGGATGACGCCGAACGGCGGCAAGTCCACCATGCCGTCGGAGGTCGCCTCAAGGATCGATTCCGACCTCGGCGGCTACGACAAGGCGCGCGAGGACTTCCTCGCCGCAGGAGCGGCGCAGTTCGGGTCGGGCTGGGCGTGGATCGCGGTGCGCAACGGCAAGCTCGAGATCATGAAGACACCGAACGGCGAGAACCCGCTGGTGCATGGTGCGACGCCGATCCTCGGTGTCGATGTGTGGGAGCACTCGTACTACATCGACTACCGCAACGCGCGGCCGAAGTACCTCGAGACGTGGTTCGACAACCTCGTCAACTGGGAGTACGTGGCCGAGCTGCACGGCGCCGCGGCCTAAGGTTAGGCTCCTCGCAAGGCGAGACGGCGCGGGCGGCGGCCGGTCAGCGCAGTCCGCAGCGCGCTAGGATGATCCGGCCGTTCATGCGGCCGCTGACAAGGTCCCCCCACCGATGGCACTGCGCCACGGTGGGGAAGCAGCCGACGAACGACACGCTGCGCGGCGAGTCGTTGCCGGGATAGCCGGCGACGCGTCCGATGTAGGCGAACTCCTGGAACTCCCGACAGTCAGGGGTGGCGCGCTTCACCTGCGCGACCCACGGGTTGAACACGTCCGTCGCCGCTGCCGGGGTGGCAGCCGCGCCGAGGACGGCGAGGACCAACGCGATCATCTTCATAGGTCTGCTCCCATGCCACGCTCGCGCCGCGAGCTCTCGCGAACCTTACGCCCACCGCACCGGCCGAGGGAGGCCGGGCGTGCCGACGTCCCCAGCCGCTGTACGGGATTCCCGTCAGCCGACCGCAGCCGACGTCGTCGCACCCACGGTGGCAAGCACGAAGGCCTGGACGAGCGCCACCTCCTCGAGCCGCTTGAACCGGCCGGAGGCGCCGCCGTGGCCCGCCTCCATGTTGGTGCGCATGAGGATCAACGGGTCGTTGGTGGCAGCATGCCGCAGCCGTGCGACCCACTTCGCAGGCTCCCAGTAGGTGACGCGAGGGTCCGACACCCCGGCGAGCACGAGCATCGCCGGGTAGGGCTGCTCGACGACGTTGTCCACCGGCGAGTAGCGCCGGAGGAGCTCGAACGCGTCGGCGTCGCGGATGGGGTCGCCCCACTCCGGCCACTCGGGCGGCGTCAGCGGCAGCGTGTCGTCGAGCATCGTGGCCAGCACGTCGACGAAGGGCACCTCCGCCACGATCGCGCCGAAGCGGTCCGCCGCGCGGTTGGCGACGACCCCCATCACCATCCCGCCCGCCGAGCCACCCTGCGCCGCCACTCCCCCTGGGCGCGCGTAGCCCTCGGCGATGAGGTGGTCCGCCACCGCCACGAAGTCGCTGAACGTGTTCTCCTTGTGCGTTCGACGGCCGCGGTCGTACCAGTCGAAGCCCTTGTCCATGCCGCCGCGCACGTGGGCGATCGCGTGGATGAACCCGCGGTCGACCAGCGACAGGGCGTTGGCGCTGAAGCCCGCCGGGATCGTGATGCCGTAGGCGCCGTAGCCGTAGAGCAGGCACGGTGCCGTGCCGTCCACGGGAGTGTCAGCGCGGTGGAGGAGACTGACGGGCACCGCCTCGCCGTCCTCAGCCTGCGCCGTCAGGCGGCGCGTCACGTACTGCGACGGGTCATGGCCGGAGGGGATGCGCTGACGCTTGCGCAGCCGTCGCTCGCGCGTCCCCATGTCGTAGTCCCAGACCTCGGTGGGCGTCGTCATCGACGAGTAGGTGAACCGCAGCGTCGTGGTCTGGAACTCCTCGCCCGACTGGATGGCGAGCGCGTAGGCCTCCTCGTCGAACGCGATCTGGTGCTCGTCCCCGTCGGCGAGGCGGCGGATGACGATGCGCGGCAGCGCGTTCTCGCGCTCCAGCCAGACGAGGTAGTCGGCGAACACGATCATGTCGACGACGAGGACGCCGGCGCGATGGGGGACGATGTCCTCCCAGCCCTCGCGGCCTGGAGCGTCCAGCGCGACGCGAACGATGCGGAAGTCGCGCGCCTCGCGGTTGGTGCGGATGAACAGCGCGTCGCCGTGGTGGGCGACGTCGTACTCCTCCTCGGCCACGCGCGGCGCCACGACGACGGGTCGCGCCAGCGGGTCGCGCGCGTCCACGAGGCGGACCTCCGAGGTCTGGTGGTCGTGGGTGTGGATGACGACGAAGCGGCCGGACAGCGTGCGGGAGACGGCGACGAAGAAGCCGGGGTCGGCCTCCTCGTAGACGGTTCGCGCGGGCTCGCCAGGGCGCAGCGCGAGCGCCCTGTGCGGGCGAAGGTTCCCGTCCTGCTCCACCGCGAACACGGTGAGCGCGTCGCCGGCGTAGGTCGCGCCCGCGGTGATGCGTTCGTGCAGCACGGTGTCCGTGCCGCTCGCGACGTCGCGCACCGCGAGGGTGTAGAGCTCGCCGCCGGTGCGGTCCGCGGTCCAGGCGAGGCGCGCATGGTCGGCGGAGTGGTCCGCGGCGCCAAGGCGGAAGTAGGCGTGTCCCTCTGCCTCGCGGTTGGCGTCGAGCAGCACGACCGCATCGGTCGGCGGCGCCTCCGGCTCGACGGCCTCCGCCACCTGGCGCGCCATGCGGACGAGCCGCGGGTGCTCCTCACCCTCGGCGTATGCGAGGCCATAGGCCACCGCGCCGTCCTCGACCGGCACGGACCAATCGTCCTCGGCGATGCGCCCCCTCAGCTCGGCGAGCAGCGTGGATTGCAGCTCCTTCAAGGGCGCGAGGACCGCCTCGGTGTAGGCGTTCTCGGCCCGCAGGTGGTCCGCGATGTCGGCGGGGAGGGCGGAGGGGTCGGACATCGCGGCGCGCCAGTCGTCGGCGCGCAGCCAAGCGTAGGGGTCCTCCAAGGCGACGCCGTGGTGCGTCGCCGTCACCGGCCGCCGAGCCGCGCGCGGCGGCTCAGCGGCGCGCTTGTCGAGCCTCATGCCTCGTCGGGACGGAAGTCGAGGGCGACGCCGTTCATGCAGTAGCGCTGCCCCGTCGGACGCGGCCCGTCGGGGAACACGTGGCCAAGGTGCGCGTCGCACCGCGCGCACCGCGTCTCGGTCCGCCGCATGAACAGCGAGCGGTCCTCATGCTCGTCGACCGCCTCCGCGCTTGCAGGCTGGGTGAAGCTCGGCCAGCCGGTGCCGGACTCGAACTTGGCCTCGGAGCGGAAGAGCGACCGCGCCGCAGCACACGCACGCGTAGGTCCCAGCGCGCTTCTCCGAGTTCAGCGGACTCGTGTGGGCCCGTTCGGTGCCGTGTCGACGCGTGACGCGGTACTGCTCGTCGGTCAGCTCAGCGCGCCATTCGGCATCGGATTTGCCGACTTTTCGAACGTCTTCCTGCGTGGACATACTTGTGCTCCATCTCGTTCGCCCTGCATATGCGCCGCTCGACATGATCTTGTAGTGGGCATCGGTCGCACGGGACGCGCGACCCCGCAGCCGGCTCGGAGCTCACGACCGACGGAGACCATTTGACCGTCCCTGCCGACCTCATGCTGTGGCTCGCGCTGGCGCCGTTCGTCGCCGCCCTCGCCGCACCCGCGCTCGTCGCAGCGCTCGGCGGCCGTGCGGGCTGGGTGCTCGCCATCGTCCCCGCCACGCTGTTCTGCCTGTTCGCCACGATGGTGCCCGAGGTCGCGAATGGGGCGGCGCTGACCGCTGGCGCCGACTGGGCACCGTCGCTGTCCATCCGCTACGCCATCCTCCTCGACGGGCTGTCGCTCACCTTCGCGCTGCTCGTCACCGGGATAGGGGCGCTCATCGTCGCCTACGCCGGCGGCTACCTCGCGGGCCATCCGCACCAGGGACGCTTCCTCGCCTTCCTGCTCCTCTTCATGGGCGCCATGCTCGGCCTCGTGATCGCCGACGACCTCGTCTCGCTCTTCGTGTTCTACGAGCTCACCTCGATCACCTCGTTCCTGCTCATCGGCTTCGACTATGGACGCGAGCCCGCCCGCCGCGCCGCCGTGCAGGCGCTCGTCGTCACCGGAGGGGGCGGGCTGGCGCTGCTCGCCGGCATCGTCCTCATCCGCCTCACGACCGGCGAGACCACGGTGTCCGGCCTGCTCGCCGCGCCCGACGTCCTGCGCGAGGGCGCGGCCTACACCGCCGTGTTCGTCCTCGTCTGCATCGGGGCGTTCACCAAGTCGGCGCAGGTGCCGTTCCACTCGTGGCTGCCCAACGCCATGGAGGCGCCGACGCCGGTGTCGGCCTACCTGCACTCGGCGACCATGGTGAAGGCGGGCGTCTTCGTCCTCATGCGCTTTGCGCCGGCGATGGACGACACGGCACTGTGGCACACCGTGCTGCCGCTGTTCGGAGGCGCGACGTTCCTCACCGGCGTCGTCCTCGGCCTTGCTCAGACGGACCTCAAGCAGATCCTGGCCTACACCACGGTCGCCTCCCTCGGCCTCCTGGTGATGCTGATCGGCGTCGGCTCCGAGCTCGCCATCACCGGCGCGGTCGCCTACCTGATCGCCCACGCGCTCTTCAAGGGCGGGCTCTTCATGGTTGCCGGGGCGGTGGACCACGAGGCCGGCACGCGCGACGTGCGCGAGCTCGGCGGGCTGGCCTCGAAGATGCCGCTCACCTTCCTCGCCGCGCTCCTCGGCTGCCTTTCGATGGCCGGACTGCCGCCCCTCTTTGGCTTCGTCGCGAAGGAGGTACTCTACGACGGGTTGTGGGAGGCGGGCGGGCTAGCGCCGGCCACCGTCGTCGCCGTCGTCGGCAACGCCATCATGTTCGCCATCGCCGGCGTCCTGCTGATGCCGTTCGTTGCCCGCGCCGGCACGATGCCCCAGCAACCCCACGAGGCCCCACCGTCACTGTGGCTGGGGCCGCTCGTCCTAGCCGGCCTCGCCCTCGCCGGCGCCCTGCTGCTCGACGACAGCGTCGCACTCTTCGTCGGGCCGATGACCAGCGCGGTGGTCGGTGGCGCCGTGGACCTCGACCTCCACCTGATCCCCTCCGGGCTCTATCCGCCGGTCGTCCTCACGTTCGTCACGATCGGTGCCGGCCTCCTCCTCCTCGCGCTCCATCGCACGCTGCGATCCGCCATCGTCGCAGCGCTGTCGGCCGCTGGCTGGGGACCCGACCGCGGCTTCGATCAGGTGATGGGGGTGATCTTGTCTGCGGCCCACCGGCTGACGCGGGTCATCCAGCCCGGCACCATGAGACGGTACATCTCCTTTACCTTCCTCGTGCTTGCCGTGGCGCTCCTCGCGCCCCTCGCGGTGGACGGCCTGCCACCGCTCACCGCCCCCGATGAGCTCGCCGAGCCGCACTACTTCGTGGTGCTCGCTTCGGCGGTCGCCGGCCTCTGGATCGTGATCGTCGCCCGGCGCCGCCTCGTCGCCATCGTGTCGCTCGGTGTCCAGGGGGTGATGGTGGCGCTCATCTTCATGCTCTACGGCGCGCCCGACCTGTCGTTCACCCAGTTCATGGTCGAGACGCTGTCGGTGGTCATCCTCGCCCTCGTGATGACGAGGCTTGACCTTGCCGCGGCCGACCACCGGCCTGCCGGCCACCAGGTCAAGGACGGCGTCATCGCGCTCTCCTGTGGGCTCGGCTTCGCGGTGATGCTCTACGGCGTCATCGGCCAGCCGTTCGACTCCCGCCTGTCGGACTTCCACCTGACGCACGCCTACGACATCGCCCACGGGCGCAACGTGGTGAACGTCATCCTCGTCGACTATCGCGCCCTCGACACCCTGGGTGAGATCGCGGTCGTGATGGCCGCAGGGCTTGCGATCCTCGCCCTCCTGCGCATGGGACCCCTCGCGCACGGCGCGTCCGCCCCGTGCTCCGGCAGCGCGGCGCCCGCGAGCCCGACCACGACCGACGACCTGCGGCGGAGGGAGGCGGCATGAACACCCTCATTATGCGCACCATCGCGCCCTACCTTGCTGCGCTGATGGTGCTGTTCTCGGTCTTCGTGCTCCTGCGCGGGCACAACGAGCCCGGCGGCGGCTTCATCGGCGGGCTCATCGCGGCCTCCGCGCTCGCGATCTACGGCATCGCGTCAGGGGTTGCGGCGGTGCGGCGGGCCATCGTCGTCCATCCCAACGCCCTCGCGGGCTTCGGCCTGCTCATCGCCTCGCTCGCCGGCCTCGCCGCCGTGTTCGCCGCACGGCCGGTGCTGACCGGACTGTGGTTCCTCCCCGTCGTCGGCGGCGTGGAGCTGCCGCTCTCCACCGTCCTTGTGTTCGACGTCGGGGTCTACTTCGTCGTGCTTGGCACGCTCGCGTCCATCGCGCTCGCGCTCGAGGAGGCTGAGTAGTGGAGCCGATCTTCTGCGTCGTCGTCGGGCTGTTCTACGCCGCCTCGATCTACCTCATGCTGTCGCCGCAGCTCGTTCGCATCCTCCTCGGCATCTCGATCTTCGGCAACGCGGTCAACCTCACGATCTTCACCGCCGGGCGGCTGACCGAGGCGGCCCCGCCGGTCCTTGCCGCACCTGGAGGCCAGGAGGTCGAAGCCTCGCACGCCGACGCCGTCACTGACCCGACGCCTGCCGTCGAGCCCATCGCGCCGATTGGACTGGCGCTCGACCCGCTGCCGGAGGCCGCCGCGGCGGGCGCGTTCGCCGCCACGGCAAACCCCTTGCCCCAGGCGCTGATCCTGACGGCGATCGTCATCGCGTTCTCGTTCTTCGCCTTCCTCCTCGTCCTCACGTTCCGCGCCTACCAGGCGCTGGGGACCGACGCCATCGACGCCATGCGCGTCGCCGAGCCGGAGGCGGCGCGCCCGCCCGCGGGCTACTGAAGGTGCGCAACCTACGGGTCCTCCTGTCCCTCGGCGCGGCGCTGGCGGCCGGCCCGGTGCTGGCGGCGGCACCGGCCGAGACCACGGACGCGATGCTGCCCGGCGACACCGCGCTCCTCACCTGGCTCACCGTGGTGCCGATCCTCGCGCCGCTCACCGGCTCGGCCCTCGCCGTGACGCTGCGCGGCCGGCCGACCTGGCAGGCGCCCATCGCGCTCGCCGCCCTCACCGTGGCCACGCTGGCCGCGGCAGCGCTTTACGTCGTCGTCGCCCTCGAGGGGCCGCAGGTGATGGCCGCGGGCAACTGGCTGCCTCCCTTCGGCATCGTCGTCGTCCTCGACACCCTCGGCGCGCTGTTCGTGCTGGCCACCTGCGTCGTGGGCCTCGTCGGGCTCGCCTATGCTCGCCACGACATCGACGGGGAGGGTACGCGCTACGGCTTCTACGCATTCTACTGCCTGCTCATCGCTGGGGTCTGTGGGACCTTCTCCACCGGGGACATCTTCAACCTCTACGTCTGGTTCGAGGTGTTCTTGGTGTCCTCGTTCGGCCTGATGGTCCTCGGCGGCGAGCGCATCCAGATCGATGGCGCGGTGAAGTACGGCGTGCTGAACCTCATCGCGACGACGATCTTCCTCATCGCCGTCGGCGCGCTCTACGGGGTGACGGGCACGCTCAACATGGCCGACATTCGCACCGTGATCGCGGACGATCCGGGCGGACCGCTCGCCACCATCGGGGCGCTGTTCGTGATGGCGTTCGCCATGAAGGCGGCGGCGTTCCCGCTGCACTTCTGGCTTCCGGCGTCCTACCACACGCCCAAGGTGGTGGTGTCGGCGCTGTTCGCCGGCCTGCTCACCAAGGTCGGGATCTACTCGCTCATGCGCGTGATGGTCATGCTGTTCGGGGCGGAGGGCGTGCTGTTCGCCCCGCTCGTCGGCTGGATCGGGGTCGCGACCGCGATCCTCGGCGGGCTCGCCGCGCTCGCGCAGACGAACCTGAGGCGCATGGCGGCCTTCCTGGTCGTCTCCGGCATCGGCGTCATGCTGATCGGCGTTGGGCTCGGCACCGAGGCGGGGCTGGCGGGCGCCATCGTCTACGCGGTCCACTCCATCCTCGCGATGACCGGGCTCTTCCTCGCGGTGGGCGCGGCGGAGAGGCTGGGTGGCGCGGCCACGCTGTCGGGCGGCGGGCTCTACGCACGCCACGCAATAGTCGCCGCACTGTTCCTGGTGTTTGCCTTCGCAGCGGCGGGGCTGCCGCCGTTCTCCGGTTTCTGGCCGAAGCTGATGCTCGTCGAGGCGGCGTTGTCGCAGGCAGGGAGCGCGGCGGGCGTGGCAGGCGCCGTCGGGGTGATCCTGTCGGGCTTCCTGACCACGATGGCGACGGGCAAGGCGTGGGCGCTCGTGTTCCTGCGCCCCCGCGACGCCGAGGCGCGCGCCGTGCCGGAGGCCCCGGCAGGGCGGACCGCGCTCGTTCTCCTCGGCGCGCTCGTGATTGCCCTCGGCCTCGTCCCACGCGCGGTGATCGAGCCGGCGCGGGCCGGAGCTGCGGACCTCCTCGACCCCTCCGCCTACGTCACCCGCGTGCTTGAGGTCCCATAGCGCCATGGCGACGATCTTCATCAACGTGATGCTGGCCCTCGCCTGGGCCGCAATCACCGGGCACTTCGGCGTGCTCAACCTCGCCTTCGGCTTCGTGCTCGGCGGCATCGCCCTCGCGCTGATCCGCGAGGAGGCGGGCTCGGTCACGCACTTCCGGCGGACGGGGCGGGTCGTCGTCCTCGCGATGACGTTCGTCTACGAGCTCGTGAAGTCGTCAATCACCGTCGCGATCATCGTGCTGTCGCCGTCTCGCAAGTTGCAGCCGGCGATCATCGCGATGCCGCTGGAGGCCAAGAGCGACGCCGAGATCACGCTGCTCGCCAACATGATCACGTTGACGCCGGGCACCTTGTCCATGGACGTTTCGGACGATCGCCAGACGCTCTACGTCCACGCCATCGACGCGCCGGACCCCGATCAGGTCGTGCGTGACATCAAGTCGAGCTTCGAGCGGCAGATCATGAAGGTGTTCCAGTGATGAGCGGCGAAGCCTTCCTCGACGTCTGCCTCGTCGCGAGCTTCGTCATGCTCTCGGCCTCGTTCGTCCTCATCATCGTGCGCATCGTGCGCGGGCCGAGCCTGCCGGACCGCATCCTCGCCCTCGACCTCCTCGTCATGGTGGCCGTCGGCTTCATCGCAGCGTTCGGCATCCGCACCGGCTTCTCGATCTACGTGGACATCGCGATCGCGCTCGGCCTCGTCGGCTTCCTGTCGACGGTGGCGCTCGCCCGCTTCGTCCTGCGGCGCGGCGACCTGTCCATGGACGGCATCGAGGACGTCGGCGACGAGGGGAGGCAGCTATGAGTGCTCCGTCGCTCTACGTTGCCGGCGCGCTCGCCGTCATCGGCGCGTTCTTCGTTTTGGTGGCCGCGATCGGCGTGATGCGGCTCGATGACCTCTACATGCGCATGCATGCCGCGAGTAAGGCGGGCACGCTCGGCTCCGGCGTCCTCCTCATCGCGCTCGCGGTCTACTCCGCAGAGGCGGACGTGGTGCTGCGCGCGCTCGCCGGCGTCGTCTTCTTCCTCCTGACGACGCCCGTGTCGGCGCACCTTCTTGCGAAGGCAGCCTACAGCGTCGGTTACCGCCCTTGCAGCCTGACGACCCACGATGCGCTGTCCGGATCTTCGCCCCGGGACGCGAACGCCGCTGCCGACTGACGTGGGAGAGGCCTGCGCACTGACTGCGACCGCAAGTGTTCTGTCGCAGGCGTCCTGAAAGCCTCCAGAACCTTGCCCTGCCCACGTTAACTGCGGATTATTGAGAAAAGTTGTCACTATGATCTTGCAGCCGGGGCGAGGGTGCAATATCTCTCAGCCGGTCGGCATGGCACCGTCGTTGACGCGTCTATTTGACGGGCCGAGCGCATCTATAAGAATGAGTGGTCAATGTCAGAAACCGTCCATGATTCGAATCTCATCGATCTAGCAGCAGAGATCGTCTCCGCGTATGTGAGCAACAATTCGGTTGCTTCGCACGATCTTCCGAACCTGATCGGCGAGGTCTACGCTGCCTTGCAGAAGACCAACGGGGGCGAGCCCGAGCCTGAGCCCGAGCCGCTGAAGCCGGCCGTGCCCTTGAAGAAGTCGATCACACCGGACTACCTGGTCTGTCTGGAAGACGGCAAGAAGTTCAAGTCGTTGAAGCGACACCTTCGCACGCACTACAACCTCTCTCCGGAGGAGTATCGCGAGCGTTGGAGCCTTCCCGCGGACTACCCGATGGTTGCACCGAACTACGCCGCTGCGCGGTCGGAGCTCGCCAAGCGGATGGGGCTTGGTCAGCAACGCAAGAAGCCAGCGCCGCGCAGCTCGCGTAAGTCCGCCGCCTCCTGACGCCGCTCAACCCAGCCGACCCGACATCGACCTCAAAACCTTTAGGGCCACCGCGTGCATGCGCGGTGGCCCTATCCTCGTCTACGGCATCCGCTGACCTGCATCAGTGCATCGCTGCCATGACGCTGATGCGGGACGCGAGCGCGAATTTCGCCGAAGACGCCGTCGTCCCCGGCCGCCCGGTTCGAGCGACCGCCTTCAGCAAGCCAGGGGCTGCTGCGCAGTCGGCGCGAGCGCACACCGGTCCCCTAGGGCAGCGTCCCTCGCGCCCGCCACGGTTGTTCCCACCGTGCCGGATCCGCGCTCCCACACGAGCACAGCCTGCTCCGCGAGCCGCACGTCCTGAACCAGCGCCATGTGCCTGGACAAGTCGTAGGTCCAATGTCCAGCGCGACCGCGTGCCCGCTCGCGGCGGAGCTCCCGACGCAGCCGGCCGAGCCGCTGCGTCACGGTCTCGCCATTAAATCGACACACTCCGGCGAATGTTTCCTGCGCCCGAGGTGTCCCTACCTGAAGTTGTGCCCGGCTGAGGTCACGCTCAACGTTTGGCATCTCGAAGTCCCATCAAAGCGGTGAAGTCGCACTTAGTTTACCGGCCGCTGATTGAGTGAGGACAAAAGGTGAGCGATCGATCCTTGGACCTGCAGAACGGTTCTCCGTTTGGAATTAAGGTGCGTTTCCATTGGGTTGATGTTATCCCCGCCCGTTTAGTCAACCGTAAATTGCGGCGACGGCAGGGCGTTGGTCCGCCTTGGAGGGGAAAGGCGAAAGGCGTGGCAATGCAAGCAGACGAGTTGACAGTCCTCGAAGCACAACCATTCCGTTGTTCACGCCACGCCATCGATCGTGGGACGGTCCGCCGCATGATCGAGATCACCGTCGCTGCAGCGCTCAATCTTCCCGTCGACGAGCTTGGCGCGAAGACCCGAAGGGCGGCACCCGTCGCCTTCGCGCGTCAGATTGCGATGTACTGCGCTCATGTAACATTTGGGTGGTCGTTGACGGAGGCTGGTGCCGTGTTCAGTCGCGACCGGACGACCGCCGCGCACGCCTGCCGCGTGGTGGAGGACCGACGCGACTGCCCCCACATTGACGCCATAATCACCGCGGTCGAGGGTGCCTTGGAGTCGTGGCTGTCCGCGGTCGAGTTCTGCCGTCTACACGGCGGGGAGCAGCTGCAGTGAGCCCGGCTCGCGTCCTGCGGCTCCTTGGGGACCGCGTGCATCAGACCGAGACCGACGGCACGCTCGTCGTCGCGCCGACCGGCAGCCCGACCGTGCGCGTGGAGCCGTCGCTCCTGCACAGCATGGCTGCAGAGGGGCTCATCACGACCTCGGACGGCGTGCGCCGCACCGCGGCTGGCCGCGCCTGCCTACGGCGCGCGCTTGCGGAAACGCCGCAGGATGTGTTCACGGCGCAGCACCGTGAGCTCGTCGTCGAGGATCGCGGCCCCGACGCGGACGTCGTCGTCAACGCGGCCGAGTGCCCGCTTACCTGGCTCGCCACGCGGCGCGACAAGGATGGCTCGCCGATGCTGTCCGCCGAGCAGCTTCAGGCCGGCCGCCGCTTGGCCCGCGATCACGAGCGCGGCCACCAACGCGAGCGCGTCACCCAGTCCTGGGCCGGCAGTGGGGTCAAGGGCGAGGCGCGCCGCGACCGGCTTTCGGTGTCGGAGGCGGCGAACGATGCCCGTCGCAGGGTCGAGCGGGCGCTCGACGCCGTGGGTCCGGGCCTCGCGTCGGTGCTCGTCGCGGTGTGCTGCGAGGAGGTTGGGCTGTCCGTCGTGGAAAGGAAGCACGGGTGGCCGGCGCGGAGCGGCAAGGTCGTCCTGCGCCTTGCCCTCGACCGGCTCGTGGCGCACTACGGCCTCGGGCCGTACGCCCAGGGGGCGTCGCGTTCGGCGCTCGTGCGGTGGGGCGCGGCGGACTACCGGCCGCACGCCTGACCCACCCGTTCGTCGGCCACGTGCCGGTGACGGCGACCCTCGCCGGCCCCATGTTGGGGTCGCAGGGGAGGGGACCATGACACGATCGGAGGACATCGCGGAGGCGTTCGAGCTCATCGACGACTGGGAGGAGCGCTACCGCTACGTCATCGAGCTCGGGCGCGAGCTGCCGGAGTTTCCCGACGCGCTGCGGACCGAGGCCACGAAGGTCGAGGGGTGCGTGTCGAAGGTGTGGATCATGACGGGCCAGCGCGAGGACGAGTTGGCGCTCCTCGGCGACAGCGACGCGATGATCGTGCGCGGCCTCGTCGCGATCCTCATCGCGTTCTACGAAGGGCGGCTGCCCGCCGACGTGCCGACGCTCGACGTCGAGGCGTACCTGCGCCGCCTGCAGCTCGACGAGCACCTGACGCCGCAGCGCTCCAACGGCCTCGCGGCGATGGTGAAGCGCATCCGCACCGACGCGGCGCGGCTGGCATCCGAGGCCGCCTGATCACGGTTCCGGAGGTCGCCAGCCGTAGATCGGGGCGACGCGCCGTAGGATGCCCTCCGTGCCGAGGCGGTTCATCGCCGCGTCGCGAGCCCGGTCGATGGGGAAGGGCAGGTGGTAGATCGTTCCCTGCTGCACGGCGAGGCGAGCCAGCCGGCGGGTCCGACCGCGGCGCAGCGCAGCGTAGCCCTCGAGCGCGCGGGAGCACGGGCCATGCTCGCGCACGGCGTGCCTGAGCATTGCGGCATCCTCGAGCGCCATGGCCGCCCCTTGCGCGAGGAAGGGCAGCATGGCGTGGGCTGCGTCGCCGGCGAAGCCGATGCCCTGGTGGTGGAACACGTGACGGGGCCGCACGTCGATCGGCCAGGGCGCCCAACCGTCGACGTCCGCGATCCGCCGGCCGCTCGGCGTCCGCGCCAACGCGCCGGGTCCGCCGTCCCGCTCCCGGGCAAGGAGAACGCAGTTGTCCGCCCCGCCGGCAAGGGGGTAGCGTACGAAGTGGTGGCCGTGGCCCAAGGCGAGCACCGTGTCCCGCCCACTCGCCCTCCCGCGTCCGCGCCACGCCACCCAGCCGGTGGCGCGCGGCGCGTCCCCGACAACCGCACGCCGCACCGCCGAGTTGACCCCGTCCGCGGCGATCACCAAGCGGGCGATGACGTCGACGCCGCCAAGGTGCCATCCATCGCCAGCGCGCGACACCCCCTCCACGGCCGCGCCGTGCCGCACCTCGACGGAGTGGCCCGCCACGGCCCGAGCGAGCGCGCCGTGCAGCGCGGCCCTGGAGGCGGTGAGGTAGGGCGCACCGAAGCGCTGCTCCATGACAGGGCGGTACGCGAGCCGGACGAGCGGCCGCTCCCCGTGCGCTGGCAGGACGCAAAGCCCGTCCGGCGCGTCCGCTGCTAGTGCCACGACGCCCGCCGCTCCGATGGAGCCGAGCGCCTTCACGGCGTTGGGCGAGACCTGGATGCCGGCACCGGCGTTGGCCGCCTCGCTCGAACGACGCTCCAGCACGACGACGTCGTCCACGTCGTGCAGGGCCAACGCGACGGCGAGGCCTGCGATGCCGCCGCCGACCACCGCGATCGTCACGGCTTCGTCGGGCCGCTCAGCCCCTGGTGCGGATGAGGCCCCGCGCGTCGGACTCGGTCGCGATGCACGTCGCGGGGTCCGCCTCGTGGATCCCCAGCGCGGGGTCGTAGGCGAACACCGTGGAGCAGTACGGGCAGATCGCCTCGGTGTCGCCACCCATGTCGAGGAACTCGTGGGGATGATCGTGCGGCGGCAGGGCCCCCATGCACATGAACTCCTTGACGCCGATACGTACGCGGCGAACCCCCGCGTCGTTGTGGAACAAGGGCGTCGTCGCCTCGGCCATGCCCGTCTCCCCTACATGCCGATGTAGTTTGGACCGCCGCCACCCTCGGGCGGCACCCAGACGAGGTTCTGGTTCGGATCCTTGATGTCACACGTCTTGCAGTGGACGCAGTTCTGCGCGTTGATCACGAACCGCGCTTCGTCCCCGTCGGTATCCCACTCGTAGACGCCGGCGGGGCAGTACCGGGCCGACGGCCCGGCGTAGACGTCGAACTCCGACACCTTCTGCAGCTCCGGCTCCTTGAGCTTGAGGTGGACTGGCTGGTCCTCCTCGTGGTTGGTGTTGGACAGGTACACCGACGAGGCACGGTCGAAGGTGATGCTGCCGTCGAGCCGTGGGTACTCGATCGGCTTCGCCTTGTCCGCCGCCTTCAGCTTGCCGTGATCCGTGCCGCCGTGGCCGAGCGTGCCGATGAGCGAGAAGCGGCCGAGCTCGTTGGTCCACATGTCGAAGCCCGCCACCGCGACGCCGCCGACGGTGCCGAGCCTCGACCACAGCGGCTTCACGTTGCGCACGGGGTAGAGATCGCGGCCGACGTCCGAGCCCCGCCAGGCGTCCTCGTAGCCGTCCAGCGTGTCGTGGGCGCGTCCGTCGCGGATGGCGTCGGCGATGTGGTCGGCCGCCATGATGCCGGTCAGCATCGCGTTGTGGTTGCCCTTGATGCGGGGCACGTTGACGAAGCCTGCGGCGCAGCCGACGAGGCAGCCGCCCGGGAACGCGAGCTTGGGGACCGACTGGTAGCCGCCCTCGTTGATCGCCCGGGCGCCGTAGCCCTCGCGCGTGGCACCCTCCAGCATGTCCGCCATCATGGGGTGCAGCTTGAAGCGCTGGAACTCGCGGTAGGGGTCGAGGTGCGGGTTCGAGTAGTTGAGGTGCACCACGAAGCCGAGCGCCATGGTGTTGTCGCCGTAGTGGTAGAGGAACGAGCCTCCCCCGGTCGAGTTGCCGAGCGGCCATCCCATGGTGTGGACGACGAGGCCGGGCTCGAAAACCTCGTCCTTCACACGCCACAGCTCCTTAAGGCCGATGCCGTACTTCTGCGGCTCGCGTCCTTCGGCGAGGCCGAACTCCTCGATGACGCTCTTCGACAGGGAGCCCCGCACGCCCTCGGCGAGCACCACGTACTTGCCGACGAGCTCCATCCCCGGCGTGTAGCCGTCCTTCGGTTCGCCGTCGCGGCCGACACCGAAGTCGCCGGTGACGATGCCGATCACCGCCCCGTTCTCGTCGCGCTTAAGCTCGGCGGCCGGAAAGCCCGGGTAGATCTCGACGCCGAGGCCTTCCGCCACGGTGCCCAGCCAGCGGCACAAGCTGCCCAGCGAGCCGACGAAGTTGCGGTGGTTCGCCATGCGCCGGGGCATGAAGATGCCGGGCAGCGTGACCCCGCCGGAGGGACCGAGGAAGCGGAAGACGTCCCGCGTGACCTCGGTCTTCAGCGGGCACTCCTCGTCCGTGCGCCACTCGGGCAGCAGCTTGTCGAGGCCGATGGGGTCGATGACGGCACCGGACAGGATGTGGGCGCCGACCTCCGAGCCCTTCTCCACCAGCACGACCGACAACTCCTGATCCCGTTCTGCCGCGAGCTGCTTAAGTCGGATCGCCGTCGACAGGCCGGCGGGCCCCGCGCCCACCACGACCACGTCGTAATCCATGCGCTCGCGCTCGATCGTCATCGGCTCCCTCGAAGGCTTCGGCGCCGTTCTTCGACGGCGCCTTGGTGCTACAAAGTTCTAAGTCGAAGGTAGGCGGCCATGGAAGAGGCACAACCGGTTCGGGGCGCTTTGGCCCTGTTCCTGCGCGACTGCGGCGTCACGACCGAGTTGCGCGAGGTCCCGCAGAACCGCTTCGTCGCGCTCGAGCCAGCGGAGCGGCGGCCCGCCGACGACGAGGGGCCGCCGGTCCCTGCGACGGAGGAGGGGGACGACGTATCGGTCCAGGCGGCCCGTGAGGTGGCGCGCGAGGCGACCTCCCTCGAGGCGCTGCACGCGGTGGTTCGCACGTTCGAGGGCTGCCCGCTGCGTTGGCTCGCGCGCTCGACCTGCGTCGGGGAAGGCCCGGTCGGCGCACCGCTGATGCTGGTCGGCGAAGCGCCGGGCCGGGACGAGGACGAGGCGGGGCGTCCCTTCGTCGGCCGCTCGGGCCAGCTCTTGGAGCGCATGCTGGCGGCCATCGGCCTGGCCCGCGCGGACGTCTACATCACCAACGTCATCCCCTGGCGGCCGCCGGCGAACCGCACGCCGAGCCCCATCGAGACGGCGACCTGCGAGGTGTTCGTGCGCTGCGAGATCGCTCTCGTGCGGCCAACGGTGCTCCTCGCGCTCGGCGGCGCCGCGGCGAAGACGCTGTTCGCCAACGACGCCGGCATCATGCGCCAGCGCGGTCAATGGCGCCGCTTCGACGCCGGCGAACTGGAGATCGACGCCATGGCGACGCTCCACCCGGCGTTCCTGCTGCGCAACCCTGCGCAGAAGGCGCGGGCCTGGCAGGACCTCCTCGCCGTCCATCGCCGCCTCAAGGAGCGCCGCGTGCCCTTCGAGTAGGTTCAACCATTCCTGGGTCACGAACCTTCGTAGGACCTCCTCCGATGCGCTGTCTTCGAAGTCATCCGGCAGGGCGGTCGGCCTGGGACCGGACGATGGGTCGATCTGCGGCGACAGGTCGTAGAGGGCATCCAAGGTCGACGGCGTGCGCAGGGCGGTTGACGCCACCGAAGCGAGCCTCCGCTCCTTCCGCCGTCCCCGTTGGACGCCAACCCGCTGGAGGGGGCCTCGCGCCTTCACATCCGAGAAGGCTGGCAACTCGTCTTCCATTCGTGGGTACGACTTCGATCCGAACAAGTCTTTCTCAGCTGGTGATGCCGAGCCTCGCGTCACGGGCGACGTCGTCGGCGTCCCGCTCGGCGGGCGGGCCGTGGCCGCCGCCGCCGGGCGTGCGTAGGAGGATGCGCCCGCCCCGGGCAATGATGTGCTGGGCGCGGTTGTCCACCGGACGGCCGTCGATCTCCACCGCGCCGGGCCGTCCAGGGCCGCCACCGGCGAGGCCCGGCGCCGGCTCGCGCGTGCGCTCGGCGAGGAAGATCACCGAGATGGGACGCTCCGAACGGCTCTCCAGGACGATCTCCTGGCCGAGCCCGCCGCGGTGGCGTCCGGCGCCGCCGGAGTTCGGCACAAGGCGCTTGTGGTGGAACACGAACGGACTGTTCGCCTCGGCCACCTCCACCGGGGTCGAGGAAATGTTGCTCGGCCACGACAGCGCCGCCTCGCCGTCCTTGCCGGCGAGCGCACCCATGCCTCCGTTGAAGAACATCACGTTGGCGTAGGGCCGGCCGTCGTCCCGTGTCCCGGTCTGCGTCAGGCACCACAGCGGCGAGCCGACGCCGGCGATCGCGCGGTCGGGCAGCACCGGGGCGAGCGCGCCGATGACGGCGACGGGGACGTAGTGCCCGGTGCTGGAGCGCCCGCCCACCGCGGCGGGGAACCGCGGATTGAGGATGCTTCCCTCCGGGGCGGTGACCGTAAGCGGCCGGTACATGCCCTCGTTGTTCGGCACGTCCGGGACCAGCAGGCACTTCAGCGCGTAGGCCGTCATCGCGAAGGTGTAGGCGTACACGCAGTTGATCGCGCGGGGCTGCGCCGGCGAGGTCCCTGCGAAGTCGACGGTGATGGCGTCGCCGGCGACGGTGACGGCAACCTTGAAGACGAACGGCTCGTCGAGCCCGTCCGTGGTGAGCTCGTACGGGTAGGTGCCGTCCGGCAACGCCGCGATGGCCTCGCGCATGGCGCCCTCGGCGCGGGCGAAGAGCTCGCTCGCCAACTCCTCGAGGCTCGCGAGCCCGTGCTCGCCCATCACCTGCAGCACGCGCTTCTCGATGAGGTTGAGCGCGCTCACCTGCGCCCAGACGTCGCCGATGGTCTGGTCCGGCGTGCGCACGTTGGCGGCGAGGAGCGTCAGGAGCGTCTCGTCGACGGTGCCGGCCCGGATCAGCTTGGTGAGGGGGATGTGGAAGCCCTCCTCGAACACCTCTCGCGGCACGATGGAGCGAATGAAGCCGCCGATGTCGGGCACGTGCGCGGTGCTCGCGGCGAAGGCGACGAGCGTGCCATCGGCGTAGATCGGCTTCACCACGCACACGTCGTTGAGGTGTCCCGTGCCTTGCCACGGGTTGTTGGTGATGAGGACGTCGCCCGGGGACATGCCGCTCTGACCGAACGCGTTCAGGAAGTGGCGCACCGTCGCCGGCAGCGTGCCGATGAAGGACGGGATCGAGCCGCTGTTCTGGGCGAGCGCGTGTCCCTCGGCGTCGGTGAGGACGCAGGCGAAGTCGTTCGCCTCGTTCGACAGGGTGGAGAACGCGGTGCGCACGATGACGCGTGCGGCCTCGTCGACCGCCGAGATGAGCCGCGTCCAGAGCACCTCGAGCGCGACGGGGTCGACGGCGCGATCCTTCATGGGGCTCCCCCGGGCAGGTCGACGACGATGTTGCCCTCGGCCGACACGCGCGCGCGGGCGCCGGGGCCGATGATGAGCGTCGAGCCGGCCTCTTCGACGACGGCGGGGCCGTCGAACGCGGCGCCTGGTGCGAGCGCCTCGCGCCACATCACGAGCGTCGGCACGAAGCCGCCGGCCTCGCGGAAGTGGACGGGACGCTCGCGCACGGGGCGGGCGTCGCCGGGCGCGCTGCCCGCGAGGCCGCGAACCGCGGGCTCACCCGCGCGCACCACGGTGCGGATGTTGGTGAACTCGATGCCGAGCGCCGGCGGCGCGAAGGCGTAGCGCTCGCGATAGGCGGTCAGGAAGGCGTCGCGGAAGCGCTCGCGGACCGCCTCCTCGCCGTAGGGGCCTGGCGGCAGCGGGATGGTGAACTCAAAACCCTGTCCGGCGAACCGGCCATCGGCCAGCCGCTCGACCGTGGCGCTCGCGGGATCCGCCCCGGTGGCGGCGACGACCTCGCGCGCCTCCGCCTCCAGCGCGGCGAAGGCGGCCTCGAGGGCGGCGAGGTCGCAGGTGTCGACGGCGGCGGCGACGGTGGCGACGCGGTCCGCCCGCGCCGGTGCGAGGAGGAGGCCGAGCGCGGAGGCGACGCCGGCCGAGGGCGGGCAGATGACCCGCCGCAGGCCGGAGCTTGCGGGCGAGCCCGTCCGCGTGCACGGGGCCGGCGCCGCCGGTGGCGAGCAGCGCGAAGCGGGAGGCGTCGACGCCACGCTCGGCAAGGTGCATGCGCGCCGCGGCCGCCATCTGCTCCTCGACGACGTCGCGGATGCCGGCTGCAGTCTCCACGAGCGAGAGCCCGAGCGTTTCGGCGAGGCGGCCGACGGCGGCCTCCGCAGCGGTCATGTCGATGCCGAACCCGCCGCCGGCGAAGCTCGCCGGATCGAGGGAGCCGAGCAGGAAGTCGGCGTCGGTGACGGTGGGCTCGGTCCCGCCGCGGCCGTAGGCGGCGGGCCCCGGCTCGGAGCCCGCGCTCTGCGGCCCGACCTTGAGCAGCCCGAGCCGGTCGACGCGGGCGATGGACCCGCCGCCGGCGCCGATCTCGATGAGGTCGATGGCGGAGATCTGCACCGGCAGCCCCGAGCCCGGCACGAAGCGCCTCTCGCGGGCCGCCTCGAAGCCGAAGGCGATGGCCGGCTCTCCGCCCTCGATGCAGCACAGCTTCGCGGTCGTTCCGCCCATGTCGAAGGCGAGGAGGTCGCCGCCGCCATCGGCCGCCCCGAAGTGGGCCGCGGCGATGGCGCCTGCCGCCGGGCCGGACTCCAGGAGGCGGGCGGGGACCCGCTTGGCCTCGGCGACGTCGCTCAAGCCGCCGTTCGACAGGAGGAGGTGGAGCGGCGCGTCGACCCCGAGCTCGACGAGCCGGTCGCGCATCCCTTCCAAGTAGAGCCCTGCCAGGGGCTTGATGCTCGCGTTGACCGCGGTGGTCGACGCGCGCTCGTACTCGCGAATCTGCGCCGCCACCTCCGAGGAGATGGTCACCTCCACGCCGGGGAACGCCTCCAGGAGGAGCTCGGCGGCGCGGCGCTCGTGCGCGGGATGGGCGAAGCTGTGCAGGAAGACCACGGCGAGGGAGGTGGCGCCGGCCTCGACGAGGCGGCGGGCAGCGCCGAGCAGGTCCTCCTCGTCGAGGGGGACCGCGACCGAGCCGTCGGCGTGCACCCGCTCGGCGACGTCGGCGCACAGGTTGCGCGGGACGAGCGGCGTCGGCCGCTCGATGGCGAGGTCGTAGAGGTCGTACTTGCGCTCGCGACCGATCTGCAGCGTGTCGGAGAACCCTGCCGTCATCAACAGTCCGGTGACGGCACCGCGCCGCTCGATGAGTGCGTTGGTGAACAGCGTCGTGGCGTGGGCGACGCGCGTCGCACGGGACAGCTCGAGGCCGTGCGCGGCTGCGACGTGACGGACCCCGGACAGGACGCCGTCGGCAGGATCGACGTGTGTGGTGAGCTCCTTGTGGCTCCACGACCGCCCATCGGCGAGGTCGAGGACGACGATGTCGGTGAACGTGCCCCCGATGTCGATGCCGAGCGCGAGGCCCGCATGGTCGCTCATGACAAGGCCCCGGAGGCTCGACGGACCCGTGCGCGGCGCCAGCCGAGCCCCGCCACGAGGAGGAAGAGTGCGATGCCGGCGAGATCGAACGCGAGCGACGTCTCGATGAGGAGGAGCGAGGCGGCGAGCGCGGCGACGCGCTCGAGCGGGCCGAGGTCCACCGCGAACCAGCCGATGCAGGCGACCGACAGGGCGAGCACGCCCACCGAGGCGGTGACGACGGCGAGGCCGACGTCGAGCGGCGCGCCGAGCCCAAGAAGTTCTGGTCCGTAGACGAACATGAACGGGATGATGAACACCGACAGGCCGAGGCGGAAGGCGACGAGGCTCGTCTTCCACGGATCGGTGCCGGCGACCGCCGCCGCGGCGTAGGAGGCGATCGCCACCGGCGGGGTGATCGACGACTTCGCCGCGGCGTACATCACGAACATGTGTGCCGCCAGCGGATCGACGCCGATCTCGATCAGCCCCGGCGCCAGGAGCGCGGCGAGGATGATGTAGGCGCCCGACGTCGGCATCCCCATGCCGAGCACGATGCCCATGACGAGCGTGAGGACGAGCGTCACCATGAGGTGCCCGCCGGCGACGTCGAGGATGATGGACGACAGGCGCAGCCCGAGGCCGGTCAGCCCGATGAGGCCCACGAGGATGCCGCCCACCGCGCAGGCGACGGTCACGGGGCCGATGAGCGTCGGCGCGCTCGTCATCGCGGTGTAGGCGACGGTGAGGATGCGCCGACGGTTCTCCCCGTCGAGGACGAGGAGGAGCAGGACGAGGCTGAGCGTCGCCCACACCGCCGCCGTCGTCGGCGTATACCCCTCGAAGAGGTAGTACAGCATGGTGACGACGGAGAGCAGCAGGTAGCCGCGCCGGCGCAGCACGCTCCACAGCGAGGGGATCGCCTCGTCCGGGCGCGGGACGAGGCCGAGGCGGCGCGCCTCGAGGTCGACCATGAAGTAGACGCCGAGGAAGTAGAGCGCGGCGGGGATGATCGCGATGGAGATGATCGTGCCGTAGGGGACGCCGAGGAACTCCATCATGATGAAGGCGGCCGCGCCCATGATCGGCGGGGTGAGCTGCCCGCCGCACGAGGCCACCGCCTCGACGCCCGCCGCGAAGGTCCCAGGATAGCCCGAGCGCCGCATCGCCGGGATCGTGAAGGACCCCGTCGTCACGACGTTGGCGGCGGACGAGCCGGACAGCATCCCCATGAAGGTCGAGGCGACGACCGCGGTCTTCGCCGGGCCTCCCGTCAGGCGTCCGGTGAGCGCGTGGGCGAGGTCGGTGAAGAAGGAGCCCGCGCCCGAGGCGACGAGGAACGCGCCGAACAGGACGAAGTGGAACACGTAGTTCGCCATCACCGCGACGGGTACGCCGAACACGCCCTCGGTGGTGAGGTAGGTGTACTCGACGATGGTCGACACGCCGTAGCCGCGGTGCCACAGCGCGCCGGGCAGGAGGTCGCCGAACCGCGCGTAGATCAGGAAGACGGCGCACACGACGACGATGGCCCAGCCGACGGTCCGCCGCGCCGCCTCGAGGACGACGCCGATCAGCGCGAGGCCGAGGAAGAGCTGGAGCGGCGTCACCGGCGAGACGAACAGCATGCGCATGGACAGCTCGTCCGCATTGACGAACAGGTAGCCGCAGGACGCCACCAAGAGCGCGATGGCGAAGAGGTCGTAGCCGAGCCGCAGCGGCGTCCGCGCCGGGTCCTCGCGGGAGGCGTCGTTGAGGAAGAGCACCAAGAGCGCAAGGAGGAGGTGCATCGGGTAGTGCACCTCGGCGATGCCGGCGCCGAAGAAGCCCGTCCACAGGTGGTAGGCGGACATGGCGAACGCGACGGCGATCGCCATGTGGCGCAGCCGGGGCCGTGTCAGGGCGGACCGCAGCTCCTCCCAGGGGTCGGCGAGCGTCGTCGTCATCGCCGTGGCGTCGCGGGTGCCATGGGCGCCGATCCGCCTACAGGACGCCCGCCTCCTCGTAGTACCGGCGTGCGCCGGGGTGGAGCTCGAGACCCTCGACGCTCGCCATGTAGTCGAGGTCGAGGTCGCGCAGCGAGCCATGCAGGTTGCGCAGCCGGTCGATGTTCTCCGCGAGCGTCTTCGTCATCCAGTACGCCTCGTCCTCCGACATCGTCTGGCTGACGACGAGGATGAGGTCGGTGCCGGCGGTGGGCACGGCGTCATCCTGCCCACGATAGCTGCCGGCGGGGATCTCCGCGCGGGTGAAGCCCGGGTTCTCCGCCTTCATGGCGGCGAACGTCGCCTCGTCGAGCGGCAGGAAGCGGACGTCGAGGTTCTGCGCGACGTCGGCGAAGGCGGGGCTCGGCGGGTTGGTGGTGGCGGTGAAGCCGACGATGCGGCGGTCCTTCATCTCGCTCGCGCCGTAGCCCTGTCCGCCGCGTGTGATCTCAAGGTCGTCCTCGCCGAGGTTGTTGGCCGCGAGCACGGCCTTGAACGCCTCCGTCGTCACGTTGCCCACCGGCTGGGACGCGAACGCCTGGCCTGCGAGGTCGGTCACCGCGGTGACGCCGCTGTCCTTGCTGACGACGATGTGGACCTTGTTCTCCGCGAGCCGCCCGAGCGCACTGATGCCGGTGACCTTCTCGGGGAACGGCTCCATGCCGAGCTCGCCCATGCGGGGCACGATGCTCATGGAGAAGGCGAGCTCACCCATCCCGCGTGCGACGGAGATGAGGTTCGAGATGCCCCCACCCACCTCGGCGTTGGCGCGCACGCCGGCGTCGGCGAAGAGGTCGGCGAGGCCGCCTCCCATGCCGTACCAGGACCCGCCCTGGGGACCGGACAAGATGGTGATCTGCTGCGGCGGCTGCTGCGCCTGGGCGGCGCCGGCGGCGCTGACGAGCGCGGCGAGCGCCGCGGCGATGGTCCGTGACATGGTGCGGTGCATGCTCTCAGTTCTCCTCGGGCTCGACCCCTTGCCGCCACGAACGGTGTGGCGCTCGACGCTTGCAGGCTCGACTCGGGCCGGCGCGCCGCGTACCGGCAACGTGGCGCGCGACGCTCGTGGTGTGGACCCAGCATGGATTTCGGGTCACTCGATCCCACGGAGCAAGGTGCGTGCCACGGCCGCGGCCCCATACTCGACCAGACGGAGCAACCCTTCAATGACCGAAGCCCTCTCGCCCTACGTGTTCATGAACGGAGAGATCGTGCCTTGGGCGGAGGCGAAGATCCACATCTTCACGCCCGCGGCGAAGTACGGCGCGGCGGTGTTCGAGGGGATCCGCGGCTACTGGAGCGAGGAGGACGACGAGATGTACCTCTTCCGCATGGCCGAGCACGCCGAGCGCTTCGTCTACTCCCAGGTCGCCATGCGCTTTCAGGAGATCGTGCCGCCCGATGAGATGATCGCGCGCACGCTGGAGCTCGTGCGGGCCAACGACCTGCGCACGACGGTCCACATCCGCACCACCGCCTGGGTGGACGGCAACGGCGAGCTTGGCGCGCGTGGCCCGACCGGCTTCGCCGTCACTGCGGTGCCGCGCGCGCTGCCCAAGCGGGTGACGGAGGGCTGCCGCGCGCAGGTCAGCTCGTGGCAGCGCATCGCCGACGAGATGAGCCCCATGCGCATCAAGTGCAACGCGAACTACCAGAACGGCCGGCTCGCCACGCTCCAGGCGCGCACCGACGGCTACGACACGGCGATCCTGGTCAACTCGCGCGGCAAGCTCGCCGAGGGCCCGAGCATGTGCTTCGGCATGGTGCGCGGCGGCAGGCTCGTCACCCCGAGCGTCACCAGCGACATCCTGGAAAGCATCACGCGCGAGACGGTGCTGAAGCTCGCCCGCGACGAGCTCGGCATGGAGGTCGTGGAGCGCGACATCGACCGCAGCGAGCTCTACGGCGCGCAGGAGGCGTTCTTCTGCGGCACCGGGTGGGAGGTGGCGCCCATCGTCAACGTCGACGGCATCGACCTCGGCGACGGCAGGCCCGGACCCGTCGTGAAGCGACTGCAGGAGGTCTACTTCGACGTCGTCTACGCCCGCCGGGCGGACTACGCGGACTGGCGCACCCCGGTCTACGGCACCGCGCAGTCCGGTGCGACGGCGCGGGCCGCGGTCGGCTAGAGCGTTTGGGGTTAGGTGGACCCACCTAACCCCAAGGAGACCGCTCATAATCAGGGAGCTAGAGCATCTTATCTGGGTCTCATCAGACCCAGGATGCTCCAGCGCGCCTTCTACTCGGCGGCCTCCGGCGCGGGGACGTCGCGCCGGCGCAGGGCGATGACCTCCCACAGGATCACCGGCGCCACCATGGCGGCGCCGACGAGGTTCGCCGGGAGCGCCGGGACGACCACGAGGACGGCGGCGATCCCCACCCACAGCCGCACCGGCGGGGCGAGGGGGCGTAGCCAGTAGCCGGTCAGCGCGGTGGCGAGCAGGATCACGCCGATCGCGCAGGTGAGCGTGACGAACAGGAACGAGGCGATCGTGAAGTGCTCGGGGAGCACGATGAGCATCGTCGGCGCGTAGACGAACACGAACGGCACCATCACCTTGGCGTTGCCCAGCTTGAAGGCGGTCACCCCGGTGCGGAACGGGTTGGCGCCGGCGATGGCGCCGGCGGCGTAGGCGGAGGTGCACACCGGCGGCGTGATGTCGGCAAGGACGCCGAAGTAGAGCACGAAGAGGTGCGCAGCGAGCGGCGGAATGCCCTGCTGCACCAGCGCCGGCGCCGCCACGGAGACGAGGATGATGTAGAGCGCGGTCGTCGGGATGCCGGCGCCCATGACGATGCATGCGATGCCGATGAAGACCAGCGTCAGGAACAGGCTCACGTCCTCTAGGCTGAAGAAGCCGAACGGCAGCATGCTGCCCCAGCCGGTGATGAACCCGCCGAGGTCGGCGGCCGCGGACGTCACCATGAAGGAGACGCGGAAGCCGGCCCCCGAGATCGTCACCACGCCGACGACGATGCCGACGGCCGCCGCCGCCGCGCCGACCACGAGGGCGTACTTCGCCCCGAGCTGGAAGGCGTCGAGGATGTCGCGCACGCCGACCCGGTTCATCGGGTTGACGAGCCCGACGATGATGCAGCCGGTGATGCCCCAGAACGCGGCGAGGAAGGGCGTCGCGCCGGAGAACAGGACCCAGATGAGCGCGATCAGCGGCAGCATCGTCGGCCAGCCGCGCTTCAGGACGTCGAGGAAGCGCGGCACCTCCTCGCGCGGCAGCCCCTTCAGCCCGAGGCGCTTGGCCTCGAGGTGCACGATGGTGAGGACGCCGAGGTAGTGCATCGCCGCCGGGATCGCCGCGGCGAGGATGATGGTCGTGTACGGGATCTCAAGGAACTCGACCATCACGAAGGCAGCGGCGCCCATGATGGGCGGCGTGATCTGCCCCCCGGTGGAGGACGCCGCCTCCACCGCGCCCGCGAAGTGCGGTCGGTAGCCGATCCGCTTCATGGCCGGGATGGTGAGCGCCCCGGTCGTCACGGTGTTCGCGATGGATGAGCCGTTGATGGTGCCGAACATCGACGAGGCGATGACGGCCACCTTCGCGGGGCCGCCGGGGTAACGCCCTGCGACGCACTGCGCGATGTCGATGAAGAACTGGCCGAGGCCCATGCGCGTCGCGATGGTGCCGAACAGGACGAAGTGGAACACGACCGTGGAGATGACGCCGAGGGGGATGCCGTAGATGCCCTCAGTCGTCATGTAGACGTGGCTCACGAAGCCGTCCCACGAGGTGCCAGGATGGCGCAGCACCTGGAACGGCGCGTACTGGCCGAAGACCCCGTAAAGCAGGAACGCGAGCACGATGATGGGCAGGACGATGCCCATGACGCGCCGCGTCGCCTCGAACACCGTGACGATGAGGATCGTCCCCATGACGAGGTCGGTGGTGTTCGGCGAGCCGATGCGGAACGTCAGGCTCTCGATGGTGAAGGGCAGGTAGAGCGCCGCGACGAGGCTCGCGACGGCGAGCAGCCAGTCGTACCACGGCACGTTGCCGGGACGCAGGAGGCCCGGCCGCACCGTGTGGCGCTTCCCAGCGTCGAACACCAGGAAGATGAGGAACAGGACGACGCCGAGGAAGATGCCCTTGTGCCAGTGCGCGGCCGGGGTGCCGAAGCCCGCGCCGTAGTACTGGTAGAGCGCGAGGCCGAGGAGCATCAGGTACGCTAGCGGCCCGACGACCCCCGTCAGGGGTCGCCAGGACTGGGACGGGTCGTACTCCTGCTCCATTGCGTCAGCACGGGTCTGGTCGACGGTGGCCATGCAGGTCCCTCCGCGGGTGGGCCGGGGCGCGCCCGGCCCGTGACGGGATTACTCGACGAGCCCGGCTTCCTTGTAGAACCGCTCTGCGCCCGGATGGAGCGGGATGACGCGGCCGACCAGCGCGTTCTCCTGCAAGATCGAGGCGCCCTTCGCGTGACCGTTGTCGAGCAACTCGCGGCTGTTCTCGTTCCACAATGCCTTGGTGACGCCGTAGACGAGCTCCTCATCGACGTCAGCGCCGACGAGCCACTGCGCCCCGACGGCGACCGTTGATGTGGCATCCTCGAGCCCCTGGTAGGCGTCGGCGGGGATCTCGGCGCTGTAGTAGAACGGTGCCTGTTCGACGACCTTGTCCTGCACCTCCTGCGGGATGTCGATGAGCTTGAGGCCGACCACCGAAGCGAGCTGCGCGATGCCGGCGCTCGGATAGCCCGTCACGGTCAGCGCGGCGTCGATCTGCTCGTCCTGCAGCCGCTCGGTCGCCTGCTGGGTGTTGAGGTAGGCGGCCTCGTAGTCCTCGTTCTCGACCATCCCTCCGGCTTCAAGGATCAGGGTCGCGCCGACCTTCGCGCCCGAGGCGGGCAGGCCGATGTTGATCCGCTTGCCTCGCAGGTCCTCGAACGTCTCGATGTCGGAGTCGCTGCGCGTGTAAACGTGGACGTGCTCGGGGTAGAGGTTGGCGATGAACCTGAGGTCCTTCAGCGGCTCCTTGCCCTCGAACAGCCCGGAGCCGTTGTAGGCCCAATGCGTGACGTCGGACTGGGAGAAGCCGGACTCCACCGCGCCGGACTGGATCGCGTTGACGTTGGCGACCGATCCGTTGGCCGACTGCGCCACGGCGATGAGCCCCGGCACGCCGCACGAGCCACCCTCCTCGCACGGGCGCGAGCCCGGCGGGTTGGAGATGGCGTTCGCGATGAGCCCGGCGATCGGGTAGTACGACCCACCCGCGCTGCCCGACGCGATGCGGAAGAAGCTCGGTGCCTGCGCGAGGGCCCCGGCGGACAGGGCGGCCACGCCGACGCCGGCCACGAGGGCGAGCGTGCGCTTCGATCTGAACATGTTGGCAGTCCTCCTTGGATGCTTCTTGGATGCTGTGACGCCGGGACATGCAGCGGGCGTGCCACCGGCGGCCGGCTTCGAGCGGGGAGGCTAGCGGCGGCGTGCGATGCCCGCAAGGCGAGCGGTCAGGCGCCGCGATGGACCTCGACACGGCCCGCATCGGGATCAACGGTGACGCGCTCGCCGGTGCGGATCAGCGTGGTGACGTCCCCGTCCTCGAAGCGGTCCACCATGGCCATGTCGGCGAGCGCGGCGCCCTGGCCGAGGATCGTGTTCGCGCGGTTGAACAGGATCGCCAGCGGCGCGAGGCCGCGCGACGCCATCTCATGCAGCATCCAGGCGGTGGCGACGCCGCCCTTGGCGGTGTTGAGCACGAGGATCTTGCCCACGTAGGACTGCCCGACGAGGGCGTGGCTGGGGCGCGAGAAGACGCCCGCGAGCCGGTCGAGGTCGTAGCGGGCGGAGAAGTTGTCTCGCGCCACCAACGCCTCTCCCTCCACCTTCGGGCCGATGCCGGGGTGGCAGGCGAGCACGATCACGCGACGATCCTCCCCGCGACGGCGGAGGCGACGCACGCGTCCATGGAGGCGAGCGCCGGCTCGTAGCCATAGCCGCCGAGGATGTTGACGATCTTGGCCGAGTTCGACAGGAGCCGGCGCCAGCCGTTGGCCTCGCCGATCTCGCGCGCGTACTGCTGGTAGAAGCACGTGCCCGACAGGACGGTGCCACCGGCTGCCTCGATGCGGGCGACGTGCCCCATGCGCGTCGCGTCCGCGTAGACCCCCGGCGAGGTGCACACCACGAGCGAGGTGTCCTGGTGGACGCGCTGTCCGGCGAGCCGGTCGGCGACCATCTGCATCTCCACGAGGGAGAGCTGGGGCGCGGCGAACACGACGACGTCCACCGCGTCGCCAGCGCCGCCGAACGCGGACCGCAGGTCGGTGAGGTCGTCGTCGGTGACCTCGACGGCCGCCAGGCCCTCGCCATCCACCGCGGCGAGCGTCGGCGCCTCGGGGGTCACGCCGACGATGTGGAACAGCGGCGTGGACCCCCAGCTCGCCATGGCGGCGCCGAAGTGCTTCATCTCGTCCGACGTCGGGACGCGGCTGATCCCCTCGATCACAGGAACCTCCCAGTACGAGCCGCACAGGCGGCCCACGACGGCCCCGAGCACGCCCCACTCGGTGAGCTCGCGCGGCTCCGAGCGCACGACGTAGCGCCTGGTCGCCCTCCGGTGGGCGTCGAGGTGCAGCCCGTAGCGCGGCGTGCGCCCGGTGAGCCCGGCCGCGAGCGCGCTCGGCCCGCCCTCGAAGTTGGATCGGGCGCCAAGCACGCTGTTGGAGTAGATCACGACGCCGGTGTCGCCGTAGGCCACATGGTCGCCGGCGAGGGGCGGCATGATGGTCTGGTAGTTGATGCAGGTGTCCGTCATCAGGATGCCGAGCCGCTCGCAGGCCGCGATGGTGCGCCGCTCGAGGTCCGCCATCGCCTCGGTCTGTCCGAGCGGGCGATAATGGTTGAGGTCGACGCCGCGCGGGTCGGTGAGCATCGGGACGGCGACGCGCCGCTCGGCCTCGTCGTGTGAGGCGAGGCGCTCCAGGAGCGCGACGCCCGCCTCGCCGAGGGACTCGGGGTCGGCCATCATGTGCGCCTGGGAGACGGGGACGAGGTCCTGCGCATCGAACATGCGGCCGACCTTCATCATGTGGTCGACGGCCCAGCGCCGCGGCTCGCCCATGGCGCCGGCGAGCATCGCCTCCTCCTCGTCGGTCAGCTTCATCGGGGGCTCCGTCAGGGACGCGTCACATCATGAGGCTCGGCAGCCACAGGACGAGCCCGGGAAAGAAGTAGACGACGTACAGCATGGCGACCTGGATGAGCAGGAAGGGCAGGGCGCCGCGCGCGAGGCGGCCGAGGCTGATCCCGGAGATGCCGTGGATGGTGAAGAGGTTGACCCCGATGGGCGGCGAGATCTGCGCGATCTCCATGGCGATGGCCGCGAAGATGCCGAACGCGATGGGGTGGAAGCCGAGCTGCTCGGCCACGGGGAAGAAGATCGGGATGGAGATGAGCAGCATCGCCGCGCTCTCCAGGAACATCCCGAGGACGATGTAGGTCGCGATCATCAAGGTCACGGCGTAGATCCCGCTCGCGTTCTCGATGATCGCGGCGGCGATGGACTGCGGGACCTGCTCGAACGTGAGGAAGTGCGCGAAGTACTGGCCGAACACGATGAGCATGAACAGCATCGCGGTCGTGGAGGTCGCCACCGTCGAGGCCTGCCACAGCTTGCCCCACGTGAGGCGGCCCTGCGCCCAGCCGAGCAACACCACGTAGATCACCGACAGCGCGCCGACCTCGGTGGGCGTGAAGACGCCGGTGTAGATCGCGAGGATGATGACGACGGGCAGGAGCACCACGCCGAACGAGCGCAAGGTGGTGGCGAGGCGCTCGGCGACGGGCTGTGCCTCCGGCGCCTTCACCCGCGGACGCGACAAGAGCACGTAGAGCGTGAACAGCCCCATCATGAGGAGCCCCGGGACCACGCCGGCGATGAACAGCTGACCGATCGAGGTCTCGGTGATGACGCCGTAGAGGATCAGCGGGATCGACGGCGGGATGATGATGCCGAGCGTTCCGCCGCCCGCCACGAAGCCGCCGGCGCGGCGCTCGCCGTAGCCCTCCTCGAGGAGAAGCGGGATCGCGACGAGGCCCACCGTCGCCGCCGTCGCGATGGATGAGCCGGAGATCGCCGCGAACACGCCGCACGCGGTGATCGTCGCGACGCCCAGCGAGTTGGGGATCGCCCCGGCCCACGCCTTCGTCACCGCGAAGAGGTCGGCGCCCGCGTCCGTGCGCTGCATGATGGTGCCGGTCAGGATGAAGAGGGGCAGCGCGACGAGCTCGAAGATCGAGGCGCCCTGCCAGGCGATGGAGATGAAGGAGCGGAACGCGAGGAACGGATCCTCAAGAAGGAGCGCGGCGGCGAAGGCCGACAGCCCCATGGCGACGAACACGGGGACCGTCAGGAGCATGAACGCGAACAGCAGCGCGATCGCGATGTAGCCGCCGTAGTCGAAGATGAAGTCGGTCAGCATGGCCGCGCGGGTCGCTCCGCGCTCAGTCCCCCATGACGTGGGAGACCGGCAAGCCGCGGTGCCGTGTCGCCGCGACAAGCGTCTCCAGGAGCAGGCCGAGGCCGCCGAGCGGGATCGCGAGCTGGGGGATCCACAGCGGCACCTCGAGCAGCGTCGAGGACAGGATGTCCCCCTCGAAGGAGTAGGCGGCGAAGTAGACGCCGGACGCGATGATGAGGAGCGCGAAGACGACGGTCGCACCCACCGCGATCCAGTCCAGCGCCGGCTTCAGCGCCGGGAAGGCGGTCGCGAGCAGCGTGACGCGGAAGTGCGAGCCGGCGCGCACCGCGAGGGCGTTGCCTAGGAAGCCCAGGAAGATGAAGGCGTAGAGCGTCGTCTCGAACACCCAGATCGTGGGGAAGCCGAAGGCGCGCGCCACCGCCTCGTAGGCGATGGGCAGGCACAGCATGAGCATGAGGGCGATGGAGACCACGGTCATCGCCCGGCCGACGGTCTCCGCCGCGCGGATCATCCTCGCCCCCCTACAGGGGTCAGGGACCGCGACCCGCTCACTCCCCGGTCACGAGCTCGACGATCTGGGGCGAGTAGGTCGAGCGCGCGGCCTCGGCGAGGGGCGCAAGCTCCTCCTGGAACGCGTTCCACTGCTCGCTGCCGGGCTCGACGACGTTGACCTCCTTGCCCGCGGCGCGGACCTCGTCGAGCAGGCCGTCGAGCTGGTCGATGGCCGCCTGCTGCATGGCATCGCGCGCCTCGGCGGCCGACTCCAGGACCACGTCCTGGAGCTCGGGCGCCAGCGCCTCGAACTTCTCAAGGTTCATCACGTAGGCGTGGATCAGCGTGCCGAGCACGCCGTTCGGCACGAACATCTCATCGGTCACCTCGTAGTGCTTGAGGCCGACTGCGCCGCCGAGGCCGCCCATGGCGCCGTCCACCGTGCCGCGCTGTAGTCCGGAATAGACGTCGCCTACCCCCATGATGGTCGGCGATGCTCCGAGCGCCTGCATCACCTCGCCCGAACCCTTGGAGTAGACGCGAATCGCCTTGCCCTCGAGGTCCTCGGGGCCATCGAGCGCGAAGTTCACGCTCATCACCGGCGGGCCGATGTCGAACAGCGCGAGGAGCATCGCCCCCTCTTCGCGCAGCTTCTCGTCGTAGTACTGGAAGATCGGCGAGCCCTGCTTGAGGTTGTCCCGTGTCCACTCCATGGACTTGTCCCACAGCGGCGTCGTCAGGATGCCGACGTCGGCGATGAGGCCCGACCAGTTGTCGAGCGTCGTGAGCGAGATGTCCACGGTGCCCTGGGGGACCGCAGAGGCGACGAACTGCTGCTGGACCATCTCGCCGCCGGAGAAGACGCGTGTGCGGATCTCGCCGTCGCTCTTCTCCTCGAGGAGGTCGACGAAGCGGGGCACGAACTCCGTCACCTGGTAGTGCTTCGGGCTGCCCCACGTGGAGATCGACAGGCGTTCGGCGGCCTCGACCCCCGTCGCCCCGAGCGCCATGGCGCCGACCACGATCGCCGCGAGCGCTGCGCGGATCCCTACGTGCCTCATGGGTCCCCTCCCGTGTGCCCGTTCCGCCATGGTGGCGAGCCGGTGCCGTTGTTCTAGGCCCCACACGGTCCGGCCGTGCGGCGTCGCCGGTAGGTTTTTCCAACGCCACGCCGGGAGTCAATGCCGGTGGCGCCGACCGTTCGCCCGCCGCTCAAGCGTAGAGGTGGCAGGCGTTGATGCGGCCCTCGCGCGGGCGCAGCGCCGGCACCTCCTCGCGGCACATCGGCATCGCGAAGGGGCAGCGCGGGTGGAAGTGGCAGCCGGACGGCGGGTTGATGGGGCTTGGCACCTCACCCTCCACCAACGTCACCTCGCGCGCGTCCTCGGCGTCCGGGTCGGGTACCGGCACCGCCGACATCAGCGCCTTGGTGTAGGGGTGGCGCGGATCGGCGTAGAGCTCGTCGCGCGTCGCGACCTCGACGACCCGGCCGAGGTACATGACGAGGATGCGGTCGGAGATGTGCCGCACCACCGCAAGGTCGTGGGCGATGAAGACGTAGGTGAGGCCGAGCTCGCGCTGCAGGTCCTCGAGGAGGTTGATGATCTGCGCCTGGATCGAGACGTCGAGCGCGGAGACGGGCTCGTCGCACACGATGAGGTCCGGGCTGAGCGCGAGCGCGCGGGCGATGCCGATGCGCTGGCGCTGTCCGCCGGAGAACTCGTGCGGATACCGCTCGGCCATCCCCTTGTTGAGCCCCACCATGTCGAGGAGCTCGGCGACGCGGCGGCGGCGCTCCTCACCGCGCCCGACGCCGTGCGCCACCAGCGGCTCGGCGACGATCTCGTCAACCCGCATGCGCGGGTCGAGCGAGCCGTACGGGTCCTGGAACATCATCTGGAGGCGGCGTCGCACCGGCCGCATGGCGCTGCGGTCGTGCTGCGTGATGTCGAGCCCCTCGAACACGACGGTGCCCTCGGTGATCGGCACCATGCGCACGATGGCGAGCCCCGTCGTGGACTTGCCGCAGCCCGACTCGCCGACGACACCCAGCGTCTCCCCCCGGTGGACGTCGAAGGAGACGCCGTCGACGGCGCGCACGGTCCCGCCGCGGCCGCCGAACAGGCCGGCCTGCGGGGCGAAGTGCACCTTTACGTCCCGTAGCGACAGGAGAATCTCAGGCATGGCTACCCAGAGGGGCGTTGGGGTCGACCCAGCAGGCGCGCCAGTGCTCGGTGGCGACCTCCTCGAGCGGCGGGTCCTCGGCGCGGCAGCGCGCCTCGGCGTAGGCGCAGCGAGGGTGGAAGGGACAGCCCGTCGGACGGGCGGACAAGTCGGGTGGCTGGCCTTCGATGGGGACGAGCCGCACGCTCGTGTCTGCATCGAGGCGTGGCACCGAGGCCATCAGCCCCATCGTGTAGGGGTGGCGGGGCGTCTTGTAGATCTGCCGCGCGGTGCCGCGCTCCACGATGCGGCCGGCGTACATCACGTTCACCCGCTGAGCGTACCGCGCCACCACGCCGAGGTCGTGGGTGATGAGGATCAGCGACGAGCCGGTGTCCCGCGAGACCTTGCGCAACAGCTCCAGCACCTGGGCCTGGACGGTGACGTCGAGCGCGGTGGTCGGCTCGTCCGCGATGATGAGGCGTGGCGCGCACGCGAGGCTCATCGCGATCATCGCGCGCTGGCGCATGCCGCCGGAGAACTGGTGCGGGTAGGCGTCGACCCGCACCTCGGGATCGGGCACGCGCACGCCGCGCAACAGGTCGACGCAGCGCTGGCGCAGGCTCCGCGTCCCCACGTCCTCATGCACCTCGATGGGCTCGCCCACCTGACGCCCGATGGTGAGGACGGGGTTCAGCGACGTCATCGGCTCCTGGAAGATCATCGAGATGCGGTTGCCGCGAACCTGCCGGATCTCGGCCTCCCCGAGCGTCAGGAGGTCGACGCCGTCGAACATCACCGTGCCGGCGACGATCCGGCCGGGCGGGCTCGGGATGAGCCGCAGGATCGACATCGCCGTGACCGACTTGCCCGAGCCCGACTCGCCGACGATGGCGACGGTCTCACCGCCCCGCACGTCGAAGCTGACGCCGTCGACCGCCCGCACCGCCCCCGCGCCGCTCCCGAACTCGGTGACGAGGCCGCGCACCTCGAGGAGCGGCACGCCCTCGGACGGGCGCACCGCCTGCGACGCCTGGACCGGCGTCGCGTCCTGGGCGAGGCTCAGTAGCCCATCTCCCGCTTGAGCGCCTCGTCGATCCAAACGCGGGCGTAGATCGGCCCGGGTCGCATGGCGCCGACGCGCATCTCGCCGTCGTAGTTCTTCACCCAGGGCCACCACGCGCGGTAGAAGGTGCCGGACGGCAGCCAGACCTGCGCCACCGCGTCGATGGCGGCAAGGTTCGCCTCCTTCAGGAGCTCGCGCTGCTTCTCAAGGTCGACCTCGGCGTTCGCCTCCTCCCACAGCGCGTCGAAGGCGGGGTCGGCGTGCATCGTTGCGTTCCACGTCTGGTCGGACACGAAGGCCTTGCGCAGCGTGGCGAACGGGTTGCCGGACGAGTTGTCCATGAGGTAGCCCGCGGCCATGGTGTCCTCGCGCATCTGGCTGCGGAAGGCGCCGTACTCCATGGCGTTGGCCTGCATGTCGATGCCGACCTGGTCGAAGTAGAAGTCGAGCAGCGGGATCATGTCCATGTGCGTCGGATTGCACGAGCACACCATGACCTCGAACTCGAAGCCCTCCGGCACGCCCGCCTCGCGCAGCATCTTTGCCGCCCGCTCCGGATCGTGGCCGAACAGCGCCTGCGTCTCCTCCGGCAGCTCCTCCAGCGGGGTATAGAGCCCCTCCCACGTCGCCGCGAACGGCCAGTTGAGCAGCGTCCCCTCGCCGTTCATCACCGCGGCCAGGATCTCCTCCTGGTTGACCGCAAGGTTCATCGCGCGCCGCACCTCGATGTTGTCGAACGGCGGCGTATCCATGCGCAGCGCGAGGTAGGTGCCGTTCGGTGCGTCGTACGGCTCGATGGTGAGGTCGGGAGCGCTGCGGCGCAGCTCGTCCGCGAACTGCCAGCGGATCTGCTCCATGATGTCCGCCTTGCCCGAGCGCAGCGTCGCGATGGCCGAGGCATCGTCCTTGATGATGTGGTAGACGAGCCCGTCGTTGAGCGGCAGCTCGTACTCGGTGCCGTCGATGGTCGTCGTGCCCCAGTAGTCGTCGTTGGCCACGTAGACCTGCTGGCTGCCGGTCACGACCTCCTCGACCTTGTAGGGGCCTGTGCCGGTGGCGTTGCGCCAGTCGGAGCGCTCCTCCTCGCTGAGCGCGTGCCACTCCGCCGGCAGGATCGCGTTGTAGAAGCCCCAGCCGATGCGGTACGGCCAGTTGGCGTTGTAGTGGTCGAGGTAGGCGACGACCTTGTGGTCGCCTTCTGCCTCCCACCGCTCGATGAAGTCCCAATAGGTCGGGATCCTGCGGTCGCTCTCCCACATCGCCTCGAACGTCGTGACGACGTCGTCGGCGACGAGCTCCCTGCTCTCCATGAGCCCGTCCTTGGCGGGCCAGACGACGTCCTCGCGCAGGGCAAACTCGAGGCGTAGCGGATCCTCCTTCAGCTCCCACGCCGTGGCGAGGTCGCCGGTCAGGTGCTCGCGGGGGATGTAGTCCTGCGCGGTGAACGGGCTCTCGTTCGATCCGCGTGGGCCGAACGCCTCGACGTCGCCCATCAGCAGGTGGTCGAGGTGCGGACCGTCCTGGTTCATCTTCCAGGTCCACTTGTGGTAGTCCCACGTCGTCACGTCGAGCCGGGTGTAGTACGTGATGACGTTGAGCGTGCCCCCGGGCTGCACGTCGTTGGCGTGGGCGGCGCCGATCGTCGCCAGCGTGGCGAGCGCGGTGGCGGCGTAAAGGGTCTGTCTCACGAGCTCCTCCCTCTGTTGTGGGACCGCACGGGGCGTCCCTCGTTGTCGGACCGCTTCAGGCGACGGTCGCGTTGTATCGTCCCCCGGCACCGCGCATGCGCGGGTCGAGGAGGTCGCGCAGGGCGTCGCCGAACACGTTGATGCCGTAGACGGTGAGCGTCAGCGCGACGCCCGGCGCGATGGCGAGCCACGGGGCGAGGAACATGTAGCTGCGGCCCTCGAGGCTCAGCATCCCGCCCCAGCTCGGCGCCGGCGGCGGCACGCCGAGCCCGAGGAAGGAGAGCCCCGACTCGGCGAGGATCACCGCCGCGAGGCGCGTCGTGAAGAGGACGATGATCGGCGCCATGATGTTCGGCAGGATGTGCCGGCGCATGATCCACAGGGTGCGCGAGCCGATGGACTGGGAGGCGAGGACGTAGACGTTCTGCCGCGCCGACAGCACCGCGCCGCGCACGATGCGCGAGCCCGCGATCCCGTAGAGCAGGCCGAGCACGAGGATCACCTGCCAGGTGCCTGGACCCAGCACCGCGACCGCGACGATGAGGATGATGAGGTCGGGGAAGCTCATCCACGCGTCCACGGCGCGCTGGACGAGCATGTCCACGAGGCCGCCGAAGTAGCCTGCGGCGAGGCCGAGGACGACGGAGATTACGATGGACAGCGTCGTCGCCGAGAACGCGATGATTACTGAAAGCTGCGCCCCGTGGACGATACGGTCGAACAGCGAGCGGCCGAGCTGGTCGGTGCCGAACCAGTGCTCCCACGACGGCGGCTTCAAGCGGTTGATCGGGTCGATGGCGTTGTAGCCGGCCGGCGCGATGACGTCGGCGAACACGCCGGCGAGGAGCATCACGAGGAAGAGCGCCGCTCCCACCGCGCCGAGCGGCTTCTCGCGCACAAGGCGGACGACGAACTCCACCACCGGCGAGCGCCGCGCCTCGTGCGCGCTGCGGGCGACGGGGGGCAGCGCAGCGTCAGTCATAGCGCACGCGCGGGTCGAGCACCCCGTAGGTGAGGTCGACCGCGAGGTTGACCAGGATGACGATGAGGCCGCTCACCAGGAACACGCCGGTGATGATCGGGTAGTCCCGGGAGGACACCGCGTCGAACAGGAGCTGACCGAGCCCCGGAAGCTGGAAGATCTGCTCGATGATCACGGTGCCGCCGAACAGGATCGGGAACAGCAGTCCGATGAGCGTGATCACCGGGATCATCGCGTTCTTCAGCGCATGGCGCACGACGACCTTGCGCTCGGCGAGCCCCTTGGCCCAGGCGGTGCGGATGTAGTCCTGGCGCAGCACCTCCAGCATCATGGAGCGCGTCATCCGCATGGTGACCGCCGACAGCGCCGCGCCGAGGACGAGGGCGGGCGTGATGAAGGTGGCAAGGTTCGCGAGCGGATCCTGAAAGAACGGCACGATGCGCGTCGGCGGCGACCAGCCGAACCAGATGGCGGGCAGGATGACGACCATGGTGCCGAGCCAGAAGCTCGGGACCGAGAGGGCGAGGATCGAGAACGTGCGCCCCGCGTAGTCGAGTGCGGTCTCCTGGCGCACCGCGGAGACGACGCCGATGGGGATCGCGATGAGCAGCGAGATGATGAGGGCGAGGAAGCCGAGCTGCAGCGTCACCGGCAGCCGCGCCGCGATCTCGTCCACCACGGAGGTGTTGCGCCACAGCGAGCGGCCGAGGTCACCCTCCGTGACGATGCTGGACACCCACTCGACGTATTGGATGTGGATCGGCTGATCGAGGCCGAGCGCGGTTTCGAGCGCCTGACGCGACTCCAGCCCGGAGGACTGGAAGTCGTTCTCGATGAGCATGAGGTCGATCACGTCGCCCGGGATCAGACGGACGACGCTGAACACGATGATGCTCGCTAGGAGCAGCGTCGGAACCAGCGCCAGGAGACGCCGGATCACGTAACGGCGCATGAACTCATCGCCTCGCGACCCTCCCCGAGCGCGGTCCGCCGACGTCGTCGGCGTGCTTCCTCCCAGCGGCAGCGATGTTCACCTCGCCTCTACCGCATGCGAAACGATGTTTCGCAGTCGAGCACCACGCTAGATGGCAGCCCGCGTCGCGTCAAGCAGGCGATTTTGCGTTGAAGCGGCGGTTCAACTTGCGCATCCCGCCGATCCACCGGTCGTAGTCTTCACCCTTGCGCCGCATGTAGTCGAGCACCTGGGGATGGGGCAGGACGAGGAAGCGCTCCTCGGCGATGGCGCGCACGCAGGCGTCCGCCACCGGAGCCACCTCGAGCATCCCGTCGATGGCGGCGACGCCCTCCTCCTTGCCGCGCGTCATCTCGGTGCGCACGGCCTGCGGGCAAAGGACGGAGACCTTGATGCCCTGGTCGCCGTAGGTGAGCGCCAGCCACTCGGCGAGGCCGACGGCGGCGTGCTTGGTGACGGCGTAGGGCGCCGAGCCCACCTGCGACAGGAGGCCGGCCGCCGAGGCCGTGTTGAGCAGGTAGCCGCCACCGCGCTCGATCATCCGAGGCACGACGTGCCGGGCCGCCCACACGTGGGCCATGACGTTGATGTCCCAGATCCGCTGCCAGTCGTCGTTGATCGCCTCGGGCCCGCCGCGCACCATGATGCCCGCGTTGGAGCAGAACAGGTCGATGGGGCCGACCTCCGCCTCGGTCCGCTCGATGAGATCGCGGACCTCCTCCTCGCGCGAGACGTCGGTCCGTCGGGCGACACCGCCGATGGCCTCGGCGACGGCCGTCACCCCCGCCTCGTCGCGGTCGGCGCACACGACGCCCCGCGCGCCCTCCTGCGCGAAGCGCTCGGCGAGCGCGCGTCCGATGCCGCTCGCGGCCCCGGTGACGACGACGATGCGGTCCTTGAGGTTCACGACGGGTCTCCCTTCGTCCTGCGGGTCTTCAGCCCACCGAGGTCGAGCTCGGTGAAGCGGCCGCCGTCCTGAGCAAGGCGGCGCAGCGTGTCGGCGGGGCGGATGCGCGGGTCGTCGCGGACGAGCCCCTCCATGGCGGAGAGGACCTCGCCCGCGCCGATGACGTCGCCGTAGAACATCGGCCCGCCCTTGTCGGCAGGCCAGCCGTAGCCGTGCAGCCAGACGACGTCGACGTCGGAGGGGCGCTGCGCGTGGTTCTCCTCGAGGATCGCGACGGCCTCGTTGATCATCGGTGCGATGAGGCGGCGGACGATCTCCTCCGCCCCCATGGTCCGTGGCTCGGCGCCGGTGACGTCGGCGATCACCCCGGCGGTCACCTGCGAGGGGGAGGGGCGGCGCTCGGCGTCGTAGTCGTAGTACCCCGCGCCGGTCTTCTGGCCGCGCCGGCCGAGCTCGCACAGCGCGTCGCGGATGGGGTTCTTGGTCGTCGCGCCCTTCGACCAGCCGATGTCGAGCCCGGCGAGGTCGGACATCTGGAACGGGCCCATGCGGAAGCCGAAGCCGCGCAGCGCGTCGTCGATGTCCCAAGGCATGACGCCCTCGCGCACCATCGCGTTCGCCTGGTTCGAGCGCGCCGCGAGGATGCGGTTGCCGACGAAGCCCGGGCACACGCCGACGAGGACGGCGACCTTGCCGATGGTCGTCGCGAGCGCCATCGCCGTCGCCACCACGTCGTCGGCGGTGTGGTCGGCCCGCACGACCTCGAGGAGCTTCATCACGTTGGCCGGCGAGAAGAAGTGCAGGCCGATGACGTCCTGCGGTCGCCTCGTGGCGGCGGCGATCACGTCGATGTCGAGGCCGGACGTGTTGGTGGCGAGGATCGCGCCCGGCTTCACCACCCGGTCGAGCTCGCCGAACACGGACGTCTTGAGCTCCATGTCCTCGAACACCGCCTCGATGACGAGGTCGCAGTCGGCGAGGTCGTCGACGGTGAGGCGCCCGTCGATGCGCGCCATCCGCGCGTCCACCTCCTCCGCCGGGAAGCGGCCGCGGTCGGCGCTGCGCTGGTAGTTCGCCCGCACCACCGAAAGGCCGCGCTGGAGGGCCTCGTCGGTGCGCTCGACGAGGCGCACCGGGAGCCCCGCGGAGGCGAAGTTCATGGCGATGCCGCCGCCCATGGTGCCGGCGCCGACGATGCCCACGCTGCGCACCTCGCGGACCGGCGCATCCGATGGCAGACCCTCGACGACGGCGGCCCGCCGCGTGGCCTCGGCGACGTACTCCTCGACGCTTGTGTCAGGGGTCATCGTGCGGCCTCCGCCAGGGTCGGCAGCGCCTCGGGGCACTCGGGCAGGGCGCCATCGAGGCACGCCGTGCGCAGCGCGCGGCGGTCGATCTTGTCGGTCGTGCCGCGCGGCAGCGGCGCGCTCGCGACCCACAGCCGCTCGGGGATCTTGTAGCGTGCGATGTGCTCGGCGAGGAACGCGGTGAGGGTCGTCGCGTCGAGGGCGTGACCGTCGCGCACCTGGACCGCCGCGCCGACGACCTCGCCGAGGCGCGCGTCGGGAACGGGGAAGACGCCGGCCTCCACGACCGCCGGATGTCGGTGCAACGCGCCCTCCACGTCGAGGCAGGAGATGTTCTCGCCGCCGCGGATGATGATGCTCTTTGCCCGGTCGACGATGGTGACGACGCCGTCCGCGTCCACCGTCGCGAGGTCCCCGGTGCGGAGCCAGCCGTCGCGCAGCGCCTCTGCGGTCGCCTCCGGCTGGTTGAGGTAGCCGCGCATGTTGGCCGCGCTCCTCACGGTGAGCTCGCCCAAGGTGCCGTGCGGCACCTCCTGCCCGTCGCCGTCGACGATGCGCAGCTCCTGGAGCGGCGGCAGGAGACGCCCTGCCACGCCCGGGCGGGCCACGTATTCGGGTCCGCCGATGGCGATGCCGAGCGCGTTGGTCTCGGTCATCCCCCAGCCCGATGCGACCGCCGCGTGGGGGAACGCCTCGGCAAGGGGCGCAACCTGGGCCGCGGGCCGCTTCGCGCCGCCGGCGGTGACGCTCTCCAGGGAGGGGAGCGTGGCGCCCAGCCGACGAGCGGCCTCCATGAGGTCGGCGGACTGCGTCGGGACGCCGAGGAAGCGCGTCACCGCCTCGCGCTCGATGAGCCGCACCGCCTCGTCGGCATCCCACTTCGCCAGGAGCACCACCTTGGCGCCGAGGGGAATGCTGAGGAGGAACAACGGATGCGAGGCGGTGACGTGGAACAGCGGCGTCACGACGAGAAAGGACGGGCGGCGGGGGGCGGCGGGAGCCGACGCCGGCGCGACGAGCGGGGCGACCGCGCTCGCCATCAGCCAGCTCCACACCGCGCTGATCGCGCCCCGGTGGGTGAGCACCACGCCCTTCGCCCGCCCCGTCGAGCCGGAGGAGTAGAACACGGCGAAGTCGTCGTCCGGTTCGATCGGCGCCTCGGACCACGCCGCCTCGCCCACCTTCGCCGTGAGCGAGGCGAGGCCCTGGCCGACGGCTTCCCCGTCGCGCACCCCGACCAGCGTCAGACCTCGAGCGGCGGCATACGGCGCGATCCGCTCCGCCCGCGGTCCGTCCGCGAACACGACGCGGGCGGCGCAGTCGGCGAGGCCGTACTCGAGCTCCTCGCGGGTCCACCACGCGTTCAGCATGACCGCGACGGCCCCGACGGAGGCCACCGCCATCATGAGGACGAGGATCTCGGGGTGGTTGCGCATGGCGATGGCGACGGGCTCGCCCCGACGCACGCCGAGCTCGCCCGTCAGCACGCGTCCGACGCGGCCTACCTCGTCGCAGAACGCAGCGTAGGTCCACCGCTGATCGCCGGCCACGAGGTAGTCGTCGGCGCCCGGGTGGGCCGGCCCGCTCGCCACCATCATGTCGCGCAGCGAGCGCGGCGCCGCGCTGAACACCCTGAGCGGCACGCCGCGGATCACGGCCTCCCCGAGCGCAAAGCGCGCGTCGGTCCGCAGGACATGCGCGACCGCGTCATCGAGGGTCATCGCGGTCATGCATGCGCCCCGCCGGTCCGGCCGACGACGCACCCGCGCCGTGGATCGAAGTTGCAGGTCAACGGGCGTTTCCTGTCGCGGCCGTGCCGGCCGTCGTTCCGGCTCCTGTTGCAGGCCGTGCCCGTGACGGTACGAGCGGCCCGGCGGGGCGTCAACAACCGGTGCACCACCTTCGCGGGTGCGCGGCTGACAGCGCCCGGCACCCCATGACATAGTCCTCCCGCGCCACCACCGGGGAGCCATGCCATGGACGACCTCAGCCTCGACCGCCTGTTCTCCATCGAGGGAAAGGTCGCCCTCGTCACCGGCGGCTCGCGCGGGATCGGCGAGATGATCGCCACGGGCTTCCTGCAGAACGGCGCCACCGTGATGATCTCAGCGCGCAAGGCGGACGCCTGCCGCGCGACCGCCGAACGCCTGTCCGAGGCGTACGACGGCCGCTGCACCGCGCTGCCGGCGGACCTGTCGCAGATGGCCGGCATCGAGGCGCTCTCGGCCGCCGTCGGCGAGCGCTGCGACGCGCTGCACATCCTCGTCAACAACGCCGGCGCCGCCTGGGGCGCGCCGCTCGAGGAGTTCCCCGAGGCCGGCTGGGACAAGGTGATGGACACCAACGTCAAGGGGCCGTTCTTCCTGACCCAGAAGCTGTTGCCGCTGCTGCGCGCCGCGGGGACCGCCGAGGACCCGGCCCGCGTCATCACCATCGGCTCGATCGACGGGCTGCGCACGCCGCGCTTCAACAACTTCTCCTACTCGCCGTCGAAGGCGGCGGTGCACCACATGACGCGCGTGCTCGCCGCGCACCTTGCCGGCGACCACATCACGGTGAACGCCATCGCGCCGGGCCCCTTCCCGACGTGGATGCTGTCCACCGGCGTCGGCTTCGGCGGTAGGACCGAGGGCGTCGACTGGGACGAGGTCGGCCGCAGCAACCCGAGCGGGCGGGTCGGCACGCCGCAGGACGTGGCGGGCCTCGCGATCTTCCTCGCCTCGCGCGCGGGTGCCTACGTGGTGGGCGAGACGATCGCCCTCGACGGCGGCATGGTCGCCGCCGGCTAGCGCGACGGTCCGCCGAGGAGGCGGCCGGGGAAGACGCCGCCGGCAACAAGGTTCGCCGTCGCCTCGCGCACCACGCCGGCGATGGCGAGCGTGGCCGACGTTGGTCGGCGCGCGTCACGGCGGACGATGGAGTGCGTGCGCGCGATCTCGGGCTCCACGATGGGCCGGATCGACAGGCGGGGGCGCTCCGTCACCGGGTGGAACTGCGCCGCCTGGGAAATCGTCGCGGCGAGCCCTGCGGTTACGATGGAGCGGATCGTCTCCTGGCTGTCCTGCTCGTAGCGCACGTTGAGCCGCGCGCCGGCCTCGATGGCGGCCTCCTCGACGCGGCGCCTCAGGTCGAACTGCCGCGCGGACAGGACGAGGGGACGCTCGCCGATGTCGCGGAGCGCAATGGGTCGCCCGTCGTCGCCGTCGCCTTCGCCGCGCGCTGCGATGAGGCAGAGCCGCTCGCGGTAGAGCGGCTCGATTAGGCAGTCCTCCATCTCCGCGGCGTTCGGGGCGAGCGCGAGGTCGGCCTGGCCGGACTGCATCATCGCCACCGCCGGGACGCTCGCGACGTCGGCGATCTTGACGTCCACCTGGGGCAAGCGCGCGCCGGCGATCGCCAGGATCTCCGGCACCATCATGCGCGCCATGGTGACGGCGAGGGCGAGCCGCACCGTGCCATGGGCGACGTGGGCGTTGCTGCGCACCTCGCGCTCGATGTCGTCGAGCTCCTCGATGAGGCGGTCCGCACGGCGGTAGAGCAGGGCGCCCGCCGCCGTGAGCGCGACGCCGCGGTTGGAGCGCTCGAACACCGCCGTGCCGAGCTCCCGCTCGATGGCCTGCATCTGGTAGCTGAGCGCAGGCTGGGCGATGCCGAGCGCCCGCGCCGCGGCCGAGATCGAGCCCTGCGCAGCCACCTCGTGGAAGTACTTCAACCGCTGCAGCCCGATGGGCATGCGCCCGCCATCCAATGGTTCGATGGCCAGCATAGCCAAATTATATGATTTTCGCGAAGCCCCGCATGGCTATGCTGACGCGAAAACGACCATGGGGAACGCGCCGTTGGAGCCCAAGAACCTTCTCTTCATCATGTCGGACGAGCACAACGCCCGCTTCATGGGCTGCGCCGGGCACGAGGCGGTGAGGACGCCGAACCTCGACGCCCTCGCGGCGCGCGGAACGATCTTCGACAACGCCTACACGAACTGCCCGATCTGCGTGCCGGCGCGGGCGAGCTTCGCCACCGGCCGCTACGTCCACGACTGCGGCTACTGGGACAACGCCGACCCCTACGATGGGCGCGTGCCGGGCTGGGGCCATCGCCTGCTCGACCAGGGGCACAGCTGCGTGTCCGTGGGCAAGCTGCACTACCGCGACACCGAGGCGCCGACCGGCTTTGAGGAGGAGATCGTCCCCCTCCACGTGGTCGACGGGCTCGGCGACCTCATCGGCCTCGTGCGCGAGGACATGCCGGTGAGGAAGGGTGCGGCGAACTTTGCCAGGGACGCCGGACGGGGCGAGTCGACCTACACGAACTACGACCGCACCATCGTCGGCGAGGCCGAGCGCTGGCTCGGCGAGGTCGCGCAGCGGCGGGACGGCAAGCCCTGGGTGCTGTTCGTCTCGTTCGTCGCGCCGCACTTCCCGCTGATCGCACCGGAGGCATTCTACGACCTCTACCCCGAAGCCGACATCCCCTGGCCAGCGTTCTACGACGCGGCGGAGCGGCCGACCCACCCCTACCACGTCGCGATGGCGCGCGGGATGGACTACGACAGCCACTTCGACGAGGCGAAGGTGCGCCGCGCCGTCGCCGCCTACATGGGGCTCGTCTCGTTCCTCGACGACAACATCGGCCGCGTGCTCGCCGCGCTCGAGGCGTCCGGCCTCGCCGCCGATACCCGCGTCGTCTACACCAGCGACCACGGCGAGTCCCTCGGCAAGCGCGGGTTCTGGGGCAAGTCGACCCTGTTCGAGGAGTCCGTCGCGGTGCCCCTCATCATGGCGGGGCCAGGCATCGCCGCCGGTCGGCGGGTGGCGACCCCGGTGAGCCTGGTCGACGCCGCCCCGACGATCCTGGAGTCGGTCGGGGCGACGCCCGCGCCCGAGGACGCCAACTTGCCCGGCCGCTCGCTCTACGCCATCGCGGAAGGCGCGGACGCGGATCGCGCGGTGTTCTCCGAGTACCACGCGGTCGCCTCGCCGACGGGCGCGTTCATGATCCGCCGCGGTCGCTACAAGCTCACGCACTACGTCGGCATGGCGCCCGAGCTCTACGACCTCGAGGCCGATCCCGAGGAGCGCACCGACCTCGCCGCCGACCCCGCCTACGCGGACACGGTGGCCGAGCTCACCGCCGCCCTCAACGCCATCTGCGATCCGGAGGCGGTGGACCGGCGCGCGAAGTCCGACCAGCAGGCGACGATCGACGCGCACGGCGGACGCGACGCGGTGCTGTCGCGCGGCGACTTCGGCTACTCGCCGGCGCCCGGCCAGACGCCCGAGTTTGCGCGGTGAACGCCGAAGGGGCACCCTGAGATGGACGCCGATGCCGTCCACGCGCAGCGCGTCGAGCGGTTCAAGGACCTGCTGCTCGCCGGCGTCCTCGCCCTCGTGGGCGTCGGCGGCTTCCTCTTCATCAACCCCACCGGCGCCGAGGTCTATCCCGGTCCCGGCGGGATCACCTGGCGCACGCTGCCCTTCCTCTACTCGGGGCTCCTGCTGGGCCTGGTCGCGCTCTACGCGCTGTCCACCGTCCGCGACCTCCTCGCCCTGTCGCGGCACAGGGAGCCGCCGGCCCGCCTCACCGAGCGCGCCCCCGTGCGTCGCCAACCGGTCGCCGACGCTCGCCGCGTTGCGACCCTCGTCGCCCTCGTCGCCTACGCCGCGTCCATCGCGCCGTTCGGCTTCGCGATCACGACGCCGGTCCTCCTGTTCGCCATGCTGACCATCCTCGGGCGACGCGGCCCCGCCTCGAACCTTGCCATCGCGCTCGTCGGCGCGGCGCTCCTTTGGGTCCTGTTCGTCGGCGTCCTCAAGCTGCCGATGGAGGGGCGGACCTTCGACCCCGTGACGCCGGCGCTCAACGATCTCTGGCGCGCGACGGGGGCGCGCTGATGGTCGAAGGCCTCGCCGGCGCTTTTGGCGACCTCGCGGCGCCGTGGCCGCTCGCGACCATCCTGATCGGCACCACGCTCGGCATCATGGTGGGCGCGTTGCCGGGGCTCTCCTCGCCGATGGCGATCATCGTGCTGCTCCCGATCACCTACAACATGGAGACGCTCGCCGCCTTCCAGCTCATGGTAGGCATCTACGTCGGCACCAAGCTCGGCGGCTCCTACGCCTCGATCCTCCTGCGCACGCCCGGCACGCCGGCCGCTGCCTGCACCGCGCTCGACGGCTTCCCGATGGCCGAGCAGGGACGGGCGGGGGAGGCGATCGGCTACGCGGTCATGGCGTCCACCGCGGGCGGGCTCGTCGGCTGGCTCGCGGCGGTGAGCTTCGTGCCGTTCATCGCCTCTCTCGCGCTCCACTCCGAGCCCGCCGACATCGCGCTCATCGCCATCGCCGGCCTCGTCATGGTGTCGGCCTTCGTCCGTGGCTCGATGGTGAAGGGGCTGATCGGCGTCCTCCTCGGCCTCCTCATCGCGAGCGTCGGCTACGAGACGCAGGACGGGGTGGAGCGCTACAGCTTCGGCCACCCGATGCTGGCGTCCGGGTTCTCATTCGCTGCGGTCCTCGTCGGCTTCTTCGGCATCACCGTGGTGCTGAACGACCTCGAGCTCATCGGCCGGCCGTCGCAGATGGCCTCCGACAAGCTCTCCACGCGGCTGCCCCGGTTCGTGGACTTCCTACGCCGCTGGCGGGCGTGGACCATCGGCACTGCCTACGGCGTCGTCGTCGGCGCGCTCCCGGGCGTCGGGGCGGACGGGTCCACCTGGCTCGCCTACGCCACCGTCAAGAACGGCTCGAAGGACCCGCCGCCGGAGGCGTTCGGCACCGGTGTGCCCGAGGGCATCCTCGCGCCGGAGAGCTCCAACAACGCCACCACCGGCGGCACGATGATCCCGATGCTGACCCTCGGCATCCCCGGCGACGCCTCCACCGCCATCATGCTAGGCGCCATGGTGCTGCACGGCCTCCAGCCCGGCGTGATGCTCATGCAGACCTCCGCCGACCTCGTCTACGGCATCCTCGCGGCGATCTTCGTCGCCAACATCATGATGTTCGTCGTGGGATGGAACGCAAGCCGCATGTTCATCTTGGTGCTGCGCCGCGACCGCTCGCTGCTGTTCCCGTTCATCGTGGTGTTCGCGACCATCGGCGCGTTCGCCGCCGAGAACGACACCTTCCCGATCTTCGTCGCCATCGGCTGCGGCGTCGCGGGCTACTTCCTGGAGAAGCGTGGCTTCTCGGTCGTGACCATCGTGCTCGGCGCGGTGCTTGGGCCGATCATCGAGTACAACGTGCGCCTCGGACTCGCCTACTCCAACGGCGACTGGGCCGTGTTCCTCGACACCTGGCCGCGCATGGTGCTGTGCATCGTCATCGCGTTGCTGCTCGGGAACGAGGTCATCCGGGCGCTCGGGCGCCGCGCCACCGGCGCGTCGGCCCCCACGATCCAACAACAAAGGGAGGAGACGACATGAAGCTGAAGCTCATCACCCTCGCCGCAGGCGCGCTCGCCGCTGCGGCCGTCGTGCCCGCTGCGGCGCAGGAGTACCCGTCGGACACCATACGCATGGTCGTCCCCTGGCGCGCGGGTGGCGGCACCGACACCATTGCCCGGGCCATCGCGGCGGCGATGGAGAAGGAGGCGGGGCGCGCCGTCGTCGTCGACAACCTCACCGCGGGCACGGGCAACGCCGGGCACGTCCACGTCAAGGACGCGGAGCCCGACGGGCACACGATGCTCCTCACCGGCTCGTCGGACCTCAACGTGCCGGTGATCTTCCGCAACGTGCCGTACGCGCTGGAGGACTTCGCCTGCCTCGGCGGCTTCTACGACACGCCGACCTGGGTGCTGGCGCACAAGGACCAGGGGATGGACGACTTCGCCGACTTCGTCGAGCGCGCCAAGGAGCGCCCGGGCGAGCTCACCGTCGGCGTCGGGTCGTTCATCTCCTCGCACTACGTGCTGGCGAGGGCGCTGGTCGGCATGAACGAGCTCGACGCGCGCATCATCCCCTTCGATGGTGGCGGGCCGCTCATGAAGGCGATCCTCGGCAACCAGGTGGACATCGGGGTGATCCACGCGCCGGTGCTCCTCGACGCCGTGCAGGCAGGCGACGTGAAGGTGCTCACCGCCGGCGGCAGCCTCGAGAACATCAACTACGAGCCGGTCCGCGCGACCAAGACGGCGGCCGAGTACAACGCGCCGGTGGAGATCGGGATCATCCGTGGCCTGTTCGTGCCCAAGGACACGCCCCAGGAGGTTCGCGAGCAGGCCTCCGCCCTCGTCGAGGCGGCGGCCAAGAGCGAGGACTTCAAGGCGTTTGGCGAGAACTTCGGCTTCGCTCCGGTGTGGATGGACGGCGACGCGTTCTGCGACTTCATCCAGAAGGAGAACGCGCAGTACCGCGAGATCAAGGCGAAGTTCATCGACTGAGCCGTGCGTCCGCGGGACCCACTTCGTCCCGGGGACCCACGAGCGTCAGGCGGCCTCGACGAACTCCAGGATGACGCCGCTCGCGTCCTTGGGCGCGACGGCGACGCCGTCCGGGGTCCGTGCCGCCGCGACGCCGGCGCGCTCGAGGAGGGCGTGCGCCGTTGCCACGTCCCGCACCCGCACCTTCAGCGCGGCGTAGGCCGTCCGCGGCAGGCCGGTGAGGTCGAGCGCCGGGTAGGCCGACGCCAGCGCCTCCGGCGCGAGGACGAGGATCGGGGCGGACCGCTCGCCCGTCCCCACCCGCACCCCGCCGTCGATGGGCGTGACCGCGCCCGCCGCGAACAGGCGCGCATAACGCTCGCCCATCGAAGCAGGGTCGTCCGACGTCGCGACGATGCCGGCGAGGCCGACCGCGCCGTTGGCGTGGCTGAGGAGCTCGGGCACCCACACCGTGTCGCGCGTGCGGTGCTGACACATGAACATCATGCCCACCGGCGCCTCGTCGGGGTGGAACTGCAGCGTCGTGAACGCCGCGACCCCCTCGGGGCCATCCGGCAGCTCCACGGGGCGAGAGAAGTCCGACAGGTCCTGCGTGGCGATGCCGAGCGCGGTGAGCTCGGGCGCGGCGGCCGCCGCGTCGTCCACCCGGCACGCGACGCCGCGCAGCCCCTCGCCGTCCCCCTCGAGGAGCTCACGGCGCGGGCGGTTCAGCTCGGTGTCCGCGACGATGCCGAGGAGCTCGAAGTAGTCGTCCTCGAGCATGATGGTGTGGTTCGCCGTCCCCATGTGCGCGCTGTGCAGGCCGCGCGGGGACGTGGTGAAGCCGAGCCGGGCGTAGGTGTCGCGGCTCGCGTCTAGGTCCTCGACCAGGATGAGGGCGTGGTCGACGCCCGTCACGGGATGCGGCATCGGGGCTCCTCGGTCAGCGGCGGACGGGCGCGATGGTGAGCTCGTGGACCGCGACCTTCGGGTTCATCGTAGCGACGAACAGCGCGGCGTCCGCGAGGTCCTCCGGCTGGATGATGTCGGCGGCCTGGGACGGGTCCCATCCGGGCCGGCCTGCGAGGAGCTCCGTCGCGACCTCGGCCGGGCACAGCGCGCACGACCTGATGCCGTTCTTGCCCTCCTGCGAGTTGAGGCTGGCGCTGATGTCGGTGACGGCGAACTTCGACGCACCGTAGGCGACGCCGGACACGTTGGAGTGGAAGCGCCCGGCCCAGGACGAGGTGTTGATGATGACGCCGCCGCCGCGGGCCCGCATCGTCGGCAGCACCGCGGCGATGGCGTTCATCACGCCCTTGATGTTGACGTCGAGGACCTTGTCCCAGGCGGCCCAGTCGATGTCGTCCCAGTTGCGTCGCGGGATGTTGAGGCCGGCGTTGTTGCACAGCACGTCGATGCGGCCGGTACGATCTACGAGCGCTTGGGCGATCGCGGCGAGGCCGTCGCGGTCGGTGACGTCGCAGGGGTGGACCTCGACGTTCGGACCCGACGCGGCGGCGACGGCCTCGAGCTTGTCGGCGGTGCGGCCCGTCAACGCCACCGTGGCGCCGGCGCCGGCGAAGCGTCGTGCCATGGCGGCGCCGATGCCGCTTCCCGCGCCGGTGATCCACACGGTCCAGCCGCTGACGTCCTGGCTCATGGGCTGAGGTCCCTCCTGCGTTGGTCGCCGAGCGCCGTGGTGCGGGTCCAGTTGACATGCGCGCGGCGGCCGTCATGCATTCCACGACGGGGCGGCGCTGTCGCTTCGCTGGCGCTGGAGGACCGGACCCGATCGTCGAGCAAGCCGCCTCGCGTGACATCGCAGCCACGCTCCCCGCCGTCGGCAGCCTCCGCCGCAGCCGCGCGGGGCGTCGCGGATGCGCGCGTCCTGCGGCGGCGAGCAACCGCTCGCGGACGACGCCTGCGACCCGAGAGACCGCATGATCGCCCCGTTCCCGCCATCCCTGTGGGCCGCGGTGACGCCTCCGCGCGCCCCGGCGCCGCCGCTCGCCGGCGACGTCGAGGCGGACGTCGCGGTCGTCGGCGGCGGCTTCACCGGCCTGTCCGCCGCGCTCCACCTCGCCAAGCGCGGCGCCGTGGTCCGCCTGCTGGAGGCGAACGCCGTCGGCTGGGGCGCATCGGGGCGCAACAACGGACAGGTCATCCCGACGCTCACCGCCGCCGAGCCGGACGCCATCGTCGAGCGCCACGGTGAGGCCGGCGAGCGGCTCGTGCGGCTGATCGGCCACAGCGCGAGCGTCCTCTTCGACCTTGCCGAGCAGGAGGCGATCGACGCGGAGGCCGAGCGGACCGGATGGTTCCAGCCCGCGCACTCGCCCGGCCGCATCCGCCTCAGCGAGCGCCGCGTCGACGCGTGGCGCCGCTTCGGCTTCCCCGCCGAGCTCGTCGACCGCGAAGGGGCGCGCGCCATCCTCGGCACCGACTTCTGGTACGGCGGGATGCTCAACCCCACGGGCGGGCACATCAACCCCCTCGCCCTTGCCCGGGGCCTCGCGGCGGCGGCCGAGCGCCACGGCGCCACCGTGCACGAGGGGACGCCGGTCACCGGCTTCGAGCGCAGCGGCGGTCGCTGGCGCCTCGACACTCCCGGCGGGCAGGTGCAGGCGGACGCGATGGTCCTTGCCACCCAAGCCTACACCGACGGCGCGGCGACGGCGCTTGCCCCACGCCTGGCGCGCACCATTGTGCCGGTCCTGTCCTGGCAGATGGCCACCGAGCCGGTGGGCGACAACCTGCGCGCCTCACTGCTCCCCGGCCGCCAAGCGGTGTCCGACACGCGTGGCGACCTGCGCTTCTTCCGCTACGACGCGCGCCATCGCCTGGTGACCGGCGGCGCGGTGCTCGGGCCCTTCCGCGAGGCCGAGCGCGTGGCGGCCGCCGGCGCGCGGCGGCTCGCCGAGGCCTACCCCGAGCTCGGCGAGGTGCGCATGACGCACGTTTGGTCGGGCAGGATCGCGATGACGTGGGACCGCTTCCCGCGCGTCCACCGCCTCGGGCCGGGCGCTTGGACGTGGATCGGCTGCAACGGACGCGGCGTCGCGCTGGCCGTCTCGCTCGGCCGCGAGCTCGCAGCGGCGGCGCGCGGCATGCGGGAGCGAGAGCTCGCCCTGCCGGTGTCGGACGTCGCCCCGCTGCCGCTGCACGGCCTCGGGCGCAGGCTCGCGCCGTACTACCTTGCCTGGCTGAAGCGTCGCGACCGCACCGAGCTGCAGCGCTGAGCCGCCCGGCGAGCCACCCATCCCGATGCGACGCCAGGGCGACGGTCGTCCGCAGGCGGCGCCATCCCGAGCGGGCTCGGGCGGAGGCGCGCTCCCTCCTGCCCTGGACACCTTCCGCAAACGGAATGAGGATGCGCCCTCCAAGAACATCAACGGAGGAGACATCATGGAGAGGCGCACCTTCCTGAAGGCGGCCGGTGGGACGGCCGCCGTTGCGGCAACGGCAAGCCTTGCCGCGCCGGCGATCTCCCAGAACCGCACCGAGTGGCGGATGGTCACCACCTGGCCTAAGAACTTCCCGGGCCAGGGCACGAGCGCGGAGCGCCTCGCCCAGACGATCGGTGAGCTGACCGACGGCCGGCTCAACATCAAGGTGTTCGGGGCAGGCGAGATCGTCCCTGCATTCGAGAGCTTCGACGCCGTCACCGGCGGCGCGGCCGACTGCATGCACGCGACGCCGTACTACTGGCAGAACAAGTCGAAGGCGCTCAACTTCTTCTCCACGGTGCCGTTCGGCATGACCACGGGCGAGCTCAACGCCTGGATGAAGTTCGGCGGCGGTCAGGAGCTGTGGGACAGGGTCTACGACGGCTTCGGGCTGAAGGGCTGGTCCGCCGGCTCGACGGGCGTGCAGATGGGCGGCTGGTACAACAAGGAGATCAACACGGTCGCCGACCTCCAGGGGCTGAAGATGCGCATCCCCGGGCTCGGCGGCGAGGCGCTGAGCAAGCTCGGCGTGACGACGATCAGCCTCCCGGTCGGCGAGATCTTCTCCGCGCTGCAGTCGGGCACCATCGACGCGACGGAGTGGGTCGGGCCGTTCAACGACCTCGCTCCGGGCTTCTACAAGGTCGCCCAATACTACTACTGGCCGGGGATGCACGAGCCCGGCACGGCCGCGGAGTTCACCGTCGACAAGGCGAAGTTCGAGGCGCTGCCCAACGACGTCCAGCGCATCGTCGCCGCCGCGGTGGGCGACGAGAGCGAGCGCTTCACGGCCGAGTTCAACTACCGCAACGGTGGCGCCCTCGACGTCCTGGTCCGCGAGCACGGCGTCCAGCTGAAGCGGTTCCCGACCGACGTGCTCCAGGCCTGGGGCGAGGCGTCGGGCGAGGTCATCGCGAGCCTGCGCGACACCGGCGACCCGCTGACCAAGGAGACGACGGAATCGTTCCTCAAGGCGCGCCGCGAGCTGATGGCCTGGAGCCGCATCGGCGAGCAGGCCTTCATGAACGCGCGCCTGCTCGACTACACCTACGGCTGATGATGTGATCGCTCCGGGCCCCCGCGGCCCGGCGCTTACTGGGGCTCGGGCAGGAGGAAGTCCCGGTCCCCGAGGATGTCGTCGAGCACCGAGCTGCCTCCGGTGCCTCCACCCGTGTCGGCCGGTGCGTCGAGCGTCGGATCGCGGTCGAGCCCGCCGTCGTCCGGCACGATCGGCGCGCCCTCCCGCACGATCGCGGGCGGCGCGCCGAAGATCACGTCGGGCAGCCAGGTCGCGGTCGCAGGCACCGTCCAGATGAGAGCCATCGCCATGAGCTGCAGGGCGACGAACGGCGCGACGCCGCGATAGATGTGGCCCGTCGTCAACTCGGGCGGAGCGACGCCGCGCAGGTAGAACAGCGCGAAGCCGACGGGCGGCGTGAGGAAGCTCGTTTGAAGGTTCACGCCGATCATCACGCCGAGCCAGATGGGATCGACGTCGAGCATGAGCAGCACTGGCGCGGTGATGGGCACGACGATGAGGATGATCTCGAAGGTGTCGAGGAAGAAGCCCAGCGCGAACATCAACGCCATCACGGCGAGCACGGCGCCCGACGTGCCACCGGGCATCGCCCCGAGCACGTCCTCGACGAGGAGCTCGCCGCCGAGCCCGCGGAACACGAGGGAGAACACCGATGCGCCAAGCACGATGACGAACACGAGCGAGCTGATCAGCATCGTCGAGCGCATCACCGCGGTGAGGTTCGGGAAGGTGAGCTGCCCCTTGGTGGCGGCGAGGACCATCGCGCCGAGCGCGCCGATGGAGGCCGACTCCGTGGGCGTCGCGATTCCGCCCAGGATCGAGCCGAGCACGGCGACGATGAGGAGGAGCGGCGGCACCAGCGCCGACAGGACACGTGACGGCAGCGTTCGGCGCTCCTCGTCGGTCATCGCGAGCGGCGGGCAGCTCTGCGGATTCACCAGCGCCTGGACGACCACGTAGCCCATGTAGAGCAGGATGAGGATCAATCCCGGGATCAGCGCGCCCGCGAACAGGTCGCCGACCGAGACGGGCTCGGGGGAGAAGTTCCCCTTGGCGAGCTGCGCCATCGTGTTCGCGCCGGCAAGGATGTCGCCGAGGAAGATCAGGACCACCGACGGTGGGACGATCTGGCCGAGCGTCCCCGACGCGCAGACGACGCCGGCGGCGAGCTTCGGGTCGTAGCCCGCGCGCAGCATTGCGGGCAGGCTGAGCAGCCCCATCGTGACGACGGTCGCGCCGACGATCCCCGTCGACGCGGCGAGCAGCGCACCGACGATGACGACCGAGATGCCGAGCCCGCCGCGCAACCTTCCGAACAGCTGGCCCATCGTCTCGAGGAGCGCGGTCGCGATCTTCGACCGCTCCAGCATCACCCCCATGAAGACGAAGAGGGGCACGGCGACGAGCACCTCGTTCACCATCACACCGAAGTACCGCGAAGGCAGGCCCAGGAAGAGCGCGAGGTCGAACACGCCGAGCACGGCTCCGAGCGTCGCGAAGATCAGCGACATGCCGGCGAGGGTGAAGGCGACGGGGAAGCCCATCATCACGCCGACGATGGTCGCAGCGAAAAGGAGGATCGCGAGCGCCTCCCCGACGAGCGCGGGCGACATCAAGGGCGTTCCTGCCGAGCATCCGACGGCGGCTCGGGCGCACCCGCGAGCGTCAAGAGGCTGCGCCCCGCGAGCGCCAGCCCCTGCAGGCCGAGGAGCGTGCAGAATACGAGGAGGACGGACTTCAGGACGTAGACTGCGGGCATCCCACCCGTCTGTGCCGAGCCCTCGCCGAGCACCCACGACGCCGTCACGTACGGCCAGGCCATCCACGCGGTGAGGACGACCCACGGCAGGAGGAAGACGAAGGCGCCGATCAGGTCGACGATCGCGCGCGTGCGCCGCGTGGCGCGGGCGTAGAAGATGTCGACGCGGACATGACCCTCGTGCAGCAGCGTGTAGCCAGCGCCGAGCATGAAGACGCCGGCGTAGGTCCACACGAACAGCTCCTGCAGCCAGATGAAGCCGATGCTGAACGCATAGCGCAGGACGACGACGACCGCGCAGATCAGCACGGTCGCGAGGGTGAGCCACGCGGCAACGCGGCCGACCGCCTCGTTCAGGCTGTCCACGGCGCGCACGAAGGTTGCAACGGCTCGCATCGCGCGCCTCCCCTAGTCCGGTCTTCGGCCGGTTTGCGTCCAGGTTACAGTCGCAGCGGCGAAAGCCAACAGGGAGGGGAGGCGGGCGAGGCGGGTGTTCGTCGGACGACCGCCGTGACGACGTCGCCGATGGCCGAGGAGGGGCGCCGGTCGTCGGGCGGGGGGCTCCACAGCCGAGCCGCGACTGCGTCGCGAACGATGGCGCGCCGGGGAGGATTCGAACCCCCGACCCCCAGATTCGTAGTCTGGTGCTCTATCCAGCTGAGCTACCGGCGCCTGCCGTGCGGCGGCCCAGGGCGCCGCGGAGGCCTCATCTAGCCCCCGCCGACGGCCATTGCAACAGCAGCTCCTCCGACGTCCCCGCTCGGCCGGCGACGGGTTGACGTCGCAGTCCGGGCAGGAGGATACGCCTGCGGGATCGCGCTCGCGGGACGCCAACCGTCCCGAGGGCGAACGAGGGAGGGCTTGATGCGCTACGTCTCCTATGTGCGGTGCGGACGGCCGTCCTTCGGCGTGCTGGTGCCCGGTGGCGTCGTCGACCTGTCGCGGCAGATCCCCGGCACCCACTCCCTGAAGGAGGCGATCGCGGAGGACCTCCTCGGCGAGGCGGCGCGGGCGGTCGCGGGTCGCTCCGCCGAGCTCGCGCTCGCCGACGTCACGCTCCTGCCGGTCATCCCCGACCCTGGCAAGGTGCTGTGCGTGGGCGTCAACTACGTCGCCCACCGCGAGGAGACGCAGCGTGCGGCGGTGGGTCACCCCACGATCTTCACGCGCTTCGCCGACACGCTGGTCGCCGACGGCGCGCCGGTCATCAAGCCGAGGGCCTCCGACAACCTCGACTACGAGGGCGAGCTCGCCCTCGTCATCGGCCGCGGCGGCCGCGACATCGCCGCCGACGCCGCGTGGGACCACATCGCCGGCTACGCCCCGTTCATGGACGGCTCGGTGCGCGACTTCCAGCGCCACACCGGCCAGTTCACGCCGGGCAAGAACTTCCCCGGCACCGGCGCCTTCGGTCCGGCGCTGGTGACGCCCGACGAGGTGGGGGACGTCACGGCGCTGCCCATCGAGACGCGGTTGAACGGCGAGGTCATGCAGTCGGCGAGCCTGGCCGACCTCATCTTCTCGATCCCGGACGTCATCGCCTACGTGTCGTCCTTCACGCCGCTCGAGCCGGGCGACGTCATCGCGACGGGCACGCCCGGCGGCGTCGGCGAGCGGCGCGATCCGCCGGTGTGGCTGAGGGACGGCGACGTGATCGAGGTCGCCGTCGGTGCCGTGGGGACCCTGCGCAACCCGGTGCTGGCCCAGCGCTGAGCGGCACGCGGCTCCTCACCCGACGAACGCCTTCTCCACCACGAAGCGACCGGGCTGGGCGTTCGAGCCCTCCTCGAGACCAGCCCGCTCGCACAGCGCGCGCGTGTCGGCGAGCATCGCGGTCGAGCCGCACAGCATCACGCGGTCCTCATCCGGCGACCAAGGACGCGTGCCAGTCGCCTCGAACAGCTCGCCCGCCTCGATGAGGCGCGTGATGCGGCCCTCGAGGCGGCCGGGGCCGGCGTCCTCCCGGGTCACCGATGCGACGTGGGTCAGCCGGTCGCCCACCACCTCCGACAGCAGCGCGTCGGCGCGGATGCCGTCGACGACGTCGATCCCGTACTGAAGCTCGGCCTGCGTGCGGCAGGTGTGGGTCAGGATGACGCGCGCGAACCGCTCGTACGTCTCGGGATCGCGGGCCACCGAGGCGAACGGCGCGATGCCCGTCCCCGTCGAGACGAGCCACAGCGTGCGGCCCGGCAGCAGCGCGTCGAGCACCAGCGTGCCGGTGGGCCGCGGCTTCAGGAGGATCTGGTCCCCCGGCGCGATCTTGGCGAGCCGCGACGTGAGCGGCCCCTCCGGCACCTTGATCGAGAAGAACTCGAGCTCCTCGGCCCAGTTGGGCGAGGCGATGGAGTAGGCGCGCAGCAGCGGCTTGCCGTTCGCCATCAGCCCCAGCATGGCGAACTCGCCCGAGCGGAAGCGGAACGAGGCCGGGCGCGTGGTGCGGAAGGCGAACAGGTCGTCAGTGTAATGCCGGGTGGACAGGACCGTCTCGCTGGGGATCGCCGCCATGTCCGTCCTCCTTTACGTCCTTCGCCTCGGCGAGGTCGCGTGCCGAGCGTCGCGCCTCCCGTTGCTGGAGCGGCAGGCGACCGTCAAGCGCGCGGCGCCGATCCATGGCGATGCGCATCGCCGCGTCGCCTTGGAACCTGTGAGGGGCGCTGGGCTTAGGACCGGCGCGGCTTGCGCCGGCAGTATAGCTCGAGGCGGTGGCGCACGACCTCGTAGCCGAGCTCCTCGGCGATCTCGGCTTGCAGTCGCTCGATCTTGTCGGACGCGAACTCGATCACCTCGCCGCTTTCCACGTCGATGATGTGGTCGTGGTGCGGCAGGTTCGTCGTCTCGAAGCGCGCCGGCGTCCCCTCGAAGACGTGCCGATGGACGATGCCCTGCGCCTCGAGCGCCGCGAGCGTGCGGTACACCGTCGCGAGCGAGACCGTCTCGTCCACGTCGCGGGCGCGGCGGTGCAGCTCGGTGGCGTCAGGGTGGTCCTCCGCCTCCGACAGCACCTTGAGGATCGCCGCGCGCTGGCGCGTGATGCGCACCCCGTCGGCGCGCAGGGCCTCCTTCAGGCGGTCTGCCGATGGCTCGTCCATGGCACGCAACGTAGCGGCTCGCGCGACGCCGACAAAGGCCGCGGCGACTTGCCATGTGACGCGGCGGAGGCCGTCAGCGGGGCGTGCAACTTCTGCGGACTGTTGGACATCCGGTCGGCGTTCCAATAGCGCTCGTGCACGAGGAGGAGCGATCGTGGCCACGGGTGCGACCTTCGACGTACTGGTGATTGGCGGCGGCATCAACGGCTGCGGCATCGCCCGCGACCTCGCGGGCCGCGGTTACTCGGTGCTGCTTGCCGAGAAGGACGACTTCGCCTCCGGCACCTCGTCCTGGTCGACAAAGCTGATCCACGGCGGGCTGCGCTACCTGGAGCACTACGAGTTCCGCCTCGTGCGCGAGGCGCTCGTTGAGCGCGAGGTGTTGTGGGCGCTGGCGCCGCACATCGTGCGACCGCTGCGCTTCGTGCTGCCGCACCACCGGGGGCTTCGGCCGGCCTGGCTCCTGCGCCTCGGTCTGTTCGTCTACGACCACCTCGGCGGACGCAAGCGCCTGCCGGCGACGCGCACTGTCGACCTCCGCTCCGACTCAGCCGGCGAGCCTCTCAAGGCGGACTACGTGCGCGCCTTCGAGTACTCCGACCTGTGGGTCGACGACGCCCGCCTCGTCGTGCTCAACGCGCGGGACGCGGCGGACCGCGGCGCGGACGTGCGCAACGGGACCGCGGTGACGGCGGCGGGGCCCGACGGCGATGGCTGGTCCATCACGCTGCGCGGCGCGGCCGGCACCGAGACGGTGCGCGCGCGGATGCTGGTGAACGCCGCTGGTCCCTGGGTGGACGACGTGCTGCGCGGCGCGCTCGGACGCAACGAGGCGCGCCACGTCCGCCTCGTCCAGGGCAGCCACATCGTCGTGCGCCGCGCGTTCGACCACGACGGCGCGTACATCTTCCAGAACAGCGACGGGCGGATCGTGTTCGCCATCCCCTACGAGGGCGAGTTCACGCTGATCGGCACCACGGACCGGGACTACGACGGCGAGCCGCACGACGTCGCCATCACCGAGGAGGAGACGGACTACCTCCTCGCTGCGGTCGCCGACTACCTCGCCCAGCCACCCGGTCGGGACGACATCGTGTGGACCTACTCCGGCGTTCGCCCGCTGTTCGACGACGGCGCGTCGAAGGCGCAGGAGGCCACGCGCGACTACGTCCTGACGCTCGAGGACGGGCGAGGGCGCCCCCCGCTCCTCAACGTGTTCGGCGGCAAGCTGACCACCTATCGTCGGCTTGCCGAGGCGGTCGCGGTGAAGGTCGCCGGGGCGATCGGCGCCAAGGGGCGGCCGTGGACCGAAGGAGCGCCGCTGCCCGGTGGCGACCTCACCATCGAGGCTGCGGCCGACCTCGCCGGCACGCTCGCCGAGGCCCATCCTGAGCTGCCGTCCGCCCTGACGGAGCGGCTCGCCCGGCTCTACGGAACCCGCGCCTGGCAGCTGCTTGAGGGCGTCTCGCGCGCCGGGGATCTGGGGCGCGGCTTCGGCGCCGACCTCACGTGGCGCGAGGTGCGCTTCCTCATGGACACCGAGTGGGCGCGGACCGCCGAGGACGTCCTGTGGCGCCGCACCAAGCTCGGGCTGTTCGTCAGCGGCGAGGAGGCTCGGGCGCTCGACGACGCGATGGCGGGTGGGGGCGACAGGGCGAGCGCAGCGGCGTAATCTGCCTGCCATCGAGGCCCGACGCGGTGCGACGCGCGGCGAGGACCTCGCCGCGTAGGGGAGGGGACATGCTCGAGCTGAGGGGCGTCGGCAAGCGGGTGGGAGACGTCACGCACCTCGATGACGTCACGCTCGAGCTCGTCCCCGGCACGATCAACGTCCTTCTGGGCCCGACGCTCGCCGGGAAGACGAGCCTGCTGCGGTTGATGGCGGGGCTCGACCGTCCGACGTCGGGCACGATCCAGGTCGACGGTCGCGACGTGACGGGCGTGCCGGTGCGCAAGCGCGACGTCGCGATGGTCTACCAGCAGTTCATCAACTATCCCGCGATGACGGTGCGCGAGAACATCGCCTCGCCCATGCGCCTCGCCGGCAAGCCGCGCCGCGAGGTGGAGGCGCAGGTGGGGCGCATCGCGGCGCTGCTGCAGCTGGTGCCGTACCTCGACCGCCTGCCGCTGCAGCTCTCCGGCGGGCAGCAGCAACGCACCGCCATCGCCCGCGCGCTCGCCAAGGACGCCTCCGTCGTGCTCCTCGACGAGCCGCTCGCCAACCTCGACTACAAGCTGCGCGAGGAGTTGCGCGCTGAGCTGCCGAAGGTCTTTCAGGCGTCGGGCGCGGTCGTCGTCTACGCGACGGCCGAGCCGGAGGAGGCGCTCCTGCTCGGTGGCAACACCGCGACGCTGTCTGAGGGCGGCGTCACCCAGTTCGGCCCGACATTGGACGTCTACCGGGCGCCGAACTGCCTCACCACCGCGCGCACGTTCTCCGATCCGCCGCTCAACGTGGTGGCGCTCACCAAGTCCGGCGGGACGTTCCTGCATGAGAGCGGGTTTGACCTCCCCGTTCCCCCGGAGTTCGGCGGCTTGGGTGATGGACGCTACGTCGTCGGCGTCCGCCCCCATCACCTGGCGAAGGCGGGCCGTGGCACCGCCATCGCGTTGCCCGCCACCGTCGTGGTCGCCGAGATCACGGGCTCGGAGAGCTACGTCCACATGACGTGCCTCGACGAGCGCTTCGTCATGCTGATCCAGGGGATCTACGACGGCGCCGTGGGGACGACGCTGAACGTCGGGTTCGAGCCGCGTCACATGCTGGTGTTCAACGCCGAGGGCGACACGGTGAGCGGCGACGGCGTGCGGCTGGCGGCCTGACGATGGCACGGATCGGGCTCGACCATGTCCGCCATGCCTACGGGCCGGCGAAGGGCCGGCAGGACTACGCCCTGAAGGGGCTCGACCTCGCCTTCGACGACGGCGGCGCGTTCGCCCTCCTCGGCCCGTCCGGCTGCGGGAAGACGACGCTGCTCAACATCATCTCCGGCCTCCTCGCGCCGTCCGAGGGCCGCGTCCTGTTCGACGGGGAGGACGTGACGGCGCTCGCGCCCGAGGCGCGCAACATCGCGCAGGTGTTCCAGTTCCCCGTCGTCTACGACACGATGACGGTGCGCCAGAACCTCGCCTTCCCGCTGCGGAACCGCGGCATCCCGCGCGCCCGCGTCGGGCCGCGCGTCGATCGCATCCTCGACATGCTGGGACTCACGGACCTCGCCGACCGGCGCGCCGCGAGCCTCACCGCCGACCTCAAGCAGAAGATCTCCCTCGGCCGCGGCATGGTGCGCGAGGACGTCGCAGCGATCCTGTTCGACGAGCCGCTCACCGTCATCGACCCGCACCTCAAGTGGCAGCTTCGCGCGCAGCTCAAGACGCTGCACCGGGAGTTCGGGCACACCATGGTCTACGTCACACACGACCAGACCGAGGCGCTCACCTTCGCCGACACCGTCGTGGTGATGACCGAGGGAGAGGTCGTCCAGGCGGGCACGCCCCAGGAGCTGTTCGAGCGGCCGGCCCACACCTTCGTCGGCCACTTCATCGGCTCGCCGGGCATGAACGTCCTGCCGGCTGAGATCGAGGAGGGGACCGCGCTCGTCGGTGGCGAGCCGATCGCGCTGCCGGGGCGTGTGTCGGCGCCGCGGGGTGCCGCCATGAGCATCGGTGTGCGACCGGAGTTCGTGGCGCTCGGCGATCACGGGCTGCCGTTCAAGGTCCTGCGCGTGGACGACCTCGGCCGCGAGAGGATCGTCCACGGCACCCTCGCAGGACACCCCCTCGCTGCGGTCGTGCCGGAGGACACGCGGCTGCCGGCCCACCCCCGCGTGGCGTTCTCCCCGACGAGCCTCAACGTCTACGCCGACGACTGGCGCATCGAGGTCGGCCCGTGACGAAGACCCAGAACAACCGCGCCTGGTTCCTGGTCCTGCCGGTCCTGGTGCTGGTCGCCATGAACGCCGTCATCCCGCTGATGACGGTGGTGAACTACTCGCTGCAGGAGACCTTCGGCGACAACCTGTTCTTCTGGGCGGGCACCACGAACTACGAGGCGGTGCTGGCCTCGCCGCGCTTCCACGATTCGCTGATCCGCCAGTTCGCGTTCACCGCGATCATCCTCGCCATCGAGATCCCGCTCGGCGTCGCGGTCGCGCTCGCCATGCCGCGCCGCGGGCCGTGGGTCTCGGTCTGCCTCGTCCTCATGGCGCTGCCCCTCCTCGTGCCGTGGAACGTGGTGGGCGCCATGTGGAACATCTTCGCGCTGCCCGAGATCGGCCTGCTCGGCTGGGGGATCAACGCGCTCGGCGTCCCCTACAACTTCACCAACGACCCCACGGCGGCGTGGTTCACCGTCGTCCTGATGGACGTGTGGCACTGGACCTCGCTCGTGGTCCTCCTCGCCTACGCCGGCCTCATGTCCATCGACGAGGCGTACTACCGCGCCGCCAAGATCGACGGCGCCTCGCGCTGGGCGGTGTTCCGCCACATCCAGCTCCCCAAGATGCGGCAGGTGCTCATCATCGCGTTCCTGCTCCGCTTCATCGACTCGTTCATGATCTACACCGAGCCGTTCGTCCTGACCGGCGGCGGGCCGGGCAACGCGACGACGTTCCTGTCCATCGACCTCGTCAAGGCGGCGCTCGGCGAGTTCAACCTCGGCATCGCGGCGGCCATGTCGATCATCTACTTCCTGATGACCCTCCTCGTCTGCTGGGTGTTCTACACGCTGATGACGCGCGATCGAGAGGCTGCATGAGCGCCGTCGGACAGGCCCCGGGCGACACGCGCGTCCCGGCCGGCGGCGCCTCGGGCGCAGTCCTTGCAAGGGCAGAGGCTCGTCCGGCGCGCCGGGTGCGCTTGAAGTGGCTTGTGCCGACGCTCTACATCGTCTTCCTCATGTTGCCGATCTATTGGCTCATCAACATGAGCTTCAAGACGACCAACGAGATCCTCGGCGGCTTCAGCCCCTACCCGCAGAACTTCACCGTCGACAGCTACGTCGAGATCCTGACCAACCCCGTGTGGTACTGGGGCTACATCAACTCCATCTCCTACGTCGCCATGAACACGGTGCTGTCGGTGGCGGCGGCGCTGCCGGCGGCCTACGCGTTCTCGCGCTATCGCTTCATGGGCGACAAGCACCTGTTCTTCTGGCTGCTCACCAACCGGATGGCGCCGCCGGCGGTGTTCGCGCTGCCGTTCCTCCAGCTGTACTCCTCGGTGGGCCTGTTCGACACCTACTGGGCCGTGGCGCTGGCGCACTGCCTGTTCAACATCCCGCTCGCGGTGTGGATCCTCGAAGGCTTCATGTCCGGTGTGCCGAAGGAGATCGACGAGACCGCCTACATCGACGGCTACTCGTTCCCGCGCTTTTTCATAAAGATCTTCATGCCGCTGATCGCGAGCGGTGTCGGCGTGACGATGTTCTTCTGCTTCATGTTCTCGTGGGTGGAGATGCTGCTCGCCAAGACGCTGACGAGCGTCGATGCGCAGCCCATCGCCGGCGTGATGACGCGCACGGCGTCCTCCTCGGGCTACGAGCTCGGCCTCCTCGCGGCGGCGGGCGTCCTCACCATCGTGCCGGGCGCCGTGGTGATCTACTTCGTGCGCAACTACATCGCCAAGGGCTTCGCCTTGGGACGCGTCTAGGAGAAGGCCATGAGCGAAGGGATCGGCCTCGCGTGGATGGCGTGGACGTGGCAGACAGCGGTCTTCTTCGCCGCCATCGCCGGTGCGCTCGGCCTGATGACGGTGTGGGAGCTCGCGCGGCCCGGAGGCGCGCCGCGTGATGGCGTGCTCGGCCTCACCACCACGCGCGGCGACCGGCTCTTCATCGCGCTGCTCGCCGCTGCCTACGTCCACCTCGGCTGGCTCGCCTTCGCGACAGGACCGCTTTGGATCGCATCGCCCATCGCGCTCGCGTTGGCGCTGCTCGTCTTCCTCTTCGTCTGACCGTAAGGCCGGACGCTGCGGCGCTCGCGAGCGCCGGACCAACCAAACAAAACTCAGGGAGAAACGATGAGACACGTCCTACTCGCCACCACCTGCGTCGCCGCGCTCGTGACGGCGGCGCCGGCGCTCGCCGACATGGCGGCCGCCGAGCGCTGGATCGACGAGGAGTTCCAGCGCTCGGTCCTCACCCGCGAGGAGCAGCTCGCCGAGATGGAGTGGTTCGTCAACGCCGCCGAGCCGTTCCAGGGCATGGAGATCAACGTCCTGTCGGAGACGATCCCGACGCACTCCTACGAGGCGGAGACCCTCGCCCAGGCGTTCGAGGAGATCACCGGCATCGCGGTCAACCACCAGCTCCTCGGCGAGGGCGAGGTGGTCCAGGCGGTGCAGACCCAGATGCAGACCAACCGCAACCTCTACGACGCCTACGTCAACGACTCCGACCTCGTCGGCACGCACTCACGGCTGCAGGCGGCGGTGAACCTGTCGGAGTTCATGGAAGGGGAGGGCGCGGACGTCACCAGCCCGACGCTCGACCTCGACGACTTCATGGGCATCAGCTTCACGACTGGCCCGGATGGTGCGATCTGGCAGCTCCCGGATCAGCAGTTCGCCAACCTCTACTGGTTCCGCAAGGACTGGTTCGACAACGAGGACTACCAGGCGCGCTTCCGCGAGAAGTACGGCTACGACCTCGGCGTTCCGGTCAACTGGTCGGCCTACGAGGACATCGCCGAGTTCTTCACCGAGGACGTGCGCGAGATCGACGGCGTGCGGATCTACGGGCACATGGACTACGGCAAGCGCGCGCCGGACCTCGGCTGGCGCATGACGGACGCCTGGCTCTCCATGGCGGGCGCGGGCTCGCAGGGCCTGCCCAACGGGCGCCCTGTGGACGAGTGGGGCATCCGCATGGAGGAGGGGTCCTGCAACCCGGTCGGCGCGTCCGTGTCGCGCGGCGGCGCGACCAACGCTCCCGCGGCGGTCTACGCCATCGGCAAGTGGGACGAGTGGCTGCGCGAGTACGCCCCGCCTGCCGCCGCCTCCTACGACTTCTACCAGTCGTTGCCGGCGCTCTCCCAAGGCAACGTGGCGCAGCAGATCTTCTGGTACACCGCGTTTACCGCCGACATGGTGAAGAGCCTCGAGGAGGGCAACAACACCGTCGACGAGGAGGGGATGCCGCTGTGGCGCATGGCTCCCTCGCCGCATGGCCCCTACTGGGAGGAGGGCCAGAAGCTCGGCTACCAGGACGCCGGCGCTTGGACGTTCCTGAAGTCGACCCCGCTCGACCGGCGCAAGGCCGCATGGCTCTACGCCCAGTTCGTGACGTCCAAGACCGTCGACGTGGAGAAGAGCCACACCGGGCTCACCTTCATCCGCGACTCCACGGTCAACCACGAGAGCTTCACCGAGCGCGCAGACAAGCTCGGCGGGCTCGTCGAGTTCTACCGCTCGCCCGACCGGGTCAACTGGACCCCGACCGGCGTCAACGTGCCGGACTACCCGAAGCTCGCGCAGCTGTGGTGGCAGCAGATCGGCGACGTCAACGCCGGCACCTTCACCCCGCAGGAGGCGATGGACCGCCTCGCGACGGAGATGGACGCCGTCATGGCGCGCATGCAGGTGGCCGACGAGCGGGCGAACGTCTACGGCGGCTGCGGCCCGCGGCTCAACGAGGAGCGCGACCCGTCCTACTGGCTGACCGAGGTGGAGGGCTCGCCCAAGCCCAAGCTGGAGAACGAGAAGCCCCAGGGCGAGACCGTCGCCTACGAGGACATCATCCAGCGCTGGCAGTAGGCGCACCGGGCGCCGGCGGTCCGCCGCCGGCGCCTTCGAGGCGCCGCTGCATCAGCACGAGGTCGAGCCAGGCGCCGTACTTGTAGCCCGCGTCGGGGATGAGCCCGACGCGGGTGAACCCCATCCTTCCGTGGAAGGCGATCGCGGCCGGGTTGGCACCGCTCACGGCGCCGACCATCGACCGCACGCCGCCCTGCCTTGCGCGGTCCAGCAGCGCGTTCATGAGCGATCTGCCGTGGCCATGTCCCTGCGCCGACGAGGCAAGGTTGATCGTGTGCTCCACCGTGCGGGCATAGCCCGGCCCCCGCCTGAACTGAGCGTAGGTCGCGAAGCCCAGTACCTCGCGCTCTTCGACCACGAGGAACGGCAGCCCGGCGACGGCACCATGCGCGATCAGCGCCGCCACCTCCGCCTCGGACCGCTCCAGCGTCGTGAACGTGATGTGCGGCGAACGGATGACGTCGTTCCAGATCGCGCAGATGGCACCCGCGTCGCCGGTGGTCGCATCCCTGATCATGCGCTGCCAGGGTCGCGTCCCGCGAGCGCGGGGACGGGGGGAACCTTTCGCGGCTGGCGGGCGATTGGCGCAGGAACGGTCACACCGTCACGCCGTCGGGGGAGCCATGCTGAACACGCCCACCGTGCAGGAGCTCGGCACCGGCCGAGCCGACGTCCTCGCGTTCCGCCTCGGGCCGGACGTAGAAAGTGACGACATGGAAGCCATGGCCGGGGTCGTGAACCGCGCCTTCGACCACCATGCCGCCATCAACCTCCTGCTGGTCCTCGACGACTTCGAGCTCACCGACATCCCCGCGGCGCTGAGCCCCGAGGTCGCCCGCAGCATGGCGCGGGCGCCGGCGAAGGTGGAGCGATACGCGGTGATCGGCGCGCCCGCCGTGGCCGCGGCGATGATCAAGGCCATGGACCCGATCACGCCGACGGAGGCGCGGCCGTTCGACCCGGAGGAGGCCGCGGCTGCGTGGGCCTTCGTCGGCGCGGAGCCGAGCGGGGTGCCCCCAGCCTAGAGGCTGCCCCGGCGGCCTTGACCGACGGGGCAGCGCTCGCCTCAGATCGCGGGGTAGGTCAGGCCGTAGTGCGAGTAGAGGCTGCGGTGGTAGGCCTCGTCTTCCCAGTCCGGCTCGTTCGAGGTGTCGTAGCGCGGTCCGCCTTCGAGCTGCTCGCGCGTCACGGACACGGTGTAGCCGTCCTTCTGGGTGTCGTAGTCGAGCGTGTCCCAGGGCAGCGGATGGTACTCCTCGCCGATGCCGAGGAAGCCGCCGAACGACATGATCGCGTACTTCACCTTCCCATCCCGCTTGCCGATGACGACGTCCTCGACGGTGCCGAGCTGCTCGCCGGCGGTGTTGTAGACCGTCGTGCCGTTGACCCGGCTCGCGCGGATGTTCGAGTGGCTGACGTTGATATCTGCCATCTGGCTCCTCCAAGGTGTGCCGACCAAATGGTCGCGGCGCACGGCGGGTTCCCCGCCGCCGTGCGATCCCACCGGGGCCAGCGACGGGCGCGGCCGGCACTTGCAAAGCCTCCGTGCAACATCACGTCCTCTCGCAGAGGCTCTGCCTACGCCGACGTGTGGATCGCCGTTTGACAGGTGATGGGCGATGGGCCGAGGCTCGTGTCCCATCGGCCGAAGTCCCATGACCGCACCCATCCTCGCCATCGACCAGGGCACCACCTCGACGCGCGCCATCGTGTTCTGCGCCGAGGGGAGGATCCTCGGCGTCGGGCAGGAGGAGTTCACCCAGCACTACCCGCGCTCCGGCTGGGTGGAGCACGACCTAGAGGACATCTGGCGCACCACCGTGTCGACGGTGAAGTCGGCGCTCGCCGCTGCGAAGCTCGAGGCGCGGGACGTCGCCGCCATCGGCATCACCAACCAGCGCGAGACCGTCGCGGTGTGGGAGCGTGAGACGCTGCGTCCGGTGCACCGTGCCATCGTCTGGCAGGATCGGCGCACGGCCGGCCGCTGTGCGCGGTTGCGCGACGAAGGGGCCGAGCCTCAGGTTACGGGCACGACCGGCCTCCTCCTCGACCCCTACTTCTCCGGCACCAAGCTCGCCTGGCTGCTCGACGAGGTGGAGGGCCTGCGTGCGCGCGCCGAGGCGGGCGCTGTGGTGTTCGGCACCATCGACACCTTCCTGATCGCCAAGCTCACCGGCACCTTCGCCACAGACGTGACGAACGCCTCGCGCACGCTGCTGTTCGACCTTCAAACAGGGCGATGGAGCGAGGACATGGCTCGCCTCCTCGGCGTCCCGTTGGCCATGCTCGCCGAGGTGAGGGACAACGCCGACGACTACGGCACGACCCACGAGGCGCTGTTCGGCGCGAGCGTTCCGGTGCGCGGCGTCGCCGGCGACCAGCAGGCCGCGGTGATCGGCAACGCGTGCTTTGCGCCGGGCATGGTGAAGTCCACCTACGGCACCGGCTGCTTTGCGCTCATCAACACCGGCGGCGAGCGCGTTGCCTCCTCCAACCGCCTCCTCACCACGATCGCCTACCGGCTTGGCGGCGAGACGACCTATGCGCTGGAAGGGGCGATCTTCGTCGCCGGCGCCGCGGTGCAGTGGCTGCGCGATGGGCTCGGCGTCATCGAGGACGCCGCCCAGTCCGGGGCGCTGGCCGCGCGCGCGGACCCGAACCAGGACGTCGTCCTGGTGCCCGCCTTCGTCGGCCTCGGCGCGCCGCACTGGGACGCGGACGCGCGCGGCGCGCTCTACGGCATCACGCGGGGCACAGGGCCGGCCGAGCTCGCCCGCGCGGCGCTGGAGAGCGTCGCCTTCCAGACCCACGACCTCGTCGAGGCCATGCGCCGCGACTTTGTGGGCGAGGCGACGGTGATGCGCGTGGACGGCGGCATGGCGGCGTCCGACTGGGCGATGCAGCGCCTGGCGGACATCATCGCCGCGCCCGTCGACCGTCCGTCGATCACGGAGACGACGGCGCTCGGAGCCGCCTGGCTCGCCGGGATGGCCGCCGGAGTATGGCCCGACAAGGAGGGCTTCGCCGCATCCTGGCAGCGCGACCGCCGCTTCGAGCCGCAGATGGAGGACGCCGAGCGCCGCCGGCGCCTCGCGTCGTGGAGCGACGCCGTCGCCCGCACGCTGACCCGTTGACGCGATGGCGAAGGCTGGCGCCATCCGCATCGGCGTCGGCGGCTGGACCTACGCGCCGTGGCGGGGGACGTTCTACCCGAAGGGGCTCGCCCACAAGGACGAGCTCGCCCATGCCGGGCGCACGATGAGCGCGCTCGAGATCAACGGCACGTTCTACCGCTCGCAAAGGCCGGAGACGTTCGCCAAGTGGCGCGGCGAGGTGCCGGACGGCTTCGTCTTCACCGTGAAGGCGCCGCGCTACGCCACGAACCGCAAGGTGCTGGCGGACGCCGGCGAGAGCGTCGAACGGTTCGTCTTCGGTGGCTTGACCGAGCTCGGCGATGCCCTCGGCCCGATCCTGTGGCAGCTCCCTGAGACCAAGCGCTACGACGAGGCCGACTTCGCCGCCTTCCTCGCGCTGCTTCCGGACAGCGCCGGCGGTCGTCGCCTGCGTCACGCGGTGGAGCTGCGCCACGACAGCTTCCGCGTGCCCGAGGTCGTCGCGCTGGCCCGGCGCGCCGGCGTCGCCATCGTCTGGGCACGGGATTCGCGTCATCCCGAGATCGCCGACCTGTGCGCCGACTTCGCCTACGTGCGGCTCTTGGGAACGCGCGAGGACGAGGCAAAGGGCTACGACGAGGCCGCCCTCGATCGCCACGCCGAGTCCCTCGCTGCGCTGGCACGCGGCACGGCGCCGAGCCCCGCGTGCCTCGCCGAGCCTGCCGCGAGGGGTGCACGGGAGGTGTTCGCGTTCGTCATCGGCGGGCACAAGGCGGCGAACCCCGCCGCCGCGACGAGCCTCATCGAGCGCTTGGGCTGATCAGTCCCCTCGTCGTCGACCGGCGTTGTGACGACGATGAACGTGAGGTCGCCGAGCCCCGTGTTGGCGATGGCGTGCGGCACCCCTGGCGGCAGGTAGATGACGTCGTGGCGCCGCACCACGCGGGCCTCGTCGCCGATCTCCATCAGGCCCTCGCCCTCGAGGACGTGGTAGACCTGCTCCTGCACCTTGTGCGCGTGACGCTCCACGTGCGCCATCGGCCGGTACGTCGAGATGCGGTAGTCGAGCTTACGCGAGCCGACGGTCTCCGGCCGCACCAGCGCCTTCGACAGCGCCCCGCCGTGGTGCCCTGGGAACTCCTGCCACGGCTCCTCGGCGATGTTGCGCACGCTGGCGCGACGTTCCGTCATCGCAGGTCCTCCTCCTGTGCGTCGGTCAGGGCGTCCTGCTCGCGGCGCAACGACAGGAGCGTCGAGCCCTCGTCGAGGTTGACGTCCGCGACCGTGATCGTCGCGCCCTCGGCCACATCGCGCACGAGCGGGCGGTCGATGGCCAGGAAGTAGGGCACCGGGGCGTCCGGGCGGAGCGCAGCGTAGGGCGTCAGCATCGCCTCGACCCCGTCGACGCGGTGGTGATGGCCGAGGTCGGTCAGTCGCTCGCTCGCACCCAATCGGCGGCTCGCGCGCATGGTCACGTCGACGGTCGCGGAGGATCCCTGCGCGCCGGTGGAGATGCCGAGGCGGTGCGGGAGGAGGATCGACAGCGGCGCCTCGGCGCCGAGGAGGTGGACCGGGTTGAACACGAGGACGTGCCCTCCGTCCGCGCTCGTCGGGATGCCCTTGGCGCGGAACAGTTGCCCCGTCTCGGGGTCCGGCGCCTTGACCACCACGAACACGCCGCCGGCTGGGCTGACCTCGTCGTCCCGTCGCAGACCGTTGAAGATGTCGAGCCGTCCGTTGCCGGCGAGCACGCCGCCCTCGTCCACCGGTCGGTACAGCGACGGGAGCTCGCCGAGCCTTGCCACGGCGGCGTGGAGGCGGGGCCGATCTGGCACCAGGCCGCTTGCGTTCGCGACGAGGGCGAGCTCGCAGTAGTCCGGCGCGGTTCGCTGGGGGAGGGCGCCCAGCACCTCGGCTCGCCAAGCGACGAGCTCGGCGGAGCCTCGGTCGGCGCCGCCCATGATGTCCCGTGGCGCCGTCACCTCCGCACCGTGGGAGCGGACGCTCGCGCCGTCGAAGACGAAGTCGTGCTCGCTGGCCTTGCCGGCGCAGGCGACCTCGAACCCGAGGACCCGCAGCCGCGACAGGAGCGCGAGCAGCAGGCTCGGCTGGTCCCCGTCCACCTGGCTCAGCACGAGCCCGGCCGCCTTTGCCCGGCGCGACAGGAGCGGGCCGACGACGCAGTCCGCCTCCTTGGTGACGAGGCACACGTGCCGCCCCTGGTCGAGCGCCGCCGAGGTGTTCTGCGCGCCGGCCTGCGCGCTCCCCGTCGCCTCCACGACCACGTCGACGGGCAGGCTGACGGCGAGCTCCGCGTCCGCGGTCACGACGACGCGGCCGGCCTGCATCGCCGCCTCAGCTCGCGTCCTGCCGTCGGCGGCCACGGCGTCGATGCCGGCCGACGTGCACAGGCGCAGGACGCGCTCGACGTCGAGGTCGCACAGCACGCCAAGTCGCAGCATGGCGATGGAGCGCGACTGCATCAGGAGCGTACGGCCGAACTCGCCGACGCCGATCAGCGCGGCGGTGGTCGGGGCGTCCGGGCCCGAGCGCGCCAGCAGGAAGGCAAGGTCCATCGGTCAGGCGTCCTCGACCGCGACGGCGCGGATCGGTGCACCGTCGCAGTCGGGGACCTTGAGCGGCAGCCCGAAGAACTCCACCCGAGGGGCGACGATCGCCGCCATGTTGCACAGGTACTCGAACATGATGACGCCTCGGAGCAGGAGCTCAACGTGGGTCACGTTCTCCTCCAGCGCTGGCTCGCGCGCACCGGTGACGAGGTCGCGGATGCAGCGGTCCTGCGGGAAGTCGAAGCCCACGCCCTTGACGCCGCGCGCGCGCAGCCAGCGGCTCGCCTCGGTCGTCATGTAGGGGGCGGTGGTCCAGAACTCGGCGGTGTCGATGGAGGCCCGCGTGTCCCAGGCGCTGCGGATGAGCGCGATGTCGCCCTCGCGCACGTCCGCCCCGGCGCCGGCGATCAGCGCCTCGGTGACCGGCTCGTCCGGCCCCACCGCCGAGACGTCGACCACGACCGCGGGCCCGGCGCACGCCTCGAGGGGAACGTCGCTCGTGGTCCCGCCGTCGGCGTCGAAGTGGCGTGGCGCGTCCATGTGGGTGAAGCCATGGACCGGCCAGCCGAGCCAGCTCGCCTGCACGTAGGAGCCGTCGCCGTGGCTCCTCGCCTCGCGCCGCTCCACCGGCCAGCGGACGTGCTCGGTGCGGATCGGTGTCGACAGGTCGATGAAGCGTCTTGGCATGGGCGACCTTCGTCGGTTCGTGCCCCGCTGAGGTCGGGGCCATCGCTCAGTAGCCGAGGAGCCGCGGCAGTCCGAGCGTGAGGATGGGGAACAGGACGCACAGGAGGAGCGCGACCACGAGCGTTGCGAGGAAGGGGAGGCTCTCGCGCACCACCTGTTCCGGCGCGACGCCGGCGATGGAGGCCGACATGTAGATGAGGTAGCCGACGGGCGGCGTGCACAGCCCGATCATCAACGTGAGCACGATGATGAGGCCGAAGTGCACGGGGTCGACGCCGGTCTCGATCACCGTCGGCAGGAACACCGGCACCATGATGATGAGCGCGGCGAGCGGATCCATCAGCATGCCGACGAGAAGGCCGACCGCGACGATCGCGAGGAGGACGACGGTGGGGTCGTCGCTGATGGAGAACACGAGCGCCGCTACATCCTTGTTGATCTGCTGATCGGCGACGATGAACGCGAAGAAGGTCGAGGCGCCGACGATGACGAGCACGCTCGCCGCACCCGTCGCCGCGCTCACCGTCGCCGCCCACACCTTCCGCAAGGTCAGCTCGCGGTAGACGAGCGAGCCGGCGAGGAGGCCGTAGAGCACGGCCACCGCCCCGGCCTCCGTCGCCGTCATCACCCCGCCGAGGATGCCGCCGACGATGATGACGGGCATGCCGAGCGCCGGCAGCGCGTCGAGGAAGGTGCGGCCGAGGAGGGCGGCGGACGCCCGCGCACCCCGCTCATAGCCCCGTCGCGCGCTGATCAGGTAGACGGTGACCATCAGGCAGGCTCCGAGGAGCAGGCCAGGCACGATGCCGGCGACGAACAGCTCCCCGACGGACTGCTCGGCGAGCACCGCGTAGATGATGATCGGGATCGACGGCGGGATGATCGGCCCGACGATGGAGGACGTCTGCGTGAGCGCAGCGGAGAACGCCTTGGAGTAGCCCCGCTCGGCCATGGCGGGGATCATGATGGTGCCGACGGCCGCCGTGTCGGCGATGGCCGAGCCGCTGATGCCGGAGAACAGCAGGCTCGACATGACGTTGACATGGCCGAGCCCGCCGCGGATGTGCCCGACGAGCGCCGCAGCGAAGGCGACGATCCGGGCGGTGATGCCGCCCTGGTTCATGAGTTCGCCCGCGAGGAAGAAGAACACGATGGCGAGGAGCAGCGAGGAGTCGATGCCATCGACGAACATCTGCGCGGCGACGTCGAGGGGCAGCCCCGGCCGCACCAGGAGCACAGTGACGACGGCCGCGGCGAAGATCGCGAACACCAGGGGGACGCCCAGCGCGCTCAGCGCGACGAGCACGCCGATGAGGATCGCGACGGCCACCTAGTCGACCATGCCGCCCGGCGCAGGCTCCGGCTCGTCGCCGCGCCGCGCCGCGAACCGGGCGACGATGACAAGCGCCCACAGCGCGCCGCCGACGACGACGGCGACGAAGAACAGCGACTGCGAGACCGGCAGTGCCGTGAAGCGGTCGCCCGCGGTGAGATCCCACAGGGCGAGGCTGCCGTCGACGAGGACGGCCAGGCACGCGAGGGAGATCGCGAGCGACACCAGCCGCGCAGCCTGACGCCCCACCGGCGGCAGGACGTCGACGATCATCGTGATGCGCATGTGACCGGCCTTCGCCGCGGCGAGCACGATCATCCACACGTAGAGCAACGTGGTGAGCTCGGGTCCCCACGCGAGCGAGGTGCCAAGGCCGTATCGGGCGACGACGCCGGCGAGGGTGATCGCAACGATGGCGACGAGGAGGACGCCGACGACGAGGTCGAGCGCCCTCGTGAGGACGCCAAGGGCGACGCTCGCCGATCGCATGGGACCCGCCGATCAGCGCGCCGCGTCGATGCGGTCCAGGAGCTCGCTGCCATGCTCCTCCACGTAGGCCGCGCGCGTCACGTCCTTCGCCGCCGCCATGAAGGCCTCGCGGTTCGGGTTCTCCTCGACCTGGAGCCCCTCCGCCTTCATCGCCTCGAGGCTCTTCGACTCACGCTCGGCGACGAGGTCCCGCTCGAACTGCCCGGCGTTCTGTCCCGCCTCCAGCAGGATCTGGCGCTGCTCCTCCGTGAGGCCATCGAACTTGGCGCGGTTCATCACGAGGTAGGCAGCGGTGTACGCGTGCCGGGTCAGGCTCATGTGCTCCTGCACCTCGTGGAAGCGGACGGCGTGGATCAGCACCACCGGGTTCTCCTGGCCGTCCACCGCGCCGGTCTCCAGCGCAAGGTAGACCTCGTTGAACGACATCGGCGTCGGGTTCGCGCCCCACGTCTCGAAGGCCTTGATGTGCGCCGGGTTCGGCGTCGTGCGGATGGCGAGGCCTTCAAGGTCCGACGGCTCGACGATGGGCCGCTCGCTGTTGGTGATGTTGCGGAAGCCGATCTCCCAGTTGCCGAGGACTTGCATGCCCTCCTCCTGGAACCACCCGTGGATCGTCTCGCCGATCTCGCCGTCGAGGACGCGGTAGGCGTGCTCGGGGCTCTCGAACAGGAACGGGAGGTCGAGCGCGTTGAGCTCCGGGATGACGGCGGTGAAGAACGGGTTGCCGATCACCGCCATGTCGATGGTGCCGAGCCGCACGCCGCGCACCTGGCTCGGGTCGTCGCCGAGCTCGTGGGCGGGGTGGATGGACACGGTGATCTCCCCGTCCGTGCGCTGCTCCACCTCCTCCTTGAAGTGCTCGGCGGCGGCGTGGGTGGTGCTCGACGTCGACGCGTAGTGCGCGAGGCGGAGCTGCTGCTGCGCGGCGGCGGGGACCGCCACGAGGACCGCCAGCGCCGCACCGGCGGCAACGAGGGACGGGATCGACTTCATCGGGCTTCCTCTCCTGTCGTTCTGGTCGTCGTTGCGCACCGGTCCCTTGCGTTTGGGCCGGCGTCGTCGATGGTGCGGCCGATCACCGGCCAGTAGCGCGCGCCGTCGCCTGCGGCTTCCGCGGCGTGGAAGGCCGCACGCACCGCGTCGGCTCCGGCGAGTGACAGACCTACTGAGTTCGCGAGGTCCAAGGCATAGGACAGGTCCTTCGCCGCGTAGGTCACGGGGAAGGCGCGCTCCGGGAAGTCTCCCGGCAGGAGCGCCTTCATGCCGTGGTTCCTCACGGCGAAGCTGTCGGCGGACCCATTGGACAGCGCGTCGAACAGCACCTTGCCGTCGAGCCCCGCACGGCGCGCGACGGCGAGGGCCTCGGCCAGCGCGTGGACGGTCTGGAAGAGGACCATGTTGTTGAGGATCTTCACCATCTGCCCGGCGCCGTGGCCGCCGCAGTGGGCGATGTCGCTCGCCATGGTCGTCAGGATGGGCCAGACTGCCCGCACCGCCTCGTCGTCGCCGCCGACCATGATGGCGAGCGTGCCGTCCTCGGCCGCCTGCCGCGTGCGCGCGACGGGGGCGTCGACCAGGCTGAGGCCCCGCTCGCCGAGGCGTTCAGCGAGTTTTCGCGTGAGCTCCACCGGCGTCGTCGACAGGTCGAGCACGATGGTGCCATCGCGTGCGTTATCCAGGATGCCGCCGGGACGCGTCACCACGTCCTCCACCTCCGGCCCGCCCGGCAGCGAGAGGCAGACGACGTCGGCCGTTGCGACCAAAGCGTCGAGAGAGGGGGCGACGGCGGCGCCGTCCGCGGCAAGGCGCTCGACCGGCTCGGCCCGAACGTCGAAGACGATGAGGCGCTCTGCACCGGTTTCAGCGAGCCGACGAGCGAGGTTCCGGCACATGGGCTCGCCCATCACGCCGAGGCCGACGAAGCCGATGGTCTCGATGGGCCGGAACGCTCTCACCGCAGCGTCACGACGGCGGGGCGGCCAGCGGCAGTGCGCGGGCAGCGAGCCGGCGCAACCGCGTGCCCGGACGATGGTCGGGCCTCATGCCGTCCTCCCCTCGACCGCCTTCGCGCGACGCCGCGAACGGCGAACCCCGCGTGGGATCTTGTGCACGGCCGTGCGTGGCGGCCGCGCGTCGTTTGGTCGGTCAAGCTATCGTGGGGCTCGAGAAGGTGTCAACGCGCGCAGCATCCGCCGCCCGCGTGCTGGTCCACCCTCGAAGCGGGCCGACCTCCTCGCAGGAGCCTCGGCGAGGGCAGCCGCGCGGCCGCTCCCGCCGAGGCGTCGATCGGCCTGTCAGGCGGCCTTCTGCGACGCCTCGTGCATGATGCGCCACAGGACATCCGGGGTCGCCGGCATGTCGACGTGGGCGACGCCGCAGTTGCGCCACAGCGTGTCGCAGATGGCGTTCATCACCGCGCCGCACGATCCGATGGAGCCCGCCTCGCCGGCGCCCTTGATGCCCATTGCGTTGTGCTTGGACGGCACGTTGCGCATCTCGAAGTGGAAGAACGGCACGTCGTCCGCCCGCGGGACCGCGTAGTCGAGGAGCGAGGCCGACAGGAGCTGGCCCTCCTCGTCGTACACCGTACGCTCGTAGAGCGCCTGGCCGATGCCCTGGACGATGCCGCCGTGCACCTGGCCCTCGAGGAGGACGGGGTTCACCGGCACGCCGAAGTCGTCGACGATGACGTAGCGCTCCACGACGACCTTGCCGGTGGCACGGTCGATCTCGACCTCGCAGGCGTGGGTGCCGTTGGGGAACGTCGGCTCGGCCTGCTTGACCTCGCCCGCGCCTGAAAGCCCGCCGGCGTCGGCAGCGAGCTCGGCGAACGTGACGGACCGGTCGGTGCCGACGATGCGCACCGCGCCGCCGGCGAACTCGAGGTCGTCGGCCGCCGCCTCCAGCTTGTCGGACGCCAGCGCCTTCAGCTTCTCGCCGAGCTCGCTCGACGCCGCGTCCACCGAGGGGAGGCCGAGCGGGATGGAGCGCGAGCCGCCGGTGCCGCCGCCGGTCTTCACCCGGTCCGTGTCGCCCTGGATCACCTCGATGGTCGAAGGGTCGACGCCCAGCCGGTCGGCGATGATCTGGGTGTAAGCGGTCGCGTGGCCCTGGCCGTTCGTCTGCGTGCCGATGAGGAGCGTCATCTTGCCGTCGGCGGACAGCTCCACCTCGGCGCGCTCGGAGCCGGGGAACGCGCACGCCTCGATGTAGGTGGCAAGGCCGATGCCGCGGAGCGCGCCCTTGGCCGCGCTCTCGCGCTCGCGTGCGGCGAAGCCGTCCCAGTCGAGCACCTCCATGGCGCGCGTCATGTGGCCGTCGAACTCGCCGGTGTCGTAGGTCCGGCCCGCCGCCGTCTTGTAGGGCATCTCATCCGGCTTGATGAAGTTGCGGCGGCGCAGCTCGATGCGGTCGACGCCGGCGGTGCGAGCCGCCTCGTCGACCAGGCGCTCGATGGTGTAGGCCGCCTCCGGCCGGCCCGCACCGCGGTAGGCGTCCACCGGCAGCGTGTTGGTGAAGACGCCCTTGATGGCGACGTACATCACGGGGATGTCGTAGACCCCCGGCGCCATCGTGGTGCCGACGAACGGGATGTAGGGACCGAACTGCGCGAGGTAGCCGCCCATGTTCGCCTTGAGGTCGACGCGCAGGGCGAGGAACTTGCCGTCCGCGTCCATCGCGAGCTCGGCGGTGGTGACGTTGTCCCGCCCCTGGCTGTCGGACATGAAGGCCTCGGAACGACCCGAGATCCACTTAACCGGGCGGCCGAGGCGCTTGGCCGCCGTCATCACCAGCGGATACTCGGGATAAACGAAGATCTTGGTGCCGAATCCACCGCCGACGTCCGGCGTGACGACGCGGATCTTGTCCTCGTCGACCTTCAGGATCTCGGCCAGCACGCCGCGCACGCCATGCCCACCCTGGGTGCCGGCGGTCAGCGTGTGGCGCCCGCTCGCCTCGTCGTACTGCGCGAGCGACCCCCTGCACTCCAGGTAGTTTGTCACCAGCCGGTTGTTGACGAGCTCCAGCTTGGCCACCTTGTCGGCCTTGGCGAAGGCCTCGTCCGTGGCGGCGCTGTCACCGACGGCGTACCGGAAGGCGAGGTTGGTCCCGCGGTCCGGCCACACGAGCGGCGCACCGTCCTCGAGCGCAGCCGCGGCGTCGGCGACGCTGTCGCGCTGCTGCCAATCAACGTCGATGAGCTCGGCCGCGTCGTTCGCCTGGGCGACGGTGTCGGCCACGATGAGCGCGACGGGGTCGCCCACGTGGTGCACCTCCTCCTTGGCGAGCGCGTAGCGCGGCGGCACCACCGTCGGCGAGCCGTCCTCCTGCTTCATCGCGGCGCGGCAGGGCAGCGGGTCGAGCTCTTCGGCGATGTCGGCGTACGTCAGCACGAGGTGGACCCCAGGAGCGTTGCGCGCAGCCTCGACGTCCTTGACGGTGAAGGAGCCCGCCGCGATGGGCGAGCGCAGGAGGACGGCGCACAGCGTCCCCTCCGGGACGACGTCGTCGGTGTAGCGGCCTTGGCCCGTGACCAGCGCCTCGTCCTCGATCCTGAGCGTCGACGCCCCCAGGCCGAACTTCGCCATCGTCATCTCGTTCACAATCCGCCTCCACCGTTCCAACCCCGACTACTTAGCCGCCGGCTCGGCGTGGCAACAGACGTTCGGGCAGCCCCGCGCGACACAAACTTCAGAATGCGTCCTTACGACCCAAGCGCGCTCGGTGCGCCGCACGGGGATGACGCTTCCGTTAGGCGCAGGCGGATCGACGAATGGCGGAGGTTCAGCCGGCCTGATGCATCCGCACGAACTCGACGAGCGCCGTGGTGGAAGCGTCCGTGTCGAGCGGCGAGCCGCCCTTAACAGCCGGCAGCAGCGCGCTCGCGAGCTCCTTGCCGAGCTCGACACCCCATTGATCGAAGGAGTTGATCCCCCACAGGGCGCCTTGGACGAAGACCTTCATTTCATACAACGCGACGATCCGGCCCAAGGTGTAAGGATCCAACTTCCGGTAGATCAGGGTGTTCGACGGGCGGTTGCCGGGAAAGACCCTGTGGGGCGCGAGGGCCTCGGCCCGGTCCCGCGGCATCCCCTGTTCGACGAGCTGCGAGCGCGCCTCCTCCAGCGTGCGGCCACGCATGAGCGCAGCCGATTGGGCGAACGCGTTGGACAGGAGCTTGGCGTGGTGGTCGCCGAGCGCCTCGTGCGGGCACGCCGCTACGAGGAAGTCGCACGGCACCGGCGTCGTGCCCTGGTGCAGCAGTTGGTAGAACGCGTGCTGGCCGTTCGTGCCCGCCTCGCCGAACACGATGGGGCCCGTGTCGCCGATGACGGGCGACCCGTCGCGCCGTACGCGCTTGCCGTTCGATTCCATGTCCACCTGCTGGAGGTGGGCCGGCAGCAGCGCGAGGCGCTCGTCGTATGGCAGCACCGCATGGGCCGGCCAGCCGAAGCCGTTACGGTACCAGTCGCCGAGGACGCCCATCAGGACTGGGACGTTCTCCTCCAGCGGCCGGGTGCGGAAGTGCTCGTCTGCCGCCGCACCGCCAGCGAGGAAGCGGCGAAAGTTGCTGCCACCGATCGCGATCGCCAGCGACAGGCCGATGGCCGACCACACCGAGGTCCGCCCGCCGACCCAGTCCCAGAACCCGAACGTTCGCGCCTCGGCGATGCCGAACTCGCCGACCTTGTCGAGCGCCGTGGAGATCGCGGCGAAGTGGTCGCCGACCGCCGCCTCGCCGAGCCGCTCCACCACCACGCGGCGCGCGGTGCCGGCGTTGGTCATCGTCTCCTGCGTCGTGAACGTCTTGGAGGCGATGAGGAACAGGGTCCGACGAGGGTCGAGCAAGGCGAGCGTGTCGGCGATGTCCGCCCCGTCGACGTTGGCGACGAAGTGCACGCGCGGGCCCCCGCCGCGGTAGGGCGACAGCGCCCGCACCGCCATGCGCGGACCGAGGTCGGAGCCCCCGATGCCGATGTTCACCACGTCGGTGAACGGTGCGCCGTCCGCTGCAACGACCTCGCCGGAGCGCACCGCGTCGGCGAACGCGGTGACGCGGTCGAGCACCTCGGCGACCTCGCCCGACACATCGTGCCCGTCGACCGCGAACGGGCCGGGGCCACGCAGCGCCGCATGCATCACCGCGCGTCCCTCGGTGACGTTGATGGGCTCGCCGGCGTACATCGCGTCGCGCTGCGCCTCGACGCCGGCCGCCCGTGCGCGATGGAGGAGGAGGCGCATCGTCTCGTCGGTGATGATGTTCTTGGAGTAGTCGAACAGGAGGTCGTCGTCGCGCACGCTGAACCGCGCTGCCCGGTCCGGGTCGGCGGCGAACGCCTCACGCAGGTGGAAGTCGCCGAGCGTTGCGCGATGGGCGGCGAGGGCGTCGTCGGGCATCGGCGGCTCCCGTCAGGCGGACCTGGGCTGCGTGTTGGCGGTCTGCAGGTTGTCCCAGAACTGGCGCACGCTGGCTTCCCATGAGAAGCGCTCCGCGTAGGCGCGGCAACGCGAACGGGGAATGGACAGCGCGGCGAGGCAGGCCCGCTTGAGGTCCCAGTCGAGGGCGCCGGTCCCCGAATCGGCGATCACGTCCACGGGGCCCATCGTCGGGAACGCAGCCACCGGCACGCCGCACGCCAGCGCTTCCATCTGCACGAGCCCCCAGGTGTCGGTGAGGCTCGGGAAGACGAACACGTCGGCGGAGGTGTAGTGCGCCGTCAGCGCCTCGCCGAGCCGGTTCCCGGTGAAGACCGCGTCGGGAAAGCGCGCCTGGAGGTCGGCGCGCGCTGGACCGTCACCAACCACGAGCTTGGTGCCGGGCAGGTCGAGGGACAGGAACGCCTCGATGTTCTTCTCCACCGACACCCGCCCGACGTAAAGGAACACCGGCCGCGGCAGGTCGGGCAGGGCCGCGGGGACGTCGGGGTTGAACGTCACCGTGTCGACGCCGCGCACCCAGCGCACCAGGCGGCGGAAGCCGCGCTCGGCGAGCGCACGCTCCAGCGTGGTGTTGGACACCATGCAGCACACGCCCTCGTTGTGGAACGCCCGCACGAACGCGTACGACCAGGAGAGCGGCACCGGCAGGCGGGCTCGCACGTACTCGGGGAAGCGCGTGTGGTAGCTCGTCGTGTAGCCGACGCTGTTCTTCCGGCACCAGCGTCGTGCCATCTGGCCGAGGGGCCCCTCGGTGGCGATGTGGACGTAATCCGGTTCGACCCGATCGATGGCGCGGGCGACGCGGCCCGGCCACGTCACGGTGAGGCGGATCTCGGGGTAGGTGGGCATCGGCACGGTGCGGTAGTCCGCCGGCGTCACCATGGTCACGGCAACGCCCAGCTTCTCGAGCTCGGTGCGGGTCGTGTCGAGCGTGCGAACGACGCCGTTCACCTGCGGGTGCCACGCGTCCGTTACCAGGGCGAGCCGGCTCACCGGACACCCCGAGCGCGACCACGGAGCCCGGCGGCGGCGCCGGGCCGCAAAGGTGCGTTCATGCGGCCTGCGGCCGTTCGCGCGCCATGACGGCGGTGAGCCGCTGCCGGCGGGCGACCCGCGTCCAGCGGATGAGCTCGAACGTGCCGTCCTCGGTCTCGCCCACGGCGGTGCAGCTCTCCACCCAGTCCCCGGTGTTGACGTAGCGCGTCCCATGCATCTCGTGCATGGCCGCGTGGTGGATGTGGCCGCACACCACGCCGTCCGCGCCGCGGCGCTTGGCTTCGGTGGCAAGGGCGAGCTCGAACTGGCCGATGAAGGAGACCGCGTTCTTCACCTTGAGCTTGGCCCAGGCCGACAGCGACCAGTAGGTGAGGCCGAGCCGCCGGCGCACGATGTTGACCCAGGTGTTGGTGGCGAGGGTCGTGACGTACGCCCAGTCGCCCAACAGCGCGAGCCAGCGCGCGTGACGCACCACGACGTCGAACTGGTCGCCGTGGATGACGAGAAGCTTGCGGCCGTCGGCGGTGAGGTGGACTGCGGCGTCCGTCACCTCGACGCCGCCGAAGTGGGTGCCGAGGTAGTCGCGCAGGAACTCGTCGTGGTTGCCGGGAAGGTAGACGATCTCAGCGCCCTTGCGGCCCTTGCGGAGGATCTTCTGCACCACGTCGTTGTGCGACTGCGGCCAGTACCAGGTCTTCTTCAGCCGCCAGCCGTCGATGATGTCGCCGATGAGGTAGATCCGGTCCGCATCGTGGTGCCGCAGGAAGTCGAGGAGAAGCTCTGCCTGGCAGCCGCGCGTCCCGAGGTGGATGTCGGAGAGGAAAAGTGCACGGAAGTGCCGGGCGTCGGGCTCACGGGAGGCCCTGCCGTCCCCGGTCGCGCGATGCTCGCCTACGGTTGGGATGTCCGCCATTCGATCCGCGTCGAGTCCGTGCGTCGCCCCTCGCTAACACAGTCCCGTCCGCGCTGAACAGGGCGCGGCGGTTTATCCCATGGGAACGAAGGTGGGGGCGGGATGGGTTCCTCCGCCACGTCCAAAATGGTCCTTGGCGGTGGATGGTGAGCGCGGGCGACTTGCACCGCCGCCTTCGCTCGGCGAAGGCGGATGACATGACAACGCATCTCCTGAAGCTCGCCGTCGGCGCGGCGTCGGTGGACAACCTGCGGACCTGGGCGACCGAGTCCGCAGCGCCGCACGGCGGGGGGAGGGCGGTCCGCATCACCACGCGCACGGCGCCACGGCGTGCACAGGACGTGCTTGCCGGCGGCTCGCTCTACTGGGTGGTGAAGGGGGCAATCCAAGCACGCCAACTCATCGTCGACCTCGCGCCGTTCGCCGACCAGCAAGGCATCGGACGCGTGAAGATCCTGCTCGACCCCACCGTGGTCCCGGTGAGGCCGCGACCCTGCCGCCCGTTCCAGGGCTGGCGCTACCTGCGGCCGGACGAGGCCCCAGCCGACTTCAGCATCAGCGCCTTCGACGAGGCGATGCCAGCGTCCATGCGGCGCGACCTGTTGGAGCTGTGCCTCCTCTGACGTGCCCCACAGGGCTTGGGCAGGATCAGCGGTCTTGGGGTTCCGGTGGCTGGGGGTCCTCGGGGCATTGGGTTGCCGGACCCAGCTCGAGCTCGACGAGGCGGCCCGCAAGGGCGAACGAGCCGTAGTCGAAGGTCGCGTCGTAGCTGATGCCGTTCTGGAGCATGCGGAACGAGATTACGTAGTCCGGCACGGCCTCGCCGGACGTTGCACCTTGATCGAAGTAGCTAATGACGAGGGTGTACGTCGCGAGCTCGGCAGCGTCAGGCACCGCAGCGAGGGCGCTGCGTTCGCGCGGGCCGGCGCCTTGTAACCCGGTCTCGGGATCGCCGATCACCGTGGTCGTCGCGAACACACGATCCGCATCGCCGCCGCCGTCGAAGACCGGCGCCTCCAACACGCGCTCGCCGGCGGCAGCCGCTTGAAGGATGAGGACCGTGTGCTGCGTCGGAAACACCGCTCGGGGCAGACGCGCCGTGCGCTCCTTCGGCTCGGTGAGCTCGACGATGGTCCCCGATGCCTTCCCGGTGGCCCTGCCCTCCACGACCGACACCGTGTCGCTCTCGCTGACGGTCTGGTTGAGGAAGACGAACTCCGCCGGCTCGAAGGTCTCGAACGTCGACAGCCTGAGGTCGTCGACCACGGTATCGCCCTCGCGGTTCACCGTGCGTGTGACGAAGCGGGAGTTGTTGGTGAACCCCTCACAGACGGCGCCGTTGACCTCGAACACGAGCCGCCCCTGAGCGGACAGCATCGACACGCTGGCCCCGGCACGGACGAGCGTCAGGTCGTAGACCGCGCGGTGCGGTGCGAGCTCCTGCGAGGCGGCGCCGCCGGCCGTCGCTGCGAGTGCGACGGCGATCGCGATGGTTCCCGCTGCGCGGCGGGGGACGACGTCCCGCATGGCTCCTCCGGGTTGCCTGCCCTCGTGCGCACGGCGGACCGTTGGCGTCAAGGCAACCACCCGGCGTGTCACGACGAGGCGTCGGGCTGACCGCGGACCGCTTGCCACTTCGGCATGGCGGACTTAGACGACGCCCAACCACGGGAGGCCTCGGTGCCGCATATCGACGACAAGCTCGCCGCCATGGGACTCGTGCTGCCTGAGGCGGCGGCGCCGGCCGGCTCCTACGTCCCCACGGTACAGACGGGCACCCTGCTCTACGTGTCCGGCCAGGTCTCCATGGATCCCGACGGCGCGCTGATCCGCGGCCGCTGCGGAGAGACGATGGGGGTCGAGGAGGCGAGCGCCGCCGCTGCCCGTTGCGCGCTCGCCATCCTCGCCCAGGCGCGGGCGGCGCTCGGCGACCTCGATCGAGTGAGGCGCGTCGTCAAGCTGAACGGCTACGTCAACTCGACGGCGGACTTCGGCGACCATCCCAAGGTGATCAACGGCGCCTCCGACCTGATGGTCTCGTTGTTCGGCGACGCGGGACGCCACGCGCGCGCGGCGGTCGGCGCGGCGAACCTGCCGTTCGGCGCGGCGGTCGAGGTCGAGGCGGTGCTCGAGGTCGCGCCATAGCGCACGCGGTCCCGAACTGGCTGACGGCGCGTCCCGTCGCCCACCGCGGCCTGCACGGCGAGGGGCTCGTCGAGAACACCCTTGCTGCCGTCGAGGCCGCGATCGAGGCGGGCTACGCGGTCGAGGTCGACCTTCAGCTCACCGCCGACGGAGGGCTCGTCGTCACCCACGATGCCACGCTGGAGCGGACCACCGCCGCACGCGGCCGCGTCATCGAGCGCCCGCTCGACGCGCTGCGCCAGGTCGAGATCGTCGGCGCGGACGAGACGCTAAGCTCGCTCGTCGACCTCCTCGCGCTGACGAGCGGGCGCACGCCGCTGTTCCTCGACGCCAAGTCGCCCCCTGGGCGGGCGGCGCGCGCGGCGATGACGGCCGCGCTCGCCAGCACGCTGGGCCGCTACGGGGGCGCCGTCGCGGTCATGACGTTCGATCCGGACCTCCTCGCGCTCCTGCGCCGCGCGTTGCCGGACACGCCCGTCGGCGTCCTCGCAGGGGGCGAGACGCGTGGCTCGCTGGTCGCAAGGTTCGGCCGAGACATGCTGCTGCACGCGCCACGCACGCGGCCCGACTTCGTCGGCTACTATGCGACGGCCTTGCCCCATCCCGGACCGTCCATCGCGCGTCGGCGCGGGCGACCGGTGCTCGCCTTCACCGTGCGCTCGCGACGGGAGGCTGACCGCGTGGCGCCCCACGCCGACCAAGTGATCTTCGAGGGCTTCCACCCCTGACGCACCTGCGGCCGACCACCGTGGGTCGTTCGAACCTGGCCTGCGGCACCATACGTCGCGCCGAGGTTCGGGGACGCGGCGTCACGTCGTCCTAGGTTGATAAGGTAATGTAGGCGGAAGAGCGTCGGAGGAGCCCATGGCCACAATGACCGTCGAAGCCGCCGGCAGCCTAGAGCCCGTCGCGCGTGAGGCCTGGGACGCACTCGCCAACCCGGGCTGGAGGGTGGGTCAGGGCGGCCGCGCCATGCGCGAGGCGAACTGCGGCTGGCCGCCGGGGAGCGAGGCCGCGTTCAACCCGTTCGTCACCTACGACTTCCTGCGTGCGCTGGAGGAGGCGGGCTGCGTCGGCGAGCGCACCGGATGGCACCCGCGCCACCTCCTCCTGCGCGACGGGTCGGGGGACCTGATCGGCGCAGCGCCGGCCTACCTCAAGACGCACTCCAAGGGGGAGTTCGTCTTCGACTACGGCTGGGCGGATGCGTTCGAGCGCGCCGGCGGCCGGTACTACCCCAAGCTCCAGATCTCGGTGCCGTTCACCCCGGCGCAGGGGCCGCGCCTCCTCGCCGGCCGCGATCCGACGGGCGAGCGCCGCGAACTCATCGCCAAGGCGCTGGTGGCGCTCGCCAAGGAGACCAACGCGTCCTCGGTCCACGCGACGTTCCTCGAGCCGGCGGACTTCGCAGCGCTCGTGGCAGCCGGCTACCTCGCACGCCTCGACGTGCAGTTCCACTTCACCAACGAGGGGTACGCGACGCCGGACGACTTCCTCGCCGCCCTCGCCTCACGCAAGAGGAAGCAGGTGAAGCGCGAGCGGCGCGAGGCCCTCGCCAACGACATCACGGTGCGTTGGCTCGTCGGCGACGACATCACCGAGGCGCACTGGGACGCGTTCTACAAGTTCTACATGGACACCGGCTCGCGCAAGTGGGGCCGACCCTACCTCAACCGCCGCTTCTTCTCGCTGCTCGGCGAGCGCCTCGGGCACTCGACGTGCCTGATGATCGCCGAGCGCGCCGGCCGGCCCATCGCCGGGGCGCTCAACTTCATCGGTTCGGAGACGCTGTTCGGGCGCTACTGGGGCTGCGTGGAGGACCACCCGTTCCTCCACTTCGAGGTCTGCTACTACCAGGCCATCGACTTCGCCATCGCGCACGGCCTGAAGCGCGTTGAGGCCGGCGCGCAGGGCGGACACAAGCTCGCACGCGGCTATGAGGCGTGCGAGACGCGCTCGGCGCACCACATCGGCCACCCCGGGCTGCGCGACGCGGTGGCGCGCTACCTCGAGGCGGAGCGCCGCGAGGTTGTGATGCACCGCGAGGCGCTCAACGAGATGGCGCCGTTCCGCAAGGACCTCGGCTCCGAGAACGAATGACGAGCGCCGCGCCGGTCCGAGGGCGGTCTCGGACCATTCGGGACGAGCCGCTCGTGCTCGCCATCCACGCCGGCAAGGCCGTCGCGACCTGGTCCGGCGCACGGCGTCGTCGACGTGTCATCGCGGAATGATCGTCTCGGTCCATGTCCCCAAGACCGCCGGCTCTCGCTTCGCGGCGAGCTTGGCCGCGCGACACAGCCGCCGGCTCGCGCTCTACTACGGACCCGACGACGCGCGCACCCATTCGCTCGCGCGACGGGCGGCGTCGGACTTCGACGCCGACATGGTCCGCGCGCTCGAGCGGGCGGGCATCACGGTGCTGCACGGGCACTTCCGGGTGGACGCGTTGGCCGCCGCGGTCCCCGATCCAACGCGTTACTGGATCTGGTTCCGCGAGCCGGTGGAGCGGACGATCTCGCACTACCACTTCGTCAGCAAGGGCGGGGCCGATCATCGGCTGACGCGGGCCATCGCGCGGGACGGCCTGTCGCTGGAGGGCTTCGCCGCGCTGCCACGCATCGCGCGCTTCCAGTCGACCTACGCCGCGCCGTTCGCGCTGGCGGAATTCGGCTTCGTCGGCGTCAGCGAGCTCTTCGCACCGCTCGCCGCGACGCTCGGGCTTCCGGCCGCAGCCGGCGGACGCGGCAACGCGAACCCGGCCAAGCCAATGATCGACCGAGCAACGCGCCGAGCGCTGGTGCCGCTCCTCGCCGACGACCTCGCGCTCTACTCCGAGGCGCTGGAGCTCGCCATGCGTCGCACAGCAGAAGGGCGTCGGCGCCGCTGGCTGCCTTGGCGTTGAGCCTTGACCCACCTCAGTCGCGCCGCGCTTGATGAGCCTCCTTGAGAGGGGACGCGCATGACCACCTACGACCCGGACAACATCTTCGCTAAGATCCTACGCGGGGAGGTGCCGTCGCAGACGGTCTACGAGGACGAGGCGACCCGCGTCATCATGGACATCATGCCCCGCTCCAAGGGCCACTCCCTCGTGCTGCCGAAGGCACCGTCGCGCAACATCCTCGACATCGCGCCGGACGACCTTGCCGCTTGCATCCGCACGGTCCAGCGGGTCGCGCGCGCCGCCAAGACGGCGTTCGAGGCCGACGGCGTCTCGATCCAGCACTTCGTCGAGGGCTCCGGCGGGCAGATGGTCTTCCACACCCACTGGCACGTTCTGCCGCGCTTCGAGGGCGAGGCGCTGCGCCCGCACACCGGCGAGGTCGCGCCGAAGGAGGATGTTGAGGCGCATGCCGCGCTCCTGCGCGACGCCCTCAGGTGAGGAGGAGCCAGCCGCCGACGAGGACAACCTCAGCAGTGAGGATGCCGAGCGCGAGGCGCTGGCCGAGCGCGAGGTAGACGGCGAAGCCGGCCACCACGGCGCCGACACGCAGCGCCACCGGGGTCTCGCCGAGCGCGCCTGACGGCGACAGGACGAGCTTGGCGACGACGCTTGCGACGAGCGCGGTCGCCACGGCCTTGATGAAGGTGAAGAGCTCCGAGTCGTCGTCGAGCCGCCCGGCCATGAACACGCCGAGCCAGCGCCAGACCTGCGTGGGCAGGGCCGCGCCGATCAAGATCCCCAGGAGGATACCGACCTCGGCGAGCGCGGGCGACGTCTCAGGCGTCACGGCGAGCTCCGACGGCGCAACAGGCGCGCCGTGACGTAGGCGAGCGTTCCCCCCACGACGCCGGCGACGAGGAGGTCGAGCTCGGGGACGAGGGTGGACGCGACCGGTCCGAGCACGAGGCCGAAGCCGAGCGCCCAGCGGTCGGCATCGAGGCGGGCCGCTCCCCACAGCGCCATCAGGAAGTAGTTCGGCGTCAGGAACACCAGGGCGGCCCCGACGAGCGCCGGGACGGCGCCCAGCAGCGTGTGGCTGAGCGCCACCAGGACGACGTTGGCGAGCATCAGCGCGGTCCCGAAGCCGACGAAGTAGGGCAGGCGCGCATCGCGCTCCAGCGCGGGGAGCCGGCTCATGGCAAACACCCACGACGTCACGGCGACGAACCAGGACGCGGCGAGGAGGCGCCAGCGGGACGTGCGCGTGCCCCGTACCATGGGGGTCCACGCCATGAGCATGGGCATGAAGCGCACCGACGACAGCGCGACCGCGAGGGCAACCGCAGGCAGCGACGCTCCGGAGCCGACGATGCCCACGAAGACCACCTGCGCCGGCAACGCCCAGACGGTCACCGTGATGAGGACGGTCTCGACGACGTCGTATCCCGCCTCGCGGGCGAGCGCCGCGAAGCCCACCTGCGCCGCGAGAAGGACCACGGCGGGGAGGGTCGCGACCTGTCGCGCGCCTCGCCAGAACCACGTGCGGGCTCGGACGCGAAGGTGGGCCTCGGCTCCCCGTGCTGTCATCGCACCCGTCTGCACCGCGTCGCCGGGACCGCCGCGCCCGGCGAGCGGAAGGCGCCCCGTGCGACGCTGCCGGGATGCGCAGGCTCGATTCTGCGTCCGCAACCTCCCCCGGCGCAAGGGAACAGCGTGCGCGCGACGCGCAAGTGCCTGTCGCCGCACCGCCTCGTCACTCCCGCGCCACACGCGACGCTAGAGGACACGGGATGCTGGCGACACGCGCGCCGGTCGACCCGACGAGCGGCTCGCGTCAGCTCCCGACGACGCCGGTGGTTCACAGCATCGGCGCGCGATCAGCCGCGGACGCTGTGAGCCATCACAATCGGGGTAGGGTCGGCGTCAGCTCGACAGGGGGACGCGGGGGACGCGCGAGGAGCCGGGGCCGGACGTCGGCTCCGGGTCGGGAGCGTCGTCGTCGTCCGGCTCGTCGTCCTCGCCGGGGGTGCGCGACGGCGCCGAGGGGTCGGCGATCGCCTCGAGCTTGAGCTTGCGCACGCCCTCCTCGTCGGTCTCGACGCTGACCTTGACCGTGCCGCCCTTCTTGAGCTCGCCGAACAGGACCTCGTCGGCCAGCGGCCGCTTGATCTGCTCCTGGATGACGCGGCCGAGCGGGCGGGCGCCCATCTTCTCGTCGTACCCCTCTTCGGCGAGGAACGCGACGGACTCCTCCGACAGCTCGAAGGTGACGTTGCGGTCGGCGAGCTGGGCCTCGAGCTGCATGACGAACTTCTCCACCACGCGGTGGACGACATCCGCCGGCAGCGGGTTGAACGGCACGATGGCGTCGAGCCGGTTGCGGAACTCCGGGGTGAACAGGCGGTTGATCGCCTCCTGGTCCTCGCCGGTGCGCCGCGCCCGGTTGAAGCCGATGGGGGCCTTCGCCATGTCGGCGGCGCCCGCGTTCGTCGTCATGATGATGATGACGTTGCGGAAGTCGACCTTCTTGCCGTTGTGGTCGGTCAGCTTGCCGTGGTCCATGACCTGCAGGAGGATGTTGAACAGGTCCGGGTGCGCCTTCTCGATCTCGTCGAGCAGCAGCACGCAGTGCGGGTGCTGGTCGACGCCGTCCGTCAGCAGACCGCCCTGGTCGAAGCCGACGTAGCCAGGAGGCGCGCCGATGAGCCGCGAGACCGTGTGGCGCTCCATGTACTCGGACATGTCGAAGCGCAGGAGCTCGACGCCCATGAGCTCGGCGAGCTGGCGCGCGACCTCCGTCTTGCCGACCCCGGTGGGGCCCGAGAACAGGTAGGAGCCGATGGGCTTGTTGGGTTCGCGCAGCCCCGCCCGTGCCAGCTTGATGGCCGACGACAGCGTCTCGATCGCCGCCTCCTGGCCGTAGACCACGCGCTTCAGGTTGGTCTCGATGGTCTGCAGCACCTCCGCGTCGTCCTTCGACACGGACTTCGGCGGGATACGCGCCATCGTGGCGACCGTCGCCTCGATCTCCTTCACCCCCACCTGCTTGCGGCGCTTGGCCGGCGCGAGCAGCATCTGCGAGGCGCCGGTCTCGTCGATGACGTCGATCGCCTTGTCGGGCAGCTTACGGTCGTTGATGTAGCGGTGGGACAGCTCCACGGCGGTCTTGATCGCCTCGTTCGTGTAGCGGATCTGATGGAACTCCTCGTAGCGCGGCTTGAGACCCTTCAGGATCTCGATCGCGTCCTCGACGTTCGGCTCGGCCACGTCGATCTTCTGGAAGCGACGTACCAAAGCACGGTCCTTCTCGAAGAACTGGCGGTACTCTTTGTAGGTGGTCGAGCCGATGCACTTGATCGCGCCGGAGGACAGCGCCGGCTTCAACAGGTTGGAGGCGTCCATCGCGCCGCCCGACGTCGCCCCGGCACCGATCACGGTGTGGATCTCGTCGATGAACATGATGGCGCCGGGGTACTCCTCGATCTCCTTCACCACCTGCTTGAGGCGCTCCTCGAAGTCGCCGCGGTAGCGCGTGCCGGCGAGGAGCGCGCCCATGTCGAGGGCGAAGATGGTCGAGCCGTAGAGCACCTCCGGCACGTCGTTCTCGACGATGCGCTTGGCGAGTCCCTCGGCGATCGCCGTCTTGCCGACGCCGGGGTCGCCCACGAACAGCGGGTTGTTCTTCTGGCGGCGGCACAGGACCTGAATGGTGCGGCGCACCTCGTTGTCCCGGCCGATGAGGGGGTCGACCTTCCCCTTCTTCGCCTTCTCATTGAGGTTGATGCAGTAGGCCTCGAGCGCGTCGGTCTTGCGCTTCGGTCCGGACCCTTCGTCCTGCGGCATGTCTTCCTCGGCCTCGCGGCTGCGGTCGGAGCCGCTGCCCGCGCGCTTGGCGATCCCGTGGCTGATGTAGTTGACGGCGTCGTAGCGCGTCATCTCCTGCTCCTGCAGGAAGTATGCCGCGTGGCTCTCGCGTTCGGCGAAGATGGCGACGAGCACGTTGGCTCCGGTCACCTCCTCACGGCCCGAGGATTGGACGTGGATCACCGCGCGCTGGATCACGCGCTGGAACGAGGCGGTGGGCTTGGAGTCGTCGTCGCCATCGACGACGAGGTTGTCGAGCTCGGCATCGATGTACTCGGCGAGCTCGCGTCGCAGCCGGTCGAGGTCGATGTTGCAGGCCTTCATCACCGCCGCGGCGTCCTGATCGTCGACCAACGCGAGGAGGAGGTGTTCGAGCGTCGCGTACTCCTGACGACGTTCGTTGGCGGCGGCGAGCGCCTGGTGCAAAGCCTTTTCTAGGCTGCGGGAGAATGACGGCACGACTCGCTCCTCACTTCTTCTCCATCACGCACTGGAGAGGATGCTGATGCTTGCGGGCAAAGTCCATCACCTGCGTCACCTTGGTCTCCGCGACCTCGTAGGTGTAGACGCCACACTCGCCGACGCCATGATGATGAACGTGTAGCATGACACGGGTGGCTTCTTCCCGATTTTTCTGAAAGAACCGCTCGAGGACGTGGACGACGAACTCCATCGGCGTGTAGTCGTCGTTGAGCAGGAGCACCCGGTACAAGTTCGGGCGCTTCGTCTTGGGCTTCGGCCGGGTGACGACCAGGGTGCCAGCGTCCGAGCCGCCGGTCCCGCTGTCCTTATCCGTGTCCCGGTCCGGCCCGGCCCGGCCCGGCCCGCGCACCAACCGTCCGACTGTCGCCGCATCGAAGCCGGTCATACGTCGCGGTGCCGCCTGGTCCCGTACGCTGGTCATGAGCGCCATCCTGAAACGTCGAGGTTCTACGCGCAAGCTGCGCCATGGTGCAGGATCGTGGCCCGCAGCGAGCCGTCGCGGCGGCACGCTCGTGTCGCTCGTCGGAGGATGTGGAGCGTCGAGGCATGCTTGGTAAGGCCCACGCGGAGCCGCGCCGAGGCCGGTGCCGGGCTTCCAAGGTCGGGCGGGTCCCGTGCGGCCTTCAAGCCATCGGCCTCGTGCCTTGCCCGAGGGCTGCCAGGCGAGCCCGGTGCCGCTCCAGCGCGGCCACCCAGTCGGTCAGCGCCCAGACCCGCGTCGCCACGTCGTCGCGCTCCTTGGCGACCTCGACAAGGCGCAGCACGATGTGGATCGCGAACACCCTGTCGAGGTCGACGCGCACTCCGGTGATGTCGCGGTAGCGCACGACCACGCGATGGGTGAGATCGGGCGCCACGAAGCTTGGGTAGGACAGGTCGGTATGCCGCGGCCCGAGCCCGGCGTTGCCGAAGTCGAACAGCCCGACGAGCCGCTGAGCAGCGTCGTCGTAGGCCATGTTCCAGCCATGGGTGTCGAAGTGGCCGAACACCGCGCGATCGGGCGCCTGTGCGGCGACGTCGCCGATGACGTCGGCGGCGAGTGCGGCGAGCGGCGCCTCGAGCCGCGGTCGAACCGCCTGCCACAACGCGTCCGCGCCCGGCCATGGGGGCGTGCGCCCGATGCCGGCTGCGGCGACCTCCTTCGCGGGGACGGCGTGGGCCGCTGCGAAGGTTCGCGCAAGGATGTCGGCAAGCCGGTCCCGGGACGCATCGTCGAATGCCTCGTAGTTTGCGGGGTCGACGGGCCGGCCGGGGACCCTGCGATGGACCGTGTAAAGCACCGGTGATTCGCGCAAGGTCAGAACCGGGACGCTGAGCGGCGCATGGCGAGCGAACAGCGCCGCCGCCGCCGGCTCCCCGCGCAGCCGCTCACAGGCGGCCTTGGTGCGCGGCACGCGCACGATCCAACCCTCGGCTTCGCCGGCGAGGCAGTCCCATCCATCAGACAGGATCCGGTGGGGTCCACCGGCACGGTCGGGGAACTCCGCTGCGAGGGCAGCCGCGAGCGCTGCCTGCGTCTCTGGGCTGCCGCGGATCGGGGTCAACGGAATCACTGAGGCCCTCCGCCGAGCCGGACACCCTTGCGTTGTGGAAAGCTTCGATCCAGATGGCCCGCCTACAACCGGATTAACCAGGTCGGTTGATCATGGCGTAACCCATGCGAGCGCACCTTGGCACGCGTGTTCGTCATCCCTGCCGGCGGCGGCGTCCTGCCGATGCCGGAGCGCTGAAGGCCCGTATGCACGTCCAACTTCCCCCGTTCGGCCGTCCCTGCTACGTCGCGATCCTCCTCGGCATCCTCCTCGGTGCGTTGGCGCTCGCCACGCCCTCCAGCGCGAACCCCAAGTATGCCGGGCTGGTCGTCGACGTCATCGCCGGCAAGCCGCTCTACGAGGAGCAGGCCGACGCGCCGCGCTACCCGGCCTCGCTCACCAAGGTGATGACGCTCTACATCGTGTTCGACGAGCTCGCCGCAGGCCGCCTCTCCCTCGACACACGCCTCACGATGTCGAAGTACGCCAGCGGGCGGCCCCCGTCGAAGATCGGCATCCCACCCGGGGGAACGATCAAGGTCCGTGACGCGATCAAGGCCCTCGTGACCAAGTCGGCGAACGATGTCGCAGCGGCCATCGCGGAGAACGTGTCGGGCTCGGAGCCCGCCTTCGCGCGGCGCATGACCGAGACCGCCCGCGGGCTTGGGATGAACCGCACGACGTTCCGCAACGCCTCCGGCCTGCCGCACGGCGAGCAAAGGACGACCGCGCGGGACATGGCAAAGCTCGGCATCGCGATCCAGCGCGACTTTCCGCAATACTACGGGGTGTTCCAGACGCGCACCTTCACGTTCGCCAACCGCCACTTCGGGAACCACAACCGGTTGCTCGGCAGCGTGAAGGGCGTTGACGGCATCAAGACCGGCTACATCCACGCCTCCGGCTTCAACCTCGTCACGTCGGTGCGGCGGGACGGGCGCCACATCGTCGCCGTCGTCATGGGCGGGCGCACGGGAGCCTCGCGCAACAGCCACATGACCGAGCTGGTCGAGCGCCACCTGCCGCGGGCCTCGCGCGGCACGCCGATGGCCTTCGCCGCGTGGTCCGATGCCGACCGGCCGCCGATCCCCGGACGCCGGCCGACCCTTGCGACGCGCTTCGCATCACGCCTCGACACCCGCGGAGGGGGCGATCCCATCGCCTCCGTCATGGCGTTCGCGGCGGAGACGCGCGCCGCGGTCGGGGCGGACGCCCTCGACGTGACGCCCTCGGTGGCCGCCGGCGCGCTGCGGGCGGTCATCGCATTGGCCGAGCCGAGCGATGTGAGGCCAGCCCCCTCCGCGCTCCCCAACGCGTACGACGTGGGACGACGCGAGGCCGCGGATGCCGGACGGACTGCGCCCGTGCGCACGGCGGATCCGATGGGGGACGAGCCGATCGAGGCCGCGGCGCTCGAGCGTGCGGCCTGGGAAGCCTCCGCTGCAGCAGGTGGCGGTTCGCGCTTCGCCGACGCCTTCGAGGCCTTCGGGTCGTCCGATGAGCACGATCCACTCGTCGCCGCGATCGAGCGTGCAACGGTACCCAGGAGCGGGATCACCATCATCGCCATGGGCTCGGCGCCGAGGGTGCTCGGCGAGCACGAGGTAGCAAGCCTTGCCCCGCTGGAACCGCTCCTGCGACGGGCGGTGGCTGGCCGCCTGCGCGAGTCGGTCCGAACGCCACGAGGTCATGCGGCCAAGCGCGAGCGCTCCGTCACCGCGGATCGCACCGCGGCGACGGCGACCCGTGCCGACGCGACGGCAAGCCCGACGGAAGCACCCTCCGTCGCCGCAGCGACACCGGCCACGGTTCGAGCCACGGCCCAGGTGCCGGACGGCCCGTGGCAGATCCAGATCGGCGCCGTGCCGTCGGAGGCGGCAGCCCGCAGGCTCCTCGCCGCCGCCGCTCGCGCCGAGCCAGCCATGGGCAAGCGTGCGCGTGTAACCCTGCCCGTCGCCACGGCGAGGGGCACGCTCTATCGCGCCCGCTTCGCGGGCTTCCGCACCCGCGCGGAGGCCCAGTCGGCATGCAAACGCTTCGCTAACCACGACCGACCATGCTGGGCGGTATCGATGTAACGCACCGGCGCTCCTAATGAGTGGCGCGCTGGCCTGCGCCATTTGCGAGTGGACCGATGAGCGTTGCCTCACCTTCGTCGCACGAGGACGTCCTTGGCCTCATTGAGCTTGGCCGCCAGAAACGTGGAACCGCCCTGGTCGGGGTGGACCTGCTTCATCAAGCGGCGGTGCGCTGCGCGCACCTCGGCCTCGGACGCGCCGCGCTCGAGGCCGAGCACGTCGTAGGCCTCGTCCTCGCCCATCGCGCCGCCGCCAGGGTCCGCGCCGCCCGCGCCGCCCGCGCCACGCGACCGCGCGTGCGCGTCGGCCTCGTCGTCGTCGCGCCAACCGGGCTCGCGCCGGTCGAGGTAAGCCTCGACGAGGAGTAGGCTGTCCTCCTCACGCCCCCCCGCATCGCCGATCCCTGCAAGGTCGCGCCGCAGCGCGTAGAGCTCGGCAAGGGACAGGCTCCCCAGCGTGCGCCCGGCGAAGCGGCCGCGCCGCACGGTTGCGTCCATCTCGCCACTATCGTGGTCGAGCCGCGCGTCCAGCGAGGCGGTGCGCACCGAGGATGCTCGCCCGGCCGAGCGCGCGCGTGGATCGCCGCCGAAGCCCCCCTGCGGCGATCCGCCGAACGGACCGGCGAAGGGTCCGCCGGTGCCGAACGGACCTGCCCCGCCGAACGGTCCCGCACCGCCGAACGGCCCCGTGCCTCGGGCGTGCCCACGCAGTCGGCCGAGCCCGGCGGCGATCAGGCTGCCGCCGAGGAGCAACTGCCCACGCAGGAGGAGCAGGAGGCCGACGAGGATCAGCCCGACGCTGCCTCCGGTGCGCACCGTGCGAGCGAGCGTCGCGGGGTTCGCGTGGGCGAACCACCTCGCCGCGGCAAGCATCGCCACCAGCAGGATCAGCCCCGCGATGAGGGGCAGCAGCAGGACGATCACGACAGCTTCTCGAGCAGCAGTCGCGCTCCACCATCCCCCCCTCGCGAGCGGTCGGCGAGCGCCCTGCGGCCGCCGGCGGCGTAGACCGCGACGGCCCTCAGGAGCCGCGCGAGCTCGCCGCCCGCCGCGTCGTCGAAGGTGAGGTGCGCGCCCCGGGACAGCCGCGCCATCTCGGCGAACGCCTGGGAGGCCGCGGGGTCGCGTCGCTCCTGGAACAGGAAGATCGGCACCTTGAGGAGGCCGAGCTCGCCGGCCCTGTCGCACAGGAGGTCGATGTCCTCCTCCACGGCATCGCCGATGTAGACGAGGGCCTGTACGGGCGCCCTCCGAGTCTCCTCGATGGCCCGCGCCAGCACCTTGCGGATCTGGGTGAGCCCGCCGCGGCACGTGATGCCGGTCATCAGCTCACCGAGCCGGCCGCCGTCCGACACCCACTTGGAGGCGCGGCACTCGCGGAACCCGCGGAAGTAGACGAGCTGGATGTCGAGCCCGCCGACGGAGGCCGCCTCGGCGAACATGCCCGCTTGGACCTGGCAGGCGCGGTCCCATGTGGGCTGCCGGCTCATGGTGGCGTCGAGGGCGAAGATCAGCCGCCCGCGCCCGCTCACCGGCGGCGCGGTGGCGCGCGCCCGCGCCAGGAACGCGTCGATGTCGCCGCGGCTCGAGGCTGCCGGCGTGCGGCCCTCGGCCGGAGCGGGAGTATGCACCTTGTCCTTGCTCACGTCAGAAAGATAAGTCGCACGCGCCCGCTCGCCACGGGGCGTTTCGCCCCGCCGGCTGCAGATGTAAGTCCGGCCGGCGCTGGCCTGCGTCCGCGCCTCGATCCGACGATCTGCGAAGGAGATCACGATGGGCCGAAGGCACTCCTATCCGGACGACATGCCAGGGGGGAGGCCCGTCCATCGCTGCCGAAGGCGCGGGTGATCCTAACCCGTTCCCATCCCTCGAACCGCCCTCCGAACCATCCCGTGCGGATCTTCGTCGGGCGCCTACGCCAAGCCTTTTTGGTCAGGTCCCCAGGGCCGCGGACTCACTTCGCGGCGATCCAGGTGCGGATCGCTGCAAGGGTGATGGCGGCGCGGACGTTGTCAGGCCGGCGATCGGACCGCGTGGCGATGCAGCGGAAGCTCTTGGTCCGATTGACGAACCACTCGACGAGCTGGCTCGGGGTAAAGGCGGCGGCTGAAGGCGAACGTGTTCTTGCTGATCACGCGTGGCGGGATGGGGGCCCACGCGCCGCCTCCGCTCGCGTGCGCGCGGATCGCGTTGGCTCCCTATGCCCGGTCGGCGATGAGGATGGAGGCTGGCGCGAGGCCGTCGATCAGGCCGAGGCAGCCGGTGCGTCGCGGCCAGTCCGCGCGTCAGCGCGAGGCGAAGGGTCGTCCCTCGGGATCGACGAGGGCGTTGATCTTCGCGGTTAGGCCGCCGCGGGAACGGCCCATGCAGCGTTCGTCCCCGCCCCCCTTTGCAAGGCGGCGTCGTGCTGATGGACGCGCACGCATGAGGCGTCGATCATGACGATGTCCCCGTCATAAGCTTCGGCTACGGCGGCCAGGATGCGGTCCCAGATGCCCTTCGCCCGCCATCGGACGAAGCGGTTGTAAAGCGTCGTGCGTGGTCCGCAGCGCTCGGGCACGCCCCAGGGCGACCCGGTCCGGAACCGCCAGAGGATGCAGTCGATCACCCGTCGGTCCTCCACCTGAGGCACGCCCCTTCGTCGGCAAGAACGGCTGGATGATCGCCCCCCAACATCGCGTCGCTCAAATGGTGCCGGTCCATGTCGCTCCCTGCGTGAACGAGGGCAGACCAAAGCCGATGAGATTTGACCGATCGTTGATGGGGACGCGGCCGAGGCCACGCGAAGCCCGCGTCAGGGGGCACGCGGATGGCAGCTCGCGCGCCATGACGAGGCTGCTGAAGAGGATGCAAGGGGCGCCGCGGGAGACCAAGCGCCAGTTCGTCAACGACAAGGTCCCTGTGGATGGAGGGCGACCGGTCGTGGGGCGGGTGCTTTAGCCGTTGCCCATCGGCCCCGGTGCCATCGACCAGAGGTCGCGCGACCACCAACGCTGGCGCAGACCCGACAAACGAGGCAAACAGACGAGGCAAGGGGGCGGGCCGATTGCTTGCTGGTCTCCGGCGCGGATCGACAGCCGACGAGCGCCTGCCCCGCAGCGCGTCGCTGCCTCGAGCGCACTGCGGTTGCCGCCGATCCGCGCCCGCGTCGCAGCACCGTCTTCGACTGTGATTCGGCGTCCTTGCGCTCGGCGACCCTTGTTTACGCTCACTCGAGGCGTTCCAACGCTAGTTGCGCTCGTCGGGAAGCATAGGCAGGGGGATGATGTCGATGCCCTCCTCCAGGAGGGCTCGTGCCTCGTGAAGGTCCGCCTCGCCGTAGATGCCGCGGTGCTCGGTCTCACCGTAGTGCATCCGGCGCGCCTCATCGGGGAAGCGGCGACCGACGTCGACGCCGTGCGCCTTGGCAGCCTCACGCACGCTGCGCAGGAGGGCGCGCAGCTTTTGTGCCTTCTCGTCCAGCAGGGCGACGGTCGCCGGCGGTCCGTCCGACGCGAGCGGCGGCGCCGGTGCGTCCGCGGTCGGTGCGTCGTCCGCCTCGACGGCGTGGGCGCGCGCAGGACCGACGACGGCGGGCGCCATCAGCGCGCGGTCGACCTCGGACGAGCCGCAGACCGGACACGCGAGCTGTGCGCTGGCGCGCTGGCGGTCGAATGCCGTGGACGAACCAAACCAGCCCTCGAAGCGGTGGTCGTCAGGGCAGCGCAGGGCGTACCTGATCATGACGCGCGACGCAGCCCCGGCGCGGCCGCGGACGGCCTCTGTGCCTCTTCCGGTCCCGCCCCGCGGTCCTCCTGGGCGTAAGCGATGGGCACGCGCTCGTCGCCGACGTCGACGGCGCGGGTCGCGTGGCGCACGGTGAAGGGCCTGCGCGCTGAAAGAACCGGGATCTGCCCGCGCATGCGCTCCACCAGCGACAGGTCGAGGTCGGCGACGATCACGGACGGCGTGTCGGTCGCCTCCGCGAGGACGTCGCCCCAGGGAGCCACGATCATCGAATGCCCGTAGGTCTTTCGGCCATCCTGGTGCAGTCCCTCCTGCGCCGCCGCGATCATGAAGGCGCCGTTCTCGATGGCCCGGACGCGCAGCAGCGCGTGCCAGTGGTCCCGCCCGGTGGAGGCGGCGAAGGCCGACGGCGCGGTCAGCACGGTGGCGCCGGCGACCGCGAGCTCCTCGTAGAGGCGGGGGAAGCGCAGGTCGAAGCAGATCGTCATGCCGACCTTGGCCCCGCCGACGTCCACCAGCACGACGCCGTCGCCGGCGGTGTAGGTGGCGCTTTCGCGGAACGTCTCGCCGCTCGGGAGCGCGACGTCGAACATGTGAATCTTGTCGTAGCGCGCGACGACCTCGCCCTCTGGGTCGATCATGAGGCCGCGGTTGCGCCAGGCTGCACCGTCGCGGACGGCAAGGGAGCCGATGTGGACCGTGATCGACAGCTCGGCCGCCAGCGCCCGGAGCGCGGCGAGGGTGACATCCTCCCGCTCGGGCACGATGAGCTTGGTGGCGGCTGCACGGTCGCGCTGGACGAAGTTGGTAACTTCGGGGGTCTGCACGTAGGTCGCGCCGCGGCCGGCCGCCTCGCGCACCAGGCGCACCACGGCGTCCCGGTTCTCCTCGGGGCTCGCGGTGGAGCGCAGCTGAACCGCGGCCACCCTCACCGCCGCACCTCGCCGGCGAGCGCGGCGTCGAGCTTGCCGGACCGCTCGAGGGCCATCAGGTCGTCGCAGCCACCGACGTGACGCTCGCCGACGAAGATCTGCGGGAAGGTCCGCTTGCCGCTGCGCTTCATCATGGTCTCGCGTTGGGAGGGGTCACGGGTGGCGTTGTGCTCGACGAGGTCGACACCCTTCGCCTCCAAGAGGCGCTTGGCCTGCGTGCAATACCCGCACAGGTCGCGGGTGTAGATTTCGACGGTGACCATCTCGCCCCTTCCCGGCACCGAACCCGACATGGAATGTCAGATAGACATGAACACCCGGCGAACAACCTGCGCCCTTACGCTGGCTCCCGGCTTGCCGGCCGAATCACCTTGGCGAACACGGCGAGGCGCACCGCGCGGGCGCCAGCGGCCGACAGGGCGAGCGTGAGGGCGTCGGCGCTCGCCCCGGTCGTCAGCACGTCGTCGACGATGACGACCGTGCGTCCTTCGATCGCTGTGCGGTCGGCGACGCGGAACGCGCGCTCGAGGTTCTCCGCCCTCGCCTCGCGCGAAAGCCCGACCTGCTGGCGCGTGGAACGGACGCGACGCACCGCGAACCGGTTCACAGGCACGCCGACGAGGTGAGAGAGCGCGTCCGCGAGGAGGACCGCCTGGTTGAACCTGCGGGTGACGAGGCGCCGGTAGTGCAGCGGCATGGGCACGAGCACGTCCGCGCCGTCCGTGACGTCGGCGCAGGCGCCCGCCATCACCGCGCCATCAGGGCGGCGACGCCGGGCACGTCCTGGTACTTGAGTTGGTGGACGAGGCGCTGGCTCATCGGGCCGAACACCGCGGCTGCGCGGGTCTTATCCGGCAGCGGATGGTTCCAGGAGAGCTCGCGGGAGCGCGCCCCCGGCCCGGCGTCGTAGGCGAGCGGCGTTCCAGTGACGTCGCACAGGGGCGGCACGATGAGCTCCAGCTCGCGCCAGCACGGGCCGCACAGGGTGCGTGGGTCGATGAGCGGACGCCGGCAGCCGAGGCAGAGCGCCGGCACGAGCGCGTTGAGCCCCACCCGTCCCAACGCACCGACGCAAGCCCGGATGGCCGTACGCCTTGGAAGGGGGGCGGGGATCTCCTCGACGATCATCGTCCTCAGTACCACGACGGACTTGCAACTCAAAGATGCAAGCTGCGCGCGGGCGGCTGGCACACGCGCGCCGAGCGCCCTAGCTCGGCGCGATGATGTTCGACCGCGCGGTGCTCCGCGACAGGCCCCAGCTCGCCGGGGCGGACTTCCTACACGTCACGGCGGCCCAGGAGATCGTCGAGCGCCTGGCGCTGGTGCGTCGCACGTTCGGCTCGATCCTCGTTGGTGGCCCGTCGACGCCGGCGCTCGCGAGGGTCTGGGGCGACGCCGGCCTCTCTGCGCTGAAGGTCGGGCCGAGCGTTGCGGACCGGCCGGACGTCGTCGCCGACCTTGCGATGCCCTTCGCACGCGCCTTCGACCTCGCGATCTCGATCAACGAGCTGCACCTCGCCGACGATCCGGTGTCGGCGCTCGGCGAGGTGCGCGCAACGCTGCAGCCGGACGGGCTGTTCCTCGGCGCGGTCGCGGCGTCGGGCACCCTCGACGAGCTCCGCGAATCGCTGATCGCGGCAGAGGCCGAGCTGACCGGCGGCGCAACGTTGCGCGTCGCCCCGTTCGGCGACGTACGGCGCTGGGGCGACGGGCTCGCCAAGGCGGGCTTCGCGCTGCCGGTCAGCGACGAGTTGCGCGTCACCGCGCGCTACGACGGGATCGACGGGCTTGTCGCCGACCTTGAGGCGATGGGGCTGCGACGCATCCTCGCCCGCCGCTCGCCGGCACCGCGCCGACTGTTCGCGACGGCCGACGCGATCTACCGGGAACGCTACGCCGACCCGGACGGGCGGGTGCGCGCCACGTTCGCCTTCGCGTTCCTGTCCGGCTGGGCGCCGGACCCGGGCCAGCCGAAGGCGGCCCCGCGGGGCTCGGCCAACGCCAGCCTCGAGGACGCGTTGAAGGCGTTCGGTGGGTCGGAGGCTGCGGCTGTCCGCGGGCAGGCTCAAGCCGCCTCGCTCGGTCGGGCGAGGAGCAGCACCCAGTAGGAGTGGAAGCGGCCCTCGTCGGTCAGGGCAAGGCCGATGCCCATGCGCGTGAGGTCAGGGTTGAGCAGGTTGGCGTTATGCCCCTTCGAGCCCTTCCAGCCGTCCACGGCCATCAGGAGCGTCGGGTACCCGGCGCCAAGGTTCTCGGCGGCACGGTCCGCGTCGTAGCGCGCGGCGCGCAGCCGTCGCGACAGCCCGCCCGACGTATGCATGGCCGTCTTCAACCGGTCGCGCCCTGCGAGCCTGTCCGCGGTGTCCGCCGCGATGCTGCTGAGCACCGGGTCGACGGCGAGCGCCGCCAGCCCGTTCGCAGCGCGGTGGGCGTTGATGAGCCGCGCCGCTTCCCTAGGGTCGACGCTGCGCTCGCGGGCGACCGGCGAGGCGGTGAGCGTCGGCACCTCGCGCCCGTCGAGCCCGAGCCAACCGCAGCCAGAGAGGTTGAGCGCCAACGCGCCGACGAGGAGGAGCCGCATGGTGCTGCGCCTCATGCCAGCCTGGCGCGTGCCGTTCAAGCGGCGACGAGCCTCGGGATCGCCTTCCTCAGCTTGAAGAAGCCGCGGTCCGATTGCTGCCATGCCGGAGGGTCCTCCGGCCGCAGCACGGGGACGAGGCGCACGCCAGCAGAAGAGAGCCCCGGGCGCGCGGCGGCGAGGCGGTCCGCGACCGGACCGACCGGCGCGTAGCTGAAGGCGATGACGTCGGTCCGAGCCTCCCGCGCAGCCGCGACGAGCGCGTCACCGTCGAGCGGCACCGGGGACGGCGCGCCGCAGCGCGCCGCGGCGTCGGCGACGGCGCCGCGGGTGAACGCGAGCACGGTCGGGGCCACCTCGCCGTGCGAGCGGTCCGCAGCCGACACCGTCGCGAGCGCGCCCGCGACGTTCGCGCCGGCGGCGAGGTCCTCGCTGGCGCAGTCCTCCTCGGTGATGAGCCACAGGACCGCGCCATCCGGCACGGGGGGAGGGTCGGGGACGGGACGCAGCGGATGGTCGACCTCCTCGGTGAGGGGAGGTGCCGCGGTGGCGAGCCCCGTCGCTCGAACCCTGCCCTCGGTGTAGCGAGCGATGTTGTCGGCCCGCGCAAGGTAGGTGCGGCCCTTGGTGTGCAGCCCTGCGACCCAGCGCCAGGACAGCGTGTTGGAGGCGGGATCACCATCGACGAGGCGGCGCAGGAAGAGGTCCGCGCCGAGCTCCCAGGGCAGGCGCAGCGTGAAGATCCAGATCGAGGCGAACCACATGCGCGCGTGGTTGTGCAGGTACGCGGTGTCGTCGAGCTCGCGCGCCCAGTGGTCGAACGCGTCGATGCCCGTCTCGCCCGCCTCCGCGGCAGCGAGGTCGCGGGCGAGCGCGCCATCGCGGGCGACGGCCTCACGATGTGCGGCAAGGCGTGCGCGGTAGTGCGACCAGATGGTCGGGCGTCGCTCCAGAAAGCCCTTGAAGTAGGTCCGCCAGTAAACCTCGTTGACGAACTTGTCCGCGGTGGAGAGGGCGTAACGCTCGGTCACCGCGGCGATCACCTCGCGCTCCAGGACGAGCCGGTGGCGCAGGTACGGGCTGAGGCGCGAGACCGAGGTATGGCCATCGGGCCCGCGGTCATGGTTGCGCTCGGCAGCGTAGGCGCGCCCGCTGCGCGGCACGAAGCCCGCGAGGCGAGCCAAGCCCGCCGACCGTGTCGGCTCGAACGTTGCGACCATCCTGCCCTCCTGGCGAAGGGATCATGGAGCCGATGGGCCCGCAGGGCAGCCGGACGCACCGTCGCAACCGGAACCGAAGCCGCGCGCGCGGCTTGTCCGGCCAAGGGAGGACCTTCATGAGCGAACGGACGGTGGACGTCGCGGTGATCGGCGCGGGGACCGCGGGCATGAGCGCGATGCGCATGGCGCGCAAGGCGACGGACAGCGTGCTCCTGATCGAGGAGGGGCCTTACGGCACCACCTGCGCGAGGGTGGGGTGCATGCCCTCCAAGCTCCTCATCGCCGCCGCCGCCGCGGCGCAGCACGCGCGCGGGGCTTCAACCTTCGGCATCGATGTGGGCGAGCCGAAGGTCGATGGGCGCGCCGTCATGGAGCGCGTCCGCACCCTGCGCGACAGGTTCGTCAGCCACGTGCTCGACGGCATCGACGGGCTGCCCCGGGACGCAACGCTGACCGGTCGGGCCCGCTTCGACGGCGACACGCGCCTCCTCGTCGACGTCGACGGCCGCGAGGTCGTGGTGAACGCGAAGGCCGTCGTCATCGCCACTGGCTCCTCCGCGGTGGTGCCCGACACCTTTCGCGCCACCAAGCACGAGACCAGCGACGACGTGTTCGAGTGGACGGACCTTCCCGCGTCCGTCGCGGTGTTCGGCGGCGGCATCATCGGCCTCGAGATCGGACAGGCGCTCTCTCGGCTCGGCGTCAACGTGCGCCTGTTCGGCAAGGATGATGTAGTGGGTCCACTCACCGACGAGGGGGTGCTCGAGGCCGCGCGAGCGCACTTCACCTCCGTGCTCGACTTCGTGCCGGACCACACGCTGCACTCGATCGACGGCGGCTCGCGCGGGGCGACGGTCCGCTACGCTGCCGATGGGCGGGACTTCGCAGCCACCTACGACACGATCCTCGTCACCATCGGCCGTACGCCGAACGTGGCGGACCTCAACCTCGCGTCGACCTCGTTGGAGTTCGACGACGACGGCGTGCCGCGCTACGACCGCTCCAGCGGCCGTTGCGGCGACGCGCCGATCTACATCGCCGGCGACGTGATGAACGACGCGCCGCTCCTCCACGAGGCCGCGGCGACCGGGCGGATCGCGGGGGCCAACTCGGGCTTGGAAGCCCCCCGACCAAACGCCCGCTACGTGCCGCTCACCGTCGTCTACTGCGAGCCGCAGATCGCGATGGTCGGCGAGACGCATCGGGAGCTCATCGCGCGCGGCGCCGCCTTCAGCACCGGCGTCGTGGACTGGTCCGAGCAGGGCCGCGCGATCGTCATGAACGAGGCTGCGGGTCGCGCGCACGTCTACACCGAAAGGGGCAGCTGCCGCGTGCTCGGGGCGGAGATGTTCGGTCCGCGCGCCGAGCACCTCGCCCACACCCTCGCGCTCGCCATGCAGCACGGGATGACCGTGCAAGAGATCATCGCGGCACCGACGTACCACCCGACGTTCGAGGAGGGCCTGCGCTCGGCGCTGGAGCGCTGCCTCAGCGAGCAGGGGCTCGCCGACGCGCCGCTGCCGCACGGGTTGAGCTCGGGCCCCGGCGGCTAGGGCGGTTTGGGGTTGGGTGGAAACCACCCAACCCCAAGAGGACCGCTCTCGATCAACGGGCTAGAACATCTTATCCGGGTCCGAGGAGACCCGGGATCAAACACTTAGTCGTCAGGAACGCTCACGTGAGGAGGTCCTCGAACGAGCTGGTCAGCGTGAAGTCGCTGGGGTCGACGAGGTCCTCGCTCGGCGCGCGGCTCGTGAAGGTGAAGCCGAACAGCTTGACGCGGGCACCCGGTGCGATCGAGGGGTGCGGATCGCCCTCGCCCCACGGGCTGACGAAGAACGTGTCGTCGCCGAAGGTGGCGCCCCACGTGGTGATGACGTCGCGCACGCCGGTCTCGGTGAACGCGAAGTCGAGCCCGTCGAGGTCGCGAAGGGTCCTGTTGCCGGTGTTGGTGATGTAGACCTCGGCCGACCCGCCGTCGTTGAACAGGTCGAACACGGCAACGTCCAGCGCGAAGCTGGCGCGCGCGCTGATGGGACCGGACGGGCCTTCGGGGACGAAGCCGATGGGCCGCAGCGCGTCCGCGTCGATGGCGATGTCCGCCGCGCGGTTCTTCACGGAGAAGCCGAACAGCTCGACCCCGACCTTCGAGTCGACGGAGCGCGGTCCGCTCCCTGAAAGGTCGAACACGCCGTCGGAGTACGTGGCACCATGGGTTCGGTCGGGAAGGACGGCAACGTCGTCCGCCTCGATGAGGCGCACGTCGAGGTCGGCGACGTTGATGATCGGCTGCGTCGTAAGGTTGACCATCGTGACCTCGAACCTCTCGACGAGGTCGGTGCCCTCGTAGGTCGTGCCGACGCTCCGCACCCGCAGCTCGTAGGGGTCGGCCGCTGCATCGGCCCCGCCACTTCGGTTCGGCGCCCATGGCTCGGTGAGCTCGTTCAGCACGTCGTCCTGGGTGAGGAACGCGCCGCGGACGAACACGCGGTCGCCGTCGTTGGTGGCGAGCAGCGTTCCGCTGCCGTCGAATGCCCCGATGCGGCCCGACGCGACGACCGTCAGCGTGCCGGTGAGGTCGACGATCTGGTCCCCTTCGCCGGCGTCATAGTCCTCGATGACGTCGCTGGTGTCGCGGCTGTCGAAGTCCTCCGCGGTGAACAGGAAGGTGTCGGCGTCCTCCTGGCCGACCAGCGTGTCGTTGCCGGCGCCGCCGTGCAGCGTGTCGTTGCCGCGATCGCCCTCCAGGACGTCGCGACCGTCGTCACCCTTCAACCGGTCGTCGCCACGGCCGCCGAGCAGCACGTCGCGGCCCGCACCGCCGTCGATGAAGTCCGACCCGGCGCGGGCGACGACGCGGTCGTTGCCGTCGCGCGCCAGTATGACGTCCGCGCCCTGCGACCCGGCGAGCCGACCGCCATCGTCGTCGCCGATCACCCAGGCGTCGCGAAAGCCGCCGGTCGCCTCGATGTCCTGCACCGCGTGGCGCACCTCGCGCACATCGAGCTGCTTGGTCCCGTCGTCGATCGGCGCCTCGCGCAGCTGGGCGAGCAGGAAGCGCAGCACCTCTGCGTCCACCGGAGCGTCGGTCCCAATGTCGATCGTGCGCATGGATGCAAGCTCACGCAGGAACACGGCGAAATCGTTCGCTGCAATCTCGTCCGAGATGTCCCTGACGATGTAGCCACCGTCCGCGTTGAACGAAGTCGTCGTGAAAGAGCCAGCTCGCGCCATGATGATCCTCGATTGGAATGATGCAACACGCTCTGCAATCTATGGCTGAAGGACGCGCCTTTGATTTACCGCACATCTGACTGGAATGCGAGCCCTTGACGTTGATCGCACGGAATGACTTCAGGCGAGCGACGGCCGAGCGTCCGGTGGTGGCGCGGCATCCCTGCAACGTGTGCGCACATTTGCGGTGCAGCAGCGACGCCGACGAACACGGACCTGGCGACAGGCCCGGCGCTTCGCGGCTAACGTGCGCGCACAGTTGGGAATTCCTGATGCGTCGCTGGTTACTCGCCGCCGCTGCGGCACTCGTCGCGGGCTGCTCGTCCGCTCCGCCCGTCGAGCAGGCGGCGCCGATCGGGTTGCAAGAGCCGATCGGTGCGGCGGCGGCACCGATCGAGACACCAGCGGTCACGCCGCGCGCCTACGCTGCCGTCGTGATCGATGGGCGGTCGGGCAGGGTGCTGCACGAGGCGAACGGATCGAGCCTGCGCTACCCGGCCTCGCTCACCAAGATGATGACGCTCTACCTCCTGTTCGAGGAGCTCGACGCCGGCCGCCTATCGCGCGGGTCCTCGCTTGCGGTGAGCGAGGAGGCAGCGAGCCGGCCGTCGGCCCGCCTCGGCCTCAAGGCAGGCTCCCGCATCACCGCCGACACCGCGGCGCGTGCGCTTGCCGTGCGCTCGGCCAACGACGTCGCCGTCGTCGTCGCCGAGGAGCTTGCCGGCTCGGAGGAGGCGTTCGCGCGACGCATGACGCAGAAGGCGCGCGCGCTCGGCATGTCGCGCACCACCTTCGTCAACGCGTCGGGACTGCCCGACCCCCGCCAAGTGACGACAGCGCGCGACATGGCGGTCCTCGGCAGGGCGTTGTCGGACGACTTTCCAAGCTGGTACACCTACTTCGCGACGCGCAGCCTCACCCACAACGGCCGCACTTGGACGAACACCAACCGCCTGCTCGCCCAGCTCGATGGGGTCGACGGCATCAAGACCGGCTACATCCGCGCGTCGGGCTACAACCTGGTCGCCTCCGTGCGGCGCGGCGGCAAGCACGTCATCGCCGTGGTGATCGGGGGTCGCAGCGGTGCCGCGCGCAACGCCCGGATGACCGAGCTCGTCGAGACCTACCTTCCCAAGGCCTCGCGCCGCGGCCGGTTCGGCTTCTGACGAACAGCGTCGCGCGCCCCTCGCGTTGCCGCATCGCCGACGCGATATTTTTGGGCGTGCAGTTGGGAGGGCACGGCCATGACTGAGCTCGATCACGCCCGCGCGGCCGTCCGCGCGGCCACCTTGGCGGACGAGGCGGAGCTGCTGCGCGGCCTCGAGGCGACGGCGCGGCTCGACGAGGTCACGCGCGCGGCCGTGTCCCGTCGCGCCGCGGGCTGGGTGCGCCGTGTGCGCGAGGACGCCTCGCCGGGGCTCATGGAGACGTTCCTCGCCGAGTACGGCCTGTCGACCGACGAGGGCATCGCGCTCATGTGCCTTGCCGAGGCGCTGCTGCGCGTGCCGGACGGGCACACCATCGACGCGCTCATCGAGGACAAGATCGCACCGTCGGACTGGGGCCGGCACCTCGGCCGGTCGTCCTCGTCCCTGGTCAACGCCTCCACCTGGGCGCTCCTCCTCACCGGCCGCGTGCTCGCCGACGATGGCGAGCGTGGCGTTTTGGGGGCGCTGCGCGGCGCGCTGAGGCGCCTCGGCGAGCCGGTCATCCGCGTCGCGGTGGGGGAGGCGATGCGGCGGCTCGGCCGCCAGTTCGTCCTCGGCGAGACCATCGAGGAGGCCATGCGCCGGGCCGCCGACATGGAGGCGGTCGGTTACACGTACTCCTACGACATGTTGGGCGAGGCGGCGCGCACCCACGACGACGCGGCGCGCTATCGCGTGGCGTACGAGGAGGCCACCTCGGCGCTCGCCGAGCGGGCCGACCCCGCCGCCTCGGCCGAGGCGAACCCCGGCATCTCCATCAAGCTCTCCGCGCTTCATCCGCGGTACGAGACGGCGCACCGGGAGACGTGCGTCCCCGCGCTCGTCGAGGTCGTGAGGGGGCTCGCGAGGCAGGCGGCACGGGCGAACCTTGGCCTCAACATCGACGCTGAGGAGCAGGACCGCCTCGACCTCTCCCTCGACGTCATCGAGCGCGTGACCGCCGACCCAGCGCTCGCCGGGTGGGAGGGCTTCGGCGTCGTCGTCCAGGCCTATGGTCGGCGCGCGCTCCCCGTCGTCGACTGGCTTGACGCCCTCGCGCGGTCGACCGGCCGGCGCATCATGGTCCGCCTGGTGAAGGGGGCGTACTGGGACAGCGAGATCAAGCGCGCGCAGGTCGTCGGCACCGAGAGCTTCCCGGTGTTCACCCGCAAGGCGGGCTCCGACGTCTCCTACCTTGCCTGCGCGCGCGCGCTCCTCGACCGCGCGCCGCGGCTCTACCCGCAGTTCGCGACGCACAACGCGCACACCGTCGCCGCGGTGCTCGCGATGGCCGGACGCGACACGAGGTTCGAGCTGCAGCGCCTGCACGGCATGGGCGAGGCGCTGCACGAGGTCGTGCGGCGCGATGCCGAGGTGCCGTGCCGGATCTACGCCCCGGTGGGCGCGCACGAGGACCTCCTCGCCTACCTCGTGCGGCGCCTCCTGGAGAACGGCGCGAACTCCTCGTTCGCGAACCAGATCGTGGACGCTCGCTTGTCCGCCGAGGCCGTGGCGCGCGATCCGTTCGCCGCGCTCGGCGAGGCCCCGCCGGTCAATCGGCGGCTGAGGCAGCCGCCGGAGCTCTTCGGCCAGGCCCGACGGAACGCCGCCGGCTGGGACCTTGCCGACCCCGTCGGCCTCGCCGCGTTCGAGGCGGCGCGGGCGCCGTGGCGGAAGGCGACGTGGCACGCGGAGCCGCTCACCGCCATCGACGTCGCCACGCAGGAGGCGCGCAGCCTCGTCAACCCGGCGCGCCCCGACGACGTCGTCGGCACCGTCGCCGAGCTCGAGCCCAGCGCGGCGCAGCAGGTCGTCGATGCCGCGGCGGCCGGCGTCGGTTGGGCGGCTCCGGACGAGCGCGCGCGCATGCTGCGGCGTGCGGCGGACGTTTACGAGGCGCACGCCGGCGAGGTGTTCGCGCTCGTCGCCCGCGAGGCCGGCAAGACCCCGGCCGACGCGGTCGCCGAGCTGCGCGAGGCCGTCGACTTCCTGCGGTACTATGCCGGCGAGGCGGAACGGCTGGCGCCCGAGCCCGCAGGCGTCGCGCTCGCCATCGCGCCGTGGAACTTCCCGCTCGCGATCTTCACCGGCGAGGTCGCCGCCGCGCTCGCCGCGGGCAATGCCGTCGTCGCAAAGCCCGCGGAGCAGACGCCGCTCGTCGCCGCGCTCGCGACGCGCCTCCTCCATGATGCGGGCGTGCCGCGCGCTGCGCTGCAGCTCGCGCCCGGCGGCGGCGCGGTGGGGGCGGCGCTCGCCTCGTGCCGTGGGATCGCAGCGTTGGCCTTCACCGGCTCGACGGCGACGGCAAGGTCCATCGACCGCGCGCTCGCCGAGCACTCCCCCGACGCCGTGCTCGTCGCCGAGACCGGCGGGCTCAACGCGATGATCGTCGATTCCACCGCGTTGCCCGAGCAGGCGGTGCGCGACATCGTCACCTCAGCGTTCCAGAGTGCGGGCCAGCGCTGCTCGGCGCTGCGCATGCTCTACGTGCAGCGCGACGTCGCTGAGCGCGTGATGACGATGCTGCGTGGCGCCATGGCGACGCTGTGCGTGAGCGACCCGTGGCACGCCTCCACCGACATGGGGCCGGTCATCGACGCTGCGGCCAAAAAGGCGATCGACGCGCACCTCGTCGCGCACGGCATCGCGCCGTCCGCGGACGGGCTCTTCGTCCCGCCGACCGTCATCGAACTCGACGGCATCGAGGCGCTGGACAAGGAGGTGTTCGGTCCGGTCCTGCACGTTGCGACCTTCGAGGCGGACGCCATCGACGACGTCGTCGCCGCGGTGAACGCCAAGGGCTACGGGCTGACCTTCGGCCTGCACAGCCGCATCGACGACCGCGTGGAGGCCATCGTAAGCCGGGTGCGGGTGGGCAACATCTACGTCAACCGCAACCAGGTCGGCGCCGTCGTCGGCTCGCAGCCGTTCGGCGGGGAGGGCCTGTCGGGCACGGGGCCGAAGGCTGGTGGGCCGCACATCGTGGCGCGGCTCTCGCGGCGCGCCGTGCGCCGTCTGCCGGCCGACCGCGGGCCGGCCGCCCAAGAGGGGGCGGTCCAGCGCGCACTCGCTGCAGCGCGCCCGACGGGCGGGGTCTTGTCGGTGACGGACCTGCCGGGGCCGACGGGTGAATCGAACCGATTGTCGACGGTCCCGCGCGGCACCGTCCTGTGCCTCGGGCCAACCCTTGCCCAGGCCGAGGCACAGGCCCGCGCCGCCGCGGCGGACGGCAACGCGACGGTGTTTGTGGCGCCGCGCGCCGCGGGGCCCGGCACCGTGTCCGGCATCCTCGACCCCGAAGCGCTCACGCGGCTCGCCGGCATCGATGCCGTGGCCTTCGAGGGTGAGGACGTGGCATCCGTCCGCCGCGCCCTCGCCGCGCGCGAGGGTCCGATCGTCCCCGTGGTCGCGGCCACCGACGAGGTGGTCCTCGAGCGGCACCTGTGCATCGACACCGCGGCGGCAGGCGGCAACGCGCGGCTCATGTCCTCCACGGAGGACGACGTCGCTGCCTGAACCCATCGGACCAGGGTCCGCGGTCTTCCTCCCGTGCCCGTTCATGCGCCGCCTGTGCCTGGCGTCTCGGGCGGCCCAAGGGCGGACGCGTTGATCGGATGCGAATGCTTCTCATATACGCCTTCGCGGGCGCCACCATCGTCGCCCGTGCAGAGGAGCCCCGATGCCGAGCCTGACCCGCCGCTTCGTCCTGTCGATCGTCGCGCTCCTGCCCGTTGCCGCGGCGGCGCCGGGCGCATCGGCGCAAGACCCGCTCGAGGTGGTCGCGACGACCTCGATGATCGCCGACGCGGCCCGCGCGGTGGGGGGCGAGGCGGTCACGGTGCGCGCGCTCATGGGACCGGGCGTCGATCCCCACGCCTACCGCGCCACCCGCACGGACATCGCCGCGATGACCCGCGCCGACCTCGTGCTCCACCACGGCCTCTTCCTCGAGGCGCAGATGGAGGACTTCCTGGCAACGCTCGCCCGGCGCAAGGACGTGGTTGCCGTCGCCGAGGCGCTGCCCCGAGAGGCGCTCGTCGCCCACGACGCCTACGCCGGGCGGCTCGATCCCCACGTGTGGATGGACCCCCGGCTCTGGGTGCAGGTGGTCGAGCGTGTTGCGGACGCGCTCGTCGAGGCGCTGCCGTCGCAGGAGGCGCGCCTGCGGGCCAACGCCGCCGACTACCTTGGGGAGATCGAGCGCGTCGCTGCCTACGCCGATGAGGTGCTTGGGACGGTGCCGCCCGCGCGGCGCGTCCTCGTCACCGCTCACGACGCGTTCCAGTACTTCGGCCGCGCCTACGGCTACGAGGTTCGGGGTATCCAGGGCATCTCCACGGAGAGCGAGGCAGGGCTGCGGCGCATCGAGGATCTCGTCGACCTGCTCGTGGAGCGCGACGTCGGCGCCGTGTTCGTGGAGAGCTCGGTGTCGGATCGCAACGTGCGCGCGCTCGCCGAGGGCGCAGCGGCGCGCGGCCGCGACGTCGCGATCGGCGGCGAGCTCTACTCCGACGCCATGGGCGAGCCGGGCACGTACGAGGGCACCTACGTTGGCATGATCGACCACAACGCGACGACGATCGCCCGCGCGCTCGGCGGCGAGGCGCCGGCCGGCGGCTTCTCCGGCCAGCTCGTCGAGGGCTGAGCACACCGTGGACGCGCGTCCGCTCCTGCCATCCAACGAGCCTGACGTCGCGTCGAGCCCGCTCGCGGTGCGCGGGCTCACGGTCTCCTACGGCGAGAAGCCCGCGCTGTTCTCGGTGGACGCGACGTTCCCGCCGGCGGCGATGAGCGCCATCGTCGGTCCGAACGGCGCCGGCAAGTCGACGCTGCTCAAGGCCGCGCTCGGCATCGTGCCGCGCCTGTCCGGCACTGTCACGGTGTTCGGCGAGCCGCTCGCGCGGGCGCGATCGCGAATAGCCTACGTGCCCCAGCGCGCGAGCGTCGACTGGGACTTCCCGGCGCGGGTGATGGACGTCGTCCTCATGGGGCTCTACGGCGAGCTCGGTTTCCTCGGCCGCGTGAAGGCGCAGCACCGTGCGCGGGCGACCGACGCCCTCGACCGCGTCGGGATGGCGGACTTCGCGGATCGCCAGATCGGCCAGCTCTCGGGCGGCCAGCAACAGCGCGTCTTCCTCGCCCGTGCGCTCGTGCAGGACGCCGCGCTCACCCTGCTCGACGAACCGTTCGCCGGCGTCGACGCCGCCACCGAGCGCGCCATCGTGGCGGTGCTGAAGACGTTGAAGGCCGACGAGAAGGCGGTGGTCGCCGTCCACCACGACCTGTCGACGGTGCCCGACACGTTCGACCACGTGCTCCTCGTCAACGTGCGTCGCATGGCCGAGGGCCCCGTCGCCACCGCCTTCACCGCCGAGGCGCTGCAGGCGACCTACGGCGGGCGGCTCGCCGTGGCGCAGCTCGACCGGGTCGCTCCGCGGTGAGCGACGGCGACCTCGCCCGTGCCGCGGTCGCCGGCGGCGCGGTGGTCGCCCTGGGGCTCCTCCTCGCGTTCGGCCTGCCCGGCGGCTACAACACGACGCTCGTCGCGGTGGGCGCGACGCTCCTCGGCGCCGCCGCCGGGGCGAGCGGCACCTTTTTGGTGCTGCGCCAGCGGGCGCTGGTGTCGGACGCGGTGGCGCACGCGACGCTGCCCGGCGTCGGCCTTGCGTTCGTCGTCATGGTCGCCCTCGGCGGCGACGGGCGCAGCCTCGCCGGGCTGATCGCAGGCTCCGCGCTCTCTGCGACGCTCGGCCTCCTGGCGGTGAACGCCATGGCGCGGCGCACCCGGCTCGCCGAGGATGCCGCCATCGGCGCGGTCCTGTCGGTCTTCTTCGGGCTGGGCATCGTCCTCCTCACGGTGATCCAGACCATGTCGTCGGGGCGGCAGGCGGGGCTCGAGGACTTCCTGCTCGGCTCCACGGCCGGGATGCTGTTCGCCGACGCCGTCCTCATCGCCGTCGGTGGCGGCGCGGCGGCGCTCGCGACCGTCCTCCTTCGCAGGCCGATGACCATCGTCGCCTTCGACCCGCAGTACGCTGCCTCCCGCGGCATCCCCGTGGCGCGCGTCGACCTCGCGGTGATGGGCATCGTCATGATGGTGACGGTGGTCGGGCTGAAGCTCGTCGGCCTCGTCCTCATCGTGGCGCTCCTCATCATTCCGCCGGTGGCGGCACGGTTTTGGACCGAGCGGGCCCACGACGTCCTGTGGATCGCTGCGCTCATCGGCGGCGCGTCCGGAGCCATAGGCGCCGCGCTGTCGGCCTCGGCGCGGGGCCTGCCGGCGGGGCCGATCATCGTCCTCGTCGCAACGGCGATCTTCCTCGCCTCCCTCTTCCTCGCGCCGACGCGGGGCGTGCTGGCGGCCGTGGTCGCACGCCGGCGCTTCGCCACTCGGGTTCACCGCCGTCAGGGCCTCCTCGCCATGGCCCGTCGGGAGCCGATCCACGACACGATGACCCTCGCCGTCCTGTCCCGCGAAGGGCTGATCCGGCCAGACGGGGTACCGACGGACCCGGGGCGAGCGCTCGCCGCGAGGGCGGCGCACGACGAGCGACGCTGGGCGGCGGCGCGGCGCATCCACCAGGACACGGCGCTGCCCGGGCGCTACGACGGGCTCACCCCCATCGAGGCCGTGCTGACGCCGGACGAGATCACCGAGGTGGACCGCCACCTCGGCAGCCGCACGCCCGCGGGGCAGCCGAGCTGATGGGCAGCGAGTTCGTCCAGCTCAGCCTCACGCCGATCCTCATCGGCGTGCTCGCCGCCGTCGCCTGCGCGGTGCCCGGCAACTTCCTCATCCTCCGGCGCCAAGCGCTGATCGGCGACGCGATCAGCCACGTCGTGCTGCCCGGCATCGTCGTCGCCTTCCTGGTGACGGGTACGATCGCGTCCGTACCCATGATGCTCGGTGCCGCCGCCGCCGCCGTCGTCGCCGTCGCGATGATCGAGGCGATCAAGCGGTTCGGCCGAATCGATCCGGGCGCGGCGATGGGCGTCACCTTCACCGCGCTGTTCGCGGCCGGCGTGCTCCTGTTGGAACGCAGCGACACCTCCGGCGTCCACCTCGACGTGGAGCACGCGCTGATGGGCAACCTCGAGAGCCTCATCTGGTTCGCCGCCGACGGATGGAGCTCGCTCCTCGATCCCGCCGCGCTCGCCGAGCTGCCCGTCGAGCTGCCACGCATCGCCGTCGTCTGCGCCATCGTCATCGCGGCGACCGCGCTCGCGTGGCGACCCCTCGCCATCGCGACCTTCGACGAGGCGTTCGCGGCGGCGCAGGGCATCCGCACAGGCCTCCTCGGCTTCGGCCTCGTCGTCGCCGCGGCGATGGCTGCGGTGGCAGCGTTCGACGCGGTCGGCTCCATCATCGTCATCGCGATGTTCATCTGCCCGCCCGCCGCCGCGCGGCTGATGACGAACCACCTCCTGCGACAGGTCCTGTGGAGCGTCGCGTTCGCCGCCCTGTCCGCGGTCCTCGGCTACGTGGTCGCCGGCTACGGTCCGCTCTGGCTCGGCGCCGCCGATGCGGTGAGCGCCGCCGGGATGATCGCCACCGTGTCGGGGGCGATCCTCGCCCTTGCGTGCGTGTTCGGTCCGTGTCGTCACCGCGCCGGGGCTGCCGCTGGAACGTGAGCCGCCGCGTCCCGTTGCGCTGGGGCGCTGCGGCGCTACCATGGCGCGAACCGGTCCCGTACGGCGCCGTTGCGCCGTCCGTCGGAGACCGGACGGGAGGGACGCCATGATCGACAAGAACGCGGTGATCGCTGCGGCGCTGAGCCTCGGCATCGCTAGCCCGGCGCTCGCGCAGACCGCTTCGGAGCCCGCGAGCGAGCCGAGCGAGCTGCAGCAGCGCGCCTGCCACGAGCGCTTTGGCCCGGACGACGAGGTCGGCGCAGCGAACCTTCTGACGCCTGCGATGGCTCAGGAGGCCGCCTCGCTCGTGACCGAGGGCAAGGTCTATTCCCTCGGGGTGGAGACCAACGCGGAGACGCCCGCCTACGGCACGCGCAAGTTCCAGCTCGTCGTCATGCCTGGTGCCGCCGGGGGCGCGACGACCGGGGACACCAAGCTCGTGTCCAACGACGACGTCATCGTCGGCTACGCCGGCATCGGCTCGCAGCTCGACGGGCTCGGCCACATCGGCATCGACAACATGTACTACAACTGCAACCCAGGCTCGGAGATCGTCGCAGCCGCCGGGCTCAAGAAGCTCGGCATCGAGAACGTGCCGAACCTCGTCACCCGCGGCGTCGTGCTCGACATGACGGACCACTTCGGCGTCGACATGCTGGAGGCCGGCACCGCGTTCAACCGCGAGGAGATACAGGCCCAGGCCGAGAAGCAGGGTGTGGAGATCGGCGAGGGCGACGTCGTCCTGTTCCACACCGGCTGGCTCGAGGTCGCGGACGATCGCGAGCGCTTTCTGAAGGGCGAGCCCGGCCTTGGCGTCGACGGCGCGCACTGGCTCGTCGAGCAGAACGTCGTCGCTGTGGGCTCGGACTCTTGGGGGCTCGAGGTGGTGCCGTTCGAGGAGGGCACCGGCGTCTTCGAGGTGCACCAAGTCCTGCTGACCGAGAACGGAGTCTACATCCTAGAGAACATGAACGTCGGCCCGCTCGTCGAGGACGGGGTGTCGGAGTTCATGTTCGTGCTCGGCCACGCCAAGCTGACCGGCGGCGTGCAGTCGATCATCAACCCGACCGCAATCCGCTAGGCCCGTGCAGACCCGCGCCGCGATCCTTTCCGCGTTCCCGGCTGAGCGACCCTACGCCGCCTCGCGACCGCTGTCGGTGGAGACGGTCGACCTCGCCGATCCCGGTCCCGGCGAGGTGCTGGTGCGGGTGGTGGCGGCGGGGCTGTGCCACTCGGACCTCTCCGTCATCAACGGCGACCGGCCGCGGCCGATGCCGATGGCGCTGGGCCACGAGGCGGCGGGCATCGTGGAGCGGCTCGGGGAGGGCGTCGGCGACCTTGCGGTGGGCGACCACGTCGTCATGGTGTTCGTGCCCTCCTGCGGGGGCTGCGCGCCTTGCGTGGAGGGACGGCCTGCGCTGTGCGAGCCGGGCGCGGCGGCGAACACCGCGGGGACGCTGCTGTCCGGCGCGGTCCGCCTGTCGCGCGGCGGCGCGGCGGTGCACCATCACGTCGGCGTCTCGGCATTCGCGGACCTTGCCGTCGTCTCGCGCCGCTCGCTGGTCAAGGTTGACCCCGAGATGCCGCTGGACCGCGTTGCGCTGTTCGGCTGCGCGGTCCTCACCGGCGTCGGCGCCGTGGTCAACACCGGCGAGGCGCGCGCCGGGGAGAGCGTCGCGGTGGTCGGCCTCGGCGGGGTCGGGCTTGCCGCGGTGCTCGGCGCCGTGGCTTCTGGCGCGGCCGAGGTCATCGCGCTCGACGTCAACCCCGACAAGCTCGCGCTCGCGACGTCCCTCGGCGCCACCGCAGCCTACGACCCGCGCTCCGAGGACACCGTCGGCACGGTGCGCGAGGCGACGCGCGGCGGCGTTCACCTCGCGGTGGAGACCGCCGGCGTCGCTGCCGCCTTCAAGACCGCCTACGACGTCACCCGCCGCGGCGGGCGCACCGTCACCGCGAGCCTGCCGAACCCCTCCGTCATGATGCCGACCACCCAGCTCAGCCTGGTCGCGGAGGAGCGCACGGTGCGCGGTTCCTACCTCGGCGGCGGCGTCCCGTCCCGCGACATCGCCCGCTACATGGCGCTGAACGCCGCCGGCCGCCTGCCGGTGGAGCGACTCCACACTGGGACGGACCCCCTGGAGCGCATCAACGAGGGCTTCGACGCGCTCGCCGACGGGGCCACGGTGCGCCGCCTCATCGCCATCGCCGGCTAGCTCGACTATAGAGCGAGCTCGTCCTACCGTCCGCCCGCAGCGGATTGTTCCCATGCCCCCCGATGACACGGTCTACGTCCACCTTCATGTGCCGAAGTGCGCTGGCACGTCGCTCAACAAGCTGATGAAGCGCCGGTTCGGCGATCGCGTGCTCACCGGCGACGATCCCGCCAAGGTCGCTGCCTTCGAAGCCATGAGCAACGCCGAGCGCGACGCCGCTTACGACTGCGTCGCGGGACACTTCCCTTGGGGCGTGCACGAGAAGTTCGGCCGTCCCGTGCGCACCTTCTCCGTGGTGCGCGAGCCGGTGTCGCGGGTGTGCAGCTACTTCAACTTTCTGCACTTGTGGCGCCAGCATCCCTCCCACGAGATGATGGCCCGCACGCTGACCGACCTCAGCGACCTCACGCCGGAATGGCTGCGCGGCCGTCCGGGCCTGCGTCAGCAGTGGTCCAACTTCGCGTGCCGCGCCTACGCCGGCCGCGGGGTCAACGCCGACACCTACGGCGCGGCCGAGCGGCAGGTGGTGGACGCGATGCGGGACGGTCGCCTCGTCGTCGGCCCGTTGCAGCTCGTGGTGGACTGGCTGCGCGAGGAGGGCGTCATCGGACCGGACGACGCACCGGGCCACGACAACCGCAGCCGCGACCATCCCGTCACGAGCGCGTTTGTGTGGGCCTCGCCGGAGACGCTGAGCCCGCGCGCCCACGCCCTCATCGCGCGGCGCAACCGGCTGGACGCCGCGCTCCTCGAGGCGATCGGCTGGACGAACTTCGTGCTCGGCCGGGCCGAGCGGCCGGCCGATGCGGGCGTCGTCGAGGGAGCCCAACGCCGTGAGGCCGCGTGAGGGGTCCGCCGGCGGACGTCGCGGCCGGCCCTTCCGAGCGCCGCCGCGCCGCCTGTCTTGCCAACCTCCCGCAGATCGTCTCCGGCACGTACCTGCCCGATGCGGGGCCGCGTTGCCTCCTTGCGCATCCGGGGATGACGCCGGCCGAGGCGGACGCCGCCATCGCCGCCCGCTTCCCAGGGTTCAACGAACGCCAACGCGCGAACCAGTTCCGCGAGTTCGTCGAGCCGCTCATCGCTTCGTTCCGCCGCATCGGCGCGGACGTCCCGTTCCTTGTGGTCCTCGGCGACAACACGCGGCTGCCACCGGTGCCGGCGTTCTGCCGCACGCGCCCCATCGCGCACCGGCAGAACGCGATCCTGGGCCGCCTCGGCTGGGTCCGCCACTTCGCGCCCGTCGCTAAGGTCGACGGCCTGGACGTGCCGTGGCGCGAGAAGGCGGACCGGCTCGTCTGGCGCGGAGCGACCACGGGCCGCTTCGTGGACCGCCCCGGCGCGGCCGAGCGCGGCAGCCGCTCGTTCGTTCCTGCCGTGCTGCAGCGCACCGACGATCGGCGCATCGACATCGGCTTCTCGGAGGTCGTCCAACTCACGGCGCAGACCACCGCCGTGCCACTCCCGTTGGTCAAGCGCTGCGTGCGGCCGACGCTCACCGTCGCCGAGCAGCTCCGTGCAAGGTACCTGTTGGCGCTCGAAGGCAACGAGGTCGCCTCCGGGCTAAGGTGGATGCTCTACTCCAACTCGGTCGTCCTGATGCCACGACCCACCTACGAGAGCTGGGCCTGCGAAGGCCTTCTGGAGCCCTTCGTGCACTACGTCCCCGTGCGTCCCAACCTGTCGGACCTCGAGCAGGTCCTCGGCTGGTGCCGGGAGCACGACGACGCCTGCGAGGCGATCGCACGCAACGGGCGTGCGTTCATGGCCCCGTTCTGGGACGAGCCCGCCGACCTCGCCCTCGCCGACGCGATCTCCACCGAGTACGCCCGGCGCATCCGGATCGTGACGGGTTAGGGGAGGGCGCGGTTCGCCGCGGCGAGGACGTCGCGCACGAACGGGGCGAACGAGCGCCACACGTCGACGTCGATGCGGTCCGGCCAGCGCCACAGGACGACGGTGACGCCCTCGAACACGGTGCGGGCACCGCGGCCGGGCGGCATCCGCGCAAGGTCCCGTGGGCAGCCGTAGGCGAGGAGCTCGGCCGCGCGGGCCCCTTCGACGGACAGCGTCACCTCTCGGTCCGAGACGTCGACCAAGGCGGTGCCGGCCACCGTCGCCAGCGCCGCCCCGATGGCCGGGCCGTCGTCGCGCGCGCCGTGCACCGCCCACTCGTCCGGCCCGAGGCACAGCGTTCGGCGCGCGCCGGCCTCGGCGATGCGGCCGACCTTGTCCTCCAGGCCAACGCGCAGCGCGGTGGCGGCAGCCATGCGCTCGGCGGGTCGCGCTCGTAGGCTGAAACGGGCGACCGCCGGCAGCTCGCGCACCGGGACGGGGCCGCTCATGAGCGCGGCGTCAGCCATCGAGGCGGGTCCCGTCGGGGTCGAGCGCGACGGTCGGCACGACGGTGACCGCGTGGGTGCGGGCCTCCATCGGCACGAACAGGCGCTCGCCCGCGCGCCGGTGCCCCCCCTCCACCAGCGCGAGCGCGATGGAGCGACCCACCGCGTCGCTCCCGTAGGCGGACGTGACGTGGCCGATCATCCGTGCGGGGACCTTCGCCGCAGGATCAGCGACGACCTGCGCGCCCTCTTCAAGGACCACCGATGGGTCCTGCGTGGCGAGGCCGACGAGCTGGCGCCGGTCGGGCTTCACCATGCCCGGCCGGGCGAGAGCACGCATGCCGACGAAGTCCGCCTTCTTCCTGCCGATGGCCCACGACAGCCCAGCGTCGTGGGGCGTCACGGTGCCGTCGGTGTCCTGGCCGACGATGATGTAGCCCTTCTCGGCACGCATCACGTGCATCGCCTCGGTGCCGTAGACCGTCGCGCCGTGCGCCTCGCCCGCAGCGACCAGCGCCTGCCACACGGCAAGACCGGCGCCGGACGGCACGTTGACCTCGAAGCCCACCTCGCCGGTGAAGCTCACGCGAAACAGCCTCGCCGGCACGCCACAGACCCGGCACGTCGCGACGGACATGTGGGCGAACGCGTCCGCCGCGAGGTCGAGGCCCTCGACGTGCGGCGCGAGGATGCCGCGCGCCCGCGGGCCGTTGACGGCGATGGTCGCCCAGTGCTCGGTCGTGGAGGTGAGCCACACGTCGAGCCCGGACCACTCGGTCTGGAGGTAGTCCTCCATGGTGGCGAGCACCCGCGCCGCGCCGCCCGTCGTGGTGGTGACGTGGAAGCGGTCCTCGCCGAGGCGCGCGATGACGCCGTCGTCGCGGATGAACCCGTCGTCGCCGAGCAACAGCGCGTAGCGGCAACGGCCGACGCCGAGCTTCAGCAGCGGGTTCGTGTACATCCGGTTGAGGAACTCGGCGGCGTCCGGGCCGACGACCTCGATCTTGCCGAGCGTCGAGGCGTCGAACAGCCCGGCCGCCGCGCGCGTCGTGCGGCACTCGCGCGCCACGGCCTCATCCATCGTCTCGCCGTCCCGCGGGAAGTGGCGCGCGCGGCGCCACTGGCCGACGGGCTCGAAGACCGCGCCGCGCGCCTCGGCCCACGGATCGATGACCGTCCTTCGCTCGGGGTCGAACGTGGCACCGCGGCGTATCCCCGCGAGCGTGGCGAACGTCGTCGGCGTGTAGGGCGGGCGGAACGTCGTGAGGCCCACCTCGGGGGGGTTTACCCCCAGCGCGTCCGCGGCGATGACGAGCCCGTTGAGGCCGGACAGCTTGCCCTGGTCCGTCGCCATCCCGTTGGTCGTGTAACGCTTGACGTGCTCGATGGAGCGCATGCCCTCGGTGACGGCGAGGCGGATGTCGCGCACCGTCACGTCGTTCTGGAAGTCGACGAACGCCTTCTTCGCCGGGCGGTCGGAGGGCAGCGCGCTGGACGCGTCCCCGCCGCCCTCGTGGTCGTACTCGACCTTGAGCGGCGAGGCGGACGCCCTGAAGCCCGCATCGGTCGCGGCGTCCGCCCCCGCCTGAGCGCCCTCCGTGAGTGCCGCAGCGAGGCCCCACGCGCCCCCGTTGGCGCCGGCGACGCGGCACGCCTCCGTCGGCCGGTCCGGCAGGAAGCGCGCGCCGTCCCAGCGCACGGTGCCGCGGGTGTGGGACCACAGGTGCAGCGTAGGGGTCCATCCGCCCGACATCAGGAGCGCGTCGCAGGGGACCCACCGCGCCGATCCGCCGGCCAGAAGGCGCACGGCCGAGACGCGGTGCCTGCCGCGCGTCGCGGTCGGCACCGCGTTGGTCAGCACCTCGATGCCGTGCTCGCTCGCCTGCGCCAGCAACCACTCCGGCACCGCCGCCCGCATGTCGGCGACGAGCGTGGCGACGCCGGCGTCGGCGAGGTCGAACGCGGCGTGCCAGGCGCTGTTGTGGGTCGTGGCGACGACGACGCGCCTGCCGACGAGGACGCCGTAGCGGTTGAGGTACGTCTGCGCCGCCCCGGCCAGCATGACGCCGGGGCGGTCGTTGCCGTCGAACACCAGCGGCCGCTCGATGCCGCCTTGGGCGAGGACGACACGGGTTGCTCGCACGCGCCAAAGCAGCTCGCGCGGCACTCCGTCGGGGGGTGCGGCGAGGTGGTCCGTGCGGCGCTCGACGAGGCCGACCATGTTCTCGTGGTCGTAGGCGATCGCGGTGGTGCGGTTCAGCACGGTGACGTTGGCGAGCGTGGCGAGCTCGGCGGCGGCGCGATCGACGAAGTCGAAGGCTGGCGCCCCGTCGATGGTCGCGGACGGCGTCGCCAAGAGGCTGCCGCCGAGCTCGGACCCCTCGTCGGCCAGGATCACGCGGGCGCCGGAGCGCCCCGCCGCGAGCGCCGCGGCGAGCCCCGCGGGACCCGCGCCGACGACGAGCACGTCGCAGTGCGCGTAGCATGCGGCGTAGCTGTCGGGATCGCGCTCCCTCGGCGCGCGGCCGAGCCCCGCGGCGCGCCGGATCAGCGGCTCGTAGACCCGGTCCCAGAAGCTGCCCGGCCACATGAAGGTCTTGTAGTAGAACCCTGCCCCCAACAGGGGAGAGAGGCGGTCGTTCACTACGCCGAGGTCGTGGCGTAGGGACGGCCAGCGGTTCTGGCTCGTCACCTCGAGGCCGTCCACCGCCTCCTGCACCGTGGCCCGCACGTTCGGCGTGAAGCGTCCCCCACCGCGCGCGACGCCGACCAGCGCGTTCGGCTCCTCCGAACCCGCGGTCAGGATGCCGCGCGGCCTGTGGTACTTGAACGAGCGGCCGACGAGGTGAAGCCCGTTCGCGAGCAGGGCCGACGCGATGGTGTCGCCGGCGAACGCATCGATGGGCGCGCCGTCGAAGGTGAAGCGTACGGCACGGCCGGCATCGACGCGTCCGCGACCGAGCACGCGGAACCGCTGCGCGCGCGCCGGCTCGGCTCGCTCGCGAGGGAGGACGCCGTCGCCAGGGACCGCGATCGTCACGCCCCGTCCCCGATCTCCGGCGTCGACGCGCCCGCTGCGTACGTGGTGAGGATGCGGTCCGACACCGTGTCGCGGACGGCGTTGAAGTACCGTCCGCAGCCGTGGACGTGCCGCCAGCGCTCGCGGTGCGGCCCCTTCGCGTTGGTGCGGATGTAGAGGAAGTCGCGCCATGCCTCGTCGGTCACGCGAGGATGCGGCCGCACGACGTGGGCCTCGCCGGCGTAGGCGAACTCGACCTCCGGCAGCGTCTCCTCGCAGTAGGGGCATGGGACGAGGAGCATCAGTGCGCCACCGCCGCGGCAGCCGCCTCGTCGATGAGCCGGCCGGTGGTGAACCGCTCCAGGGTGAACGGCGCGTTGATCCTGTGCGGCTCGTCCCGGGCGATGGTGTGGGCGAGCGCGTGGGCGGACCCCGGCGTCGCCTTGAAACCGCCGGTGCCCCAGCCGCAGTTGACGTAGAGCCCTGGTACCGGCGTCTTGCCAAGGATGGGCGAGCGATCCGGCGTCACGTCGACGATGCCGCCCCAAAGGCGCAGCATCCTCATGCGGGCGAACTGCGGGAACATCTCGCAGATCGCGGCCAGCGTGTGCTCGATCATCGCCATCCCGCCGCGCTGGGAGTAGCTCGTGTACTGGTCGGTGCCCGAGCCGATCACGAGCTCGCCCTTGTCGGACTGCGAGATGTAGGCGTGCACCGTGTTCGACATGACGACGCACGGGAAGACCGGCTTGACGGGCTCCGACACCAGCGCCTGCAGCGGGAAGCTCTCCAGCGGCATCCTGACGCCGGCGGTGTCCATTAGGACCGACGTGTGACCGGCGGCCGACACCGCGACCTTCTTGGCAGCGATGAAGCCGCGCGTCGTCTCGACGCCCGTCACCGCGCCGTCCGGCCCCCGGCGGATGGCGGTGACCGGGCAGTTCTGCACGATGTCGACGCCGCGCGCCGCCGCAGCGCGGGCGTAGCCCCAGGCGACGGCGTCGTGCCGCGCGGTGCCGGCGCGCGCCTGCCAGGCGGCACCCAGCACGGGGTAGCGCGCGTCCGCGTCGATGTTGAGCGGCGGGCAGATCGCCTTCGCCTCGGCGGCGGTCAGCCAGCGGTTGTCGACGCCGTTCAGCCGGTTGGCGTGGATGTGTCGCTTGAACACCCGCACGTCCTGCACGGTGTGAGCGAGCATCATCACGCCGCGCCGGGAGAACATGACGTTGTAGTTCAGCTCCTGCGAAAGGCCCTCCCACAAGTCGACGGCGTGGGCGTAGAGCGCAGCGGACTCGTCGTAAAGGTAGTTCGAGCGGATGATCGTGGTGTTGCGACCGGTGTTGCCGCCGCCGAGCCACCCCTTGTCGATCACCGCGACGCTGGTGATCCCGTGCTCCTTGGCAAGGTAGTACGCCGCGCCGAGCCCGTGCCCCCCCGCGCCGACGATGACGACGTCGTAGGACGGCTTCGGCTCCGCGTCAGGCCACTGAGCGGTCCAGTGCCGGTCGCCGGTGAAGGCGCTTCTCAGAAGCTCCAGTGCGGAGAAGTGCGTCACGGCGGCCTCCTCTGACGCAGGCATCGTTCGACGGCGAAGTCGCTCCGAGGCAAGCGCGCGCGGATGGGATCGACGCGACCTTGTCATAGATCGGCGCTTGGTGCCAAAGCCCACCCTGGGCGGTCTGCTGCCGCACGGACAGCGTCCTGCCACGCCCGGCCCTTGATCAAGGTTCGCGCCTTCAAGGGTCGGACGCCAGGCCTATTGCGCGGCGTAGGCAGCGGGTTAGGCTCGTCGTACATGACGGGGAGGGCGACGGTGAAGGCACTCGTATCGCGAGAGGTCGGCGGACCCGACACGCTGGTTCTGGCCGACATGCCCGACCCGACGCCGGGGGAGGGAGAGATCCTCGTCGCCGTCGAGGCGTGCGGGCTCAACTACCCGGACGTCCTGATCATCGAGGACAAGTATCAGATGCGCCCGCCGCGGCCGTTCGCCCCAGGCGGCGAGGTGGCGGGGACCGTGGAGGCCGTCGGGCCGGGCGTCAGCGCCTTTTCGCCGGGCGACAGGGTGGTCGGCGTCACCGGGCATGGCGGGCTCGCCACCAAGGCCGTGCTGCAGGAGGAGAGTGCCTACGCCCTGCCTGACGGCTTCGACGCCAAGGATGGTGCGGGACTGCTGTTCACCTACGGCACGACGATCTACGCGCTGCTCGACCGCGGCGCGCTGAAGGCGGGCGAGACGGTCCTGGTTTTGGGAGCGGCCGGTGGGGTCGGCAGCGCCGCCGTGGAGATCGCCCGCGCCGTCGGCGCCACGGTGGTGGCGGCGACGTCCAGCGACGAGAAGGCGGCGGCCGCGCGCAAGGCCGGCGCGGAGCGCTCGGTGGTCTACGGTCGCGGGCCGCTTGACAAGGAGGCCTCGAAGGCGCTCGCCGCCGACTTTAAGGCAGCGGTGGGGGACGCCGGCGCCAACGTCATCTACGACCCGGTCGGCGGGGACTATGCCGAGCCCGCGCTGCGCGCCATCGCGTGGGAGGGACGCTACCTCGTCGTCGGCTTCACGGCGGGCATCCCGCGGCTGCCGCTCAACCTGACGCTGTTGAAGAGCTGCGACGTGCGCGGCGTCTTCTGGGGCGCCTTCGCCCGGCGCAACCCCGCAGCGAACCGGCGCCACGTGGCGCAACTCTTCACGTGGTGGGGTGAGGGCAAGATCCGCCCGCATGTCAGCCGCACCTGGCCGCTCGCCGAGGGGGGCACGGCGATCGCCCACCTCGGCTCGCGGCAGGCCATCGGCAAGGTCGTGGTGACGATGGACTGAGCTGCCGGCGGCGGCTCGATGGCGGGACGAGCTCGAGGTGTTGGGACGACGTGGCAGCGTCAGTCGAGCCATTGGAACGGTGAGCAGCCGGTCGACGAACCGGCCCCAAACCCAACCGTCGCGCCGGTAGCTCGACCCTCAAGCACGCACGTCGACCCAGCAACGCGATGGTCCTCGAAGGTGGCAGGATTGTCCCAGACGTGAGCCGCATGGGGCCGCTCGTCGAGGGGCGGGCGATCGTCCACCTTGGCTCGCGGCGAGCCATCGGCAAGGTGCGGCAAGCCATCGGCAAGGTGCGGCAGGCCATCGGCAAGGTGCGGCAGGCCATCGGCAAGGTGCGGCGAGCCATCGGCAAGGTGCGGCAGGCCATCGGCAAGGTGCGGCAAGCCATCGGCAAGGTGATGGTGGTGGGCCGACCTGACCGCGCCGGCTCGCTGGCGCAACCGGGCTCGAAGCGTTCGCACGCCGCGGCTGCGTCAGTCGAGCCACTCATAGGGTCGGCAGCAGTCGACGAAGCGGCCCCAAACCCAACCGTCACGGCCCTCGGCTCGACCTTCAAGCACGTGCACGTGGACCCAGCGGCTCGAATGTCCCTCGAAGGCGGTGTCGACGTCCGCGATCTCAACCACCACGGTCCCCCGGGGCAGGCCGGTGATCCGCGCGTGCGCTGTCGATGGCCCGGTGCGCAGCCAGGCATCGGACGCGATGGACAGCGCGTCGATGGAGTTCGCCGTTGCGGCACCGGCGGACGAGGTGAGGACCGCGACAAGCGCCAGGATGAAACCACGCAGCATGCTTCAGCATAGCGCGGCCGCACGGGCGCTGGCCATCTACGCAAAGTTGAACGCGTGATGGGTCAGTTGCGCTGGCTGTCCACGGGCGATCGATCTGCCGTCGCCCACGCTTGGCTTCGACGCACATCAGCGGCGGGTCGCCGCAGCGCGGCCGACAGCGTCGAGGAGTTGGTCGCCGGACGGTCGTAGCCGGGCAATGCGGCGGCCGTCCATGAGGGACCGAACATGCGCGCGATGGCGGTGCGGTCGCGGTGAAGAAGGGGTGGGGAGCACCTTCGCCAGCGCGCGGATCGATCTTGGGTGGGATGTTCGGCAGGGCGCTGCGGGCCTCGACCGTCGGGCCGGATAGCGGCGGTGTCGTAGGCCTTGGGCGTGCAGCACGCCGCAACGCGGCATCCCTCCAACGGGTCGCCCGCCGCCCGCAGCCCGGCGATCCGCCCGTGCCCGGCGGTGAAGGCGCCGATGTGGTGAAAGGCTGTGACGGGGCTTGGGCGTGGCCAGCGCCCGGGGGGCCGGCCGGACCCCGGATGGGGTGCTTGGGTTTTCCGCGGCTTCTCCCGGCGCGCGGCGACGCCCAGCTGGTGCTCCGAGGCGTCCGCGAGCGTCCGCAGGGGGTTGTGCTGAAGCCGCGGGTGGGTCGTGCGACGAGGGGTGGACAAGGCAACACCACCACGACGGCGCATCGAACGACGTTGGACCACGCACGATGCCCGCGTCGCACTGGTGCCTCCCGCTCCACGCGCGTCGTCCCGCGGCACCCACAGGCAGCGACCGCCGACCAAACGCTGGAGGGTGATCGGCCTACGCCGACACCATCGCGACGTTCAGCGGCCGGTGTGGCGTGGCAGCACGATCAGCGTCGGCAGATCGGGCAGCGTGTTGAGTGAAACTTTGAGCACAGCTTCGGCCGGCATCTCGACGTGCAGTCCGTCCTGACGCGTGCGAGCCACGAAGTCCGCCAACGTATAATTCGAGAACCAATGCATGGGGATCGCGATCGACGCACGCAATCGAGAGACGACCTCCATCATTGCGGTGTGGTTCATCGTGTAGGTGCCGTCGATGGGGACGAACACGACGTCCAGCCGGCCAACCTCGGCGAACTGTGCATCCGACAGGGGCTGGTGCAGGTGCCCGAGGTGCCCGATGCACAGGCCCTGGATCTCGAAGATGAAGATCGAGTTCCCGTGCTCCTCGATCCCGACGTGGGATCGAATGTCGGTCGCAACGTTGCGGACGAGGACCTCCCCGACGGTCAGAAGGTGTTCGGCACGCGCGCCGGCGCTGCCCCAACCGCGAAGCACATGCGGGATGGCCGGGTCGGGAAACGCGGTCCAGTGGCTCGAGTGGGCGTGGTTCATTGTGACGATGTCGGGTCGAGGGCCGCTTCCCGCCGACCCTGCGTAGTCCGTCGCAATGGTGGTGCCATCCGGCGCGGTGATGCGGAACGTGGAGTGCCCGACGTAGCGGATCTCCACCGTGTAGTCGGAAGCGGGCTCAGTCGCCACGTGAACGACCCTGCCGCCAACTGGGAGCCGGTTGGCAATCGCCTGACAGTTGGAGAACTGGGCGAGCGCCGGCGTTGTCACGATCGTGCCGAGGACGACCGAAACGAGCAATCGTGTGAAGGTTGCCAACGCCGACGCCAGCAGATGCGACGGCGACGCGTCAACGGATGGGCAAACGGTCATGGCCACCTCCGGCTAGTCTGCGGTGTCCTGCCCCTCCGATCGGGATGGACGGCGCAACCCGCGCTTCCTCTGCCAGCATACACGCGCAGGGTACCGCAGCATACTTCGCAGGGTTCGGCGTCGTTGGGCGACCGTCGGGTCCGTCGATCGGCATCGCTGCGGGCGTGCATGCGCGCTGCGTTCCGTGCAGGCAGGGAGCCGGCAGCGGCGCCGCGGCCGGTGCGCCTCCGAAGCGGCAGGCGAGCGGCCAACGATGCTCCGAGCATCTGCGTCGACGATGGGGTCGACGGAAGGCCGCGGGTCAGACCGGACGGGGACCGCCGAGCGGCCTGCTGGTGCGCGTCAAGCTTGTGTTCGACGCGACGATGGTCAACATCGGCGCCTCGTCGTCCGTCATCGAGGCGGCGGTGGGGACCTCGCAGGGCTGACGGTCGCCGACGAAGGCATATCCGGCGAACCGCTTGGCGTCGATGATGTCGTGGCCGAGCCGCAGGCGGAGCTTCTTGCGCAGCTTCGAGATGTGCCCCTCGATGACCGTCTCATCGACGTTTTCGTTGAACAGGCCGTAGATCGCGTTGAACAGCTGCGTCTTGGTGATGCGTCGACGACGGTTCTTGACCAGGTACTCGAGGATCTGGCGTTCGCGACGAGGCAGCTCCACGGGCTCACCATCGATCGTCGGGTCCCGCGAGTCGAAGTACACGGTCAGTCGGCCGAACTGGGCCTCCTCCCGCGCATCGCTTGAGCGGCGCCAGATCGCGTGCGCCCGCGCCACGATCTCCCGCACCGGAGCGGGCTTCTTCACGACATCGTCGACACCGACGTTGAACAGCTCCAAGGTCTCCTCCAGCCCACCCTCCTCCTTGAGGGCGATGATGGGGGTCTTGGAGCGCGAGCGGACGAGCGCTGGGACTGCAAGACGGTCTTCGGTGGCGCCGAGCACGACCGCTTGGATGGCCGAGACGTCTGCGTCGGAGACCGACTGCAGCCACTCGGCAAAGTCGGCACCGACGAAGGTCGTGCATGCCAGGCCCTCGCGCTCGAAGCCGGACCTGTAACCATTCGCGACAACATCACGCGAATCGATGACGATGTACACTGTGCAGTCCTTTCCCGGTCCCGTTTGGCGGCGTCCCTTCGAGCCACGAAGGCTCGGGGAGGCATCCGCTCCGGCGACCATCTCGGCCGCCTCGCTGACACAACCTTTGCGACTAATGGTTGTGCAGCGCAACCCAATAGACAACTTTCTCGGGAGTTATCGGGTTGTTAAGGAATTGTAAGGGCGTCGGTGTCCGCGTTGAGGGCGGCCTACCGTGCTGGGGACGCCGGGGGATCCTGGGGACACCGGGGACTCTGATCGAACACCGGCGCCGCCAGGGCATCGGGGGGGTCTGCTCAGATGCTCTAGCTCGTTGATCGGGAGCGGTCTTCTCGGGGTTGGGAGTTCCAGCTAACCCCAAACAGCTCTCTAGGCGGGCTGGAACACGCTCTCGATCTTCCCCTTCAGGGTCTGGGCGTTGAACGGCTTCACGATGTAGTTGCTGACACCGGCTTTCTTCGCCGCGATCACGTTCTCGGACTTCGCCTCGGCAGTCACCATGATGAAGGGGATCGTCTGCAGCGAAGGGTCGGCGCGAACCTCCTTGAGGAGGTCGTAGCCCGTCATCGGCTCCATGTTCCAGTCCGAGATCACCAGCCCGTAGCTTCGAGCGCGAAGTCTTTCGAGCGCCTCCGTGCCGTCCGTTGCGTCGTCGATGTCCTCGAAGCCGATCTGACGGAGGAGGTTCTTAATGATCCTGATCATCGTTTTGTAGTCGTCGACGACGAGAACAGGCATCTTAAGGTCCAGGGACATCGTATGCTCCAGTTCGATGACGTCGTCATCATGAGGATCGCTGCAACTGGTTCTAGGGGAGATGGCTTGGCTCAGGCTTGGTCACAACCTTGCGCGACGCTTCCGTCGGTGGATGCCGAAGGTTGTAAACACGCGCCATACGGGTAGAATGAAGTGTACCTACCCGCTTGGAGTTGACGCACATGGCAGGGCCGCTTCCGGTGGAGGTCGAAAGGACGCGCGAACTCGTCGAGGGCTCGCCGATGGGAGATCAGGTCGCTCTCATCCTCCACGAGCTGCAGGCGCTCCGCACGGAGGGACGGCTGCCGCAGCCCGCCAAAAACGCCATCGTCCTGTGGAGCGGCGTCGACGACATCCAGAAGCGGATAGAGGTCACGAAGCAGGAGGTCAGCGCGCTGCACGCGCGGGGCGTGAGCGAGCAGTCGAAGGGCCGAGCGACCGAACAGCTCAGAGCGGTGGTGGTCGGCACGGAAGCCGCGACCGACGCGATCCTTGCGGCGGCGGAGGCGATCGATGGGGCCGTCTTCCTGCTGCGCGTGAGCGAAGACGCCGACGTGCGAAGGGCGGCACAGACCGTTGCGGACTGCGTGGTCAAGATCTTCGAAGCCTGCAACTTCCAAGACATCACCGGGCAGCGCATCTCGAAGGTGGTCGGATCGCTCGAGTTCATCGAGGAACGCATCGCCTCGATGGTCGACCTTTGGAAGGCGCAGGACCTTGTGTCGCCGGCGGCCTTGGATGCAGACGACCGAACCATGCTGAACGGGCCCGCCCTCGACGGCGATCGCGGCGTCGTCAGTCAGGACGAGGTCGACGCCTTGTTCCGCTAACGATGCGCGGTATGCGAACGATGTTCAAGGCAGGCCCCAAAGACGGCGGCGCTCGGCTATGCCGGGCTCGCCGCAGCATGCAGCGCACGGGACGGGACCCCTTGTCGGGTGCCACCGGTCGACGTGGGTTCGGTCGTGAGGTCGTCCATGCCCATGCGCGCCGTCGCCCTCCGCTCCGAGGATCCGGGACACCGTCTGCCCTCGTAAAGCTCGCCGCGATCCGGCTCCGGCTTCGCCGTACCGAGGCGGTGTCCTAGGTGTTTGATCCCGGCATTTGCTGGAGCGGGTTGATGGTGAAGCGTTGGGGTTCGTCTATCCACCGTTTGCAGACGTCTTCGTAGGGCGTAATCCCTTGAGGGTCTTGGGTCGGCGGCCGTAGTCGTAGGCGGCGATGAAGTCGGCGAGGTGTCGCCGGAGCTGCTCGTGGCCGTCGTAGGGGAAGCGTTTGACGGTGGCGTCCTTGATCGTGCGGTTCATCCGTTCGACCTGACCGTTCGTCCATGGATGGTTCGGCTTGGTGAAGCGGTGCTCGATGCCATGCTCGCGGCAGCGCATGGCGATGTGGCGGTGTGGATCTCATACGGCACCGCTTCGACGAGAGCGACGAGGAAGGCCGATGCGGTGACGCGGTTGACCTTTTCCACGAGCTGGGCGAAGGCGAACTTCGACGTCCGGTCGATCGCCACCAGAGTTTCCTCTTGCCAGGTTTGTCGCCATCGTCATCAGGCAGTCGGAAGATCCCGTGACGCTGCAGGCAGCGATGAAGGGATGCGCGGGTGAGATGTGGCATCGTCGGCTGGAGAGCGTTGGGGCAGTCGTCGAGCGGCAGCACGGTGTGGCGACGGAGGGCGACGATGATCGCCTCGTCCTCATCGGACAGGACCGTTGACCTTAGCTCTTCCGGTCCCGTCGGCAGGTCGCTCACCGACGAGCGCTCCTTCCATTCGGCCACGGTCTTCCGGTTGATCCCGTAGCGCCTCGCGAGGGCCCTCAGCTCTCTCGACTAACTTGTCTTGCTCGACGGAACGACCTCTTCGAGGCGTTGGCACAGGAGGGCGGACCACCGGCGACACTCGTGCTGGATGCCACCAGCGCGAAGGCTCACCGCTGCGCCGCCGGTGGAAAAGGGGGGCGGACGCCCAGGCCATCGGTCGCTCGCGAGGCGGGCGCACCACCAAGATCCCCATGGCGGTTGATGGCGCTGACGCCCCCGACGCCTGATCGTTCGCCCTGGCCATCGCGGCGACGGGCCAATGGCCGCCGACCTCATCGGCTCCTTCGCTCCGCGCTGGTGCCTCGCCGATGGGGCCTACGACGCCAAGGCTCCCGACGCCAAGGCTCCCGACGCCAAGGCCCTGCGCACGCTGGTCAGCGATCGCGGTGGCCTGCCGGTCATCCCCAACAACCCGACGAGGCGGACGAAGCACCCCTTCGATCCGGTGCTCGACCGCGAATGCAACGTCGTTGAACGATCATTCCGCCGACTGAAGGACTGGCCGCGCGTCGCCACACGATCCGACAAGCTGGCACGAAACCATCTCGCCGCGGTGACCATCGCCGCCATCGTCGCATTCTGGTTATGAGTTTGGAGCCAAGATGACGTTGTCCCCGGCGCCTGATCCAGGGCGAAGTGGAGTTCGGCCCAGAGAGGACCGAACGGATGAAGCGCAGCAGGTTCACGCAAGAGCGGATCATCGGCGTGCTGAAGGAGCATGCGGCGGGAGCGAAGGTCGCCGAGTTGTGCCGCAGTCACGGCATGAGCGATGCGACGTTCGACGCCTGGAAGTCGAAGTACGGCGGGATGGACGTGAGCGAGGCGAAGCGGCTGCGCGGGCTCGCGGAGGAGAACGCGAAGCTGAAGCGGCTGCTCGCCGAAGCGATGCTCGACAACTCGGCGCTGAAGGATCTCTTGGGAAAAAGATGGTGACGCCCGCTGCGAAGCGAGAGGCTGTCGCGCATCTTCGAGCGACGTTCAAGATGAGCGAGCGGCGGGCGTGCACGGTGGTGGGCGCGAGCCGGATGACGGTCCGTTACCGTTCGGTGCGGCGGCCCGACGGTCAGCTGCGCGAACGGTTGAGAGCGCTGGCGCACGAGCGACGGCGGTTCGGCTATCGGCGGCTGCACGTGCTGCTGCGGCGCGAAGGCTATGCCTTGAACCACAAGCGCCTCTTCCGGCTCTACCGCGAGGAACGCCTCACGGTGCGCAAGCGCGGCGGCCGCAAGAGGGCAGTCGGGACGCGAGCCCCGCTCGCCGTGCCGCTCCGGCCGAACGAGCGCTGGTCGCTCGACTTTGTGTCCGACCAGCTCGCCTGCGGCAGGCGCCTGCGCATCCTGACCGTCGTCGACGATCGCGCCCGCGAGTGCCTGGCGCTGGTCGCCGACACCTCGCTTTGCGGCGTGCGGGTTGCCCGCGAGCTCGACCGGCTCGTTGCCGAACGCGGCCGGCCGACGACGATCGTCAGCGACAACGGCACCGAGCTGACCGCGAACGCGATCCTCTCACGGGCCGACGAGCGTCGGGTCGCCTGGCACGACATTGCGCCCGGAAAGCCGATACAGAACGCCTTCATCGGGAGCTTCAACGGCCGCCTGCGAGACGAGCTCTTGAACGAGGGCCTGTTCCGCTCGCTCCCCCATGCCCGTGCCGTGCTGGCTGCGTGGCGCGCCGACTACAACACGACGCGGCCGCATTCGCGTCTCGGCCGGCTCACCCCGAACGACTACGCCGCAGCAATCCTGCGCCCGCGTCGCTCTCACGACCTGTCCAACCTCGACAGGTTTGGTTTGCCCCGCCTACCGACGTTAACCGCCGAATTCCAGCCGCCGCTGGATAGAAGTTGGGGGCAACGTCAACGAGAACACGTCCTCGATCAGACTGCTGACGAGCCTACGCGCGGAAGTTCGCGGCAGGGGACGACGCCCGATCGCGTGAAGGCTTCGTGAGCTGACCTCTCCGGCAGACCCGGGCTCATCGGGGCAGTGTAGCAAGCGCAGGCGAGCGATGGGGCCGCTCCTCCTCACAAGTTCGCCGACGAAACCTCGTGCGTCGGACGCGAGGCGACCCGGCACGGCATCGGCGGGCATGGAGCGTCAGCGGAGAAGTCCGACGTCGGCGAGCGCGTGCCGGACGGTCGCAAGGAAGCGATCGGCGGGCAGCTCCAGCCCTTGCGCGTGGAAGGCCGCGAGCTGGGCCGCGATCGACGGCCACCGGGCGACGACATCCTCCATGGCCGCGCGGAGGCCGTCCGGGTCGTTCGGATCGATGAGACCGTGCGGGTAGGCGAGGCGGTCGAGTGCCGATGCCAAGGTGGAGCCATGCGGGACGAGCGCCGTCGCCCCGGCCTCGATCGCCTCGAAGAGGACGCCCGAGCCCGACACCGCGTAACGCCCTCGGTAGGGCAGCACTACGCAGTCGAGGGCCGCGACCGCATCGTCGTAAGCGGCGACGTCCAGGACGCCGGACAGGAGCGCGAGGCGTGGGTCGCCCCGCGCGCGCAGCGCCGCGAGCGCGTCGGAGGCTCCGTCGTCAAACTCGCCAAGCGCTTCGGGCGCCACCTGGACGAGGACGTCCGCGGCGAGCGGTCCGCGCGCCAGCAGGGCGCGGAACAGCGGGCCGAACCCGCGCTCGGCTCGGGTGGCGCCGACCATGCCGAACCTCGGCGTCGACTGGGGATCGCGCGGACGCCGGAGAGGGCGTAGCCGCGCCGCCGCAACGTAGGGGAACCGATGCACGTGGATGCCGGGCGCGGCGCGGGCGAGCCAGTCCACCCCAGCCTCCGTCTCCGCGTAAAGCACCATGCGCACGTCGCGGCGAGGGGCGAGCGACCGCGTCTTTGTAAGGAGCGACGCGCCGGGGGCAAGCCCGCGCGCCACGTGATCGGCCTCGATCATTCCGGCGACGACGACGCTGGGCGAACCAGCGTTGGTCGCGCACAGCCAGCTTGCGAGCCCGCCCAGCATCGTGTGCCGCAGCGAATGGATGAGAAGGATCGGCGGCCGCGACCGGCCATAGAGCGTGGTGAGGTCGTGCGCGAACGCTTCGTCGAGGGCGTCGTATTCAGCAGAGCCAAGGGCGTAGGCGGTGAAGACGTAGGGCTCCACGGTCATCGCCCGAGCAACCTCCATCCCCCCGAGGCTGGCCGCGGCCGCAGCATGGTGGACGACGACGACCGGCGGCATGCCGGTAAGCTCGGCGACGACGGACGCTGCGAAGCGCGTGGCGTTGATGTGATGCCCGGCGCCGTCGGTGTGTCCCGGATCGATGATCGCCGGACGCGAGCGCGGCACCCGGTCGGGTTCGCGTCCCGTCACCCGAGTCCACCACGCCACCGCGTCCGCCGGGCGCCCCGTCGCGGTGAGGCCGCGCGCCATCGTCGCGCCGCCGTGCGGGCCGGGATCGGTGTCGCGTAGGAGGCGATGCGCGCGGTCAAAGGCCTCGGCCGCCCGCGCGCTTAGCCCGGCGCGAAGGAGCGCGTTGCCGACGTCCGGCATCATCGTCGGCGCGATGGCGCCAAGGTCGAAGCCGTGCGCCAGCGCCCGTTCCTCGTCACGCCGCCCCAACCGGTGCGCGTAGTCCACGGCGAGGCAGCGCGCCCAAGCATCCTGCGGCACGTCGGCAAGGACGCGTCGCATGGCGGCGAGCGCGAGGTCGGCGCGCCCGGCCGCCTGAAGGGCCGTCGCGATGTGGTGCAGGTCGATGCGCACGGCGGACACCGTCGGGTCGGCCCGTCGCAGCGCAGCATCGACCCGTTCGCGAGGCATCGCGGGCGCCAGGGCGTGCGTGAGGAGGCGGCGCCGCACCAACCGATTGTGGAGGCGCGGGACGAAGTCGAGCGCGTCGTCGCTCAGCGCGGCGCCGTCCGCTGCGGCGGTGAAAGCTCCTGCAAGGGCCGCGATCAGCGAGGCTCCCTCGGCGAGGCGACGCAGCGTCGGCCTGAGGCGCGCGGCGAACGGCGTGCCGGTGAGGAGGTCGATGACGGCCTCGGGGTCGGCGCCGGTGGCAAGCACCGCCGAGGCGAGGGCTTCCGCACGGCGGACCTGGGTGGCAGCGTCCGGCGCGAGGGGCAGGAACGCGGCGATGGCGAGCGGATGCGCCGGCTCCTCCGCCGGATCGTGCGCGACGCCGGCCGCTGCGATGCCGTGGAGCCGCACGACCGCCGCTTCATCGCCCTGCTGACACGCCACCCTCGCTGCGAGGAGCGCGCTCCACCGGTCGAGGCCGACGCGCGCGTCGAGCGCGTCGACGATCTGCGACGCCTCTTGGGAGAGCCCCAGCGTCGAGAGTTGATCGGCGATGCGCAGAAGTGCACGCGGCGACGCGTCGGCCGAGCCGGAGGAAAGGGCGCCGACGAGCGCCGCAAGCGTCGTCGGCGTCACCATGAGGAGGAACGCCATGCGCGCGGAGGCGTCGCCCGCGGCGTACTCCAGGACCTGCCACGCAAGGGTTGCGGCGGCGGCCGGGCCGCCGGAGCGCTCGCACGCGCGCATCGCCGCGTCGAGGGTGGGCTCGAGCGCGCCCCAGTCCGCGCCCCGCAACGCACCGGGCACCAGTACGCGGGCGAACCGTTGCGGCTCGCCCACCGCAACGTGGCCCGCGACGACGGCGCGCTGCCAGGACGGCTCGCCGGGCTCGGCGGCGTGGAGCTCGCGCCACAGGAACAGCGCGGCGTCGTGGTCGCCGTGGCGCACCAGCGCCTCGGCAGCCGCGATCGCGACCTCGCGCGTCCCCCCCGTCATCGCACCGTCGAAGCTGCGCCGCCGCAGCGGCAGGTCGCCCGCCTCGCCCTGGCGCGGCGCGGCGAAGCGGCGGGTCGCAGCCCCGGTGGCCAGCAGGCGCGCCGCCAGCACGCCCCGTTGGCGTGCGAGCCGGTCCGCGCACCCCTCGATCAACAGCGCCCGGCCGGGCGTGGCGCTCGCAACGCGAGGTGGGCGTTCGTCAGCGACAGCCGCGCCATCGCCCGCCGCGTGATCGCGTCGACGACGGCGATCTCGGCGGCGAGCTCGCGGTCGAGGGTGGCCACCTCGTCCGCCGTCAGCTCGCGCCGGAAGCGCAGCGGCTCGCCGCGGTGGTACTCCATGATCCTCCCGTGCGGGTCCGACGCAAAGTGCGCGTTGACCTCTCGGGCCTGCCGCTCGAGGCCGAGGTGGCGCAGCAGCAGCCTCACCACGCGCGGCTGCGCGGCGGCGATCGCCTCGTGCGGGATGGTGAGGACGAACGGGTTGCCGACGATGGGCCCGAGGCGCCGCACCGCCCAGCGCTGGGCGTTGAGCGTCTCCGGCTGCGTCACCGTGCGCATCGCCTTGAAGTAGGGCCGCGGCTTGCCGTGCGCCGCGTCGCGTTGGCCGGTGTCCACCATCGACAGGGCGGTGTCGCGCGGGTCACGCACCGACGTGAACGCCCGCACCTGCTGCCGTGCTAGGAGCGGCATCAGCGCGGGATCGAGGTCGCCGTGCGTCTTGATGACGACGGTGAGCCGCGGAGGGATCCTGGCGCGCAGGCGGTCGATCAGCGCGCGGTCCACGGTCTGCTGGAAGTCGCGCCAGGGCTCGCCGAGCGCGTCCGACAGCGCCTGCCGGAGCTCGCGTTCGCCGAGCCGGTCCTGCAGCGAGGCGGCGCGCCGCGCCACCTGGAACAGGAACGTCGAGCCGGACTTGGGCTGGCCGTGGGCGAAGACGATGGGCATCGCGGACGGCTCCTTGCCAGCTGCTAGGAGCACAGGCAAGGAGCGCTAACCGACCCCCTCCGAGGACGCATGACCGACGACCTTATCTACCGCATCTTCATCGAGCTCGCCGTGCTGGAGGGCAAGCGCGACCCGTCGGGCCGCTGGACCATCTCCGACGCGGACGAGATGGCGCGCCTCCTCGAGCGCGCGTTCGCCATGGTCGAGCGGGCAAGCGCGGGGGCCGGACCAGCGCCGGGCTGAGCGCGGTCCTGTGCCCTGTTGTGCAGGGCGTTCGTTGCTGTACCAGTGAGGCGGTGTTCCGTGGAGGCCGTGTCCCGTGTCCGATCGTAAGCTGCGCAGCCGCCTCTGGTTCGACGATCCGTCGGACCCTTCGGCCACCGCACTGTACCTGGAGCGCTACCTGAACTACGGGCTGACGCAGGACGAGCTACAGTCGGGCAAGCCGATCGTCGGCATCGCGCAGACCGGCTCGGACCTGTCGCCGTGCAACCGGCCCCACCTGGAGCTTGCCAAGCGCGTGCGCGAGGGCATCCGCGAGGCCGGCGGCATCGCCATGGAGTTCCCGGTCCACCCGATCCAGGAGACCGGCAAGCGGCCCACCGCGGCGGTAGATCGCAACCTTGCCTACCTCGGGCTCGTCGAGATCCTGCACGGCTACCCGCTCGACGGCGTCGTGCTCACCATCGGCTGCGACAAGACGATGCCGGCCTGCCTGATGGCGGCAGCGACCGTCGACATCCCCGCGATCTGCCTGTCGGGCGGACCGATGCTGAACGGCTGGTACAAGGGCAAGCGGACCGGCGCCGGCACCATCGTGTGGGAGGCGCGTCGTCTGCTGGCGGCGGGCGAGATCGACTACCGCGGCTTCATCGAGCTCGTCGCCTCGGCCTCGCCTTCGCCCGGCTACTGCAACACGATGGGCACGGCGACGACGATGAACTCGCTTGCCGAGGCGCTCGGCATGAGCATCAACGGCTCGGCGGCGATCCCGGCGCCGCACAAGGAGCGCGCGTCGACCGCGTACCTCACGGGGCTGCGCATCGTTCAGATGGTCAACGAGGACTTGAAGCCCTCCGACATCCTGACGCGCAAGGCGTTCGAGAACGCCATCGTGGTGAACTCGGCGATCGGCGGCTCGTCCAACGCGCCGATCCACATCAACGCGATCGCCGCGCACGTCGGCGTCGACATCACCCTCGACGACTGGGAACGGCACGGGCTGGACGTTCCATTGCTCGTCAACCTCCAGCCTGCAGGCGAGTACCTCGGCGAGGACTACCACCACGCCGGCGGCGTCCCCGCGGTGGTCGCCGAGCTCATGCGCCACGGCAAGATCCACGAGGACGCGCTGACCTGCACCGGTCGCACGATCGGCGAGAACTGCCGCGACGTGCCGACCCTCGACGCCGACGTCATCCGCACCTTCGACACCGCGCTCATCCACTCGGCGGGCTTCAAGGTGATGCGCGGCAACCTGTTCGACGCCGCGGTGATGAAGCTGTCCGTCATCAGCCCAGAGTTCCGCGAGCGCTACCTGTCGAACCCCGACGACCCCGAGGCCTTCGAGGGTCGCGCCATCGTCTTCGACGGGCCCGAGCACTACCACGAGGCCATCGACGACCCCTCGCTTGAGATCGACGCGAGCTGCGTCCTGTTCATCCGCGGCACCGGGCCGATCGGCTACCCGGGCGGCGCCGAGGTGGTGAACATGCGCGCGCCGGACTACCTGCTGAAGCACGGGGTCAAGGAGCTCCCCTGCGTCGGCGACGGGCGGCAGTCCGGCACGTCGGGCTCGCCGTCGATCCTCAACGCGTCGCCGGAGGCCGCAGCCGGCGGCGGCCTCGCGCTCCTGCGCACCGACGACCGCGTGCGCATCGACCTCAGGCAAGGTCGGGCGGACATCCTGATCGGCGACGAGGAGCTCGCACTGCGCCGGGAGGAGCTCGCCTCGGAGGGTGGCTACAAGGTGCCGGAGAGCCAGACGCCGTGGCAGGAGCTGCAGCGCTCGTGCGTCGACCAGCTCGCCCAGGGCATGGTGCTGAAGCCCGCGGTGAAGTACCGGCGGATCGCGCGCAGCTTCATCCCGCGCCACAGCCATTAGGCGGATCGCGGTCGACTGGGGGACCACGCGGCTGAGGGCCGCGCTCATCGAGGACGGCCGCATCGTCGCACGCCAGGAGCGCGCGGACGGACTGTCGCGCATCGCCGGCGGCGACTTCGAGGGCGTGCTGGCCGCGGCCGTCGGGGGCTGGCTGGCCGAGGAGCCGACGCCGATCCGCATGTGCGGCATGGTCGGCGCACGCCACGGCTGGGTGGAGGCACCCTACGTCGACCTGCCGGCGCGGGTTGAGGACATCGCGCGGAGCGTGGTGAAGGTGGACACCGCGCTCGGCGACGTCGCCATCGTCCCAGGAATTGCGATGCGCGGCGACGGCGAACGATGGGCCGATGTTATGCGCGGTGAGGAGACGCAGGTGTTCGGGGCGCTGGGCGCCATCGGCCGGTCCGAGGGCACGTTCGTGCTGCCCGGGACCCACGCCAAGTGGGTTACGGTCGAGGGCGGCGCGATCACCCGCTTCCGGACCTTCATGACGGGCGACATCTACGCCGCGCTGCGCGACCACACGATCCTGTCCGCAACGATGGGGGATGGGTCCGATCCGGACGGCTTCATGCGAGGCGTCTTCGCGGCCCGCGAGCTCAACGCCGCCGGCGACTTGTTGGCGCGGCTGTTCTCGCTGCGCGCCGAGGCGCTGATGGGACGGCTGTCGGACGCCGCGGCACCCAGCCTCCTGTCCGGCCTCCTCATCGGAGCGGAGGTGCTCTCGGCGGCACGCGAAGTCGGCGAGGTCGTCCTCGTCGGCGGGGCGGACCTCGTGCGGCGCTACGCCGAGGCCCTCAGCGCGATGGACGTCGCGACGATCGAGGCGCCGCAGGACTGCGCGATGCTGGGCCTCTCCATCATCGGCGACCACGCCTGACGGGGGAAGCCATGCCACCTTCCATCGGCTGCGATCGCCGCGTGCGTCGTCGCTGAACGTTGACGGCGCACCGAGCCCGCGGCATTGACCGCAGCACAGCCGCGGAGCTCTGCCATGACGCTCGACGACGCCCTCGCCGCGCTGCCCATCGTCGCCGTGCTGCGCGGCATGCCGCCCGGCGAGGCAGAGGGCGTCGGCGGCGCGCTGGCGGACGCCGGCATCCCCATCATGGAGGTGCCGCTCAACTCGCCCGACCCGTTCGCGTCGATCCGCATCCAGGCGGACCGCTTCGGCGGACGCGCCATCGTCGGCGCCGGTACCGTGCTGCACGCCGAGGACGTGGCGCGGGTCGCCGACGCGGGAGGCACGCTCGTCGTGTCGCCGAACCTCGACGAGGAGGTGGTGCGCGCCACCAAGCGCTGCGGGCTCATCTCGGTCCCCGGCGTGTTCACCCCGTCCGAGGCGTTCCGCGCCCTCGACGCCGGGGCCGACGCGCTCAAGTTGTTCCCTGGCGACGCGATGAGCCCGAAGGTCGTCCGCGCACTGCGCGCGGTCCTGCCGTCCGGCACGAAGCTCGTCGTCACCGGCGGCGTCGACGCCGACAACCTTGCGGACTGGATGGCCGGCGGCGCCGACGGCGTCGGCATCGGCTCGGCGCTCTACAAGCCCGGCAAGTCGCTCGACGCCGTCGCCGCCGACGCGCGCCGCTTCGCCGAGGCCGCGCGGTCCGCGATGGCGCCGCCGCTGCGCGCCGCCGCCGGCTGATGGACGTCCTCACCCTCGGCGAGCCGCTCATCGAGCTGAACCGGCAGTCCGACGGGCGCTGGCTCGAGGGCTTCGGCGGGGACACCTCCAACGTGGCGGTCGCAGCGGCGCGCCAGGGCGCCGAGGCCGGCGTGATCGCCTCCATCGGCACGGACGCGTTCGGCGACTCCCTGATGGCGTTGTGGGAGCGTGAGGGCGTGTCGACGGTGTGCGTCTCGCGCCGAGCCGATGCGCCGACCGGGCTCTACTTCGTCCGTCACGGCGCCGCGGGACACGAGTTCTCGTACCGCCGCGCCGGCTCGGCGGCGAGCCTCATGCGGCCGCAGGACCTGCCCGCCGACGCGATCCGCGGCGCGAAGGTCCTCCACCTGTCGGGGATCAGCCAGGCGATCTCCGCGGACGCCGCCGACGCCTGCTTCGCCGCGATGGCGATCGCGCGCGAGGCCGGCGTCACGGTCTCCTACGACACGAACTATCGCGCGCGCCTGTGGCCGCTCGAGCGGGCCCGGGCCGTCATCCATGAGGCGGCGCGGCACGCCGACATCCTGCTGCCGGGCCTCGACGACGCGCGCGTGCTGTCGGGCCTCACCGACCCGCGCGAGATCCTGGAGCACTACGCACGCCTCGGCCCCAAGATCATCGCGCTGACGCTCGGTGGCGACGGGGCGATGGTGTGGCGTGACGGCGAGGTCACGACCCTCCCGGCACACCCCACCACCGTGGTCGACGCGTCCGGAGCCGGGGACTGCTTCGACGGCGTGTTCCTCGCCCGTTGGCTGGCGACGCGCGACGTCGCGACCGCAGCGACCGCGGCCAACCGTGCGGCGGCGCTCTCCGTGCGCGGCTATGGGGCGATCGCGCCGATCCCGACGGCCGCCGAGGTCGACGCGGCGCTCGCCGAGGAGGCCGCATGACCGCGCCGGTCCTGCGTTGCCACGACGGCGCGCCGGCGAGCCGGCTCGGGGGCGCCGCATGATTCCGCCGCGGTTCGCCCCGGTGCTGTTCGGCCTCCTGCTGTCCGGGCTGATGTCGCTCATCGTGGCGGGCATCGCGACGGTGCGCGCGGTGGGGCTTCCGGCGGACATCCTCACGCTGTGGGCGTCGGCGTGGGTCTCGTCTTGGGCGGTGGCCTTCCCCACCGTCCTCGTGGTTGCGCCGCTGGTGCGCCGCCTCGTCGTGGCGCTGACGCGGAGCGCTGCATGAGCGGGGGGTCGGCGCGGCGCACGATCTGGGCCGGGGACGGCGGCGTCGCCATCATCGACCAGACGCGGCTGCCGCACGACTTCGCGATGCGCCACCTTTCCACCGTCGATGACGTCGCCGAGGCCATCGCCGTCATGCGCGTGCGGGGCGCACCGCTGATCGGTGCGACGGCGGCGTACGGCATGGCGATCGCGGCGAGCGCCGACCCGTCCGACGCCGCCCTCGAGATCGCTTGCGCCCAGCTCTTCGCGACGCGGCCGACCGCCGTGAACCTCGGCTGGGCGCTGCAGCGCATGATGGGCGTGCTCGCGGACCTGCCGCCACCTCGGCGCGGTGAGACCGCCTGGGCCGAGGCGGAGGCGATCGCCGCGGAGGACGTCGCGCTGAACGGCGCCATCGGCGAGCACGGCCTCGCGCTCATCGAGGCGTCGCACGCCGAGCGCCCGGGCCGGCCGGTCAACGTCCTCACCCACTGCAACGCCGGCTGGCTCGCCACCGTCGGCTGGGGCACCGCCACGGCGCCGATCTACAAGGCCCACGCAGCGGGCGTCCCCGTCCACGTGTGGGTCGACGAGACGCGGCCGCGCAACCAGGGCGCGTCGCTAACGGCCTGGGAGCTCGCTGAGGCCGGCGTGCCGCACACCTTGATCGCGGACAACGCCGGCGGCCACCTGATGCGACGGGGCGCCGTCGACCTCTGCCTCGTCGGCACCGATCGGACTGCCGCCAACGGCGACGTCTGCAACAAGATCGGCACCTACCTGAAGGCCCTCGCCGCACGCGACAACGGCGTGCCGTTCTACGTCGCGCTGCCCTCGCCGACGCTTGACCTGTCGCTCGCGTCGGGCGACGAGGTGCCCATCGAGGAACGCGCTGCGCAGGAGGTGACCGACGTCACCGGGCGCACCTCCGACGGCCGGATCGAGACCGTCCGGCTGGTCGGCGCAGGGACGGCTGCCGCCAACCCCGCCTTCGACGTGACGCCCGCCCACCTCGTGACTGCGCTCGTCACCGAGCGCGGCATCGTCGCGCCCGACGCGCTCGTGCGGACCTTCGGAGGAACGCGTTGAGCCTCTACCGCGGCTCCGTCCTGGCGCTCGGCGCGACGCTGTTCGCGGTGCTGGCGGGGACGATCGTGTTCGGCGAGGCGCAGCGCGAGCGCTACTCGCTGCCCCTCAACTGCGCGCCGGGCGAGGATTGCTTCGTCCAAAAGTACGTGGACGTCGACGCCGACGAGGGCATTGCCGACCACATGTGCGGTCGCATGACGAGCCCCGAGCACACGGGCACCGACTTCCGCATCCCGCCCGGCGCCAGCGCCGACGTCCTCGCGGTCGCCGACGGCACGGTCCGCCGCGTGCGCGACGGGCAGGCGGACCGCACGTTCGTCGGCCCGCTCGCCGTGCCCGATGGCGTGGGCTGCGGCAACGGCCTCGCCATCGAGCACGCCGACGGCACCGAGTCGCTGTACTGCCACCTCGAGCGCGGCTCCCTCCGCGTCGCCCAGGGGGACACGGTCGCGCGCGGCGATCCGGTGGGACACGTCGGTGCGTCGGGGCTGACCGAGTTCCGCCACGTCCACCTTGCGCTGCGTCGCGACGGCCGCGACATCGACCCGTTCACCGGCCATGCGCGCGGGCGCGCCGCTTGCGACGTGCCGGGCTCAGCGCTGTGGACCGACGAGGCGGCAGAGGCCCTCGCTGCAGCCGAGGGTCCCCACGTCCTCGCCCTCGGCTTCCACGACCGGCCGGTGACGATCCCAGCCATCGAGGACGCCGCGACGGTCGGCTCCGTCACCGCCCGCTCTGACGCGCTCGTCGCTTGGGGGCTCGCCATCGCGGTGGAGGCGGGCGACGTCCTGTCCCTCACCGCCGACGGGCCAGGGCTGTCCGTCGACGAGACCCACCTCGTGGACCGGCCGCAGGCGCAGACCATGCGATTTGTCGGGCGCAGGATGCGCGAGGGCGTCCCACTTGGTACCTACCGAGTGGCGTTGTCGGTGTCACGCAACGGAGAGGTCATGGCCTCGCGCGATGCCACGCTGACGATCAGGTAGCAGGGTGGCCGCGCGCGTGCGCGAGCGGCATGGTCGTGCGCTTTGGCAGGCGAGCAGCCCGTCGAGCCGCTGAGCCGGAACAGACGAACGGCGCACGGCGACGCCGGCTCCGGTTCGAGGGACGGGCTCGAACACGACCCGTCCCGCCTGATCGTCATCGAGGAGGCCGGCGTCAACGCGAAGGTTGTCCATCTCCCACGGACGCGCGCCGCGTGACGACGGGTGCCGTGCCGACGTCCCGGACCGGCACGGAACGACGACCCTCAGTGCCGCCATCGGCGTCGACCGGCGGGTCGCCCCTCGTCCTCGATGGCGCGATGGGTGCCGACGCCTTCCGCGCCCGCATCCTCGTTCCCGTACGTCGCCCCGGCGACCTGCTCATGATGAATAACCTAGGGACTGGCCAGGCTGTGGCGTTCGCAGTGCGATCGAGGCCGCCGGCGCGAGGCACCCGTTCCTTTCACCATGCTCGCCGAAGGTCGACCCGGTCTAGGGGGCCTCCGCCGACCTGACGGCGCTCCCGTGCAAGGCCGCAGTTGGCCTCGGCATGACCTTTGGGCCGCAATCTGCGAGTCCTCCGCCGCCTCCGCACCCGAAGCGCCGCAGCTCTTTGCCGCTGAGGCGACGACTGCGGGCAATTCGGCCCCCAGGCACGATGGGCGCACCGCGGCTCGCCGCAAGGTTGGTCCGTGTCTTACGCAGGTTGCTGGCCCGGCCGACGACTCCGAGGCTGACGCAGCAAGGTCGCGCGCGGCGCCTGCCAGCGATCTTGCGATCGGTGACGCGCCCCGGGCCAGGCCTTCCCCCAGCTCTAAGGCGTTTAATCCCGGGTTTTGCTGGTGCAGTCCTCTCATCGGAATGGAAGGATGCGTTGTGGACCGGGTTCTCCACGGGAGCGCCACGACGACAGAAGCGGTCCGTCGAGCAAGACAAGTTAGTCAAGAGAGCTGAGGGCCCTCGCGAGGCGCTACGGGATCAACCAGAAGACCGTGGCCGAATGGAAGGAGCGCTCGTCGGTGAGCGACCTGCCGACGGGACCGGAAGAGCTAAGGTCAACGGTCCTGTCCGATGAGGACGAGGCGATCATCGTCGCCCTCCGTCGCCACACCGTGCTGCCGCTCCTCGACTGCCCCTACGCTCTCCAGCCGACGATGCCACATCTCACCCGCGCATCCCTTCACCGCTGCCTGCAGCGCCACGGGATATTCCGACTGCCTGATGACGATGGCGACAAACCTGGCAAGAGGAAACTCAAAGCCTAGCCGATCGGCTTCCCCATCGACATCGCCGAAGTGTGCACCGCCGAGGGAAAGCTCCAGCTTCTGGTGGCGATCGACCGGACGTCGAAGTTCGCCTTCGCCCAGCTCGTGGAGAAGGCCAGCCGCGTCACCGCATCGGCCTTCCTCGTCGCTCTCGTCGAAGCGGTGCCGTATGAGATCCACACCGTGCTCACCGACAACGGCATCCGGTTCCGCTATCCACCGCGCCATGCGAACGGCCCGACTGCTCGATCCATGACACACATCGCCATGCGGTCAGGTCGAACGGATGAACCGCACGATCAAGGACGCCACCGTCAAACGCTTCCCCTGCGACGGCCACGAGCAGCTCCGGCGACACCTCGCCGACTTCATCGCCGTCTACGACTACGGCGCCGACCCAAGACCCTCAAGGGACTTACGCCCTACGAAGACATCTGCAGACGGTGGACAGACGAACCCCAACGCTTCACCACCAGCCCGCTCCAGCCAATGCCGGGATCAGACACCTAGAGCAAGCCGTCGCGCGGCACTTGGGTGAGTGAGGCCGCGTCGAGGCGCGCGCGCACGGCGGCAAGGATCTCGGCGAACATCGCGGCGTCGAGCACGCCCGTGTTCACGTTGTAGCGCGAGGGGTGGTAGCTGTCGGCGACCGCGACGCCGCTGGCGAGCTCGTGGGTCGCGCCGTGCCGGAACGGGTGGTGAGCCAGCCGGCCTCCGAGCGCGCGCACCACCGCGTCGTGGGCGATGCGTCCGAGGGCGAGAACGACGCGCAGTTCGGCCATCGCCGCGATGGTGGCGGTCAGGAAGACCGAGCAGTTGCGGATCTCGGCTCCGGTCGGCTTGTTCTGCGGCGGCACGCAGCGCACCGCGTTGGTCACCGCTGCGTCGATGAGGACGAGCCCGTCGTCGGGGCGAGCGTCGAAGGCGCCGTTGGCGAACCCGACGGCGCTCAGGGTTTCGTAGAGCAGCGTGCCCGCGTAGTCGCCGGTGAACGGGCGGCCGGTGCGGTTGGCGCCGGCCCGGCCAGGCGCGAGGCCGACAACGAGGAGCCGCGCCGACGCCGCACCGAAGGTCGGTACGGGCGCGTTGTGCCACGTGGGCTCATCGCGGCGCTGGAGGTCGCGGAACGCGACCAGGCGCGGGCACAGCGGGCAGTCGCGGTCGGGATCGGACCGCATGGGCCTCGCCTCCCAGGGCCGGTCGCCGAATCGTCAGGCGTTGGAGGGCAGCACGCGCTCCTCGCTCGGCCGGTCCCGCTCGGCGCGCTCGATGCGTTCGGCGCGGTCAGGCCGCGGGGTCCTCTCGGACGGGTCGCGACCGATCTCGGCCTGCAGCTCCGCGAGCTCGATGAAGTGATCGGACTGGCGCCGCAGGTCGTCCGCGATCATCGGCGGCTGCGTCTGCAGCGTGGAGACCACGCTCACCTTCTTGCCCTTACGCTGCAGCGCCTCCGCAAGGCGCCGGAAGTCGCCGTCGCCGGAGAACAGGACGATGTGATCCACCTGATCGGACACCTCCATGGCGTCGATCACGAGCTCGATGTCCATGTTGCCCTTCACCTTGCGCCGCCCGTTCTGATCGTAGAACTCCTTGAGCGGCTTGGTGACGACGGAGTAGCCGTTGTAGTCCAGCCAGTCGATGAGCGGGCGGAGCGTCGAGAACTCCTGATCCTCGGCGAGCGCCGTGTAGTAGTACGCGCGCAGGAGGTAGCCCTTGCGGCCAAACACTGCGAGTAGCCGCTTGTAGTCGATGTCAAATCCTAGCGAGCGGGCGGCGCTGTAGAGGTTCGCACCGTCGATGAATAGGGCAATCTTCTCGCGCGGATCGAACATTAGCTGACTTTCTACTCACGACGACGTCACGGGCGACCCGCAAGATGGGACGCTTCACCAGGGACGCCAGGGGGTGGGCTCGCAGCGCTTCCGCTCACGCCGACCGTCTGAGGACCGGTCGCACGGCGATGCGCTTGCGTCGCATCCCCCTGCTTGGTATCGCCAACGCTTCTTGTCAACAACATTCAGGGGATCGCCATGGCCCGCGTCACGGTGGAGGACTGCGTCGACAAGGTCGACAACCGCTTCGAGCTGGTGCTCCTCGCGAGCCATCGCGCGCGCGTAATCTCGTCGGGGTCGCCCATCATGGTGGACCGCGACAATGACAAGAATCCTGTCGTCGCGCTCCGCGAGATCGCCGATCAGCGCCTGGATCCGGAGGACCTCAAGGAGGAGCTCATCCACTCGCTGCAGAAGAACGTCGAGGTCGACGAGCCGGAGGCGCAGGTCCCAGCGGTCTCCCAGCAATCGTCCTCATCTTCCCACGACGACGGCATCGACCAGACGTTCAACTCCATGTCCGAGGAGGAGCTTCTGCGGGCCATGGAGACCCTGGTCCCGCCGGAGCGCACCGAGGAGGTCTGACGCCCACCATCGACCTTTAGGCTCGTCGCCCATGTCCGCCTCGCCGTCTCCCGCATCGAGCGCCCCGGTGCAGGACGAGGCGATCGTTGGAGCGCTCCGTCCCGAGACCCATTTGAGGCCCGTGGGATCCCGGGATGGTTCGCAGCGACCGATGATGCGCCAGTACGAGCTCGTCGAGGAGGTCGCCACGTACAACCCGCGCGTGGACGAGGCGCTGCTCAACCGCGCCTACGTCTACTCGATGACCAAGCATGGCGGTCAGAAGCGCGCCTCGGGCGACCCCTACTTCTCCCACCCCCTCGAGGTCGCTGCGATCCTCACCAAGATGCGGCTCGACGACGCGACCATCGCGACGGCGCTGCTGCATGACACCATCGAGGATACCGACGCGACGCGCGCCGAGATCGATGCGCTGTTCGGTCCACAGATCGGCAAGCTCGTGGAGGGGCTCACCAAGATCGGTCGGCTCCCCCTCGTCAGTCAGGAGGACAAGCAGGGCGAGAACCTGAGGAAGCTCCTCCTCGCCATCGCCGACGACGTGCGCGTGCTGCTCGTCAAGCTCGCCGACCGGCTGCACAACATGCGCACGCTGTACTGGGTGCCGGTGGACAAGCGCCGCCGCATCGCCGAGGAGACCATGGACGTCTACGCCCCGCTGGCGGGCAAGATGGGCATCCACTGGATGCGCGAGGAGCTGGAGCACCTCGCCTTCGGCGTGCTCTACCCTGACGACGCCGGCGTCATCGAGCGCCGCCTCGCCGAGCGCCGCGCCACCGTCGGTCCCATCCTCGCCGAGATCGAGACCGAGCTCTCCGAGCGCCTTGCCGAAAGCGGGATCGCGGCGCTGGTGACGGGGCGCGAGAAGAAGCCGTACTCGATCTTCACGAAGATGAAGCGCAAGCTCATCAACTTCGAGCACCTGTCCGACATCTACGGCTTCCGCATCGTCGTCGACAGCCCGGCGCAATGCTACGCAGCGCTCGGCGTGATCCACACGATCTGGCAGTCCGTGCCCGGCCGCTTCAAGGACCACATCTCGACGCCCAAGCAGAACGGCTACCGCTCCATCCACACGACCGTCGTGGGTCCGCGCAAGCAGCGCATCGAGCTGCAGATCCGCACCCGCGAGATGCACCGGGTCGCCGAGTACGGCATCGCCGCGCACGTCCTCTACAAGGACCACATGTCGCGCGGCGCGCTGGAGCTCGCCCGCGACAGCGAGGCGTATGCTTGGCTGCGGCAGACCATCGAGCTGTTGTCGGACGGTGGCTCCTCGGCTGAGTTCCTGGAGCACACCAAGCTCGAGCTTTTCCAGGACCGGGTGTACTGCTTTACCCCGCGCGGCAAGCTGATCGCGCTGCCGCCCGGCGCAACGCCGATCGACTTCGCCTACGCGGTGCACACCGACATCGGCAACACGTGCAACGGCTGTCGCATCAACGGCCATCCGCGGCCGTTGGTGACCCCGCTGCAGTCCGGCGACGAGGTGGAGATCCTGTGCAAGGCAGGAGCCCAGCCGCCGTCGGCGTGGCACACGCTCGCCGTCACCGGAAAGGCGCGGGCGGCGATCCGGCGGGCGAACCGGGAGACCGACCGGCGCAAGTTCGTGCGCCTCGGCCAGCAGCTCATCGACAACGAGGCTGCACGGCGCCAGCTGCGGGAGGCGCCGTCGCTGGCGCTCGCGGCCGAGCGGCTCGGCGAGGCGGACGCCGAGGCGCTCGCCCACGCCGTGGGACGCGGCACGATCTCCGCCGGCGAGGTCATGTCCGCCCTGGGTCTCGAGCGTGCGGAGGCGCAAGCCGCGGTCAACGGCTTCGCGGTGCCGATCCGCGGCCTCGGTACCGATCTGCCGGTCAAGTTCGCGCCCAAGCACAGCGCGATCCCCGGCGACAAGATCGTCGGCATCCTGTCGCCGGGCGAGGGGGTCACGATCTATCCCGCGAGCGCCGGTGAGGTACTTGCCAAGGTCGATCCCCAGCGCTGGCTCGATGTCTCCTGGGACGCCTCGGCGACGGAGGGAGCGCTCTACCCGGCGGCGGTGCGCGTCGTCGCGGCGAACCAGGCCGGCGCGCTCGCCGACATCGCGGGCGCCATCGCCGCCGAGGGCGCCAACATCGACGACCTCGCGATGACCCATAGCACCGCGCAGTACCGCGAGATGAGCCTGCACGTCGAGGTTCGGGATCGCACGCACCTGTCACGCGTTCTCGACAGGCTGCGCGGGCTGCGCACCGTCGCGGAGGCCGTACGCGTCACCCACTAAGCATCGCGCCGCGGCTCGCTGAGCGACGGGCTGCTGCAATGGAGGAGCCATGCTGTTCGCCCGCCGAGGGCGGCCGTCCGCGCGCGAGCGGATGCGCGTCGCGCTGTGGCCGCGTCGCTCGTTCGGTCGCTCGTTGGCCTACTGCCGGCACCGCGTGCTGCGGCTGGAAGCGTCTCCGCACGCCATCGCAGCGGGCGTCGCAGCTGGGGCGTTCGCGTCCTGCACGCCGCTCATCGGCTTCCACTTCATCCTGTCGTTCGTACTTGCCTGGGTCATCGGTGGCTCGCTCATCGCCGCCGCGTTCGGGACGGCGATCGGCAACCCGCTGACGTTCCCGTTCATCTGGGTCACGTCCTTCCAGCTCGGCGAGCTCATCCTCGGCCCTTCGCCGGCGGCGGCCTCGCCGCTCAACCTAGAGCTGTCGTTCGACCTCATCACCAGCTCCTTCGCGACGCTGTGGCCGACCCTGAAGCCGATGTTCGTGGGTGGGACGCTGATCGGGATCGTCGTCGGCGGCGGGCTCTACGTCACGGTGCGCTCGACGGTGCTCATGTCGCGCTCGCTGCGGGCGGCAAGGCTCGCAGCCTCCGCGCAGCGCCGTCGCGCCGCTGGCCTCGCCGACGTCGACCGGTAAGGCTCGCGACCCGGCCGATGAAGCACCGTCGGGATTGCTTCGTTGCCTGGCGGACGACGAACCACTATGTCGAGGATCCACGGCTCGCTCGCCGGTCGGGTCGGCGCGACCTCCCGGGCGGCGGGGCGGCGTGCTGGGACGCGCATGTGGGTTCAGGTACGCCGCCGAAGGAGTCCAGATGAGCGTGGCGAAGGACAAGGCGTCCCAAGGCGAGGGCGGGCTCATCGAGCTCATCAAGGTCATCGTACAGGCGCTCCTCATCGCCCTGGTGATCCGGACCTTCCTGTTCCAGCCGTTCAACATTCCCTCAGCCTCGATGGAGGAGTCTCTTCTCGTCGGAGACTACTTGTTCGTCTCCAAGTACTCCTACGGTTACTCGCGCTACTCCTTCCCGTTCGGGCTGGTGCCGCTGCCGGGACGCGTGTTCGGCTCCGAGCCGGAGCGCGGGGACATCGCCGTGTTCAAGCTGCCCAAGGACAACGCGACGGACTACATCAAACGCGTCGTCGGCCTGCCGGGAGATCGGATCCAAGTCCGCGATGGCGTCCTCTTCATCAACGATGCTGGGGTCGAGCGGGTCCCGCTCCCCGATCTCGTTGAGGTCGCCCCGAACGGCCGGGAGATCCGCTACGAGCGCTTCGAGGAGACGCTGCCCAACGGCGTCGCCTACGAGGTGCTGAACGCTGACAACAATTCACTGTTCGACAACACCCAGGTCTACACCGTCCCCGACGGGCACTACTTCATGATGGGCGACAACCGCGACAACTCCACGGACAGTCGCAGCCAATCGCTCGTCGGGATGGTTCCGTTCGAGAACTTCGTCGGTCGCGCCGAAGTCATCTTCTTCTCCATCGAGGAGGCGCCGATCTGGCAGATCTGGAACTGGCCCTGGGCGGTGCGGTGGGACCGGATCTTCACCGCACTTTGACGCGGCAGCGCAGCTCGGCGCGTGCGCCGGACGGGGCGTTGGACGCGCTCGAGGGGAAGCTCGGTCACACGTTTGCCGATCGCTCGCTCCTCGACGAGGCCCTGCACCATGCAAGTGCGTCCGAGGGCACCCGACGGCGCAGCAACCAGCGGCTTGAGTTCGTCGGCGACCGCGTCCTCGGACTCGCGATCGCCACCGAGCTGTTTCGCCGCGACCCCGAGGCCGAGGAGGGTGTGCTCGCCCGCAGGCTGAACGCGCTGGTGCGTCGGGAGGCGTGCGCGGACCGCGCCCTCGCGCTCGGCATCGACGACGCGCTCAGGCTCGGGGCGTCGGAGGCCCAGGCCGGCGGGCGCCGCAAGGTCGCGATCCTCGCCGACGCCTGCGAGGCCGTGCTCGCCGCCGTCCACCTCGATGCCGGCTTTGCGGCGGCCGAGGGCGTGATCCTGCGGGTGTGGCAACCCCTCCTTGCTGCCGACCCCGACCGCGATCCCAAGACCGCGCTGCAGGAGCGCCTGCAGGCGGCGGGGGAAACGCCACCCACGTACCTTCTCGTCGACCGCACCGGTCCGGACCACGCGCCGCGCTTCAGGATCGAGGTCGTCGGCGCGACGGGCGTCCTCGCAGCCGGCGAGGGCCGATCCAAGCGCGCGGCCGAGCAGCGCGCCGCGGAGGCCGCGCTCAAGGCGCTGGCGCCGGTAGAGCGCGCATGAGCGCCGACGTCGAGGCGGGCGCGCCGGTCGCGCCGGAGGCGCAGCGCTGCGGCTACGTCGCGCTGATCGGCGCACCCAACGCGGGCAAGTCGACGCTGGTGAACGCCCTCGTCGGCGCCAAGGTCTCCATCGTCACCCACAAGGTGCAGACGACGCGCGCCGTCGTGCGCGGCATCGTCATGGCGGGCGACGCGCAGGTCATCCTCGTCGACACCCCGGGCATCTTCGCACCCCGTCGCAGGCTCGACCGTGCCATGGTGCGGACAGCGTGGATGCACGCCGCCGACGCGGACCGCGTCTGCCTGCTCCTCGACGCTCGGCGCGGCATCGACGAGGCGAACGCCGCGATCTTGGAGGAGCTGACCCTCGTCCGCCTTCCCAAGACGCTCGTGCTGACGAAGATCGACCTCGTCGAGCCGCCTCGGCTCCTCGCCCTCACCAAGAAGGCCAACGAGGCGACGGTGTTCGGCGACACGTTCATGCTCTCGGCGCTGAACGGCGACGGTGTGGCAGACCTGTCCCGCCACCTCGCGGCGAGCGTGCCGAAGGGGCCCTGGCTCTACCCCGCCGACCAGATCTCCGACGTGCCCATGCGTCAGCTCGCCGCCGAGATCACCCGCGAGCAGCTCACCCTGCGCCTGCACGACGAGCTGCCCTACTCGGCGACGGTGGAGACCGAGACTTGGAAGGGCCTGCGCGACGGCTCGGCGCGCATCGAGCAGGCGATCTTCGTGGAGCGCGAGGGGCAGAAGAAGATCGTGCTGGGCGAGAAGGGGCGCACCGTCCGCGCCATCTCCATGGCCGCCCGCGAGGAGATCGCGAAGATGGTGGGCGCTCCGGTCCACCTCTTCCTGTTCGTCAAGGTCCGCCCACGCTGGACCGACGATCCTGAGCGGTACCGCGAGATGGGGCTCGACTACCTGCGGTGAGTGCCGCCGGCGGCACGAAGGATCCTCGATGGAGTGGCGCGACGAGGCCCTGATCCTTTCGGCGCGACCGCTCGGCGAGAACGCCAAGATCGTCGGCGTGCTGACGCCGCGCGAGGGTCGCGCAGCGGGGCTCGTGCGTGGCGCGCGCTCCAAGGCGATGCGTGCGCTCGTCCAGCCCGGCAACCGCGTGCAGGCGACGTGGCGCGCGCGCCTCGACGATCAGCTCGGTACGCTGGCGCTGGAGATGATCGAGGCGCGCGCCGGGCTCATCATGGAGACGCCCTGGGGCGCGTTCGGCATCGCCGCGATGGCGGCGCTCCTCGAGTTCCTGCCCGAGCGTGACCCGCACCCGCGGCTCTACGCGGCGGCCAACGCTTTGATCGCGGCGTTCGCGCTGCCGGCCGCGGCTGGGGAGGCGGGGGTGCGCTTTGAGCTCATCCTGCTCGACGAGTTCGGCTTCGGCCTCGACCTCACCCGCTGCGCGGCCACGGGTGCGTCCGACGACCTCGCCTACGTCTCTCCGCGTACCGGCCGTGCCGTCGGCCGCGGGCCCGGCGCGCCCTACGCCGACCGCCTGTTGAGGCTGCCCGACTTCCTCAAACGCGACGTGCCGGTGGATGCGGGGAGCCTAGCAGACGGGTACCGGCTCACCGGGCACTTCCTTGCCACCCACGTCGCGGGCCTCGCCAACAAGCCGTTGCCGCCGGCGAGGGAGCGCTTCGTGCGCGCGGTCCTGCGCGCGTTGGCGCGCCATGCCGACGGACCTCCCATCCCTGCGTGACGTTGCCTCTGGGAGCGTTGCAGGCGCGGACGACCCTTGTTTCGAGGAAGCCAGCGCAGTCGTGCCCTGACGTCATCCCGAAAGCGGGGGAGCGATGTGCCGCAGTGCGGGCTCGGGAGCACCGTCGAAGGCGTTCGGTTGCAAATGCTAAGCCGTCGTGAAGGACCTTCCCCCCGAGTTCCGGCAACATTGCTGTCCGCACGCGTGGGGCAGCCCAACCACGCTCCCCTTGTCCCAGTGAACACGCACGCGCCCGGAGCGTCCGCTCGCGCCGAAGGATCGCTCGCATGCTGACCACGGCCTTCGGGGTGCTCCTCCTCGCGACCGCGCTGACCGACCTTGTGCTCACCACCTTGGGCAGCCAGCGCGCGGGGCGGATCGGCCGCTCCATCACCGAGCTCGCCTGGCGCCTTTTCCGCATCGTGCGCCACCTGATCGGGCAGCGCACGCACCGCTACAGCGGGCCGTTCATGATCGCCGTGGTCATCGCCTTCTACATTGCGCTGCATTGGCTCGCGTGGACGCTCCTCCTGCACGGAGCGGGCGATGCGGTCGTTCATGTCCGGGACCGGCGTCCCGCCGACCTGTTTGAGACCGCAGCCTACGCCATGGCGGGCCTGTCCACGCTCGGCGCTCGGACGTTGGAGCCCTCCTCGCCCTTCTGGGACCTCGTGTCCGGTCTGATGGCGACGAACGGCCTCATCGTGCTCACGCTCACCATGACGTTCGTGGTCAACATCACCACCGCGGTGGCGAGCGGCCGAGCGTTCGCCGTCCTCGTGTCGACGCGGGACGTCACCGAGCCCCAACTCTACGAGACGTTCGAGGAGCAGCTTGCCGAGCTCGTCAGCCAGCTCAACTCCTTCCCGCTCGCGCTGTACTACTCCTCACCGTCCAGCGGGCAACGGTTGGAACGCGCCATCGCGAGCTTCGTCGACGCCGCGCTCACCGAGGACAACGTCGAGCGGCTGCGCCCGATCCTGAGTGAGCTGCCGGGCGTGGAGGCGGAGGGCGGCGTCGACGACATCAAGCGCGAGATCGACGGTTGGGCAGAGCTTTACATGCTGCACCGGGCGAACTGACGGTTCGTCGTCGCACGCTGGGCGCCACGTGCTGGCGCAACGCTCGCGACGCTGATAGGCGGAGCCCGTGGCAGACACCGACAACGCTCCCGACGACATCGACCTCAAGGCGGCGCTCGAGGAGCGCTACCTCGCCTACGCGCTGTCCACCATCATGCACCGCGCGCTGCCGGACGTGCGCGACGGGCTGAAGCCCGTGCACCGGCGCCTGCTCTACGCCATGCTGCAGCTCCGCCTCGACCCGGGGCAGGCGTTCAAGAAGTCGGCGCGCGTCGTCGGCGACGTCATGGGCAAGTTCCACCCCCACGGCGACACCGCGATCTACGACGCGCTGGTGCGCCTCGCCCAGGACTTTGCGGTGCGCTACCCGCTGGTGGACGGGCAGGGCAACTTCGGCACCGTCGACGGCGATGCGGCGGCGGCTATGCGCTACACCGAGGCCCGGCTGACGGAGGTCGCGCGCCTCCTCCTCGACGGGCTCGACGAGGACGCCGTCGACTTCCGCGAGACCTACGACGGCCTCGACCGCGAGCCGGTGGTGCTGCCGGGGGGCTTCCCGAACCTCCTCGCCAACGGCGCGTCGGGCATCGCCGTCGGCATGGCGACCAACGTGCCCCCGCACAACGCCGCGGAGGTAGCGGACGCTGCGCTCCACCTCATCAAGCATCCCGAGGCACGGCTCGACACGATCCTCAAGATCGTGCCGGGGCCGGACTTCCCCACCGGAGGCATCATCGTCGAGCCGGCCGACGCCATCGCGGAGGCCTACCGCACGGGGCGTGGCGGGTTCCGTGTGCGCTCGCGCTGGTCGCGGGAGGAGGGCGCGCGGGGCATCTGGCAGGTGGTCATCACGGAGATCCCCTACCTCGTCCAGAAGTCGCGCCTCATCGAGCGCATCGCCGAACTCCTCGAGGCCCGCAAGCTGCCGCTGCTCGGCGACGTGCGCGACGAGAGCGCCGACGATGTGCGCATCGTGCTCGAGCCGCGCTCCCGGCAGGTGGACGCGGACCTCATGATGGAGAGCCTGTTCCGCCTCACCGACCTCGAGGCGCGCATCCCGCTGAACATGAACGTCCTGATGGGGGGGCAGGTGCCGCGGGTCGTCGGCCTCGTCGAGGTGATCCGCGCATGGCTCGACCACCTGAAGGTGGTGACGGTGCGCCGGGCCGAGCACCGCCTCGGCAAGGTCAGCCACCGCCTCGAAGTGCTCGACGGCTACCTCGTGGTCTACCTCGACCTCGACCGCGTCATCGCCATCATCCGCGAGGAGGATGAGCCGAAGCCTGCGCTCATCGCGGAGTTCACGCTCACCGACGTGCAGGCCGAGGCGATCCTCAACATGCGCCTGCGCTCGCTGCGCCGGCTGGAGGAGATGGAGATCCGCCGCGAGCACGAGCGCCTCACCGTCGAGCGCGGCGAGCTCGAGGCGCTGATCGCGTCCGACGACCTCCAGTGGGAGCGCGTCGCGGCCTCGGTTCGCGAGGTGCGCGACAAGTTCGGCCCTCGGACCGACCTCGGCCGGCGCCGCACGAGCTTCGCCGACGCGCCGACGACGAGCGCGGAGGACGTCGCCGAGGCGATGATCGAGCGCGAGCCGATCACCGTCGTCCTGTCGCAGCGGGGGTGGATCCGCGCGCTCAAGGGCCACGTGGACGACCTCGAAAAGCTCGCCTTCCGATCCGACGATGCGCTCGGCAGTCGGCTGCACGTCGAGACCACGGACAAGCTGTTGGTGCTTGCCACCGACGGCCGGGTCTACACGCTCGGGGCCGACCGTCTGCCCGGCGGCCGCGGACACGGTGAGCCGCTGCGCCTCATCCTCGAGCTCGAGGGCGGCGTCGAGGTCGCCTCGCTGTTCCCCCACGAGGCCGATGGCCAATGGCTGTTCGCGACGCGCGCTGGACGCGGCTTCATCGCCTCCGCCGACGACCTCGTCGGGACGACGAAGCGCGGCCGCCAGGTCGTCGCGCTGGCGACTGGCGACGCGGCGGTGGCGGCGGTTCCGGCGGCCGGCGATCACGTGGCCGTGCTCGGCGACAACCGCAAGCTCCTGGTCTTCCCGGTGGAGCAGGTGCCGACGCTCGCCAAGGGTCGCGGCGTGCGCCTGCAGAAGTACCAGTCGGGTGGGCTCGCCGCCGTCCGGACCTTCATCCTCGCGGAGGGCCTCGCAGCGGTCGGTGCGTCCGAGGCGGAGCAGCGGTTGAAGGGGGCCGACCTCGAGGCCTACCTCGGACAGCGGGCGACGACGGGCCGGCAGCTCGCACGTCGGACGAAGGGCCTCGCCTGATCGAGCATCCCAGGCCCGCGAAGGGACGCGGGCTAACGCCCCTGCGCAGGGCTCGCGAGCGGCCACAGCCTCACGTCGACGAGGCCGAAGGGTCGCGCGACGAGGAGGGACGGCGACCAGTGTCCCGGCCACTTCGGCCGGAAGATCCAATCGGCGCCGGTCATCGACACCGCGCCGAGCAGGGCGAACGAGCATAGGATGGCCGCCAACGTCACCGTCGGCACGGCGAGCCAGACGAGCGCGGGGTGGGCTGGGAGCGTGGCGAACGCCGCAGCGAAGATCGCTGCGAAGATCCAGTGCGAAAGGTAGAGCGGCAGCGTCCTGCGCCCGACGGCCGTCAGCGCCTGCCCGAGCCCGGCGATCTTCGAGGCGGTGGGCGCGATCGCAAAGGCCAAGGCGACGCCGGAGACGGCCTGTAGCGTCGTACCGGCGTTCGCGACGAGTTCGACGTCCGCGTGGCGCTTCAGCCAGACGGCACCGATGAAGACCGGCACTGCGACGAGGGCGAGGCGCACGGGTGCCCGCTGCGTCAACGCGAAGAGCGCGTCCCGGTAGAACGCTCCGGCCAAGAAGAACGGCAGGAAGCGCAGCGCATTGTCGTAGGCCAGCACGCCCGTCTCGACGAAGCCGAGGTAGGCGAGCGATGACGCAAGGATCGCAGCAGCCATGACGTGCGGTCGCGCCGAGAGCGGCGTCATCCGTGCGACGATGATGAAGACGAGCCAGACCCAGACGAACCACAGATGCATGACCGGTATGAAGGGGAAGACGAGCCAGGCCTGCGGGTCCGGCTGCTTCATGAACGGCATCACGGTGGCGTAGGTCAGCATGATCACCGACCACAGGAGGAGGACGACCGCGAAGGGGTAGAGCCTCGTGGCGACGACCTCCAGCCATGCCTTCTCGGCGAGCCGCGCCGAGAAGCAACCGGAAATGGCGAAAAACAGCGCCATCTTGAACTCGGTCAAATCGTGGAAGAACCAGTACCGTTCCGGGACGAGGTCATACTTCGCGAGCTCGATGCTCGCGTGCAACGCGACGACGATCACGATCGACGCGCCGCGTGCGAAGTCGAACCAGTCGATCCGTTGGCGCATGTCGTCCCCCGAGGGCCCTGATTTAGGCGAAAGTTCGGCAACGGATGACCTATAGTTCAGAAATGTCCGTGGACAACAAATCAACGGTGTCACGTTCCAAAAAACACACCCGAGAGTTGCCGAATGCGACCCGTGCACCGGATCGTGATCGCGCTCGACGGGAACGCCGTGTGCCTCGAAGTGCCCGGCGGACGCATGGCTGGGGCGGGTGGCAAGGCGGGCGGGCTGCGGACGCGGGGACGGCGTGCATCCCTCGCGCACCAGCACGACGGCGGTGACAAGCGCGCTCGGCGTCCCTTGGCTGGCGCGCACGGCACGGGGTCGTCCAAGCTCGCGTTCTGCAGGACCGGACCGTCCGCTACGGCAACCTTCAACGCGTCGTGGAGCGCGAGCGGGACGTCGGTCGAGGGTCGCGCCGAACGCCACCTCGATCGACCGAGCTTCAGTGAACGGCTGGAAGAACGGGCAGCATCAGCGCTGCGACGGCCGTGCGTCCCGCGCTAGATCCGCCGCTCGCCAGGAGCGCTCGCGCCGTGGGTTAGGTGCGCACCCATCCCTTGGCGCCGAGCCGTTCCTGAGGCTGGAACCTCGTCTTGTACGCCATCTTCTCCGATCCCTCGACCCAGTAGCCGAGGTAGACGTAGGGTAGCCCCATCTGCCTCGCGCGCCCAATGTGGTCGAGGATCATGTAGGTGCCGAGCGAGGCGGCCTCTCCGTCCGGCTCGTAGAACGAGTAGACCATGGACAGGCCGTCCGACAGCACGTCAGAGAGCGCGCAAGCCACGAGGCGGCCGCGCGCGCGGCCGCCCGGCTCGCGGTACTCGAAGAGACGCGTTGTGACGTGCGTGTCCTCAACCATCATCGCGTAGTCGAGCACGGTCATGTCCGCCATGCCGCCGTCGGCGTGGCGGGTGTCGAGGTAGGCGCGGAACACCGAGTACTGCTCGGACGAGGGCAGTGCAGGGCGCTCCCGCCGCTCGAGCCCCGCGTGCGCTCGCCATACGCGCCGAAGCGAGCGCGTCCACACGAAGTCGTCCACGATGACCCGGACCGAGACGCACGCGCGGCAGCCCTCGCACGCGGGGCGGTAGGCGATGTTCTGCGAGCGACGGAACCCGCCTTGGGTGAGGAGGTCGTTGAGCGGGCCCGCGCGGCTGCCCACGAGGTGGGTGAACACCTTCCGCTCGCTGCGACCGGGGAGGTACGGGCAGGGCGAGGATGCCGTCAGGTAGAACTGCGGGTGCTCGGCGAGGCGGCGGACGGTGACGCGGCGTCGCGGTCGGGACCGCGCCTCGCGCTCCATCGCGCCATGGGTCTCTTCCGTCTCGTCGAAGCGGTCGTTCGACTTCGCCATGGGTCGAGGAACGCCTCCGCGCTGTCGCCGGCCGCCACCGGAACGTCACACACCGTACCACCAAGGGGCGACGACCGAGAATGCGCCCCACAGTAGCAGAACGAGCGGCCCGCCCGCGACGAGAAAGTCCCGGTAGCGATAGTGTCCGGGTCCCATCACGAGAAGGTTCGTCTGATAGGCGACCGGCGTCGCAAACGAGGCGTTGGCCGCCAAGATCACTGTGACCACGAAGGGTTCGGCCGGCAAGCCCAGATCGGCCGCGATCCCGACGGCGATGGGGGTGAAGATCACCGCTGCCGCGTTGTTCGTCATGATGTTCGTGGTGAGCGCAATCAACAAGAACAGCGCCGACATGACGACGCCCGGCGCGCTGCCGGCGAGCGCCGTGGTGAGGGCGTCGGCGATGGCCGCCGCACCGCCCGTCGCCTGCAGCGCCGCTGAGGAGGCGATGGCGGAGGCGATCAGCATGATGATGCGCCCGTCGATGACGCGCGCGGCCTGTCGGGTGTTGAGGCAACGCGTCGCAAGCATGGCGAAGGCGCCCAGCATCGCCGCAGCGACGACCGGGACGAGCCCGGACGCCGCGGCGAGGACCACCGCGAGGAAGATGAAGATCGCGGTCGGCGCACGCCGCCGCGCTGGCACGTCGGCCGCCGTCCAGTCGATGAGAAGCACGTCGCGGTTGCCGCGCAGCTCCTCGATGCCGGCGCGACGGCCGGCGAACAGGAGCACGTCGCCCGCCTCCATGCGGATGTCGGCCATGGGCATGCGCGGCATGCGCGAGCGCCGCTCGATGGCGAGCACCACGCAGCCGACCTCGCCGCGCAGGCCCGACTGCGCCACCGTTCGCCCGATGAGGCGCGAGCCCGGCGCCACGATCGCCTCGGCGAGGGTGACGACGCCAGGTGGCCGATCCTGCCTGTCCTCTCCCGACATCACCCCATCGCCGGCCGACAGCGCCCGCTCCAGCGCCGTGCGCGTGGCGGCGACGATGACGATGTCGCCCGGCTGCAGGGTCAGCGCCTCGAACGGCGGCAGGTGCGGACGCTCGCCGCGCTGCACGAGGCGCACCGTCATGTCCCTGAGCTGCGGAAACATGCCCTGCTTCGACGTCGCGCCCACGAGGGGATGGCCCGGGCCGATCGGGATCTGGGCGATGAACTGCTTGCCGGCCGAGGTCGTGAGCGCCTCGGCCATCGTGCTGCGCTTGGTGAGGAGGAAGGGCATCACGACGAGGACGTAGGGCATGCAGACGAGCACGATGAGGAGGGCGACCGGCGTGAACGAGAAGAACGACAGGTCCGCCGCCCCGGTCTGCCGCGCCACTCCCGCCGCCAGCAAGTTGGTGGACGAGCCGATCAGCGTGGTCATCCCACCGAGGATCGTGACGAACGACAGCGGCATCAGGAAGCGCGACGCGCTGACCCTCAGCGCGCTCGCGAGCGTCGAGACGATGGGGATGAACATCACGACGACGGGGGTGTTGTTGAGGAATGCCGACAGGGTGGCGATCGCGACGAAGACGAGGCCGACGCCGAGCGCGCCGTGGGCGGTGACCCAGGCGACGAGCGTCGCAGCGGGTCGCTCCAGCGCGTCGGTGTGGAACAGCCCCTGCCCCACGACGAGCAGCGCGACCACGGTGACGAGGGCGGGGTTCGAGAAGCCCGACAGGAGGTCGCCCGCGCCGAGCCGGCCCTCGCTGGCCGGCAGGCCGAGGACGACGAACAGGACGAGGTAGGCCGCCAAGATGCCGAGGCTGATCGCCTCCATGGAGTAGCGCTCCGTGGCATAGAGCACGGTGGAGCCAGTGACGACGAGGAGCGTCGCCACCATCGCGATGTCGGCATGCATCTAGCGGTCGGCCCGCCGCGTCGTCACGGCCGCTCCTTGCGCAGGATTGGGTCCACAGCGACCGGCGCTCCGGCACGGTGCAGCGCCCCCCTTGCAACAGCACCCATCAGAACCGTCCGTCCACGTGGTCGGTGACGCGCGCGTTGAGCTGCGCGGCGCGGATCGCCTCGACGACGCGGGCGGTGTGGGCGTCGTCGCGTGTCTCGAGGGTGAGGCGGATCGAGGTGTCACGGGCAAGGTGGGTGAGCGCGAGGCGGTTGTGCGTCACTTCCAGGATGTTGCCGCCGGCGCCCGCCACCGCGGCGGTGAGGCGCGCAAGGAGGCCGGGCTCGTCGGGATAGTCCGCCTCCAGCGACACGATCCGTCCAGCGCGGGCGAGCTCGCGCACCATGATGGAGGCGAGGAGGCGTGGGTCGATGTTGCCGCCGCAGAGGACGAGGCCGACGCGGCGGCCGGCGAACGTCTCGGGCTCGGCGAGCAAGGCCGCAAGGCTTGCCGCGCCCGCGCCCTCCGCCATGGTCTTGGTCAGCGTGAGGAAGGCGTTGACCGCGCGCTCCAGCGTCGCCTCGTCGACGAGGACGACGCGCGAGACCAGGCGGCGGATGATGGGCAGCGTCACGCTCCCCACCGACTTCACCGCGATGCCCTCGGCGATGGTCGAACCGCCGCAGCGCGCGTCCGTCCCCGCGAGGGCAGCGTGGCACGACGGGAACAGCGCCGCCTCGACGCCCACCACCTCGACCTCGGGCCGCACGGACTTCGCCGCCGTCGCGACGCCCGCGACGAGGCCGCCGCCGCCGATGGGCACCACCAGGACGTCGAGGTCCGGCACGTCGGCCAGCATCTCGAGGCCGACGGTGCCCTGACCGTTCACCACCCGCGCGTCGTCGTAGGGGTGGACGAGGACGCGCCCCTCGCGCTCGGCGATCGTGGCGCACGCCTCGGCGCTCTCGGCGACGGTCTCGCCGGCGAGGACGACGCGCGCGCCGTAGCCCTCGGTCGCCGACACCTTCACGAACGGCGTGCGCTCGGGCATCACGATGACGGAGGAGATGCCGAGCCGGCCGGCGTGGTAGGCGACCGCCTGGGCGTGGTTGCCCGCCGACATGGCGATGACGCCGCGCGCCCGCTCGTCCGCGCCGAGCGAGGACAGCGTGGCGTAGGCCCCGCGCTCCTTGAACGAGCCGGTCGGCTGCATGTTCTCGTACTTGACGTAGACGGTGGCCCCGGTGAGCGCGGACAGCCGAGGGGCCTCGAGGCACGGGGTCCTAAGGACGACCCCCTCAAGGCGCGCGGCGGCAGCGCGGATCGCCGCCGGCGTGACCGCCTCGCCGGCCTCAGCCGGCGGCGAGGCGGCGAGCGGCACGGGGCGCGTGGTAGGTGAGGATGCCGTCCGCCCCCGCCCGCTTGAAGGCGGTCAGCGCCTCCATCATCGTGCGCTCGCCGTCGAGCCAGCCGTTGGCGGCGGCCGCCTCGATCATCGCGTACTCGCCCGACACCATGTAGGCGAACGTCGGCACCGCGAAGCGCTCCTTTACGCGGCGGATGACGTCGAGGTAGGGCAGGCCGGGCTTGACCATCACCATGTCGGCCGCCTCCTCGAGGTCGAGCGCCACCTCGCGCAGCGCCTCGTCGGTGTTGGCGGGGTCCATCTGGTAGGTGCGCTTGTCGCCCTTGAGCGCGGCCGTCGCGCCCACCGCGTCGCGGAACGGCCCGTAGAACGCCGACGCGTACTTCGCCGCGTAGGCCATGATGAGGACGTTCTCGTAGCCCGACCGGTCGAGCGCGGTGCGGATCGCGCCGACCCTCCCGTCCATCATGTCGGACGGCGCGATGATGTGGCAGCCGGCCTCCACCTGGACCTTCGCCTGGCGCACCAGCGCCTCGATGGTGGCGTCGTTGAGGATCTCGTCCCCCGCCATGAGGCCGTCGTGGCCATGGCTGGTGTAGGGGTCGAGGGCGACGTCCGTCATGATCCCGACGGTGGGCGCACGGCGGGCGATCTCCCGGCAGGCGCGGCAGACGAGGTTGTCAGGGTTTTTCGCCTCGGACCCTCCGGCGTCGCGCTTGTCGGGCCCCGAGTAGGGGAACAGCGCGATGACGGGGATCTTGAGGGCCGCGGCCTCCTCGGCCGCCGCGCCCACCTCGTCGACGGACAGGCGCTCGACGCCCGGCATCGACGCGACGGGCTCCCGCACGCCCGCGCCCTCGGTAACGAACACCGGCCAGAGGAGGTCGTTCACCGTCAGCTCGGCCTCGCGCACGAGGCGGCGGGACCAGTCGGCGCGGCGCGTGCGGCGCATGCGACGACCCTTGAGGACGGCGGCGACGTCGGGCGCGTCGCCGTCGATCATGCGCGGGTCGATGTCCATCCTGGCCTCGCCGTCCGTTGCCGTCGCAGGACGGTAGCGGACGGCGCGAGGGTCCGTCCATACGGCGCGGCAACGGGGGCGCCGAGCGCCCCCGCGACGCATGAGCCCGGTCAGGCGATCGCCATGTCCCCGAGGGTCGAAAGGTCGAGGTTGTCGACGACCACGATGTCGTTGCTGTCGCCGGTGAGGCGCAGCGTGGCGGTGTCGTCGTCGATGTTGAGGAGCTCGACGCCGTCGATGCCGTCGCCGAGGACAAGCTCGGTGACGACGTCCTCCGCCTCGTCGAGCGTCATCGAGAAGGCGTTGAAGGCGTCGACGAACGGGTTGCCGGTGGGCGCGCCGACGAGCAGCGCCGCGAACTCGTCGGAGACCGCCGACGCGTCGCCGACGAAGATGAAGTCGTCGTCGTCCGCGTCCAGGATGCCCAGCTCGTTCACCGCGTTGGCGAGGTTGACGAAGTCCTGCGCGAGGTCCGCGATCTCATCCTCGGCCCCGTCGATGATGAGGACGTCGGTGGCTGCGTCCTCGGCGGTGATCTCGAGGGTGATGTTGTCCTGATCGATGCCGATGATGTCGAACGCCACCGGCGGACCGAGGAACAGCGTGTCCTCCTCAAGCGCATTCCTGATGATGTCAGGTACGTTGGTTGAGGACATGTCGACGCTGCTGATGAACTCACCAGGACCAAGGTCGAAGGTGCCGTCGTCGTCGACGTCGAAGATCGCGAACTGTCGCTCGTCGTCGAAGATGTTGAAGTCGTCGGTCTCAGCCTCCTCCACCGCGTCGTTGATGCCGTCGAGCACCAAGGTGGCGTCGAAGCCGAACAGCGAGAAGCCGACGGAGAGGTTGTCGACGTCGAGGCCGATGAGCTCGAAGCCGGGCACGCCGTCACCGATCACAAGCTCCTCGACGAGCGTGGTGACGAAGGGCTGGAAGGGGGCAAGGATGCCCGAGGGCACGATGGCGAAGGAGCGGTCGGCGCTGGGGGCGGGGGGGAAAATCATGGTGCTTCTGCCTTTGATTTGCGCTGTCGCTGATACACGTGCCGCGTGCGTATCTTTCGGCGCGCCGGCACGCTACGGCGGCCTCAGCCCATAGTCCTTGACCCCGGCCGTCGTTGGGCGTTCGGAAGGCAAAATTTGGATGAATTTGGGCGGGGAAAAGTCTTTAGCCGCCAAAATGTCACTGTTCCGATTTTCATTTAGATGATCGGTTGCGTAGCAAAGTCTTAAAAGGGTAGATCGTTAGTTCCACAAGAAATTTACATGCTGATTTTCGCAAACCAACTTGCGTTCAAAAACTTGCTTATGAAAGCGAACGGTAGAACTTCTTGTCGTTTACGTGTAACTGTGCGTCAATGGCAGGAGTGCTTGGCTCCTCAGTGCAGCTCTACGCCGCGGGTGGGATGGGCACCGGAGCGGTTGGGCGCGACGCGCACTACAACCGGTTGTCCGGCATGACCCAAGGGGCAACCTGCGCCCTGAACGGTTTTACCGCGCATCCTGACCGGGACGCGCGGCACGGCGGTCGCTCGCGCAGCAGGCCGTGAGGGGGCCGGCGTGGCGCCGGTGAGGACAGGCAACGTGCGGCCCCGACCGAGGTCGGGCCGCACTGCGCGTCACGCCATCAGGTCGCTGAGGCCAGAGATGTTGTCGATGATGAGGATGTCGTCGGAGCTGCCGGAGATCGCGATCGTCGCGGTGTCGTCGTCGACGTTGATCAGCTCGACCCCACGGACCCCGTCGCCGAGCAGGAGCTCCGTCACGAGGGCCTCGGCCTCGTCCTCGTTCATCCGCCGCCCGTTGACGATGCGTCCGAACTCGCGGCTGACGTTGTCCGTCCCGCCGATGAACACCTGATCGGTCGAGTTGAAGTCGAACACGCCGATTTGGTTCTTGGTGTTGTTCAGGCGGATAAAGTCGTTGGCGACCGAATCGATCGCGTCGCCGACGCCATCGATGACGAGGACGTCGGTGGCGTCGCCCGTGCTGACTGCGATCGTCAGGTTGTCCTGATCGATCCCAAGCAGGGTGAGGTCGTCGTTGCGGTCGAATTGAATGTCACGCAGGAAGCCTTGAACGTTGCGCTCACCGAACGAGCCACGCGAGCCGAGGTCGAACTGGTCCGAGTCGTTGAAGTCGAGGATCGCGAACTGCGAGATGTCATCGCCGATGTTGAAGTCCGGACCGTCGTCATCGTCATCGTCATGGTCGCTGAGGTCGGCGGCGATGGAGGCGATCTCGTCGCCGACGTTGTCGATCACCGCGATGTCGCGGACGCCGTCCCCGTTCGTCAGCTCGAGCGTGACGTTGTCGACGTCGAGGCCGATGAGGCGAACGTTGTCGATCCCCATCCCGACATCGTCGTCGTCATCATCATCGTTTTCGGGGATGCCGATCTCGTGCCCAAACAGGGTGGCCTCGAGGACGTCGGACACCTCGTCCCGGCTGATGATCTCGCCGACGAGCTCCTCAAGCTCGTCACTCACCGCGCCAGTGGGCAGCGCGACGACGAACGGCAACGTGCCGAGATCGAAGATCTCGAGCTGCCGGTTGTTGTCGGATAGGTTGATGAAGGTTTCCATGGTGCCCTCTCCCTCGGTACGCCAACGACCGGATCCGACGCATGACGTGCGAACCACGTCAGTCGTCGCGTTTGGACACGATCGGCCGCAGACTGCCTGCGTATGGATATAAAGTATTCACAAGGGCAAAGTTCCCATCCTGTAATGTGTCAGCACGATGAATGTTCGTGATCATTTTGCATGAGAGCCTTGTATAGAAACAATGTTTCGCAGAACCCATCGACTACTCCAGTCGTTAATTCAGCAGGTTGTGAAGTTAGCTTTACGCGTTCCGGCGAACCTCTGCGGTGCGCTGGCCTCGTCGACGCGGGATGGCGAAACCAGCTGCGGTGCTACCGCAACCGGGCGGTCGCCGCAGGATTGACGGCACGGCTAGCGCGTCGTTGTGTGCCGGCGGAGGGACCATGGACTTTGAGCTGACCGAGGAGCAGGCCGCCATCCGCGCCATGGCGGCGGACTTCGCCGCCGAGCGCATCGCCCCGCACGCCGCCGACTGGGACCGCGACCACACGTTCCCGGTGGACACGCTGCGCGAGGCGGCGGCGCTCGGCTTCGGCGGCATCACCGTCGACGACGCGCACGGCGGGTCCGCGCTGACCCGGCTCGATGCGGCGATCGTATTCGAGGAGCTGTCGCGCGCCTGCCCGTCGACCGCGGCGTACATCTCCATCCATAACATGGTCGCCGGGATGATCGACCGCTTCGCCAGCGATGACCTGCGCGCGGCGCACCTCCCCGCGCTCGCCCGCATGGAGCGGTTCGCGAGCTACTGCCTCACCGAGCCGAACGCGGGCTCCGACGCCGCCTCGCTGAGGACCCGCGCGCGGCTCGACGGAGGCGACTACGTCCTCGACGGGGCGAAGGCGTTCATCTCCGGCGGCGGCGCGGCCGACGTCTACCTCGTGATGGCGCGCACCGGCGGAGAGGGGGCCGGCGGGATCAGCGCCATCCTCGTGGAGAAGGGCACGCCGGGCCTCTCCTTCGGCGCGCAGGAGGAAAAGCTCGGCTGGCACTCCCAGCCGACGGCGGCGGTGCTGTTCGACGGGTGCCGCGTGCCGGTCTCGAACCGCGTCGGCACCGAGGGGCAGGGCTTCAAGATCGCCATGGCCGGGCTCGACGGCGGCCGGCTCAACATCGGCGCGTGCTCGCTCGGCGCGGCGGCTGCGGCCCTCGACCTTGCGACCCAGCACGTCAGGGAGCGCCAGCAGTTCGGCCGTCCGCTGGAGGCGTTCCAGGCGATCCAGTTCAAGCTCGCCGACATGGCGACGGCGCTCGAGGCGGCGCGCCTCCTCCTCCACAAGGCGGCCCGCGCGGTGGACGCGCATGCGCCGGACGCCACGGCGCTTGCCGCCATGGCCAAGCGCCTCGCCACCGATACCGGGTTCCAGGTCGTCAACGAGGCGCTGCAGCTGCACGGCGGCTACGGCTACCTGCGCGACTACCCGTTCGAGCGCCTGCTGCGCGACCTTCGCGTGCACCAGATCCTGGAGGGCACCAACGAGATCATGCGCGTCATCATCGCGCGGCACCTGCTGCGTCCGGCCAACCGATGAGCGACATCCGCTTCGAGACCGCAGGGCGAGCCGGCATCGTGACGCTCAACCGTCCCGAGGCGCTGAACGCGCTCACCGAGGCGATGGCGGAGGCGCTCGGCGAGGCGCTCGCCGAGTGGGCGCGCGACGACCGGGTCGAGCGGGTCGCCGTGCGGGCCGAAGGCAAGGCGTTCTGCGCCGGCGGCGACATCCGCGACATCTATGAGCGACGCGCGGGTGCGATCGACTTCTTTGCCACCGAGTACCGCACCAACCACGCCATCGCGACGTTCCCGAAGCCCTACGTCGCGCTGATCGGCGGGGTGTGCATGGGCGGCGGCGTCGGCGTGTCGGTGCACGGCGACGTGCGCGTCGCCTCGCCGGGCATCGTGTTCGCCATGCCCGAGGTTTCCATCGGCCTGTTCCCGGACGTCGGGGCGAGCCACCTGTTGTCACGCATGGAGGGCGAGGCGGGCATGTGGCTCGCGCTCACCGGGACGCGGCTCGGTCGCGACGAGGCGGCCGCGGTGGGGTTCGTCACTCACCCGGTCGACGACGGCGGCCTCGAGGAGGCCCTCGACCGCATCGTCGAGGCACGCGACCTCGACCGCGTCCTTGCCGACCTCGTCGTCCGCACCGAGCCGCTCGAGCCGGAGCGCGCCGCGATGGTCGCCGACGCCTTCGCCGCCGACAGCGTCGAGGAGGTGCAGGACCGCCTCGCGGCGACCGAGACCGAGGCTGCATCGAAGGCGGCGAGCGCCATCGCAAGGGTTTCGCCGACCAGCCTTGCAGTGACGCATCGTCAGGTCCGCCAAGCGCGCACTTCGAGCGTTGCCGAGGTGCTGCGCACGGACTTTCGCATCGTCTCGCGCATCCTCGACGGGCACGACTTCTACGAGGGCATCCGCGCGAGCGTGATCGACAAGGACCGCGCGCCACGCTGGGACCCGGCGACCCTCGCGGCGGTGGACGAGGCCGACGTCGCCGCGCACTTCGCCCCGGGACCCCACGGGGATCTGCCCCTCACCGAGGCCCGGTCCGATGTCGCCTGAGGACGAGCGCGAGCCCACAGGCTCCACACCGACCGAGGCCACGCCGCCCCCGCCCGCGGGCGAACGCCTCGTGCGCCAGGCTTTCGCCAAGCGGGCCGGCGACGCGCTGGGCCGCCGGGCTGCAGGCGAGGCCGCGCCCGCGCGGCCGGTGTCGCAGGCGAAGGCGGGTTCCGACGTCCCTCGTCCCGACGGGCCCGCCCAGCGTGTCCGTCCCGCGCAGGCGCGATCGGCCGAGGCCGCGAAGGAGGCGCCGGGAGATGCGAAGGTCGGCGGGGTGGCTCCCACCTCAGGCGGGTCGAAGCAGGCGCGCACCGGCGCGATGCCGGCACTTCTCCAGCAGGCGCTGGGGCCGTCCGCTCCCCGGGAGGGGACCAAGCACGCGGGCGACGGACTGGCGACGACATCCGCGCGCCTCGCGGACGCCGCGGCGAAGGCGCCCGGCGCGGCGCTGCCGATGCCGGCCCCGGCCACAGTACCGGTGCCGGCTGCGCCGGGGTCCGGGCTCGCATCGACGCCCGTCCCCCTGGCTCGAAGGCGGACGTCGGCGGCCTCTGGTGCGGCGCCCCTGTCCATCGTCGCCCTCCACGTCAACGGCGCCGAAGAGGGGGCGACGCGCGATCCCCTATCGCTTGCGAGCGCGCTCTTGGTCCGGCTGGTCGCGCTCGTCTGGCTTGCCGGCACCGTCCTCGTCTGGATGCGCCTCGTCGGATACGGCGGCGCGCCGCTGGCGCCGAGCTGGTCCGATCCTGGCGGCCTGTGGTGGACGACGGTGGCGGCGCTCGTCATGCCCGTGGCCGCGGTCGGGCTGTGGCTCCTCGCCTCCTGGGGGTTCGTGGTCTGGACGACAGCCCTCGCCCTCGGCGCAGCGGCGATCGCGCTGGCGCCGGACCTTGCGCCGTTCGGCCCGGGCGCGCTGTGGGCCAACATCGCCGCACTTGCGCTCGCGGTGGGGCTCGCCGCAGCGCGGCTGCGCCGGCACGAGCGCCGGGTCGTTGGCGCCTGACGAACACGGGAGGACCCATGGCACGGATCGCATTCCTCGGGCTCGGCAACATGGGTGGGCCGATGGCAGCGAACCTCGGCAAGGCGGGCCATGAGGTCGTCGGCTACGACGTCGTCGCCGCCGCTCGGGACCGTCACACGGCCGCAGGGCACGCGGTTGCCGCAGCGCTCGGCGAGGCGGTGGCCGACGCACAGGTGGTCATCACGATGCTGCCGGCGGGCCCGCAGGTCGAGGAGGTTTATGGCGGGGCGGACGGCGTCCTTGCCGCGGCGGACGCGAGCACGCTCCTCATCGACTGCTCGACCATCGACGTCGCCACCGCGCGCCGCGTCGCAGAGGCGGCCGAGGCGCGCGGGCTCGCGATGGTGGACGCACCCGTCTCCGGTGGCACGTCCGGCGCCGCGGCCGGCACCCTCACCTTCATGGTCGGCGGGCCGGAGGCGGCCTTCGCGCGCGCCGAGCCGCTGCTCGCGGCCATGGGCAAGACCATCGTCCACGCCGGTGACGCCGGTGCCGGTCAGGCGGCGAAGGTCTGCAACAACATGATCCTCGGCATCTCGATGATCGCCGTGTCGGAGGCGTTCAACCTGGCCGATGCCCTGGGGCTCGACCGTCAGAAGCTTTTCGACATCTCAAGCACCGCCTCCGGGCAGTGCTGGTCGCTCACCACCTACTGCCCCGTGCCTGGCCCCGTGCCGACGTCGCCGGCCAACCGGGACTACGCGCCCGGGTTCACCTCCACGATGATGCAGAAGGACCTCGCGCTCGCCGCCGACGCGGCGACGTCGACCGGGACGGCGACGCCGCTCGGCGCGCGGGCCCTCGAGCTCTACGAGGCGTTCTGCGCCGCTGGCGGCGACGCCACGGACTTCTCCGGCATCGTGCGCCACCTGCGCAGGAAGTAGCGCGGTGCGCCCTCGAAGTACCGCCGCGTCGGGTCGGACCTGTCCTCGAACGCCGCTGAGACCTCCGCCGCGTTGGGTGAAGGGCGACGCATGATGCAGCCCTCGTCAGCCTTCGCGCCGGCGGACGCTGCGGCATGACCGGGGACAAGGTCGCCTCGGCGTCGGTCCACGAGGCCACCGTCACGGCCAGGACAACCTGGCGGTTCGTGCGCCTGACGACCCAAGCGGGCGAGGCGGGGATCGGTGAGTTCACCTTCGAGCCCGCGCCGGCCGACGTCGGCGAGCGCATGACGCGCGCCGCAGAGGCGCTGATCGGCGCGCGGGCGGATCGCTCGGCCCTGGCGGTGCTCGGCGACCTCGTGCACGGCGGCTTCGGCCCGGCGACGCTCTACAGCGCGCTCGAGCAGGCGCTCACGGACCTCGAGGCCCGCGCCGCCGGCCTGCCGCTCGTCCGTCACCTCGGCGTCGCGGAGGCGCGTGGGGTGCCGCTCTACGCCAACATCAACCGGCGGACGGTGAGCCGCACGCCTGAGGGGTTCGCAGGGAGCGCCCGCGCGGCGAAGGAGGCGGGCTTCAGCTGCATGAAGCTCGCCCCCTTCGACGGGCTGACGCCCGCCCTGTGCGGCACGCCTGAGGGCGAGCGCCTGATCGCCGAGGGCCTTGCGAGGGTCGAGGCGGTGGCCGCCGCCGTCCCACAGGCCGCGGTCATGGTGGACTGCCACTGGCGCTTCACCGAGGATGCGGCGCACGAGGTCGTCCCGCTGCTGGAGCAGGCCGGCGTCGTCTGGTTCGAGTGCCCGCTGGCGGAGACGGCGGACGCGGTGCCGGCGCTCGCCCGGCTGCGCGAGGCGGCCAACGCACGGGGCATGCGGCTCGCCGGACTCGAGACGATGACCGGTTGGGCCGGCTTCGCCCCGTTCGTCGAGGGCCGCGCCTACGACGTCGTCATGCCGGACATCAAGCACTGCGGTGGGCATGCCGCGCTCATCGAGATCGCCGAGAGGGCGGCCGCCTGCGGCGTCGCGACGTCGGCGCACAACCCGTCGGGCCCCATCGCCCACGCCCACAGCCTGCACGTCACACCTAGGCTCCCCGGCGTCGAGCCGCTGGAGGTGCAGTTCGATGAGACGCCACGCTTCGACGAGTTGACGACGCCTCCGCCGCCGCGGCGCTCTGGGACCAGTTCGCTCCCCGACGGCCTCGGTCTCGGCCTCACGCTCCGCGCCGGCGACGATGCTGATGAGCGCAGTTCGCGCCCGTTGTGAGGCGGGGTGGGATCCCCGACATCAGGCGAAGCCTGATCCACCGTCATGGCTGGCGGCGGAGGGTCAGCCGTGATGCCCAAGCTGCCTTCTTGATGATCTTCGCCTTCGCGTCGTGCGCGCCATCGACGACGCAACGTCCCGTCGCCAGGCCGCGGCACGGTTCGACGTCGCCCCGTCCACCGCGATCCGATGGTACGAGGAGTGGCGACGGACCGGCTCGTGCCGCGCCAAGCGCCTGGGCCGGGCGATCAACGGTGTCGGGTTCGAGGCCCATGTGGAACAGGTTCTCGCGCCGCGCTTGTCGCCGGGCGACATCGTCGTCATGGACAACCTCGGCAGCCACAAGAGCAGACGCGTTCGCGATCTGATCGAGAGCGCCGGCGCCAATCCGATGTTCCTCCCGCCCTACAGCCCCGACTTCAACCCGATCGAGATGGCGTTCGCTAGGATCAAGGCTCTCCTGCGCAAGGCCGCCGAGCGAACCCATCGCCGACCTGTGGGACCGCATCGGCGAGGTCCTCGACCTCGTCACGCCAGCACAGGCACGCGCCTACTTCAAAGCCGCAGGCTATGACCCGGATCGAGCGCGAACCGCTCTAGGTCCGGGCGAAAGCCTCATTCAGCCGGCGCGAGCTCGCGGCGCCGTCGAGCGCGACGCGCCCGTCGCGCAGGGCCTCGGCCGCGTCGAGGAAGGCTCGCAGCGCGACCTTGGCGAGGCCCGAGCCCAGCGTGACGCGGCGCACACCGAGCGCGCGGAGCGCGGCCAGGTCTTCGCTGACGCCGCCCAGCCCCGCGATCACCGAGACGGGCACGGACGACGCCTCCACGACGGCGCGGACCTCGTCCTCCCCCGTGAGGTAAGGCACGTAGATCACCATGGCGCCGGCGGCGACGTACTGCGGGATGCGCGACAGTGCCTCGCTGAGCCCGTCCTTGCCGTAAGGCTGCAGCGCCTCGCAGCGGCCGGTGAGCACGAAGTCGCTGCCGGCGCGCTCGATGGCCTCTCGCGCGGCCTCGAGCCGCCGGCAGGCGGCCGACGGCTCATAGAGCGGCTCCGGCCGGTCCGTGGCAAGGTCCTCGATGGAGCAGCCCGCGACGCCAGCCTCGATGGCCGCCTCGACGGTGGTGGCGACCTCGTCCGGCGTCACGCCGTAGCCGGACTCGAAGTCGCCGTTCACCGGCAGCCCGCTCGCCTCGCCGAGCGCCGCCGCGTGCGCGACGGCAACCTCGCGCGTGATCGTGCCGTCGGGCCGTCCGAGCCCCCATGCGCAGGCGGCCGAGGAGCTCGCGAGCGCGCTGAACCCGAGGCCCGCCAGCAGCCGTGCGGTCCCGACGTCCCACGGGTTGGGCAGGACGAGGAAGTCCTCGTGCAGCGCCGCGAACCGGCTCGCGGCGTCCGGCACGGTGACGGTGGGGCTCAGCGGAGCAGGGTGCGGTCCGGGCACGCAGGGTCCCTCGTGATCCACGACCCTAGCGCTTGGCGCGGCCGGCGTCTCGCGCCGCAAGCTCGAGCTTCATGCCGACGTGCGTCGCCTTGAAGTCGAGCCGCGCGTAGAACGCGTGAGCTGCGGTGCGCGAGGCGTCCGACGTGAGCTGGACGATGCCGCACCCCGCCGCCTCCGCACGCTCGACGAGGTGCCCGATCAGCGCCGCGCCGAGCCCGCCGCCGCGGTGGCTCGACGCGATCCGGACCCCCTCGATGAGCGCGCGGCTCGTGCCGCGTCGGCTGAGCCCGTGGAGGATCGTGAGCTGCGCGCAGCCGACGACGACGCCGTCCTCCTCCGCCACCAGGAGGTGGTCGTGCGGGTTGGCCTCGATCGCCTCGAAGGCGGCGACGTACGCGGGCGCCGGCGGGTCCGAGACCGTCTCCCGTCCCGCGCCGAGGACGTCGTCCGCCAGCAGCGCCACGATGGCGACGACGTCCTCGGCCCTCGCCTCGCGCATCCGGACATTCGACGGCACGGGGACCTCCGACCGTTGCGCGATCACTGCGGGAACGAGCGCGCGCCGACGGCCGACACCGGCAGCATGAGTTTTACGGAGCCAGCGTCCCGGAAGCGCAGCGTCACGCTGACCGCCTCGCCGGGTTCGGGGACGCGCTCGAGGGCCATGAACATCAGGTGGTTTCCGCCCGGCGCGAGTGTCACCGTCGCGCCGGGTGCCACGACGACCCCGCCCTCGATGGGCGCCATGCGCATCATGCCGTCGGTCATCGTCATCTCGTGCAGCTCCACGCGCCCCGCGAAGTCCGCCTCGGCGCCGCCGAGCACGTCCTCCGCCTCGCCGGCGTTGGTCAGGGTGAGGTAGCCCGCTGCGACGCTCGCCCCCGGCGGAGCGCCGCGCACCCACGCCCCCTCGATGGCGATGTCTCCGGCCCGTGCGGAACCTGCGCTCGCCCCTTGCGCGGACATCGCAGGGGCGCCCGTCGCCGTCGCCCGATCGGCCCGGCCGCCTGCCTGCGCGAGCTGCACGCCGACGAGCGCGGCGCGCTGCGTGTCGGGCCGAGCGAACGGTCCCGTGGCCGCGGCATCGGCCGTGGGAGGCAGCAGCGCAGCAAGGAGGGCCGCCGCAAGGGAGGCGCGCATCATCATCGCATGTCCGTCGGGTTGAGCGACGTCGGCTCTACCGCACCCGCGTCGCGGACGCGATGGTGGAGGAGGCCGCAGCGTGGCGCGTGCGCCGCACCGCCGAGCCGAAGACGTCCATTCGAAGCGCGGCACGGGCACAACCGTTGCGCTGACCACGGCTCGCGACGCACCATCGCAGTGAAACGACGGAGGCACTGGCGTGCGGTTGGCAGCGATCATCTCCATCGCCGGCGGGCTCGGCCTCGCGGCGTGCGTGTCCGGCAACGTCCGCCCCGCCGTGGACGGCAACTGGGCCTCGGACGACGGCGTGTTCGTCGCCACGTTCCAGAACGGCGCGTTCACCTCGCGCCTCACCAGCACGGGCGAGACCGTCGTCGCCGACGGGCGCTACAACAGGACGCCGAGCGGGCTCGCGCTGGCGTGGACCTCCATCGCCGCGAACGAGCAGCGCGGGGCGAGTTGCCGCTTCGCATCCCAGCGGCAGCTCGTCTGCAGCCCCTCCGCCGGCGAGGCATTCTCCATGACGCGGGTCGCCTGAGCCCGCATCGACCGCGGCGGAGCGACGCGCTACCGTGACGGCTGCGATACCGGCGCGGAGGCGGCATGAGCGCGAACGACGGATTGGTGGCGCACTACGCGCGGCCGCAGCTCGAGCAGGCGATCCTTGAGGCCCTGATCGCGAACGGCACCCCCATCGAGGGGTTGTCGCCTGACGACCTCGCGCCGGTCGACGAGTTCCACCTCGGCGGACGGGAGGCAACGGTACGCTTGGCCAAGGCTCTCCACCTCGAGCCGTCGCAGCGCCTGCTCGACCTCGGCGCGGGCATCGGGGGCCCCGCACGGACCTTCGCCGCAAACCACGGCGTGTCGGTGACGGGCATCGACCTGACGCCGGACTTCGTCGCCACGGGCAACGCGCTGTCCGCCCGGTGCAGCCTCGCCGACAGGGTGCGACTTCGCGAGGGCGACATCCTCGATTTGCCGGGCGATGCCTCGTTCGATCGGGCGACGTTGATCCACGTCGGCATGAACATCGCCGACAAGGCTGCCTTGTTCGCGGCGGTGCGGCGCGCCCTCAAGCCGGACGGTCGGTTCGGCCTCTACGACCTGATGCAGGTGGGGCCTGGGGAGGTCGCCTATCCGGCTCCCTGGTCCTCGACGCAATCTACGAGCTTCGTCGAGCCGCCCGACGCGTACCGCCGTACGTTGGAGGCCAGCGGCTGGAGGGTCGTGCACGAGGAGAGCCTTGCCGACCTGGTGCTCGAGCGCATCTCGGAGGGACGGCGCAACGCCAAGCTGCACGGTCGGCCGGCGCTCGGCCTCCACCTCGTCATCGGCGACGGGTTCAAGGAGCGCTTCGCCAACGCCGTCGCTGCGGTCGAGGCCGGCACGATCGCGCCCATCATGATGATCGCCGAGCCGGGCTGACGGGTCCGCCCGCGACGTCGGCGCCTAGGCTCCGGACTCACACAGCACCACCATCCGATCACGATGGCGAGGGCGATAGCCGAAGCGTATGTTGCGAAGAGGCGGTCGTAGCGGGTCGCGACGCGGCGCCAGTCCTTGACGTTCGAGACGGCGCGCTCAACGAGGTTGCGACGGCGGTGGAGGCCCGCGTCGAAGGCTGCAGCCGCTTGCGGGTCGGGTTGTTCGGGATCACGGGCAAGGTGCCGCGGTCGACGAGGAACTGGCGCAGGCCGTCGGAATCGTGGGCCGTGTCGGCGAGGCACATTCGTCCGGCGGGCACGGCAGCGAGGAGCGGCAGCGCAGCTCGAACATCGCCGAGCTGGCCAGGCGTGATCGCGAACGCGATCGGCCGGCCCCGGCCGTCGGTCACCAGGTGGATCTTGGCGCTGCGACCGCCGCGCGAGCGGCCGATATCCTGGCGATCCGCCCCCCTTTTCCGCCGGCCGAGGAGCGATGCGCCTTGGCGGTCGTCGAATCGATGCAGTGGGCATCGTCGGGGCTGACCTCGCGCAGCGCCTCGAACAGCCCCTGCCAGAAGCGGCGCTGCGACCAGCGGTGCCAGCGGTTGTAAATCGTCTTCGGCGGGCCGTAGACGGCGGGCACGTCGCGCCACCGGCAGCCGCTCTTGAGCACATGGATGATCCCGGAGATGACGCGCCGGTCGTCGACCCGCCGCGCCCCGGGCTGGTTCTTCGGCAGGTGCGGCTCGATGACCGCCCACTGCCTGTCGCTCAGCCAGAACTCGTCCGCCATCGCCACCCCTCCGCTTCCACAGCCCGGACATGATCGATGAGGGTAAGGATTGGTTAGGGCCGGAGCCTAGCGCATCCTGGGTCTCCTCAGACCCAGATAAGATGCTCTAGCTTTTCGATTAAGAGCGGTCTTCTTGGAGTTAGGTGGTTCCGCCTAACCCCAAACCGCTCTAGCGGGCGGGGCCGACGCTGAGGCCGCCGCACACGTAGAGCGTCTGCCCGGTGACGAAGCCCGCATCCGCCGACAGGAAGAACGCGACGGCAGCAGCGACCTCCTCCGGCGCACCCAGCCTTCCCATGGGGACGTCGGCGAGGAGCGCCTCGCGCGCCGGCGACCCCTCCGGCTGGTTGATGCGGAACAGCTCGGTCTCGATGGGGCCGGGGCCGACGACGTTGACGGTGATGCCGTCCGCAGCGAGCTCGAGGGCGGCGGACCGCGCTATGCCGCCCAGCGCTGCCTTGGAAGCGGAGTACGTGATGCGCTCCGTCTTGCCGAGCGCGGCGCGGCTGCCGATCAGCACCACACGGCCGAACCGTGCCGCGCGCATCGCCGGCGTCACCGCCTGCATCGCCCAGATGACGGACTGCACGTTGAGCCGCATGGTGGCCTCGAAGCCGTCGTCGGTGGTGGCGTCCAGCGTCTCGGCGCGCACGAGGCCGGCGTTGGCGACGAGGCGCGTGGGCGCCACCTCCTCGGCGATGGCGGCCAACGCCCCGCGGGCGTCGGGCCCGGAGAGGTCGATGGCGCGGAAGTCGCCGGCGAAGTCGTTCGGACGGGTCCGCGCGATCCCGACCACGTTGAGGCCGTCGGCGGCGCAGCGTGCCGCGATGGCCGCGCCGATGCCGCGGCTGACGCCGGTGACGAGGACGGTCTCCACCTCAAGCCTCCTGTTTGGCGTCGGCCTGCCACCCGTCGAGGATCTCGTCGAGCGGCGTCGGCGCGGTTGGCGCGCGGGGCGGCAACGGCCCCTGCGTGCGAGAGAAGCGCGGCGTCGGCGCGGGCTCGACGGCGCCGTCCTCGCGCGTCGCGAAGCTGCCTCGCGCGGCAAGGTGCGGATGGGACGGCGCCTCCGACAGGGCGAGGACCGGGGCGACGCAGGCGTCGGTCCCCTCGAGGAGGTCGCACCACTCGCGCTGCGTCCGCGTGGCGAACAGCGCCTCCATGCGCCGGCGCAGCTCGGGCCAGCCGGCGCGGTCGTTCTGCGCGTCGTAGGCGTCGTCGTCGAGCCCGGCGAGGCGGCGCAGCGCGGCGTAGAACTGCGGCTCGATGGCGCCCAGCGCGACGTGCCGTCCGTCCGCGCAGGCGTAGACGCCGTAGTAGTGCGCGCCGCCGTCCAGCATGTTCGCCTCGCGCTCCTCCTTCAGGAGGCCGCGGCGGGCGAAGGTCTGGAAGATCGACATCATCGTGCCGACGTTGTCGCAGATCGCGCAGTCGATCACCTGGCCGCGGCCGGACCGACCGCGCTCGACGACGGCAGCGAGGATGCCCATGACGAGGTAGAGCGAGCCGCCGCCGTAGTCGCCGAGGAGGTTGAGCGGGGCGACCGGCCGCTCCTTCGGGCCGATGGCGGCGAGCGCTCCGGTGATGGCGATGTAGTTGATGTCGTGGCCCACCGCGTTGGCGAGCGGGCCGGTCTGCCCCCACCCGGTCATGCGCGCGTAGACGAGCCGCGGGTTCGTCGCGAGGAGATCGTCCGGGCCGAGCCCGAGCCGCTCCATCACGCCGGGGCGGAAGCCCTCGATGAGGACGTCGGCCGCCTCGCAGAGCCTGCGTGCTGCCGCGCTGCTTCCGGGATCCTTGAGGTCGAGCGCTACGAAGCGGCGGCCGCGGGCGACGACGTCCCTCGGGTCCATGCGCTCGGTCCCCGCGCGCTCGACGCGCACCACGTCGGCGCCAAGGTCCGCGAGGAGCATCGCAGCGAGCGGGCCCGGGCCGAGCCCTGCGAACTCGACAATCTTAAGGCCCGCGAGGGGGCCGGTGCGCGCGTCGTCCATCTCGTCCTCGGCCTACCGGGGGGCCATGCGGATCGCGCCGTCGAGGCGGATCGTCTCGCCGTTCAGCATGGCGTTCTCGATGATGTGGCAGGCGGTCATCGCGAACTCCTCGGGCCGTCCCAGCCGGCGAGGATGGGGCACCATCGCGCCCAGCGAGTCGCGCACGTTCTGCGGCAGCCGGGCGAGGAGCGGCGTGTCGAAGATGCCCGGGGCGATGGTGTTGACGCGGATCTGCTTGCCGGCGAGGTCGCGGGCCGCGACGATGGTCATGCCGACGATGCCGGCCTTCGACGAGGCGTACGGGATCTGCCCGATCTGCCCCTCGTAGGCGGCGACGGACGCGGTCATGACGACGACGCCGCGCTCCTCGTCCACGGGCTCCGTCCGCGCCATGCGGGCGGCGCCGAGGCGCAGCACGTTGAACGAGCCGATGAGGTTGAGGCGGATGATGCGTTCGTAGTGCTCCAGCGAGCCGGGGTTGCCGTCGCGGTCGAGGATGCGCAGCGCCCCGCCGCCGCCGGCGCAGTGCACGACGGCGCGCAGCGTGCCGAGCTCGGCCGCGGCGTCGAACACGGCCTCCATGGGCGCGGTCTCGGTGACGTCCGCCGTGACGAAGCGGACGGCCTCGCCGAGCCGTTCTGCCTCCGCAGCGCCCGCCTCGGCGAGGTCGGCGACGACCACCTTCGCGCCCCGCGCGACGAGCCGCTCCACGGTGGCAAGGCCGAGCCCCGAGGCCCCTCCGGTCACCACGGCGACCTGTCCCGCGATCTCCATCGTCCCTCCCGCGGCGGTCCCGCGCCGCCTTGCCCCCATCGGGCCCGTTCCGGAGGCAAAGCGCAAGGGGCGCGCCGCGGCCAACCGTGCCATGGTGGCCGCCAACCCAAGGAGGCACACTTGACGGACCCAGTCCTCTTCGAGAAGGGCGACGGCGGGATCGCGACGATCACGCTGAACCGCCCCGACACGCGCAACGCGATCTCCGACGCCGACGTCATCGAGGCGCTGCTCGACACGCTCGCCGCGGCCGACCGCGACATCGAGGTCCGCGCGCTCGTGCTGACCGGTGCCGGCAGCGCGTTCTCCTCCGGCGGCAACATCAAGACGATGGGCAAGGGTGGCGGCCTCGCCGAGGAGGTCCCGGCGCAGACGCGGCGCAACTACCGCTACGGCATCCAGCGACTGCCGCTCGCCTTCGAGGCCCTCGAGGTGCCGGTGGTCGCGGCGGTGAACGGTCCCGCCATCGGCGCGGGCTGCGACCTCACCCTCATGTGCGACCTCCGGATCGCATCGGAGAACGCGCGCTTCGCGGAGAGCTTCGTCAAGATCGGCATCGTGCCCGGCGACGGCGGCGCGTGGCTCTTGCCGCGTGTCGTCGGCTTCTCCAAGGCGTGCGAGATGGCGCTGACGGGCGATCCGGTGGATGCGCAGGAGGCGCTCGCCTGCGGCCTCGTCTCGCGCGTCGTGCCGGCCGAGGAGCTGATGGAGGCCGCCCACGCGCGCTCGCCCGGAGGATCGCCGTCAACCCACCCCACGCGGTGCGGATGACCAAGCGTCTGTTGCGCCAGGCGGGGCAGGTGAGCCTTGAGACGCTGCTCGAGCTGTCCGCAGCCACCCAAGCGCTCGCCCATGCGACGGGCGACCACGAGGAGGCCATCGCGGCGATGCTGGAGAAGCGCGGGGCGAACTTCGCTGGCCGCTGACGCCCGTCGGCGCCGCGGGGGTGGCTCCCGATCGCTTCCCAAGGCGGCGGGCGCATGACATGCAGTTGACCCCGTCCAAGGAAGGTCAGCCATGCGAACCGCCAAGATCCCCGCCACCGTCGTCACCGGGTTCTTGGGGGCGGGCAAGACCACGCTGATCCGCCACATCCTGCAGAACGCGGACGGCCGCCGCATTGCGCTCATCATCAACGAGTTCGGCGACCTCGGCGTCGACGGCGAGGTGCTGCGGGGCTGCGGCATCGCGGCGTGCCGCGAGGAGGACGTCGTCGAGCTCACCAACGGCTGCATCTGCTGCACCGTCGCGGACGACTTCGTGCCGACGATGACGCGCCTGTTGGACCGCTCCGACCCGCCGGACCACATCGTCATCGAAACCTCGGGGCTCGCCCTGCCGCAGCCCCTGGTGCAGGCGTTCAACTGGCCGGGGATCGCCGAGAGGGTCACGGTGGACGGCGTCGTCACCGTGGTCGACGCGGCGGCCGTCGCGGACGGGCGCTTCGCCCACGAGCCGGCGGCGGTGGAGGCCCAGCGCCGTGCCGATCCGGCGCTCGACCACGAGGCGCCGCTCGAGGAGCTGTTCGAGGATCAGCTCGGCGCGGCCGACCTCGTCGTCCTCAACAAGACCGACCTCCTGGACGAGGCGACGGTGGGCCGGGTGCGCCGCCGCGTCGAGGGCGAGGGCAACGGGCGCATCGTGACCGCCTCCCACGCCGCGCTGCCGCTCGCCGTCCTCCTCGGCATCGGTGCGGGCACGGAGGCGCTCATCGACGGGCGTCCGTCCCACCACGCGGACGAGGGGGAGCACGATCACGACGACTTCGCGACGTTCGTCGTCGACGGCCCGGAGGTCGACGACGTGGACGCGTTCGCGCAGGCGCTGGCGCCCGTCATCGACCGGCACGACATCCTGCGCCTCAAGGGCTTCGCGGACGTGCCCGGCAAGCCCATGCGCCTCGTCGTGCAGGCCGTCGGCCGCCGCATCGACGTCGGCTACGATCGGCTGTGGCGGCCGGGTGAGCGCGCCACCCGCCTCGTGGTCATCGCGCTCGCCGGCCTCGACGTGGCAACCGTGCGCCGCGACCTCCTCAAGGCGATGGCCGACGCCGCGGCGACCGCCGACGCCTGATGCACCTCCTCCTCGCCCAGCGCGGCGCCATCGCCGACGAGGGCGAGGCCGTCGACCTCGGTCAGACGCCGGCCGAGGTGTGCGTCCTGTCGGCCGCCGACACCGAGCTCGCGGCGCTCGCCGCCGCCCAGGCGAGCCGCCCCCCCGACGCGCCGTCCCTGCGGCTCGTCAACCTCATGCGCCTGTCGCACCCGATGAGCGTCGACGCCTGGATCGAGCGCACCGGTCGGCACGCGCGGCTCGTCGTCGCCCGCGTCCTCGGCGGCCGCAGCTACTTCGCCTATGGGCTCGACGCGCTCCACGCCGCGGCGCGGCGGCACGGCATCGCCTTTGCCGCGCTGCCCGGCGACGCTCGCCCGGACCCCGAGCTCGACGCGTTCGGCACGCTCGACCCGGCCGACGCGACGGCCCTGTGGCACGACCTCTTGGAGGGCGGCGCCGCCAATGCCGCGCGCTTCCTCGACCGTGCGGCGGCGATCCTCGCGGGGACCGTGCGCCCCGGGCCGCCTGAGCCGCTGCCGTCCGGCCGGCGTGTGGCACCCGGGCCGCGGCATCGCGAGCCTCGCCGAGCTTTCGGCCACGTGGGATGCCGGCGCGCCCGTCGCTGCGATCGCGTTCTACCGCGCGCTCGTCCAGGGCGGGCAGACCGCGCCGGTGGACGCCCTTGCCGCCGCGCTGCGCGCCGAGGGGCTGAACCCGCTGCCCGTCTTCGCCGCGACGCTGAAGGACCCTGCGTGCCAGGCCGTCGTGCGCGCGGCGTTCACCGCTGCGCCGCCGGCGGTCGTCGTCAACACCACGGGGTTCGCGCTCGCCCCGCCCGGCGCGCGCCATCCCGGCACGGTGCTCGACGAGGGCAGCGCGGTGGTGCTCCAGGCGGTCCTGTCGGGCTCGCCGCGCGAGGCTTGGCACGCCTCCTCCCAGGGCCTCACCGCTCGGGACCTCGCGATGAACGTCGCACTGCCCGAGGTGGACGGGCGCATCATCACGAGGGCCGTCGCCTTCAAGCGCGCCGCGCGTTGGGACGCGCGCACCGAGTGCGACGTCGTGCGCTCCGAGCCCGAGCCGGACCGTGTGCGCTTCGTGGCCGAGCTCGCCCGGCGCTGGGCGAGGATCCCGGCCGAGCCCGCCGCCCGCCGCGTCGCGATCGTCCTCGCCAACTACCCGACGCGCGACGGGCGCATCGGCAACGGCGTCGGCCTCGACACGCCGGCCGGCACGCTCGTCCTCCTCGAGGCGATGCGCGATGCGGGCTACGACGTCGGACCACTCCCCGCCGACGGGAACGCCCTCATCGCAGCCATCCAAGCGGGTCCGACCAACGCCGCGCGGAACGATCGCGAGGTCCGCGAAACGCTGTCGTTGGAGCAATACGGAACGCACCTTGCCATGCTTCCCGAGGCGCTCCACGCGGCCGTGCGGGCGCGCTGGGGCGAGCCGGCGACGGACCGGTTCGTCGCGGACGGCGCGTTCCGCCTTCCCCTCATGCGGCTCGGCAACGTCGTCCTCGGCGTGCAGCCGGCCCGCGGCTACGACGTCGATCCAACCGCGAGCTACCACGACCCGGCGCTCGTCCCGCCGCACGCCTACCTCGCGTTCTACATGGCGCTGCGCCACGACTTCGGCGCCCACGCGGTCGTCCACATGGGCAAGCACGGCACGCTCGAGTGGCTGCCTGGCAAGGCGCTCGCGCTGTCCGCCACGTGCTGGCCGGAGGCGGTGCTCGGGCCGACGCCCCACGTCTACCCCTTCATCGTCAACGATCCGGGGGAGGGCGCCCAGGCCAAGCGGCGGGCGCAGGCGGTGGTGGTGGACCACCTGACGCCGCCGCTGACGCGGGCCGAGACGCACGGCGCGCTGCGCGACCTCGAGGCGCTCGTCGACGAGTACTACGACGCCGCCGTCGGCGACGCCCGGCGTGCGAGGCTCCTGGCGAGCGAGATCCTCGCGTGCGCCGAGGGGGCTGGCCTGGCACAGGACGTCGGCCTGGCAGGGCTCGACGAGGGCGCGGCGCTGGAGCGGCTCGACGGCTGGCTCTGCGAGCTCAAGGAGCTGCAGATCCGCGACGGCCTGCACGTCTTCGGCCGTTCGCCGGCGGGCCGCCGGCGCACGGACCTGTTGTGCGCCCTCGTCCGCGTCCCCCGCGGCGGGCGGGCGCGGGACGCCTCGCTCACCCGGGCCATCGCGGCCGACCTCGGCCTCGCCTTCGATCCCCTCGACTGCGCCATGGCGGAGCCGTGGACCGGCGCGCGACCGGCTGCACTGGCGGCGGGCGACCCGTGGCGCACCCACGGCGACGCAGTGGAGCGGCTGGAGCTCGCCGCCGCGCGCCTCGTCGCCGGCGAGGCCTGCCCGGCTGAGTGGACCGCGACCGCCGCGGTCCTGAAGGGCGTCCGCGAGGAGCTCGCCCCGGCGGTGGACGCCTGCGGCGCGGCCGAGGTCGCCGGCGTGCTCGCCGCGCTCGCCGGACGCTTCGTGCCGCCCGGCCCCTCGGGCGCACCCTCACGCGGCCGGCCCGAGGTGCTGCCCACGGGGCGCAACTTCTACTCCGTCGACACCCGCTCCGTGCCGACCCAGGCGGCGTGGACGCTCGGCCAGCGCTCCGCCGAGCTCGTGCTGGTGCGCCACCTCCAGGATCACGGCGACTGGCCCACCTCCATCGGCCTCACCTGCTGGGGGACGGCGAACATGCGCACCGGTGGCGACGACATTGCCCAGGCGCTGGCGCTGATCGGCGTGCGGCCGACGTGGGACCACGCCTCGCGCCGCGTCACCGGCTACGAGGTCGTGCCGCTCGCCGTGCTCGGCCGGCCGCGGGTCGACGTCACGCTGCGCATCTCCGGCTTCTTCCGGGACGCCTTCCCCGACCAGATCGCGCTTTTCGACCGCGCCGCCCGCGCGGCCGGCGCGCTGGCGGAGGACGCTGCGGACAACCCCATCGCCGCCCGGATGGCCGCCGAGCGCGAGGCCCTGGTCGCGTCCGGTGCGGACCCCGACGAGGCGGCCCGGCGTGCCGGCCACCGCGTGTTCGGCTCGATGCCGGGCGCGTACGGGGCGGGCCTCCAGGCGCTCATCGACGAGGGGGGCTGGACGCACCGTGACGACCTCGCCGAGGCCTACACGGTTTGGAGCGCCTACGCCTACGGTGCCCGCGAGGCCGGGACCGCCGATCGCGAGGCCTTCGAGCGACGCCTGCGCACGCTCGAGGCCGTGGTGCACAACCAGGACAACCGCGAGCACGACCTCCTCGACAGCGACGACTACTACCAGTTCGAGGGCGGGCTCACCGCCGCCGCGCACCGAGCTCGCGGCGAGCGCCCGACGATCTACCACAACGACCACTCTCGTTCCGAGCGACCCGTGGTGCGCTCGCTGGAGGAGGAGGTTGCGCGCGTCGTCCATGGCCGCGCGACGAACCCCAAGTGGATCGCCGGCGTCATGGGCCACGGCTACAAGGGCGCCTTCGAGATGGCCGCGACGGTGGACTACATGTTCGCCTTCGCCGCCACCACGGGCGCGGTGAGGGACCACCACTTCGATGCCGTCCACGCCGCCTACGTCGCGGATGCACGGGTCGCGAGCTTCATCGCGGCGAACAACCCCGCGGCGTGGCGCGAGCTGAACGCCCGCCTGCTCGAGGCCATCGAGCGCGGCCTGTGGCGACCCCGCTCCAACTCCGCCGCCTCGACGCTTGCCGCCGCGGCGGACCGCTAGCGCATCCAGGGTCTCATCAGACCCAAAAAGATGCTCTAGCTCCTTGGATCAAGAGCGGTCCTCTTGGGGTCAGGTGGTTCCATCTAACCCAGCACCGCTCTAGCGCACCTTCGGTTCGGTCGTACGCGTCGCCGCGGTAGATGTCGCAGCGGCGGCATCCGTCGGGATCTAGTCTAAGGGGTCGCGACGTCCGCCAATGGTCTCCCACAGGTCATCGCGGGTGCGCGCTGCGGCCTTGCGCAGGAGGGCCTTCGGTTCGGCGGAGACCACCCCCCTCGCAACCCAAGACCGCCTTAGAGTGCGACGGTGCCGGCGTCCTGGAGGCGGGCGATCTCGCCGCTCGGCAGGCCGAGGTCCTGGGCAAGGACCTCCTCGGTGTGCGCCCCGAGGCGGGGCGCGCCGGCAAGCTCCCCTCGCGGGATGGACCCGAAGGCGAGCGGGGAGCCCGGGGTCAGGAGTTCGCCGATGCCGTGGTGGGCCGTGCGGGCGAACATCGGGTTCGCGGTGGAGTGCCGCCAGTCGTCGCGCACGAGCTGGCCGAAGTCCTGGTAGGGGCCCCAAAGGACCCCGCTGCCCTCGAACGCCGCGGCGACCTCGTCGAGGGTGCGGGTGGCGAACCACGGCGCCGCGACGGCGGCGAGCGCGTCTCGCGCGGCGAAGCGGCCCGGCTCGCTGGCAAGGTCGGCGCCGACCAGCCCGCCGACCGTCTGGAACGCCTCGGTGAGGCCGGTCGCCTTGCCGACGGCGCGGAACTGCCGCGTCGTGATGGCGACCACCATGATGCGGCGCCGGTCCTTCGTGGCGAAGTCCCGGCCGAACGCACCGTAGAGGTCGTTGCCGAGGGGCGGGCGCGTGACGCCGTTCGCCTCAACCTCCATGGTGAAGCCGAGCGAGGAGACGGCGTGCAGCATCACGTCGGCGAGGGAGAGCGTGATGCGCTGCCCCTCGCCGGTGCGGGTGCGGTGGCGCTCGGCCGCGAGCACGGCGGTGGTTATGAGGAGGCCCGCCGCCACGTCCCACGCCGGCAGGACGTGGTTGATCGGCGCCTCGGTGGGGCCCGTCGCGATGGGAAAGCCCGACGCGCAGTTGATCGTGTAGTCGAGCGCCGAGGTGCCGTCGGGGTTGCCGGTGAGCTCGACCATCACGAGGTCGGCGCGGCGCTTCGCCAGCGCGGCGTGGGCGAGCCAGCCGCGGGCGGGCAGGTTGGTGGTGACGATGCCGCGCCCGTCCCCGGGCTGGGCGATCAGCGCCGCGGCGAGCTCTTGCCCCTCGGGCGTGCCGATGGCGATGGCGACGGAGCGCTTGCCCTTGTTGAGCCCGGCCCAGTAGAGCGAGTGGCCGGCCTCGTTGGTCGGCATGCGCGTGTAGTCGATGTTGCCGCCGATGGGATCGATGCGGATGACGTCGGCGCCGAGCTGGGCGAGCGTCAGCCCGCCCAGCGGCGCGGCGATGAAGGCCGCGACCTCGACGATGCGAAGGTCGGTGAGGACCGGCGTCACGGCGTCAGTTGCGCCCCGACAGCAGCCCGCGGGCCACGATCTGCGCCTGGATCTCCGCCGCGCCCTCGAAGATGTTGAGGATGCGCGCGTCGCACAGCACGCGGCTGATCTCGTACTCCAGGCTGAAGCCGTTGCCGCCGTGGATCTGCAGCGCGTTGTCGGCGTTCGCCCACGCCGTGCGCGCGCCGAGGAGCTTTGCCATCCCCGCCTCGATGTCGCAGCGCCGGCCGGAGTCCTTCTCGCGCGCGGCGTAGTACGTGAGCTGGCGAGCGACCATCGTCTCGACCACCATGAGGCCGAGCTTGGAGGCGACGCGCGGGAAGCGCGTCAGCGCGCGGCCGAACTGCTCGCGGTCCTTGGCGTAGGAGAAGGCGAGCTCCATGGCGTTCTGGGCGACGCCGACGGCGCGGGCGGCGGTCTGGATCCGCGCCCCTTCGAAGGTCGCCATGAGCTGCTTGAAGCCCTCGCCCTCGCGTCCGCCGAGCAGCGCGCCGGACGGCACGCGAAAGCCGTCGAAGGCGATGTCGTACTCCTTCATGCCGCGGTAGCCGAGCACCTCGATCTCGCCGCCCGACATGCCCTCGGGGGGGAACGGGTCGTCGTCCGTCCCGCGCGGCTTCTGGGCGAGGAACATCGACAGGCCCTTGTAGCCCGCCTCGCCGGAGTTGGTGCGCGCAAGGAGCGTCATCAGGTCGGAGCGCGCGGCGTGGGTGATCCACGTCTTGTTGCCGTACACCAGGTAGTCCTCGCCCTCGCGCACGGCGCGGGTCCTCAAAGAGCCGAGGTCGGAGCCGGAGTTCGGCTCGGTGAAGACCGCGGTGGGCAGCACCTCGCCGCTCGCGATCCTCGGCAACAGGTCAGCCTTCTGGTCCGCCGTGCCGGAGGTCGCGATGAGCTCGCCGGCGATCTCCGAGCGCGTGCCCAGCGAACCTGCGCCGATGTAGCCGCGGGAGAGCTCCTCGGTGACGACGACCATGGCGAGCTTGCCCATGCCGAGCCCGCCGTGCTCCTCCGGGATCGTGAGGCCGAACACGCCGAGCGCCGCCATCTCCTCCACCACTGGGAGCGGTATGAGCTCGTCCCTGAGATGCCACTGGTGGGCGTGGGGCGCGATCTTCTCGTCGGCGAAGCGGCGGAACTGGTCGCGCATCATGACGAGCGTCTCGTCCTCGAGGCCGACGTCGCCGGTGCGCGCGTCGGCCGACGCTTCCACCCCGATCTGTGCAAGGAGCGAGGGCTCGGTGCCAGCGGCGATCAACGTCGCGACGGCGTCGGAGCGGAACGCGGCAAGCGCGTCGCCGCCGAGGCCGAGGTCAGCGGGGCGTACGATCTCCCCCTGGCTCATCCACACGCCGCCCTCGAGCTGGGCGAGGTAGGTGCCGAACGCGGCGAGCAGGATGCGTCGCTCCAGCGCGCCGAGGCGATCGTCGGCCTCGAGGCGCGTCGCCCAGCCGTGCATCTGACGCAGCGCCTCCGCGTACGTCGCGAACCAGGCGTAGCCGTGGACGATCACCTGGTGCTCGTCCATGGAAGCGCGATCGGGGGTGCCCTCGGGGGCGACCTTTTCAAGGAGCGCGCCGCGCAGCTCGGACAGCAGCCGGTCGACGTCCGCGAGGGCCGAGGACGCCGACGCCAGGACGTCGTCGATGGAGGAGGCCGGCGTCGCCGCCCGTGCCGCGTCGGGACGTGTCATGACGTTCATGGGCGGGCCTCGCGGTGTCGGGTCTGGGTGCGCATGGGAACTAGATCGAGCGGATCATGCCGCCGTCCACCCTCACCATGGATCCGGTGACGTAGGAGGCGCGCTTGGAGACGAGGAACGCGGCGACGTCGGCGAACTCCTGGGGGTCGCCGTAGCGCCCGGCGGGGATCGACGCGCGCGACGCCGCGGCGACCTCGTCCGCGGTCTTGCCCTGGCGCTCGGCGTTGGCCGAGTCGAGGGCGTCGACGCGCTCGGTGTGGATGCGGCCAGGCAGGATTATGTTGACGGTGACGCCGTGGGGCGCGAGCTCGCCCGCCAGCGTCTTGTTCCAGCCGGCGACGGCGCCGCGGATGGCGTTTGACAGCGCAAGGTTCGGCACGGGCTGCTCGATCGCCGACGAGCCGATGGTGAGGACGCGGCCCCACCCCTTCGCCTTCATCCCAGGGACGAGCGCGGCGACGAGCGCGAAGTGGTTGGCCGCCATCATCGTGAACGCGGACTGCCAGTCCCCGCGCGTCATCTCCAGGACCGGGCCGGGACGCGGTCCGCCGGCGTTGCCGACCAGGACATCGACGGCGCCGGCCTCCTCGGCCGCGCGGTCCACGGACGCGGCGTCGGCGAGGTCGACGACCATCGGGCGGACGCGGTCGCGCACGGCGGGGGTGAGGGTGTCGCGCCATGCCTCGGTGCGCTCGGTGGTGCGTGATGCGGCCAGCACCTCCGCACCCTCCGCGGCGAGGGTCGCGGCGATGGCCGCACCCAGGCCACGGGAGGCGCCGATCACCAGCGCGCGCTTGCCGTCCAGTCCGAGATCCAAGCCGTCCCCCTTCGCCGGTGGTTTGACCCATGCAGCGGCGCATGGTGATGTGCGGGCCATGGGAAGCATAAGGGCGCCACGGGCATGAGCAAGCGTCGGCATGATGCCGGGCTTGCCCGCGCCGACCACCTGACGGCAGGCGACCCCGGCGCGGTCGAGGCCCTCTTATCGGCGACGATGCCAGGGCCCGAGGCGACCCTCGCCGACGCCTTCCGGCGCCACGGCTGGCGCGCGGCCGACCTCGATCCCCTCGGCCTCGCGCCGCACGAGGCGCCCGCGTGGGTCGCGCCGACGGCCTGGCCGGGGCTCGAGGACGAGGTGGAACGCCTCGACGAGGTCTACTGCGGCACGCTCGGCTGGGAGTTCGGCCACCTCCAGGAGGCCGCGCGGTTCGACTGGCTCGCCGCCGAGGCCGAACGCGCCGAGCCGCCCACGGCGGAGGCCACGGCGCGGGCCGCATGGCTGGTGGCCGCGGGGGAGGCGTTCGAGGCCGCGACGCTGAAGCGGCTGCCGACGGTGAAGACGTTCGGCATGTCCGGCGCCGAGCCGTACATGGTCGCGGTCGACTCGGCGATCCGCGAGGCGGACGTGCGCGACGTCGTCGTCGGCGGGATGCATCGCGGGCGGCTTACCCAGCTTGCGTTGCTGTTCGGCAAGCCCCTCGCGCGCCTGGTGGCCGAGGTGAGGGGAGTGCCCGACCTCGATCCCTCGCTGGGCGCGGCGTCGGACGTGCCCTACCACCTCGGCTGGGAGGGCGAGCGCGACGACGGCGTCCACGTGTGGGTCGCGCCGCACCCCTCGCACCTGTCCATCGTGGCGCCGGTCGCGACGGGGCGCGCCCGCGGCACGCCCGGCGCGCTCCCCCTCATGCTGCACACCGATGCCGCGTTCGCCGGGCAGGGGGTGAACTTCGAGCTCCTGCAGCTCTCCGGCCTGCCGGGCTACACCGTCGGCGGCTCGATCCACCTCGTGCTCAACAACCAGGTCGGGTTCACCACGTCCGCCGCGGAGGGGCGCACCTCGCGCACCTGCGTGGACGCCGCGAAGGCGGTCGAGGCGCCGATCCTGCACGTCAACGGCGACGATCCGGTCGCCGCGCTCCTCGCCGGGCGCACCGCGGCGCGCTACCGTGCGCGCTTCGGCGCCGACATCGTGGTGGAGGTCGTCACCTACCGTCGCCGCGGGCACAACGAGATGGAGGAGGCGCGCTTCACCCAGCCGCTGATGCAGGCGGCGATCGACGCGCTGCCGCCGGTCTCGACGCGCATGGGCGCCGCGCCGGACCTGTCGGGCTTCCGCCGCGCGCTCGACGCCGCGTTCGAGGCGACCCCGGCGATCCCGAACACGGCCGGCAATACGTCGGGGCTCGGGCCGGACATCGAGGCACGGATGGCCGAGGCGGTCGCCACCGGGCTCGACGGCGACCGCCTCGCCCGGCTGGCGCGAGCCCTCGCCGAGCCGCCGGAGGGGCTGGCGCTGCACCCGCGTGTTGCTCAGTTCCTGGAGCGGCGGCGCGAGATGGCGGACGGCGCGCGGCCCCTCGACTGGGCGATGGCGGAGGCGCTCGCGTTCGCCTCGCTGCTCGACGACGGCCACCCCGTGCGCCTCACGGGGCAGGACACCGCGCGCGGCGCCTTCGCCCAGCGTCACCTGATCCTGCACGATCAGCGGAACGGGCGGGCCCACGACGTCCTGTCGCGGTTCGGAGCCGCGGAGGTGGTCAACTCGCCGCTCATCGAGAATGCCGCGCTCGGCTTCGAGTACGGCCTGTCCGGGGCGCGGCCCGACCAGCTCACCGTGTGGGAGGCGCAGTTCGGCGACTTCCTCAACGTGTGCCAGCCGATCTTCGACCAGTACGTCACCGGCGGGGAGGACCGCTGGCTGATGACGTCGCCGCTCGTCATGATGCTGCCGCACGGCTTCGACGGCGGCGGACCGGACCACTCCACGGGGCACCTCGAGCGCGTGCTCGCCCGTTGCGCGCGGGGCAACATCACCGTCGCCGTGCCCTCGACGCCGGCGAACCTCTTCCACATGCTGCGGCGCCAGCTCGCGCGGCCCTGGCGCAAGCCGCTCGTCCTGATGACGCCGAAGGTGCTCCTGCGCAGCGCCGCATGCACCTCCTCGCTCGCCGAGCTCGGCCCCGGCACGGGCGTCGCGAGCGTCATCGCCGAGGACGTCGCCTCGCCCTCCCGCGTCGTGATCTGCTCGGGCAAGGTCTACTACACCCTCGCCGCGGCGAGGGAGGAGCGTGGGCTCGCCGGCGAGGTTGCCTTGGTGCGGGTGGAGGAGCTCTACCCCTGGCCGGAGCGGGCGCTCGGCGAGGCGCTGGCGCGCTGGCCTTCCGCCGAGGTCGTCTGGGTCCAGGAAGAGCCGGCGAACCTCGGCGCCTTCGTCTGGGCCGACCGCAGGCTGGAGGCGGCCGCGGGGCGTCGCGTTCACGCCGTCACGCGTCCCGCAGCGGCCTCGCCCGCCGTCGGGTGGAGCGATTGGCACAAGGCGGAGGAGGCGGCGCTCGTGGACGCCGCACTCGACGTGTCCGTAAGGGAGGCGCGCCATGCGGCGGAGTAGGTCATGAGCGGTGTGAGCGACGAGACGCTGGAGGCGCTTGCCAAGCTCGCGACGCCGACGCTTGCCAACGCCATCGACGTGGTCGGCGCCGGCGGCGCGATGGCAGCGGACATCCAGGCCGTCGGGCCGGGCCTGCGATGCGTCGGGCGCGCGGTCACGGTGCGCGAGACGACCGGGCCGTTCGGCGCGTTTCCCGTGGCAGACTTCCGCGTCGGCACCTTCCTCGATGGGGCGGGGCCGGGCGAGGTCATCGTCGTCGCGAACGGCGGCGCGCCGATCTCCACCTGGGGCGGCATGGCGTCCTATGCGGCGCGCCGGCGCGGCATCGAGGGCCTCATCGTCGACGGCGCGGTGCGCGATCGCGAGGAGATCCTGGAGTTCGGCTTCCCCGTCTTCTCACGCTACGTGGTGCCGACGCCGGGCAAGGGGCGGCTCAAGGTCGAGGCGATCGGCGAGCCCGTGATCTGTGCGGGCGTGCGCGTCGCGCCGGGCGACGCCATCGTCGCGGACGGGTCCGGCGTCGTCGTCCTGCCGGCCGCCGAGGCCGCCGAGATCGCGCGCCTCGCCACGGAGTACGCCGCCGACGACGCGCGGGCGATGAAGGAGATCGAGTCCGGCCTCACCTTCACCGAGGCCTTGCAGAAGTTCGCCAAGATATGAACGTCCACGCCCGCATCACCACGGACGTCCTCTCCCGCCTGCGCGTGGCGGCCGGTCCCGGCGGCGTCGTCGAGGGGCCGGACACCGAGCCCTACTGCATCTCCTGGCGGGACAACTGGCATGGGGCGACGCCCCTCGTGCTGCGCCCCGACACGACGGCGCGCGTTGCGGAGATCGTCAGGATCTGCGCCGAGACAGGAACGCCCATCGTGCCCCAGGGCGGCAACACGGGGCTGACCGGCGGCTCGCAGCCCCACGCCACCGGGAACGAGGTCATCCTGTCCACGTCCCGCCTGAAGAGGGTGCGCGAGGTCGACCCGCTGAACGACACGATCACCGTCGAGGCGGGCGTGACGCTCCTCGAGGTGCAGGAGCACGCGGCGCACGCCGGCCGGCTGTTCCCGCTGTCCCTCGCGGCGGAGGGGACGTGCCAGATCGGCGGCAACCTCGCGACCAACGCCGGCGGGGTCCAGGTGCTGCGCTACGGCAACGCGCGGGCGCTGACCCTCGGCCTCGAGGTGGTAACGGCGGACGGCGCGATCTGGGACGGCCTGCGCGGGCTCCGGAAGGACAACGCCGGCTACGACATGAAGCAGCTGTTCATCGGCTCGGAGGGGACGCTCGGCATCATCACCGCGGCGACGCTGAAGCTCCTCCCGCTGCCGACGGACAGCGCCGTCGCCCTCGTCGCCGTGCCGTCGCCGACCGTCGCCGTCGAGCTCTTGGCGCGCCTGCGCGGTGCGCTCGGCGAGCTCCTGTCCGCGTTCGAGCTGATGCATGAGAACAACTTCGCCTTCGCCCAGGAGACCATGGGCCACGTCGACCCGCTGCCGGGCGCAGGCTGGCGCGTGCTCCTGCAGGCCGACGGGCCGCAGGGGCGCGAGGCGATGACCGACCGGCTCGAGGAGGCGCTGGGGGCCGCGCTCGAGGACGGGCACATCACCGATGCGGTGGTGGCGCGGTCCGAGGCGCAGTCCGCCCAGCTGTGGCGCATCCGCGAGGATCAGGCGGAGGTGCAGCAGCGCATGGGGGCGGGCATCAAGCACGACGTGTCGGTGCCGGTGTCCCGCATCGACGCCTTCATCGCCGAGGCGGACGCCGCCCTCGCCGAGCGCTACCCCGGCATCCGTCCGATGAGCTTCGGCCACCTCGGCGACGGCAACGTGCACTACAACCCGATCCGCCCCGCCGACTGGACCGACGCCGACTTCAAGGCCGAGACCGAGGTGGTCAACCGCATCGTCCACGACATCGTCATCGCCATGAACGGCTCGATCACCGCCGAGCACGGCGTCGGCCGGCTGCGCCGCGCCGAGATGTTGCGCGCCCGCTCCCCCATAGAGCTAGCCATGATGCGGGCGGTGAAGCGGGCCCTCGACCCTCAAGACATCCTCAATCCCGGCAAGGTGTTGCCCGACTGACGCGGCGCCTCGGAGTGCGGTCCGCCTTGATCGGTTGGCGGTCGGGCGGTTAAGACTGCGCGCAACTGACCCGGTAAGGGTCGCTCATGGGAGGAACCAACATGACCGGACGGACCGGGACGCGGGCCGCTGCCCTCATCGTCGGTGCCGCGCTCGTCGTCGGCGCGACGGGCGCCGACGCGCAGAACGTCGAGGGGCCGAGCGTCTTCTGGAAGCTGTCGACTTGGGGCAACCCGCGCGCCTTCACCAAGGGCGTCGAGCACCTGTCGGAGCGCCTCGCGGAGGAGACCGGCGGCCAGTTCAACCTGCGCGTGTTCCACGGCGAGCAGCTGTCGAAGGCGAAGGAGAACCTCGACGGGTTGAAGGCGAACGCCTTTGAGGCGGCGCAGTTCTGCAACTTCTACCACCCCGGCAAGAACCCGGCGCTGATGGTGGCGACGCTGCCGTTCCTGCCGGTCGCCGACTTCGAGGACATGGCGCGCGTGCGCGAGGCGCTCTACGCCCATCCGATCCTCGAGGAGGAGATGGATCAGTGGAACGCCATGTACTACGCGTCGACGCACCTGCCGCAGTACGAGGCGCTGGGCCGGGGCACGCCTCCGAAGGCGTTGGAGGACTTCAGCGGTCTGCGGGTCCGCGCCGGCGGCGGCGTCGGCGACGCGATGGCCGAGCTCGGCGCGGTGCGCCAGTCGATGCCTGCCACCGAGACGTACACCGCGATCCAACGTGGCACCGTGGACGCGATCTTCCTGCCGTACACCTACGCCCATGCCTCCTACAAGATCGACGAGGTGGCGGACTGGTTCACCTCCAACCTCGCCCCGGGCTCATCCGAGTGCCCGATCGTGTTCAGCAAGACCGCCTACGAGGCCCTGCCGCAGCAGTACAAGGACCTGCTTGCCGAGCTCAAAGGCGAGCTGAAGGAGGTCTACAAGACCGCCTACGAGGAGGCGGACGCGGAGTTCCTGCCGCGCTTCCGCGAGCGGCTCGAGGAGATCACCTACTCTGAGGAGGCGCTTGCCGAGCTGCGCGAGACCGCGGGCCGGCCCGTCTGGGAGCGCTGGGTGGAGGACAACAAGGACCAGTTCGACGCGCAGGAGGTGCTCGACACGGTGCTCGAGGCGGCCGAAGGCAAGTCGAGCTGAGCTGATGATCGCTCGGGGCGGCGACGGCAGGCCGCCCCGGCTTCGCGATGCCCGTGACGCTGAAGGACGAGACGATGATCGCTTGTGACTGACCCCGCCTCGGCGCAGGATGCCAGCTCGCCGCTCCTGCGGAGTTTGGACGCCGGGCTGGGGTGGCTCGAGAACGCGTTCAACGTCCTCGCCGCGGTGACGATCTTCCTCGTGATGATCGGCACCACCGTCGGCATCGCGGCACGCCTCCTCGGCGCGCCGATACAGGGCCAGCTCGAGCTGTCGGAGCTCTCCATCGCGATCTTCGCCTTCCTCGGCGCGGCGTACGCGCAGCGGCTGGGCGCCCACATCCGCATGGAGCTCGGCGTCAACCGCTTCGCCGGCCGTGCGCGCTTCGCCGTCGAGGCGCTCGCGACCCTCCTCGCGCTGGCCCTCGTCGTGGTGCTCATCCGCTACTCGTGGACGTTCTTCCTCAACGCCTACGAGATCGGCGACTCCACGCCCGACTCCAACATCCCGACCTGGCCCGCCAAGCTGCTGGTGCCCATCGCGTTCACCGTGTGGGCGGCCCGCCTCACCCTCGAGTTCGTCGGCTTCGTGCGCCTCGCGCTGTTCCCCGGCGCGACGCCCATCGGGGTGCCGCCGATCCTCACCGCGGCCGAGGAGGCGGCGCAGGAGATCGAGCACATGCGCGACTCGCACGCTCCCGAGGCCGGTGAGGCTTCGCGGTGAACCTCACCGCGCTCTTCGAGGGGCAGCCTTCGGCGATCTTCGGCATCGGCTACCAGGACCCGACCCTCGTCGGGCTTTACTGCATCGTCCTGTTGATCGCCCTGGTGGTGTTCGGCGTGCGCGTGGTGTTCGCCGCGGGCATCGCCGGGCTCGTCGGCCTCGTCGAGCTGATCGGCTGGGGTCCTGCGGCGACCAGCGTCGGCTCGATCCCGTTCTCGAAGTCCGTCAGCTTCGTCCTCGGGCTGCTGCCGATGTTCATCCTCATCGGCTACCTTGCCTTCCACGCCGGGATGACGAAGAGCCTCTTCCATGCCGCCAAGGTGTGGATCGGCTGGGTGCCGGGGGGTCTTGCCGTCGCCTCGGTGTTCGCCGCGGCAGGGTTCGCGGCCGTGTCCGGCGCGTCGGTCGCGACTGCCGCGGTCTTCGCGCGGGTTGCGATCCCGGAGATGTTGGCAGCGGGCTACAACAAGCAGCTCGCCGCCGGCGTCGTCGCTGCGGGGGGCACGCTCGCCTCGCTGATCCCGCCGTCCGCGATCCTGGTCATCTACGCCATCATCGTGGAGGAGTCGGTCGGCGCGCTTCTCCTTGCGGGCTTCCTGCCCGGCATCTTCTCGGCGGTGATCTACGCCATCATCATCGTCGTGTGGGCGGCGACCCACGATGATGCGGGGCCGCCGGTGCGCGGCTTCTCCTGGCGCGAGCGCTTCGCCTCCACCTGGGGGCTGCTGCCGATCCTGTCGGTGGTGGTCATCATCATCAGCGCGATTTATGCCGGCTGGGCGACCCCCACAGAGGCCGGCGCGCTCGGCGCGTTCGTCGTCCTGGTGGTGGCGCTGATCAACGGGATGCGCTTCGTCGACCTCAAGAACGCGCTGATGGAGACGTCGAAGCTCGTCGTCATGATCTTCTCCATCATCTGGGGCGTCCTGATCTTCGGCCGCTTCCTCGGCTTCTCCGGCCTGCCGGAATCGTTCGCCAACTGGATCCTCGGCTTCGACACCGACCCCTACGTCATCCTCATGTGCATCCTGCTCGGCTACGTCGTGCTCGGGATGTTCATGGACGCCATCGGGCTCCTCCTCCTGACGCTGCCGGTCGTCTATCCCGCGGTGATCGCGCTCAACGGCGGCATGGACGTGACCGCGGCAGACTCGGCGTTCGGACTGTCGGGGCCGCAGGCGAGCGTGTGGTTCGGCATCATCGTCGTGAAGATGGCGGAGGTGTGCCTCATCACCCCGCCGATCGGGCTGAACTGCTTCGTCGTCGCCGGCGTGCGGCCGGACATCGCCCTGTCGGACGTCTTCCGCGGCGTCGCCCTGTTCTTCGTCGCCGACATCCTGACGCTGGTGCTCCTCATCATGTTCCCGCAAATCATCACCTGGCTGCCGGACCTCATGCGCAGCTGATCCGCGTTGGTGACTGGAGGACGCCGCCGATGACCACCTCGCCCCTGACGGTCGACCTTGCGGACGGGGCTGCGCTCCACGTCGAGGTCGACGGGAGCGGCCCCGACGTCGTCCTGATGAGCGGGCTCGGTGGGTCGGCGGCCTTCTGGGCGCCGCTCGTCGGGGAGATCGCGTCGGAGCACCGCGCGATCCGCTTCGACCAGCGCGGGATCGGAGCCAGCACCCGCGGCGAGGCGGCGACGACCATCGAGGAGCTGGCGCGCGATGCCCTCGCGGTCATGGACGCGTGTGGCAGCCGTCGTGCCACCTGCGTCGGCCACTCCACGGGCGGCTGCATCGTGCAGGAGATGGCGCGCCAGGCGCCGGACCGCGTCGAGCGCCTCGTGCTCAGCGGCACGTGGCTCGGCCCCAACCGTTACATGGAAGTGCAGTTCGAGGGTCGGCTTGCGTTGCTCGGTGCCTCCCCACGGCACTACGCGGCGCTGACGCACCTTAGCGGGCATCCGCCGGAGGACCTCGAGGACTTCCGCATCGTCGAGGATGCGATGGCAGCCGCCCCGGTCGGGGAGGCCGCGCAGCGCGTGGTGGCCGAGCGCATCGCCGCGCTGCTGGCCTTCGACTCCCGTCCCTGGACGCACGAGATTTCCATTCCCCGTCTCGTCATCGGCGCGTCGGACGACATGATCGTCCCGATGTTCCTGCAGCGCGAGCTCGCTGCGGCCGCGCCGTGCGACCTCCATGCCCTCTCCGGCGGGGGGCACTTCTACCCGCAGACCCGACCCACCGAGTTCGCCGACGCGCTGCGCAGCTGGTGGACGCCCTAGGCAGAGGCCGTCGGTCCCTGCAAGCGCGACGAAGCATCGTTGCTCGGTCGCGATCATTCCGTTTGACCCTGGAAGGTGCGCCGTCCAGGATCGTCGCAAAATAAACCCTCGGGAGGATCCATGGGCCAGATCAGAGCCGGCGTAAGCCGCCGTGCCGTCATCGCAGGGGCGACCGCGGGCGCGGCAGTGCTCGCCGCGCCACCGATCCTACGAGCGCAGGGCGGGACCATCCGCATCGGCATGCCGTCGATCTTCTCCGGCCGCGTCGCGATCCTCGGCGAAAGCTCCATCGCGGCGGTGAACCTTGCCATCAAGGAGGTCAACGAGGCCGGCGGCATCGACGGACGCATGCTCGAGGTCGTCTCGCGCGACAGCGCCGGCAAGCCCGACGAGGCGGCGCGCATCACCCGCGACCTCGTCAACAACGAGGGCTGCGCGCTCATCCTGAACGCCGAGGCCTCCGGTGCGACCTTCGCGGTCAACGAGGTCGTACGCGAGATCAAGGTGTACTGCGTGCACTCGGTCTCTGAGACGTCGGAGCTGACGGCGGCGCCGCAGAACCAGATCCCCTGGGCGTTCCGCTCCGCCCGGCAGGGCATCCACGACGCCATCGGCGGCGGGCTCTACGCGGCGGAGATCGCCAAGACCAAGGGCCTGGAGCGCTGGGCGACCTGCTCGCCGGACTACGCCTACGGTCGCTCCAACACCAAGGAGTTCATGGAGTACGTCAAGCGTTACGCCCCGGACGTGACGGTGAGCGTCGAGACGTGGCCCAAGCTCTTCCAGCCGGACTACACGGAGAACATCACCGCGCTGCTCAACGCCTCGCCCCAGGCGCTGTACTCCTGCCTGTGGGGCGGCGACGTCGTCGCGTTCTTCGACCAGGCGAGCCTTTACGGGCTGTTCGACCAGTTCGAGACGTTCGCGGTGAACCTCGGCGACTACCCGATCATCGAGGCGATCAACAACCTTCCGGCAGGGATCAACTCCGGCGGCCGTTACCACAAGGACGTCCCGGACACCGAGGCGAACGAGGAGTTCAACAGGAGGTTCCGTGAGAACTCGAACGTCCTGCCGACGAACTGGTCGTGGGAGAACTACGCCGCGATGCAGTTCATCATCGCCGCGCTGAAGGAGACCGGCGGCGACACCGATGCAGAGACGCTGGCCGAGGCGACGCGTGGCCGTACGATGGACTCGCCCTTCGGCGTCAACGGCACGCTGACGATGCGCGAGGCGGACAACACCGTCGTCGACTACGTGGTGGGCTACGGCAAGACGCTGCCGACCGAGCCCTTCATCGAGGACTTCAAGGTCAGCGCGTGGGATGAGATCTACGCGCAGGAGCAAGAGTGGAAGGAGCGCAACGGCTACCTCTAGCCCGTGCGCCGTCACCGAGGACGGGGCCACGGCCCCGTCCGTCCGCTGCCCTAGGCCCCGGAACCATTCATGATCAACGTCGACGCCCTCGCGACGTGCTTCTCATCGTCCGCCTGCCTGGTGAACCAGCTCTCGAGCGGGCTCATCATCGGCATGCTGCTCTTCCTGGTCGCCTCGGGCGTGACGCTGATCTTCGGCGTCCTCGGCGTCATCAACTTCGCGCACGGCACGTTCTACATGCTCGGCGCGTACTTCGCCTACACCGCATACGCGGTGACCGGCAGCTACTTCGTGTCGGCGATCGTCGGCGCGCTGGGTGCGGCGGTGTTTGGCGTCCTGTTCGAGCGCCTCATCATCAGCCGGGTCTACGGCGAAAACGTCTTGATGCAGCTCCTGGTCTGCTACGCGTTCATCCTCATCATGGACGACGTCGTGAAGATCGTCTACGGCGCTGAGTACCTCTCCATGGGCATCCCGGAGGTCTTCCGCGTGCCGCCGCTGCGCGTCGGCGGCGGCTTCGTGCCGCCGTTCTACGTGTTCATGGTGGCGGTCACCGTGGTCATCGCCATCGCGAGCGTCCTCATCATCGAGCGAACGCGGTTCGGCAAGGTCGTGCGGGCCGCGGCGCACAACCAGACCATGGTCTCGGTGCTCGGGATCAACGTTCCGCTCTACTTCGCGCTGCTGTTCGGCTTCGGCTGCGCGCTCGCCGGCATCGCCGGGGCGCTCGCAGCGCCGGTCCGCTCGCTGACGCCGGGGATGGGCATCGGCATCCTCATCGAGAGCTTCATCGTCACCGTCATCGGCGGGATGGGCTCCATCGTCGGCGCCTTCCTCGCTGCGCTCATCCTCGGGCTCGTGCGCTCCATCGGTGGCATCGGCTTCCCGCTGTTCGTGGACGGGGCGATGTTCATGATCATGGCCCTCGTGCTCATCGTGCGGCCCCAAGGGCTGCTCGGGCGCGGAGAGGTGCGGTGAGCCTCGTCGTCGACTTCCGTCGCGACATCGCGATCGCGGTGGCGGCCATCGTCGTCCTGCTCCTCGCCGGGCTCATGCCGACGAGCGGGTGGGCGCGGGACTTCCTGACCTCGCTGTTCGCCTACGGGCTCCTCGCCATGAGCCTCAACCTGTTGATCGGCTACACGGGGCTCGTCTCGTTCGGGCACGCGGCGTTCTTCGCACTGGGCGGCTACGCGTTCGGCCTCCTCCTCCAGGCGGAGGGCTTCCGCGAGCCGCTCGGCGCCGCCGCGCTGCCGCTCGCCTTCGTGCTCGCCATCGCGATCACGGCGCTTTACGCGCTGGTCGTCGGCCTCATCTGCGCGCGGCTGTCGGAGATCTACTTCGCGTTCCTGACGCTCGCGTTCCAGATGCTGCTGTACAGCGTCATCCTGTCGTGGGTGGACCTCACCGGCGGCGACCAGGGCCTGATGGGCGGCATCCCGCGTCCGCCCTTCCTCGGCATCGATCTTGGCGACCCGCGGCACCGCTACGCGTTCTGCGCGGTCGTGTTCGTGCTGTGCATCCTCCTCCTGCGCGTCGTGGTCGCGAGCCCGTTCGGCTACACGCTGCGCATGATCCGGGACAACCCGCGGCGCGCCGCGTTCCTCGGCGTCAACGTCCTGCGAGCCAAGGTCATCTCGTTCGTCGTCGCGGCGTCGGTCGCCGGCGTCGGGGGGATCATGCTGGCGCTGTTCACCTCCGGCGCGTACCCGGAGTGGGCGTTCTGGGCCCAGTCCGGCGAGGCGATCTTCATGATCATGCTCGGGGGCATCAACGCCTTCTTCGGTCCGCTGCTCGGCGCGCTGCTCCTGCGCATCATCAACGACCTCGTGCTCGCCTACACCGAGTACACCGAGCTCGTGACCGGCATCGCCATCCTCGTCGTCGTGCTGGGCCTCAGGCGCGGGGTGCTCGACTTCGTGTTCGACATCGCCGAGCGGCGACGCGAGCGCGCCGAGCAGTCCGCCCAGTCGGGCGCCCTCGCCAAGCGCGCGGCGGCGGAGTAGGGCGGTTGCTCGAGCTCAGGGACCTCGTCAAGGCGTTCGGCGGCGTCGTCGCCACGGACCACGTGTCGCTCAACTTCGCGCCGCGCTCGCTGAGCGCGATCATCGGCCCGAACGGGGCGGGCAAGACGACGCTGTTCAACCTGATGACGGGCCACCTCGCGCCGACGAGCGGGCGCATCCTCCTGGAGGGGCAGGACATCGCGGGCCTCGCGCCCGCCGCCATCGTTGCGCGAGGCATCGGCCGTGCGTTCCAGGTCGCCTCGATCTTCCCCTCACTCACCGTGGAGGAGCAGCTCATCGCGGCGGTGGCGGCGCACCAGAAGTCCAACGAGCGGATGCTGTCCGCCTTCCCGCCCGAGCCGGCGCGGCGCCGCGCCGGCGAGCTCATCGAGCTCCTGGGCATGGGGTCGGTGGCCAAGCGCTCCTCGCGCACGATCTCCCACGGTGACCAGAAGCTCCTCGACGTCGGGCTGGCGCTCGCCCTCGACCCCAAGGTCCTGCTCCTCGACGAGCCCACCGCAGGCATGGGCCCCGACGAGCGATGGGCGATGATGGAGACCGTGCGGCGCCTCTGGACCCTCCAGCACATGACGCTGATCTTCATCGAGCACGACATCGACATCGTGTTCGACTTCGCCGAGCGCATCGACGTCCTGCGCTACGGCAAGGTGCTCGCCTCCGGCACGCCCGATGAGATCCGCGGCCACCCTGAGGTCATCGAGGCCTACCTCGGGGTCGCCCACGAGGCGCGCGAGGAGGCGGGCGCGTGAGCGACGTCGTCCTCAGCGTCGAACAGATCGACGTCTACTACGGTGCCTCGAAGATCCTGTTCGGCGTCGACCTCACCGTGCAACGCGGCCGCACGCTGGCGCTCCTCGGTCGCAACGGAGCGGGCAAGTCCACCACCATGAAGGCGATCTGCGGGATCGCGCCGCCGAGGAGTGGACGCGTCGCGGTCCACGGGAAGGACGTCGCCGGACGCGCGCCCCACGTCATCGCCCGCCACGGCGTCGGCTACGTGCCCGAGGATCGCCAGGTGTTCCCTCACCACACCGTGGAGGAGAACCTTACGATCGCTGCCAAGCCCGGCATCGACGGCGTGCGGGGGTGGACGCCGGAGAGGGTGTGGGAGAGCTTCCCCCTGCTCGCTGAGCTGAAGACGAGGCGCGCAGGGCTCCTTTCGGGCGGCGAGCAGCAGCTCCTCACCATCGCGCGCACGTTGATGGGGAACCCGGACGTCCTCCTCCTCGACGAGCCCTCGGAGGGGCTTGCCCCCATCATCGTCCAGGAGATCGGACGGCTCATCCGTGCGCTGCGCGAAACGGGGGTGACCATCGTGCTCGCCGAGCAGAACATGCACTTCTGCCTCGGCCTCGCGGAGGCCGCCGCCGTGATCGACAAGGGCCACATCGTCTATGCGAACACCATCGAGGCGCTGCGTGCGGACCCCGAGGTGACCTCGCGCTACCTCGCCATCTGACCGCAGCTTACCCGCGCGCGGGCCGGACGCCACCGTAGGGTGCCCAGGAGCCGGCGCAGAAGAAGCCGGCGTCCACGGGCAGGTTGACGCCGGTGATCGCCGCCGCCTCGTCCGACAGGAGGAACGCGACGGCGTTGGCCACGTCCTGCGGCAGCACCATGCGGCCGAGCGTGGAGTTCGCCTCGAGCAGCGCGGGCTCGCGGTGGCCCAAGTCGATCTGGTGCTGCAGCGCCGGCGTCAGCGTGTAGCCCGGCTCGACCGAGTTGACGCGGATGCCGCTGCGCCCCCACTCGCCGGCGAGCCCCATGGTGAGGTTGCTCACCGCTGCCTTCGTCGGTGCGTAGGCGTGGAGGGGGACCGAGCGCTCGGCCGTCACCGAGCTGATCGTCACCATCGCGCCCGCGCGTCGGCGCAGCATCGCCTTCGCGAACGCCACCAGCGTGAGGTAGGTGCCGCGCAGGTTGATGGCGACGACGTCGTCGTAGAGCGCCAGCGGCAGCTCTTCCGGCGGCAGCGGCGCCTGGACGATGCCGGCGGAGGTGACGAGCGCGGCGACGGGACCGACGTCCGCTTCGACCTGCGCAGCGAACGCGGTGATCGCGTCGGCGTCGCGCACGTCGACGGCGAAGGCGTGCCCGCCGAGCTCCGCGGCCACGCGGTCGGCCGCGTCGCCGTTCCGGTCGGCGACGACGACGCGCGCCCCACGCGTGGCAAGGAGCCTCGCGCAGGCCTCGCCGATGCCGCTCGCCCCGCCGGTCACCACGGCGACGCGGCCGTCGAAGCGGGCGGCCGAACCTGTGTCCGACATCGCCTCCGGTCCGTGCTGCGCCATCGGTGGGTCAGCTCGCGATCTTCTGCGAAGCCCCGCGAGCGAGCACCTCGGCGGTGTGCTCGCCGTGCCGCGGTGGCGTCGTCGGGTGGCGCACCGGCGTGTCCGACAGCTTGAGCGGCGAGCCGAGCAGGCGGAGCGTCCCGTGCTTGGCGTCGGGCACCTCCACCACCATCTGCCGCTCGACGACCTCGCGGGAGGACAGCACCTCGTCCACCGTGCGCACCTCGCCGGCCGGCACGCCCGCCGACTTCAGCGAGGCGATCCACTCGGCGGTCGACTTGCCGAGGAAGATCGCCGCCAGCGTCGGGACCAGCGCGTCGCGGTTCAACACCCGGTCGCGGTTCTTCACGTAGCGCGGGTCCTGTGCCAGCGCAGGCTGATCGATCACGCGCTGGCACAGCTTGGCGAACTGCGTGTCGTTGCCGACGGCGAGCACCAGTACGCCGTCGGAGGTATCGAACGTCTGGTACGGCACCACGGTAGGGTGCGCGTTGCCGATCCGCTCGTAGCCGCACCCGGTCTGGAGGTGCCCCGTCGCGACGTTGGCGAGCGTCGCGATGGCGCAGTCGAGGAGCGAGATGTCGACGTGCTGGCCGCGCCCGGTCCGGCCGCGGGCGATCAGCGCGGCGAGGATGCCCTGCACCGCGTGCATCCCGCCGATAAGGTCGCCCACCGCGACGCCCACCTTGATGGGCTGGCCGCCGCGTTGGCCGGTGATCGCCATGATGCCGCTCTCGGCCTGGATCACGAAGTCGTAGCCCGGCTCCGCGGCCCGCGGCCCCGTCCGCCCGTAGCCCGACACCGAGCAGTAGATCAGCCGCGGGTTGACCTTGGCGACCGCCTCGTAGCCGAGCCCGATGCGGTCGAGCACGCCAAGGCGGAAGTTCTCCACGAGGACGTCCGCCTCCGCCGCGAGGGCGAGCACGGACCGCAGCCCCTCCGGGTCCTTGAGGTCGACGATGGCGGACTTCTTCGAGCGGTTCGCGCACATGTAGTAGGTGGACTCGCCCTCGATCTCCGGCGGCATCCAGGTGCGCGTGTCGTCGCCGTGGCCGGGCGCCTCGATCTTCCAGACCTCGGCGCCGAGGTCGGCGAGCGTCTGTGCGCAGGAGGGGCCTGCGAGGATGCGCGACAGGTCGAGGACCTTGATGCCGTCGAGTGGGGTCATGACGCTCCGCCTTCGATGCCGCCCGCCCGCCGGGCGCGCGTATGGTGCCGATCGCCCGCTCCTAAGGCAAACCTTCGCCGCACGCGAAGGATTGTGCGGCACCCTTGTGCCAACGGTGCCTCATCGGCCACCATCCCAATCCTCCAACAGCCCGCGGAGGGGCCATGCCACTCGATCCCGACAAGCTCCTCAACCTCCACATCCCCGAGGTCCGTCACACGCTCACCTGGCGCGACACGATCATCTACGCGCTCGGCCTCGGCTACGGCGCGAACCCGCTCGACGAGGAGGAGCTGAAGTTCGTCGACGAGACCAAGCTGAAGGCGGTCCCTGCGATGGCGAACGTGCTCGCCTATCCGGGCTTCTGGATCCGCGACCTCGACACGGGGATCGACTGGGTCAAGGTCGTGCACGGCGAGCAGTCGGTGCGCATCCTGCGGCCCCTGCCGACCGAGGGGACGCTCTCCGGGCAGACGCGGGTGGTCGACCTCGTCGACAAGGGGGAGAAGGGGGCGCTCGTCATCTCCGAGCGCGCCATCGTCGACGAGGCGAGCGGGGAGACGGTGGCGACCATCCGGCAGACCGGCTTCTGCCGCGGCGCTGGCGGGTTCGGCGGCAAACGCGAGTCCGATCATGTGCCGCAGCCGATCCCGAACCGCCCGCCGGACGAGAGCGTCACGCTGCCGACGGCGGACGGGCTGGCGCTGATCTACCGCCTGTCGGGCGACTACAACCCGCTCCACGCCGACCCCGAGGTTGCCAAGCGCGCGGGCTTTCCGAAGCCGATCCTGCACGGCCTCGCCACGTTCGGCATCGCCTGCCGCGGGCTGATGCAGGCGTTGTGCGACAACGAGCCGGAGCGCGTGCGCGGGCAGGACGGGCGCTTCTCTTCCCCGGTCTATCCGGGCGACGCGATCACCGTCGACATGTGGCGTGAGGAGCCGGGCGTCGCGAGCTACGTCGCGCGGGTCGCCGAGCGCGAGGTGACGGTGCTCGCCAACGGACGTTTCGAATACGACGCGGTGCACTGAGGCCGTGGCAGGGTGCGTGATGGTCGCCGGCGCGTCCGGGCTCGTCGGCGAGGCGGCGACGCTGGCGTTCGCGGCGCGCTGCGAGCCGGTCATCGCGGTGTCGCGCCGGCCGCCGCGGGCAGCGGACGGCGTGCGCCACGTCGCCGTCGACCTCACCGACGCCGATGCGGTGCTCGCGGCGGTCGCCGGGCTGCCTCCGGTCACCCACCTCGTCTACGCCGCGCTCTACGAGAAGCCCGACCTCGTCGCTGGCTGGCGCGATCCCGACCAGATGGCGACCAACCGCGCGATGCTGGACGCGCTCCTCACCGCCGTCGCCGGCCGCGGCGCGCTCGCCCACGTGAGCCTCATGCAGGGGACGAAGGCCTACGGTGTCCACCTGCGGCCCATCGCGGTCCCGGCGCGGGAGGGCGCACCGCGCCACGCGCACGACAACTTCTACTGGCTGCAGGAGGACCTCCTGCGCGAGCGCGCCGCCGAGCACGGCTTCGCGTTCACCATCTGGCGGCCGCAGGTGGTGTTCGGCGAGACCGTCGGCGTCGCCATGAACCTCGTTCCCGCGTTGGGCGCCTACGCCGCGATCCGGCGCGAGGAGGGGCGGCCGTTCTCCTTCCCCGGCGGTCCGCCCTACGTGCTCGAGGCGACCGACGCCCGCCTCCTGGGTCGCGCGCTCGCCTGGGCGTCGGGGGCGGGGGCGGCCGCGAACCAGACGTTCAACATCACCAACGGTGACGTCTTCGTCTGGCACAACGTGTGGCCGGCGATCGCCGACGCGCTCGGCGTCGAGCCCGGGCAGCCCGAGCGTCACTCCCTCGCGTCCCTGCCCGAGAAGGCCGACGTCTGGGAGCGCGTGGTCGCCCGCCACAACCTTGAGCCGACGTCGCTCCCAGCCCTCCTCGGCGCCTCGCACCTTTATGCCGACTTCGCGTTCGCCACCGGCGCGTCGCGCCCACCGCAGCCGGCGCTGGTGTCCACCATCAAGCTGCGGCAGGCCGGCTTCCACGAGTGCATCGACACCGAAATCATGCTGCGCGAGCTCATCGCTGCGCTGCAGGAGCGGCGCATCATCCCGCCGCGATGAGGGAGGACGGCATGGGCGAGGCGCGCTGGACGAGGCGTCCGGAGGGCTCCAACTGGGGCGACTACGGACCCGACGATCAGGTGGGGCGCATGAACCTCGTCACGCGCGAGTCGCGGCTGCGCGGCGTGCGCGAGGTGACGGAGGGCATCGCCTTCTGCCTCAGCCTGCCGCTCGACTACCCCGGCGGCAACGCGCTCGTGCGTCACCGCCATCCGCCGAAGTTCCACATCGCCGAGCGGGCAGGGCGGACCAACTACCACTTCGAGATGAGCCACGTCTGCGGCGCGTTCTCCGACGCCATCTGCGACGACGCGGTGACGCTCTTCACCCAGTACTCGACCCAGTGGGACAGCCTCGCCCACGTCGGCTCGCGCTTCGACGCCGACGGCGATGGCGAGGCGGAGATCGTGTACTACAACGGGTTCCGCGCGGGGACCGACATCGTCGCACCGGGCGGCGTGCGCGAGGCCGGCGCCGACCGCCTCGGCATCGAGAACCTCGCCGTGACGGCGGTTCAGACGCGGGGCGTCCTCGTCGACCTCGAACGCGAGCACGGCCGCACCCGGGCGCTGATCGCCTACGACGACCTGATGCGCACCATGGACGCGCAGGGCGCGGCGGTGGAGCCGGGCGACATCCTGTGCCTCTACACGGGCTTCGCGGACGTCGTCTTGTCGATGGAGCGGTCGCCGGACCCCGAGACGCTGCACTCCTCCTGCGCGGTGCTCAACGGGCGCGACGCGCGCCTGTTGAACTGGATCACCGACAGCGGCATCGCCGCGCTGTGCGCCGACAACTTCGCGGTGGAGGGCTACCCCGCCGAGCCGGGGGAGGGGGAGCGCTACGCCGGGCTGCCGCTCCACGAGCACTGCCTGTTCAAGCTCGGACTGCACCTCGGCGAGCTCTGGTACTTCTCAGAAGTCGCGGCGTGGCTGCGCGGCGCCGGCCGCACCGGCTTCCTCCTCACCGCGCCCCCGCTGCGTCTGCCCCGCGCCGTCGGCTCGCCGACGACGCCCGTCGCGACGGTCTGACCCGACGCCGAGGCGAGGCGTGGGCCGATTACACGCCAAAAGAAGGTCTTTCAACCATATTTTTGTCTCACGTTTTAGTTGACCGGGCCTAAATGATGCAGTTATGTCGAAGCATCAGTGCTGTTGCGTATGGTGCCGCGGGTGGGGCATCCACCTGATACTTACGCAAGTGCTGCATCCCCATGATGAACCTGTTTTCGTCGTCCGGTTCGGACGACCGCGCACGGCTGCGCATCCTTGCGCCGACCCGGTATGGCTGGACGTTCAGCGGGCCTCGTCGCTCTCGGCACGAGGTTATCCGCAAACCGTTCGTTCCGTTCTGCCGCATCGATCGGCGCATCGAAGGCCTTACCGTCTTCCCGCCTACGGGCAAACGCATCGACCTGGTGCACGCCTTCAATCGCATCCCCATCGGGACGAAGCCCTTCGTGATCGGGTTCGAGTCCCACCTTCCGCGGGCGTTCGGGACCAAGAAGAGCCGGCCCTATCGCTGGATGATCCGGACGCTCGCGAGCCAGCGCTGTCGCAGCATCGTCGCCATCTCAGAGTTCGCCAAGAACAACTTCCTTCACGATCTGCGGCACTGCACCGACGACGAGGCGAGGACCCTGCAGTCGAAGGTCGTGGTGCGCTTGCCCTCCGTGCGCTCCGTTGCGCCGACCATCCCGCCGAAGCCGAGCACGACCGCGGGCCTGCGTCTCCTGTTCGTGGGCAGCCACTTCGCGCGCAAGGGCGGATGCGTGGCCCTGCGCATCGCCGAGCTCGCCCACGAGCGGGGGCTGCCGATCACGCTCGACATCGTGTCTGACTATCAGGTCGGCGCGATCTCGTGGACCGATCCCACGAACCCGGACTACTACACGGACTACTGGAAGCTGAGGTCGCTTCCCAACGTCCGCTGCCACGGCGCTTGCCCCAACGACGTCGTCCTGTCCCTGATGGAGTCGGCGCACGTCGTCCTCCTGCCGACGTTCGGGGACACCTTCGGCTTCTCGGCGATCGAGGCGCTGGCGGCCGGGGTCCCCGTGCTCGCCACCACGCAGGGAGCGCTGCCGGAGTTCCTGGTCGACGGCGGCAACAGCATCCTCCTCGACCTGCCGACGAAGAAGTCCGGCGAGTGGGAGTGGCTGGGTCACCCGAGGCGGGACTCCACCGAGTTCGAGGTCGCGCACAGGAGTGCGGTCGAAGCGCTGGCGCAACGCTCCATCGAGCGGCTGGCCGCCGCGGCCGCCGACGACGCCGGCTACAGGCGCATGGCAGCCGCCGCAAGGCAGACCGCGCTGGACCTCTTCGATCCGGAGTTGGCGAACGCGTTCTGGGACGACACCTACGTGCGCGCCCATGCGATGGGCCGCGGGCTCGCCGGCGGGTTCGCCGAGGTCGATCTTAGCGCCGCCGGAAGCCCGGGCATGGTGCTGGACGCCTGAGTGGGCGGCATCACGCGCCGCGGATGGTAAACCGCGGCGCGGCGAGGTTGCGGGGCACGAGCGCCGAGCGGGTCTCGATGCGTGGCACGACCCGGGTGCGCACGCCGCCGCCCCCGGCCGGGCCGCAGCAGTAGAGCGCCGTCACCTCTTGCAGCGCGGCCTCGACGCGGGGTCGGTCGCCGTCGCGCACGGCGAGCCTCACGCGCACGTCCTCGGCCGCCGGCCAGGATGCGTCCTTCCATAGCGCGCCTGCGTCGCTGTCGAACGCGCTCGAGACGCCGATGAGGTCGATCCTGTGCATGAGGTCGAGCCCGCGCAGCGCGAGGCGGGCGCGCAGCGTCTCGGCGGCGAGCTCACCGCGAGCGCGAGCGTTGGGGCCAGCGTAGGAGATCTCCGCCTCGCCGAGCCAGTCCCCGGCGAACCCGACGGTCGCTTTCAGGAGCTCGGGAGCCGGGTGTCCGCGGGCGCCGCGCACCGCGATGCGGTCCGGGCCGTCGTCGGCGAGCTCCACCCCGGTGATGTTGAGCGTCACGTCCGGCGTGAGGTAGGCCGCCGGATCGTGGATCTCATAGAGCAGCTGTTCGGTGACCGTACGCCGGTCGACGCACCCGCCGGTGCCGGACGGCTTGGTGACGACGAACGTCCCGTCCGCCTCGGCCTCGGCGATGGGGAAGCCGATGGCCTCGGGCGAGGGCACGTCCTTGACGCCGGGGTCGGCGAAGTAGCCGCCGGTGACCTGCGCGCCGCACTCGAGGAGGTGGCCCACGAGGGTGCCGGCGGCGATGCGGTCGAGGTCGTCCCACGCCCAGCCGAAGTGGGCGACCAGCGGCCCCAGCGCGAGGGCCGGGTCGGCGACGCGCCCCGTCACCACGATGGTCGCCCCGGCGAGGATGGCGTCCGCGATGGGCCGTGCGCCGATGTAGGCGTTGGCCGAGACCGGCGCCGCGTCCACCGGCGGTAACGCGCGCTCCCCCTCCCACACCTCATGCTGCGCAAGGTCGATGGCGCCCACGACGTCGTCCCCCTCGACGACGGCGATCGTCGGCGCGACGCCGGCGTCGGCGGCGAGCCGCGCGATGAGGTCCGCCGCCGCCGGCGGGTTGGCGCAGCCGAAGTTGCCGACGATGACGATGCCGGCCTCGGCGCACGGCGCCAGGATCGGCGCCAGGAACTGCGCGAGGAGGGGCTCGTACCCGGCGCCGGGGTCTTGGCGGCGGGCCAACGTGCCCAGCGCAAGGGTGCGCTCGCCGATGGTTTCGAACAGGATCGCCCCGCCGCGTCCGTGCCGCGCGATCTCCGCCACGACGGGACCGGCGGCGTCCACGCGGTCGCCGGAGAAGCCCGCTCCTGAGCCGATGCGGTAGGTCATGGGGGGTCTTCCGTCGGCGGCCATCGTCCCGCTAGTGTTCCCTCGCGCGGAGCGAAGGGCAAGCACGATGGACGAGGCTCACGAAGCTCCCCCGGGCGAGGCAAGCGTGCGCGTGCCGCTCCACCGCATCGCCCACGCGCGATCGGGTGACAAGGGGAACCGGCAGAACATCAGCCTCATCGCCTACGACCCGGCGCTGTGGCCGACGCTGCTCGCCGAGGTGACCGAGGCGCGCGTGCACGAACTCTTCCGCCATCGCGGGGCGTCGGTGGTCCACCGCTACGTGCTGCCGAAGCTCCATGCCATGAACTTCGTCATCGACGACGCGCTGGAGGGCGGCGTCAACGCCGCGCTCGCGCTCGACACCCACGGCAAGACCGGCTCGTTCCGCCTTCTCGCCATGGAGATCGACGTGCCGGAACGGCTCCTGCCGTCCGGTGGCTGAAGGGGCGCGGCATCGAATGCGTGCCACGCCACTTGTGATTCCTACTCCGGCGCACGATGCTCCGCCGGTCCAGAAGGGCCACGCAGCGCCCGCCCGCCCCGACGTGAGGAAACGCACCGTGACATTCCGCGACATCATCCCCTCGCTCCGGATCCCCGTCATCGGGGCGCCCCTGTTCATCATCTCGAACCCGGACCTCGTCGTCGCCCAGTGCAAGGCGGGCATCATCGGCTCGTTCCCGGCGCTCAACGCGCGCGAGGGGGACGGCGAGCCGATCATGCTGGAGGCCTGGCTGAAGCGCATCACCGAGGAGCTCGACCGCTACAACCAGGCGAACCCTGACCGTCCGGCCGCGCCCTACGCCGTCAACCAGATCGTCCACCGCACCAACCAGCGCCTCGAGCGCGACCTCGAGATCTGCGCCAAGTGGAAGGTGCCGGTGTGGATCACCTCCCTCGGCGCGCGGGTGGAGGTGAACGAGGCGGCGCACTCGTGCGGCGGCATCGTGCTGCACGACGTCATCAACGACCGCTTCGCCCGCAAGGCCATCGAGAAGGGCGCCGACGGGCTGATCGCCGTGGCCGCCGGCGCGGGCGGGCACGCCGGCGCGCTGTCGCCGTTCGCCCTGGTCCAGGAGATCCGCCGCTGGTTCGATGGGCCCATCGCCCTGTCCGGCGCCATCGCGCGGGGCGACGCGGTCCTCGCCGCGGTCGCCATGGGAGCGGACGCGGCCTACATCGGCACGGCGTTCATCGCCACCCAAGAAGCGAACGCGGTCGAGGCCTACAAAAGGATGATCGTCGAGGGCGGCGCCAACGACATCGTCTACTCCGACCTCTTCACCGGCGTCTGGGGCAACTACCTGAAGCCGTCCATCGCCGCGGCGGGCATGGACCCGGAGGACCTGCCGCGCAGCGACCCCTCGAAGATGAACTTCTCCTCCGGCTCGTCCAAGCCGAAGAGCTGGAAGGAGATCTGGGGCTCCGGGCAGGGCATCGGCGTCATCGAGAAGGTGGTGCCCGCGGCCGAGCTCGTCGAGCGGCTCGCCACCGAGTACGAGGCGGCTCGCGCTCGCCTCTTCTCCCAGCCCGCCGCACCGGCGCGTCGCGAGTTCGCGGTCAGCGCGTAAGGCTACGCAGGCGAGGCGACCTTCGACCGGGCGAGCTCCTCGTCGCGCAGCGTCCGGCGCGACGGCTTGCCCACGGCGGTGCGAGGCAGCTCCTCGCGGAACTGGATCTCGCGCGGCACCTCGTGGCGGCCGATGCGTTCGGCGAGGAACTCGGCCAGCTCGTCCAGCGTGAAGCTTGATGTCCCGGCACGGCGCACGATGAACGCCTTGGCCGCCTCGCCGCGGTAGTCGTCCGGCACGCCGATGACGATGACCTCGTCGACCGACGGGTGCTCAGCGATCGCGTTCTCGATGACGAGGGGATAGACGTTGAAGCCCGAGGAGACGATCAGGTCCTTCTTGCGGTCGACGATGTAGAAGTACCCCTCCTCGTCCATTGACCCGATGTCGCCGGTAAGCAGCCAGCCGTCGGCGAACGCCGCGGCGGTCTCCTCGGGTCGCTGCCAGTACCCCTCGGTGACGTTGGCGCCGCGGATCGCGATCTCGCCGACCTCGCCGGCGGGAAGCGCACGGGAAGGCTCGTCGAGGGCGACGATCCTTAGGTCGATGCCGGGCAGCGGAATGCCGATGGTGCCGAGCTTGTCCTCCGGCAGCGCGTCCGGGACGATGGTGCCCGCGGGCGACGTCTCGGTCATCCCCCAGCCCCCGCGCAGCGCCAGGCCGGTGAGGGAGCGCACGCGGCGGAACAGCTCGACCGACAGCGGCGCGCCGCCGGACGCGACGTAGCGTAGGCTCGACAGGTCCCGGGCCTCGATGTTCGGGAGCTGGGTCAGCGCGATCCACAGGGTCGGCACGCCTCCGAATGAGGTCACCTTCAGCCGCTCGATGGTGTCGACAGCCTCCGCCGCGTCGAAGCGCTGGCGCAGGACGACGCAGCCGCCCTCGTCGACGCGGCGCAGGAGGTTCGTCGTCAGCCCCATGATGTGGAACAGCGGCGAGTAGGTGAGCGTGACGGTGTCGCCTGCCGTCGAGGGGGAGTTGTCGAACCACGCGCGGTACATGGCGACAGCGGCGGTGAGGTTGCGATGGGACAGCATCGCCGCCTTGGGCACCCCCGTGGTGCCGCCGGTGTATTGCAGCAGTGCGAGGTCGGACGGCGCCACGGGGGCGGGATCGGGGGCCGCGCCGGCGTGGGGCGCCACGAACTCGTGGGCGCGCACGCCGTCGCCGAACACGGGGTCGTCGGCCCGCAGCGAGATCGGGTCGTCGCACAGCACGACCTCGTCCATCGCGCCGGCCGCCTTCAGCGCCAGCGCGCGCTCGGCGAACAGCGGCGTCGACAGCGTGATGGCGAGCCGCGCGCCGCTGTCGGCAGCCTTGTGCTGGAGCTCGCGCGGGGCGTCGAGCGGGCTGAAGTGGGTGACCACGCCGCCCGCTGCGAGCACCGCGAAGAACCATACCGGATGGAACGGCGTGTTCGGCAGGTAGAGCGCCACGCGCTCGCCGCGGCGCAGCCCGGCCGAGCGCAGCGCGACGGCAGCGGCCGCGACGCGTTGGCCGAGCGCCTCGAACGTGACGGTCTCGCCGTAGTACTCGACTGCCGGTTGCGCCGCGTGGCGCAGCACCGCGTCCGCGAGCATGGCGGTCAACGTGCTCGGCTCGGGGTCGAAGTCGTGCGGCACACCCTGTGGCAGCAGCGCGCTCCACGGACGCGAATGCCCGCTCAACGGCCAGCTCCCCGAGCCAAACCGGCCGATCGACGCGCAGCGTCGAAGGGGCACGCACCCACACAGGGTCGGGTCACCGGCGCCTCCCATGTTCGCCCGCGGTGCGGCGACCGGCCTGCCCGCGGTTTGACAGCGACGCTAGGAAGGGTTGTATGACAGGTCAACGAGGGTTCGCGCGCAGGGCGACATTTGCGCGAGGAGGAAGGATGCTCGACCGCAGGTGCGAGGACGCCCAGGCCGCGTTGAGCGGCCTTGCGGACGGTGCGAGCATCGCGGTGTCGGGCTTCGGCGAGGCGGGACGGCCCAACACGCTGCTCGCGACCGTGCTCGCGATGGGCGTCAAGGACCTCCACGTCATCTCCAACAACCCCGGCGAGGGAGAGGTCGGCCTCGCCCCGCTGTTCCTCCATGGCCGGGTCGCGCGGCTGACGTGCTCGTTCCCGCGCGGCGCGCTCGGCGCGATCGTCGAGTCGCAGGTGCGTGCCGGCGACCTCGTGGTCGAGGTGGTGCCCCAAGGCACGCTCGCCGAGCGCATCAGGGCGGCCGGTGCGGGCATCCCGGCATTTTACACGCCCACCGGCTACGGGACGGCCGTCGCCGAGGGCAAGGAGACACGCGAGTTCGGCGGGCGAGGCCACGTGCTCGAGCTCGCGCTGCCCGCCGACGTCGCCCTCGTCAAGGCACGGCAGGGCGACCGCTGGGGCAACCTCACCTACGACCAGACCGCGCGCAACTTCGGCCCGATCATGGCGACTGCGGGGCGGCGCACCGTCGTCGAGGTGGATGAGATCGTGCCGCTCGGCGAGCTCGATCCCGAGCGCGTGGTGACCCCGGGCATCTTCGTCGACGCCATCATCACCACGCAACCGATCACCGAGGCACGCTGGAGGCCCGCCGCATGACACCGATGACCCGCGATGGCATCGCGCGGCGCCTGGCGCAGGACGTCGAGGACGGCTGGCACGTGAACCTTGGGATCGGCATGCCCGAGCACGTCGGCGACCAGCTCGCCGGCCGCGAGGTAGTTCTGCACTCGGAGAACGGCATCCTCGGCATGGGACCGACGCCGCCCGCCGGCGCGGAGGATCCCAACCTCATCAACGCCGGGAAGAAGCCGATCACCAGGGTCAAGGGTGCGAGCTTCTTCGACCATGCCCTGTCGTTCGCCATCGTGCGTGGCGGGCACCTCGACCTGTGTGTGCTGGGCGCCTACCAGGTCGCGGCGAACGGGGACCTCGCCAACTGGTCGCGTGACCACGGCGACCTCATCCCAGCCATCGGCGGCGCGATGGACCTCGCGGTGGGTGCCAAGCGCATCTGGGTGATGATGAACCACACGGCCAGCGACGGCGCGCCGCGCATCCTGGAGCGCTGCACGTACCCGCTGACCGCCCAGGGGTGCGTCAAGCGCATCTACACCGACCTCGCGGTGCTGGTGGTGACGGACGACGGCCTCCTCGTGGAGGAGATCCTGGGCGACCTCACCGCGGACGAGCTCGCTGCCCGCACGGGCGCGCCACTCACGTTCGCCCGAAGCGTTGCGCGTAGCGCCGCCTAAGCGTTCTGCCTCCCTAGGTAGAGGCGATCCATCGTGACGCGCTGAGGGAGGGACCGCTCGGGGCGGGATGGGGGCGTCGACGCGCCGCCGGGCGGGGACGTCCGGCTGCAACCGATGTTCAGATCGCGCGTGCCCTTCTATGCTGTTCCTTCGCCGGGCAAGCGATCATCGCTCGCGGACCCGGCACCCCCGCACCCGACCGGACCCCCCCATGCGCCTTGCCGGAGAAGAGCTGCAGCCCCTCGTCACGCTGGCGACCTTTGCGATCGGCATCGCCGGCGGGTTGGTCGCCAAGTGGATCGGCGCGCCACTGCCGATGCTGCTGGGCTCTGTGGTCAGCGTCGGCACCTTCGCGATCCTCGGACTGCGCGCCTACGGCGGTCCGCCGAAGATCCCGATGTGGCTGCGACTGGTCTTCCTGCCCATCATCGGCGTGTCCATCGGAGGCGCGTTCACCCCGGCGATCCTCGCGGACCTTGCAAGTTGGTGGCCGACGCTCCTCGCGGTGTTCGTCTACGTCCCGGTCGTCCACTGGCTCGGCTACCAGGAGTACAAGCGCCTCGGCCGGCTCGAGCCGCGCACGGCGTACTACGCCGCGGTCCCCGGTGGCCTCATCGAGGTGATCGCCATGGGCGAGGAGGCCGGCGCGGACCCGGCGATGCTCGCCATGCTCCAGTTCCTGCGGCTGATCCTCACGATCCTCCTCGTGCCCCTCGCCTTCTCACTCTTGGAAGGGGGTCCCGTCGGTTCGTCCTCCGGCGCGGTGCTGTCGAAGCTTGACCGCCCGGACGCTTTCGACGCCGCGTTCCTCTTCGTGCTGGGAGCCGCCGGCTTCTTCGGCGGACGCTGGATCGGGATGCCCGCCTACGTCATCACCGGTCCGATCCTGATGAGCGGGGTCGCGCACCTGTTGGGGCTCATCCAGACCGTGCCGCCGAGCTGGCTGATCGAGGTCACCCAGCTCGTCGTCGGCGTCAGCCTCGGCACGCGCTTCGTCGGCATGGAGCTGTCGCTGGTGTGGCGCGCCCTGCACCTTGCCTTCATCAACATCCTCGGCACGATGGTGTTCGCCGTCGTGCTGGCGCTCGTCCTTCACGGCGCGGTGGGCCAGCCCACGGAGGCTGTCACCCTCGCGTTCGCGCCGGGCGGCCTCGCGGAGATGGCGCTCGTCGCCGTCTCGCTCGAGATGAGCGTGGTCTACGTAACGGCGCACCACGTGGTGCGCATCATTTTGTCGGTCTCCATCGCCAAGATGTTCGCCCGTCGCGTTGCCGGCGCCGACGCTACCGGTCGAAGAACAGGCTCGGCAGGGTCAGCGCCACCTCCGGGAAGGCAATGATGATGAGCAGCCCCACGATCGTCACGATCACGTAGGGCGCGACGGACTTGTAGATGTCCCCCATCGTCACCTCCGGCGGAGCGACGGCCTTCAGGTAGAACAGGTTGAAGCCGAACGGCGGTGTCATGTAGCCGATCTCCATCATGATGACGAAGAGGATGCCGAACCAGATCGGATCGAACCCGGCCGCCGAGATGATCGGCAGGAACACCGGCAGGGTGATGAGCATGATGCCGAGCGGATCGAGCACCATGCCGAGGAAGAACAGGAGCACGAGCATGAACGCGAGGGAGCCGTAGGCGCCGCCGGGCAGGTAGCTCATGGCACCGGAGATGAGCTCCTGCGCGCCGAGCGCCGTGTAAGCGGTGGAGAAGGCGTGCGCCGCGAACAGGATCCACATCACCATCGCGGTGAGCTTCAACGTCGCGATGGCCGAATCCTGGATGTTCTTCAGGTTCAGCGCGCCGTTGACGAGGCTCGCGAGGAGCGCGCCGAACACGCCGATGGCCGCCGCCTCCGTCGGCGTGGCGTAGCCGCCGAAGATCGCGCCGAGCACGATGAAGACGATGAAGATCGGCAGGATGACGGCGCGCAGCGACACGAGCTTGGCGCGCCAGCCGCCGCGCTCCTCGAGGGGCAGGGCGGGGCCGAGGTGCGGCTGGATCCAGCAGCGCACGCCGATGTAGATCGACACGAGGACGAACAGCAGGATGCCGGGCCCGATCCCGGCGGCGAACAGGCGCCCCACCGAGACCTCCGACAGGAGCGCGTAGAGCACCATGAGGATCGACGGCGGGATGAGGATGCCCCACCCACCGCCGACGTTGATCGCACCAATGGCGAGCTGCTTGTCGTAGCCGCGCTGGAGCATCGCCGGCAGCGCGATGGTACCCATGGTGACGACCGCGGCGCCGGAGATGCCGCACATGGCGGCGAAGATCGCGCAGATCGCCACGGTGCCGATCGCGAGCCCGCCGCGCAGCCCGCCGAACCACACATGCATCATGTTGTAGAGGTCGCGTGCGACGCCCGAGCGTTCGAGCAGCATCGCCATGAACACGAACAGGGGGATCGCGACGAGGGTGAAGCTACTCATCGCGTCCCACATCTTCGAGGCAACGATGTAGAAGCCGACCGAGCCCATCTCGAAGAACAGGAAGATGACCGAGATGCCGCCGAGGACGAAGGTCAACGGCGTGCCGATGAGCAGGAAGAAGACGAGCGACCCGAAGAACAGGACCGTGAGGAGCTCGGCGCTCATTCCTGGATCTCGCCGCGGGCGGCCTTGTCGCGGATCATCTCCTCGTCGGGCTGCTTGCCGAACACGTCCTCAGGCACCGGCAGTCCGAGGAGGACGCGCACGTCCGCCCAGACGCGCACGATGCCCTGGGCGAGGAGGAGCGCGGCGGCGACGGGGATCGCGGCCTTGACCGGCCAGACGGGTCCCTTCCACGCGCTCATCGTGCGCTCCCACCGCTCGATGGAGTCGGCGGCGAGCGACCAACCCTGCCAGAGGAGGACGATCATGAAGAGGAAGAACAGGAAGCTGGTCGCCACGTCGACCATCGCCTTACGACGCCGGGAGAAGCGGCCGTAGATGATGTCGACGTTCACGTGGCCGCGCTCGGCCATCAGATAGCCGCCCGCCAGGATCGCATAGCCGCCGAACATCAGCGTGGCGAGCTCGCTGGTCCAGATCGCCGGACTGCCGACGAAGTAGCGCATGACCACGTCGGCGAACAGGAAGGCGAACAGCGGGATGATCAGCCAGGCGAGCACCTTGCCGATGAAGCGGTTCGTGGAAGTGATGAAGCGTGCGATCGCGAACACGTCAGGCCCCATGGCAGGCGTACGGCAGCAAGGGCCACCGGGACGCGGGCATCGACGACAGGACGGGCCACCGCCAACCGGTGCTGCGGGCAAGCGGTGCGTGGGAGGTCGCGCCGCTGGTGCGACGCGACCTGTCTTGGCGTCGGCTTAGAGGTAGCCGAGCTGCGTCATCAGCTCGCGCAGCCGGTCGGCCGCCTGCTGGGCGAGCTCGCCACGCTGGGACTCTTGCTCGATGATCTGCTGCGACGCTTCCGTGAACCTATCCAGAACGTCCTGCGGCAGCTCGATGACCTCGACCCCCTGCGACTCTTGCCCCTCTGCAAGGGCGAGCTGCTCCATGAGCTGATACTCGGTCGAGCGGAGGAAGAAGCGTTCATTGACGAGGTTCGTGAAGGTGGTGCGCAGGTCGTCCGGCAACGCCTCGTAGGCATCCTTGTTGACGATGTAGGCGTCGACGGTGATGCCGAGCGCCGGGGTCAGGTGGTACTTGGCGACCTCCCAGAGGCTCATGGACTGGGCGCCCTGGGCGGCGCCCCAGTGCGCCCCGTCGACGACGCCCGAGGAGAGGGCCTGGTAGAGCTCGGACCCCTCGACCATCTGCGGCGCCGCGCCGACGGCCGAAAGGTAGTCCATCATCGTGCCTGCTGAGCGCAACTTGAGCGATTCGAAGTCCTGCGCCGACGTGATCGGCTGCTTCACGACGAGCTCCGTCGGATAGACCTTCTCGGAGAAGTAGATCACGCCGGCTGGGTTGAGCTCTTGGTTGAGTAGATCCTCAACGCCCATGTTCTTGATGTAGTGCATCATCTCCCACTCCTCGCGGAGCGAACCGGGGATGCCCATGGCGAACGCGTAGGTCTGCGCCTCGTCCTGCAGGTACGAAGGCGAGGTGGTGCCCATCTCGACCACACCGCGGCGCACGAGGTTGTAGATCTCAGGGCCCTTGGCGAACTCGCCGGCGCCGAACAGCTCCAGGGTGAAGCGGCCTTCGGTGCGCTCCTTCAGCTGGTCGGCCAACACCTGCAGGCTGTCGTCGAACGACGCCGACGCCTTCGGCCAGTGCGACTGGACGCGCCAAGTCACGCTCTCCTGCGCCGCGGCCGTCGTGCCGAGCGCCATCAGCGCCACCGCACCGGCGGCGGCGCCAGCGAGGACGCGGCGACGGTCGAGCCCGTTGCAATTGCTCATTAAATCCCTCCCCAGGGTCGGCGGGTCGCTCGCGCGCCCGCCGTTGTTGGACGTGTTGATCAGTGAGGACGTTATCCCATCGACTGCCAACAAGACAGGGGGCGGAGGCGCCGTCAATCGGAGCCCTGCGCCGCGGCCGCCCCGGCTGGCCGGAGGGCGCGACGCGCGGCGCGGAGCGGACGCCGCAGCGCCCCGATCGCGGTGAGGAGGCCGAGGACGACGATGGCGATGCCGACGGCCTGCATGGGTTCCGGCACCTCGTTCGCGACCGGGACGCCGATGAGGATCGCAATGACCGGCACCAGCGCAGGGAACACCGCCGCGCGGGAGGCGCCGATGAGCTGCGCCGCCCGGGTGTAGGCGAGGATCGCGACGATGCCGGACAGCACCCCCTGCACGACGAGCTGGGCGACCAGCGTCGGTCCGGGCAGCGCGGCGATGCGCTCGAGGCTGTCGAAGGCAAGGTACCACGGGACGAACACGGCGGCCGACAGCACCGACAGCGAGGCGGTCGCCGCGACCGGGTCGATGTCCCAGCGCTTGGCGGCGACCGCGAACAGCGCCCACAGGAGCCCCGCGGCGACGAACATTGCGTCGCCCGCCAGCGCAGCGATGCCCTCGGTCGCAAGGCCGGGGCCAGCGATGGCCGCGAGCCCGGCGAGGATCGTCCCCGCCCCCACGACGCGGGACGCGGTCAGCGACTCTCCCAGGAGGAGCGCCGCGAAGGCCAGCCCACCGAGGGTCGCCGCGGCGGGCTGGAACACCGCGCCGTGGGCCAGCGGCGCGAGTTGGTACCCGCCGGCCGAGAGGATGATGAAGAGCGGACCTGCGAGCAGGGCAAGGACGAGGCTGCGGGACCAGCCGATGCCCGCGAGGCGGAGGGGCCGGTGCGCGAGCAGCCAGGGGAGCATCAGTGGCCCCGCCACCGCGAAGCGCATGAAGGCGATGTCGGAGGGCGAAAGGCCGGCGTTGGCGCCGGCGCGGCTCATCGCCATGTAGGCGCCCCAGACGACCGCGGCGAGGATGCCCAGCGCGACCCCCAGGGAGGCCGCCGCGGGCGCTCCCGCGAGTGGGGTCGGTTTTGCGGCCATGGTGGTCATCGGTGATCTCCTCTTCGGGCACGGTCAAGGGGCGCGCCCCGGAAGCCTGGCGTCGTTCAGCGGCGCAGGGCGACGACCGCGCCGACGACGAGGCCGAAGACGAGGTGCCCGACGAGCGAGGCCCAGGTCAGCGCGATGAAGCCAAGGAACGGCGGCAAGCCCGCGAAGAGGTGCGCCATCACGTAGAGCGCGAATACCCACAGCCCGACCCCGAAGCCCGCCGCCACGATCGGCCATGGCAGGGCGACGCCGAGCGCCGAGCCCACCCTGCGAGCCAAGGGCAGTGCGACGAGAAGGTAGCCGAGCGGGTAGGCAACAACGCCGACGAAGGCATGGATCGCCTCAGCCAGCGGCCAGTTGTTGAACCCGAACACGGACTGGATGAGCGCGGCCGGCTGCAGCGGCCCGCCGACCCACAGCGGGGTGAGGGCGCGGGCCCACACCTCCCAGGCGAGGTCGGCGGCGACGCCCGCGAGGAGCGCGGTGGTTGCGAGGCGGACGAGGTCGTCACGGTCGAGGGACCGGTCGAAGGTGGTGATGAGTGACATGGGTCGGCTCCTTGTTTGGCGTTGAGGATCAGGCAGCGGCGCGCTGGGCAGCGGGGCGCGACCACTCGAGGCCGGCCATGAAGGCGTCGTTCGGCGTCTCGGCGAGGTGGTTGGCGTAGTTCGAGATGAGCTTGGTTGCGGCGCCGACGAGCACGTCGAGGACGGCGCGGTTGTCGTAGCCGGCCGCCTTGAAGGCGGCGACGTCGGTGGGGGCCACCTCACCGCGCTGGCGCGTCACGAGGGCGGCGAAGCGGCGCAGCGCCTCGAGCCTCGCGTCGGCGAGGGGGCGCCCGTCGCGGACCGCGGCGATCGCCTCCTCCGGCACGTGGGCGCGCCTCGACAGCCCGGTGTGGCCGGCCATGCAGTACTCGCAGCCGTTCTCGTAGATGATGGCAAGGTAGGCGACGTTGCGCTCCACGGGGGTCAGCGACGTCCGCTCGAAGATCGCCCACAGCGTCCCGTAGGCCTCGAGCGCCGCCGGGCTTTCGGCGAGCACGGTGTGGAGGTTGGGCACGAAGCCCCAGGCGGCGCGAACGTCGTCGAGGAGCGGGCGAGACGCCTCGGGTGCGCTCGCATCGGTGTGCATGACGAAGTCGTTCTTCATGGCGTGTCTCCCTGCGATGGCCGGACTGTCCGGCGCCCTCCCCACATCGGTCATTCCGCGTTGCCGCGGCAGGCAGGCATCGGCGATAAGGTTCATTCCAAGGGGGAATGGCGACATGGATCGGCTTGGCGCGATGCAGACGTTCGTGCGCGTGGCGGAGGCGGGATCGTTCTCCGCCGCCGCGCGCCTCCTCGAGGTCGGGCAGCCCGCCGTGTCGAAGACGGTTGCGCAGCTCGAGGCGGCTCTCGGCGCGCGCCTCGTGGTGCGCTCCACGCGGCAGATCGCGTTGACCGAGGACGGGCGTCGCTACCTGGAGCTCGCGCGTGCCGCCCTCGAGGCTGCGGACGCGGCCGACGCCAGCGTCGGCGGGCGCAGCGCCGATCCGCGAGGCCTGGTGCGGCTGGCAACGTCGGTCGCGTTCGCCCGGCTCCACATCGTGCCGAGGCTCGGCCGGCTGTTCGAGCGCCATCCCGGGATCACCATGGAGCTCGTGCTGTCCGACGGGTTCGTCGACCTCGTGGAGGCGGGCGTCGACGTCGCGCTCCGCATCGGCGTCCTCAAGGAGGCCGGCCTCGTCGCCCGTCGCGTCGGGCTCGCCCACCGCATCGTGGTCGCCCATCCCGGCTACTTCGCCCGCCGTGGACGGCCGCAGCGGCCCCAGGATCTCGCCGCGCACGACTGCGTGGTCTACACGCAGCTCGCCACCGGCAACCTCTGGGAGTTCGAGGGACCGGAGGGCGCGGTGTCGGTGCCCGTGTCCGGCAGGCTGCGGGTCTCCACGGCCGACGCCATGCGCGAGGCGGTGCTGGAGGGTCTCGGCGTCGGCGTCACGCCCACATGGATGTGGCGTGACGAGGTCGCTGAGGGGCGGCTGGAGCGCGTGCTCGCCGCCTACGAGCCGACCGCGCGGCCCGTCATGGCGGTCTTCCCCGAGCGCCGGCTCGTCTCGCCGAAGGTGCGCGCCGTTGTCGACTTCGTCGCCGAGGAGTTCCGGCGTGACGCCGCGCTGTCGCCCTCCTCCTAGGCTTGCCGCGCCGTCCCGCGGCGGGTGCGCGCCCGGAGCGCTCCGAAGACGGGGACCGCCATCGACGCGAGCGTGACCAGCAGGAAGCCCACCACGATGGGCCGCTCCAGGAAGCGCCACCAGTCGTGGTCGAAGATGATGAGCGACTGCTTGAGGCTCCCCTCGACGAGCTCGCCGAGGATCAGCCCCATGATGATCGGCGCGGCGGAGAAGCCGAAGCGCTGCAGGACGAAGCCGAGGAGGCCGGCGAGCACCATGATCCACACGTCGAGCACGGATTGCTCGAGCGCGTAGGCGCCGATGGCGGCGAGGATGAACACCGACGGCCACAGGAAGCGCAGTGGGATCAGCGTGATGCGCGCGAAGAGCTTCGCGCCGACGAAGCCGAACACGCCGAACGCGAGGTTCGACAGGAGCATGGCGAGGAAGATCGCGTAGAGCAGCGTCGGCTGCTCGGTGAAGAGGTGCGGGCCCGGTCGCAGGCCGTGGACGAGGAGCGCGCCGAGGATGATCGCGGTCGTCGCCGAGCCCGGGATGCCGAGCGCCAAGGTCGGCACCATGGCAGCGCCCGTCGCCGCGTTGTTGGCGGCCTCCGGCCCCGCGACCCCGCGGATATCGCCGCGGCCGAACTTCGACTTGTCCTTCGCCCAGCGCTTGGCCTCGTTGTAGCCGATCATCGCCGCCACGGTGCCGCCCTCGGCCGGTAGCAGGCCGACGAACGCGCCGATGCCGCAGGAGCGCGCGATGGTGGCCGCGCAGCGGCGGAAGTCCTCCATCGTCGGCAGCTTCACCGCGTCGACCGCCATGCGCACCTTCTGGGTGCCGAGGTCCGCCGCCTGCTTCAGGAACTCGGCGCCGGCGAACAGGCCGATCATCACCGGGATGAAGTGAATCCCCTCCGACAGCTCGAAGTTGCCGAAGGTGAAGCGGTCGACGCCGGTGGTGAAGTCCATCCCGATGGTCGCGAGGAGCACTCCGAACGCGCCGCCGATGAGGTTCTTGATCGCGCTCTCGCCGGAGATGGTGGCGAGCATCGAGAGGCCGAACAGCGCGAGCGCGAAGTACTCTGGCGGTCCGAAGTTGTAGGCGACGCGCGACAGCGCCGGCGCGGCGACGATGAGTACGAGGACCGAGAAGACGCCGCCGATGACGGACGCGATCGCCGCCATCCCCAGCGCCTTGCCGGCGAACCCCTGCTGCGCCATCGGGAAGCCGTCGAACGCGGTCGCCGCGGCGGGCGGCGCCCCCGGTGCGTTGACCAGGATGGCGGTGATCGAGCCGCCGAACGTGCCCGCGCAGTAGAGCGCGGACAGCAGCGCGATCGCCGCGATCGGGTCCATGGTCAAGGTGAACGGCAGGAGAAGCGCCGTCGCCATCGTCGAGGAGAGCCCCGGCATCGCGCCGACGACGACGCCGCCGATCGTCCCGATCAGGACGATGAAGAGGAGGTAGGGATCGGTGAAGGCGACGAGCGCGGAGAGGAAGCCGTCCATAAGGTCTCCGAGCCGGCGGTCAGCCGAACAGGTTCTGGATCACACCGGGCTCGAAGCGCACGTCGAGGAGCTCGACGAACACCACCCAGATCGCGGCGGGGAACATCACGCAGTAGAGCAGGAGTGGCACGGGCCGCCGCTCTCCCCACAGGATGGGCATGGCGAGCGCGAACACGATCATCGCGACCATGATGCCGAGCCGCTCCAGCGCGGCGACGAAGGCGACCATCATCGCCGCCGTGACGAACACCGGCACGGGAGGCCGTCGGCGCAGCGGCTCCTTGAGCGGCAGGCCGAGGACGATCATCAGTGCGCCGAGGACGGCGATCACCGCGATGACGAGGCGCGGGAACGTCGCCGGCTGGACGTTCTGGGCGAGCGCGGCCGGCGCCTCCTCGAAGCTGAGCGTCACCCAGTAGGCGAGGCCGCAGAAGGCGAGCAGCACGACCCCGACGAGGAGGTCGCGCGGCCATCGCCCCCCGGTGCGACCCTCCGGATCGCGGGGCGACGACATGCGCGGTGTCCTACAGCAGGCCGAGCTCTTCGAGCGCCGACTGGCTCTCCTCGTAGATCCGCATGATGTGGTCGCCCCACTCCTCCTGCCCGACGACGGACGTCGCGGGCATCCCGCCGGACTTCAGGTAGTTGGTGTACTGCGGCGTCGACATCCCCTCCACGATGCCGTCGGACAGCGTGTCGACGACGTCCTGGGGAACGCCCGACAGGACGACGAACCCGCGCACGGTGGAGGCGGTCGCGTCGACCCCCGCCTCCTTCGCGGTCGGCGTGTCGGGCAGCGCGTCGATGCGCTCCTCGGAGAGCGCGGCGATGGCCTTCAGCTCCCCGGCGTTGAACTGCGACTCGCCTTCCGCGTAGTTCAGCAGCGCCACGTCGACGTTGCCGCCCACGAGGTTCGTGACGATGTCGCCGCCGCCCTTGAACGGCACGATGGTGTAGGGGATCCCGGCCTCCTTGGTGAAGGTGTGGATCGCGACATGATCCGCGCCACCGGCGAAGGTGGTGCCCCACTTGAGCCCACCGTCGGTGGAGTTCGACGCCTCGACGAGGTCGTCCATGGTCTTTATGTCGGAGCTCGTCGGGACCGCGATCACCATCGGGTCGTCGGTGGCCCGCGCGAGGGGGACGATGTCCTCGATCGTGAGCGGCACCTTCTCCTGCAGGATGTTGAAGATGTGGCTCTGGGTCAGCGTCATGATCGTGTGACCGTCGCGCGGCTGGCTGTCGACGTACATGAGCGCCGCCGCCCCCGAGCCGCCGCGCTTCGGCACGACCTGCATGTCCTCCCCGAACACCTTGGTGGCGCCCGTCGTCATCATGCGCGTGGTGATGTCGGTGCCGCCGCCGGGGCCGGCGTGGATGACGACGTCGATGGTGTCGGACGGGAAGTCCTGCTGCGCGCTCGCCGCAGGGGCGAGGCAGAGCGCGAGGGCGCCGGCGAGGCCGGCGAACGCGGTGCGGTGGATCGTCATGCGGGGTCTCCTCCCAAAGTTGTCGGCGCGCTGTTGTCCGCGCGTTGAAGTCCGTCGGTCCGGGCTGGCGGGGTCAGCTCCCAAGCTCGTCGGCCTCGGCCAAGGTCGAGCGGAACCGGCCGAGCCCGCACTCGATGTGCCGGGCGGCGGCGGCCCGCGCCGCCTCGGGGTCGCCGGCGCGGATCGCCTCGACGATGGCGCCGTGCTCCTCCAGGGATCGCTGGATGTTGAGCGCCAGCGACAGCCCGCGCCGGCGGAACAGGTGCATCTCCTTGACGAGGCGGTCGTAGATCGACTTCGCCCGGGCGTTTTCCGCCGCGTCGAGGATGAGGTCGTGGAAGGCGATGTTCAGCGTGTAGTACGCGGCGCGGTCGTCCGCGAGCTGCGCCCGCCGCATGGCGGCAAGGTTCGCGTCGAGGCGCGCGAGGAGTTCGGGCTCGTCGATGGCCGGCCGACGGCGGGCGACCGCCCCGCACGCCATGGCGAAGATCGCGCCGCGGGTCTCGTAGAGGTTCGCGATCTCGGCCACCGAGAGCCGACGCACGTAGGCGCCGCGGTTCGCGACGAGCGCGATGAGGCCGGTGTCGGCGAGTGTGCGGATCGCCTCGCGCACCGTGCCGCGCGACACGTCCAGCGCGTCGGCGATGGCCACCTCGTTGAGCTTCTCGCCCGCCGCGAACTCGCCGGCGAGGATCATGCGCTCGACCTCGGAACGAACGCTCTCGCCGAGCGTCGATCGGATGAAGGGGACGCGTGCTTCCGCGGTCGTCATCCTTGCTCCTTCGGACGGATCGGAGCAAGTTGTCAACATTCAGCAGTTGACATACGACGGAACCACGCAGGAGGGATTGCCATGGCCGACGCCGTGATGGAGCAACAAAGGTCGCACGCCGGCGCGGCGTTCCCGCGCCAGACGCCATCCGCAAGCCGCGCGCTGGAGCGCTTCCTGGTCCTCGACCTCACCCGCGTGCGCTCAGGGCCGACGTGCGTGCGCCAGCTCGCCGACTGGGGCGCCAACGTCATCAAGGTGGAGATGCCCGAGGGGGCGGACGGGTCCCAGCTCGGCGGGCCGCGCTCGGGCTCGGACTTCCAGCAGCTCCATCGCAACAAGCAGAGCCTCGCCCTCGACCTCAAGTCCGAGGAGGGCCGCAAGATCTTTCGCGACCTTGCCGGCCGCGCCGACGTGATCGTCGAGAACTTCCGGCCGGACGTGAAGACGCGCCTCGGCATCGACTACGACACCCTGAGCGCGGACAACCCTGGCCTCGTCTACGCGTCCATCTCCGGCTTCGGCCAGGACGGCCCCTACAAGGAGCGGCCTGGCTTCGACCAGATCGCCCAAGGGATGGGCGGACTCATGTCCATCACCGGCAAGCCCGGCGACGGGCCCATGCGGGTCGGCATCCCCATCGCCGACCTCACGGCGGGGCTCTTCGCGGCGCAGGGCATCATGGTGGCGCTCCTCGAGCGCGAGGTGTCGGGCCGCGGCCAGTGGGTGCAGACCTCGCTCCTCCAGGCGCAGCTCTTCATGCTGGACTTCCAGGCGGCGCGCTACGTGATGGACGGCGAGGTGCCCAAGCAGGCCGGCAACAACCACCCGACCTCGATCCCGACCGGCGTGTTCAAGACCGCCGACGGCTACATGAACATCGCCGTCGCCGGCGGCGCCATCTGGCGTCGCTTCTGCAAGGTGATGGGTCGCGAGGACTGGGACGCGAACGAGGACTACGCGACGCCCCCGGCGCGCTCGGCGAACCGCGACGCGCTGAACGCCGAGATCGAGGCGGAGACGGTGCGCGAGACGACGGCCGAGTGGGTGCGCCGCTTCAACGAGGCGGGCGTGCCGTCGGGCGAGATCTTCGACATCGGCGAGGCGTTCGAGAACGAGCAGGTGCGCCACCTCGGCATGGTCCAGCCGGTGGACAGCCACGAGCGTGGGCGCTCCCAGCTCATCGGCCAGCCCGTCACGCTGTCGCGCACGCCGAGCCGCATCGCGGCGCCCCCGCCGCTGTGCGGCGGCCACTCCGCCGAGGTGCTCGCCGCCCTCGGCTACGGCGCCGAGGAGATCGAGCGCCTGAAGGCCGACGGCGTCGTCTGACAGAACCCAAGGACCCGTGATGACCGACAAGATCCTCACCGAGCGCGACGGCGTCGTCGCGCGCATCGTGTTCAACCAGCCCGAGAAGCGCAACGCCGTCTCCCTTGAGATGTGGGAGGCGGTGGAGGCCGCGCTGGACGCCTTCGAGGCGGACGACGGCGTGCGCGTCCTCATCCTGTCGGGCGCCGGCGGCAAGGCGTTCGTGTCCGGCGCGGACATCTCGAAGTTCGAGACCGAGCGCGCCTCCAAGGAGGCGGTGGCGCACTACAACGCGACGACCAAGCGGGTCTACGGCAAGGTCGAGGCGTTCCCCAAGCCCACCATCGCGCAGATCGACGGGTTCTGCATCGGCGGCGGTGTGGCGCTCTCGGTGTGCTGCGACCTGCGCGTCTGCGGCACGGGCTCGCAGTTCGCGATCCCCGCCGCCCGGCTCGGCCTCGGTTACGGCTTCGAGGGGATCAACCGCCTGGCCGCGGTCGTCGGGCCGTCCTTCACCAAGGAGATCTTCTTCACCGCGCGCCGCTTCGACGCGGAGGAGGCGCGCATCATGGGCCTCGTCAACCGGGTCGTGCCGGACGCCGAGGTCGGCGCCAAGGCCATGGAGATGGCCCAGACCATCGCCGCGAACGCGCCGCTGACGGTGGACTCGGTGAAGTTCATTACCAACCAGACGCAGCTCGACGAAGGCGCGCGCGACATGGGACGCTGCGACGCGCTCGTCGCCCAGTGCTTCGACAGCCAGGACTACGTGGAGGGCCGGCGCGCCTTCATGGAGAAGCGGCAGCCGGACTTCGTCGGTGCCTGATCGCCCGGTTGCGCTCTCGGGTCCGGGGGTCACCGTCGACCCGGCAGGTGTTCAGGACCGGATCGGGACCGCGATCGGCGACCACGAGCAGGTCTTCGAGCGCTTCTTCCTCGCGCGCCTCATCGGGCTCGAATTCGCCTACCTCCCCGAGGACGCGCCGGACGACGCCAAGGAGGCGTGCCGCGTCCGCTTCCCGGTGCAGCCGTTCCTGTTCAACCCGCAGGGGTCGCTGCACGGGGGCATCCTGACGACCGCCATGGACATCTCCATGGGCCACCTCGCCAAGAAGGTGGTGGGCGAGGGGGCGACGGCGACCATCGAGCTGAAGGTGCAGTTCATGCGGCCGATCTCGTCCGGCTGGGCGACCTGCGAGGGGCGATTCCTGCGCCGCGGCCGCGCCATCGCGTTCCTGGAAAGCCGGCTGTGGGACGACGACGAGCGGCCCGTCGCCCACGCCACGGCGACGTGGAAGATGCCGGGCTGAGCGCGGCGGCACGCTCCCTCGGTGCCCTAGCCTCGCACGGAGCGTCCGATGCCTCAAGGGACGCTTCGCTCTTCGCCCTTGACCCATCGGACGATCCGCGCGGTCCTGAGGGTGTCGGCTCCGCCGGAATGTCGCTTCAAGGAAGACACGCCTCCGGCGGGTCTTCCACCGGAATGATGGATCCAAGGCGCGCGCGAGCCGTCAGGCGGGCTCCACCGCGGCGGGCGCTGCCTCGCGGGTGACGATGAGCGCGTCCACGGCGACGATGTCGGCACTGCGGCAGATGAGCGGGTTGACGTCGAGCTCGGCGAGGCGGTCCGCGTGGTCCGCGGCGAACTCCGACACGCGGGCGACGACCTCGGCGAGGCGGGGGACGTCAACCGCGGGGAGGTCGCGGAAGCCGTCGAGGACCCTCGCGCCTGCGAGGCGCCGCAGCATGTCCTCTGCCTGTCGCGTCGTGACCGGCGCCGGCGCGGCGACGGTGTCGCGCATGAGCTCCACGAACACGCCGCCGAGGCCGACGACGACGATGGCGCCGAACGCCGGGTCGACGCGCGCGCCGACCACGATCTCCACACCGCTCTGCACCATCGGCTGGAGCAGCACGCCGTCGATCCGTGCGCCTGGGGCGCGCTCCGCCACGGTCGCCATCATCGCCTCGTAGGCGGCGGCGACGGCGTCCGGAGTCCGGAGGCCTAGGGCGATGCCGCCGACCTCCGTCTTGTGCGCGATGTCGGGGGAATCGACCTTCATGACCAGCGGGCCGGCGAGCGCCTTGGCCGCTGCCCTCGCCTCCGCCGCGCTCGCGGCGCGCCGCTCGTCGACGACGGGAACCCCGTAGGCCGACAGCACCGCCTTCGCCTCGCGCTCGGCGAGCGTGCGCCCCCCCGCGAGGCCCTGGCGCACCGTGTCCGCGGCGGAGGCGTCGACACACGGCCGGCGGGCTGGTCGGGCTGGCGCGCGTGCCAACGCTGCCATAGCGCGAGCGTGCGGAAGCAGTTGTCGACCGACCGGAAAAGACCGAGGTGCGGCGCGGCCTCGGCCTCCAGCGCACCCGGTCCCTCCAGCCAGCCGGAATGCCAGGTTAGGATGATGGGCTTGCCCGCACTCGCCGCCAGCTCGTTGAGCAGCGCGATGCGCGGCACCGACGTCGCGTATGCGAGGACGTGGGGCACCACGAGCGTGCCGAAGTCCTCCTGGCCGAGCACCGCCTCCGCGCACTCGGTGAACGATGCGGTGTCGTTGAGCACCTGCGCAGTCACGTCGCACGGGTTGCGCGCCGAGCCGAAGTGCGGGATGCGCGCCTTCAGCGTCGCCGTGACGTCGGCGTTCGGCTGGGGCAGCGGGACCCCGAACTCCTCCGCCGCGTCCGCCGCCATGATCGCCGCGCCGCCTGACGTCGCGATGACGACCGCGCCAGGCCCCGTCGGCGGCGGCGCCTTGGCGAGGAACTGGACGACCTCCAGCATCGTCTCGACACCATCGGCGAAGATGCCGCCGGCGCGCTCCACCATGGTGCGCCACGCATCGTGGGAGCCGGCGAGGTTGCCGGTGTGCGAGGCGGCCGCCCGCGCACCTTCTTCGCCCTTGGCCATCTTGTAGAGCACGAGCGGCTTGCCGGCGGCGGTCGCCCGTCGCGTCACGGCCTCGATTTGACGCGGGTCGGCCATGCCCTCGACGAGGCACGCAATGGCCCGCGTCGAGGGGTCCTCGATCAGGTAGCTTACGCAGTCCGCCACGTTGACGTCCGCCGAGTTGCCGCACGTCAGGACGTGGCTGAAGCCGACGCCGCGCTCCATCGCCTGACCGAACGCGAAGCCGAGCGCGCCGGACTGGCTGACGAACCCGATCCTGCGATCCTCGCCGGCCAGCCCGTAGCCACGCTCGAGGTTGAGCCCCGTCATGAACGTCGCACCGGCCTTCCGCGCGAAGTTCACGAAGCCGATGGTGTTCGGGCCGACGAGCTTGACCCCGCTCTCCGCCGCACGACGCGCGAGACGCGACTGCACCGCCACCGTTTCCGCCTCGCCGGTCTCGGCAAAGCCCGAGGCGATCATCACCACCCCGCCCGCACCCACCGCGATGCACTCCTCGAAGATCGGCTCCACCGTCGAGAGGTCCGTCGCGACGACGACGCAGTCCGGCCGCGCGCCTAGCGCGGACAGCGAGGGGTGGCAAGGCCGCCCGTGCAGCTCGCCGTACTTTGGGTTGATGAGGTCCACCGTGCCTTCGAAGTGGGCAAGGTTCTGCACGAAGCGCGCGCCGAACGAGGTCTCCCGGGACGACACACCGACGATCGCGATGCGCTCGGGAGCGAACAGGCGCTGCAGCTCTTCGGCGGGGTAGGGGGCGCGCGTCATGGCGGTTCCGCGTTCTGAGGTCTCAGGACCGCCACCTTAGCCCCTCTGGGACGCCCGCAAACCCACCGCGCGACGACGTTGGCGCGACACCGGCGTCGGCGCGCAGTAAGGTGCAGCGCCTTGGCGCGCGGCTTGCCTTCGGCTTGGGCGACGGGACACACGCGGGAGACGACGATGAAGCGGATCTTAGGAGCGGCAGCCGCACTGACGGTGCTCGTCGCGGCGGGCGCGGCGTCGGCCGACCTTAGCGAGATCAGGGAGCGCGGCGAGCTCGTCGCTGCGACGAGCGGCAACCTGCCGCCGGTCACCTACGTCGACGAGAACAACGAGCTGACCGGGTACGACATCGAGGTCGCCCGCTACGTGGAGGAGAAGCTGGGCGTGCCCATCGAGCTCAACCGGCTCGACTGGAAGGGCATCCTGCCCGGCCTCCAGACCGGCCGCTTCGATGCCGTCTTCTCCAACGTCAACATCACCGAGGAGCGCAAGGGCACGTTCGACTACTCAATCCCCTACTCGCGCTCCGCCGTCGTCGTCGTTCGCCGCTCCGACGCGACCGACATCGAAGGCCCGGCGACCCTCGCTGGCAAGCGCGTCGGCGCCATCGCCGGCGGCAACGACGGAGAGGTGCCGGCCCGAGCCATCGAGGAGGAGCACGGCGCGTTTGAAGGCTTCAAGGGCTACGCCGGCTACGCCGAGATGTTCCAGGACCTTGCCATCGGCCGCATCGACGCCGTCGTCGCCCCGGACACCGCGGCCGCGAACTTCGTGCGCGAGCGGCCGGGCGTCGCCGAGATCGTCGGCGAGCCCTACCAGGTGCGCTTCGTCGGCGTGCCGATGCAGAAGGGCTCGCCGGAGCTGAAGGCCGCGGTGGACGAGGCAATCCGCTCCGCCCGCGAGGAGGGCCTCCTCGACGAGTGGGCGCTGAAGTACTTCGGCATCGAGAACTTCTCCGCCGAGCTCGTCGACGAGGTGCCGTGACGGCGAGCTAGCGAGGGCTCGCCGTGGACCTCGACTTCAGCGTCGTCGGCACGTACCTGCCGGTGCTTCTCGAGGCCTCGCTGCTGACGATCGCGCTCGCCGTCGTCAGCCAGGCCATCGGGACGAGCCTCGGCCTCCTCCTCGCGCTCGGCCGGCTGTCGAAGCTCGGCTGGCTGCGCTCGGCGGTGTGGACCTACGTCTGGATCTTCCGCGGCACGCCCGTGCTCCTGCACCTCTTCTTCATCTACTACGCCGCACCGGCGTTCGGGCTGACGCTCGAGGCGTTCCCAGCGGCGATCATCGCGTTCTCGGCGAGCTCAGCTGCTTACAACTGCGAGATCCTGCGCGCAGGGCTTCAGGCGGTGCACCCCGGGCAGCGCGAGGCGGCGCAGGCGGTGGGGATGCGCTCCGGCTCGACGTTGCGCCGCATCGTGCTGCCCCAGGCGATCCGCATCGTCATCCCGCCCTACATGTCGAACTTCATCACCCACACCAAGAACACGTCGCTCGCCTCGGTGATCACGGTGCAGGAGCTGATGCTGACGGCGCAGATGATCTACTCGTCCACCTACCGCGCGATCGAGATCCTGACGGCGGCGGGGGCGATCTACCTCGTGCTGACGAGCGCGCTCACCGGGCTGCAGCTGTTCCTCGAGCGGCGCTTTGCGGTGGAGCGTCGCGGGCTGAGCCCGTCCAAGCGCCGCCGCCTCCTCATGGACCACGTCGGCGCGGCGCGCGAGGCGTGAGCGCGTCCGCCCCACCCGAAGGCGCCCGTCCGATGGTGGAGGTGGACCGCCTCGCCAAGCGGTTCGGCGCCGTTCACGCCCTGCGCGGGGTGTCGCTGACGGTGGGCGCGGGCGAGGTCGTCTGCCTCATCGGCCCGTCGGGCTCGGGCAAGAGCACGCTGCTGCGCTGCATCAACCACCTGGAGGAACCGACCGAGGGCGAGGTGCGGGTCGACGGCCGTCCCGTGGGCTTCGTGGAGGGCAGCGGTCGGCGCCGTCCCATGCGAGGCCGCGAGCTCGCCGCGATGCGGGCCGAGATCGGCATGGTGTTCCAGCACTTCTACCTGTGGCCCCACCTCACCGCGCTGGAGAACGTCATCGCCGGGCCCACCGCCGTCCTCGGCCTGTCGGTGCGCGACGCCGCCGGGGAGGGGCATCGGCTCCTGGCCAAGGTGGGCCTCGGCGAGAAGGCGGACGCCTACCCGGAGCACCTGTCGGGCGGGCAGCGCCAGCGCGTCGCCATCGCCCGTGCGCTCGCCATGCGGCCGAAGGTGATGCTGTTCGACGAGCCGACCTCCGCGCTCGACCCCGAGCTCGTCGGTGAGGTGCTTGCCACCATGGAGCAGGTGGCGGGCGAGGGCATGACGATGATCGTCGCCACCCACGAGATGGGCTTCGCCAAGAAGGTGGCCGACCGCGTGATCTTCATGGACGAGGGACGGGACGTGGAGTCCGGCCCGCCCGAGCGACTGTTCGGCGGCGCCGACAGCGAGCGGCTGCGTCGCTTCCTCGACAAGATCCTCGTGTGACCGGCCGCCTCGCCGGCGTGCGCTGCATCGTCACCGGCGCCGCGGGTGGGATCGGTGCCGCGACGGCGCGCCAGTTTGCGACGGAGGGGGCAAGGGTGCTTGCGGTCGACCGTCGCCCGGTCTCGCCGTCCACCGGCATCGAGGCAGTCACCTGCGACGTTTCGGACCGGCACACCGCCGCCCAAGCGGTGCAGGCGTTCGGCGGGGCGGACGTGCTCGTCACCGCCGCGGCGATCTCCGTCGGCGGGGCGCTGCATGAGACGAGCGAGGCGACGTGGCGCGAGGTCCTCGAGGTCAACCTCATGGGCACGGTGGTCTGGATGGAGGCGGTGCTCCCCTTCATGCGGGCGAGCCGGAGCGGGGCCATCATCACCGTCGCCTCGCAGCTCGCGATCGCCGGCGGGCGGGCCAACGCGTCTTACGTCGCCTCCAAGGGCGCCGTCGTCGCGTTGACCCGAAGCCTGGCGCTCGACTACGCGCACGAGGGCATCAGGGTGAACTGCATCGTCCCCGGCGCCATCGAGACGGACATGCTCGAGCGCTCCTTCGCGCGCGCCGGCGCACCCGACGAGGCGCGCGAGGGCTCGCGCGCCCGCCACCCCATGGAGCGGTTCGGCCGCGCCGACGAGGTCGCCGCCGCCGCACTGTACCTCGCCGCCGACGCCACCTTCACCACGGGCGCGCTGCTGCCCGTCGACGGCGGCTGGCTCGCCGGCTGACGCGAGGCGCCTGTTGCGGCTCGTCCACGGGCGGGCGTATCGTGCCGGAGGCACGGGGCCGACGGCCGCCGAACGATGCGTAGGATGGCAGCGATGAGCGACACCCAGGCCCTTCAGGGCATCCGCGTGATCGACAGCGCGAGCTTCCTCGCGGGGCCGTTCTGCTCCACGCAGCTCGCCGAGTTCGGCGCCGAGGTCGTGAAGGTCGAGCTGCCGCAGATCGGCGACGCGCTGCGCCGCTTCGGCTCGGTCCATCCCTGCGGCGACACGCTGCCCTGGCTGTCGGAGTGCCGCAACAAGAAGTCGATCACACTCGACCTCAGGAAGCCCGAGGGTGTGGAGCTTTTCAAGCAGCTCGTCGCCGACGCCGACGTGTTGGTGGAGAACTTCCAGCCCGGCACGCTGGAGCGATGGGGCCTCGGCTGGGACGTCCTGTCGGAGGTGAACCCGCGCCTCGTCATGGTGCGCATCACGGGCTACGGGCAGACGGGACCCTACAAGGACCGCCCCGGCTTCGGTCGGATCGGCAACGCGTTCGGCGGCCTGTCCTTCCTCGCGGGCTTCCCGGACCGTCCGCCGGTCACGCCGGGTTCGGCGACGATCCCGGATTACCTTGCAGGGCTCTACGGCGCGCTAGGCACGATGATGGCGCTGAGGGCGCGTGACCACACCGGACGCGGCCAGTACATCGACATCGGGCTCTACGAGCCGATCTTCCGCATCCTCGATGAGCTCGCGCCGTCCTACCACATGAAGGGCTACGTACGGCAGCGCATGGGTCCGGGCACGGTCAACGTCGTGCCGCACAGCCACTACCCGACCTCGGACGGGCGCTGGATCGCCATCGCCTGTACCAGCGACAAGATCTTCGCCCGCCTCGCCGAGGCGATGGGCATCCCCGACGTCGCCGGCGACGGCAAGTGGGGCACCGTGGCGGAGCGCGACGCCGACCGCGAGGCGGTGGACGAGACCGTCGCGGAGTGGACGGCCAAGTACGATCGCGACGAGCTGATGGCGATCTGCGAGCGCCATCAGGTGCCGTGCGGCCCGGTCTACGCCGTCGATGAGATCTTCGAGGACCCGCAGTACAAGGCGCGCGACAACATCGTCTACTTCGAGGACGAGCGCGCCGGCGAGCTCGCCCTGCCGAACGTCGTGCCGCGCCTGTCCGACACGCCCGGCCGCATCACCTGGGCCGGTCCCGCCCTCGGCAGCCACAACGAGGAGATCTACGAGGGTCGCCTGGGGCTCACCAAGGAACGCGTGGCGGTGCTCCAGCAGCTCGGGGTCATCTGACCCTGGCTCGGCCGCGCGCGGTGCACGCACCGTCGCGGCGATGACGGAGGCGGCGTTGGACCCGCGCAGCCGCCTGCGCCGGACGATGCTGATCACGCCGGGCCACCGCGCGGAGCGGCTCGCCAAGGCGGTCGGCCTCGGCGCCGACGTCTGCGCCTTCGACCTCGAGGACGGCGTGCCCTCCCGGCGAGAAGGACGCGGCGCGCCGCGCGGTGGCCGAGGCGCTGGCGACGCTCGACTTCGGCCCGGCCGAGCGCGTCGTGCGGGTCAACGGCGTCGGCAGCGACGCGCTGGGGCACGACCTCGCCGCGCTTCCGCTCGACCGCGTCGACGCGGTCCTCGTCCCCAAGGTCGAGCGGCCCGCCGACGTCGACGCCGTCGTCGAGGCGCTCGACCGGGCCGGCGGGACGCAGGTCGCGCTGATCCTGACGCTGGAGACCCCCCGCGGCATCCTCGGCGCCCTCGCCATCACCGACGCCTCGCCGCGGACGGCGGCGCTGTTCTTCGGCCCCGGCGACTTCACCGCGGCGACCGGCGGCGCGATGACGCCGGCCGGCCTCGCCTTCCCCCGCGCGGTCGTGGCGACGGCGGCCGCGGCGGTCGGTGCGGCGGCCATCGACGCGCCCTACCTTTCGGACGTCAAGGACGGCGCGGCCTCGGGCAAGGACGCTGAGCTCGCCCGCGAGCTCGGCTTCTCGGGCAAGTGCGTCTTCCACCCCGCGCAGGTGGCGCCGACGAACCGCGCCTTCACGCCGACGGCGGAGGAGGTCGCCCGCGCACGCACCATCGTCGCCGCCTACCAAGAAGGGCTTGCGACCGGGCGCGGCACCGCGGTGGTCGACGGCACCTTCGTCGCCATCGACATCGTCGTGATGGCGGAGCGGACGCTGCGGATCGCGGCGGAGGCGGCGCGGCGGGACGGCGGTGCGCCGTAAGGCCGTCAGCGCGGGGGCGACGCCCGGCGCCACAGCATCGTGTAGCGGAAGCGCTCGGCCGGATGCAGGCTCGAGGAGACCTCGAACACGCGGCCGTACTGGTCGAGGTAGCGCCGCTCAACCAGAAGGCCCGGCGTCCCGGCTCCCACGTCGAGCACCTGTGCGGTCGCGACGTCCACCGAGGTGGCGCTCACCTCCACGGCGACCTCGCTGATGCGCAGCGCGTGCTTCGCGGCGACCTGAGCGTACACGGGCTCGCTCCCCGCGCCCACGTCGTCGAGGATGTCGGCGTAGGCGGCGCGCAGGTAGATCGTGGCGAGCGAGATCGGCGGCGCGGTGATCTTCACCCGCCGCACCCCGTCGATCCTGACCCAGTCACCGGCCGGGAGGCGCAGTCGGGCGGCGAGGCTGTCGTCGGCGGTGACCCGCGCGGCGCGCAGGGGGAAGAGGCGGGTGTTCTCGGGGTACTGCAGGAGCTGGTCGAGGGCGCTCACCTCCTGCGCGAACCGATCGGCCGGCTCGATGCCGGCGACCGATGTGCCCGACCCTTGGAGCCGGCGCACCAGTCCGAGGCTCTCGAGCCGGTCGAGCGCCGCACGGACGGTGTGGCGACTGACGCCGTAGGCGCTCGCGAGCGCCAGCTCGGTGGGCAGCATCGACCCCACGGGGAACTCGCCGGCGCGCAGCCGCGCCATGAGGTCCTCCGCCACGCGCTGGTAGCGCGGCGCCTCCACCGCCTCGCCGCCTTCCCCGCGCATCACGGTGACGCCCGACGGCGGGGCGCGACGACGCTGGGGGGCGACCGCCCGCGCCGAACGTCGGGTCGGCGCACGGGCGGAGCTGGCCCCTAGGCCGAGGCGGCGGCACGCGCCTCGCCAGGCACCTTCCAGTCGCCGACCTCGGCCCTCGGCAGGCCGAGGTTGGATCGCAGCGTGGTGCCATCGTAGGCCGTGCGGTAGAGACCGCGGCGCTGGAGCTCGGGCACGACGAGGCGTACGAAGTCCTCGTAGGCGCCCGGCAGGTGCGTCGCTGCAAGCACGAAGCCGTCGCACGCCTCGCCCTCGAACCACTCCTGGAGGCCGTCGGCGACCTCCTGCGGCGAGCCGACGAACACCGGGAACTCGCGCACCGTCCCGCGACCGCTGTGCTTGGCGAAGTCGATCACCGTGGGGTTCGCCTTGCCGCTCGCCTCCACCACGCGGTCGCGCAGGGTCTGCATGCCGCCGATGGACGCCATCTCGGCCTCGGTGAACGGCTCGTCGTCGCCCTTCTTTGCGAAGTCGAAGTTGAGCACCTCGCTCATCAAGGACAAGGCGTCGATGGGCAGCGCGCAGCGGTCGATGAGGTCGAGCTTCTGGCGCGCGATGTCGCCCGTCTCGCCGACGACGACGTAGATCGCCGGCAGCACCTTAACCTCGTCCGGCCGACGGCCGCACGCGGCGACCTCATTCTTGAAGTCGCGATAGATCCGCTGGCCGAGCGAAAGGCTCGGGTAGAGCGCGAAGATCATGTCGCCCCAGCGCGACGCGAAGCGCCGGCCGCGCCCGCTCTGCCCGGCCTGCAGGAGGACCGGACGGCCCTGGGCCGAGCGCGGCACCGGCAGCGGCCCGCGCGACTTGAAGAACCGCCCCGTGTGGTCGAGCTGGTGGACCTTCGCAGGGTCGGCGAAGCGGCCGGACTTGTCGGCCACGATGGCATCGTCCTCCCAGGAGTCCATCAGCCCGAGCACCACCTCCATGAACTCGTCCGCCCGGTCGTACCTCAGGTCGTGCTCGAGGTGCGCCTCGTGGCCGAAGTTCGCCGCCTCGGTGTCGTTGAGCGAGGTCACGACGTTCCAGGCCATGCGGCCGTCGAACATGAGGTCCATGGTCTGGAACAGCCGGGCCACGTGGAACGGCTCGTAGTACGTCGTTGAGTAGGTCGTGCCGAGGCCGAGGTGGCGCGTCGCGGTCCCCATCATCATGAGCGGCACCGTGGGGTCGAGCTTCACGCAGCGGATGCCGTTCTCCACCGAGGAGCGGTAGTCGCCGCCGTAGGCGTCGGGCATCGCGAGGCGATCATCGAAGAAGCAGGCGTGGAACAACCCGTCCTCGAGGGTGCGGGCGATGCGGCGGTAGTACTCTGGCGCGAGGAAGTCGCGCATCGTCGCGGGGTGACGCCACGAGCCCACGTAGTTCGAGCAGTTCTGCGCCTGCATGAATGCGACCATCGTCAGCGTCGTGTCGCGCATGGTGTCCCCCTAGGATGCTTCCGCTGATAGTTTTGCCATGCGAATGAGTCCATACAAAAGGCGACGGTGAGGTCGGCGAACGGCCCAGACCGCAGCGCAACGGCGCCGAGGAGCGGAAAGATGCGGACCAATGAGGGCGAGCGCCCCGGATGGCGCATCGGCCGTGCCTACGCCTGGGTCGAGGACGCCATCGTCCTCAACGTCGCCGCGCTGTTCATGGCGACAGCGATCGGCGTGATGTTCTACGAGGCGGCGAGCCGCACGCTGGTCGGGCAGAGCCACTGGTGGGCGGAGGAGGCGGTGCGCTTCCTCGTGGTGTGGTCGGTGCTCATGTCCATCGGCATCGCGAGCCGCAACGGGCACTTCATCCGCATGGACTTGTTGCTCCTCGCCCTGCCGCGGCGGTTCGCGCTCCTCTCCGCCGCGCTGACGGGAGCGGCGGGCGTCACCTTCTCCGCCGTGCTCTTGTACGCCGGCGTCGTCCACGTGGCGCACCTCCACCGCATCGGCATGATGACGGAGTCCTCGCTCGACCTGCCGCTCTGGGTCGTGCGGCTCGTGCTGCCGGCGGCGGGGCTGCTCTACCTCCTCTACTTCCTCGCAGCGCTCGCCGAGGTGGCGCGCGGCCGCGACCCGTTTGCGACGACCCACGAGGACGAGGTGCTCTCCGGCGCCGGCCCGAGCGACGTCGACTGACATGACGACCCTCGTCGCCATCGCTGGGCTCTTCGTCCTCGTCTTCGCCGGGGTGCACATCGCCATCGCCCTCGGCCTGGTGGCGATCTTCCTGCTCACGTTCAACTTCCAGGTGCCGGTCGTCATCGTCGCGCAGACCGCCTGGTCGTCGGTGGATGGCTACGCGCTGGTCGCGATCCCGTTCTTCGTGTTCGCCGGCAACCTCATGTCGCGCGGCAACATCGCGCTCGTCATCCTCGACCTCGTCGGCACGCTGGTGCGGGCCATCCGGGGCGGCGTCGCGCTGGCGCTCACCTTCGCTGCGGTGTTCTTCGCCGCGGTCAACGGCTCGTCCGTCGCCTGCGCGGCTGCGCTCGGGCCGGCCGCCACCAAGCTCCTCCCGGCGGAGGGCTACGACAAGCGCTTCGCCGCCGCGGTCGTCGCCGTGGGCGGCACGCTCGGCGTGATGATCCCGCCCTCGCTCTCCTTCATCCTCATCGGCTCCATCGTCGGGCTGCCGATCAACGAGCTGTTCATCGCCGGCATCCTGCCCGGGCTGATGGAGGCGGCGATGATCGGCGCTGCTACCATCATCATCGCCAAGGTGCGCGGCTACGGCGGCAGGTCACAGCCGGCGGACTGGCGCGGCTTCGGCCGCCAGCTCCCCGCGGCGAGCGGCGCGCTGTTCCTGCCGGTGCTCATCATCGGGACGATCTACGCCGGCATCTTCACGCCCACCGAGGTCTCGGCGCTCGCCGCGCTCTACGCGGTGTTCCTGGTGCTCATCGTGTACCGCTCCGCGACGCTCGGCGAGGTGTGGGGCACCTTGCGCGAGTCGGTGCAGCAGACGCTGATGATCTACGGCGTGCTCATCGGCTCGGGGCTCCTGACAGCGCTCCTCACCCGCCTCGGGGTCACCGAGGAGCTGCGCACGATCCTCATCGCCGCCGAGATCGACCGGGTGACGTTCCTCATCGTCCTCAACCTCACGCTGATCGTCGTCGGCATGTTCCTCGACGGGATCAGCGTGATCGTGCTCCTGTCGCCGATCGTCTTCCCCCTCGCGCTGGTGGTGGGCATTCACCCGATCCACATGGCGGTCATCCTGACGGCGTTGGTGGAGATCGCGACGATCACGCCGCCGGTCGGCCTCAACCTCTTCGTGATGAGCCGCGTCTCGGGCGTGCCGCTGCATCAGATCATCCGCGCGGTGGCCCCCTTCTTCGCCGTCCGCGCCGCCGCGCTGGTCCTGATCAACGCCTTCCCCTGGCTCTCGCTGGCGCTGGTCTAGGCAGGTTGGCGAGCGCGCTCCGTCGCGGCGATGGCGTCGGCGCGGGCGAGGATGTGCTCCACCATCTTGAGGTGGGCCATGTCGAGGAGGACGCCGTCCGCCTGCGTCGCCCCGGCACCGGCACCGGTGGCGCGGGTCATGGCGTCCCGGGTCGCGCGCGCCCAGTCGACGAGGTCGGGCGGGGGCGAGAAGGCGGCGTTGGCGTCGTCGACCTGGCTCGGGTGGATCGCCCACTTGCCCTCGAAGCCCAGCGCCTGGGCGCGGGCGGCGACGGCGCTGAAGCCCTCCGGGTCGCCGAAGTCCGTGTAGGGGCCGTCGATCGGGCGCAGCCCGTTCGCGCGGCAGGCGTTGGCGATCCGCGCCATGGCGAAGTGCCACTGGTCGCCGGCGACGCGCTCGCGAGCGCCGCCCGGCGCGCCGGTGAGGACGGCGTAGGCCGGATCCGGCCGGCCGAACACGCGGTTCGGCACGCGCATGTCGATGGTGTAGTCGCCGACGCCGAACACCATGGCCTCGAGCCGCGGACTCGCCCCGGCGATCTCCTCGGCGTTGGCGACGCCCCGCGCGGTCTCGATCAAGACCTCGATGCCGATGGGGTCGGCGCGGCCGGTCTCGCGCTCGATGAACGTCAGGAGCTGGTCGACGAAGGCGACGTCGGAGGCCGATCCGGCCTTGGGCAGCAGCACCATGTCGAGGCGAGGCACGGCGGCGACGGCCGCGATGTCGCGGTGCGCCCACGGCGTGTCCATCCCGTTGACGCGCACGCTCATGACCTTCTCGCCCCAGTCGAGCTCGGCGAGCGCCGTGACGGCGGCCTCGCGCGCGCCGTCCTTGTGCGAGGGGGCGACGGCGTCCTCGAGGTCGAGGAAGACGGCGTCCGCCGCGCTCGCCGCGGCCTTGGCGAAGAACCGCGGGCTGGTGGCCGGGACGGCGAGGACCGAGCGCTGCAGCCGTGCAGGGCGCTGCGGAGACGGCGGCATCAAGCCCGCACCGGACCGCGCCGACTAGGGCCGGTCGGCGGCTAGGGCGTCGGCGAGCTCGCTCACGTCGTGGAGGTCCTCCAAGCGCATCACGAGGTCGACGATCCTTTCCGCCGCCCGCCGGCCGATCGCCCGCGCGGCGTTGTCGTGGAACTTCGCGATCACGTCCGCCTCCGACAGCGGGTTGGCGTCCGAGCCCCGGTTGACGTCCTCGCGGTGGGAGAGGGTGCGCCCGTCGGTGGTCTCGACGACGACCTCGCCCGAGTAGTACCGCGGGAAGCGCGTGTCCGGGTCGACCTCGTAGGTGATGCGCTGCGTGAGACCCAGCACCTCGGGGTCGCGGATCGCCTCCTCCTCGAGCTCGTCCAGGGTGAAGCGGCCGCGGGCGATCGCCGTCGCGATGATGTAGTGCACGCTGAACTGCGCGTCGTAGGCGTTGGCCGGTGTACGCTTCGACGCCTCGGGCTCGCACACCGTGCCGACCTGTCCGGCGCCAATCAGCGCGCGGACGCTTCTGATGTCCGCCGGCGTGAGCCCGTGCGCCTCGCGCAGCGCGAGCGCGGCGTCGGCGAAGGCGTGGTTGAAGTGGCAGGCCGGGTATGGCTTCAGCGCGACGTTCATCATCTCCCACGTCGTGCCGAGGGCCTCGGTGCAGCGGGAAAGGTCGGCGGCGTCCTCCCCCACGTGGGAGGCATAGAGCCCGAAGCGGCCCTCGTAGGCTGCGGGAGGCGCCTTGAAGCCGTTGCGCGCGAGCTCGAGCGCCGTGATGGCGCTCGACGCTGCCCAGCCGGGGTGCATGCGCTTGGTCCACGACCCGTCCTCGAGGAACTCCAGCGAGCCCGCGGCCATGGAGAGCGCGACGCCCTGCGCCGCCGCCATCGCCGCGGGGGTCGCATCGCGCAGGCGCCCGGCGGCGAGCGCCGCGCCGAAGATGCCGACGACGCCGGTCGGGTGGAAGCCGCGCTGGTGGAACGCGCCGCCCGCCGCCGCGCCGAGCCGCGCCGAGGCCTCGATGCCGATGAGGTACGCGAGCAGCGCCTCCCGACCCGTCGACCGCGCAGCCTCGCCGACACCGAGCGCGACGGGCAGCGCGCTCGCCGAGGCGTGGACGACACCCTCCGAGTGCGTGTCGTCGTAGTCGAGGCCGTGGATCAGCGTGCCGTTGACGAGCGCCGCGTCGCGCAGCGGCAGACGCCCGGCGCGGCCGATGACGGCGTGCGGACCGGGGCCGGCGAGGGCGTCGATGGCGGTCGTCACGCGCATCGCGTAGTCACCTTGGGAGGCGGCGAGCGCGATGCCCACCGTGTCGAGGACGTGGCGCTTGGCCCGCTCGACGACCTCCGCCGGCACGTCCTCGAAGGTGAGCTCAGCGGCGAAGTCGGCGAGCCGGCGCGCGATGGGCGGTGCCGCGTCGAGGGAGGTCGCTGTGGCATCCGCGACGTCGCGGTCCGTCAGTTGAACGTTCATCGAATCCTCCCCCAGGCCCGTACGCTCGGGATAGTGGTCCCGGCCGATCGCCTTGTAAAGGTCCGGACATCTGGCTACGTTCTGCCGCGAAGCCCATCGAAGAAGGCTTGAGGCTCAAGGAGGCCAACCATGCGAACCCGCGTTCATTCGACCGTCATTGCCGTCGCCGCCGTCCTAGGTGCGCCCGCGGCACTCGCGCAGGCGCCGGTCGAGATGGTGATGACGAACGAGCTCGCCACCACGCACTGGAAGACCGGGTACATGGAGGAGGTCGCCGCCGACATTGAGGGGCGGTGCGAGGGGAGGATCGACGTCAAGCTCTACCACGCCGGCCAGCTCTACAAGGACCGGGAGGCGATCGCGGCGATCGGCACCGGGGCGGTGCACATGGCCTGGCCGGTGTCGGTGCTCCTCGACTCCGTCGATCCGCGCTACGGCATCATCGACCAGCCGTTCGTCCTGTCCGACGAGCTGATGCTGCAGCCCGAGGCGCGGCGGGAGCTCAACGAGCTCATGTCCGGCCTGCTGAAGGACCGCGGCATCGAGGTCATGGGCCTCATGCGCGCCGCCGAGCTCATCTTCCTGTTCCCCGAGATGGAGGTGACCAGCGCCGAGGACCTCGAGCGTCGGAAGATCCGCGTCACCGGCGGCAAGGTGCTGCAGGACGTCATGCGCAACCTCGGCGTCAGTCCCGTCACCATGCCGGCGAGCGAGATGGCGACGTCCTTGGCGCTCGGTGCCATCGACGGCATCTTCACCTCCGCGGGGGGGTGGGAGATGGTCGGCGACACGGCGCAAGCCGCCTCGCTGGTGCCGGGCCTGTCGCTCCTCACCTACTCGGTGATCGTCGACGAGGCGTGGCTGGACGGGCTCGACGAGGAGCTGCAGGGCTGCATTCGCGGCGCCGTGGGCGACATGCTCGACGTGCAGTGGGAGCGCGCCATCGAGGACGACCGCAAGACGCTAGAGTCGATGCTCGAGAAGGGTCACACCTTCGCCACTGTGCCGGACGACGAGGTCGCAGCCTTCAAGGAGGCGGCGACGACGGCGAGCGCGGAGTTCTACGAGCGGCATCCGGACGTGACCGCAACATACCAGGCGATCCTGAAGAAGTACGAGGAGTAGCGCGCACCGGGACCCTCGCTCGGCGCCTCTGGGCCGGAGCCGGCCCGGCGCCGGCGGCTGTGACAGGCGCCCGCGCACGGTGTAACGGGGACGTCCCCGTCCAGCGTGGATGGGGACATTCCGCGGAGGGTGCGTCATGAACGGGGAACCCCTGCGGGCCGAAGCGCCCTCCGAGCGGGCGAGCGAGACCCCCGTGGAGGCCGGCGACCCTCGCGACGACGGTCGCGCCTTCCGTCGATGCCTCGGTCAGTTCGCCACCGGGGTCACCGTCGTGGCTGCGGCCGCCGATGGTCGCGCGACGGGCGTCACCGCGAACTCGTTCGCGTCCGTGTCCATGGACCCGCCGCTCATCCTGTGGTCGCTCAAGCGTCAGTCCGACAGCCTCGCGATCTTCCAGGCCGCCAGCCACTTCGCGGTCAACATCCTCGCCTCCGACCAGAGCGACGTCGCGTCCCACTTCGCGCGCTCGGGCGAGAAGTTCGCGTCGGTCGGCTTCGCGGCGGGCGCGGGCGGCGCGCCGCTCCTGTCCGGCGTCGCGGCACAGCTCGAGTGCCGCCGCCACGCGGAGCACGACGGCGGCGACCACGTCATCATGGTAGGGCACGTGGAACGCTATCGCCGGTTCGACCGGCCGCTCCTCCTGTTCAGTCAGGGGCACTACGGGCTTGCGGTGGAGCACCCCGGCAGCGGCCCGGCGCCGGAGCCCCGTCCCACCGCCGCCCCGATGATGAAGCCGCTGCTGTCCAACCTCATGCGCCGTGCGCTGGTGGGGTTCACCGCCGCGCTTCAGGAGGCGCTCGCCTCGCTCGGCATGACGACGAACGAGAGCCGCATGATCGCGACGATCTCCTACTTTCCGGGCTCCAAGCTTGAGACGCTCGCCGAGGCGGGGTTCCTCGGCACCGTGGCCGCCGAGGACGCCGCCGAGTCGCTGGTCCGCAAGGGCTTCGTCACCCGCGACGGGGATGGCGGCTTCACCGTGACGGAGGAGGGCCTGTCAGAGGTGCACGCGATCCGGCGCGAGGCGCTCGCCTGCGAGGCCCAGCTCCTGCACGGCATGTCGCAGGGCGACATCGACACGACCCGACGGGTCCTCGAGGCGCTCGCGAGCCACGCCCGCTCGCCGTCCTGAAGATCTACAGGTCATGGTGGACTGGCTGCGGGCGCAGCTCGCGACCGGCCGACGAGCTCGCCGATGCCGAGCAGCGCCAGCGTCGCGAGGGCGAACCCGTTCGCGACGTCGCGGTCGAGCAGGAAGCAACCGACCGAGGTCGCGAACAGCGGCAGCCCGAGCACCATCGGGATCGGCCCACGGTAGCCGTGGCGGGCGAGCGCGATCGCGAGCCCCGTGAGACCGACGACCGCGGCTGCGAAGGCGGTGGCCGCGGCCAACGCCCCGTTCTCGAAGAGGAGGTCGCCCGAAAGGAACAGTAGCGGAATCGCGTACAGTCCCTTGGAGAGGCGCCACGCCTCGATGGCCGCTGGGAACGGCGCCGTCTTGGCGATCCCCGCCGCCGCGAAGGCCGACAGCGCGATCGGCGGCGTGACGTTCGAGTCCTGACTGTACCAGAAGATCATGAGGTGGACCGCGAGGAGCGTGAAGCCGAACTCCTCGAACCCAGAACCGACGACTGCCGCCACGATGACGTAGCTCGCGGTGATCGGGAGGCCCATGCCCAAGATCAACGAGATGAGCGCGACCGCAGCCACCATGAGGTAGACGTTGCCCCCGGCGGCATCGACCAGAGCGGCGGAAAAGGTGATGGCCTTGCCGGTCAGCGTCAGCATGCCCACGACGACGTTGGCTGCGGCGAGCATGAGCGCGGTGATCGCAGCGGTCCGCGCGGTGTCGAGGAAGACGGTGGCCAGCCCTATGGGGCCGATGCGATGGTCCCTCGTCAGCCAGCTCGCGCTGAGCGTCCCAACGATCCCCAGAACGCATGCGTAGACCGGCGTGTAGCCGACCACGAGCGCTGCGATCAGGGTTCCGATGCCGAGGGCGAATGGGATGCCGTCCCGCCACACGACGGGCTCGGTCTCGACCTCCGCGCGGAAGTTCTCCCTGCGCGCGTAAAGTACGACGCCGAGGAACACGGAGTAGAAGTAGAGCGCCGCTGGAAGGATCGCGAGCAGGACGACGGTGCCGTAGGGCGTCTGGGTCCACGCCGCGAGGATGAAGGCACCCGCTCCCATGACCGGTGGCGCGATCTGTCCGATGTTCGAGGCGCTCGCCTCGACGCCGGCGGCGAAGCTCGGACGGTAGCCCGCGCGCAGCATCATGGGGATCGTGACCGAGCCCGTCGCCATGACGTTGCCGATCGACGTGCCCGTCACCGAGCCCATCATCGCGCTCGCGATGACGGCGGCCTGTGCTGGTCCCCCTGGGACGCGGTTGCCGAGGCGCAGGCTGAGCTGCACCAGGAAGCGGCCGCTGCCCGCGGCGAGCAGCATCGTTCCGAACAAGATGAAGAGGTAGACGTAGGTCGCCGAGATCGAGGTGAGGAAGCCGAGGTAGCCTTCGCCGCCCCACAGCATGCGGTACGAGAAGGTGTAGTACGAGATGCCGCGGAAGCCGAGCGTGCCAGGCAGCAGCGCCCCGAGCCACAGCGCGTAGGCGACCGAGAGCGCGCCGAGCACCGTCAGCACCCAGCCGCCCGCGACGCCGACCCCGAACAGGACCACAGCCATGACGGCGCCCGCCATCACGAGGTCGATGGTCAACAACCGCTCGTTTCGTGCGAACAACGCCTCTTCCGTGCCGATCACGTAGGCCGGCAGTGCGAGCGACAGGATCGCGAGCAGGACGAAGGCGAGCCGAAGCACGCCGGGGCGGAACCTCAGCGAGGCGAACACGAAGGCGAAGGCAAGGGCGCCGCCGACGTGGACGGCATTGCGCCAGCTCTCCTGAATCGTGTCGATCGTCGCAAAGTATAGGTGGAACACGCCGTACGCCGACGCTCCCATGAGGAGGACGGCGTTCAACGCGCGCGAGGGCTCGGTCGAGCCCATCAGTTCATGTCGGCCGGGACGGCATGATCAGGGCCGAAGACGGTCCGGCACCTCGATGCCGCGCTCCTCGTAGAAGCGCACGGCGCCGGGATGCAACGGGGCCGACAAGCCGCTCGTCGCGGCCTCCAGGGTGATCTCCTGCGCCGCAGGATGGATGTCGTGCACCTGGTCGATGTTGTCGAAGACGGCCGTCATGAACTTGTAGACCGTCTCCTCCGGGACGTCGGCGTCGACGATCATGAAGTTGGCGTAGGCTGCGGTCGGGATCGGGTCGTCCTGGCCAGGGTAGGATCCAGCCGGGATCTCGGTGGGGTACCACAGCCCCGGGCTGTTCTCCTCGATGCGGGCGAGCTGCGCGTCGGTGAAGGAGAGGATGGTCACGTCGTCGCCCAGCGTAGCGTAGGCCTCCGTCACCGCAGCGACCGGGACGCCGGCGCCGAGGTTGGCGGCCGCGATGCGCCCGTCCTGCAGCGCGCTGCCGGCCTCGCCGTAGGTCGCGATGTACTCAAGGTCGAGACCCTCGGGGTCGATGCCGAGGCCGCGCAGCATCAGCGTCGCCGCGGTGCGTGCGCCGGACTGCCGACCGCCGATGTTGTACTTGCCGTCGAGGGAATTGAGATCGTCCACCGTCCCAGTTTGGACCGCATCCTTGAGGGCAAGGTGGTGCTCGACGTTGCCCCACAGCGCGAACATGGTGCGCAGGTCGCCGTGCTCTGAGGCGTCGAAGCCCTCCTCTCCAGAGCGCGCGAGCGAGGTCACAACGCCGTTCGAGATCGCCATGTCCACCTCGTCCCGGGCGATGAGGCGCACGTTCTCGGTCGAGCCGCCGGACGTCACGGCATCGACCCGCAGGTCCGGCGCTGCCTCGCTCACGACGCGCGCGATGCCCACGCCGACGGGGTAGTACGTGCCTCCGGTCGAGGCGGTGGCAAGCACGAGGTTCTCCTGAGCGTGGGCCGCTGGGGCGAGTGCTGCAGCGAAGACAACGGCGACTGTGCTGACACGCATCTTGTGGCTCCTCTCCTTTGGGTCCGTCGGTCCCAATGTTTTGCAAGATTGTGCCAAATGGGTAGGGGAGCGGCAACCCGGGGCCCACGCGCGGCGTGCGGCCACGCACGTAACGATGGCGGGCACACGACCGAACGAACGGAGCGTTCCGACCTGCAAACTGCCGACCGCGTCATCACATCTGCTCCGCCGCGCAGGCGGCGACCTCTCGACCGCGCGCGAACCAGACCCCATCGAAGCCGCGCAGGTGCTCGATCATGCGCCGCAGCAGCGCCAGGCGGTTCGGCCTGCCGATGAATTGCGGGTGCATGACGAGGTCGAACAGCCCGCCCGCAGCGTGGATCTCGGCGAACTCGGTCGACCACACGGAGAAGATGGCATCGTTGTCGACGATGGTTCGCGGCGTCTGAATCGAGAACATCGAGTAGGGCGCGTCGTCGATGCTCCAGTGCCAGGGCAGCTCGATGGGGCCAGGCGTGCCGTCGGCGAGGACGTGACGATAGGGGTTGATCGCATCCATCAGCGAGGAGTCGTAGAGGAAGCCGTGCTCGTGGAGGAGGCGGATCATGTTGCCGCTCGTCTCGCCGGCCGGTGACCTGTAGCCCTCCGGCTTGATCCCGAGCGTCGTCCTCAAGGCCTCGAGGCCACGCTCGAGCGCCTCGGCCTCCTTGTCGGGGAAGTCGGGGTGGATCCACTCGTGCAGGTAGCCGTGGTGGCCGATCTCGTGTCCGGCGGCGAGGATGTCCTCGGTGCGGCCACGATGCCGCTCCGCCGTCCAGCCGGGCACGAAGAAGGTCGCCGGCACCTCGTGCTCGGCGAGGAGCTTCAGGATGCTCGGGATCCCCACGCGCGCGCCGTAGACGCCCTGGGATAAGATGCCGGGGCGCTTGGCGTTGTCCTCGTTGCGCGACAGCCACAGCGTCTCGGCGTCGAAGTCGAAGGTCAGCATGACGGCGCACCGCGCGCCGTTCGGCCATCGCGGCTCGGGGATTTCGGCGTCGCTCGGCAACAGCATGGGCCATCTCGTCGTCCAGGGGACGGGTAGGGGGTCGAACCGCCCTTCGATGCGGCGGCCAGCCCTAGGCTATCACCACTCGCGCCCAACGCCCGGTTTTTGCACAAGCACAGACTTTGACAGGGCGCGTCGCCACGAAATACGCTTCCTCAACGGCGACGCCGGACCCCTGCACGGTCCGTCCGGCCACCATAGGTTCGACGCGAGGGGAGCGGCGCGGGGGATGACCACGGACCGCGTCGGCGTTGAGATCGGGGGAACCTTCACCGACCTCGTGTGGCGGCGCGGGGACGGCACGCTCGTCACGCACAAGGTGCTCTCGACACCGAAGGCGATCCACGAGGCGGTGGCCAACGCTATCGACGGCGCGGGCGCCGACCCGTCCGCCATCGACCAGCTCGTCCACGGTTCCACCGTGGCGACCAACGCGCTCCTCACCCGGGATGGCTCGCGCACGGCGCTCATCACGACGCGGGGCTTCCGGGACGTCATCGAGATCGGCACGCACGAGCGCACCGGCAGCGTGTACGAGGTGTTCTACCGCAAGCCGGTACCCCCGGTGCCTCGCCGGCTCGTCCTGGAGGTGGACGAGCGGATCGACCCCACAGGCACGATCGTGCGTCCGCTGGACCGCGCTGCGGTCGAGGCTGTGGTGGACGCAGCGCTCGCCGAGGGCGTCGGCTCCATCGCCATCGCGCTCCTCCATGCCTACGCGAACCCCGCGCATGAGCGGGAGCTCGCCGCCATCGTGCGGGCCAGGGCGCCCGAGGTGGTGGTCAGCGCGAGCCATGAGATCTCGCCGGAGTTCCGCGAGTACGAACGGACGATGACGACGGTGGTGAACGCCTTCGTCAGCCCCGTCGTGTCGCGCTACGTGGAGCGGATCGAGGCGGACCTCCGGGCGCGCGGTTACGGCGGCATCCTTCAGATCATGCAGTCGAACGGCGGCGTCATGCCGGGGGCGAGTGCGGCACGCAACGCGGTGCGCATGCTGCTGTCGGGTCCCGCAGCGGGCGTGCGCGCGGCGATGTTCTTCGCCGAGCGCAACGGCATCGACGACGTCCTCACCATCGACATGGGCGGCACCTCTACCGATGTCGTCATCGCGCCGGGCCGCACGCCGACGATGGTTCCGGAGCTGAAGGTGGACGGGCTGCCGATCCGCACGCCCGCGGTGGACATGGTCACCGTCGGCGCGGGGGGCGGGTCCATCGCGGCGCTCGATCCGGGCGGTCTGCTCGCGGTGGGCCCGGCGAGCGCCGGAGCCGACCCGGGACCGGCCGCCTACGGCCGTGGCGGGACGAAGGCGACCGTCACCGACGCGCAGCTCGTGGCGGGCCTCCTGCGACCGGACCGCTTCTTCGGCGGCCGCATGACGCTCGATGCGCGGAAGGCGGCCGACGCGCTCGCTGCCGTGGGGATGCCGGGCAGCCCGCAGGAGGTGGCGGACGCGGTTCTGCGGATCGTCAACACCAACATGGCGCAGGCGCTGCGGCGCGTGTCGACGGCCCGTGGCATCGACCCGTCCGGCTACACGCTGGTCGCTTACGGTGGCGGCGGACCGCTCCACGCTGCCACCGTGGCGGAGGAGATCGGCGTCAGGCGCGTCCTTGTTCCCTGGGCGCCTGGGCTCGCCTCCGCGTTCGGCCTGCTGGTCGCCGACACGACGATCGACCTCGTGCGCACCGACCTCCAGGTTCTGTCGGACGCGACGCTGGACGCGGCGCGGCTTGCCGAGCTCAACGCTTGGGCCGGCGAGGCCGCGGCGGCGCACGGCCTGGCCGGCGGGGAGTACACCACCGAGGTCGGCCTCGACATGCGCTACCGGGGCCAGGCGTTCGAGCTGACGGTGTGGTCCGAAGCCGAGCCGCGCAGCGCCGACGCGCTGCGCGCCGCGTTCGAGGCCGCCCATCTGCAGCGCTACGGCTACGCCCGCGCCGCGCTCGCCGTCGAAGCGGTCAACACGCGGGTGCGCGTCACCGCACGCGCGGGGCCGCCGCCGGTCACGCCGCGCCCCAACGGCGCCGCTGCGGATCGCGACACCGGCGAGGTCTTCATCGCGGGTGCGGCTCGGCTCGCGACGTTCGTCGCGCGTGACGCGCTGGGTGCAGGCGAGACCGTCGCAGGTCCCGCCGTCATCGAGGAGGCGACCGCCACCACGGTCGTCCCGCTCGGGTGGACCGCGCGGATGGAGCCGACCGGCGACCTGATGCTGACCCGGAGCCGATAGATGGACGCCGTCGCCACCTCCCACGCCGTGGACGCCACGGAGATCGCCATCATCGCCAAGGCCTTGCAGTCGGCCGCGGACGAGATGAACCTCAACCTCATCCGCTCCGCCTTCTCCACGGTGGTGCGCGAGGCGCAGGACTGCTCGACGGCCCTGCTGGACGCCGACGGCAACGTGGTCGCCCAGGCCGAGACGATCCCCATGCAGACGGCAGCGCTCTCCCTGTCGTTCAAGGGCGCGGCGGCGCAGCTCGACCTGTCGGGCGTCACCGAGCGCCACGCCATCATCATGAACGACCCGTACGCCGGCGGGCAGCACCTCAACGACATCATCCTGTTCTCGCCCATCGTGGTGGACGGTGCGCTGATCGGCTGGTCGGGCTCGACGGCGCACCACCTCGACATCGGCGGCGGAGCGGCCGGCGTGAACCCCAGCGCCACCGACCACATCATGGAGGGGATCGTCATCCCACCGCTCCTGATGGACGTGGAGCGGGACTGGCACGGCGGGATGATCGAGCGGCTGATCTTCGCGAACGTGCGCACCGCAGAGATCGGCCTCGGCGACGTCAACGCCCAGTTCGCCGCCAACCACACCGGGCGCGTGCGCCTCAAGGAGCTCGCCGAGCGCTACGGCGTCGCTGGCCTCAGGCGGGCGATGGACGCGGTGATGGACTACGCCGAGCGCCGCATGCGCGCCGCCATCGCCGAGCTGCCCGACGGCACCTACCGCGGTGAGGCCTCCATCGACCGCGACGTGTTCGTGGACGAACCCGTGACCGTGCGTGTCACGCTCCAAGTCACCGGGTCGGACCTGGGGGTCGACTTCACGGGCACCGACGCCCAGGTGCGCTCGATGTTCAACTGCCCCGTCGCCTCGGCGCACGCGGCGGTGTTCGCCGCCGTGCGCTCCGTCATCGCCGACAAGGACATGCCGGCGAACGACGGCTGCAACCGGCCGCTCGACATCCACCTGCCGAAGGGCTCGCTGCTCAACCCGAACCCGCCCGCGCCGGTCCGCGCCCGCATGGCCGCCGCCTACCGGGCCTTCGACAGCGTGCAGGGCGCGCTTGCCGGGGCCATGCGCGAGAAGGTCCCGGCGCAGGGCTTCAACTCGACCACAGGGTTCTACATCGGCCAGCGCCGATCCGACGGTTACCGCGTCTTCGTCGACGTACTGGGCGGCGGCTTCGGCGCCGGCCATGCCTACGAGGGCGTGGACGCATGCGACAACATCCTGTCGAACTGTCGCATCACCCCCATCGAGGCGTTCGAGCAGGCGAACCCGCACCTGCGCATGGAGGCGACGGAGCTCATCCCCGACTCCGGGGGCGCCGGGCGCTGGCGCGGCGGCCTCGGCTTCCGTCGCCGCTTCGCGGTGCTCGAGGAAGGGACCTTCCTCAACCTCTACTCCGACCACTACCGCGTGGCCCCGTCCGGCGCCGAGGGCGGCGGTCCGGGAGGCCTCGGGAGCCTCGTCATCGAGCGCGGCGGGGAGGCGATCTCGCTGCCCCCGATGGCGGCGGCGGAGCTCCAGGTCGGCGACGTCGTCGTCCTGTCCGTGGGGGGCGGGGGCGGGTACGGCGATCCGCGCGAGCGCCCACGCGAGCTCGTGGAGCGCGACCTTGCCGACGGGCGCATCACGGTGGACCATGCGCGTGCGCACTATGGCTACACCGCCACGGGCTGACGGGCGCCAAGGCACGAACGCTCGAGTAGAGAGGAACACGAAGTCGATGAAACTCCTGACACGTCTCGGCGCCGCAGCGCTCGCGCTCGGCCTCCTCACACCCGCGGCGGCGCAGGACGGCGCGCCGGTCGAGGTGGGCGTCATCCTGCCCATGTCCGGTCCGTCCTCGCTCGCCGCGTCCGAGGTCATCCAGGGCGTGCGCCTCGCCGTCGAGGAGGCCAACGCGGAGGGCGGCGTACTCGACGGCCGCCCCATCGAGCTCATCGTGGAGGACGACGAGTCCTCGCCGACGAAGGGCACGACGGCGGCGCGCAAGCTGATCGAGCAGGACGACGTCGCCGCGATCCTTGGAACCTACAACTCCGCCGTCGCGGAGGCAGCGTTGAAGGTCGCCCGCGAGGCGGAGGTGCCGATGGTCGCCGGCGGCTCGACGGCGGTGAGCGTGACCGACCTGAACGAGCCGGGCGATCCCTGGTTCTTCCGCCCCTACCCTGGCTCGGACGTGCAGGGGCGCGAGTCGGGCGTCGACACGGTCGAGGTGCTCGGCGCCAAGCGGCTCGCCATCATCCACGACAACTCGAGCTACGGGAACTCGCTCGCCGACACCTTCGCCGAGGTCACAGAGGAGGCCGGTGCCGAGATCGTCGCACGGGAGAGCTTCAACGCCGGCGAGCAGGACTTCTACTCGATGCTGACGCGGCTGCGTGCGCTGGGCCCGGATGCGATCTACCTCGGCGGGCTCGTCGGTGACGGCGCGACCATCGTGCGCCAGGCCAACGAGATGGGGCTCGAGACCCAGTTCATGGGCTCCGGCTCGATGATGACGGACAAGTTCATCGAGCTCACCGGTGCGGCCTCGGAGGGCTTCGCCGTCTCCTCCATGTTCGAGCCGGACACGCCGAACGAGCATGGCGCGGCGTTCGCCGAGCGCTTCGTGGAGCGTTGGGGCGTCAACGCGAACGTGCATTCGGCGCTCGGCTACGATTCCATGTCGCTCATCATCGCCGCCATCGAGAAGGCCGGCGCGACGGAGGGCCCCGCCATCCGTGACGCGTTGCTCGAGCTCGAGGACCACCCGCTCGTCGAGGGTCCTCCCGGGACCACGGCCAAGTTCAACGAGCAGGGCGGTGTCGACTTCAACATCGGCCTCGCCATCGTGAAGGACGGCAAGCGCGAGTTGCAGCCGTTCTGACGTCCCCTGCGGCGGCCCTCCCGGCCGCCGCGCCCCCGCCCCCGGGCGAGGAGCCTTCTTGTACACATTCGACTTCGCGCTGACGCTGTTCGTCAACGGGCTCATCACGGGCAGCGTCTACGTGCTGGTCGCGATCGGGCTGACGCTGATCTTCGGCATCCTGCACGTGGTGAACTTCGCCCACGGCGAGTTCTACATGCTCGGCGGGTTCCTCGGCCTCGTCGCCTCGACCACCCTCGGGCTGCCGCTGCCGTTCGCGCTGATCTTTGCGATGGTCGGCGTCGCGGCGCTCGCGATCGCGGCCGAGCGGCTCGTGTTCCGCCCGATCCGCGGACGTGAGCCGACCGACACCATCATCTCCTCCTTCGGCCTCGCCGTGGTGCTGCAGAACGCGGCGCTCCTGGTGTTCGGCCCGCAGCCGCAGCTCATCCGTACCGAGCTCTCGACGGTGTTCCTGAACTTCGGGCCGATCTTCCTGACCGGCCAGCGCGCGCTCATCCCGGTCGTGACGCTCGTCATCGTCGTCATCTTCCACATCGTCCTGCGCTACACCTGGACCGGTCGGGCGCTGCGCGCCGTCGCCCAGCATCCCACCGTGGCGACGCTCTCGGGCATCGATGTCAACCGCGTCGCCCTCGCCACCTTCGCCATCGGCGGCGGGCTCGCGGCGGGCGCCGGCATGATGATGTCGACGGTCTACCTCGTGCACCCTCAGGTCGGTGCGATGACGGCCCTGAAGGCGTTCACCGTCGTCATCGTCGGTGGCATGGGCAACGTCTACGGCGCGGTGGCGGCCGGGCTCCTCCTCGGCGTCACGGAGAGCTTCGTGTCGGGCTACATCTCCAACGAGGCACGCGACATCGTCGGCTTCGCGCTGGTCATCCTCGTCCTGATGGTGCAGCCGTCGGGCCTGTTCAGCTTCGGCCGCTCCATGGACCGCGCCTGATGCGGCTCGTCGCGCCCCTGGTCGCCGCCGTGCTCGTCGCCGCGCTCGCCCTGTTCCCATTGGCGGACGCGAACACCTACGTCCTGTCGGTGGCGACGATCGCCTTCATCTACGTGATCCTCGCGGTGGGGCTCGACCTCGTGTTCGGCTACTGCGGTCAGTACTCGTTCGCGCAGGCCGCCTTCTACGGGATCGGCGGCTACACCGCGGCGATCCTCTACCGGGACCTCGGCTGGTCGATCTGGGCGACCCTTCCGGCCGGCATCGTCGTGGCGGGGGCGTTCGGACTGCTGCTCGGCGTGCCGGCGCTGCGCGTCGCGGGGCACTTCCTCGCGATCGTCACCATCGCGTTCCAGACGATCGTCTACCTCCTCCTCAGCTCCTGGACGAGCTTCACCGGGGGACAGTACGGCATCACCGTGCCACGCATCGAGCCGTTCGCCGCGTTCGGCGCGACGCGCGAGGCCGGGTTCTACTGGCTGACGCTCGTCGCTGCGACGCTCGCCGTCCTCCTCGCCTGGCGCCTCGCGACCTCGCGCATCGGCAAGGAGTGGCAGGCGGTGCGCGACGACGAGCTTCTGGCCCGCGCCATCGGCCTCGACACCGTGCGCGCCAAGCTGGTCGCCTTCGTGGCGAGCGCGGCGTTCGCCGGCGCCGCCGGCGTCCTTATCGTGTACTACCTCGAGGGGGCCTACCCGGCGGACTTTGCCATCCTCACGTCGGCCACCATCATCGCCATGATGATCGTCGGGGGACGGGCCTCGATCGTCGGGCCGATCCTCGGCGCCATCGCCTTCACCGCGATGCCGGAGGTGCTGCGCGCCACCGAGGACTACCGCCTCATCATCTACGGCACGCTGATGATCCTCGCCATGACGTTCATCCCCGGCGGCATCGTCGGCCTCGTGCGCACGCTCGCGGAGCGGCGCACGTGAGCGTCCTCCGTTGCGAGGGCGTGACCAAGCGCTTCGGCGGCCTCGTCGCCGTCGACGGTGTGGACCTCAGCGTGCGCCAGGGCGAGATCTACGGCCTCATCGGGCCGAACGGGTCCGGCAAGTCGACGCTCGTCAACCTCGTCACCGGCCTCGTCGCGCCGAGCGCCGGGCGGCTGACGTTCGACGGCACCGACATCACGACGATGCCGGCCTACCGGATCAACCGGCTCGGCATCGCACGGACCTTCCAGCTCCTGCGCCTCTTCCCCAAGCTGACGGTGGCCGAGAACGTCGCGATGCCGCTCAGCCCGCGGCACCGGTCGAGCACCCTCGCCTCGGCGCTCGGCCTGCCCGCAGCGCGCCGCGACCAGGCGGCGGCCTACACGAAGGCGAGGGCGCTCCTCGACCTCTTCGACCTCGCCGAGTTCGCCGATCGGCCGGCGTCGGCGCTCTCGGTGGGTCAGCAACGCATGGTGGAGCTGGCGCGTGGTGCCATCATCGAGCCGAAGCTGTTCGTGCTCGACGAGCCGGCGGCCGGCCTGTCGCCGCCGAACGTCGACCGGCTGATCGCGCTGATCCGCCGCCTGCGCGACGAGCGTGGCATCACCGTGCTCCTCGTCGAGCACGTCATGCGCGTCGTCCAGGAGTTGTGCGACCGGGTGATGGTGCTCGACCACGGCACCACCATCGCCGAGGGTCCGCCTGGTGTGATCGCGCAGGATCCGAGTGTCGTCGAGGCGTACATCGGCGGTGGAACGGTGCGGCGACGTGCTCGCGCTTGACGACGTCCACGCCGGTTACGGCCGCGTGCAGGTGCTGAACGGCCTGTCGCTGACGGTTCCCGAGGGGGCGATCATCGCGCTCCTGGGGGGCAACGGGACCGGCAAGTCCACCGCGCTGAAGGTCGCCGCCGGCCTGCTCGAGCCGACGTCCGGCGAGGTGCGCTTCGACGGCGTGCGCATTGACGACGTGCCCGCTGATCGGCGCATTGGCATGGGCCTCGTCCTCGTGCCCCAGGGCAAGGAGGTGTTCGCTGGGATGTCCGTGCAGGAGAACCTCCTCGTCGGCGCGTACCACCGGCGTCGCGCCAAGGCGGAGGTGCGCGCCGACCTTGAGGCGCGTTACGCCGAGTTCCCCAAGCTCGCCGCGATGCGGTCCCGCTCGGCTGGTGCCCTGTCGGGAGGGGAGCGGCAGATGCTGTCGATCGCCCGCGCCTTGATGGGGCGACCGCGGCTGCTGATGCTGGACGAGCCGTCGGCCGCGCTCGCGCCGAGGGTGGTGCAGGAGATCGCCGAGATCGTGCTCGACTTGAACGAGAGGGGGCTGACGATCCTGTTGGTGGAGCAGAACGTCGCCATGGCGATGGCCATCGCCGAGCACCTATACATCATGCGCGAGGGCGCCATCGCGTTCGACCGGCCGATCACCGAAGGGGACGACGACGCCGACGACCTGAAGGCGTACTACCTCGGGCAGTCCGTTGGCTGAGGCCGCCGACGCTGGGCGCGGGGACCTTCAGCGCGTGGCCACAACGCCGCTGTGGTGGGACGACGCGCCTCCCGGCCCCGGCCCGGACGACATGCCGCCGCCGCGGGCCGACGTCCTCATCGTGGGTGGCGGCTACGCGGGCCTGTCCTGTGCCCTTGCCCTCGCCGAGGGCGGGGCCGACGTCGTCGTGGTCGACGCGGAGATGCCCGGCCATGGCGGGTCGAGCCGCAACGGCGGTCAAGTCACCGGCGGCTGGGGCCTCATCGACCTCGACGCGAAGGACCAGGGGTTGATGCGCGAGCGCGTCGCCTCGGGCCTCAGGTCGCTGACGGACTTCGAGGCGACGGTGGCGCGGCTCGGGCTCCAAGGATGTTGGCAGCCGACCGGCAAGTTCGTCGGCGCCTTCGCTCCGTCTCACCTTCCCGGCCTGGCCCGCAAGGCGGAGTGGGCGGCGAAGGCAGGCGTGCTCGACACGGAGGTCGTCACCCGCGCCGAGCAGCACCGCGAGGTGGCGACCGAGCTCTACCATGGTGGGGTTCGGTTCAGCCCCGGCGGCGCGGTGCAACCGGCGCGCCTCCTCGCAGGGCTCCTCGCGGCGGCGCTGCGAGCGGGGGCGCGGGTCGTCGCTCCCGTCCGCGTGACCGGGCTCGAGCGCCGCGCCGGCGGTTGGCGCGTGGCGACCGAGCGCGGTGCCGTCGAGGTCGCCCGTGTCGTGGTGGCGACGAACGGTTACACGGGCAGCGCGACCCCGGCGCTGCAGCGCCGCGTCGTTCCCGTGGCGAGCCACATCATCGCAACCGCTCCGCTCGCTCCCGAGGACGCGCGTGCGCTGATCCCGCATGCGCGTCCGATCTCGGACACGGCGCGCGTCCTGTCCTACTTCCGCCTGTCACCGGATGGGCGACGCCTCGTGTTCGGCGGGCGCGCGAGCTTCGGCCGTGTCGGACCCTCCGCCGCAGCCCGTGGGCTCGTCGCCATGATGCTTCGCCGCTTCCCTCAGCTCGCAGGCACGAGGATTACGCACTCTTGGCAAGGCAACGTCGCCTTCGCGCGGGACAGGCTGCCGCACATGGGCGAGGCGGACGGCCTCTCCTGGGCGGTGTGCTGCAACGGGTCGGGCGTCGCGATGATGACCTACCTTGGGGAGCGCGTCGCCCATCGCATCCTTACCCGGCCGAACGGCCCGGTCTGCGCCTTCGACGACGGGGTGGTACCTTCCGTCGAGCACGCGACCTTGCCGACGATCCCGCTCTACACGGGTCGTCCCTGGTTCGTGCCGCTCATCGGCATGAGCTACCGCCTGCGGGACCGCCTCGACCGCCTCTCGATCCGCTGACGACGATCGGTCGTGCACCAAGGCCCTAACGGACGGACTGCGCCGGTGCGTGGTGGCGCCAGCTTGTCATGAGCCATGATGACCATTTACCGACCGGCCCTAGGCCGCCAGCGCGAGGGTGCGCAGCGCGCCAGACGTCGCCTCGGCGAGGCTCTCGAGGTCCGCCTCGCTCGTCGCCGTGGAGATGAAACCCGAGCCCTTCGGCGCGATGACGTGGCCGCGGCGCAGGAGTTCGCCCTGCAAGGCGCGCATCGCCGCCGTCTCCTCGGGCCGCGGATAGGCGCTGCGGTGGTCGACGATCGGCCGTGTCGTCATGTGCAGGCTGAACATCGAGCCGACGCCCGTGACCTGGCCAGGCACCCCCGCCGCCGCGAACGCCTCGGTGAGGAGCGACCGCGCCAACGTCCCGAGCGTCTCGAGGCGCTCGAAGCTCTCCTCGGTCAACAGGCGCATCGCGGTCAGCCCCGCGGTCAGCCCGATGGGGTTCGCCGTGAACGTCCCGCTCGAGGGGAGCGCGGGACGCCCGCCCTCGTGGCTGAAGACCTCCATCACCTCCGCGCGGCCCGCGACGCAGGCCACCGGAAAGCCGCCGCCGATGAGCTTGGCCGCCGTGGTGAGCTGCGGCCTCAGCCCGAACCGCGCCGCCCCGCCGCGGTAGCCGAGCCGGAGCGAGATCACCTCGTCCGCGATCAGCACGGCGCCGGTCTCGTCCGCCACGCGGTGCAGCATCTCCACCATGGGAGCCGAGATCGGGATCATCCCGAAGTAGCTCGGCGCCACATCCACGAGGATGCCGGCAAGCCCTTCCGCGTGGGCGCGCAGGATGCGCTCGGCGGCCTCGGGATGATTGAACGGAAGCGTCACCACATCCTCGGTGACGCCCTGGGGCGTGCCCCTCGCGTAAGGGACCGACCGCGGGTCGTTGCCCCAAGTGTCCGGGTTCGAGTCGAGGCTCACCTCGGCATAGTCGTACATGCCGTGATAGCCACCCTCGAACTTGGCGATCTTGGGCCGGCCGGTCGCCGCGCGCGCCGCCTTGATGGCGAGCATCACCGCCTCGGTGCCGGTGTTGCAGTAGCGCACCCGCTCGAAGGTCTCGTAGCGCTCCGCCAAGAGCTCGGCCATCTCCACCTCGAGCGCGGTCGGGAGGGCGAACGCGGTGCCGCGGCCGAGCGCGTCCGTCACCGCCGCCACGATCTCGGGGTGCGCGTGGCCGTGGATCAGCGAGGCGAAGTTGTTCACGTGGTCGACGCGCACCGTGCCGTCGACGTCGGTGACGCGCGAGCCTGCGCCCGAGCGCACGTAGAACGGGTAGGGTGCGTTGTAGGTGAGGAGGCGGCTGACCCCGCCCGGCAGCACGCGCTTGGCGCGGGCGTAGAGCTCGGCGGAGTGGGAGGAGGGGTCGGGCCATTCGCTCATGGGACACTCCTGCGGCACGGACGCGACCACCGCCTCGGTCGATTGCCGCAGATGATTACATCGCACGGCCCGTCGCGCTACGCTCGTCCCGCTCGACGACCACGGGAGTGAACCCCATGTCCTCTGCCGCTCACGCCAACCGGCGTGTCGCCTACTTCAACGGGGCCATCGTGCCGGAAGGCGACGTGGTGGTGCCCTTCCGGGACCGCTCCTTCCGCCTCGGCGACGGCGCCTTCGACATGACGCGCACCTTCAATCACCGCGTCTTCCGCCTGAAGGAGCACATCGAGCGCTTCTACCAGTCGCTGCGCTATCTCAGGATCGACCCGGGCCTGTCGCCGGCGGAGATGACCGCCGCCAGCGAAGAGGTGCTGGAGCGCAACCTGCACCTCCTCGGCGAAGGGGAGGACTACTGGCTCGGCCAGCGCGTCTCACGCGGGGTGGACGCGGTGGGCGACGAGGGGTGGGAGCACACCGGCCCCAACGTCATCGTCGAGTGCACGCCGCTGCCCTTGAAGGCGCGCGCTCGGCAGTTCCGCGACGGTGTGGACGTCGTGGTGCCCGCCGTGCGGCGCACGCCGCCGGACAGCCTGAGCCCTCGCGCCAAGACCCACAACTACCTGAACATGCTGGTCGCCGACATGGACGCCAAGGCCAGCAACCCCGCGGCCTGGTCGATCCTCCTCGACGTCAACGGCAACCTCGCCGAGGGGACCGGCAGCAACATCTTCCTGGTGAAGGACGGCGCAGTGTTCACCCCGCGCAAGCAGTACGTGCTCGCGGGCATCAGCCGCCAGACCGCCATGGAGCTCGCGGCCCAGGAGGGGATCGCGGTCCACGAGACCGACGTGGACATGTTCGACGCGGCGAACGCGGACGAGATCTTCATCACCTCGACGTCCTGGTGCATCGTCCCGGCGCGCACCTTCAACGGGCAGCCGGTGGGCGAGGGACGCGTCCCGGGGCCGGTGACGAAGGCCATCACCGACGCCTACGTGCGCCTCGTCGATTGCGACTTCGTGGACCAGTACGTGCGCCACGCCTGAGGGCCGGCGCACTGGACGGCTCGGGCCTCACCGAGGAACGAGCTTCGAGCCTACGAGGCCTTTCGCGCGACGCTGCGTGGCGCTGCCTCGGCTTGCAAGGGACTACACCATCCCGCCGAGGCGTACGCCATGGCGGCGCAGGAGCCACACCATCAGCGCGATCGTGAGCACCGACACCCCGATCAGGAGCGTCGCGATGGCGGTGATGGTCGGGTTCACCTGCAGCACCAGCTCGTTGAACATGCGCTTGGGGACCGTCTCGTAGCTGCCGGCGATGAAGACGGTGATGATCACCTCGTCGAAGCTGATGATGAAGGCGAAGATCCACGCTGCAAGCACGCTCGGCATCAGGTTGGGCAGGAGCACGCGGCGGAACATCGTCCACGGCGAGGCCCCCAGCGTGTAGGCCACCTGCTCGATGCGAACGTCGAACGAGCGCACGGCCACCGACATGACGAGAACCACGTACGGCACCCCCAGCACCGTGTGGCCGGCGATGAGGCCGGGCAGCGTGCCGAGGAGCCCGATCTGCGAGAAGTAGATGTAGAGCGCCACCGCGATGATGACTTGCGGCACGATGAGCGGTGCGATGAACGCCCCCTCCAGGAGGGATCGCCCGCGGAAGGTCCCGCGCACCAGGCCGTAGACGGCGAGCGAGCCCAGCGCCAGCGCGATGGTGCTGGAGGCGAACGCGATCAACGCCGAGTTCGCGAGCGCCGCGAGCCAGCGCTCGTCGTTGAAGAAGGCGGCGTACCACCTGAGCGACAGCCCCGGCGGCGGGAAGGCCAGCGAGGACGCGCTCGAGAACGACATCGGGATGACGATGAGGATCGGCAGGCACAAGAAGGCGAGCACCGCGATGGCCGTCGCGCCCAGCAAGACGCGCCCGAGCCGCCCCGGTTCGGCCGGCGCGGCGGCAGGCGTGACGCGCCGCGCGGGGGCGGCCCCTCCGGAGGACGCGCTCATGCGATGGACGCCCGCCCGCCCACCACGCGCGACAGCGCGAAGGCGGCGAGCGTCACCACCAGAAGCACGCCGGACAATGCTGCCGCGAGCTCCCAGCGGGCGAACTGGTTGATCAACGTGTCGAGCGCGTTGGCTACCATCGGCACCCGGCCGCCCCCCAGCACCGCGGGGGTGATGTAGAAGCCGAAGGTGAGGATGAAGACCAGGATCGCCCCCGCCGCCAGCGCCGGCACCGACAGGGGGAAGAACACGCGGGCGAAGATCGTGACGCGCGAGGCGCCGAGCGAGGCCGCGGCGTCCATCAGCCGGTCGTCGATCTTCAGCATCGCCGCGAACAGCGGCAACACGAGGAACGGCAGGAGCACGTTCGTGGTGCCGATGATGACGCCGAGCTCGTTGTAGAGGAATGCCACCGGCACGCCGACGAGCCCGATGTCGAGGAGCGTGCGGTTGACGATCCCGTCGTTGCCCAGGATCACGATCCACGCATAGGTGCGCACCAGGATCGAGATCCAGAACGGCAGCACCACCAGCGTCGCGGCGATGAGCTGGCCCTTGGGGCTGAGGCCGCGCATCCAATAGGCGAGCACGTAGCCCAGCACGATGCAGACGCCCGTGGTGATGAGCGCGATCTTCATGGTGCGCATCAGGACCCTTAGGTACACCGAGGACTCGACGAGCTGCCGATAGTATTCGAGCGTCGGCTGCGGATCGAACAAGCTGCGCGCTAGCATCAGCGCGATGGGCAGGACGAAGATCGCGCACATCACCACCACGAGAGGCAGGATGTAGCCTGCCTCCGCGGCCCAGCGGCGCGATCGGTTCGGGGCGCGCCCGCCGGACACGGCCGGCCCGGATCGCGCCGGGACCGCCGTGTGCGCGCGCGCCCCAGAGGTCAAGTCAGAGGCCAAGCTTGAACTCGAGCCAGCGCTCCTCCACCGCGTCGCGGTTCTCGGCCCACCACTGCGGGTTGGCGAGGGCTTGCACCTCACGGTTCGCCTCGGTGACGGGGAACTGGTCCTTCTTGTCGGCCGGAAGCAGCGCGTCGAGTTCGGGGCTCGCGCCGGTGTAGGGGATCACCTCGGCCGCGACGGCCTGGTTCTTCGCCACCGACATCTCCTTCAACAGGCCCATGGCAGCCGCCTTCTGCTGCGGGTCCGCGCCCTTCGGGACCACGAAGTAGGCCAGATCCAGCAGCCCCTGGTTGTAGGTGAAGTCGATGCCCTCGAGCCCGGCCACGCGGCCCGAATAGGACGCGGCGTACTGCACCTCGTTGTCCTGCAGCATCTGCGGCGGCTGCGCGCCCGCGCTCCACCACACCGAGACGTGCGGGGCGATCTCCGACAGCTTCTCGAACGCGCGGTCGAGGTCGAGCGGGTAGAGCGCGTCCGGTGCCACACCATCGGCGAGCAGCGCCATCGGGATCACGAGGTTGGCGTTGTCGGGGAGCGTGCGGTCGCCGGGGAACTCCTCCACGTTCCAGAAGTCGGCCCAGGTCTCCAGCGGCTCGGCGTCGTCGCGCCAGGCCAGCAGCGTCGAGTAGTACTGGTAGCCGAAGGCGTTGTCCTTGCGCGCCTCCTCGAACATCGGGTCGGGGTCGATGGCGTCCCAGTCGAGCGGCTCGATGAGGCCGGACGCGTCGGCGATGGCCCAGGAGGTGCTGCCCACCTCGAACAGCGGCGCGGTGATGGTGCCCGACTCCACCATCGCCTTCAGCTTGCCGAGCGGGTTCGGGTTCTCGCGCACCACCTTGATGCCGGTCTTCTCGGTGAACGGCTTGACGTACCCCTCCTCGATGGAGTCGCCCGAACGCCCGCCGGCCTCAACCATGCGGATCTCGCTCACCTCGGCCTGCGCCGTTGCGCCGAGCGCGAGGGCGCAGGTCAGCGCCAGCGCCCCCTTCAATACCATGTGCATGTGGCTCACTCCTGTTTGCGTGTTGGTGTCGTTCCGCCGTCCGCCGTCTCAGGCAGCACCCAGACGTCGTGGGGTGACCAGGCGAGGCCGACGTCCTCGCCCACCCGCACGCCGACTTTCTGGTCGATCCCGATCGCGACCATGGTGCCCGCGCGCGTGGCGAGGTGGGTGCGCACAGACTGGCCGAGGTAGACCACCTCCTCAACGCTCGCGTCCATGCGCCCCTCGCCCGGCGGACCGACCGTCAAGCGCTCGGGGCGCACGATCGCCTCCACCCGCGCGCCAGGCGCACGGCCCGGATCGCCGCAGGCGATGCGCACGCCGTTCGCCAGCACCACGGCGTGGCCCGCGCCGTCCGCCTCGAGCGTCCCCTCGAAGACGTTGGCGGTCCCCAGGAAGTCGGCGACGAAGCGGCTCGCGGGCATCAGGTACGCCTCACGCGGCGTCGCGATCTGTTTGACGCGCCCCTCGTCCAGCACGACGATGCGGTCCGACAGGGAGAGCGCCTCCTCCTGGTCGTGGGTGACGAGGATGGTTGTGATGCCGAGCGCGCGCTGAAGCTGGCGCAACTCGATCTGCACCTCCTCGCGCAGCTTGCGGTCGAGCGCGCCCAACGGCTCGTCCAGCAACAGGATGTCAGGCTCGAACACGATGGCCCTGGCGAGCGCGACGCGCTGCTGCTGGCCGCCGGACAGGTGCGCGGGCTTGCGCCGCTCGTAGCCCTCGAGTTGCACCTGCGCGAGCGCGCGCGCGACACGCCTGACGATCTCGCCTCCCGGAACGCTGCGCACGGTGAGCGGGAAAGCGACGTTGTCGAACACGCTCATGTGCGGGAACAGCGCGTAGGACTGGAACACGAGGCCGAGGTTGCGCTTGGCGGCGGGGAGCGCGGTGACGTTGCGACCGCCGATCCAGATCTCGCCGGCGGTGGGGTGGTTGAGGCCGGCGATGATCGAAAGGACCGTCGTCTTGCCCGACCCCGACGGCCCGAGGATCGTCACGAACTCCCCTTGCGCGACGTCGAGCGTCACCTCGTCGACGGCGACGACCGGGCCATAGTGCTTGGAGACGTCGACGAAGTTGATCGAACCCACCGGTGCCTCGCTGTGCGCCCGCGCGATCCTCAGTTAGCCCGGCGACCCCCGTCAAGGGAGGGCTTTTGGTAGGGCAGGGGTCGGCGGCGCAGTGCAAGGCCCGTGCCAACGGCAGTTGATGAGCGGCTGCCCGCGAGGATCGGCGCCAATCCTGCCGGACCGAACATGAAGCGGCGCGGGCCTTACCGCCATTCTGTTCGGCAATCCTCGCCGTCAGCCGCACCGACCTTCTGGTGATCTACGGCGGCGCGGTGCTCGTCGTCGGGCTTCCGGCCCGGCGCTTATGGAAAGGAGCATGCGCGCTTGACAAACGGCGTGTCCAATCGCGTCATGACAAGCAACAATCGGCTTCCGCGCACTGTCATCGACGCGACGGGAGATGTTTCAGGGAGGGAGAACGCGATGCCTTACTCAAAGTGCGCGCTCGTGCTCGGCGCCGTAGCCGTCGGTTCAGCACCCGTCGTCGCACAGGCCGACTTTCCCGAGCGCCGCGTGGAGATCGTGGTACCGTGGACCGCAGGTGGGTCGAGCACGGCCCACGTGCAGCTGATGACGCAGAAGCTCGAGGAGTTGCTCGGCGCCAACGTGGTCGTGCGCAACATCGCCGGTGCGGCCGGGACCATCGGGACGGCGGAGGTCGCCAACGCCGAGCCCGACGGCTACACCCTGCTCGCCACACCCGCGGGGCCGACGACCATCCAGCCGCACCTGCGCGACATCCCCTACACGTTGGACGACTTCGATGTGGTGTGCGCCTACACCCAGAACCCGTTCACCTTCATGGTCGCGGAAGCCTCCGAGTACCAGACCATGGATGAGTTCGTCGCAGCCGCCAAGGAGGCACCCGGCGAGCTGGGCTATGCCACCGCCGGTGTTGGCACGCTGCCCCACATCATCGGCCTTGCCGTGGGCCGCGGCTTTGGCGTTGACCTTCTCCACCTTCCCACCAGCGGCGGGGCCGATGCCATGCGCGCCGTGCTTGGCGGTCAGATCGCTGCGGCGCCCGAGACGGTGAGCCACCTCGAGCGCTACGACGTGCGCGGCCTCGCTGTGACCACGGCGGAGCGGATGGACGAGTACCCGGAGATCCCCACGCTGCGCGAGCTGGGCGTGGACGCGCTGTTCAGCCACTGGCACGCGCTCTACGTGCCAGCGGGCACGCCCGCTGAGGTGCAGCAGGTCCTCGCCGATGCCTGCACCGGCGTGTTCGAGGACGAGGAGGTCGTGGCCGGTATGGAGGCGATGAACTCGTTCATCAACGTCAGGACGGGCGAGCCCGTCCAGGCGTTCGCCGACGAGCAGAGCGCGTTCAACCGCACGCTCCTCGTAGAAGCGGGCCTTCTCCCCGAGTAAGGGCACCGCCCTGCGCTCCGGCGCGCGAGGCGGGGGGCCTGCTCGACAGTCCGAGCGCGTACCATGCAGCAGCTGCATCGCCGAAGTGATCCATGAGCGATCGCGTGGTGGTCAGGCTCCCGGCGATCGCTTTGTCGCTCGTGGCGGGCATCCTCTTCTGGCACACCTTCGATCCAGCCTACGCCTCCCGCCTCGCAGGGCTCCAGTTCGGACCGATGTTCTTCCCACGGATCATCCTGGCGCTGTGGCTCTGCCTCGCCTTGCCGATGATCGTGGTGGTGCCCTCCAGCGTGCGCAACAAGCTGCTGGAGCAGCGCAAGGCATGGCCGGGCATCGCCTTCGCCGTGCTTCTGGTGACCTACGTGTGGCTGTTGCCGGGGCTCGGCTACCTCATCACTACGTTCGTCTTCGGCGTAGGCGTGCAGCTCGTGGCGGGCACGCGCAACATCGTGATGGCGGTGATATGGTCGGCGCTCATCGTAGGTCTTTCTTGGGTGGCGTTCGAACGGCTCTTGGAGATCATCCTGCCCTCGGGCCGCTGGATCTGATCGAGGCACGCCACGGAATACCTTGCGGAAGCTGCGACCTTGGTGGCGAACTGGCAGGTGCTGGTGGCGATCCTGTCCGGCACCGCCATCGGGCTCGTGGTGGGGGCGCTGCCGGGACTGGGATCGGTGGTGGCCGTCACGGTGGTGCTCCCCTTCACCTTCCCCATGGAGCCAGTGCCCGCCATCGCGCTGCTCCTGGCGGTATACTGTTGCTCGGTGTTCGGCGGCTCCTTCACGGCCGTGCTCCTCAACACGCCGGGAACGCCCCAATCGGCGGCGACCGTTCTCGACGGCTACGCCATGACGCGGGCCGGCAAGGGGGACCTGGCGCTCGGCTGGGTGGCCGGCGCCTCCGTCTTCGGCGGCCTCTTCTCCACCGTGGTGATGGTGCTCCTTGCGCCCCAGCTCGCCGCGGTCGCCCTGCGGTTCGGGCCGGTGGAGACGTTCGGGCTCATCTGCCTGGCGCTCACCTGCATCTCCGGCGTCTCCGGCAAGAACATCATCTTGGGGTGGATCGGCGGCTTCATCGGATTGATGCTGGGGACGGTCGGCGTGGACCCCCTCTCCGGGCAGACGCGCTTCACGTTCGATGTCTTCGCCGTGTCCAGCGGCATCCAGATCATCCCGGTGCTGGTCGGGCTCTTTGCGCTCTCGGAGGTGCTTTACCGGCTCAACGAGTCGGAGGCCTCGCGCACCAGCGCCAACTTCGTGCCGGGCTTTCGCCTGCCGCCGTTGCGAGATTGGCTGGCGCGGTGGAAGACGTTGCTGAGCGGCAGCGTCATCGGTTCGGCGGTGGGCGCTCTGCCTGGGACGGGTGCGGCGACGGCGGCGTTCATCTCCTACGCCACCACCAAACGCTTCGGCCGGTTTCGCAAGGACATCGGGGAGGGCGAGCCGGAGGGCATCGTCGCCTCCGAAACCGCCAACAACGCTGTCACCGGAGGCGCGCTGGTGCCCACCTTGGCGCTGGGCATCCCCGGCGATCCCGTCACGGCGGTGCTCATGACCGCGCTCATCATCCACGGCATCCAGCCTGGCACGCGGCTGTTCGTGGACACGCCCGAGCTGGTCTACGCGGCCTTCCTGGTGCTCATCATGGCAAACCTCGTCATGTTCGCCTCCGCGGGCGTGTTCAGCCGGATCTTCAGCCGCATCGTGTCCTTCCCCCAGCCGATCCAGCTCACCCTCATCACGGTTCTTTCGGTGGTCGGCTCCTACGGCGTGCGCGGCAACCTCTTCGATCTGTGGGTGATGGTTGTGGCTGGCGTCGTGGGGTACCTGTGCCGCATCGCCGCGATCGCGGTCGCGCCCATCGTCATCGGCATGGTGCTCGGCCCCTTCCTTGAGCAGAGCCTCCGGCAAGGCCTCATCCTGACACGCGGGAGCTTTCTGGAGTTCTTCGCCTCGCCCATCGCGGCGACGTTGATGGCCGTGTCCCTCCTCATCGTGCTGACCTCGCTCGTCCTCCTCATCCTCGAGCGGCGCAAGCGCTGAAGCCGCGCCACGACCATGCCGCTGCACGCGCTCACGGGCGCACCGCTGGACGGATGTGAGCGAAGCGGGGGTTGGCCTTGAAGGCGTCGGCCTTCTCCGCGCCTTCAGCCATCGCCTCGCGGATGCGCGTCTCGATGTGCTGAAGCTCTTCGGCGTCCTCAACGATTCCCTCCGCGACGTCCTTCGGGACGACGATCACGCCGTCCCCGTCGCCGAGCACGAGGTCGCCGGGAGAGATCCGCACCGGCGCGTTGACCTGGCCGGGCAACGTCCCCGGAACGTCCGCCTCCACGAGGCGCCAGCGGCGGCTCCCGTTGATCGGTGTCACGGCTCCCGCGACCACTGGCAGGCCGAGGCCGCGGATCTCATCGACGTCACGCACCGCGCCGTCGGTGACGACGGCGACCGCGCCGCGGCGCTGGAGGCTCAGAGCGACGAAACCGCCCATCACGGCGCCCTCGCGAAAGCCGCCGGCATCGAGCACGACCACCGTTCCGGGCGACACCAGCCGCTCGATCGCGTCGGTTGGCAGCGCCGGCGGTGCGTTGCGCATCTCACCCACCGCAACGCCGCGCACGACCGCCGCACGCCCGGCGAACGCGCCAGGCGCCAGCGGCAGGAGCGAGGAGGACAGCGCGTGATGAGGCATCCCTGCCTCGTCAAGGACATCGCTCACCTGCCCGGTCTCGAGGCGGGCGAGCCGGGCGAGGAGGTCGTCCGCGATCATGCCGTCTCTCCCGTCTCAAGGCCGAGCTCTCGCGCTGCTGCGAGCACTTCGTCCATCACGTTCCTCGCAAGCACGATGCCGTTCGCGCGCGCATCGTCCGCTTTACGGAACTCGATCTCACCCGGCATCAAGATTTCGTCCGTTCCCGGTACCAGCTCGGACGCCTTCATCATTTCAATGTACTCGTCCATCCGCGCCTTGAAGGAGGCGACGTCTGTGAAGGCGGCGATGTCGATGGCGGCAACGAAGTGTCCGTTCCTTTGCGGCGTGTCGAGGTCGTCGTAAAGGTTGGTGAGCTCGGTGCCGAAGCTGCCTCCGGTGAGGAGGCCGGACAAGATCTCGCAGGCGAGGATGAGCCCGAAGCCCTTGTGCCCGCCGATGGGGAGGATCCAGCCGCCCTTCCTCACCCAGTTCGGATCGCGCGTCGGCTCGCCTTCGGCGTCGACGAGCCAGCCCTCGGGGAGCTCCATCCCCTTCTCGGCGTAGTACAGGATCTTTCCCCGCGAGCTCATGCCGAGCGCGGCGTCGAGGACGATGGGACGGTGCCGCTTGGCGGGCACGCCGATCGCGATGGGGAGCGGCCCGGTGAGCGGGGTCCTGCCGCCCCACACTGGCATGATCGGGGACCCATTGGTGGTGGCGATGCCGATCATGTCCTGCGCCACCGCACGCTGGACGTAGAAGGCGTTCTCGCCGTTGTGGTTGGAGTTGCGGATGCCGACGGCGGCGATGCCGGTGCTGCGCGCCTTCTGAACCGCAAGGTCCATCGCGCGCGTCGTCAGCACCGAGCCGAGGCCGTTGCCCCCGTCGATCAGGGCCGTCGAGGGACCCTCCCGGACCACGTTGACGGTGGTGACGGGGTTGAAGCCGCCGGCCTTCAGGCGGCGGACGTACACGGGAAGACGGATCATGCCGTGCGAGTTCATGCCGCGGACGTCGGCCCCGACCAGCGAGGCTGCGGCGATGGCGGCATCCTCCGCGGGAACCCCGGTGCGGCGGAGCATGTCTGCGACGAACGCCTCCAGCGCATTAGGGTCGATGCGGTAGGCGTCGCTGCCCTCCGGGGAAAGCCTCGGGACCGGGGCGGCGTTGGGTTCGGACATGGCGGTCAGGGCTCCCTTAGTCGAGCAGAAGGTTCGGCAGCCAGAGCGAGATCTGCGGGAAGAAGGTAAGGACGAGGACCACGATCGCGCTCGTGGCGATGAAGGGCCAGGCCGCGCGAACGCCTTCGTCTAGCCTGATGTCGCCGATGCGGCAGGCGAGCGCGAGGACGATCCCGAGCGGCGGCGTGATGAGCCCAAGGCACAGGTTCGCCGTGATGACGACGCCGAAGTGGATGGGGTCTACTCCCAGGCCCAACGCGATGGGGAACAGGATGGGCACCACCATCACCTTCGCCGCGTTCGTCTCCATGAACGTGCCGAGGACGAGGAGCATCGCGTTGACGAGCAGGAGAAAACCGAGCGGACTTTCGGTGATGGTCGTGATCCAGGCCGCGATCCGCTCGGGCGCCTCCGCGTAGGCCAGGATCCACGCGAAGAGGTTCGCACTGCCGATGATGATCATCACAACGGCCGTCGTCGCGATGGACTGGCGCACTGCCCCGAGGATGGTCCGCAGCGTGAGCTCGCGGTGTACCACGGTACCGACGAAGAGCGCGTAGAGGACGGCGACCGCCGACGCCTCGGTGACGGTGAAGACGCCGAAGAGGATGCCCGCAAGGATGATGACGGGCATCATCAACGCCGTCGCCGCCCGCTGGAACGAGGTCCACAACTCGCCCAGCGACGTCACCTTGTAGGTCGGCATGTCCCCCCGATAGGCCTGCCAAATCACGACCACAATGATCGCTCCGGCCCAAAGGAGGCCTGGGACGATGCCGGCGAAGAACAGGCGGATGACCGACTGATCGGTGAGGAAGCCATAGATGATCCACGCGATGGACGGCGGGATCAGCGGCGACATCGGTGCGGACGCGGCGGTGACGGCGACGGCGTAGCGCGTCGTGTAGCCGAGGCGGCCCATGGCGGGGATGAAGGTGCCCCCGATGGCGCTGGTGTCGGCGACAGCCGAACCCGAGATGCCGCCGAAGAAGATCGAAGCGACGACGTTCGACACCGCGAGCCCGCCCTTCAGGCGGCCGACGAGGGCGTTGGCGAAGCCGATGATCCGGTCCGATAGCCCGCCTGCCGACATCAGCGCGCCGGCAAGGAGGAAGAACGGGATCGCGAGAAGCGAGAAGGAGTCCATCCCTGCGAAGAGCCGCTGCGGGATGATGAGCGGGTTGATGTCGCTGCCGAAGATGATCGCCGCGCAGCAAGCGATGATGATCGCGAAGCCGAGCGGCATGCCAATGAGCATGAGCACCAGAAAGCCAAGAAAGAGGATGGTCAGCATCAAGCTGCGTCCTCGTCCAGGCGGTTCCTATCGTCCTCGCGGCTGGCCCTGAAGTGCCGCAGGATCACAAGGATCGCGATCAGGGCACTGCCGATGGCGACCGCGGAGTAGGGGATCGCCATGGAGACCCCGAGCCCGCTGGAGACGCGTCGCCCTCCCGACTCGACGAGCCCCCACCCGGCCCAAGCGAGGAACCCACCCATCGCAACGATGAGAAGGTCACGCACGACGGCGAGAACGCGCTGCACCGCGGTCGGCAGAAGCTCGACGAAGACCGTGACGTCGACGTGCCCCTGGCGCGCAACGACCAGAGCGCTGCCGAGCATTGTCACCGCGACCATGTGAAAGCGGGCGAGCTCTTCCGACCAGGCGGTCGGCGCCTCGAGGATGTAGCGAGCGAACACTTGCCAGGCGATGGCGAACACCATCGCTGCGAAAAGGACGATGAGAACCTTGTCGAGCACCCACTCGACGGTCCGCAGGACGGTGCGCATGCGGGATCGGACCTTTGGTCGGAGGCGCTTGCCCAGCGTTCCGCGCCAGCACGGAGGCGGCCCGCCCCAAAGGGGACAGGCCGTGGCTCGGTACGCGTTGGTTCAGCCTTGTTGGCCGACAGCCTGTATGCGCTCGATCCACTCCTGGATGTCTTCCGGAAAGTTCTCCTTCATCGGCTCCAGCTTGGCGCGGAACGCCTCGCGGTCGGGCTCGATGATGGTGATGTCGTTGTCCTTGAGGAGCTGCTCGTAGTCGTCCAGTGAGGCAAGGATCTGTTCCGTGCCCCAATCCATCGCAGCCCGGCCTTCCTCGATCAAGATCTGCTGTACGTCCTCGGAGAGCGAGTTGAACTTTTCGGCGTCGAAGATGAACGTGTAGTACGGGTTCACATGCGCCGTCATGATGACGTAGGGGACAGCTTCGTAGTACTTCGATCGGATCTGCGCCTCGAGAGGGTTCTCCGCGCCGTCGATGATGCCCTGCTGCAGCGCAGTGTATACTTCGAGGCTCGGCATCGGGACCGGGCTTGCGCCAAGCACGTCCCACGTTTGCCGGTAGATCGGTTGGTTGGGCGTCCTCATCTTGAGACCCGCAAGGTCGTCCGGCGTCCGTACCTCGCGGTTGGTGGCCATCTGACGCGGGCCGCGGAAGCCGGCGCCGACGGTCTTGTAGCCAGTGCGCTCCTCGACTGCGGCGAAGAACTCCTCGCCAACTCCGCCCGGTTTGAAGACTTCGCGGAAGTGATCGACATCGCGGATGAGGTAGGGATAGACGCCGAGGCCGGCAATCTCGTCGTAGTTGTCGAGCTGGCCGACCTCCTGGATCACGATGTCGATGGTGCCGAACTTCAGCGCCTCGATGGTTTCCTCGGCATTCCCAAGCGATCCGGAATAGCTCATGTCGATCGTGACTTCGCCATTGGTGCGCTCGGCAACGCGCTCGGCATACCGGTCGCCGGCTTTGGACCAGACGTTGTCCGGCGGAGCGATGGTCGCAGCCTGGAGGCGGATCTGCGCCGCCGCTCCTTCGGCGGCGAACATGGCCGGAAGCATGGCGGCCAGGGCGACGAGCCCAGCGTGAAACTTCATCACGTTCCCTCCTGTCTAAGGCCTTGGGCAGCCCGCCTCGTTATACGCTGACACTCGATTTAGCGGTGGGCGATTTAGCGGTGGGTCCTGTCAAGCAGCCGCCCGAGACGATGAGTGTGCGGGCCAACGGGACGGTCCGCGGAAGGAGGTGCACCCGACTTCACCTTGCGGTGGTCCGGCGCCGCGACGTAGGCGGCCGTTGCTTGCTGGGCGAGAAGGATCTTCGGCGCAGGCACGGTCGGCGCTCGCCCAGCGCCAGCAGGCAAACCCGGTGGGGAGGGACTTGGGCAGATGGCGAGGTCCGGGTGGCGTCAGGCGACGTCGGACCTCTCCTCGAGGCGCTGTTGCACGGTCGGGAGCGCGGGCCGGACGCGCGGACGCGGGTAGGGGCGGCCCATCAGCTCCGAGCGGACGAGGACGTCCGCGGTCGCCTCATTGGGTGCGATTGCGCTTCTAGGTCAGCGTCGCCATGCGCCACAGCGGCGGCGGGTCGACGTCATGGGCGGTGCGAGTCAGCGGGTCGACGACGACGATGAGGAGGTCGACGCCTCCCTCGGCGACCAACGCGCCGAGCTCCACGTGGCCACTCAGGGCGCCGGCGCGCAGGAGATCGACCGGAAGTCGCGTCTCGCGCGCGAGCAGCCGGCCGGTGTTGCCGGTCGCGGTCGATCGGTGTGGCGAAAGAACGCGCTCGTTGGCGCACGCTCAGGCGATCAGCGCTGGCTTGACCCCATCGTGCGCCGACAGCGCGATCCGCTTGCCCCGGTCCATCAGGGCTTCTTGCGGAACGCGTCCAGCGAGACGACCTCCGCGCCCTCGGCGGGCGCCTCCTCGCTCGGCTCGACGTTGTCCGCCGCGCCGGGGGCCTCGGGGGCGGCATCCACCGGGCTCGACGGCAGCGCGGGCACGCTCCTCGGCGCCGCGTCACCCTTCTTGTCCGCGGTCGCGGGGTCGAACTGCAGGCCAAACTGCACCGAGGGGTCGAAGAAGCCCTTCACCGCCGCGAACGGCACGAGGAGGCGCTCGGGCACCCCGCCGAAGGAGAGCCCGACCTCGAAGCCGTGGTCGGACACGGCGAGGTCCCAGAACTGATGCTGCAGGACGACTGTCATCTCTTCGGGGTGCTGCTGACGCAGCCTGGACGACATGCGCACGCCGGGGGCGGTCGTATCGAACGCGACGTAGAAGTGATGCTCGCCCGGCAGGCCACCGTCCGCGACCTCCCGCATAACCTTGCGAACCACGCCACGCAGCGCATCCTGGACCAGCACGTCGTACCGGATGAGATCGTCAGCCACGATCCAACCTCCATGAGTGCGCGACTGGTAGCGCACGCCCCTCCCCAAGCCAACACGCCGGCCCAGCCGCATGTTCGCCGACGCGCCTTGCTCGGAGATGAACCTCTCGTGTGACCGATCGCGGCCCACGGAGTACGGCGCCGGAGGGAGGGAAGGCGGAGGCTTCTGTTGCCAGGTGCCTCCAAACCCCGCCTCCCACTTGCGGTGGGAGGACTTAAGTTGAGGTGTCGCGCCGCTTACGCAGCGAGACGGGCCTCTGCATAGTTGTCATTCGCAACTACAAGTTTGGTCCGATGACGGTGGTACCATACCGAGCGAAAGAAGAGCCTTTACACCCTCGTCGATCCTGGTTCGCCCCCGCCGAAGCGACGCACGGCGCCGTAAGCCGGCCCGTCGCTTGGGTGGAGGCGCCGGGTACTGCCCCCGGGTCCGAAGAGCTTATTGCGCACCCCGTTTATCGCCATAGCCAGCCGTCGCTGACGAAACCAATATAGGCGATGGGGGCGCGCCGGAGAAGGGGGCTTGTCGCAACGGGTGCATCGGGCTTTGGCGAGGCTGGAGCGCCATGCGTCGGCTCGGATCCGCGAGCGCGCAGCGACGAACGCCAACGAGCTGGGGAGACCGCGAGGCTGGGCCTGCCGCACGTGCGCGTGACGACGCAGTGTCGCCGGACCTTGCCCTTCGCAACGGCAGGGTCATCGCCGCCGCGGTCGTGCGAACCGAGGGCGCGGTCCGGCGAGGCCAACGACTTGGGGAGACGGCATGCAAGCCTACCACGACCTCCTGCGCCGCATCCTGGACGAGGGGGTGCGCCAAGCCGACCGGACGGGGGTCGGTACCCTCTCCGTGTTCGGCCACCAGACGCGCTACCGTCTGGCGGACGGGCTGCCAGTGGTGACGACCAAGCGCGTCCACCTCCGCTCGGTCATCGCCGAGCTCTTGTGGTTCGTGGCCGGCGAGACCAACGCCAACGCGCTGCGTGCTCGGGGCGCCACGATCTGGGACGAGTGGGCTGACGCGGACGGCAAGCTGGGTCCGATCTACGGCCGCCAGTGGCGCGGCTGGCCCACTGAGGATGGTCCGGTGGACCAGCTCGCGCGGGTGGTGGAGGGGCTCTGCTCCGACCCGTCCTCCCGTCGGCACGTGGTGTCGGCCTGGAACGTCGGTGAGCTGGAGCGCATGGCGCTGCCGCCGTGCCACCTCCTGTTCCAGTTCCACGTGGCCGAGGGGCGGCTGTCCTGCCAAGTCTACCAGCGCTCGGCGGACGCCTTCCTCGGCGTGCCGTTCAACGTCGCCTCGTACGCGATCCTCACCCACATGGTGGCGCATGCGACGGGGCTCGACGTGGGCGACCTCATCCACACGCTCGGCGACGCGCACCTCTACCTCAACCACCTCGACCAGGCCCGCGAGCAGCTGAGCCGCGAGCCGCGCGGGCTGCCTCGGCTCGACCTGTCGGGTGCGCCCCGCGACCTGTTCGCCATCGAGGCCGGCCACATCCGCGTCGTGGGGTACGATCCGCACCCGGCGATCAGGGCGCCCGTCGCGGTGTGACGATCATCATGGTCGCGGCCGTCGCCCGCAACGGGGTCATCGGCCGCGACGGCGCCCTCCCCTGGGACCTGCCCACCGACCGGAGGCACTTCAGGGCGCTCACGCTCGGCCGGACCGTCGTCATGGGCCGGCGAACCTTCGAGGAGATCGGCGTTCCGCTGAAGGGCCGGCGCAACATCGTCGTGACGTCCCAGCCGCTCGCGGGCGTGGAGACGGCCCCCACGCTCGCGGCCGCGCTCGCGTCGGCCGGGGACGACCTGGCGCTCATCGGCGGTCACCGCATCTACGCGGAGGGGATGGCGTTCGCCGAGACGATCCACCTGACGCGTGTCCACGCCGAGCCGGAGGGCGACACGGTGTTCCCTGCGATTCCCAAGCGCTTTCGCCTGGCCGGGACGAGGCCGGGGACGCGAAGCCCGAGCGACGAGCACGCCTTCCACCATGAAACCTATGTCAGGTTGCCCGGAGACGGTTGATTGCCGCGGCGGCGTCGGCCAGCCTATACCCCGCTGGTCCGGTGCGCGTTACGACGCGTTTGCGCGGGCCCGCCCGATGATTATGTGCGATCGTGTGGGTGTCGAGCCCGACCAGCGGGCCCGACCTGCGGGCCTCAAGCGGTAGAGGAAGCGTGAATGCCCTGGAACAACCAGTCGGGCGGCAAGGGCGGCGGACCGTGGGGTGGCGGCGACGGCCCCTGGGGGAGCGGCGGACCGAACCGGCCGAACCCCTGGGGCGGCGGTCCTCAGCGCGGGCCCGATCCACAGAACTCGCCGGACCTTGAAGAGTTGCTGCGCCGCAGTCAGGACCGCCTGAAGCGTGTGTTCCCGCGCAAGGGCGGCGGCGGGTCGTCCGGTGGCGGCCCGTCGATGACGGGGCTGGGCGGACGCGGGATCGCCATCGCCGCGATCGTCGTCGCCATGATCTACGCGGCCACGGGCATCTACACCGTCCGACCCGGTGAGGTCGGCGTCGAGCTCGTCCTCGGACGGCACGTGGGCAACACGTTGCCTGGCCTCAACTACAACCTTCCCTATCCGTTCGGCGAGGTCTTCACCCCGGACGTCCTGCGCATCCGCGAGCTCGTCATCGGCTCGCGCGGCGGCAACGACCGGGGTGGGACCGGCGACGTGCCGGAGGAGAGCTTGATGCTTACCGGCGACGAGAACATCGTCGACATCGACTTCAAGGTTCAGTGGCAGGTCGACCGGGACAACCCGGACCACTTCCTGTTCAACATCGAGAACCCGGAAGGGACGGTGAAGCAGGTCGCCGAGAGCGCCATGCGCGAGGTCGTCGGGCGGCGCAACATCCAGCCGATCCTCACCCAGGAGCGGCAGCAGGTTCAGCTCGCGGTGCAGCAGCTCATGCAGGAGACGCTGAACAGCTACGAGGCCGGCATCGACATCACCCAGGTCCAGATGCAGAAGGTCGACCCCCCCGAGCAGGTCATCGCCGCCTTCCGCGACGTGCAGGCCGCCCGCGCCGACCAGGAGACCGCGCAGAACGAGGCGGACGCCTACGCGAACCGCGTGGTCCCTGAGGCCCGCGGCGAGGCGGCGCGCATCGTCGAGCAGGCGACGGGCTATCGCGACCAGGTGATCGCCCAGGCCACCGGTCAGGCGGATCGGTTCCTTTCGGTCTACGAGGAGTACCGTAAGGCGCCGGAGGTGACGCGGCAGCGCATCTACCTCGAGACATTGGAGCGCGTCATGGCCGGCACCGACAAGATCATCATCGACCAGGCGCAGGGCTCGGGCGTCGTGCCCTACCTGCCGCTCGACCGCCTCGAGCGCAGCCGCAGCACGACGCAGACCACTGAGGGAGCACGCTGATGCGCATCGGACTCGTCGTCCTGCTGATCGTGGTCGCCGTCGCGGCGGTGGCGGCGCTCAACGCGCTCTTCATCATCAACCCGACGCAGCAGGCCCTGGTCCTGCAGTTCGGCCAGGTCCGCGACACGATCCGCGATCCCGGGCTCAACACGAAGATCCCGTTCGTCCAGGACGTGCTCATCCTCGACAAGCGGATCCTCGACCTCAACGTGCCGGCCCAGGAGATCATCGCGGCGGATCAGAAGCGGCTCGTGGTGGACGCGTTCATGCGCTACCGCATCCGCAACCCCGTCCAGTTCTACCAGACGGTGAACAACGTCGAAGAGGGGGCTGAGCGCCTCAACACGTTCGTTCAGGCCTCGCTGCGGGCCGTCCTCGCCGACGCGACCTTCCAGGACATCGTGCGCGACAACCGGCCTGCGCTGATGCAGCGGATCAAGGCGGACGTCGCGGCGCGCGCGGAGAACATCGGGATCGAAGTGTATGACGTGAGGATCCGCCGCGCGGACCTGCCGGAGGCGAACTCGGAGGCGATCTTCCGCCGGATGCAGACCGAGCGCCGTCAGGAGGCCGACGAGATCCGAGCCCAGGGCGACGAGGCGGCACGGCGCATCACCGCCGCGGCGGACCGCACCGCCACCGTGCTGCGCGCGGAGGCCAGCAGGGAGGGCGAGCAGATCCGCGGTGAGGGCGACGGACGCAAGAACGCGATCTTCGCACGGGCCTTCTCGCTCGATCCGCAGTTCTTCGCCTTCTACCGGGCCATGCAGGCCTACGAGGAGAGCCTCGCGTCGCAGGACACACGCTTGGTGCTGTCGCCCGACGCGGACTTCTTCCGCTACTTCAGCGACCCGAGCGGCGTCCAACGCCAGGGCGTGCGCGCGTCCGGCCAGCTCTCCACGCTTCCGCAGAGCACCGGGGCGGCCCCCGATCGGGGCACGGCGTCGGCCGAACCAGCGGATGGCGAGCCGGTCGAGGGGGCGGAGGGGCCGCAGCCGGTTGCGGAAGCCGAAGCGGCGTTGCCCGAGCCTGCGTCGCCCGAGGAGGCGGAGGCGGAGACCGCCGCGGCGCGCGAGGAGATCGAGTCGATCCGCCGCGAGGTAGAGCCGCGCATCCTCGATCCGGCGCTCGGGACGGACCTCAGCGACCTCGAGGCGGCGATCCAGCGGGAGCGCAACGAGACCATTCAGGACGTGACGCCGGCGGAGGTGTCCACGGAGGCGGCCGTCGAGACGGCGACCCCGCCGCCGAGCGACCCTGCGAGCGCGGCCGCCGCCGGGGACGCGGGAGGCGAGGCGCCTGCGGAGGCGCTGCCATCGGCAACCGACGCGGGTTCGACGCAGCCCGTCGAGGCGGGCGACGACGCCGGCGCGGCCGAGGTTCTGCAGGACGCTGAGGATACGTCCCGCGCACCCTCGACCGGCGCCACGGGAGCGGACGTCACCATCATCGAGGCGCCCGCGCCCGACGTGATGATCACGCAGCCCGAGGCGGAGCGCTCGGCTCTTGAGGCGGCGCCGGACACTGGTGCTGCCGTTCCAGCCGAGCCCGCCGACGATGGCGCGGTGCCGGAGGGCGACGAGCCCGCGCCCGACGAGGCCGCCGCGCTCCAAGGCGATGGGACGCGGGAGGGCGTCGCGGTCGCCCGGCGGGGCGAGCCCGACGCGGTGCGGTGAGCGACCTCGTCTCGGCGCTTGGGCTCGTCCTGGCGATCGAGGGGGCGCTCTATGCGTTGGCGCCCGGCAGCATGCGCGCCATGGTGGCTCGGCTGTTGCAGACGCCGGACGATGCGATCCGGACCGGCGGCCTCGTCGCCGCCGTAGTGGGTGTGGTGCTGGTGTGGGTCGCGCGATCCGGCTGATGCCGTGGCTTGCGTCGCCCGCGCCTTCGACGGGAGGACTCTAGTGACGCCAACCTGTTTGCGTGCCTGTGCCGCGATCGCCTTGGTCGCGGGGGCGATCGCGCCCGTGATCGGCGGTACCCCGTCGGCTGCGGCCCAGGACATCGGCCCGCGCTCAGTCGCCGACCTTGCCGAGGGGCTGCTCGGGTCGGTGGTCAACGTGTCCACCACCGAGCGCGTGGTCGCCGAGCGCTCGGCACCGATCCCCGACGGCCAGACGCAAGGGGAGGGGGACGACGACGCCGAGGTCCCCTACCGCGACTTCTTCGACGAGTTCTTCGGCGAGGACGGCCCGCCGAGCCGTCGCCGCTCCCAATCCATGGGATCCGGGTTCATCATCTCCGCGGACGGCTTCGTCGTCACCAACAATCACGTCATCCGGGACGCCGAGGCGGTGGTCGTGAACTTCGCCGACGGCACGGTGCTCGACGCCGAGGTCGTCGGGCGCGACCCGAAGACCGACATCGCCGTGCTCAAGATCGAGTCCGAGGAGCCGTTGCGTCCGTTGGAGTTCGCCGCCTCGGAGGACCTTCGCGTCGGCGACTGGGTGATGGCGATCGGCAACCCGTTCGGGCTCGGCGGCACCGTCACCATCGGCATCGTGTCGGCCCGCAACCGGAACCTCCAGTCCGGGCCCTACGACAACTTCATCCAGACCGACGCGGCGATCAACCAGGGCAACTCCGGCGGACCGCTGTTCGACATGAAGGGCAACGTCGTCGGCATCAACACTGCGATCATCTCGCGCTCCGGGGGCTCGGTGGGCATCGGCTTCGCGGTCCCGTCGGAGATCGCGGTCGCGGTCATCACCCAGCTTCGCGAGTTCGGCGAGACCCGTCGGGGCTGGCTCGGCGTGCGCCTGCAACCGGTGACCCAGGACGTCGCCGACAACCTCGGCTTGGAGCGGGCCAACGGCGCGCTGGTCGCCGGGTTGACCGCCGAGGGTCCTGCTGAGGCCGGCGGCCTGCGCACGGGCGACGTCGTCGTGCGCTACGACGGCCGCGACATCGCTGAGATGCGCGAGCTGCCGCGCTTCGTCGCCGAGACGCCCATCGGCAAGAGCGTCGCCGTCGTCGTCCTGCGGGAGGGCGCGGAGGTCGAGCTCGACGTTGCCGTGGGCGAGCTCGAGGAGAACGAGGCGCGTGCCGAGCGACGCGCTGAGGAGGCGGCGCGGACCGAGGAGCCGGCCGGCGACATAAAGGGCGGGGCACCAGCGACGCTCACCGTCCTCGGCATGGGGCTGGCGCCGATGTCGGACGGCCTGCGCTCGCGCTTCACCATCGAGGACGACGTCGAGGGCGTCGTCGTCGTCGAGGTCGAGGAGGGCAGTCGCGCGAAGGAAAAGCGGATCGTCGCCGGCGACGTGGTGCTCGAGGTCGGACAGCGCGCCGTGTCGACCCCTCAAGCGGTAGAGCAGCGCATCGCGTCCCTTCGTGAGGAGGGGCGCAACACGGCGCTGCTCACGCTGTCGAACGCCGCCGGCGCGCTGCGCTTCACCGCCTTGCGGCTCGAGTAGGGAGCGCCGTCGATGTCCCCTTGGATGAACCGCCACCGGGTCGCAATCGCGGCTGTCCTCCTCCTCGCCGGGGCGGGCCTTGCCATGGCACAGACCGCCGGCGCCCCAGGCGGGCGCTATCAGATCGAGGCGTCCGGTCCCAACGTCCTGCGCCTTGACCGGGAGACCGGGGCGATCGCGTCCTGTAGTTCCGGAGAGGACGAGGCCTGGACCTGCGAGACGCTGGTCGCAGCGGACGCCCCTGCGGCACCGACGGCCTCGCTGCAGGAGGAGAATGCACGGCTTCGCGCGCGCGTCGAGGTGTTGGAGCGCCGCCTCGGGGCGATCCGCTCCATCGCGGCCGGCGGGCCGGTCCCCGATGGCGTCGGCACTGCGGCCGATGGGGGAGGTGACGGCGGTGCGACCTCCGGCTTCGGTGACACGTTCGACCTTGAAGAGGCTCGCCGCGACATCGACACCGCGGTCGAGGTGACGGGCTACGCCGTGCGCCGGTTCCGCGACCTCGTGGAGGCGCTGACGGAGGAGGAGGCCGCGCGTTGAGCGCGCCGCTCCGCTGCGACGTGCGGTAAGCCAAGCTTCGGCCGAGCATCTAAATCTATTATAGGTTGCTGGGCGGCCGATGGCCTGCTAGCGTCGGCGCCATCGCGTTGAGGCGGAACAGTTGCCCGAGTTCAAGTACTCCCACACGGACGAAGACGACGAGGATTTGGAGGCGGGCTTCGAGGGGTCCGGTGATCGAATGTTGTCGGCGGACGAGGCGGCCGCTTGCGAGCTGCAGGCCGCCATCGAGTACGTCATCGCCTCGTCCGGCCTGCAGGGCATCGCCCTCGTGCTCGCCTACCTGAACGAGTCCGTCCGCCGGCACCTGTAGAGCGCCTTCGGGCCGGCGGGTTCTGACGGTCGCCCCGCCTCTGCGCCGTCGGCAGCGGCCTACTTCGAAGCGGCGCGTCGGACCCTCGTCCGCGCCGACGGGTGCGCGTCGCTACTGGCTTAGGGTTCGTCCGCGCAGGCCGGGGCACCGCAGGCGAAGTCCCCTGCAGGCGATGGCATCCTGGATCTTCGTAGCCCCAAATAAGATGCTGTAGCTCGTCGATTGAGAGCGGTCTTCTCGGGGTTTGTTGGTTCCCCCAAACCCAAACCGCTCTAGCCTCCGCTCCCGTTCCGTCTGCGTCCCACGGTAGGGACGAGGCTCGCTGTCGGCTCGGGAGGCGAGCCCACCGTCGGGATGCCGTGCGTGACGTCATCGAACCGTCATCCGACCTGCACACGGCCGTCGTGCGGCGCCGCTAGACCTCGCGCGCTGCGAGGTGCGGATGACGGCGATCACTGTCGAGACCCTTACGAAGACGTTCGGCCGGCAGCGCGCCGTCGATGGCGTGTCGCTGGATGTCGCCTCCGGCGAGATGGTCGCGCTGATCGGTGCGTCCGGCTCGGGCAAGTCGACCCTCATCCGCCTCATCGCAGGGCTCGTGCGCGGCGACGCCGGCGCGCGCTGCTGCGTCATGGTCGGCGGCCGGACGATCCAGGAGAACGGCCGGCTCGCCGCAGAGGCCAAGGACATCCGTCGCGGCGTCGGCGTCATCTTCCAGCAGTTCAACCTCGTGAACCGCCTGTCGGTCATCACCAACGTCCTCGTCGGCCTGCTCGGCCGCGTGCCGGCGTGGCGCGGGACGTTGGGGCTGTTCACGACGGCCGAGCGGCGACAGGCCCTCGCCGCGCTGGCGCGCGTCGGCATCGCGCAGACCGCGAACCGCCGTGCCGAGACGCTGTCCGGCGGGCAGCAGCAGCGCGCGGCCATCGCGAGGGCCCTCGTCCAGGAGGCGGGCGTCATCCTCGCGGACGAGCCGATCGCCTCCCTCGACCCCGCCTCGGCGATGCGGGTCATGGAGACCTTGAGCGCGATCAACCGCGACGAGGGGATCACCGTCGTCGTCTCGCTCCACCAGGTCGAGTACGCGCGGCGCTACTGCGCGCGCACCATCGCGCTTCGTGACGGGCGGATCGCCTACGACGGCCCGTCCACCGCGCTGACGCCGGCCTTCCTGACGGAGCTCTACGGCGAGGCGTCCGAGGAGCTCGTCCTGCCCGACGCTCCGGCCACCCACCGCGACGCGGACGGCGCCCCTGCGGCGGCGTCCCTCGTTACCGCTTAAGCCACAACCCGAGAGGAGCCAACGATGACACTGATGAAGACGATGGGCGCTGCGGCGCTGTCCGTCGCGCTCGCCGCCCCCGCGCTTGCGCAGGACGCTGCGGTCGAGGAGATCAACTTCGGCATCATCTCCACCGAGTCCCAGCAGAACCTGCGCCGCCAGTGGGAGCCGTTCCTGGAGGACATGGAGGAGCACACCGGGCTCACCGTGAACCCGTTCTTCGCGTCGGACTACGCCGGCGTCATCGAGGGCATGCGCTTCGACAAGGTGCAGGTCGCCTGGTTCGGCAACAAGTCGGCCATGGAGGCGGTGGACCGTGCGGACGGCGAGGTGTTCGTGCAGACCGTCGATGCGTCGGGCAACCCGGGCTACTGGTCGCTCATCCTCGCGCCGAAGGACTCCGAGCTGGAGAGTGTCGAGGACCTCCTCGAGTGCGACGGCACGCTCGACTTCGGCATGGGCGACCCGAACTCGACCTCCGGCTTCCTGGTGCCGATGACCTTCGTGTTCGCCGCCAACGGCGTCGACCCGAAGGAGTGCTTCAACACCGTGCGCAACGCCAACCACGAGACCAACGCACTGGCTGTGGCCAACGGCCAGTTGGACGCGGCGACCAACAACACCGAGAACCTCGCCCGCATCGAGGAGAACAACCCCGAGTCGTTCGACAAGATCAAGGTGATCTACAAGTCGCCGCTGATCCCGTCCGACCCCATCGTGTGGCGCGAGGACCTGCCGCAGGAGGCGAAGGACAAGATCCGCACCTTCTTCCTCACCTACGGCACGCCCGAGACGTCCGGCAACCTCGAGGAGGAGAAGGCCGTCCTCGAGGGGCTCGCCTGGGCGCCGTTCCGGGCCTCCTCCGACGCGCAGCTCCTGCCGATCCGCGTGATGGAGATCTCCAAGGAGATCGCGCAGATCGAGGCGGACACCGCGATGTCGGCCGAGGACAGGTCTGCCCGCGTCGAGGAGCTTCAGGCGCAGAAGGCTGGCTACGAGGAAGAGATCGCGGCCCAGCCCCAGGGCTGACGCCTACCGACACGACGCGGCGGACCATCCGCCGACCAAACGACGCGAGCGGGCGGGCCAGCAGGCCCGCCCCTCAAGTTGCAACATGGAGCGGTGATGGCGGGACTTGCGACGCGGGACGAGCGCGCCTCGGCTCCCACGACTGCCCCCGAGGTCGAGCCCGGCCGCGACTGGCCGGCCCTCCTGCGCAGCACGGCCTTGTGGGTCGCGCTGGCAGGGCTCCTTGCCTGGAGCTGGTACCCGGCGGAGATGGACCGCTGGACGTTCCTCATCACCGACTTCGACAACATGCGGCAGTACGGCGCGGAGTTCACCGAGCCGGACTTCTCCGACTGGGGGTACTACGCGCGCGAGATGCTCGTCACGGTGCAGATCGCGCTGTGGGGCACGGTGCTCGCCGTGGTGTTCTCGGTGCCGTTCGGCATCCTGTCCTCGCACAACATGGTGCCGTGGTGGGTCTGGCAACCGGTGCGCAGGCTGATGGACGCGTTCCGCGCGATCCACGAGATCGTGTTCGCCGTGCTGTTCGTGGTCGCCGTGGGCCTCGGTCCCTTCGCCGGCGTCATGGCCCTCTTCATCCACACGACGGGGATCCTGTCGAAGCTGTTCTCCGAGGCGGTGGAGGCCATCGACCCGCGCCCGGTGGAGGGCATCCGCGCCACCGGCGCCACGCGGGTGCAGGAGGTGGTGTACGGCGTCATCCCCCAGGTGCTCCCGTTGTGGATGAGCTACTCGCTGTACCGCTTCGAGAGCAACGTGCGCTCGGCGACGGTGCTCGGCCTGATCGGCGCCGGCGGCATCGGCCAGGTGCTGTTCGAGTCGATCCGCGGCTTCTACTACCCTGAGGCGGCGGCGATCATCCTCATCGTCATCATCACGGTGACGCTGACCGACCTAATGTCCCAGCAGCTCCGGCGGATGGTGACGTGAGCGGCGTTCCGCCGACTTTTGACGGCCCCCGCCGCGCGATGGCCATGTAGGCTCAAAATCCGGTCAGTAGACCGAAGCCGACCAATAAGTTAACAACGACAGCTGTGCAGAAACAAAAGAAGTAGCTTTAGGTGCGCGCTAACACTCTCCAAGTGCCGTTTGATCGATCAGGAACATGCGCATGCGGTAGCGGACGACCATACCGCCGGTGCCATGGTCAGAAGGATTGGCCAACATCAACTGTCACGTTCGACGCAGGCTGCAAAGCAGTATCGAACTTTCGTCATGACAAGTGCTACTTGGCACATACAGGCAATTGTTCTGAAAAAATAACAAGAGAACACTGGGTATCCAAAACAATCTTAGATCGTATTCACGGTTTAAAAGTTCAAGGCTTACCGGGTCGGAAAGACGAATTTGTCTCCGTAAGTCCACAAAGTCTTACATCGAAGGTGCTTTGCGACAAGCATAATTCGATACTAAGCCCGCTCGATGAGATGGCAGGGCGAGCATTTGAAACGTTGCAAAAAGCTGCACTACACGTTTCAGCTGGTCACATCAATCGAAAAAAAGAGCGGTGGTACATACTTGATGGCTACGCATTAGAATTATGGGCTATTAAGGTTCTTAGTGGTTTGCATTTTGGCGGTGTTATGCATACAAACGGCCAACCAGCTTACCTTACATCAGAGTTTGAGAAGGTACACGCTGCAAATATTTTGATGGGTAACGGACTGCAGCTTGGTTGTGGATTTTACTATCCTCGTTTGACTGCAGTAGATTCCACAGTAAGTCTACAAACGATTGTGAATGAAACTGGAAAACTTATTGGGATACGGATATCGATCTTGTGGTTTACCTTTGACTGTATAATTTCGAATGCAAACGAAGCACCTTATCATTATAGTAAGGGGAGCTATCGTCCTTGTGCTGTAAGATTGCACTACCGAGATTTCTCCAGCATCATTGTAATTGCTTTTGATCAAGTTGCGGTTGGTAATGTAATGTTTGACACAAGATGGGATCCAAGGGTAGTCCGCATGGATCTGCGTTAAGGCGTACCAGGGCTGGTGGCCTACAACCGAATGTTGCGTTGCGCGACTCGCGCTGGCGTCACGTCAGCTGCCCCAGGCGCTCGCCCCGGTAGCGGCCCTCGCGGATCGGGCGCCACCAAGCCTCGTTGTCGAGGTACCAGCGCACCGTCTTCTCGATGCCGGTCTCGAAGGTCTCGCGCGCAAGCCAGCCGAGCTCGGTCTCGAGCCGGCTCGCGTCGATGGCGTAGCGCAGGTCGTGGCCGGGGCGATCCGACACGAAGGTGATGAGGCGTCGGCGGGGGCCGTCCGGCGAGGGGACCAGGCGGTCGAGCACGTCGCAGATCGCCTCGACGACCGCAAGGTTCGTGCGCTCGTTGCCGCCGCCGACGTTGTACGTGCGACCCGGCTCCCCGCGCGAGACGACGAGCTCCAGCGCTCGGGCATGGTCGTCCACGTAGAGCCAGTCACGCACGTTCTCGCCGCGGCCGTAGACCGGCAGGGGCTCCCCGTGGAGCGCGTTGAGGATCGTGAGGGGGATCAGCTTCTCGGGGAAGTGGCGCGGGCCGTAGTTGTTGGAGCAGTTGGAGACCACCACCGGCAGCCCGTACGTCCTGTGCCAGGCCCTTGCGAGGTGATCGGACGCCGCCTTCGACGCGGAGTAGGGCGAGGACGGCGCGTAGGGCGTCTCCTCGGTGAAGCGCGAGCCGTCGAGCGGCAGGTCGCCGTAGACCTCGTCCGTCGACACGTGGTGGACGCGGAACGTCGCCGCGCGCGCCGCAGGAAGCCGCGACCAGTGTGCCCGCGCCGCCTCCAGCAGCTCGAACGTGCCGTTGATGTTGGTGCGGACGAAGTCGCCGGGGCCATCGATGGAGCGGTCGACGTGGCTCTCGGCGGCGAGGTGCATGACCCAGTCGACGTCCTCCTCCGCGAGCAGCGAGATGAGCTGGGCGCGCTCGCAGATGTCGCCCTCGACGAAGCGGTAGCGTGGGTGGCCCTCGACCGTGGCCAGCGAGGCGGGGTTCGCGGCGTAGGTCAGCTTGTCGAGGTTCACGACGCGGTGCTGGGTGTTCGCCACGAGGTGGCGCACCAGCGCCGAACCGATGAAACCCACGCCCCCGGTTACGAGTATGTTCATGGCCCCTCCGCCGTGCCCCGCCGTCGCAACGGTTTGGACGAGGGGGCCGGCGTTTGCTAGACGCCTCGGCAGACCCGGCGCAGACGAGCGGCGCCCGACGATCGGACGGCACCGTGAAGGGCATCATCCTGGCCGGCGGCAGCGGCACGCGACTGCACCCGATGACGGTCGCCACGTCGAAGCAGCTGCTCGCGGTCTACGACAAGCCGATGGTGTACTACCCGCTGTCGACCCTGATGCTCGCCGGCATCCGCGACGTCCTCGTCATCTCGACGCCCGAGGACCTGCCGCGCTTCGAGGCGCTGCTCGGGTCCGGCGAGCGATGGGGCATGCGCTTCGCCTACGCCGAGCAGCCGCGGCCCGAGGGCCTTGCCCAGGCCTACCTCATCGGCGAGGCGTTCGTCGCGGGCGAGCCGTCCGCCCTCGTCCTCGGCGACAACCTGTTCCACGGCCACGGCCTGCCGCTCCTCCTCGGCAACGCGGTGGCCCGCGCCGAGGGCATCGACGGTCCCGCCTCGGCCAGCGTGTTCGCCTACCACGTCGCCGACCCGGAGCGGTACGGCGTCGTCGAGTTCGATGACGATGGCCGTGCCCGCTCCATCGAGGAGAAGCCGGCGGCACCGCGCTCCAGCTGGGCCGTCACCGGGCTCTACTTCTACGACGGTCGCGCCAGTGAGTTCGCCCGCACGCTGCGCCCGTCGCCCCGCGGCGAGCTCGAGATCACCGACCTCAACCGGCGCTACCTCGAGGAACGGCGGCTGTCGGTGGAGCGCATGGGGCGCGGCTTCGCATGGCTCGACACGGGGACGCCCGACACGCTCCTCCAGGCTGCCGAGTTCGTGCGAACCCTCGAGCAGCGGCAGGGCTTCAAGGTCTGCTGCCCCGAGGAGGTCGCCTACCACTGCGGCTTCATCGACCGCGTCGCGCTTGCCGAGCTCGGACGCGCCCTCGGCAAGTCGAGCTACGGGCAGTACCTGTCGAAGATCGCCGCCGAGGAATGAGCGCCTTGGAAGCATCGTCGCAATGGGCGGAAACGCTGGCGGAGCGCATCGCAGCGCGCAGCGCGACCGTCGGCGTCATCGGCCTCGGTTACGTGGGACTGCCGCTCGCTGCATGCGCAGCACGCGCCGGGTTCTACGTGATCGGCTTCGACATCGATCCCAGCAAGCCGGACGCGCTGAACGCCGGGCGGTCCTACGTCGAGGCGGTGCCCTCCTCGGAACTTGCTGAGCTCGTCGCCGCCGGGTCGTTCCGTGCGACGAGCGACATGGGTCGGCTTGCCGACTGCGACGTCGTCGTGCTGTGCGTTCCGACGCCGCTGACGGCCACGCGGGATCCGGACCTGTCCTACGTCGTCGCCACGACCGAGACGGTGGCCCGGGAGGGACGCCGGGGCCAGCTCGTCGTGCTGGAGTCCACCACCTATCCGGGGACCAGCGACGAGGTCATGCGGCCGATCCTGGAGGCTCGCGGGCTCCTTGTCGGCACGGACACGTTCCTTGCCTACTCGCCGGAGCGCGAGGATCCGGGCAACGCGCGGCACAGGACCAACTCGATCCCGAAGATCGTCGCCGGCGAGGAGCCCGTCGCGGGCCGCCTCGCCGAGGCGTTCTACCGCGCGTTCGTCGAGACCGTCGTGCCGGTCTCCTCCATGAGGACGGCGGAGGCGGTGAAGCTGACCGAGAACATCTTTCGCGCCGTCAACATCGCGCTCGCCAACGAACTGAAGACGGTCTTCGATGCCATGGGCATCGACGTGTGGGAGGTGATCGACGCCGCGGCGACGAAGCCGTTCGGTTACATGCCGTTCTATCCCGGCCCGGGGCTTGGCGGGCACTGCATCCCCATCGACCCGTTCTACCTCACATGGAAGGCGCGTGAGTACGGTCACGCGACACGCTTCGTGGAGCTTGCCGGCGAGGTGAACGTCGCCATGCCGGGCTACGTAATCGCCCGCTTGGAGCTTGCGCTCGACGAGACGCACCGGCGCTCGCTGGGCGCGTCGACCATCCTCCTCGTCGGCCTGGCCTACAAGAAGAACGTTCCGGACGTGCGCGAGAGCCCCTCGCTGACGCTGTTCGAGCGCCTCGTCGCCCGCGGCGCCGAGGTGGCCTATCACGACCCGCACGTGCCCGCGGTACCCCCGACGCGCAAGCACGGCACGCTCGCCGGCCGCACATCGGTGCCGCTGACGGCCGAGGCCGTCGCCGCCGCCGACGCCGTGCTGATCGCCACGGACCACGACGCCTGCGACTGGGCACTCGTGGCCGAAAACGCGCGGCTCGTCGTCGACACGCGCAACGTCCTGCGGCGTCGCGGCCTCACGGCGCGGGGCCGGCTTGTGCTCGCGTAGGGGGATCAGCGCACGACGAGCTGGCCGAGCTTGCGGGCCGGCTTGGCGAGGAGCGCGGGGTCGATGATCGGCGTCTTCAGCCAGCGCCGTCGGGACGCCATCGCCTCCATGTTGTGACGCACCCGAGCGCGGACGCTGGCAGCGCTCTGGCCACCCTGAGCCATGTCCACGAGGACGGCGTCGACGTGGCAGGTGCGGAACGTGGTCAACTCCACCGCACGCAGCATGAAGTCGTAGTCCGCTGCGAGGCTGTAGGCGAGGTCGAACGGGCCGACGGCGGCAAGCACCGCGCGACGCACGTAGAAGGTCGGGTGCGCTGGCATCCACCCGCCGCGGAAGCCCGACCGTGGTCGCGGACCCGAGCGCCAACGCCGCAGGACGCGCTTGTCGGCGTGACCGTCCACGAAGTCGAGGTCGCCGTGGACGATGTCGGCCTCGGCGAGGGCCTCGGCGATGCGGCCGAGGCAGCCCGTGTCGTGGAAGGTGTCGTCGGCGTTTAGCGCGCCGACCGCGGCGCCGGTGGATCGAGCGAAGCCCGCGTTCAACGCGTCGTACATCCCCCGGTCGGGCTGCGAGGTGAGGCGGACGCCGGCGGCGAGGTAGCGACCTACGATGTCCTGCGTACCGTCGGTCGACGCGCCGTCGCAGACCACCAGCTCCTTGTCGGCGTACCCTTGGGAGAGGACGCTCTCGATGGTGTGAGCGATGGTTCCAGCTGCGTTGCGACACACGGTGACGACGGAGATCTTCACGGCGAGCCCGGCGCCTCCGAGCTCCGAGATGACAGGGCGCGCCTTGACGACGTGAGCCGTCGCAGCAACGTCAGGCCGCCACGAATGCACCCAGCGCGCCGATCGCTGTCACCATAGCCTTTCAACTTGAAGATGTAAACACTTATCAAGTCAGCTTAACGTGCTACGGGCGCCGTGTACGGACGGCGGTGCGGTGCGGGGCCAAAGGCACGGACACGGTCTCATCCTTGTCCGTCGTTGGCGGGAACCACCGGTCTCACGGCATTCCTCGGACAGGAAGCCGTTGTCGGCATCGCAGACGGCAGCCCAGAGGTCATCGCGCGGCAGTGCTGCAATCTCAGCAGAAGCGCCTTCGGCTCGGCGAAGTGGTCCGTGTCGATTGAACCCAACGACTACTGTGGAAGGGACAGGAGGCTCGCCGGTTGCTTCGAATGTCTCATGCACCCCATCGATCCTACAGACCCCCTAAGGTTGTCGATGATCATCATGTCTCTGGGGCGAAGCTCGGGAAGGAGAATTTGGTCGCGGAAGGCCTCGGTGTCCGTCGCGCCGTCAGGGACACAGGGCGCGACCCGCCCGCCCAACGGATGCCGGCGGTGAAGTCGTCGTCCAATGCCGCGCGGGACGCTGACGCGGCAGCGCTCGCCAAGCGGGGACGGTCCTCGCGGACGTGCAATCTTCATGGGGTGGCAGTCTCGTGGATGACGATCAAACCCTGAGGGTCGAACCGAGCTGGCCGTCGAACTCCAGGCGGTGCCCGGTCGCGACGTCCGGCCGGTCCTGCTCGGCAGCGTCCGCGGTCTTTCCTCAACGTTTGCGTGACGCTGGTCGAGGAAGCACTGATGGCCTTGTCGGCCAGGTCGGCCAGGTTCGGCGCTCCGTTCCGACGCCACAGACTGTGCGACGCGCCGGCAGTCCGACGCCGAGTGGCAAACCGGCTCGCCGCCTCGCGTGTCGACAGATGGTCGTCGATGGCCGCGACCGCCTGGAGCCGGAGATGCAAAACCTACAACCCGCCCATGCTGCCTCCTGAAGCGATCGGGACCAGCGCCTCAGGCGGAATGCAACGACCCTTGGGACTTCATCATTGAGTGTACTAACGAGAAGCAATAGGGCTCGTAACGCCGCGTACGGCGCGTTCCAGGTCACTGCTTCCGACTTGGTTCGGGACGATGGCATCGGACCGGGCGGGAGCGTAGGACCGCGGTCGGGCATGGCGGGCGATCGGAGACGGCCTCTCGACCCGGCAACCGCTCGCCGTTCAACCATCGCCACCGCGACGGCCGGTGCACGGTACCGGCCGCTGCCAACGAGGGCCCTCGTTTGGCCGAGGATCGCGCTGACGTCGACGGCATAGTAGTCCACCGCTACCCTGTGGAAGACGACGATCCCAATCGCCGTCGTGCGTGTGACCGCAACCTCGACCGCACCGCGGGTTGCGGAGCAAGAGCGCGTTCCTGATCGGCCTAGCAGGATCTAGTTGGTGGAGGCGAGGAGGGCCATCGCGGGGGGGACGGGCTGACGCCGCATGGACGCTGCGCCCGAGGCGGGCGTCCAGCATGGCGCCGTGCAGCGGCGCCGGCAGAGCGCACATCGTGGGCCTCAGCCCGCAGCGGTCCCCGGCATCGCAGCGCCGACCCTCAGCCGCGGGGCGGGATGGTCGACGGCATAGTAGTCCACGTACCACTCGACGAAGCGGGCGACGCCATCCTCCACGGAGGTTCGCGGACGGTACCCCACCGCTTCGTAGAGCGCCGTGCCGTCGGCGAAGGTGTCCGTCACGTCGCCCGGTTGCATGGGCAGGTACTCGCGGATCGCCGGGCAGCCGAGCGCCTTCTCGAGCGCGGCGATGTAGTCGAGGAGGCTCACCGGCGTCCCGTTGCCGATGTTGTAGATGCGGAACGGCGCACTCGAACGGTCGGGGCGGGGTCGCTCACGGTCGAAGTCGGGATCGCCCGACGCGGCGGTGTCAGAGACGCGGATCACCCCCTCGACGATGTCGTCTACGTAGGTGAAGTCACGGGAGTGATTGCCCTGGTTGAACACGGGGATGGGCTGACCTGCGAGGATCTTGCGGGCGAAGGTGAACGGCGCCATGTCCGGCCGGCCCCACGGCCCGTAGACGGTGAAGAAGCGCAGCCCCGTGGTGGGAAGTCCGAACAGGTGGCTGTAGCTGTGCGCCATCAGCTCGTTGGCCCGCTTGGTGGCGGCGTAGAGCTGCAGCGGGTGGTCGGCCCCGCGCTCCTCACGGAACGGCATGGAAGGGTTGGAGCCGTAGACCGACGACGTCGATGCGTAGGTAAGGTGCGCGACGCGGGCATGGCGGCAGCCCTCGAGGATGTTGACGAAGCCCACGAGGTTGGCGTCGCAGTAGGCCCGTGGGTCGATGAGGCTGTGGCGCACCCCAGCCTGGGCCGCGAGGTGGATGACGCGGTCGAACACGTAGGTGTTGAACAGACCCTCGACGGCGCGATGGTCGGCGATGTCCCCCTGGACGAAGCGGTAGGGCGTGCCCGAACGATCGGCGACGTCCTCGAGGAGGCGCAAGCGCGCGTGCTTCAGGGAGACGTCGTAGTAGTCGCTGACGACGTCGTAGCCGACCACGGGGTCGCCGCGCTCAAGGAGCCGCTTGACGGTGTGGTAGCCGATGAAGCCCGCGGCGCCAGTGACGAGGACGTTCACGCCAGCCGGCTCAGGGCGCGGACCGTGCCCCACGCGGAGCGGCACCGGCGCATGAACGTCGTCCCCATCAGCTTGCGGTGTTCCCCGCGACGAGGCGTACGACCGGTTCTTGGCGGACGGGCTTGCCGAGCGCGCGGTAGGCGAGGCCAGCCGCGCTCGCGTCCTCGTCCGTGTAGATGTTGCGCAGGTCGACGAGCACACGATCGGCGAGGAGCCCCGCCAGGCGGTCGAGGTCGAGGGCGCGCAGCTCGTCCCACTCGGTGACGATGACGGCGATGTCGGCACCCTCGGCGCACGCGTAGGGGCTGTCGCTGTAGGCGACGTCGGACAGGTGCTTCTGCGCCTCCTGCTGACCTGCGGGGTCGTAGGCGCGGATCGTTGCCCCCGCCTTTTGGAGCGCGGGGACGATGTCGAGGCTCGGTGCGTCGCGCATGTCGTCCGTGTTCGGCTTGAAGGTGAGGCCGAGCACGGCGATGGTCTTGCCCGACACCTTGCCGCCGGCGGCCTCGACGACGACGTCGGCCATGCGCGCCTTGCGCCGTTCGTTGGCCAAGATCACCGCATCGACGATGGTGACGGGCGCCCCGTACTGCTGCGCGGTGCGCGATAGCGCGAGCGTATCCTTCGGGAAGCACGATCCGCCGTAGCCCGGACCTGCGTTGAGGAACTTCGGGCCGATGCGGTTGTCGAGCCCGATCCCGCGGGCCACCTCCTGCACGTCCGCGCCGACCTTCTCGCAAAGGTCCGCCACCTCGTTGATGAAGGTGATCTTGGCCGCGAGGAAGGCGTTGGCGGCGTACTTGGTGAGCTCGGCGGTGCGTCGGCTGGTGGCGATCAGCGGAGTCTCGTTGAGGTAGAGCGGGCGGTAGAGCTCGCGCAGCGCCTCGGTGGCACGCTCGCTCTCGGTGCCGACGACCACCCGGTCCGGGCGCTTGAAGTCCGCGATGGCAGCCCCCTCGCGCAGGAACTCGGGGTTCGAGGCGACGTCGAAGTCCGCGCCCGGCGCGACGCGGCGAACGATGGCCTCCACCTCGTCGCCGGTCCCCACGGGCACGGTCGACTTGGTGACGATCACCGTGTAGCCGGACAGGAGCTTGGCGACCTCCTCGGAGGCGGCGTAGACGTAGGTGAGGTCGGCGTGTCCGTCGCCGCGGCGCGAGGGCGTCCCGACGGCCAAGAACACCACGTCCGCGTCCCCGATGACCTCCGCCGGCTCGGTGGTGAAGGAGAGCCGGTCCGCCTTCGTATTCTTCGCCACGAGACCCTCGAGGCCCGGCTCATAGATCGGCATCACCCCACGGCGCAACGCATCGATCTTCGCGGCGTCCTTATCGACGCAGGTCACCGCGTGGCCGAAGTCGGCAAAGCAAGCCCCCGACACGAGGCCCACATATCCCGTCCCGATCATCACGACGCGCATTGCAAACCCTCCGATACCCCCGCGTCCTGCCATCATTTCCACGGCGCGGAAAGGTCCGACAGGCAAGTTTCAGCTACGCTGCCGCGGCCGAGTTGATGATCGCACTTTAGGCCATCACACTGGCGCACCATGCTTGGCCGGCGCTTGTCGCGTCGCGGCCCCAGCCACCTGAGGAGATGACCGATGCCGCTCTACGAGCTCGACGGCACCCGCCCGACGCTGCCCGACGGAGGGACCATCTGGATCGCGCCGGATGCCCACGTCATCGGCGACGTGGTGCTCGGCGACGGCGTCGGCGTCTGGTTCGGCGCGGTGCTGCGTGGCGACAACACCACGATCACCGTCGGCGCACGCTCCAACGTTCAGGACCACGTGATGGTGCACGTCGACGCCGACGCGCCGGCGACGATCGGCGCGGGGTGCACCATCGGCCATCGCGCCATCATCCACGGCTGCACGATCGGCGACAACACCCTCGTCGGCATGGGGGCCATCGTGCTCAACCACGCGCGCGTCGGGCGCAACTGCCTGATCGGCGCGGGCGCGCTCGTGACCGAGGGCAAGGAGATCCCCGACAACAGCCTCGTCGTCGGCGCGCCGGCCAAGGTGGTGCGCACGCTCGACGAGGCCGCCGTCGCGGGTTTGGCGCGCTCGTCCGCCGGCTACGTCAGGAACGCCGCGCTGTTCGCGGCCGGGCTGCGCGAGATCGCTCCGGCCGAGGCGAACCGCCGCGCGGCGTGAGGCGCCGCGGTCGCTGCCGCCGTCATCGCATCTTCGAGCGGCGCGGTCATCGCCCGACCCAGCGCGAGCGATTGGCGCCCTGCAGCGCGCCTACTCGGCGGCTTCGGGGACCGGTTCGGCGCGGGTCCTTGGGCCGGTGAGCCGTCGCAGCGTGACGTAGAACACCGGCGTGAAGAAGAGCCCGAACAGCGTCACGCCCAGCATCCCGGAGAACACCGCGGTGCCGAGCGAGATGCGCATCTCCGCACCGGGGCCCTCGGCGATCACGAGGGGTACGACGCCCAGGATGAACGCGAACGCGGTCATCAGGATGGGCCTCAGCCTGAGCCGGCACGCCTCCACGGTGGCGTCGACGAGGGCGAGCCCCCGGTCCTCCGCCTGCTTGGCGAACTCGACGATGAGGATGGCGTTCTTCGCCGCGAGGCCGACGAGCACGACGAGCCCGACCTGGGTCAGGATGTTGTTGTCGAGCCCGCGGTAAGTGACACCGACGAGCGCTGCGAGCACGCTCAGCGGCACGATGAGGATGATCGCGATGGGCAGAACCCAGCTCTCGTAGTTCGCCGCCATGGCGAGGAAGGCGAACAGCACCGCGAGGCCGAAGATGTAGACCGCGAGGTCGCCGGCCTGGGATTGCTGGAAGGCGAGCTCGGTCCACGCGAAGGAGGCGCCGGGTGGCAGGGCGTCCGCAGCCACCGCCTCCATGGCGGCGAGCGCGTCGCCGGTGGAGGTGCCGGGCGCGGCGTTCCCCTGCACGGGGACGGACACGAACATGTTGTAGCGCTGCACCAGCGGCGGCCCGGCGACGTCGCGGATCGACACCAGGGTGCCGAGGGGGACGAGCGCGCCCGTCGCCGAGCGCACCTTGAGGCGCAGGATGTCCTCGCGCTCGTCGCGGAAGTCGGCGTCGGCCTGGGCCCGGACCTGGTAGATCCGCCCGAAGGCGTTGAAGTCGTTGACGTAGCTGGTGCCGAGGTTGATCGCGAGCGTCTGGAAGATGTTGGGGATGGGCACGTTCAGCATGCGCGCCTTGTCGCGCTCGATGTCGAGGTAGAACTGCGGGCTCGACGCGGAGAACGTGGTGAACACGCCGGTCAGCCCCGGCGTCTGGCTCGCCGCGCCCACAATCTCGTAGGCGCTCGCGAGCACGCGGTCGACGTCGGAGCTCTGGCGCTCCTGCAGCTGCATCTTGAAGCCGCCGGCGTTGCCGATGCCGCGCACGGACGGCGGCGGGATCGCGATGATGAACGCCTCCTGGATGGACTGGAGGCGGCCGAACAGGGCGCCGACGAGCTCGCCGGCCGATTGGGCCTCGTGCTCGGCCCGCTCCTTGAACGGATCGAAGGCGGCGAAGATGACGCCGGCATCCGACTGGTTGGTGAACGTCGCGCCCGAGACGCCGGCGAACGACACCGCGTTGGCGACCCCCGGTGTGTCGAGGATGATCTCGGACGCGCGGCGCATCACCGCATCCGTCCGGCTGACCGACGCGCCGTCCGGCAGCTGGACGACGACGATGGCGTAGCCCTGGTCCATCTCGGGGATGAAGCCCTGGGGTGTCGTGCGCAGCAGGTACCCGGTGGCCGCGAGGAGCCCCGCGAACAGGGCGAGCATGACGGCGAGCGTCGCGCCGTGCCCGACCAGGAGGCGCACCACCCTGCCATAGCCCCGTGCGAGGGCGTCGAAGCCGCGGTTGAAGCCGGTCGAGAACAGCCCGAGCGTCCGCCCCGCGAGCCCGCGCTTCGCATGGGCGTCGTGCGGCTTGAGGAGGAGCGCCGCGAGCGCCGGTGACAGGGTAAGCGAGTTGAGCCCCGAGAGCGCCGTCGCCACCGCGATGGTGACGGCGAACTGCAGGTAGAACTGGCCGGAGATGCCTGGGATGAACGCGGTGGGCACGAACACCGCGATGAGGACGAGCGAGATCGCCACCACCGCGGCACCCACCTCGTTCATCGTGCGGTGGCTCGCCGCCCGTGGATCAAGGCCCTCGGCGATGTTGCGCTCGACGTTCTCCACCACGACGATCGCGTCGTCGACGACGATGCCGATGGCGAGCACCAGGCCGAACAGGGTCAGCATGTTGAGCGTCAGCCCGAGCGCGAACAGGACCGCGAACGTGCCGATCAGCGACACCGGGATCGCGATGACCGGGATGAGCGCGGTGCGCCACGACTGCAGGAAGACGAGGATGACGAGGATGACGAGGGCGGCCGCCTCGAGGATCGTCTTGTAGACCTCGTCGATGGACTCCGCGATGAACTCGGTGGGGTTGTAGACGATCTCGTAGGCGAGGCCGGGCGGGAAGTCCGCGGCGAGCTCGTCCATCGTGGCGCGGATCTCCTCGGCCGCGGCGAGCGCGTTCGTCCCGGGACGCTGGAAGATCGCGAGCGCCACCGCGGGGCGGTTGTTGAGGTAGGAGTTGGTGATGTAGTCCTGCGCGCCGAGCTCGATGCGCGCGACGTCCTGGAGCTGCACGAGGCGGCCTTCGTCGGTGGACTTCACGATCACGTAGCGGAACGCGCGCGGATCGTCGAAGCGACCCTGCGTCGTCACCGTGTACTGGAACGCGTTGTCCGACGGCTCGGGTGGTGCACCGATGAGCCCGCCGGAGACCTGGACGTTCTGATCGCGCAGGGCCTCGACGACGTCGGCCGCGGTCATGCCGTAGGCGGACAGGCGGTCGGGGTCGAGCCAGATGCGCATGGCGTAGCGCCGCTCGCCGAAGATGATGAGGTCGCCGACGCCGTCGAGCCTCGTCAGGATGTCGCGCACGTTGGCCCGCGCGTAGTTCGACACGTAGAGCTGGTCGTAGGTGTCGTCCGGCGAGAGCATGTGGACGACCATCATGAGGTCGGGCGAGGACTTCAGCGTGGTGATGCCGAGCTGGCGGACCTCCTCGGGCAGGCGCGGCTCGGCGATGGCGACGCGGTTCTGCACGAGCACCTGCGCCTCGTCGAGGTCGGTGCCGAGGCCGAAGGTGATGGTGAGGGCCATCGATCCGTCGGCCGTGGAGTAGGAGGACATGTAGAGCATGTCCTCGACGCCGTTCACCTCCTGCTCGATGGGGGTGGCGACGGTGCGCGCCACGGTCTGTGCGTCGGCGCCAGGGTAGGCCGCGCGCACCACGATCGTCGGCGGTGCGATCTCCGGGTACTGCGCGACGGGCAGCTGCGTGTAGGCGAGGCCGCCGATGATGACGATGAGCAGCGAGACGACGGTCGCGAAGATCGGACGGTCGACGAAGAAGTGCGAGAAGCCCACCCCTCAGCCCTCGACGCTCGCCGCCTCGGGGGGCAGCTCGACCATCTCGGGGTCGACGGTGACGCCGGGCCGCACCCGCGACAGGCCGTTGATGACGATGGTCTCCTCCCCGGTTAGCCCCTCGCGAATCACGCGGTAGCCGTGGATGCGCGGGCCGGGCCGCACCGGCTTGGCGCTCACCGTGTTGTCCTCGCCGAGGACGTAGACGATGCGCCGGCTCTGGTCGGAGGCCACCGCCTCGTCCGGCACCAGGACGCCCTGGTAGGGCAGCGAGGCCGGCACGTTCACACGCCCGAACATGCCAGGCTGTAGGACCCCGTCGGCGTTGTCGAAGCGCGCGCGCAGGCGGGCGGTCCCCGACGCCTCATCGATTCGGTTCTCGGCGAAGTTCAGCGTGCCCTGGAACGGTCCGTCCTCCTCGTCGGCGAGCCGGACGCGGACCTGGAGGTCCCCCGCACCGAGCTGCAGCGCGCCGCCACGGCTCCTGGCGTCGCGCGCGTAGCCCAGCAGCGCCCGCTCGTCGATGTCGAAGTAGAAGTCGATTGGGTCGAGGGACACGATGGTGGTCAGCACCGTCTGGTCGGGCTGCACGAGGTTGCCCACCGACACGAGGCGGCGGTCGATGCGCCCGTCGAGGGGGGCGCGGATCTCGGTGTACTCCATGTCGAGCGCCGCGCGATCGTGGGCGGCCTGCGCGGCGTCCACCGCGGCCTGCGCCGACAGGAACTCTTCCTGCCGCTCCTCGTAGGTGGCGGTGGGGATCGTGCCGCGGCCGACGAGGTCCTCCGCCCGCTCGAACTGGGCCCGGGCGTAGTCGAGCTGCGCGTTCGCCGTGCGCAGCTGCGCCTCGGCGCGCTCAAGCTCGGTACGGAAGGGACGCTGATCGATGGTGAACAGCAACTCGCCCTCCTCGACGAGCTGTCCATCGGTGAAGTGGACCTCGTCGAGGTACCCGCCGACACGGGCGCGCACCGCGACCTCGTCCACCGCCTCGAAGCGGCCGACGAACTCGTCGTCCTCGACGACCTCGCGCACGACCGGCTCAGCCACCGTGACGCTCGGCGCCGGAGGCGGACCGCCCGTCGCGGACTGGCCGGCGGCCTCCTCCGGCTGACATCCGGCGAGGGAGACGGCGGCGACGGCGGCCACGAGGGCGACGATGAGGTGGGTTCGCACCAAGGTCTGCGCTCCAAGTCGGGGCCGGCTTCGCCTAGCGCAGCGAAGATGACGTTTTGTGACAGGATCAGGACGCTGCGACGCAATCACCGATCGTCGTCATTGTCGGGTCATCCCAACGTCGGACGCAAGTGCAACGTACGTTCAACCTCTCGGTACCGGTTCTTGCCGCCGCTCGAGGTGCAGGAGGCGCGGGTCACTGCTCGGTTGTCGGCCGCCGGAGACTCACCGCGATGCGTTCGAGCAGCATCTCGGCGGTGCCGTCGACGATGTTGGCGATGCGTGCCGCTGCTTGGAACCGCGTGAAGGGCTCGTCCGGGCTCAGCCCGCGAGCGCCCATGGCCTGGCCGAGGGCTGCGATGTGGCGCTCGGCCATGCGTGCGGCGAAGAGCTTCGCCTGCGCGGCGAGCACCCTCGCGTCGCCGCCGGCATCGACCACCGCGCTCGCCTCGTCGGTCAACGCCCTCGCGGCGGCGACGTCCGTCGCGGCCTGTGCCAGCGCCCAGCGCCAGCCTTGGTGGTCGTGCAGCGGCACGCCGAACGTCCGCCGCTCCTCGCCGTGGCGCGCCGCGCGCTCGATGGCGGCCTCCACCATGCCGACGCACATCGCCGCCACGTAGGCCCGGGCCCCGTTGAGCTCGTGCATCAAGGTGCGCAGGACCCCCGGCGGTTCGGCGATCACGGCGTCCTGCGCCGCGTGGTGGTCGAGGCGGATGCTGCCCGCGCCGATGGCGTGCGCGACCGCGCTGTCGCCCGTCCCGCCGCGCTCCACGCCGCCGCGCTCCGCCTCGACCACGAGCCCGGTGAGCCCGGCGATCCCCTCGGACGGGTCCGTCTTGGCGTAGACCACGAAGGTGTCCGCGGAGACCGCGTTGACCAGCCACGCCTTGGCGCCGGTGACATGCCAGCCGTCCGCGGTCCGCTGGGCGCACGTCGTCATCCCTGAGACGTCGCAGCCGCCACCAGGCTCGGTGATCGCCGTGGAGCCGATGCGCGTGCCGTCGAGGAGGCCGGGCAGGACGCGCTCCAGCAGCGAGCGCGAGCCGCCGCTCGCGATGCGTCGCGTCGCGTTGTGCGTGTTGATGAGGGCGAGGGCGAAGCCGAAGTCCTCACGGGCGAGGCGCTGGGCGGCGGCGCACTTGGTGCGGAAGGTGAGGCCGAGCCCGCCGAGCTCCTTGGAGATCTCGATGCCGATGAGCCCGCGCCGGCCGGCCTCGCGCAGCCCGTCCACGCAGTGCCGTCGGTCGGCCTCCCAGCGCGCGGCGCGTGGCGCCACCACCTCGCGGGCGAAGTCGTCGATCCGCGCGAGGTAGTCGGCGTCGTCGTCGCTCGCCCTCATCGAAGCCCCCCGCAGCCCGGTCAAATTACGGGCCCACCATGGGCGACTTGTCCCGCGACGGCCATCCCCGAGCGGCACCCCGCCGAGATCGCGTCGACGATGTTCGGGCACTGGTGGGCGGTGAGAGATTCGAACTCCCGACCTACTGGGTGTAAACCAGCCGCTCTAACCAGCTGAGCTAACCGCCCGCCGGAGGCTCACTACCGCGCGGCCCCGCGGAAGGGAAGCGCACCGTTCTTGACAGCTTTATGGGCGCGGCTTAGGTGCTCCAACGCGCGCCGCATGCGCGACCCCGTGGGGGTGTAGCTCAGTTGGTTAGAGCGCCGGCCTGTCACGCCGGAGGTCGCGGGTTCGAGTCCCGTCACTCTCGCCACCCGTTCGCCGAGCCTCGGACCGCCGCGTGCGTCGTCCCTCGACGATGACGCGCTGGCGCCGGATGCGGTGTGTCGGTTGCGGCCTCATGTCCTTTGAGTCATTGCAAGGAAGGACTACATCCGGGGGGTGTCCGAGCGGTGCGCGCCGGGCCCATCGCCTCTGCCGCGCCGACCGCACACGCCGAGCCCGCAAGGGGATGTCATGGAACAACTTCTGGCGAGCTACCTGCCCGTCATCATCTTCGTCGGAGTCGCAGCGGGCCTCTCGCTCGCGCTGCTCGTCGCCCCGTTCATCGTCGCCTACAAGAGTCCCGACCGAGAGAAGCTGTCGGCCTACGAGTGCGGCTTCAACGCGTTCGACGACGCGCGGATGAAGTTCGACGTCAGGTTCTACCTGGTCGCGATCCTCTTCATCATCTTCGACCTCGAGGTGGCGTTCCTGTTCCCGTGGATCCTGTCGTTCGACGCGATCGGCTGGTTCGGCTTCGGCTCGGTGATGCTGTTCCTCACCATCCTCACCATTGGGTTCGTGTACGAGTGGAAGAAGGGAGCGCTGGAATGGAACTGACCGGAGGACGGCCCGCGGGGCACACTGGCACCGAGCGCGCGGGGTCTCGCCAGCACGGCGAGGGGGACACCCCGATCCTCGACCAGCGCGGGCTCGGCACCGGCGGCGCGCCGCCGCGCAGCCGGCCGAGCCCGTCCGGCAACGAGCCGCAGGACGTGTTCTTCCGCACGGTCTCCGACGAGTTGTCCGACAAGGGCTTCGTGGTGACGTCCACCGAGGCGCTCATCCAATGGGCGCGCACCGGCTCGCTCATGTGGATGACGTTCGGCCTCGCCTGCTGCGCCATCCCGATGATGCACATGTCGATGCCGCGCTATGACGCCGAGCGCTTCGGCTTCGCGCCGCGTGCCTCGCCGCGCCAGTCCGACGTCATGATCGTCGCCGGCACGCTCACCAACAAGATGGCGCCGGCGCTGCGCAAGGTCTACGACCAGATGCCAGAGCCGCGCTACGTCATCTCCATGGGATCGTGCGCCAACGGCGGCGGCTACTACCACTACTCATACTCCGTGGTGCGTGGCTGCGACCGCATCATCCCCGTCGACATCTACGTGCCCGGATGCCCGCCGACGGCGGAGGCGCTGCTCTACGGCGTGCTCCTGCTGCAGCGTAAGATCCGCCGCACCGGCACCATCGAGCGCTGAGGTGGCCTTCGCGATCGACACCGCGGCGCTCGACGAGCTTGCCGAGATGCTCCGCACCCACATGGGCGAGGCCATCCTCGACAGCGTGATCGCGCACGAGCAGCTCGCGATGCGCGTCAAGCGCGAGGCCATCGTCGACGTGGTGCGCTTCCTGCGCGACGATCCCCGCGCGGCGTTCATCAACCTCGTCGACATCTGCGCGGTGGACTGGCCGGCGCGGCCGGAGCGGTTCGACGTCGTCTACCACCTCTTGTCGCCGGTGCAGAACCTCAGGATCCGGCTCAAGATCGCCACCGACGAGTACACCCCCGTCCCCTCGCTCACCGGGCTCTACCCCGCGGCGGACTGGTTCGAGCGGGAGGCCTACGACCTCTTCGGCGTGCTGTTCACGGACCATCCGGACCTTCGGCGGCTGCTGACGGACTACGGCTTCGACGGGCACCCCCTGCGCAAGGACTTCCCACTGACCGGCTTCGTGGAGGTGCGCTTCGACGACGAGGCGAAGCGCGTGGTCTACGAGCCCGTGCGGCTCGCCCAGCAGTTCCGCGACTTCGACTTCCTGTCGCCCTGGGAGGGCACGGACTACGTGCTGCCCGGCGACGAGAAGGGGAGGCCGAACTGATGGCGCGGCGCGAGGGGCACTGCCTGTGCGGCGAGGTCCGCTTCGCCGCCGAGATCGCCAGCGAGGACATGGGCGCGTGCCACTGCGGCCAATGTCGGCGCTGGGGTGGCGGCCCGCTGGTGGAGGTGCAGGCGTCCGCGCTCGAGGTCGTCGCCGGCGGGCCGGCCACGTTCCGCTCGTCGGAGTGGGCCGAGCGGCTGTTCTGCCCCACCTGCGGCACCCACGTCGCGTGGCAGATGCAGGACCGCTCGTTCATCGCGGTCAACGCCGGGGCGTTCGACCCGCCGCTGTCGGGCGCGCTGACCCTCGAGGTCTTCATCGACCGCAAGCCCGAGGGCTACGCCTTCGCAGGCGACCACAAGCGCATGACGGAGGCCGAGGTCATGGCGGCCTTCACGGGAAAAGAGTGAGATGAGCGAGCACTCCGTCCGCAACTTCAACATCAACTTCGGGCCGCAGCACCCCGCGGCGCACGGCGTCCTGCGCCTGGTGCTCGAGCTCGACGGCGAGGTGGTGACGCGGGTCGACCCGCACATCGGCCTCCTCCATCGCGGCACCGAGAAGCTGATCGAGCACAAGACCTACCTGCAGGCGGTGCCGTACTTCGATCGGCTGGACTACGTGGCGCCGATGAACCAGGAGCACGCCTTCGCCCTGGCGACGGAGAAGCTCCTCGGCATCGAGATCCCGCGCCGGGCCCAGCTCATCCGCGTGCTCTACTGCGAGATCGGCCGCCTCCTGTCGCACCTCCTCAACGTGACGACGCAGGCGCTGGACGTCGGTGCGCTCACCCCGCCCCTGTGGGGCTTTGAGGAGCGCGAGAAGCTCATGGGCTTCTACGAGCGGGCCTCCGGCGCGCACCTCCATGCCAACTACTTCCGTCCCGGCGGCGTGCATCAGGACCTGCCGGACGGGCTCCTCGACGACATCGAGGCGTTCTGCGGGCCCTTCCTCAAGGTCCTCGACGACCTCGACGACCTCATCACCGACAACCGCATCTTCAAGCAGCGCAACGTCGACATCGGCGTCGTGACGCTGGACGAGTGCTGGGCGTGGGGCTTCTCCGGCGTGATGGTGCGTGGCTCGGGCGCCGCGTGGGACCTTCGCAAGTCCCAACCCTACGAGTGCTACGAGGAGTTCGACTTCGACATCCCCGTCGGCAAGAACGGCGATTGCTACGACCGCTACCTCATCCGCATGGAGGAGATGCGTCAGTCCGTCTCCATCATGCGCCAGGCCATGACCAAGCTGCGCGCGACCGGTGGTCCGGTGCACACGCTGGACGGCAAGGTGGCGCCGCCCAAGCGGTCCGAGATGAAGCGCTCGATGGAGGCGCTCATCCACCACTTCAAGCTTTACACCGAGGGCTATCACGTGCCCGCCGGCGAGGTGTACGCCTGCGTCGAGGCTCCAAAGGGCGAGTTCGGCGTCTACCTCATCTCGGACGGCACCAACAAGCCGTACCGCTGCAAGATCCGCGCGCCGGGCTTCGCCCACCTGCAGGCCATGGACACGATCTGCGAGGGGCACATGCTGGCGGACGTCGCGGCGGTGCTCGGCTCCCTCGACATCGTGTTCGGCGAGGTCGACCGCTGAGGGGGAGACAGAAGACGGCAGCGCGCAGCGAACGGACGAGCCCGTGAGAGAATGGCATGCCGTCGACGAGTGCGTCCGGGCGTGCGGTTCGATGAGCGCGCAAGCGATGCTTCTTACAGTTCGACGCGTCGCGGCCCCGACCTTTCCTTCGCACGGCTGAGTGGTACTGAAGAGCCGAGCCGACAAGTCCTGGAGCGACACGATGGCCGTGAGGCGTCTCGCCGACGAGCAACCGTCCACGTTCGAGTTCACGCCGCAGAACCGGGCGTGGGCCGAGGCGAAGATCAGGGACTACCCTGAGGGCCGCCAGTCGAGCGCGGTCATTCCGGTCCTGTGGCGCGCCCAGGCGCAGCATCACGGTTGGCTGCCGGAGCCGGCGATCCGGCTGGTCGCGGACATGTTGGGCATGCCCTACATCCGCGTGTTCGAGATCGCGACCTTCTACACGATGTTCCAGCTGAAGCCGGTGGGCTCGGTGGCGCACGTCGGCGTGTGCGGCACGACGCCTTGCATGCTGCGTGGATCGGACGACATTGTGGCCGTCTGCCGGGAGCGCATCGCGCCGCAACCGTTCCAGCTGTCGGACGACGGCCGCTTCTCCTGGGAGGAGGTCGAATGCGCCGGGGCGTGCGTGAACGCTCCGATGGTGCAGATCGGCCCTGATACCTACGAGGACCTGACGGCGGACAGCTTCAAGGCGCTGCTCGACGACCTTGAAGAGGGACGGGTGCCGACGCCAGGGCCGCAGAGCGCGCGGCGTGGCTCCGAGCCCGCCTCCGGGGCGACGACGCTGACGTCCCCGGCGAAGGATCGGCATCCCCACGCCTCGCCCGCCCCGGACCAGGACGAGCCGAGCGCCGACGTCGATCCGACGTCCGAGGCGGCACGGGACCAGCTCGCGGCCCACCCCGACCCACGCGACCGCACGACCGTCGAGGCGACGCGCCCCAGCGATGCGCCGCCGCGCGATCCGAGCCCCGTGGCCCCGGAGCCAAAGACGGACGGCCGCGCGTCCGGCGCGCCGGACGCGCCGGAGAAGCAGAAGTCCGCGCAGGACGCGTCGGCCGAGGAGGATCAGTCGCGCGACGCGTCCCAGGAGGCGGTCGGCGCGGCGCAGGAGGCCGCCCGTCGCGCCGAGGCCGCGGCAGCAGGCTCGGAGGACGCTGCGACGGACGCCGAGACGAGCGCGGAGGCTGCGAAGGCGTCCGGCGAGGAGGCCAGGGACAGCGCGGCCGAGGCGCAGGATGCTGAGGAGCGCGCCGATGAGGCCGGGACGGCCGCCGAGCGCTCTGGCGCAGAGGCGCGCACCGCCCGCACCGACGCCGGGGAGCACGCAGCGCGATCCCAGCGCGCTGCGGAGGACGCGCAGGCAAGCCGCAGCGCCGCCTCCGAGCATGACGCGGGAGCGACCGACGCGGCGGAGCAGGCCGACGCCGCGGCGGACGAGGCCGCCGCCGGGGCCGACCGCGGCGACCTCGCCGCCGACGCTGCGGAGAACGCGCGGGACGAGGCGGCGCTCGAGGCCGATCGCGCGTCGGAGGCCGAACGCTCCGCCGATGAGCAGGCCGACCGCGCCGCGCCCGCCGCCGAGCTGGCGCAGGAGCCCCTCGAGGACGAGGACGCCGCGATCGAGCCGAGCCTTTCGGGCGAAGCCGGCGCGACCGACGACCAGCGGGGGGCTGCGGCGCCGGCGCCGTCGGATCGGCCGGCGAGGCCGGCGCCGCCCGCCCCCGACCAAGTCGCCTCCGATCGCGCGGACCAGGTAGGCGAGCGCCCCGCCGCGACCTCGCGCGAGGACCACGACCAGCCGGACGAGCTGCAGCGCATTTCCGGCATCGGTCCTGTGATCGAGAAGACGCTGCACGAGCTTGGCATCTTCAAGTTCCACCAGCTCGCGGAGTGGACCGACGCTAACAAGGAGTGGGTCAACGCCTACCTCGCGTTCAAGGGTCGCATCGACCGCGAGCGGTGGGTGGAACAGGCCCGCGAGATCGTATCTCAGGACGATGGCGGCTGAGACTTCGCCCGACCGCGCTGCGCCACGGAGTTGACCCATGCTGAGCGATCAGGATCGCATCTTCACCAACCTCTACGGCTTCGAGGACTGGACCCTCGAAGGCGCGAGGTCGCGTGGCCAGTGGTCGGGCACCAAGAGGTTCGTCGATGAGGGGCGCGACTGGATCATCGACCAGCTGAAGGGCTCGGGGCTGCGCGGTCGGGGCGGCGCGGGCTTTCCCACGGGGCTCAAGATGAGCTTCATGCCGAAGGCGGACGACGGCCGTCCGCACTACCTGGTGGTCAACGCGGACGAGTCGGAGCCCGGCACCTGCAAGGACCGTGAGATCCTGCGCAACGACCCGCACCTCCTGGTCGAGGGCTGCCTCATCGCCGGCCGGGCGATGGACGCGCACTACTGCTACATCTACGTGCGTGGCGAGTACATCCGCGAGCGCGAGCGGCTCGAGGCGGCGGTCGCCCAGGCCTACGACGCCAAGCTCATCGGCAAGGGCAACGTCCACGGCTGGGACTTCGACATCGTCGTCCACCATGGCGCCGGCGCGTACATCTGCGGCGAGGAGACCGCGCTCCTCGAAAGCCTCGAGGGCAAGAAGGGGCTGCCGCGACTGAAGCCGCCGTTCCCGGCCAACATGGGGCTCTACGGCGCACCGACCACGGTGAGCAACGTGGAGACGATCGCCGTCATCCCGGAGATACTGCGGCGCGGAGCCACCTGGTTCGCAGGCCTCGGGCGGGAGAACAACACCGGCACCAAGCTGTTCTGCATCTCCGGACACGTGGAGCGGCCCTGCACGGTCGAGGAGGAGATGGGCATCACGCTGCGCGACCTCGTCGAGACGCACTGCGGGGGCGTGCGGGGCGGCTGGAAGAACCTCCTCGCCGTCATTCCCGGCGGCTCCTCGGTGCCGCTCGTGCCGCACTGGGAGTGCGACGACCTCCACATGGACTTCGACACCCTGCGCGACAGGAAATCGGGGCTGGGCACCGCGGCGGTGATCGTGATGGACAAGTCCACCGACATCGTGAACGCCATCACCCGCATCGCCTACTTCTACCGTCACGAGAGCTGCGGCCAGTGCACGCCCTGCCGCGAGGGCACCGGCTGGATGTGGCGCGTCCTGAAGCGCATGGTGGAGGGCCGCGCGAACGTCGAGGAGATCGACGCGCTGCTCGACGTGACGAAGCGCATCGAGGGGCACACCATCTGCGCGCTCGGCGACGCCGCGGCTTGGCCGATCCAGGGCCTCATCCGCCACTTCCGCCCGGAGATGGAGCGTCGAATCAGGGAGTACGCCGCCGCCCACGCCACGCCGCCGCCCGCCATCGCCGCGGAGTAGGGCCCGGCGCAGTCGCTCGTCGCACGTGTTCGGCCTCTGATCGCCTGACAAGGCAACCGGCGCTAAGGTCGTCCGCCGACTGAGTGCCGTAGGCTGCGGGGCTCCGTTAGTGGGAGAGTGAGAGATGGCGACCGAGCCTGATAGTTTGGTTTCGGAGATCCTGCGCGAACTACGCGCCGAGATGCGGGAGATGCGTGCCGAAACACGGGAGTTGAAGGAACGCTTAGGGCGGGTGGAGACGAGACTCGACGACCTCGCAGAAGCGACCGCAAGCCTTCCCTTCAGCGCCTCCTCGCCGGAGAACCACGCGCTCCCGACGATGGAGAGCGCCGAGCGTCACCTCGTCCCGCGTGAGGAGTGACGCTCGGCCCGCGTCGGCGTTCCTCCGACCGTCTCGCCCGTGACCAGCCAGGCGAGCGCGACCCAGGGGTTGTCGCTCGCGACGCCGGTGGCGTCCGTTCCGGCGCCGACCGGGATGCCGAGCTCGATCATGTCCCTGATGGGCGGCGCCCGACGCGCAGCCCCCTCGCCGTAGCGCTCAATGAAGTACTCGCCGGCGTAGGCCATGCGCATCTGCACCGCCACGCCGCCGCCGAGCGCCGCGATCCGCTCGAGATTGTCCAGCTCACGGTCTCGGCGTGCTCGATGGACCAGCGCACCTCTGCAAAGCCCGCACGTCCGTGCGCAAGCTCGGCCTGATGTGCCACCTCGAACACATCCATGATGTTGCCCATGGACTCATCGTACGTCGCGTGGATGCGGATCGACCAGCCAGCTGCGAGGAGGTGCCGGGTGACGGCCGTGAGTTCCTCGCGCCAGCCCTCACGTTCGGTGGTGTCGGGGCGCTCGGCCATCCAGTCCTTGAAGTCGCCTGCGGACCAGGTCAGGAAGTCGCCGCCGCATTCGACCACGAAGCCGTGAACCAACCGCTCGGCCTGGGTGAGGTTGACCGTCCAATCCTCGGTCCAGCCATGAAGTCAGCAAGCTTCTTCCCAGGATCCTGCGGGAACAGGTCGCTCAAGATGCGCAGCGGCATATCGCCGGCGTCAGCCAGCGCGAAGGTGCCCTCGTAATCGTCCGGAAACACGTGCCCGCCGCCGCCCGCATCGATGGCGCTGCTGATGCCAAAGCGGTTCAGCTCGCGATAGAAGTGCCGTGTCGAGTTGACCTGGTCCTCCTCGGACAGGCCGAGAAGCGCGCCTATGGTCCTATGGAGGATGGTGGGGTCGGGCTCGGCGTGAAGCACCGCTCCGCCGTCGGCGGTGGTCTCGCAGCTGCCGCCATCCGGGGCTGCGGTTTGTGCGGTGATGCCGAGGGCTTCGACGCCGGCGCGGTTGAGGAACCCGCAGCTGTAGAGGTGGAGCACGAAGACCGGGGTGTCGGGCGCGGCCTGGGTCAGCTCCGCGGGGGTCGGCATGCGGCGCTCTTCGAACTGGAACGGCGACCAGCCCCCGATCACGCGCACCCGCTCGCCGTCAGGCGTGCGCGCGGCTTGCTCGCGGATCATGTCGAGGCCGCGCGCTAGAGCATCCTGGGTTTCCTCAGACCCAGATAAGAGGCTCTAGCTCTTTGATTGAGAGCGGTTTTCTTGGGGTCAGGTGGTTCCACCTAATCCCAAACCGCTCTAGGACGTCGACGCCGTCCCAGCGCAGCTCGGCCGTGTAGAACCTGCCGCCGCGCACCACGTGGTATGGCTGTCGTTGAGCCCAGGGATCACCGTGCGCCCGGCGAGGTCGATGACCTCCGTCCCCTCGTCGGCCAGGGCGCGGATCGCCTCGCTCGGGCCGATCAGGATGATGATGCCGTCCGCGATGACGAGCGCCTCCGCGGGGGACGCAACGGGTCGAGGGTAACGATCGAGGCGTTGATGAGCACGGTGTCGATGGGCGTCTGCGCTTCGCCGGAGGCTGCGAACTGGAGCGCTTCAGCACCGATGGCGGTGCCGAACGCCCTCCGCTTGCCCCGTTTATAGGCGGGAGAGGACGGCTCGACCATGCGGACCTTCCAGGGGCTGAGAGGGCGGCTCGTCGCTAGCTGTTGTGCGGAACGCGACGACGGCGCGCGGGGACGCCTGTTGCGGCCGACCTTGTTTTGCCACAAGTGACTGGCGTGTGGCCGGGGAGGCGCGTGTGACGACACTCATCATCGACGGCAACGAGATCGACGTGCCGGAGCACTACACGCTGCTCCAGGCGTGCGAGGCGGCGGGTGCCGAGATCCCGCGCTTCTGCTTCCACGAGCGTCTCTCCATCGCCGGCAACTGCCGCATGTGCCTCGTCCAGGTGGTCGGCGGGCCGCCCAAGCCCGTCGCCTCCTGCGCCATGGGGGTGAAGGACCTGCGGCCCGCGCGCGACGGCACGCCGCCGACGATCAACACGCGCACCCAGTTCGTCAAGAACGCGCGCGAGGGGGTGATGGAGTTCCTCCTCATCAACCACCCGCTGGACTGTCCGATCTGCGACCAGGGTGGCGAGTGCGACCTGCAGGACCAGGCGATGGCCTACGGCGTGTCCGGCTCACGCTTCGCCGAGAACAAGCGCGCGGTCGAAGACAAGCACATCGGCCCGCTGGTCAAGACGATCATGAACCGGTGCATCCACTGCACCCGCTGCGTGCGCTTCGTGACGGAGGTCGCGGGTGTCCCCGACCTCGGCTCCATCGGCCGCGGCGAGGACATGGAGATCACCACCTACCTCGAGAGCGCCATGGGCTCCGAGCTGCAGGGCAACGTCATCGACCTGTGCCCGGTGGGTGCGCTCACCTCCAAGCCCTACGCCTACCAGGCACGGCCCTGGGAGATGACGAAGACCGAGACCGTCGATGCGATGGATGCGGTCGGCTCCAACATCCGCGTCGATGTTCGCGGCCGCGAGGTCATGCGCATCATGCCTCGGCTCAACGAGGCGGTGAACGAGGAATGGATCTCGGACAAGACGCGCTTCGTGTGGGACGGGCTCAAGCTGCAGCGGCTCGACCGGCCCTACGTGAAGGTGGACGGCCGGCTGCAGCCGGCGACGTGGCGCGAGGCGTTCGCCGCGATCCGCGACAGGGTCGCAGCGACGCCGAAGGAGCGGATCGCCGCGCTCGGCGGCGACCTCGCCACCGCCGAGGAGCTATATGCGCTGAAGGATTTGATGCACCGCCTGGGCGTTGCCTCCGTCGACTGCCGGACGGATGGTGCTGCCCTCGACCCCGCGCTCGGGCGAGCCTCCTACCTGTTCAACCCGACCATCGCAGGGCTCGCGGAGGCGGACGCGGTCCTCATCGTCGGCGCCAACCCGCGCTGGGACGCAGCGCTGGTGAACACGCGCATCCGCAAGGCTTGGGTCAACCGCCGCGCGGCGGTCGGGCTGGTGGGCGAGCGCGTCGACCTCACCTATCCTGCAACCTACCTCGGCGCCGGCGGCGCCTCATTGTCCGACCTCGGCGACTTTCGCGGGATGCTGGAGCGCGCGGAACGGCCGGCGATCATCGTGGGCGAGGCCGCGCTCGTGCGCGAGGACGGGGCCGCGGTGCTCGCCGCCACGGCGCGCCTTGCCCGGGAGGTGGGAGCCGTCGCGCAGGACTGGAACGGCTTCGGCGTCCTCCACACCGCGGCCTCGCGGGTCGGCGGGCTCGACGTCGGGTGCGTGCCGGCTCCCGGGGGACGCTCGGCGCGGGAGGTCCTGTCGAGGGGGGGCGCAGACCTATTGTTCCTGCTCGGCGTCGACGAGGTGGACACCGCGGCGCTCGACGCGCCGTTCGTGGTCTACGTCGGCAGCCACGGCGACCGCGGCGCGCAGTCGGCGGACGTCATCCTCCCTGGGGCCGCCTACACCGAGAAGTCGGGCACCTACGTCAACCTCGAGGGCCGGCCGCAGCGGGCGACGCGCGCGGCCTTCACGCCGGGTGACGCGCGCGACGACTGGGCGATCCTGCGCGCGCTGTCGGCCGAGCTCGGCGCCACGCTGCCCTATGATTCCTGGCAGGCGCTGAACCGCACCATGGTCGAGGCCGTGCCCTACCTCGGCGAGCTCGATACGGTCGTCCCAGGCGACCCGGCCGCGATCGGCCGGCTGGCGGAGCGCGGTGGCGCGGTGGCGGACGACGCGTTCATCAACCCGATCCAGCACTTCCACCTCACCAACCCCATCGCCCGCGCCTCCAAGGTCATGGCCGAGTGCGCCAGGCTGTGGGCCGAGGGCGAGGTCGTCCGCGAGGCGGCGGAGTGACGCCCGGGGGAGGGGCCTGCGCTGGCCTCCTCGCGATCGTCCTGGCGCTGACGGCAGCCGCCGCGGCGCGTGCAGACGACCCGTTGGGCATCCCCGTCGTCGTCGGCAACGACGGCCCGGGATGGGACGCTTGCGCATCGCAGGGTCGGGTTGTCGGGCTCAACCCGTTGGGCGACAACTTCCTCGCGGTGCGGACCGGTCCGTCGACGCGCCACGTCAAGGTCGACGAGGTCTACACCGGCGACACACTTCACCTGTGCGAGAAGCGGGGGCGTTGGTGGGGCGTCGTCTACGCCCCATCCGGAGAACCCGTTGCCTGCGGCGTGACTTCGGGTGTTCCCGCACCGCAGGCCTACGGTGGTCCCTGCCGCTCCGGCTGGGTTCACGGCAGTTATGTGGAGCTTTATGCCGGGTGACGCTAACCGGGAAGGCGCCGTGCGCGTGTGAAGGGAGGAGGGTTGATGACGGCGGTTGAGGCGCGTTCGGAGATCACCAACGAACTCATCTTCGGCGTTCTCCAGAACATTCAGGCCACGCTGGCGGATCACTCCCAGGAGCTTCGCGAGATCAAGGGGCGGCGCGGCATCATCGAGACGCAGTACGCAAGCCTCTCCAACCGCATCGACCGGATCGACGAACGATCGGCTTGCGTCGAACGACGTTTGGAGTTGCTCGACGCATGACGAGGGCGCATCACCGGCGCGGCGCCACCGAAGGTAAGGACGAGGGATGATCGAGTTCTGGAGCGACTACGCCGCACCCACCCTGCTGATCGCGTTGCAGAGCTTCCTGCTCCTGTCGATCCTGCTCGTGGTGATCGCCTACGCGCTCTATGCCGACCGCAAGGTGTGGGCGGCCGTGCAGCTGCGGCGCGGACCCAACGTGGTGGGCGCGTTCGGGCTGCTGCAGTCGTTCGCCGACCTCCTGAAGTTCGCGCTGAAGGAGCCGATCATCCCGGCCGGCGCGGACCGGGCGGTGTTCCTCCTTGCGCCGCTCGTCACCACGGTCCTCGCGCTGTCCGCCTGGGCGGTGGTGCCGGTGGGACCCGGTTGGGTCATCGCCGACATCAACCTCGGCGTCCTCTACGTCTTCGCGATCTCATCGCTCGGCGTCTACGGCGTCATCATGGGCGGTTGGGCGTCCAACTCGAAGTACCCGTTCCTCGGAGCCCTTCGCTCCTCCGCGCAGATGATCTCCTACGAGGTCTCCATCGGCCTCGTCATCATCACCGTGCTGTTGTGCGTCGGCTCGCTCAACCTCACCGACGTCGTCCTGTCCCAGCTCACCGGCCTTGCCGACATGCTCGGGGTGCCGTGGCTGACCTTCCTCAACTGGTACTGGTTGCCGCTGTTCCCGATGTTCGTGGTGTTCTTCATCTCCGCGCTCGCCGAGACGAACCGCCCGCCGTTCGACCTGCCGGAGGCGGAGTCGGAGCTCGTCGCGGGCTTCATGGTGGAGTACTCGTCGGTCCCGTACATGATGTTCATGCTGGGCGAGTACGTCTCCATTGGGCTGATGTGCGCGCTCACCACCATCCTGTTCCTCGGCGGCTGGCTGCCGCCGCTGATGGTGGCACCGTTCACCTGGGTGCCGGGCGTGATCTGGTTCGCGCTGAAGTGCTTCCTCGTGTTCTTCATGTTCGCCATGGTGAAGGCGATCGTGCCGCGCTTCCGCTACGACCAGCTCATGCGGCTCGGCTGGAAGGTGTTCCTGCCTGCCTCGCTTGCCGCCGTCGTCGTCGTGGCTGTCGTCCTCAAGCTCACCGGATGGCGCGCTGGTCCGGCGCTCCTCGTCGTCTCGTGAGCCATCGCGGCGGTTGCGCGTGCGGCAGGGTGCGCTTCGAGGCGAAGGGTGAGCCAACGTTCGTCGCCATTTGCCACTGCGCGGACTGCCGGCGAGCCGCAGGCGCACCGTTCGTCCATTGGGTCGGTTTCGAGCGCACGGCGGTAGGTTTCACGTCGGAGCCGCGGCTGCGTCCGGGGGCGCGGAGGGTTACACGCGGCTTTTGCGATGGCTGCGGAACGACACTGTCCTATGCGGACGCAGACCTGCCGCTCGACGAGGTTTACCTCTCCGGAGGTGCTTTCGATGATCCGGTCGCGGTGCCACCGACCCGGCACGCCTACTGGTCCGAGCGGCTCGCATTCGTTGCGTTGGCCGACGATCTGCCGAAGTTCGAAGGTTTCTCACGTCAGCGCGTGGGCGGTCCGGAGCCGGAGCGCGTTGCCTGACCGAGACCTGGCGAGCGGCGCCTGCGTCGCATTGCGAGGCGCGACGGCAAGGTCCATGTAGACCGTACTCACTCGTAACTGCGGCGATCGCCGCAACCGCGGTTTCGACTGACCGATCAGCGAGTTGACACCCATGGCCACACTTCAGGGCACCGCCCGTTCCGTCTTCCTCGCCGAGTTCGTCTCGGCGTTCTTCCTCGGCATGCGCTACCTGTTCAAGCCGAAGGCGACGGTGAACTACCCGTTCGAGAAGAACCCGATCTCGCCGCGCTTTAGGGGTGAGCACGTGCTGCGGCGCTACCCGAACGGCGAAGAGCGGTGCATCGCGTGCAAGCTGTGCGAGGCGGTGTGCCCGGCCCAGGCGATCACCATTGAGGCGGGCCCGAGGCGCAACGACGGCACGCGGCGCA